>NZ_DASQCB010000005.1:0-439661 GCF_035634915.1 Stenotrophomonas sp.
CTGGCAACGTATCGCTTGCTTTAAAACAATTAATAGTTGCTTGATCAAACGTCTGCAAGATGGACAATCATCCTTCCTGCAGGCGCCTTCACAAGATACCTGCGCATACTTTCAAAGATCAGGGGAAGTGGCCTCAGCGCCGTTCCCGTGTGCTGCGAAGTTTCCTTCGTAGCGAGCCGCCCATTATGCCAGACTTTTTCAGTCCGTCAACACCTTCGTTCGATCATCTCGTTCGGCAGTGGTGGGCGCCCTGGTGTCGCTGAAGCCCTTTGGTGGCGACCCCTGCGACGGGGGAGGAGAAGTATGTCCCCATCCGGATCATTTGTGAAGGGGGTGTGGCGATTTTTTTCAACGGATGTTGCATCCGTTCATCGGCCACACCCCCGGCCGCCATGAGGAAGGTGTCAGGCAGCCACCAGGCGCACGCGGGCGAAGGTGCGCTTGCCGACCTGCAGCAGGCCTTCGAAGCCGGGCTGCAGCACCTGCTGACCATCTTCGACCACCTCGCCATCCACCTTCACCGCGCGCTCCTTGAGCTTGCGGTTGGCTTCGGAGTTGCTCGGGGTCAGGCCGGCAGCGGTCAGCAGCGCTGCAATACGCAGGCCCTCGGCCGGAATGGCCACGTCCTGCAGCGGCAGCTGGGTGATGTCACCCTGCCCTGTCACTGCCGCTTCCCAGCCGGCAATGGCCTGGTCGGCCGCCGCAGCGTCATGGAAGCGGGTGGCCAGTTCACGCGCCAGGCGCAGCTTGACCACGCGCGGGTTGAGCGTGCCGGCGGCAACCTCTTCACGCAGCGACACCGCTTCGGCCTGGCTGATGTCAAAGGACAGCAGCTCGATCCAGCGCCACATCAGGGCGTCATCGACCTTCATGGCCTTGGTGACGATGTCGATGGCCGGTTCACTGATACCAATGTAGTTGCCCAGCGACTTGGACATCTTGTTGACGCCGTCCAGGCCTTCCAGCAGCGGCATGGTCAGCACCACCTGCGGCTTCTGGCCGTGGTGTTCCTGCAGGCCACGGCCCATCAGCAGGTTGAACTTCTGGTCGGTACCGCCCAGCTCGACGTCCGCCTCCAGGGCCACCGAGTCATAGCCCTGCACCAGCGGGTACAGGAACTCGTGGATGGCGATGGACTGCTGGGCCGCATAGCGCTTGGCGAAGTCATCGCGTTCCAGCATGCGGGCCACGGTGTGCTGGCCGGCCAGGCGGATCATGTCGGCCGCGCCCATCTTGCCGAACCACTCCGAGTTGAAGCGCACTTCGGTCTTCTCGCGGTCCAGCACCTTGAAGACCTGCTCTTCATAGGTACGGGCGTTGGCCAGCACGTCCTCGCGGCTGAGCGGCTTGCGGGTCAGGCTCTTGCCGGACGGGTCGCCGATCATGCCGGTGAAGTCGCCGATCAGGAAGATGACCTGATGGCCGAGGTCCTGGAACTGGCGCAGCTTGTTCAGCAGCACGGTGTGGCCCAGGTGCAGGTCGGGGGCGGTGGGGTCGAAGCCAGCCTTGATCCGCAGCGGACGGCCTTCCTGCAGGCGCGCACGCAGATCCTCGGTCTTGAGGATCTCGTCGGCACCACGGCCGATCAGGGCAAGGGCTTCTTCAATCGAGGACACGGTGACTACTCCCGGCAATGCCGATTCTTGTGTGGGGTGTTAACGCCAAGTTAACCCATCCGGCTTCACAAAAGCCAATAGGCACAAGGGTTTGACGCGGTTTTCTCAGGTGTCTATGGTAACCGGCGATCAGGCCCGCGCTCCCGGGCCGCAGGAAAAAACCACTGATGCACAATTCCGAACAAGGGCGCGCACGCAAGCAGCGCTTCCAGGAACGACTCCACGTCCTGCACGACAACGCCCTGCACCGGAAGCTCAGGCAACATCTTCCCGCCGCTTTCAATGAACGCTGGACGCGCCGCCATTGGGTGCATGCCAGCCTGTTCGCCACCATCGGCGCCCTGGTGGCGACGATCGTGCCGGGGTTCTCGCACACCATCGATTCGCCTTACCCGGAAAGCCACACCAGCCTGGCCCTGCCCTTGCCGCCGCTGTCGCTGGCCCGCCAGCAGCAGACCCCGGGCGACAGCTGGCAGGTGCTGCGGGTGCAGCGCGGGCAGACCCTGAGTGACCTGTTCGACCAGGCCGGCATCCCCGCCACCACCCTGCACCGGGTGCTGGACCATCCGGGCGCGCGTGAATCGCTGACCAAGCTGCGCCCCGGCGCCGAGATCGCCTTCGACATGCCACTCTCGGGTGACCTGCGCAGCATCCGCTTCGACCGCGATGGCGACAACCGGGTGGAACTGAGCCTGGCTGGCGATGACATCAAGGAAAAGGTGACCAAGCGCGAGACCTCCACGCGCACGGTGGTCACCAGCGGCGAGATCACCAGTTCGCTGTATGCCGCGGCCCGCCGGGCCGGGCTGTCGCCGTCGGCGATCGCGACGATGACCGACGACATCTTCAAGTACGACATTGACTTCTCGAAGGACCTGCAGCCGGGCGACCGCTTCAGCGTGGTGATGGACGAGACCTGGCGCGAAGGCGAGAAGGTGGACACCAGCAAGATCCTGGCGGCGACCTTCACCACCGGTGGCAAGACCTATTCGGGCTTCCGCTTCGAGCGTGGTGGCAAGTCCGAGTACTACGACATCAATGGGCGCTCGCTGAAGAAGAGCTTCATCCGCATGCCGATCCCGTTCGCACGCCTGAGCTCGACCTTCGGCGCGCGCAAGCACCCGGTGCTGGGCAAGATGCGCATGCACAAGGGCGTGGACTATGCCGCACGCACCGGCACGCCGATCATGGCCGCCGGCGACGCCCGCGTGCAGTTCGCCGGCGTGCAGCGCGGCTACGGCAACGTGGTCATCCTCGACCACGGCCGTGGCCACACCACCCTGTACGGCCACATGTCGCGCTTTGCGAACATCAAGACCGGCCAGCGCGTGGCACAGGGCACGGTGATCGGCTACGTCGGCTCGACCGGCCTGGCCACCGGCCCGCACCTGCACTACGAATTCCGCGTGAACGGCGAGCACCGCAACCCGCTGACGGTGACCATGCCGCCGCCGGAACCGCTGAAGGGCGCCGAGCTGGTGGCCTTCCGGGCGCAGACCGCACCGGCCATGGCCCGTATCCAGGGCATGGAGAAGCTGATCTACGCCGAGGCCAGCCCGGCCCCGAGCAGCCGCGAAACCGCCCCGACCGAGGTGGCCAGCGCCAAGGCCAAGCCGGCCAACGGCCACAAG
Source organism: Stenotrophomonas sp. (assembly GCF_035634915.1). Lineage (GTDB taxonomy): Bacteria > Pseudomonadota > Gammaproteobacteria > Xanthomonadales > Xanthomonadaceae > Stenotrophomonas. The sequence continues at coordinate 3,248 of NZ_DASQCB010000005.1, forward strand.
CGCGGCTGACCGGCCCTGCGTTGACGAGGAAGGACGCGGCAGCCCAAGCTTGCCGCGTCCTTTTTTTATGCCCGCCATGAACACGACTGCCGACGCTGATGCCCCGCTCTACCTTGGCCTGATGTCCGGCACCAGCGCCGACGGCATCGATGCCGCGCTGGTGCAGTTTCCCGCCAGCGGAGGCTGCCGCTTCGTGCGCGGCCTGACCGCACGCTGGGAGCCGGTGCTGCGCGCACGGCTGGTGGCGCTGGGCGAAGGCGGTCCGCTGGAGTCGCTGGAGGAGCTGGGCGAACTGGATGCGCGCATCGCGATCAACTTCGCCGCCGCCGCCAACCAGCTGCTGGACGAGGCCGGCGTGGACCGCCGCCAGGTGCGGGCGATCGGCTCGCACGGCCAGACGGTGCGTCACCGGCCGCTGGCCGACCCGGCCTTCACTGTGCAGCTGGGCGATGGCAACCGCATTGCCGAGCTGACCGGAATCACCACGGTGGCCGATTTCCGCCGTCGCGACGTGGCGGCCGGCGGCCATGGTGCGCCGCTGATGCCGGCGTTCCACCTGGCGATGCTGGGCACGGCCGACGAAGACCGGGCAGTGCTCAACCTGGGTGGTATCGGCAACCTGACCCTGATCCCGCGCGAGGGCGCGCCACGCGGCTTCGATACCGGCCCGGCCAATGCGCTGATGGATGCCTGGTGCCAGCGCCATACCGGGCGCACCTTCGATGCCGATGGTGCCTATGCGGCCAGTGGTGCGGTGGATGCGCCGCTGCTGGCCAGCTGGCGTTCGGACCCGTGGTTCGACCTGCCGCCGCCCAAGAGCACCGGCCGCGAACAGTTCCACCTGGCCTGGGCCGAGGCCCGCATGGTCGAAGGCGAGTACGCGGCCGCCGATGTGCAGGCCACCCTGCTGGAACTGACCGCAGTGACCGTGGCCGATGCGCTGCGGGCGCAGCAGCCGGATACCCGCCGGGTCCTGGTCTGCGGGGGGGGCGTGCACAACCGGCAGCTGATGCGCCGACTGACGGCGCTGCTGCCGGGCGTGGCGGTGGAATCCAGCGCCGTGCATGGGCTGGACCCGGAGTATGTGGAAGCGATGGGGTTTGCCTGGCTGGCGCAGCGGACGATGGATGGGCTGGCCGGCAACCTGCCGAGCGTGACCGGGGCGAAGGGGCCGCGGATTCTCGGGGCGATCCATCTGGCGTGAGGTCGCGACATCCACGCATGGCGTGGATCTACCAGCGCGCGCGGCAGCGCCGGGCCATGCCCGGCGACGCGGAGTTGGTTCAATCGAAGCCCTGCCCCGCCGGCATCGCCTGCAGGGCGGCGATCGCCGCTGACAGGGCATCCACTTCGGGATCACCGAAGCCCGAACGGACCTCCAGCTCGCTGCTCAGCAGGCCCTGTTCCAGCAGCACCGAACAGGTCTGCTCGTGGGTCCAGCCGCGCGCCACGGCGACTCTGCGGATACGTTCATACAGCAGCGGGTCCACGTCCCGCAGCACTACATCGGCCATGCTCACTCCCCGTTCGCAAGGCACCGCCCCCTCGGCGCGTCTGCGGCGATCATCCCGCAGGTTGCGCGGTCAGGCAATCAAGGGGTGCCAGGGGCGCTGCGATCGTGGATGCGCGGCCACAGCCAGGCCAGCAGCAGCAGGGTCGGCACCACGGTGACCGCGCTGAGCATGAAGAAGGTGCTGTAGGAAGTGGCTTCGACGATGTAGCCGGATACGCCACCAACGAACTTGCCAGGGAGGTTGGCCAGCGACACCAGCAGGGCGTACTGGGTGGCGGTGAAGTTGCGGTCGGTCAGCGAGGACATGAAGGCCACCAGCACGGTGCCGGCAAAGCCCTGGAACAGATTGTCGGCGCTGAGTGCGGCATAGAACGCCCACAGCTGGCCGGGGTTGTGCGCCATCAGCAGGAAGGCCAGGTTGGACAGGGCCACGCCCAGCGCGGCCACCAGCAGCATGCGCCGGAAGCCGAAGGCGGCTACCGCGATGCCACCGAGGAAGGCGCCGCCAATACCCATCCACACGCCGAACAGCTTGGAGACGGTGGCGATGTCGGCTTTGTCGAAGCCCGAATCGAGGTAGAACGGACCGGCCATCACGCCGATGACCTGGTCGGGAAATTTGAACAGGCCGACGAAGGCCAGCAGCACCAGGGCCAGGGCGATGCCGTTGCGGCTGAAGAAGCTGGTGATCGGCTGCACGAAGGCTTCGGCCACATCGATGCGGCGCTGCACGGCCTGCGCCGGGCGGTCCGGTTCACGGCACACCAGGGTGGTGATGATCGGCAGCAGCATCAGCGCGGCCATGGCCAGGTAGGCGACGATCCAGCCTTCGTACTGGGCCAGGTAGAGCGCGCCGGCACCAGCCAGGATCAGGCCGATGCGGTAGCCCAGGGTGTAGGTGGCGGCCAGCGCGGCCTGGGCGGTTTCCGGAGCGATCTCGATGCGGTAGGCATCAACCACCGAATCCTGGGTGGCACCGGCGAAGGAGGCCACCAGCACCCAGGCCACCAGCGGCCACACGCCCTGTTCGGGGCGCACGAAGGCCAGCGCGACCAGACCGACCAGCACCGCCACCTGCGACAGCAGCAGCCAGGAACGGCGGCGACCGAGGAAGGCCAGCAGCGGGAAGGCATAGCGGTCCAGCAGCGGTGCCCAGACGAACTTCAGCAGATAGAAGAAGCTGGCCAGGCTGATCAGGCCGATGCTGCCCAGATCCAGGCCGACATCACGCAGGCGGGTGGACAGGGTCTGCGAGGCGATCAGCAGGAACGGCAGCCCGCTGCCGAAGCCCAGCAAGGCCATGGTCAGGGCCGAGGGCGTGCCGAAGGCGCGCTTGATCCCCGCCCAGCCCTTGTAGCTGGGCTTTGCAGCGGCATCGCTCACAGGTCGTAGTCCACGGTGAACGGGGCGTGGTCGGAGAAGCGCTCATCGCGGTAGATCGAGCAGCTGCGCAGGCGGTCACGCAGGCCGGGGGTGATGAACTGGTAGTCGATGCGCCAACCGACATTGTTGGCGCGCGCCGCGCCGCGGTTGCTCCACCAGGTGTAGTCCTCGCCGGTGGGGTGCAACAGGCGGTAAGCGTCAGCCCAGCCGCGACCGGTGGCCACGTCGGTGGCCTGGCCGTGGTCGGCGCACAGGCCGTTGAGCCAGTCGCGCTCTTCGGGCAGGCAGCCGGAGTTCTTCTGGTTGGACTTCCAGTTCCTGATGTCCAGCGCCGAACGGACGATGTTCCAGTCGCCGCACAGGACGTAGTCGCGCCCGCTGCGCGCCCACTCCTCCAGGATCGGCCGCAGCCATTCCATCACTTCGAACTTGAAACCCTGGCGCAGGTCGCCCGAGCTGCCCGAGGGGATATAGAAGGAGACCACGCTGAGGTTGCCGTAGCGGGCCTCGATGTAGCGGCCTTCGTCGTCGAACGGGGCCCAGCCCAGCGAGGTGATGACCTGGTCCGGCTCGCGCTTGCTGTAGATGGCCACGCCGCTGTAGCCCTTCTTGGTGATGGCGTCGCGGTAGAAGCAGTGGTGGCCATCGGGGCGGAACATCGGATCGGTGAGCTGGTCTTCCTGCGCCTTGGTCTCCTGGATGCACAGAACGTCGGCGTCCTGGGCCCGGAACCAGTCGAGGAAGCCCTTGGTGGCGGCCGAACGGATGCCATTGGCGTTGAAGCTGATGATGCGCATGCGGTTGAACCTACGGCGGGAAACCGGGCAAGCATACCGGTTGCCCGGCGGCCCGCGCAGCCCGCCGGATGGGCCCGGCAGGGCCTTCACACGGGGCCGGACGAGCGCGGGAAGCCCAGCTGGATTAGGATTTGTGCTCCAAATGAAGATGAATCGAGTTTTGATGAGCGACCACCGTCACCGTTTCCTGCAGCTGGCCCTGACCGCCGATGCCCTGCGCTTCGGCCAGTTCACCCTCAAGTCCGGCCGGCTGAGCCCCTATTTCTTCAATGCCGGTCGTTTCGACTCCGGTTCGCTGCTGTCCCAGCTCGGTGCCTGCTATTCCGATGCCATCGACGCCAGCGGGATCAAGTACGACGTGGTGTTCGGCCCGGCCTACAAGGGCATTCCGCTGGCCACCGCGATGGCCTGCGAACTGGCCCAGCGTGGCCGCGACCTGCCGCTGTCGTTCAACCGCAAGGAAGTGAAGGACCACGGTGAAGGCGGCCAGCTGATCGGCGCCGACCTGACCGGCAAGCGCGTGCTGATCGTGGACGATGTGATCACCGCCGGTACCGCCATCCGCGAAGCGCTGGCCATCATCCGCGCTGCCGGCGGCATTCCGGCTGGCATCGTGGTGGCCCTGGACCGCCAGGAAATCGCCTCGGAAGCCGACCACCGTTCGGCCGCCCAGGCCGTGGCCGAAGAGGCCGGCATTCCGGTGATCGCCGTCGCAACCCTGGCCGATCTGCTTGATTTCGCTTCCGGAAACCCGGAACTTGTGGGCTACCGGCAGCCGCTGGAGGCCTATCGGGCCCAGTACGGCGTCCGTTCCGCACGCTGACCCAGGGGAAGGTCGCATGTTCCGAATTCCTGCCATCGTTGCCACCGGACTGCTGCTGGCACTGCCGGCCTGCCTGCTGGCCAAGCCCGCCACGGCCGACAAGAAGCTGTACTGCTGGAACGAGGGCAAGGAGCGGATCTGCAGCGACGCGCTGCCGGCCGATGCGGTCAACAACGCCCGCGAGGAGTTCAGCGCCAGGAGCGGCGTGCGCAACGCCCAGGTGGAGCGCGCGTTGACCGATGAAGAACGCGCCGCCGCCAGCACTGCGGCGGCGCAGGCGAAGCTGGACCAGATGGCGGCGCAGACCCGGCAGCGCACCGAACAGGCCATGTTGACGACCTATGGCAGCGAGGATGCGCTGCGCAAGGTGTTCACCGAGCGCCAGGAGGTGCTCGACAACAACCTCAACACCGCGCGCTACAACGTCGCCAGCCTGCGTGATTCCCTGGTGACCCTGCTGGCGACTGCCGGTGACCGCGAGCTGGCCGGCGGCAAGGTGACTGCGAAGCAGGCCGATGCGATCAGCCAGCGCCATGCGCAGCTGCAGGCACAGCAGCGTCTGCAGGCCAGTTTCGAGCAGCAGCAGGTCGTGCTGAAGACAGAGATCGAGGCCAGCCTGCAGCGCTACCGCGAGTTGAAGGGAATGGCGCCGGGCGGTTGATGGCTGGCTGATCTGCCGTGCCGCCGAGCATGGGCTCGGCTCTACAGGAATTTATGCACTTTTTACGCGCCGGCCGTGTCCGGCGCGTAGTGCGTTTATGGTCGGCAGGACGACGATGGCGGCCTGAGGTGGAGCGGTTCCACCAGGACGCAATCCCATGTCCCCCTGGCTGTCGTTGTTGTGTGGCGTGCTGGTGCTGGTTGCCGCCGCCTATCTTCTTTATGTCGTGCTGCGGCCCGAGTCGTTCTGAGCGGAGCCAGCCATGACCGAGATGCTTGTGATGCTTGCCGCCAGCCTGCTGCTGGCCTGGCCGCTGGGCCTGTACCTGGCGCGCGTGATGCGTGGCACGCCGATGAAGGTCGACGTGCTGTTCCACTGGATCGAGAAACCGCTGTACCGGCTGTTCGGCGTGGATGCCGCGCGCTCGATGTCCTGGCGCGGCTACGTGCTGGCCTTCGTGCTGAGCAACGTGGTGGTGGCGGTGCTGACCCAGGCGGTGTTCATGACCCAGGCCTGGCTGCCGTTGAACCCGGACCAGATCCCGAACATGCGCTGGGACACCGCGCTGCACACGATGATCTCGTTCCTGACCAATACCAACCAGCAGCACTATTCGGGCCAGGCGCAGCTGTCCTACCTCTCGCAGATGACCGGCATCACCGGCCTGCAGGTGGTGACGCCGATGATGGGCCTGGCGCTGGCGGTGGCCACGTTGAGGGCATTGTTCGCGCGTGCGCCGCAGACTGCGGCCGGTGACGACCGCCAGGTGGCAGTGGGCAACTACTACGTGGACGTGGTGCGCCTGTGCGTGCGCTTCCTGCTGCCGCTGTGCCTGGTCTGGACCCTGCTGCTGACCAGCCAGGGCGTGCCCTCGACGATGGCCGGCGGCCCGCAGGCCACGCCGATCGACACCAGCGCCGGCATGGCCCAGCAGAAACTGCCGCTGGGCCCGGTGGCGGCGATGGTCGCGGCCAAGCAGCTGGGCGCCAATGGTGGCGGCTGGTACGGCCCCAACAGCAGCTTCCCGCTGGAGAACCCGACTCCGGTTTCCAACATGCTGGAGGTGGTGGGCATCCTGCTGATTCCGCTGGCGGTGATCTTCATGATCGGTGCGTTCACCGGCCGACGCCGCTTCGGCGCGCTGGTGTTCAGCTGCATGCTGGGCATGTCGCTGCTGTCTACCGGCGCGATGATGTGGAGCGAGGGCCACAACGCCAGCGCGGCCACACCGCTGCTGATGGAAGGCAAGGAGGTGCGCTTCGGCGCCGATGGCACCGCGCTGTGGGCGGCGGTAACCACCCAGGTGTCCAACGGTTCGGTGAACGGCATGCACGATTCGCTGGCACCGCTGAGCGGCGGCATCGCGATGGTCAACATGCTGGTCAGCGCGATCTGGGGCGGCATCGGCTGCGGCCTGCAGCAGTTCATCGTGTACCTGCTGCTGGGCGTGTTCCTGGCCGGGTTGATGACCGGGCGTACCCCTGAGCTGTTCGGCCGCAAGCTGGAAACCCCGCAGGTGCGCCTGCTGGCCCTGCTGGTGCTGCTGCAGCCGATCACCCTGCTGGTGTTCACCGCCATCACGCTGGCCGTGCCCGGCCTGGCCGGCACCTCCAACCCGGGCTTCCACGGCATCAGCCAGGTGTTCTACGAGTACGTCTCGGCCTATGCCAACAACGGCTCGGGCTTCGAGGGTCTGGGCGATGCCACGCTGTGGTGGAACCTGAGCTGTTCGCTGGTACTGCTGCTGGGCCGCTTCCCGCTGCTGATCATCCCGCTGGTGGTGGCCGCACAGCTGGCCGCCAAGCGCCAGGCACCGGAATCGGCCGGCAACCTGCAGATCGAAACCCCGACCTTCGCCCTGACCCTGGTCTCGGTGATCGTCATCCTGACCGTGCTGCAGTTCATGCCGGCCCTGGTGCTCGGCCCGATCGCCGACCACCTGAGCCTGGGACTGCACTGAGGACACCCTGAGATGAGTACCCACGCAAGTTCTTCCCGCGGTTCCCTCACGCCGCGCCCTGCCCTGCTTGATGCCGCCGGCCTGCGCCGTGCGCTGGTCGAAGCGGTGCGCAAGCTCTCGCCCATGCATCTGGTACGCAGCCCGGTGATGGCGGTGGTGATGGCCGGCACGATCGTCGCGGCGATCATCACCCTGACCGGCAACGCGCCGCTGGGCTTCGGCCTGGCGGTGACTGCGATCCTGCTGGTGACCGTCCTGTTCGGCAACTTCGCCGAAGCGGTGGCCGAAGCGCGCGGCCGCGGCCAGGCGGCCTCGCTGCGTCGTGCCCGCCAGGACCTGGTGGCGCGCCGGCTGGCCGCCCCGCAGCCAGGTGCGGCCGAAACCCAGGTGGCCGCCGCCGAGCTGCGCCCGGGCGACCACGTGGTGGTCAGCGCCGGTGAGCTGGTGCCGGCCGATGGCGAGATCGTGCAGGGCCTGGCCACCATCAACGAAGCGGCGGTGACCGGTGAATCGGCGCCGGTGCTGCGCGAGGCCGGCACCGACCGCTCCGGCGTGATCGGCGGCACCAAGGTGCTGTCCGACCAGATCATCGTGCGGGTGACCGCCGAGCCGGGGCACAGCTTCCTGGACCGGATGATCGCGCTGGTGGAAGGCGCCAACCGGCAGAAGACCCCCAACGAGATCGCGCTGACCCTGCTGCTGGCGGCGATGACGCTGACCTTCCTGGTGGTGGTGGCGACCCTGCCGGCGATCGGCGCCTACGTCGGCGTCAAGGTCGATCCGCTGCTGCTGATCGCGCTGCTGGTGTGCCTGATCCCGACCACCATCGGTGGGTTGCTGCCGGCCATTGGTATTGCCGGCATGAACCGTGCGCTGGCCGCCAACGTGCTGGCCAAGTCAGGCAAGGCGGTGGAAGTGGCCGGCGATGTGGACGTGCTGCTGCTGGACAAGACCGGCACCATCACCTACGGCGACCGCCAGGCCAGTCACTTCCACCCGCTGGCCGGCATCGATGCCAGCCAGCTGCGCGAAGCGGCGCTGCTGTCCTCGCTGGCCGACCCGACCCCGGAAGGCAAATCCATCGTGCGCCTGGCACGCGAGCAGGGCTGCAGCACCGCCGAGCCGGAGCAGGCCGAGTACCTGGCCTTCAGCGCGCAGACCCGCATGTCCGGCGTCGACCTGGCCCAGCCTGGCCAGGAGCCCGGCCGGCAGATCCGCAAGGGCGCGCTGGATGCGATCCGCAACCACGTGCAGGGGCTGGGCGGCGCGGTGCCGGCCGAGCTGGCCGGGCGCGTCGAGCAGGTGGCGCGCAACGGGGCCACCCCGCTGGTGGTGGCCGAGGGCCGCCATGTGCTGGGCGTGATCGAGCTGTCCGACGTGGTCAAGCACGGCATGCGCGAGAAGTTCGCGCAGCTGCGGGCGATGGGCATCCGCACGGTGATGATCACCGGCGACAACCCGCTGACCGCTGCGGCCATCGCCGCCGAAGCCGGTGTGGACGACTACATCGCCGAGGCCCGCCCGGAAGACAAGCTGGCACGCATCCGCCAGGAACAGGCCGGTGGCCGCCTGGTGGCGATGGTCGGCGATGGCACCAACGATGCGCCGGCACTGGCCCAGGCCGATATCGGCCTGGCGATGAACTCCGGCACGCAGGCGGCGAAGGAGGCCGGGAACATGGTCGACCTCGATTCGGACCCGGCCAAGCTGCTGGCGGTGGTGGAAGTGGGCAAGCAGCAGCTGATCACCCGCGGCGCGCTGACCACCTTCTCGCTGGCCAATGATGTGTCCAAGTACTTCGCCATCCTGCCGGCGCTGTTTGCCGCTGCCGTGCCGGCCATGGCCGCGTTGAACGTGATGCAGCTGTCGAGCCCACGCAACGCGGTGCTGGCGGCGCTGATCTTCAACGCCCTGGTGATTCCCGCCCTGATCCCGCTCGCCCTGCGTGGCGTGCGCTTCCGCCCCGCCACGGCAACCGCGCTGCTGCGCCGGAACATGCTGGTGTACGGCCTCGGCGGCGTGCTGCTGCCGTTCGCGGCGATCAAGCTGATCGACCTCCTTCTTGTCCTGGTATCCGGCGCATGAACCGTTCTGTCTCCACCTCTTCTTCCCTGCCCCGCGAACACTCGGCCGAGGCCGGCGTGGCGCGCCTGCAGGACGATGCGACCTGGCGCCCGGCGATCGGCCTGGGCCTGGCCACCCTGCTGCTGGCCGGTGCGGTCTACGCCGGCATCGCCACCGGCTTTGCCGGTCTGAGCTTCCCGGCCCAGGCCGAAGGCAGCCTGCTGCGCGACGGCAGCGGCCAGGTGCGCGGCTCGGCGTGGCTGGCACAGCCGTTCACTGGCGATGGCTACTTCCAAGCGCGACCGTCGGCGGCCAACTACGATCCGATGGCGGCGGCCGGTTCCAACCTGGCCCGCAGCAACCCGGCGCTGGCCGAGCGCGTTGCCGCCAGCACCGCTGCCGTTGCAGCGCGCGAGGGCGTGAACCCGGCGCAGGTACCGGCCGATCTGGTCACCCAGTCCGGTGGCGGCCTGGACCCGCAGCTGTCACCGGCCGCCGCGCAGCTGCAGGTGGCGCGCGTGGCGCGTGCGCGCGGGCTGCCGGTGGAACGCGTGCAGGCGCTGCTGCAGGCCCATACCGAAGGCCGCCAGTGGGGCCTGTTCGGGCAGCCGCGGGTGAACGTGGTGACCTTGAACTTCGCCCTGGACCAGGCGGCGAAAGCACCGTGATGCCCGCCTGCACCGGCGGCGCGCACAATGGCGGCCATGACAGCAGCGGCAATGAATGATGCGCGTACCCGCCAGGCCGATGCCCTGGTGGAAGGCCTGCAGCGCGAGGCCGGCGGCAAGCTGACCGTGTTCCTCGGCGCGGCGCCGGGCGTGGGCAAGACCTACACCATGCTGACCCGCGCGCAGGAACAGCTGCGGCGTGGCGTGGACCTGGTGGTGGGCCTGGTCGAAACCCATGGCCGTGCCGATACCCAGGCGCTGCTGGAGGGTCTGCCGCAGCTGCCGTTGAAGGACGTAGCCTACCAAGGCCACGCCCTGCAGGAGATGGATCTGGATGCCGTGCTGGCGCGGCATCCGGCGCTGGTGCTGGTGGATGAGCTGGCCCATCGCAACGCACCCGGCAGCCGCCACGAGCGGCGCTGGCAGGATGTGATGGAACTGCTTGATGCCGGCATCGATGTCTGGACGACAGTCAACATCCAGCACCTGGAAAGCCTCAATGACGTGGTGATGCGCATCACCGGCGTGCGGGTGAGCGAGACCGTGCCCGACGGCGTGCTCGACCGCCTGCACGACATCGTGCTGGTGGACCTGCCGCCGCGTGAGCTGATCGCGCGCCTGCAGCAGGGCAAGGTGTACGTGCCCGAGCAGGCCGCACAGGCACTGCAGGCGTTCTTTTCGCCGGCCAACCTGACCGCGCTGCGTGAACTGGCGATGCAGGAAGCGGCCGACCGGGTCGACAGCAGCCTGCGCGAAACCCGTGCGGCACGCGGGGAGGGCAACCTGCCACTGCGCCGTGGCGTACTGGTGGCCATCGATGGTGGCGGCCAGAGCGAATACCTGGTGCGGGTGGCGCGGCGCATCGCCGAACGCCGCGACGCACCGTGGACGGTGGTGACCGTGCAGGGCCGGCGCCAGGACGAGGCGACCCGGCGCGAGATCGATGCCGCCTTCGCGCTGGCCCGGCGGCTGGGCGGCGATGCCGAACTGCTGCATGGCTCGAGCATCGCCGATGCCCTGCTCGACCACGCCGCGCACAACGGGGTGTCGACCCTGGTGCTGGGCCGCACCCGCGAGCGGCCGCTGGCGCGGATGTTCAACCGTACGCTGACCCAGCAGCTGATCCAGCGCGGCGCGCACTACGAGATCACCATCATCAGCACGCCGCAGGCACGTGCGCGTGCACGCCGCGAAGGCCTGCTGCCACCGATGCGTGGCATCAGCCATGAGCCGCTGCAGGCACTGCTGGCCACCGCGCTGGCCTGTGCGGTGGCGTGGCTGGGCGAACGCTGGGTGGGCATGGCCGACCTGTCGATGGTGTTCATCGTGGCGGTGGTGCTGGTGGCGGCACGCACCCGCGCCAGCGTGGCGGTGATGGCGGCGATCCTGTGCTTCCTGGCCTACAACTTCCTGTTCATCGCGCCACGCTTCACCTTCGCCATCGGTGCGCGGCAGGGTGTGATCACCGTGTTCCTGTTCCTGGCGGCCGCGCTGGTGGCCGGCCGGCTGGCCTCGCGCCTGCGCATGCAGGTGATTGCCCTGCGCGCGGCCAACCGCCATGCGCGTGCGCGCCAGCAGCTGGGCCGGCAGCTGGCCAGCGCGGCTGGCAACGGCGAAGTGGCACAGGCAGGACGGCAAGCGCTGGAACAGGCGATGGACGTGCCGGCGTGGCTGCGGATTGGCGCGGACACCGCAGCGGGTGGCCGTTCGCAACCGGGCGATACCGATCTGGCCGCTGCCGACTGGGCCCTGCGCCATGGCCAGCCCAGCGGCCGCTTCACCGATACCCTGGCCGGTGCGCAGTGGTGGTTCCTGCCGCTGCTGGATGGCGAGGACCGCGCCGTCGGCGTGGCCGGCCTGTACCTGCCCGGTGCACAGTCACGGCTGCTGCCCGAGCAGCGCCAGCTGGCCGAGGCGATGGTCGATGACATTGCCCAGGCCGCACTGCGCACGCGGCTGGTGGCCGAGCTGGAGCAGGCCCACGTCAGCAACGAGACCGAGCGGCTGCGCTCGGCCCTGCTGTCCTCGGTGTCGCATGACCTGCGTTCGCCGCTGGCGGCGATGATCGGTTCGGCCGACAGCCTGGCCAGCTATGGCACGGCGATGGACGTGGCCGACCGGCGTGCGCTGCTGGACACCATCCTGGTAGAAGGCGAGCGCCTGGACCGCTACATCCAGAACCTGCTGGACATGACCCGGCTGGGCCACGAAGGGCTGACCATCAACCGCGACTGGATCGGCGTGGACGAGCTGATCGGCTCGGCCGCGCGGCGCCTGCAGCGCTACCAGCCCAAGGTGCGGCTGGAACTGGGCATTCCTTCCACGCTGGCGCCGATCTGGGTGCACCCGGCGCTGGTCGAACAGGCGGTGTTCAACGTGATGGAGAACGCCGCCAAGTTCTCGCCACCCGATGCGCCGGTGCAGGTGCAGGCACGCGAACGGGACGGGCAGCTGCGCATCGACGTGATCGACGCCGGCCCCGGCATTCCCGATGACGAACGCGCGCGCATCTTCGACATGTTCTACAGCGTCGAGCGCGGCGACCGCGGCCGCCACGGCACCGGCCTGGGCCTGACCATCTGCCAGGGCATGATCGGCGCCCACGGTGGCAGCGTGCAGGCGCTGCCCGGACGCGACGGTCGCGGTACCCTGATCCGCATCACCCTGCCCCTGCTCAAGCCAGCTGCCCACGATGAGCCCGACCCCGATTGATGCCAGCGTGCCGGCCGCGCGCGTGCTGGTGATCGACGATGAAACCCAGATCCGCCGGTTCCTGGACATCAGCCTGCGCGCGCAGGGCTACCAGGTGCGGCAGGCCACCACCGGCCAGGAAGGCCTGGAAATGGCCGCCAGCGAGGACATGGACCTGGTGATCCTGGATATCGGCCTGCCGGACATGGAAGGCCACGAGGTGCTGGTGCAGCTGCGGCAGTGGAGCCAGGTGCCGGTGATCATGCTGACCGTGCGCGCTGGCGAGGCGGAGAAGGTGCGGGCGCTGGATACCGGTGCGAACGACTATGTGACCAAGCCCTTCGGCACCCAGGAGCTGATGGCGCGGGTGCGGGCGCTGCTGCGCCACCGCAGCATGCCCAACGATGGCACGCCACCGGTGTTCGATGACGGCCACCTGCATGTGGACCTGGTGCGCCGCGAAGTCGCCCTTGATGGCGAGCCGGTGGCACTGACCCGCAAGGAATACGCGCTGCTGTCGCTGCTGCTGCGCAACGCCGGGCGGGTGGTGACCCAGCCGCAGATCCTGCAGGAAATCTGGGGGCCGACCCACCAGCACGACACGCACTACCTGCGCATCCTGGTGGGCAAGCTGCGGCACAAGCTGGGCGATTCGGCGCTGGATTCGCGCTACCTGTTCACCGAACCGGGCGTGGGCCTGCGGTTCAAGGGGTGAGGCGTACCGACCAGCGGTCGGCACCCAGCAACGGCCTGGTAGTGCCGGCCGCTGGCCGGCACAAAGGTTCAGAAGCCCAGTGCGGCGTCGCCCAGCACGCCCTGCAACTGGCTGCGGAAGATCGCCTGGATGCGTTCCAGCGCGGCCTCGTCGTTCCCCTCGAAGCGCAGCACCAGCACCGGGGTGGTGTTGGACGCGCGCACCAGGCCCCAGCCATCGGGGAAGTCCACGCGCAGGCCATCGATGGTCGACAGGCGGCCGCCCACGTACGGGTTGTCCGGCGACTGCGCCGCCTCCACCAGCATCGCCACCAGCGCATGCGGCGTGCCCGCCGCCACCGGCACCTTCAGTTCCGGCGTGGACACCATGTCCGGGAGTTCCTCCATCACTTCATGCGGGGTTTCCTCGCGCTGGGCGAGGATTTCCAGCAGGCGCGCAGCGGCGTACAGGCCGTCGTCGAAACCGAACCAGCGCTCCTTGAAGAAGAAGTGGCCGCTCATCTCACCAGCCAGCTCGGCATCGGTCTCGCGCATCTTCGCCTTCATCAGCGAATGCCCGGTCTTCCACATCAGCGGGCTGCCGCCGTTGCGCAGCACGTGGTCGGAGAGCTTGCCGGTGCACTTCACGTCGTAGATCACCATCGCGCCGGGGTTGCGCATCAGCACGTCGGCGGCGAACAGCATCAGCAGGCGGTCGGCGTAGATGATCTTCCCTTCGCCGGTGACCACGCCCAGGCGGTCGCCATCGCCGTCGAAGGCCACGCCAAGGTCGGCGCCGAAGCGCTTGACCGTCTGCACCAGGTCTTCGAGGTTGGCCGGTTCGCTGGGGTCGGGGTGATGGTTGGGGAAGGTGCCGTCGACATCGCAGTACAGCGGGATGACCTCGGCGCCGATGGCTTCCAGCAGCTGCGGGGCGAACGCACCGGCCACGCCGTTGCCGGCGTCGGCCACCACCTTCAACGGGCGGTCCAGCTGCACATCGTCGGCAATGCGCTGGATGTAATCGGCCGCGACCTCGCGCTGCTGGTAGTCACCCGGCTCGGTGGCCTGGGCCAGCCGGCCCTGGCTGATGCGCTGGTGCAGATCGGTGATCGCGTCGCCCGACAGCGTTTCGCCACCGATGACCACCTTGAAGCCGTTGTACTCGGGCGGATTGTGGCTGCCGGTCACCGCCACGCAGGTGCCGGTGCGCAGGTGGAAGGCGGCGAAGTACACCAGCGGGGTCGGCGCCAGCCCGATGTCAATGACCGAGCAGCCGGCGCGGCGCAGGCCCTCGGCCAGGCTGGCCGACAGTTCCGGACCGGACAGGCGGCCATCGCGGCCGATCACCACCTCGCGCAGCCCCTGTTCGAGGGCAACGGTGCCGATGGCCTGGCCGATCAGCGCGGCAGTGCGCGCGTTCAATTCGCTGCCGACCACGCCGCGGATGTCGTAGGCACGGAAGATGCCGGCTGGCACATCCACCGGCGGCGGCGACGGCACGGCCGATGCTGCATCGGCTTCAGCGTCGGCAGGATCGGCGGCAGGCAGTACCGGCGCAGCCATCTGCAGGCTTTCGCGCAGCGTGGGCCCCTGATCGGCATCGGCGGCGGCACCGCGGCGGCTGGGCAGTGGCAGCGATTTCGGCAGTCGCTCGCGCCCGACCACCAGCAGCACGGCGATGAAGGCCAGCAGCAGCGCCACGATCGCACTGGGCAGGGCACTCAGGCCCAGCGGACCCGGTTCGATGTTCGGTGCGCTGGCGGTCAGCCGCAGCGGGGTGCCCTTTACCGGGCGTGCCATCGCCTCGGCGCTGTCGGCCAGGCGGCTGTCACCCTGGGCGACGATGTCATGTGAGCCCTGGCGCAGGGACAGGAATCCGCTGGACGGCGCGCGCACCTGGTCCAGCGGGCCGGTCAGGCGCAGCAGCGGCTGCCGCACATAGACGACCGCCGGGCCCAGCGCGCCCAGCTGTACCGGCGCGGCAAGGCCGAGGCGGTTGCCACCGCCATCGCGGACCACGCGCAGCCCCGGCTTGTTCTGGGTAAGCACTGTTTCCAGCAGCGCCAGCCGGGCATAGCCGAAGGTGGCAGCATCGGCATAGGCCTCGCCCAGCCCGGCAGTGAGCACGTCCACCTGCTCGACACCGGACCAGCTTTCGCGCAGGGCCTGTGCGGCGGCGGCAGCATCACCGGCCTGCAGCGCCTGCTGCACGCGGTCACCCTTGAGGTGTTGCTGCAGCTGCTGCAGCTGGCCGGATGCAGCCTTCTGCACGCCCTGCACTGCTTCGTCGCGGGCCTGCGCCAGCGAATCACCGCTGGCCTGCTGCCGCCACTGCTCCACCGCGCTCCAGCCAAACCAGCCGGCCAGCAGCAACAGCGCCACGCCCAGCAACGGCGCGCTGCGCCCCAATGACTGCTTCTGCCGTCCTTCCCCGCTGCCGCTCATCAGTATCCCCCGTCAACGCACTCCGGTATGGCCGAATCCACCCGTTCCCCGCACGCTGTCGGTGAAAGTATCCACCACCTGCAGGCTGACGCGGGCAATCGGGACGATAACCAGCTGGGCGATGCGGTCGCCCGGCTCGATGGTGAAGGCTTCGCGGCCGCGGTTCCAGACGCTGATCAGCAGCGGCCCCTGGTAATCGGCATCGATCAGGCCGGTGCCGTTGCCCAGCACGATGCCATGGCGATGGCCCAGGCCCGAGCGCGGCAGGATCACCGCGCACAGGTTCGGGTCGGCGATATGGATGGCCAGGCCGCTGGGAACCAGCGCGGTATCGCCGGGCTGCAGGGTCAGCGCGGTTTCCAGCGCCGCGCGCAGGTCCATGCCGGCGCTGGCTTCGGTGGCGTATGCCGGCAGCGGCCAGCTGTCACCGAAGCGTGGGTCAAGCAGCTTGACCTGCAGGGGCTGCAAAGGAGCCAGCGAAGGGAATGGTGCCTGGGTCATGCCTGAA
Source organism: Stenotrophomonas sp. (assembly GCF_035634915.1). Lineage (GTDB taxonomy): Bacteria > Pseudomonadota > Gammaproteobacteria > Xanthomonadales > Xanthomonadaceae > Stenotrophomonas. Next base: position 19,457 of record NZ_DASQCB010000005.1, read on the forward strand.
GCCTCCGCGCGATCAGCGCCAGCAGTTGTTCGGCCAGCTCGCGCTTGGAAGTGCCCGGGAAGACCTGTTCGCCATCCTGCCAGAAGGCGGTGGCCGCGTTGTTGTCACTTTCAAAACCGCCGCCGCTGATGCCCACCTGGTTGGCGATGACCAGATCCAGGCGCTTGTCGATCAGCTTGCCACGTGCGTATTTCTCCACGTCGTGGGTTTCGGCGGCAAAGCCGACCACCAGCTTCAGCGACTGCGTCTGTGCCGCGACCTCGGCGAGGATGTCCGGCGTACGCACCAGCTCGATCACCATCGACTGGCTGTCGGCGGTCTTCTTCAGTTTCTGCGCGGCCACCTGGCGCGGGGTGTAATCGGAGACGGCGGCCGCACCGATGTAGATGTCTGCCGGCAGCGCCTTGAGGACGGCATCGCGCATCTGCGCGGCCGAGCGCACGTCCACCCGCTGCACGCCCGGCGGCGTCGGCAGCTGCACCGGGCCGCTGACCAGCACCACCTGCGCGCCCAGGGCCGCGGCGGCACCGGCGAGGGCAAAGCCCATCTTGCCGCTGCTGCGGTTGCCCACGTAGCGCACCGGATCGATGTCTTCATAGGTCGGGCCGGCGCTGATCAGCAGGCGCAGGCCCTGCAGCGCCCGGGTTTCCGGTGCGACGGCCGCTGCCGCGGCAACCGGGCCGCCCACGCTGGCCAGCGCGGCGACGATGTCACCCGGCTCGGCCAGCCGGCCGGGGCCCGACTCGCCCTCGGCCAGCGGCCCGTCGACCGGGCCGATGACCTGCGCGCCACGCTGGCGCAGCAGGGCGATGTTGGCCTGGGTGGCCGGGTGCAGCCACATGCGATGGTTCATCGCCGGGCACACGGTAAGCGGCGCGGTGCTGGCCAGGCACAAGGTGCTGACCAGGTCATCGGCATGGCCCTGGGCCAGGCGCGCCAGCAGATCCGCGGTGCCCGGCGCGACGACGATGCGGTCGGCCCAGCGCGCCAGTTCGATGTGGCCCATGGCCTGTTCAGCAGCACTGTCCCAGAGGGTGGTGCGGGTGGGCTGGCCGGACAAGGCCTGGAAGCTGAGGGGGGTGACGAACTGCTGGGCACCGGCGGTCATCGCCACCTGTACCAGGGCCCCGGCATCACGCAGGCGGCGTACCAGTTCCAGTGCCTTGTAGGCCGCGATTCCGCCGCCGACGCACAACAGCAGTTTCTGGCCTTCCAGCGCGCGGGCCGGCGCGGGGAGGGCGTTGGGGGAATCAGCCACCTGGAAATCCTGTGCAAACGAGGGCGCTAGCTTACCCGATGGCCGGTAACGTCCTGGTACACAGCGCACATAGCGCGCAGCTATCAACAGATGGAGCTACGGCTACAACGTTTTCCGGATTGCCCTCCTCCGGATTCGGAACTTTCCTATACCTCTGCCAACGACTGCTTCAGCAGAATCACTGCAGGCCCCATCGGGTGCGCCATCTGGTTTTCCGAGGAGTCCGCCGTGCATCCGCGCATCATCATCGCCGACGACCATCCGGTCGTACTGCACGGCATCCGCATCGTGCTCGAACGCCACCGCATGTCCGTAGCCGGCGCCGCCGCCGATGGTGCCGGGCTGCTGGATCTGGTTGCCCGGCAGCCCTGCCACGCGGTGCTGACCGACCTGTCCATGCCCGGCTCCGGACCCGATGGCGCCGACCTGCTGGATACGCTGCGGCGGCGGTATCCCGCGCTGCCGGTGGTGGTGTTGACCGGCGCGCGCCACCCGGGGCTGCTGGATGGCCTGCTGCGCGATGGCCTGCATGGGCTGGTGGACAAGAGCGCCGATTTCGGCGAGCTGCCACAGGCCCTGCATGCGGCCATGGCCGGCAAGGTGTTCGTATCCCAGCAGCTGCGCTGCCTGCTGCAGTCACGCGACCTGATGTTCCCGCGCCCACAGGCCCCGCTGTCGGCACGTGAACAGCAGGTGGTACAGCTGCTCGGCGAGGGCCTGAGCGTGAATGCCATTGCCGAGCACTGCGGGCGCAGCGCCAAAACCATCAGCCGGCAGAAGGCCGAGGCCATGCGCAAGCTGGGGCTGGACAACAACCTGGAACTCCACGACTACCTGCAGCTCCAGCGCGGCTGAGGCATCCACTGACCATAGGGGGCGGCAAACGCCGATGGCTGCCATGCGCGCGGGCGGCGACCATGCGGCCATGCCCATCCACGACTGGCCCCCCGAGGAACGCCCCCGCGAGAAGCTGCTGGCGCGCGGGCCCACCGCCCTGTCCGATGCCGAACTGCTGGCCCTGTTCCTGGGCTCCGGCTTCGGTGGCCGCGATGCAGTGCAGACCGCGCGCGACCTGCTGAACGAGCATGGGCCCCTGCGCGTGCTGCTGGACCGCCCGGCCGCCAGACTGGCCCGCCTGCCCGGGTTGGGGCCGGCGCGCAGCTGCACGCTGGCCGCCGGCCTGGAGCTGGCCCACCGCTACCTGGCCGCAGAACTGACCCACGGCGAAAGCGTGGGCGACAACCCGCAGGCAGTCGGCCGCTACCTGCAGCACCGGCTGCGCGGCCAGGCCCGCGAACTGTTCCTGGTGCTGTTCCTGGACAACCGGCACCGCCTGATCGCCTGCGAGGAGCTGTTCGCCGGCACCATCAACACCGCCCCGGTCTACCCCCGCGAGGTGGTGCGGCGGGCCCTGCTGCACAACGCGGCGGCGGTCATCCTCAGCCACAACCACCCTTCGGGCGACCCGGAGCCTTCCGGGGCCGATGCGCGGATCACCGAAGAACTGCAGCAGGCCCTGGCCCTGGTCGACATCCGCCTGCTGGACCACTTCGTGATCGGAGAGGGGCGGCCTGTTTCATTTGCTGAACGGGGCCTGCTTCCGCAGGTGCAACCGCGCCTGTTCGGCTGAGACCGTCGCCCGCGACGCCCGGCTGCCGGAGGGCGCGGGCATTCACATGGGCAGGCCCCGGTCAGCGTACGCGCCGGCATCTGCGCTAAAATGGGCGATTCCGCCGCTCATTCTCACAGCAGGCCTCGTGAAAAATCTCCTCCGCGCCCTGATCAGCCAAGGCATCGAAGCCTTGCGCGCCAATGGCACCCTGCCCGCCGACTCCCTGCCGCCGGACTTCGTGGTCGAGCGCCCGAAGACCCGCGACCACGGCGACTTCGCCACCAATGCCGCCATGCTGCTGGCCAAGGCCGCGCGCAGCAACCCGCGCGCACTGGCCCAGGCGCTGGTCGACGCGCTGCCGCGCAGCGAGGACGTCAGCAAGGTCGAGATCGCCGGCCCTGGCTTCATCAACTTCCACCTGGCCCCGGCCGCGTACCAGCGCGAAGCCGCCTCGGTCATCAAGGAAGCCCACGACTACGGCCGCAACCTGTCCGGCAATGGCCGCACGGTGGGCGTGGAGTACGTGTCGGCCAACCCGACCGGTCCGCTGCATGTCGGCCACGGCCGCGCAGCGGCGATCGGCGACTGCGTGGCACGCGTGCTCGATGCCAACGGCTGGAACGCCAAGCGCGAGTTCTACTACAACGACGCCGGCGTGCAGATCGAGAACCTGGCGGTGTCGGTGCAGGCCCGCCTGAAGGGCATTGCCCCGGACCAGGAAGGCTGGCCGGAAGGCGGCTACCGCGGTGAGTACATCGCCGACGTCGCCCGTGCCTACATGGCCGGCGCCAGCGTGGACCTGGAAGGGACCATGGTGGTGGGCGCCAAGGACCCGGACGACATGACGGCGATCCGTCGCTTCGCCGTGGCCTACCTGCGCAACGAGCAGAACCTGGACCTGGCCGCGTTCGGCGTCGACTTCGACATCTACTTCCTGGAAAGCTCGCTGTACGCCGATGGCAAGGTCGCCGAGGCCGTGGCCAAGCTGCAGGCCTCGGGCCACACCTACGAGGAAGGCGGCGCGCTGTGGCTGCGCAGCACCGACTTCGGTGACGACAAGGACCGCGTGATGCGCAAGTCCGACGGCACCTTCACCTACTTCGTGCCGGACGTGGCCTACCACCTGTCCAAGTGGCAGCGTGGCTACGAGCGCGCGATCACCGAGCTGGGTGCCGACCACCACGGTTCGCTGGCCCGCGTGCGCGCCGGCCTGCAGGCCATGGAAGTGGGCATCCCGCAGGGCTGGCCGGAATACGTGCTGCACCAGATGGTCACCGTCATGCGCGGCGGCGAGGAAGTGAAGCTGTCCAAGCGTGCCGGCAGCTACTTCACCCTGCGCGACCTGATCGAGGAAGCCGGCCGCGATGCCACCCGCTGGTTCCTGATCGCGCGCAAGCCCGATTCGCAGCTGACCTTCGACATCGACCTGGCCCGCCAGCAGAGCAACGACAACCCGGTGTTCTACGTGCAGTACGCGCATGCCCGCGTCTGCAGCCTGCTGCGCCAGGCGCAGGAGAAGGGCCTGGTGTACGACCAGGGCAACGGCCTGGGCAACCTCGGCCGCCTGGCCGACGACGCCTCGCTGCTGCTGATGAACGAAATTTCGCGGTACCCGGAAGTGGTCGAAGCGGCTGGCGTGGCGCTGGAACCGCACTTGGTGGCGCAGTACCTGCGTGAATTGGCGCACGCCTTCCACACGTGGTATCACGGGACGCCGGTGCTGGTGGACGATGCCACCGACCGCAATGCCAAGCTGACCCTGGCCTGCGCCGCGCGCCAGGTACTGGCCAATGGCCTCGACCTCCTGGGCGTCAGCGCCCCGGAAAAAATGTAAGTCTCAGGAGACGCAGTACACATGGCAGCACGACGCGGCAAAAGCCAGGCACGACGCAACAGCAGCAGCCAGGGCACACCCGGATGGGTGTGGCTGGTCGCGGGTGTGGCCATTGCCGCAGTGGTGTTCCTGGCGGCGCCGAACCTGTTCAAGGGCGAAGGCGATGGCTTCCTGCGCGCCGGTCCGCAGCCGAACCCGAACGCGCAGCCGGCCCCGGTTGCCGATGCCGACAGCGATGTCGGCAGCCAGCCGGCCGAAGCCCCGGCCACGCCGAAGCCGGCGGAACCGGCCAAGCCGGCGGCCACCCAGTACGACTTCTACACCCTGCTGCCAGGCAAGGAAGTGGAAATGTCCGACGCTGAACTGGCCGCCAGCACGCGTGCCGAGGAACTGCGCCGGGCCAAGGCCGAGGCGCAGCGCGCCCAGGCCGCACTGGAAGGCAAGCCGGTTCCGGCGGCTGCGGTTGCCGCACCGGCGGCGACCACCAGCGTGGCCAGCACCGCCCCGGCCACCAGCACGGCGCGCCCGCTGCCGGCACCGCTGAGCGAACGCCCGGCGGCAGCCACGCCGTCGGCGTCAACGGCGGCACCGGCCAGCACGGCGGCAACGCCGCCGGCCGCGCGTGCAGAAGCCACGACGGCGGCAACGCCGGTGGCAACGACGGACAACACGCGCTACATCCTGCAGGCCGGGGCCTTCGGCGCCTCCGGTGATGCCGAGGCCACCAAGGCCAAGCTGGCGATGATGGGTCTGGCCGCGCGGGTGGAATCGGCGCAGATCAATGGCAAGACCGTGTACCGCGTGCGCATGGGGCCCTATGGCAGTGCCGGCGAATTGTCCGAAGCCAAGCAGAAGCTGGATGGCACCGGGCTGCAGGCGATGGCGATCAAGGCGCAGTAAATGAAAAAGCCGGGCAATGCCCGGCTTTTCTGCTTCTGTAGCGTCGAGCTTGCTCGACTGCTGTTCGCCAAGGCAGTCGAGCATGGCTCGACTCTACAAAGAGCGGGAGCAGACCCCGGTCAGCCTTCGCGGGCGACCTGGAAGCCGGCAAACGACTGGCTGACCGGCATCAGCTCGAGGCGGTTGATGTTCAGGTGCGGCGGCAGGGTGGCCACCCAGAAGATCTGCTCGGCGATGTCTTCGGCGGTCATCGGGTTGGCGCCGGTGTAGAGCTTGTCCGAGGCGGCCTGGTCGCCGTGGGTGCGGACCACGGTGAACTCGGTTTCAGCCATGCCCGGTTCAATGGTGGTCACGCGTACGCCGGTGCCGTGCAGGTCCGAGCGCAGGCCCAGCGAGAACTGGCTGACGAAGGCCTTGGTACCGCCATAGGCATTGCCGCCCGGGTACGGGTACACGCCGGCCACCGAGGAAATGTTGATGATCGCGCCCTTGCGCTCGACCAGCAGCGGCAACAGGCGGTGGGTCAGGGTCACCAATGCGGTCACGTTGGTGTCGATCATGGTGGTCCAGTCCGACAGCTTGGCGCTCTGCGCCGGCGCGGTGCCCTGGGCCAGGCCGGCGTTGTTCACCAGCAGGTCGATATCTCCGAAGGCCGGCGGCAGCCCCAGCAGTGCCGCTTCCATCGCCACCGGGTCGCGCACGTCGAACACGGCGGCATGCACCACGTCCTTGCCATAGCGATCGACCAGCGGCTGCAGGCGTTCGCCACGACGGCCGGTGGCGATCACTTTCCACCCGGCCTGGGCGAAGCGATGGACGGCGGCGGCGCCGAAGCCGGAGGTGGCGCCGGTAATGAGGACGGTGCGGGTCATGCAGACAACTCCGTGGGGAACCAGACCCCCATTCTGGCACCGTCGGCCGGTGCCTGCGTTGCCCGATCAGGCCGCGATGGCCAGGCCAGGGGGCAGAGCCCTTTGCCTTTGGCAAAGGGATCCCGACCCCGGCAGGGTTCAGCGCAGGCGGAACACCCGTGCCTTGGGCAGGTCTTCGTCAACCTGCAGGAACCAGCGCCCGGCGATGCCCGGAATCACCTCGATCTGCGGCGCCTGCAGGGTCGTGCGCAGCTTCATCTGGCCCTTCATCACCTGCCACTGCTGGCCATTGTCGAGGGTGAAGACGGTGCCCGGTTCCCAGCCGGCGACATCGCCCACCACCCGTGCCGTGACCGGGCCTTCTTCCAGGCCCAGGTGCATGGCGGCCGGGGCCGGAACATTGGCGGGCAAGGGTGCTGCGGGCACCGCGGGTGCCGGATGGGCTGCCAGTGCCGCCGGCGCTGCGCTTTCCGCCTCGTGCAGCACCCGGTTCAGGGCCTGCAGCTGTGCCGGGCTCAGCCCCACTTCGGCCAGCTGGGCCGCGTTGAGGCGCTGTTCGACCGGCACGAAGCGATCCTGGGCGGTGGCGGCAAAGCTGCTGGCGACCAGCAGGGCGGACAGAAGGAACCAGCGCATCGGCGAAGTCTCAGCGGAAGTGCGCACACTTTGCTACGGCGGGATGACAGTCCGGTGACACACGCCGGGCCGGTACAATGGGCCATGATCAACAACGATGTACTGCGCAGCGTGCGCTACGCGCTGGACCTGGGCGACCACCACGTGGTGACCCTGTGCCAGATGGCCGACCCGGCGTTCGCCGTCGATACCGACCAGGTGAAAGCCTGGCTGCGGCGCGATGAGGAGCCCGGTTTCGAGGCGATGAGCGACACCGCGCTGGCGCACTTCCTGGATGGCCTGATCGTGCACCTGCGCGGTCGCGACGAGAGCCAGCCGCAGCGCGCGGTGGAAACCCGCGTCGACAACAACCTGGTGCTGAAGAAGCTGCGCGTGGCCTTCCAGCTGCGCGACGTGGACCTGATGGAGATTTTCGCCAGTGTCGGCTTCAAGGCGTCCAAGTCCGAGGTCGGCGCACTGTTCCGCCAGCCCGGCCACGCCAACTACCGGCGCTGCCTGGACCAGATGCTGCGCAACTTCCTCAAGGGCCTGAGCCTGCGCCTGCGCGGCTGAGCACGGCATCGACGAAGGCCCGCGCCGCCGGCGTGGGCAGGCGTTGCCAGGCCAGGTGGACGCGCCGGGTCGGGGTCGGCTGCAGCGGAATCTGCACCGCACCTGCAAATCCCTGGGCGATCAGCACCGGCACGATGCCCACCGCCAGGCCGTGGCGGACGAAACGCTCGACCAGCTCCATCTGGTTGACCTCGAAACGCACCGGGTGCGGCAGCCCAGCGGCAGCGAAGGCGTCATCGGTCTGCCGGCGCGCACCGGTACCACGCGGGAAATCCACCAGCGCCTCGTCGCGCAGCGCCGCCAGCGGCAACCGCGCCCGCCCGGCCAACCGATGGGTTGGCGCCAGCACCGCCACCAGCTCCTCTTCCTGCAGCATCTGGTGGCAGACGCCCTCCAGGCTGGCCGAGGGCGCCAACCCGACCAGTGCGACATCCAGCTCACGCGCCTGCACCTGGGCGATGAGGGTTTCACTCTTGTCCACGCGCAGCTGGAATTCCACCTGCGGATAGGCCTGGCGGAAGGTGGCGAGGATGGCCACCGTGTCGATGCCGGTGAGCGAGGAGATCTGCCCGATCGCCAGGGTGCCCCGCACCTGGCCGGTGACCGCCGCCACATCCGCACGCAGGTGGCGCAGGCTGGCCAGTACCTGCCGTGCGTGCACCAGCAGCGCTTCGCCGGCCGGGGTAATGCGCACCTGGCGCGGTAGACGCTCGAACAGCGACGTACCCAGTTCTGCTTCCAGATGCGCGATCTGGTGGCTCAGCGCCGACTGCACCACATGGCAGCGCGCAGCGGCGCGGGTGAAGTTGCCCTCTTCGGCCAGGGCCACGGCGAATTCCAGCTGCTTGAGGTTCACTCGACGATCTATTTTCCAGATGCCAGGGATGATGATGATTCATTTCCATCATCACTGCAGCAGGAGGACACTGTGCTCCCCACGTTCTGGAATGCCCCGTGAGTTCTTCCCTCCCTCCCCTGCACCACTGGCAGGTGCTGCTCATGTCGGTCGCCACCGGCGTGGCGGTGGCCAGCAACTACTACGCGCAGCCGCTGCTGCACACCATCGCCGATGCCTTCGGCGTGCCGTTCGGCCAGATCGGGATGGTGGTGACCGCTGCCCAGCTGAGCTACGCCGCCGGCCTGATCCTGCTGGTGCCGCTGGGTGACCTGTTCGAACGCCGCCGGCTGATCGTGGTGATGAGCCTGCTTTCGGCCAGCGGCCTGGTCATCAGTGCCTGCGCGCCCTCGCTGACCTGGCTGCTGGTGGGCACGGCCATCACCGGCCTGTTCTCGGTGGTGGCGCAGGTGCTGGTGCCGTTCGCTGCCACCCTGGCCGCGCCGGAGCATCGGGGCCGGGTGGTCGGCACGCTGATGAGCGGCCTGCTGCTGGGTATCCTGCTGGCGCGCACCGTGGCTGGCCTGCTGTCCAGCCTGGGCGACTGGCGCCTGGTCTATGCCATCGCCGCCGCCGCGCTGGTGCTGACCGCACTGGCCCTGCAGCGCGGGCTGCCACGCTTCCACCACAGTGCCGGCCTGGGCTATTTCGCCCTGCTGCGTTCGATCGGCACCCTGTTCGTGCAGGAACCCGTGCTGCGCCAGCGCACCCTGCTGGGCGCGTGCAGCTTTGCCATGTTCGCCATCTTCTGGACGCCGCTGGCCTTCCTGCTGGCACAGCCGCCGTACGAGTACAGCGACGCCATCATCGGTCTGTTCGGACTGGTCGGTGCCGCCGGTACGCTGGCGGCGGGGTTGGCCGGGCGCATGTCCGATCGTGGACAGAGCGGCCGCGCGACCGCCATCGCGCTGGTGATGCTGCTGCTGTCGTGGCTGCCGCTGGGCCTGTCGGCGCACTCGCTGCTGGCGCTGCTGGTGGGCGTGGTGGTGCTCGACCTGGCCGCGCAGCTGCTGCACGTGAGCAACCAGAACCTGATCTATGCGCTGCAGCCGGAGGCACGCAACCGCCTCAACGCCGGCTACATGACCGGCTACTTCATCGGCGGCTCGCTGGGGTCGTTGCTGTCGGCGCAGGTCTACCAGCACTTCGGCTGGACCGGCGTGTGCGTGGCCGGCGCGACGGTGGCCGTGCTGGCCCTGCTGCTGTGGCTGCCCGGCGCGTGGCGTGCGCGCCAGGCGGCCATCGCCAACTAGAAACTGCCCTGCAGGGCCAGCTCCCAGCGCCCGCCGGCATTGCCGGGGAACAGCCGGCGCGCGGCATTGTCGGTGTCGTGCACGGTGGCGCGCAGTTCCCAGGTCGGTGCCAGGGTGGCGATGGCGCTGAGCTGGCCATGCAGGTAGTCCGGGCCCTGGGCGTCGGCGAGCCAGTAGTGGCCGACCGCCGCTTCCAGGCGGAACCGCTCGTTCAAGGGCAGGCGTCCGCCCAGCTGCGCATAGGTGCCGCGGTGGCCCCCGGCCAGCGCATCGCTGGAATGGGCCAGCTGCAGCCACGCGCGCTGCTTCCAGCTGAGGGTGGCGCCCAGTTCGGTCCAGTCCAGCGCGCGGCCGGTGCCGGGGTACAGGTAGCGGGTGAGGTTGGCATCCAGGCTCCAGTCCTGCGCAACGGCGCCGGACCAGCCGGCCACCAGATCGAATTCACTGCGCGCTCCGATGTCCGGGGTGAACGACACGTTCGAGCCCCACACGCTGGCATACAGGCCCGAAGGCAGGGCCAGTTTCGCTCCGGCCTGCACCGCCGGGTCGTCTGCGGTCTGCGAGCTGCCGCGCCACACGTAATCGCTGGTCACCGCCATGTTGCCGCTGGCCTGCACCTGCGCCTGCGCCTGCGCGCTGCCGATGCCGATGCCGAGCAGGCCGGCCACCAGTGCGGCCAGGGCCGCGCTCATCCCCTTGCTGTCCACTGCGGGGTGTTCCTCGTAGAAGGCGGTCGTGCCGCCGGGACGGCAGTGTCGGCGGCCGGGCCGTAACGGATCGATGGCGCGGCGGCAGCCTTTGCGCAAATTGAACGTAAAGCGATCAGGCCTCGACGGCTGCCGGGGTATCATGGCGGCCTGTTAAAAGGAGCCCTGCGTGGACGCCATCCTGACCCCGGTATCGATCGGCGAGCTGATCGACAAGATCACCATTCTCGAGATCAAGGCCGAGCGCATCGACGATGCCGCCAAGCTGGCCAACGTGCGCACCGAACTGGACGGCCTGCTGCCGTTGCTGCAGCAGCAGCTGCAGGCGCAACCGGCGCTGGCCGCGCTGCGCACCCAGCTCAGGGCCATCAACGAACGCATGTGGGACATCCAGGACCAGCTGCGCGACAAGGAAGCAGCGCAGGTGTTCGATGATGCGTTCATCCAGCTGGCGCGCGGCGTGTACGGCACCAATGGCGAGCGCATCGTGGTGAAGAACGAGATCAACCGCGTGGCCGGCTCGGCGCTGGTGGAAGAGAAGCAGTACCAGGGCGAGTAAGCCCCTGCATCATCCGCATTCGAGCAGGTGGCGGATGCGGAACAGATCGCCATCGCTGTGGATGCCCAGCTTCTGGTAGGCGGCCTTCTTCTGCGTGCTGATGGTGCTGGCCGAGCGCTGGAAGTGCCGCGCCACCTCTCCCGTGCTGCAGCCCTGCAGCACCAGCCGCAGTACTTCGCGTTCACGCCGGCTGAGCGGCGTCAGCTGCAGCGCTGGCACGCGTCGCGTGCGCGAGCGGTGGAGCTGGGTGCGCAGCTCCGGTGGCACGAACCGGCCACCACGGGACACTGCCTCCAGCGCGCGCAGCAGCATCTCCGGCGAGGTTGCCTTGGACAGGAAGCCACGCGCGCCGGCCTGCATGGCCGTCGCCACCGTGCTGGCGTTGCAGTGGGCAGACAGCACCAGCACCGGCAGGCGCGGCCAGCGCCGCGTCAGTTCACGCAGCAGGGCCAGCCCGTCGCCGAGATCGCCCATCGGCAGGGCATCGATCACCAGCATGTCCACGGCGTGTGGATCACCCTGCAGCAGCGCCAGCAGCTGGGTTTCCTCGGCATAGCTGGCACAGACCTCCACACCGCTGTGCTGGCTCAGCAGTACTTCCACGCCCAGCCGCAGTACTGGATGCGGGTCCAGCAGCGCCAGCCGGCGCGGCCGATCGGGAAGCAGGGGAGGAAGCGCAGGCGGCATCGCAGCGGGCCCTGTTGGACAGGGGCATCATCCTGGGACTGCGCCCTTGGCAGCGGAATCCAATTTATTGCAAGGCAGCAAGCGCGACGCCGCCCGGTCACCTTCCATTCCGGTTTGTCAGAACGCAGAAGGCAACAGGCCCGGCATTGCCGGGCCTGTCGATGCACATCCAGCGCGCGCAGCGCCGGGGGCGATTACCAGCTGAAGCGCGGGCCGACGGTGTATTCCTTGTCGCCGTGGCGGTTCATCTTCAGTTCGCCATTCAGGCCCCAGTTCTGGTTCAGCTTGACCTGGCCACCCAGGCGGCCGTACCACTGGCCTTCCGGGTTGATGCCGTGCTTCTTCGAATAATCTTCGTAACCCACCAGGCCGTAGACTTCAGCGTGCGGGCCGAAGGCGGTGCGGATACCGGCTTCAGCGCTGTAGCCGTTGAAATCCAGGCCGTGCTTCGGGTCGAACTTCTGGTATGCGACGCGGGCAACGAAGTCGCTGGACGGTGCGATTTCAACGTTGTAGCCGGCACCGACCTTCCACTGGTCAACCTTCAGGTTGGTGTTGTCGATTTCCTGGCGGCTGTACTCACCGAAGGCATGGAAGTTCGGCAGGAAGCCGTAGGAACCCTTGACGCCCCAACCGTCGGCCTTGACGCCATCAACGTCGGTCTTGGCGTAATCGGCTTCAGCGTAGTTGTAGGACAGGTTCTCGGCGGCCGAGGCAGTGAACGGCAGGGCAGCGGCCAGCGCCAGGGCAATCAGCGAATTCTTCATGGGGGTACACCTTTGCTTTCTTATGTTGTGCAGCAGCGCCGGGGCGCCATCGCATCGGGAATGTAAATTCTGCGTTATCCGGCACAACGCTCCCTGAAAACAGCGGTCTTCGCATTACTGAATTTTTTGCCTTGATTCAGGCACTTTCAGGCATACGCGCGCGGTCGCGAACGCAGCTCCGGCGTGATCGCTGCGTGTTCACTGCACCGTTGTCGATTTCCCCCACGCCGGTTCGTCGGGTCATTGAAGGCCGTGCATGTGGCACGGCCCACCTCGGAGGCAAGCGATGAGTTACATCGATGGTTTCGTCCTGGCGGTGCCTACCGCCAACAAGGAAAAATTCCTCGCCCACGCGCGCAGTGGCGACGTGGTGTTCATCGAATACGGTGCCCTGCGCGTGGTCGAGTGCTGGGGCGATGATGTACCGCACGGCAAGACCACCGACTTCTTCGGTGCGGTGAAAGCCACGCCGGAAGAGACGGTGGTGTTCTCGTGGATCGAATGGCCGGACAAGGCCACCCGCGATGCCGGCATGCAGAAGATGATGGAAGACCCGCGGCTGGATCCGGCGAAGAATCCGATGCCGTTCGACGGTGCGCGGATGATCTACGGCGGCTTTGTTCCGATCTACGAACTGACCGCCTGAGTACCGATGGCCTGGGCCGGGCGCGCGCGCTCAGCGCGCGTCCGTGTCATCACTGCCCGCCGCATGGCCGGCGCCCAGCGCGGCGCCGGCACCCAGGCCCAGGCCGCCCAGGCCGCCGCCCATGCCCCCTCCACCACCGCCGCCGCGGCCGCCCTTGGCATCGCCGTCGTTGCGCGCCTTGCCGCTGCCACCACCGCTGCCACCGGGCCGGGTGGGCCCCTGCGGGGGAATGCGCAGATCGCTTGGGATGGGTGCGAGGTCGAGGGCTTCGCGCACGAAGTCACGCAACGACACCACCAGTTCGTGGGTGTGCACCGGTCGGCCCTGTGCCAGTTCCTCGGCCGCGCGCGCCGCCAGACGCACCTGTTCGTCGGTGCCCAGCAGCAGGATGTCAGACAGGGCCGCTTCCACGGCATCGCGGATGCGCCGGGCACGGTCCGAGCCGGGCTCGGCGATGCCCTGCTCGGCTTCGCGCTGGCGCAGGTCGCGGCGATGGGTGGGGTCCACGCCCAGCTCACCGGTGAACGAACCACCCAGGGTCTTGTAGGCCGCCATCAGCGTGCGCAGGCGTTCGTTGATCTGCCGGTTCTCGCGCTCGCGGCGCTGCTGCAGGGTCTGCATCACCAGCAGGCGGATGCCCACGCCCAGCAGGGTGATGAGGACCAAGCCGGCCAGGGTGGAGAGCACGCCCTGCCAGGAACTGAAATCGATACCGCGCATGCCCGGGGCTCCAGCGGGAAGAACCTGCATCTTGCCGCAAAGCCTGCCCCTGAAACGCGAAAGGCCCTCCCGCCTGAGGGCGGAAGGGCCTTCTGTCACCGCGCGATTACTTGCGCTTGGCGACCTTGCGCACGGCCTTGGCCGGAGCCTTCTTGGCAGCGGCCTTCCTGGCGACGACCTTCTTGGCCGGTGCCTTCTTGGCGGCAACCTTCTTCAGCGGCGCAGCCTTCTTGGCCACGGTCTTGCGGGTGGCGGCGACCTTCTTGCCGACGACCTTCTTGGCAGCGGCGGTCTTCTTGGTTGCAACCTTCCTGGTGGCTGCAACCTTCTTGCCGACGACCTTCTTGGCAGCGGCGGTCTTCTTGGCAACGGTCTTCTTGGCGACGGCAGCCTTCTTGGTGGCGGCCTTCTTCACGGTAGCGGCCTTCTTGCCGGCAACCTTCTTGGCGGCGACGGTCTTCTTGGCCACGGCCTTCTTGGCGGTGGCGACCTTCTTGCCGACCACCTTCTTGGCGGCCGCGGTCTTCTTGGCAACGGTCTTCTTGGCGACGGCAGCCTTCTTGGTGGCGGCCTTCTTCACGGTGGCGACGTTCTTGCCGGCAGCCTTGGTGGCAGCCTTGGTGGTCTTCTTGGCCGCAGCGGCCTTCTTGGTCACAGCCTTGCCGGCAGCAGCCTTCTTCTTGGCCACTTCCTTCTTCAGGGCAGCGGCTTCGGCCTTGGCGTTCTTCTTGGCCGTTTCCAGCTTCTGCTTGGCCTTGGCAACCGTCTTGCCGACCGACTTGGCAGCCTTCTCGGCCTTCTTGGCAACGGTCTTCTCGACCTTGGCCACAGCCTTCTTGGCCTTGGCAACGCGGGTACCGGCAGCCTTGGTGGCGCGCTTGACGGTCTTCTTGACCGACTTCACGGCGTCTTCGGCGGCGTGGGCGATGGTCTCGCCAACGTTGGCGGCGGTTTCTTTAACGTTCTCGACAGCGTCGGTCACGACCGACACACCATTACCGTTGCTCATGTTGCCCTCCTGGGGGCCTGGATTGTCAAAACGGGGCGATGCTATACCGACATTGTCCATCGTGGAACGGGGCGCACAGATTCAATCGCACCGGATGCGACGCAGCTGGTGTAGGCAGCACGCCGCAGCGAACCATGCTGCATTCAGAAAACCCCTTTATTTAAGTGCTGCGCGATGATGGGCGCGTGTTCGCCACTGCCCGGCAGGCGGATCCACATCGCACCGCCACGAGGTGCGCGGCACGCCACATGGCAACGCCAGGATGCGCCGAACTGCGCAAGTATCGGCATGTAACGGCGCACGCCGCCGGCATGCCCGCGAGGTCACCACGCGTGTCGGGCGGCGGTCATTTTTCATGGGCCATTTATCCGGATGGCGACACACTCATTCAGCTTGTTCTACCGTATAGGCCTACGGCCCCACTCCACCGCCTGCGAACCGACTCCCATGCGACCGCTTCCCACCCTGCTCACGCTCGCAATCGCTGCTGCCTTCGGCGGCTTCGTCGCCACCGGCATCAACGCCCATCTGGACAACCGCGCCGATGCAGCGCCGCTGCCCGCCGCGCTGCCGACCAGTGCCGCGTTGCCGGCTGCGGTAGCCGGGCAGGCCGTGCCGTCGCTGGCGCCGATGCTGGAAAAGGCCATGCCGGCCGTGGTCAGCGTCAACACCAAGCAGGTGGTGCGGGTCCGCAATCCGTTCTTCAACGACCCGTTCTTCCGCCGCCTGTTCCCCGACGTGCCGCAGGAACGCATCAACGAATCGCTCGGTTCGGGCGTCATCATCGATGCCAGCGAAGGCCTGGTACTGACCAACCACCACGTCATCGACAACGCCGACGACGTGCAGGTGACCCTGGCCGACGGGCGCACGGTAAAGGCCGAATTCCTCGGTTCGGACCGCGATACCGACATCGCCCTGATCCGCATCCCGGCGCAGAACCTGACCGACATCAAGCTCGGCAACAGCGACCAGCTGCGAGTGGGCGACTTCGTGGTGGCCATCGGCAACCCGTTCGGTTTCAGCCAGACGGTGACCTCGGGCATCGTCTCGGCCGTGGGCCGCAGCGGCATCCGCGGTCTGGGCTACCAGAACTTCATCCAGACCGATGCGTCGATCAACCCGGGCAATTCCGGCGGCGCGCTGGTCAACCTGCAGGGCCAGCTGGTCGGCATCAACACCGCCAGCTTCAATCCGCAGGGCAGCATGGCCGGCAACATCGGCCTGGGCCTGGCCATTCCTTCCAACCTGGCACGCAGCGTGGTCGACCAGCTGGTCAAGCATGGCGTGGTGGTGCGCGGCACGCTGGGCGTGGAAGCGCAGAACCTGAGCGCGCAGATCGCGCAGGGCCTGGGCTTGGGTGAAACGCGCGGTGCGCTGATCACCCGCGTGCTGGCCGGTTCGGCCGCCGCTGCCGCCGGGCTGAAGCCGGGCGACGTGGTGGTGTCGGCCAACGGGCAGCGCGTGGACAGCGCCGAAGCCCTGCACAACGTCGAAGGCCTGGCGGCGGTCGGCAGCGTGCTGGCACTGGATGTGCGCCGCGAAGGCAAGGCGGTGCAGGTCAAGGCCACACTGAAGGAACAGGCACGCTCGGTGACCGGCGACAGCCTGGACCCGCGCCTGACCGGCGCCACCTTTACCGACCTGCCCGAGTCGCTGCGCCAGTCCGGCGTGGGCGGCGTGCTGGTCAGCGAGGTCAAGCGCGGCAGCCGCGCGGCCAGCAACGGCCTGCAGCAGGGCGACATCATCAGCGAGGCCACGGTGGGCGAATTTGCCGACCTGGCCAGCTGGCGTGCCAACTTCCAGCAGCGCCCGGCCAACCTGGTGCTGCGCATCCTGCGCAACAATGGCCAGCAGCAGGGTCAGCTGGTGATGCGCTGATCGCCCCGCCGTAACACCCCCTATACCCGGCCGATGCTATTGCTGTACGTCCCATCGGCCGAACCCTTCGTTCGTCCCCCCATCGCAACAGGAGTGATTCGATGAGCCCCACCAATACCGAGAACCTGAAGGAACACCTGGGTGAAGCCGGTTCCCACCTGAAGCAGGCCGCCAGCGCTGCCGGCGGCGCGATCAAGGGTGCAACCGGCGCCGCCGGTGATGAACTGCGCATCGGCAAGGCCAACGTCAAGGCCGAGCTGTCCGACAGCGCGCTGTCCGGCCTGGCCGCCGCCGAATTCGGTGGCGCCGCTGCCAAGGAACAGGTCGATGCCCTGATGGACAAGGGCAAGGACCTGGTCGACAGCGCCGCCGAGCTGATCCGTGAGCGTCCGCTGGCCTCGTTCGGCGTGGCCTTCGCCGCCGGCTGGCTGATCGCCAAGCTGGCCAGCAGCAGCGACAAGTAAGCCGCGGCGTGAGCGAAGAGACCACGCAAGCACCCGATCCGGCGGCCACCCCGCCGCTGGACGAGAGCATCCGCCAGGTCGGCGCGGCGGGTAAGGCCGCCGCCGATTCGGCGAAGAATTCGCTGCGGACGCTGCGGCGGTTGGCGTCGGCCGACTTCGCCCTGGCCCGCAGTGCATTCGGCCGCGCCCTGGCCTGGGCCGGGGTCGGCATCGTGTTCGGTGCCTCCGCCTGGCTGCTGATGGCCGCCACCCTCATCGCCCTGCTGCAGAGCTGGGGCCTGAGCTGGCTGCAGGCCCTGCTGATCACCTCGCTGCTCAGCCTGGCCGTCACCGGCTACGCCATCTGGCGGGTGTCCTACTTCTTCCACCACACCGGCATGCACGCCACGCGGCGCCAGTTGTCGAAGTTGGGCCTGTTCGACGAGCCCAGCGAAGACGACCCCGATGCCGAGGTGCAGATTCCGGAGGGCAAGCCATGAAGTTCGGCGCGCTGCAGCGGCGGGTCAAGCGCTGCGAACAGGTGATGGCCGTACGCATGGCCGAAACCCAGGACAACTGGACCGTGCTCAGCCAGGTCTGGCGGCAGGGCTGGTCGCCGCTGCGCATCATCACCGTCGGCCTGGCCGGCGGTTTCCTTGCCGGCAAGCTGGAAGTGCCGGGCAAGGTCAACGGCGCACGCTGGCTGCAGATGATCGGTTCGGTATCCAACCTGTTTGCCAGCGGCCAGGCGGCATTTGCCGCCGCGATGGCCGCGCACGCGGCCGATACGGCCGATGAAGCGGCCGACCAGGCCGATGAAGCCGCCGAGCAGATGGCCCCGCAGGCCGCTGCCCGCCCGGCCCCGCGACCGGCCGCCGCCCCGGAACCGGAACTGCGCGAACCGCAGCCGGCCGAAGCGGCCACCGACGTCTCCGAACGTTGACTCGACACTCCCGCCGCGTTGATCGCGGCGGGCGGATAATGGGCCTCCCTTCCCGGTCGGTGCGTCGATGAGCGAGTCCCTGCTGTCCCCTGTGGCCCCCGAACCGGAAAGCAGGGCGCCCCTGCCGCCGCCCTCGCGCCCGCGCGGGCCGATGTCGCTGGTGGTGCTGGCCACCCTGGCCGTGGCCTTCACCCTGTGGGCCGCCCAGGACATCATCCTGCCGGTGCTGCTGGCGATGTTCTTCGCCCTGGTCGGCAACCCGATCCTGCGCTTCCTGCGCCGGCTGTGGATCCCGCGTGCGATCGGTGCGCTGCTGATCCTCGGCACCGGCCTTGGAGTGACCGCCTCGCTCGGCGTGCAGCTGATCGGCCCGGCGATGGATTGGGCACAGGAAGCCCCCCAGCAGCTGCGCAAGGTCGCCCGCCAGGTGCAGGACCTGACCAAGCCGATGCAGCAGGCCAACCAGGCGGCGGAGAACTTCGCGCGCGTCGCCGGTGGCGAGAGCAGCCGCAGGATCCAGGTCATCCGCACGCAGCTGG
The DNA here is from genome assembly GCF_035634915.1 of Stenotrophomonas sp. Taxonomy (GTDB): domain Bacteria; phylum Pseudomonadota; class Gammaproteobacteria; order Xanthomonadales; family Xanthomonadaceae; genus Stenotrophomonas. Next base: position 38,170 of record NZ_DASQCB010000005.1, read on the forward strand.
ACGACCCTTATCGTGTACTGACCCGGGCGCCGAAGCTGGCCGCCTCGGTGCTGGCGGTGGTGCTGCTCACCCTGTTCTTCATGATCTATGGCGAGAGCCTGCAGCGCGCGGCCATCGCCCTGTTCCCCAACCGCCAGCAGCAGCGCTTCACCACCGACATCCTGCGTTCGATCGAGCGCGAGGTCTCCCGTTACGTGCTCACCATCAGCGTCATCAACACGCTGGTGGGGCTGGTGTTTGCCGGCGTGCTGATGCTGCTGGGCATCGGCCTGCAGGAGGCCCTGCTGTGGGGCACGGTGGCCGCGCTGCTGAATTTCGCGCCGTACGTGGGCCCGCTGATCGGCGTGGCGACAATGCTGCTGATGGGCTTCGTCGAATTCCGCGATCCGCTGCAGGCGCTGCTGCCGGCCGCTGCCTATCTCGCCCTGCATACGCTGGAAGGCCAGCTGGTGACCCCGATCGTGCTCGGCCGGCAGATGAAGCTGTCGCCGCTGGTGCTGATCCTGGCCCTGATGGTGTTCGGCTGGGCGTGGGGCATGGTCGGCCTGCTGCTGTCGGTGCCGCTGCTGGTCTGCATCAAGCTGGTGCTGGCGCGCCTGGAGGGCATGCAGGGCTGGGCGCGGCTGCTGGAATGAAAGCCCCGGCGGGCAGGCGTAGAATGACCGGGTGAATTTCCCAGTCCAAGCCATCACCCTCGACCTCGACGACACGCTGTGGCCGTTCGCCCCGATCGGCGCCCGCATCGACATGGTCCTGCACGAATGGATGTGCGAGCACAGCCTCGCCACCGCGGCCATGTACCCGGTGGCGGCGATGCGTGAACTGCGCGAGCGCTCCTTCCGCGACAACCCGCAGCTGCACTTCGACCTGAGCGCGCTGCGCCGGCTGACGATCCAGGAGGCGCTGCAGAACAGCGGCGCCAGCCTGGACCTGCTGGAGCCGGCCTATGAAGTGTTCTATGCCGCGCGCAACCAGGTGGAGTGCTATCCCGATGCCCTCGATGCGCTGGCACGCATCGCCGCGCGGGTACCGGTGGCAGCGCTGAGCAACGGCAACGCCGACCTGGAACGGATCGGCCTGTCGCATCTTTTCGCTTTCCAGCTGGGCGCGCGCGAACATGGCGCGGCCAAGCCGGAGCCCAGCATCTTCCATGCCGCCTGCGACCGCCTGGGCGTGGCGCCGGCGCAGGTGCTGCACGTGGGCGACCATATCGAGATGGACGTGGCCGGAGCGATCGCCGCCGGCCTGCGCGGCTGCTGGATCAACCGCGACGCGGCCACCTGGACCCATCCGCAGCTGCAGCCGGACCTGCAGTTCGACACCCTTACCGGCCTGGCCGACTGGTTGGACGCCAACCTCGATGCCGCCGACGAACACCGGAGCAACTGACGCATGAGCGAGATCACCGGCTTCACCGCCACCGCCACCGCCGCACTGCCGCTGCACGTGCTGGACCGCGACCAGTACGCCAGCTGGAAGGCCGCCCAGCCGGCCGCCCAGCAGGCATGGCTGGACGCACAGGGCTTCACCGCTACCGGCCACAGCGTGGCCCTGCTGCCAGGCGAGAACGGCCTGGCCGGTGCGGTGATCGGGGTGGGCGACCGCGCCGATGCCTACGCTTATGCGCATGCCCCGCACGCCCTGCCCGAAGGCAGCGTGTGGCAGCTGGCCACCGAGCTGCCGGCCGCCGAACAGGCGCTGCTGCAGCTGGGCTGGGGCTTGGGCAGCTACCGCTTCGACCGTTACCGCAAGCGCAACCGTGCGCCGGCACAGCTGCTGGCCAGCCCATCGGCAGAAGTGGCCGACCTGATCGCCGCCAGCCTGCGCGTGCGCGACTGGGTCAACACCCCGACCGAGGACATGGGCCCGCAGCAGCTGGAAGACGCCGCGCGTGCGCTGGCTGACGCCCACGGTGCGCAGGTCGAAGCGATCACCGGCGATGAACTGCTGAAGCAGAACTTCCCGGCCATCCACGCGGTGGGCCGCGCCTCGCACCGCGCGCCGCGCCTGATCGTGCTGCGCTGGGGCAAGGACAGCGACCCGGCGCTGGCGCTGGTCGGCAAGGGCGTGTGCTTCGATACCGGCGGCCTGGACATCAAGCCGGCCGACGGCATGCGCAACATGAAGAAGGACATGGGTGGTGCCGCCCACGCGCTGGCCCTGGCCGGGCTGGTGATGGCCCAGCAGCTGCCGGTGCGCCTGACCCTGCTGATTTCGGCGGTGGAAAATGCGATCGGCCCCGATGCCTTCCGCCCGGGCGAGATCATCGCCACGCGCAAGGGCCTGAGCGTCGAGATCGACAACACCGACGCCGAAGGCCGCCTGGTCCTGTGCGACGCGCTGACCTTCGCCGGCGAGCAGAAGCCCGACCTGGTGCTGGACTTCGCCACCCTCACCGGTGCCGCGCGCATCGCCCTGGGCCCGGACCTGCCGGCGCTGTTCAGCAACGATGACACGGTGGCCCAGCAGTGGCTGCAGGCCGGTGATGAAACCCGCGACCCGGTGTGGCGCATGCCGTTGTGGCGCCCGTACCTGCGTTACCTGAGCAGCGGCGTGGCCGACCTGGCCAACGCCGGTTCGCGCATGGCCGGCTCGGTGACCGCCGCGCTGTACCTGGAGCGTTTCCTGGAAAACGGCCAGCGCTGGGCGCACCTGGACGTGTACGCCTGGAACGACGGCGAGCGCCCGGGCCGTCCGGCCGGTGGCGAGGCCCTGGCCCTGCGTTCGGCCTGGGCGATGCTGAAGGCGCGTTACGCCTGATGTGGTCGCCGGGCATGGCCCGGCGCTACCAGCTGCCAGCCCCGACGGGGCTGGCAAATCTGACGAAAAATTGAATTTCGGCCCCGGCCGGGTTCTGCGAGGATGTGCGGGTCGACCACCCACACGATCCGTGAAGGCAGGAACCCGACCATGTCGCTCTTCCGCTACACCCGCGCCGGGCAGACGCCCGGCGCACCGCGCACGCATTCCCCGTTGCCCTGGATCGCCCTGATCGCCCTGATCCTGGGCGGCGTCGCGCTGGCCTTCGCCTGGCTGGCCGGTTGGATCGGCAACCGGCTCACCGCGCAGCGCTTCACCGACACCATCGAAGCGACCGGCCCGGCCCATCCGGGCTTCCGCCGTGCGCACAGCAAGGGCATCTGCGTGAGCGGCTGGTTCGAACCCAGCGCGCAGGCGCCCACCCTGTCCAGCGCGCGGGTGTTCTCGCAGGCGCGCGTGCCGGTGATGGGCCGCCTGTCGATCGGTGGCGGCGACCCGTACGGCGCCGACAACACCGCGCGCGTGCGCAGCATGGCCGTGCAGATGGTCAGCGACGACGGCCAGGAATGGCGCATGGCGATGAACAGCTTCCCGTTCTTCGCCGTGCCCGATGCCGAGGCCTTCTACGAGCAGACCCGCGCCTCCATTCCCGACCCGGCCACCGGCAAGCCCGACCCCCAGAAGATGGCGGCGGTGCTGGCGAAGTACCCCAGCGCGCAGGCCTTCCAGCAGTGGGCCAAGACCGCACCGTGGACCAGCAGCTGGGCCGACACCACCTACAACAGCGTCAACAGCTTCTGGTTCACCAACGCGCAGGGACAGAAGCGCGCCGTGCGCTGGCGCTGGCAGCCGCTGGCACCGGTGGTGGAAATGGACGCGGAAACGCGCAAGCAGGCCAGCGTCGATTTCCTCAGCCAGGAACTGCAGCAGCGCCTGGCCAAGGGCCCAGTGCAGTGGAACCTGGTGGTCAGCACCGCCGCGCCCGGTGATGCCATCGACGATCCGTCGACGCCGTGGCCGGATTCGCGCGAGCAGGTGGTGGCCGGCGTGCTCAGCCTGGACCGCATGCAATCGCAGGAGGAAGGCGCCTGCGGCCAGATCAACTTCGACCCGTTGATCCTGCCCAGCGGCGTGCGCGGCAGTGACGATCCGATCCTGGCCGCGCGCTCGGCCGTGTACTCGCAGTCCTTCAACCGCCGCGAACGCGAACGCGCCGCCGGCAACGTCGAACAGCCAAAGAAGGAGGCCGCACGATGAACACCGGCAACGGCCACTTCAACCTGCTCGCGCGCGTCCTGCACTGGACCATGGCGGTGATGATCCTGGCCATGCTGTTCGTCGGCGTGACCATGGTCGCCTCGCTGCACCTGCGGCCGATGCTGATCGACCTGCACCGCCCGCTGGGCATCGCCATCCTCGTGCTGGTGCTGCTGCGGCTGTACAACCGCCTGCGCCATCGCCCGCCCCCGCTGCCGGCCGACCTGCCGGCGTGGCAGGCACTGGCGGCGAAGGCATCGCACTGGATGCTGTACGGGCTGATGCTGGCGATGCCACTGATCGGCTGGGCGATGCTGTCGGCCGGCGGGTACCCGATCACCCTGTGGGGCGGCCTGCACCTGCCACCGATCGTGCCACACACCCCGGCGCTGTATGCCGCCCTGCGCAACGCGCACAGCCTGCTGGCGTATGTGTTGTTCGCCACGGTGCTGATGCACGTGGGCGCGGCGCTGTTCCACCTGTGGGTGCGCCGCGATGGCGTGTTCCAGGCGATGGCGCGCGGGAAGGACTGAAGGTAGCGCCGGGCAATGCCCGGCGGATCGTTTCCGCGCGCCCACAGGCGAGGATCAAGAGCCGCCGCTTCGCTCGCCGGGAGGCCCCGCGCTACCGGCCCGGAACACCTTCGCCGCTGAACTGTTCGACCAGGGCGCGATAGCGCTGCGCATGTTGCCCGCATCTGGCCAGTACGTTGGCCGATCTGCCCTGGGCCATGCGCTCGCCCTTGCCCAGCAGGTAGGCACTGTCGGCCAGATGCTCGCGGCGGCGGCCCTGCGCATCCACCCAGAATCCCGGCACGGCCAGGAAGGCCTCCAGTGGCAACGCAGCGACATCCTCGCGCGGGTCGATGACGCGCTGTATCTCGCCGCAGAGTACGAACGGCTCGCGCACCGCACCCTCGACCCCGGGCAGCCACGCCTGGATGCGCGCGAAATCCTCCAGCGGCAGCTCGGACATGCTGAAGTGCACCTTGCGCAGCTTGGGCACGCGCAGCAGTGTGCCGGGCAGGACGGACACCAAGGGACTGCGGAACCAGGTGATGCTCACCGCCTCCAGCGCAGGCAGTTGCGCCAGGAAACCCGGATCGGCAACCGGCTGGTTCCAGTCCAGCGTGCCCATCACGGTCAGGCTGCGCAACGCGGGCGCGCCGGCCAGACCGGAAAAATCACTGACCCGGCGCAGGTTCTCCAGATGCAGCGCGCGCAGCGCCGGCAGGCGCCCCACGGGCGAAAGATCATTGAACCCCGACACGTACTCCAGCACCAGCTCGCGCAGGGCCGACAGGCCCTCCAGCATCGCCAGCGATGCCGGACGCGCATGACTGATGCGCAACGCGGTCAGCTGCGGCATCCGGGCCAGCGCAAGAAGCTGGTCCTGGCTGGGTTCGTGCAGGGTCAGTTCGCGCAACTGCGACAACTGCAGCATCCGCTGCCAGTTGCGATCACCCGCGGTGACGGTCAGACGCTCGGTGTCCTCCGGTACGCCGGCCAGGTCATCGACATGGCAGGACCAGCGCTGCGCGTTCGGCGTGATGGTAAAGGTATCGCCGGTGCGATCCAGGACATCGGCAAAGTGATGTTTCAAGGTGAAAGCCCCATCCATGAGAGGACCAAGAGTACGGCAGCAGGCGCAGCCGCTGTGCCCGCCGGGCACCGCGCGCCTACAACCAGCCCTTCTGCCTCGCCAGCCGGTAGGCCTCGATGCGGTTGGCCACGCCCAGCTTGCCGATGCACTCGGACAGGTAATTGCGTACCGTGCCGTGCGACAGCCCCAGCTGCTCGGCAATCTCGCTGGCCGTGCGGCCCTCGCCGGCCAGGCGCAGCACGCGGCGTTCGCGGTCGGTCAGCGGGTCGGCCTGCGACCACGCGTCCATCGCCAGCTGCGGATCGATCGCACGGATACCCTGCTGCACCTTGCGCAGCGCGTCGGCCAGGTTCTCGGCCGGGGCGTCCTTCAACAGGTAACCCAGCACCCCGGCTTCCAGCGCGCGGCGCAGGAAACCGGCACGGGCGAAGGTGGTCACGATGACGACCCTGATCGGCAGTTCGTGGCGGGCGATGCGCTGGGCCAGTTCCAGGCCGGTCAGGCCGGGCATCTCGATGTCGGTCACCAGGATGTCCGGCTGCAGCTGCTGCAGCATGCGCCAGGCGGTTTCGCCGTCGGCGGCACTGCCCAGCACCTCGATGTCCGGCTCCAGGCCCAGCAGCGCCGACAGCGCGCCGCGCACCATGGCCTGGTCCTCGGCCAGCAGGATGCGGATCATGCTGCACCGTCCTGTGCCAGCGAGGCCGGCGGGACCGGAGTGGTGGCCGCTGCCAGCGGCACGCGCACGCTCAACACGGTGCCCTCGCCCCTGCCCGACTGCAGCTGCAGCTGGCCGCCCAGCGCGGTCACGCGCTCGCGCATGCCGCACAGGCCATTGCCCTCGGTCTGCAGGCCGCCCCGTCCGTCATCGCGTATCTGCATCACCAGCTGCCGTCCTTCCTGCAAGAATTCCACCCGCGCCTGGGTCGCCTGTGCGTGCCGCACGATGTTGGTGGCCGCCTCGCGCAGCACCAGGGCCAGGCCGCGCTCCACCTCCACCGGCATCGGTGGCGGTACCGTGTAGTGCAGGTGCACCTGCTGGCATTCCAGCAGCAGCCGCGCCGAGGCCAGCTCGCCGGCCAGGTCGCTGGCGCGGATGCCGGTGACCGCACTGCGCACCTGCGCCAATGCTTCGCGGGCGATGGCCTCGGCCTCGCCGATTTCCTGCCGTGCACGCGGGTCATCGCGGTCGTACAGCTTGCGCGCCAGTTCCAGCTTCAACGTGATCAACGACAGCGTGTGGCCGAGCAGATCGTGCAGATCACGACCGATGCGCTCGCGCTCGGCCGTGGTCGCCAACCGGCGTACTTCTTCCTGCGACAACTGCAGGGCCACGTCGCGCTGCTGGCTCAACGCCTCCACGTTCACCACCAGGCCGACGATGAAGGACACTGCCGGCATCCACACCAGCGCCTGCCACGGGTAACCGAAGTAAAGCGCGGCCGAACAGAACAGGAGGTTCAAGCCAGTCAGCTGCAGCAGGTACATCCACCAGCCACTGCGCCCGCTCATGCGCATCAGCACGCAGCCGAACACGAAGTAGCTCAGGCCGGACGGGTACCAGGGCAGCAGTACCAGCGACAGCGCGATCATCGCCAGGGCATAGCGCGGGCCGTGGTGGCGCGGCGCCAGCATCACCCGCGCATACAGGAACAGGAACAGCGGATAGCTGGCCAGGGTGAGGAACAACCAGCGCAGGGTGAAGCCATTGCCCAGCGCGGGCGTCAGGAATATCCACACCGACCACAGCAGATGGATCGCACCGCTCCACGGTGATTTGCCGCGCCGCAACTGATCGGCCACGGCCGAATCCGGCGCGGGGCGCAGCAGGGAGGCAAGCCAGCTCGACGACACGGGCGGATCCAGGCGGGGACGTTCGCTGCCGATCATGCCAGTTCAGCCGACCCGGCGCAGGCGACGACGCGCCAGCAGCAGCGCCACCACGGTCACGCCCAGCAGCACCAGCAGATGCCCGGCGAGGCTGCCGGCCGCAGGCAGCCCGACCACCGGCAGCGCCAGCTGCGCCAGGTGCCAGGTCGGCCACAGCGGCGCCATCGTCGAGAACAGCTTGGGCAGCGCCGACAGCGGCAACCACAGGCCCGAGAGCAGGGCCAGCGGCAGGTACACCAGGTTGACCATCGCCGGTGCCGCGCTGGCGCTGGCATGGCTGCCGATGAGCAGGCCGATGGCGCCCAGCGGCAGGGCCGCCAGTGCGGCCACGGCCATCAGCTGCAGGATCTGCTGCGCCTGCAGCTGCACACCGCCGAAGGTGCAGGCCACGGTAACCAGCAGGCCCGCCACCAGCAGTGCGAACAGCACCGCCATCGCCAGCCGTGCCAGCAGCGGTGCCGCCGCTGGCATTGGCAGCGCGCGCTTCAGGGTCAGCAGGCCGCCTTCACGATCCAGTGCCAGCTGCACGCCGAAACCAAACAGCGCCGGTGCCATCGCACCGAACACACAGTAAGTCGCCAGCAGGTACAACGGCGCATGACCGCGCCCCAGCAGCACGCCGAACAGCAGGTAGAACAGCACCGGGAACAGCAGCGATGGCACCGCGAAGGCAGGGGTGCGCCAGGCGCGGCGCAGTTCAGCCTGCAGCTCGGCGAAGTAAGGGCGCAGGGCGGCACGCAGGGGCGCACGCGGCGCAGCGAGGGAACGGGTCACGGTGTTCATGCAGCCTCCCGGGTCATGTCGAGGAAGGCGTCGGCCAGCGCCGCGCCCTGTACTTCCAGATCCTGCAGCTGTGCATCGGCGCCCAGCAGGCGCGCCACCACCGGTTCGGCCGGGCTGGCCAGCAGCTGCAGATGCGCACCGTCGCGCTGCACCTGCTGCACGCCCGGCCAGCGCTGCACGTCTTCCACCGCCAGGCTGCTGCGGCAGCGGATGCGCCGCGGCCGGTCGGCCAGGCGCAGCGCGGCCAGCGGCGCATCGGCCAGCACGCGGCCCTGTTCCAGCACCACCACCTGCTGCGCCAGCGCTTCGGCTTCCTCCAGGTAATGGGTGGTCAGCAGCACGCCGCAGCCTTCGGCCACCAGCTGCCGGATCGCCTGCCACATCACCTGCCGCGCCTGGATGTCCAGGCCGGTGGTGGGTTCATCCAGGAACAGCACGCGCGGGCGGCCGCACAGGGCGATGGCGAACTGCACCGTGCGCTGCTGGCCGCCGGACAACTGCCCGTAACGACGGCGGGCGAGATCCTGCAGGCCGGTGCGCTGCAGCACTTCGGCCAGCGGCATCGGATCGGGGTAGCAGGCGCTGGCCTGCGCCACCAGTTCATCCACCTGCAGCATCGGCGGCAGGCTGGTGCTCTGCAGCATCACGCCCAGGCCCACGCGGCTGGCGCGCTGCTGCGGGTCGCCCCCGAGCAGTTCGACTTGGCCCGCATCGGCACGGCGCAGGCCCAGCAGCACGCTGATCGCGGTACTCTTGCCAGCACCGTTGCGGCCCAGCAGGGCCAGGACCTGGCCGGCATGCACCTGCAGGTCGATGCCCTGCAGCGCGGCATGGCCGGCGTAATGCACCTGCACCCGGTGCAGGCGGGCCAGCGTGGCGGTGGTGGGGGCTGCGGTCGAATCCATCGGTGCGGTACCGGTAGCGGGGACGTTGCCATCCTGTGCCGCCCCGGTCACATTTCGCAGTGGCCGCCGTCATCACCATGGGGTGACAGCTGTCACTGCCATCCCGCCCCGTGCCACCTGCATGCTGTGCCGCACGCTCTGCCACCGGAACCGCTGCTGTCGCCCTTCCGGTCATATCCGCCCGAACGCCTGTGATGGAACGCAATGAACGCTTCTGCCGAGCTGTTGAAGGAACTCCGTATCGACCGCAGGAACCCGCCGCCGTCCTCCGGGAATGGACCGGGCGGCCGCCGCTGGCTGTGGATCGCCCTGGTCGTCATCGTGCTGCTGCTCGCCGGCGGCGCCTTCCTGCTGTTCGGCCGCGAGCCAGCGCCTGAAGTCGAGACCGCACCGGCGGTAGCCATCCAGCAGGGCAATGCCAGCAGTTCGGTGCTTGATGCCAGCGGCTACGTGGTGGCGCGGCGCATGGCCACGGTGTCGGCCAAGATCACCGGCAAGGTGCGCGAGGTGATGATCGAGGAAGGCATGCGGGTGGAGGCCGGCCAGATCATGGCCACGCTGGATCCGATCGACGCCGATGCACAGCGCAGCCTGTCCGCCTCGCAGGTGCAGGCCGCACGTGCGCAGCTGGCCGGCCTGCAGGCGCAGCAGCGCCAGGCCGCCGCCGAAGCCAGCCGCCTGCAGGCGCTGGTCGGCCAGCAGCTGGTTTCGCGTTCGCAGTACGACCAGGCCGTGGCCCAGCGTGACAGCATCCGCGCCCAGCTCGATACTGCCCAGCGCAACGTCAAGGTGGCCAGCGACCAGCTCGCCATCGCTGATCTGGGCGTGGACAACAACATCGTGCGCGCGCCGTTCTCCGGCGTGGTCACCGCCAAGGCGGCGCAGCCGGGCGAGATCGTTTCGCCGCTGTCGGCCGGCGGCGGCTTCACCCGCACCGGCATCGGCACCATCGTCGACATGGATTCGCTGGAGATCGAAGTGGAAGTGGGCGAGGCCTTCATCGGCCGCGTGCAGCCGAAGATGCCGGTGGAAGCCACGCTCAACGCCTACCCGGAATGGAAGATTCCCGGCGAGGTGATCGCCATCATCCCGACCGCCGACCGCGGCAAGGCCACGGTGAAAGTGCGCGTGGCGCTGAACGTGAAGGATCCGCGCATCGTGCCGGAAATGGGTGTACGGGTCAGCTTCCTGGAACAGGCACCGCCGCAGGCCGCTGCCAGCACGCCGCAGGGGGTGCGCGTACCGGCCACCGCCGTGGTCGAGCGCGATGGCGCCAGCGTGGCCTTCGTGCTGGGCGATGCCGACCGCGTGCAGCAGCGCGCCGTGCAGGCCGGCCAGGCGATGGGCAAGGACCGCCAGCTGCTGAAGGGCGTGAGTGCGGGCGAAAGCGTGGTGGTCAGCCCACCGGACACCCTGCGCGATGGCGCCAAGGTGCAACTGAAACAAGCGCAGTAGCGGCCTGGCGCCCCCGAGGGCGCCGCCGGCAGCACCGTTCCATGCATGCCCTCCGGCCCGTGGCCGGCGCGCGTTCCCGTGTCCCACCTTTCGTGGAGAACCCTGATGTCGACCCTGGTTTCACTGCGCAACATCACCAAGACCTACCAGCGCGGTCCGGAAGAAGTGCAGGTGCTGCACGGCATTGACCTGGACATCGCGCGCGGCGACTTCGTCGCGCTGATGGGCCCGTCCGGTTCGGGCAAGACCACCCTGCTCAACCTGATCGGTGGCCTGGACAACCCCAGTGGCGGCGAGATCAGCATCGAAGGCGAGCGCATCGACCAGATGAGCGGCGGCCAGCTGTCAACCTGGCGCAGCCACCACGTCGGCTTCGTGTTCCAGTTCTACAACCTGATGCCGATGCTGACCGCGCAGAAGAACGTGGAACTGCCGCTGCTGCTGACCCACCTCGGCGCCGCACAGCGCAGGCGCAATGCCGAGATCGCGCTGACCCTGGTCGGCCTGGCCGACCGCCGCAGCCACCGCCCCAACGAACTGTCCGGCGGCCAGCAGCAGCGCGTGGCCATCGCCCGCGCCATCGTTTCCGACCCGACCTTCCTGATCTGCGACGAGCCCACCGGCGACCTCGACCGGCAGTCGGCCGAGGAAATCCTTGGGTTGCTGCAGCAGCTCAACCGCGAACACGGCAAGACCATCATCATGGTCACCCATGACCCGAAGGCCGCCGAGTACGCCACCCACACGGTGCACCTGGACAAGGGCGAGCTGGCCGACGCCCCGCTGGCCCACTGACGGAGGCTGCGGCGATGAAATACTTTTCCCTGGTCTGGGCGCAGCTGTTCCGCAGCCGCACCCGGACCCTGCTGACCCTGCTTTCGGTGGTCGCGGCGTTCCTGCTGTTCGGCATGCTCGATTCGGTACGCGTGGCGTTCAACTCCGGCGGCAGCGTGGAAGGTGCCAACCGCCTGGTCACCGCCTCGCGCCTGTCGATCACCCAGTCGCTGCCGATCCGCCTGGAAACGCAGATCCGCCAGGTTGATGGCGTGCGCGACGTGGCCTACGGCATGTGGTTCGGCGGCATCTACCAGGACCCGAAGAACTTCTTCCCGAATTTCTCGGTGTCGCCCAACTACTTCGATGTCTACCGTGAACTGCAGATCGACCCGGCACAGCTGGAAGACTGGAAGCAGACCCGCACCGGCGCCATCGTCGGCGAGACCCTGGCCAACCAGTTCGGCTGGAAGATCGGCGACACCATTCCGTTGCAGGCGACCATCTTCCCGCGCGGCGGCAGCAATGACTGGCCGCTGGAACTGAAGGGCATCTTCCGCTCCAAGGACCGCGCACAGGCCGGCAACGAAGAACGCCAGCTGATGATGAACTGGAAGTACTTCGACGAATCCAACGACTACATCAAGAACCAGGTGAGCTGGTACACGATCACCCTGGACAACCCCGACCATGCCTCGCGCGTGGCGCAGGCCATCGATGCGATCTCGGCCAACTCCGACCACGAGACCAAGACCCAGACCGAGTCCGCGTTCCAGCAAGCCTTCGTCAAGCAGTTCGCGGACATCGGCATGATCGTCACCTCGATCATGGGCGCGGTGTTCTTCACCCTGCTGCTGCTGACCGGCAACACCATGGCCCAGGCCGTGCGCGAGCGCATTCCCGAACTGGCCACGCTGAAGACACTGGGCTTCAAGGACAGCACCGTGCTGACGCTGGTGATGGTCGAGTCGGTGCTGCTGATCGGCCTCGGCGGCCTGATCGGCATGGGCCTGGCCGCGCTGGTGCTGCCGGCCATCGCACCGAAAAGCATGGGCATGCTGCCGCCGCACGTACCCACGCCCACCTGGCTGGTGGGCGTGGGCCTGATCGTGGTGATCGGCATCGTGGTCGGGCTGCTGCCCGCGCTGCGCGCCAAGCGCCTGAAGATCGTCGATGCGCTGGCTGGCCGCTGAGGAGGATTCCCGATGAACAGGATCAAGACGTGGTTGGGCAATGCGCTGACCGTGCTGCTGCTGGCGGTGGGCCTGGTGCTGTGGATCGGCCTGCCGTGGGTCGGGGTGCTGGCCGTGGCGGTGCTGGTGGCGCTGTGGCTGCTGCTGACCCGCAGCGGCCGACTGGCGCTGGCGGCCACCCGCATCGGCATCGCCAGCCTGCCGCAGCGCTGGGGTGCCTCCTCGGTGATCGTGGTGGGCATTGCCGGCGTGGTCGGCGTGCTCGTGGCGATGCTGGCCATGGGCGAAGGCTTCCAGGCCACACTCAACAACACCGGTGATGACACCACCGCCATCGTGCTGCGCGGTGGTTCGCAGGCCGAGACCAATTCGGTCATCACCCGCGAGCAGGTGCCGATGCTGTCCACCCTGCCCGGCATCAGCCGCGATGGCGAAGGCCGACCGCTGCTGTCACCGGAGCTGTCGCAGGTGGTGAACCTGGTCTCCAAGGCCGACGGCACCGACGTCAACGCGCAGTTCCGCGGCGTCGGCCCGCAGGCGTGGGCGGTGCATGACAAGGTGAAGATCGTGCAGGGCCGCAGGTTCGGCACCGGCCTACGCGAGATCGTGGTCGGCCAGGGCGCACAGGGACAGTTCCGTAACCTTGAGGTCGGCAGGACGCTGACCCTGGGCAACCAGGCCTGGACCGTGGTCGGCGTGTTCGCCTCCGGTGATGCGCACGATTCGGAAATGTGGACCGATGCCGATACGCTGGCCACCACCTACCAGCGCAGTGCGTGGCAGTCGATCAGCGTGCGTACTGATGGCAAGCCTGGCTTCGAGCAGTTCAAGGCGGCCGTGGCGGCCGATCCGCGCCTGAAGCTGGACGTGGAAACCACGCGTGCGTACTACAGCAAGCAGGGCGGCGGCCTGACCAAGCTGATCGACATCCTGGGCAAGGTGATCGGTACGATCATGGCGGTGGGCGCGGTCTTCGGTGCGCTCAACACCATGTACGCCGCGGTCGCCACGCGTGCGCGCGAGATTGCGACCATGCGTGCGATCGGGTTCCGCGGCCTGCCGGTGGTGACCGCGGTGATGCTGGAAACCATGCTGCTGGCGCTGCTGGGCGGGTTGCTGGGTTGTGCGGTGGCCTGGCTGCTGTTCAACGGTTACAGCGTGTCCACCATCGGCAGCAACTTCAGCGCGGTGGTGTTCAAGTTCCATGTCTCACCGGAACTGCTGTGGAATGGCCTGAAGTGGGCACTGGGCATCGGCCTGGTCGGCGGCCTGTTCCCGGCACTGCGCGCGGCGCGCCTGCCGATCACCACGGCGTTGCGCGAGACCTGAACAACGCGCCCGTGCGTGGAGTGATGGGTGTGGAGGGCGGAGCGAAGGCTTCGCCCTTTTTTTGCCGGCGCGTCATCCGCGCATGGCGTGGATCTACTGATGTGGCGCCATCCACGCATGGCGTGGATCTACTGGAGTCATTCCACATCGTATGGGTGTTCGCATTGCAGTAGATCCACGCCATGCGTGGATGGCAGCCGGGGTCAGAACCGGGCTCTGACCCCATCGCGATTACCGCTTCGCCGCCCGCATCGCCCGCACGTTTTCGCCGACGAACAGCAGCAGCCCGGCCCAGATCACCGCAAAGCCGATCGCCTTGCCGGTGTCGAACGCCTCGTGGAAGAAGAACACGCCCAGCAGCAGCTGCAGGCTCGGTGCGATGTACTGCAGGATGCCGACCAGCGACAGCGGAATGCGCTTCACCCCGTAGGCGAAACCGATGAGCGGCACCGCCGTGACCACGCCACCGAACACCAGCAGCAGATCGTTGCGCCAGCCCCAGCCGTGGAAGAACGCGCCGCCATGGCCGTTCTCGGCCCAGACGGCAAACGCCAGCGCCGGCAGGAACAGGTAGAGGCTTTCCACGCCCAGCCCGGCCACCGGATCGACCGACACCACTTTGCGCAGCAGCCCATACAGGCCGAACGAACAGGCCAGGCCCAGCGCGATCCACGGCGGCGTGCCGGCGTCGATGGTCAGCCAGGCCACGCCCACGGCGGCCATCGCCACCGCGATCCACTGCACGCGGCGCAGGCGCTCCTTCAGCACCAGCACGCCCAGCAGTACGTTCACCAGTGGATTGATGAAGTAGCCCAGGCTGGTTTCGATGACATGCCCGGCGTTGACCGCCCAGATGTACAGGCCCCAGTTGAAGGCGATGGTCAGGCTGGACACCGCCAGGATCGGCAGTGCACGCGGCTGTGCGGCGATCTTCCGCCACCAGCCCAGGCCCCCACTCAGCAGCAGCCACGCCACCACCAGCACCGTGGACCAGATGATGCGGTGGGCGATGATCTGGAACGACGGCACCTCGTTGAGCAGGTGCCAGTACACCGGCACCAACCCCCACAGCACGAAGGTGGAGGCGGTGACCAGCAGCCCGCGGCGTTGTTCCTTTTCGTCCATGCTCACTTTGTCATGCTCACTTTTTCCGGGTCCGGGCCATGGTCAGCACCACCACGCCCAGCAGGATGACCGCCATGGCCAGGAAATCGCGCCAGCCGAACTGCTCGCCATTCAGTGCCGCACCCAGCAGCACCGCGATGACCGGGTTGACGTAGGCATAGCTGCCGGCCAGCGCCGGGCGCACGTTGTGCAGCAGCCAGACATAGGCGGTGAAGGCCACGATGGAGCCGAACACGCACAGATAGGCCATGGCCAACAGCCCACCGGTATCGGGCAGCGTGGTGGGGCGCTCGCCCACCGCCAGGCCGATCAGCACCAGCAGCACGCCGCCGCAGATCATCTGCCCGGCGGCGGTCATGAACGGGCCGGGCAGGTCCAGGCCGCGCGCCCACACCGAACCGAACGCCCAGCCGACCGGTGCGATCAGCAGCAGCACCAGCCCGGTGGGCGAAGCGGTCAGGCTGCTTCCCGCATTGAGCCAGACCACGCCGATGAAACCCACCGCAATGCCCAGCCATTCACCCCGGCTGGCGTGCTGGCCGCGCAGCGCCGAGAACAGCGCCATCCACAGCGGCACCGAGGCCACGGCTGTGGCCGCCAGGCCCGAAGACACCTCGCGCTCGGCCAGCACCACCATGCCGTTGCCCAGCACCAGCATGGTCACGCCCATGATGACCAGGTTGCGCCACTGGCGCAGGCTCGGCCGCGGCATCTTCCAGAACAGACGCAAGGCCAGGTACATCAGGCCGCCCGCGATGATGAAGCGGCTGCCGGAGACCATGGTGAGCGGCAGCGCGCCACCGTGCAGGGCCTTGGCGATGCCCAGGTAGGTCGAGCCCCAGACCACGTAGACCAGCAGCAAGGCCAGCGCGACAAGGCCACCCCGGGGGGCAGCCGCAGAAGGAACAGGGGAAGCCGACATGACGCACCAGCAGGCAGGGGAAAAGGGATTCTAGAAGGTTCGGGTGACGGAAATAACCCCGGTTCCCGAACTGGATCTGCGACCCCACGGCCCAGTCAGAGTTTCTGGCACCACCGGTGGGCTGAAGCCCTAGCGGCCTCTTCCCTTGGGAGCGGAATTCACAGGCAAAGCATGACGCTTTCTACCGAAGCTCCAGTAACTGGGATCCACGTCATGAATCCCTGCTTCGTGATCATTGAAAACGGATCTGCCCAGCATGAGTTGGGCCACCGATCTGAAAAGGAGAAACCAATGGATGGCATTCCGCTTCCCCTCACCCCAGCCGTGGGATTGGCTGGCACTTCAATGCTCTGCTCACCGATTGAACCAGTCACGATTGCCGTCGCAATCGTCATCGCCGTTCTCCCCGTATAAGGAACACAGACATGAAACCCACTGCACTGCCGAGGCAGAAACACCCGGTTGGTATGCATGGTTCATGCATCCTGATCGAGACGACGGGAGCTGGTTGCGCCGCAGTTGGCGTCATTGTCGGCATCCTGATCAATCGTGGCATTCATCCGGTCTGACGTGAATCGGCGGTGGGCTGGATACCCGGCCCACCGCATTGGAGGCGGTATGGAACGTCCGAGGCAAATGCTTGATCTGGCTGATGATCCTTCCCAGCTTCAGAAACTGAAGACTGCTCATGGAAGGAACACCTCACTCCTCAGCGCGCTTGAAGCAACAGGACAAGCGAATCGAATTCGCGGCTGGAGCAAACGCATCCGCGGTGACGGCAGCGCCGAGATGAATCGTGAATTGATGCTTTCCATCTGCCGGGAGTTCGATCTGGCGACGCTGAAGCAGCACTTCGGCAGGGAATGCCGGAACCATCTTGAAAGCGCGCTCTACACGACGCCTGGACGATTCTTCGTCAAGCACCCTCTGGCTGGGATGGTCATCTACAAGGACGAGTTCGTGCAGGTTCACTACATGCACAGGCCGCCGTGCCAGCTCACGGCAGCTTCAGAGGGAAACATCGAGACAGGGATCACGATCACCGGGACGGACTCGCTGGTGCTCTTCGCGCAGACAGAGCACGTCAACCACCAGACGTTCTCCGTTGTGCACGACGCGGCGGCGGCGCCGGTGCTGGGCCCTCCCTCCAATGGGGACTCCCGATCAGGAGACTTCGTGTTTCTTGAGGGCGGTAGACAGGGCATGCGACTGCTCCAAGGGGATGCGCCGACGTCGATGGTCGTTTGCCTTGCCGCGCTGCCGAGATGTGAATCAACCAGGCACTTCTCCCTCAGGACCAGCCGGCTGGCCGGCTGCACAGCAGCCAGCGTCACTGACTCCCGTCTCCAGCTCATCGCTGCGGCACTCGCGCATCTATGCGGCAACGGAGCTGTGAGTTCGCTTCTTGATCTATCTCACCATCCGACGACGTTCGTGCGCTGGAGTGCTCTCAGGGCGCTCTATCAGGTCGATGCGGAATCGGCCTCTACGCGGCTGTCGGAAATGAGAGAAGACGATCCGAATGATGAGATCAGAAACCTCGCGGCCCGCTCATTGGAACAAGGATGAAATTCCATGCCCGTCCAGATAGTAGACCCGTCGATTGATTCGATCACACTGACGGATCTTGTCGATCACCTCCAGCAATCGTCATTCGATCCACGTGACCAACACTCGATGTTGGCGATGGCTCCCATGCTCAAGAGGCTGGGAAACAACCGTACATTTCTCAGCGATGTCATTTGCGCCGAGCTCAAGGATTCGAAGGAAATTCAGGTCGACAATGACTACACACCACAAGTCATCATGCTTCACGCCCCCCAGGATTCAGGTCAGAGCTACTTCATTCGCGCATGCTTCTGGCCCGGAAAGAATGACGAGATTCTTGGCGCAAGTGGCCCCGGAGCATTCTTCTACGGTGTTCCGCATGACCACAATTTCAACTTTCTGACGATTGGCTACCAGGGACCTGGATACGAAAGCGACTACTTTGAGTACGACTACGCCTCCGTAGCCGGAGTCCCTGGCGAGAAAGTGGATCTTCGCTTCACCGAGCGCTCCCAGTTGAAGAAGGGAAACATCCTTCTATACAGGGCGTTCAGGGACGTACACCAGCAAATGGCACCCGATGAGTTCTCCGTGAGCATCAACATCATGGAGCACTCCCTGAGAAGCGTAACCATGGATCAGTATGAGTTTGAACCTGGTACAGGGACGATCTCACAGATCATCAATCGGTCCAGTGCATCCGCCCTGTTCCTGATTGCCGGCGGAGATACGGATGGAGAGGCGCAGCAGCTGCTGAGAGACATTTTCCGATGCCATCCAATGGAGCGTGTACGGATGGCTGCATTGGAGGCGCTGGTCGCAAATTCTCGCAGCCGTGAGGCGTCGCTGCAGTTGATCGCAATGGTTGAGAGCCGGCACAGCCGTTTCATGCAATCCAGAGCTCGACAGATTGCCGAAAGGATTGAGAAGGGAGCCTCAGATGCTGCACGCTGAACGCCTTTGCAAAACTTACGGATCACGCGTAATCCTGCATGACCTGGAAGTGCAGGTCGATGCTGGAGAGATTGTCGGAATCATAGGGGCCAATGGTGCCGGCAAAACGACGCTGTTCCGTATCCTCTGCAACCTCATCGCGGTCGATTCCGGCGTCGTCTCCGTTGCCGGGAGTGAGAGCGGAGCGCGGGCTCCATGGTCTGACATCGGCTATCTGCCGGAAGCCCGGAGCCTGTTCCCCGAAGTTACCGTAGGCCGGTCACTGGAGTTCTGGTCTGCCATGAGAGGCATGACGAGATCGGATGCGGTCCGCGCACGTGACCTTTGGCTGGGCAAGATCGGGCTTCTTGATCGCGCGTCACACCGGGTTTCCAGCCTGTCAAAGGGCAACCTGCAGAAGCTCCAGATTGCAGCGTGCATGCTTCATTCACCGAAGGTGCTTGTACTGGACGAGCCCTTTTCAGGACTGGATCCGGTCAATCAGGTTGCGGTCGTCGAGCTGATCTCGGCCGCAGCGCGTCAAGGTACAGCGGTGCTCCTGTCGGCGCATCACATTGAACTTCTGCAGCGATTCTGCGGAAGGATCCTGGTGCTCAAGAACGCGCAACTCCAGCCTGCCAAGGCTGAGGACCTTCATCTGCCCGCGGGCGCTCATGACCAGGATGACTTGGGCGATTCCCCATCGCAGGCATCAACGTCACGGGAGGAGAGAGCATGCGCATGAGCCACTATGTCAGGGTCAGCGGCTTTGAGTTCAGGCGGCACCTGGATATTCGCGGCGAGCTGGTGGGTCTTCTCCTTCTGGCAGTGATTGCTTTGGTGAAACTGGGAGGCGATGCCATTCTGGCGAGGGAAGCCGCGACCACGATCCAGATTCCAGCCGGAGGAACTCCCGTGGCCGGAATGAGTGAGGGACGCTTCCATTTCACCAATACCCAGGGCGGCGTTGCCGCTGACGGACAGCCAACGCTATCGATGGACTCAGGTGACTATGTACTCCGCGTCACACAGTCACCCGGCTGGATCGCCGAGTTGCAACGCACGCTCGATTCGCTTCAGCGTCAACGCTTGCTTGAGACGCTCGGAGTGTCCGCCGACCAGCAGCAGCATGCTGATTCACCGGCGTCACTGAAGGTAATGGATCTCTCCGGGGTACCGGTTCTCCCGAACTCATCACTCACCGCTCTTTCGATCAGCATGGTCGTACTGACCACACTTGCCATTCTCGGCTGCCTGGGCATGTTGTTTCAGGGCTTGCTCGGCGAGCGCTTTGCTCATGTGACAGAGATGATCCTCAGTGCCTCTGCGCCGGGCTTCTGGCTCGACTGCAAAGTTGCAGCATCCATCTGTCATGGAATGAAGACGATCACGATCTATGGCGTTTACGCGGCTTTCGCTTGGATGCTCATGTCGGGATCGACCAGCGTGTTCACAGACTTTTCTGGCCGGAGCTTGGGCCTCGTAGTTGGCCTGTTTGCATTCTGTTTCCTGGGTCTCATGCTGTGGAACTGGTTCTTTGCCGCGTGCGCTACCGCAATCCGGTCCCCCCATTCAGCATTCCGCAACACCCTCGCGGCCTTTCCTTTGACCATGATCATGATCGGTTTTGGGGGTCTCCGGGCACCGGAGGGACTGTTCATGCAGGCCATGTCGCTCTTTCCGTTCACTTCAATGGCGGCAATGCCGATCCGCCTGCTCTACGTGGAAGTGCCGATGTGGCAGCTTCTGGTGTCAGTAGCGCTTCTGGCAGCCAGCGCAGCCATTCTGAGGAGGTGGGCCAGGAGAAACTTCAGGGATGCCATCGTTTCCCCGGTCGATGGGTCGGCTTCAGCGCTTCGTTGAGTCGATCATGTGACAAATGGGGACCATCGCGTACGACGATCTAGCTATGGTCCCTTCCTCCACCGGCTGTCACCCTGTGCGGTCCCCATGCCCTGCCCGCCCCTCCGGCACCCGGCGTTGACGTGGGATGCAGTACCTAGGAGGCTGGCTGGCAGCGCCCCACGCGCGCCCCTGGCACCGATCTTTCCCGCATGGAAGCACCGCATCGAGGATCCTCACCCAGATGAGCACCACGTCCCAACCTGCTGTCCCCAGCACCGACGGCGCCGCGCTGCGCCGCTCCATCTCCAATACCCTCAAAGGCTCCGCCGGCAACCTGGTGGAGTGGTATGACGTCTACGTGTACTCGGTGTTCGCCGTGTACTTCGAATCGCAGTTCTTCTCGCCCGAAGACAAGAACTCCACCATGTACGTCTGGGCGATCTTCGCCGCCACGTTCCTGATGCGCCCGATCGGTGCCTGGTTCTTCGGCCGCTTCGCCGACCGCCACGGCCGTCGCCTGGCGCTCACCGTGTCGGTCACCCTGATGGCCGTCTGCTCCTTCCTCATCGCCATCACCCCCACCGCGGCCAGCATCGGCATCTGGGCGGCCATCATCCTGCTGTTCGCACGCCTGCTGCAGGGCTTCGCCACCGGCGGTGAGTACGGCGCCAGCGCCACCTACATGTCCGAGGCCGCCATTCCCGGCCGCCGCGGCTTCCTGTCCTCGTTCCACTACGTCACCCTGGTGGGTGGCCATGTGCTGGCGCAGCTGACCCTGTTCCTGATGCTGAATGTCTGGGGCAAGCCGGAAATTTCCGAATTCGGCTGGCGCATCGCCTTCGGCATCGGTGGCATTGCTGCCGTGGTGGTGTTCTGGCTGCGCCGCGGCATGGACGAGACGATGGAAGAATCGTCCATCGAAGCCGTACGCGAGGGCAAGGCGAAGAAGTCCGGTTCGATGTACGAGCTGTTCGTGCACCAGTGGCGCCCGCTGCTGCTGTGCTTCCTGATCACCGCCGGCGGCACGATTGCCTTCTACACCTACTCGGTGAACGGCCCGAAGATGATCCAGAGCGCCTTCGCGGGCAACGACCCGATGACCGGCACCGTGATCAACCTGGCCGTGCTCACCGTCCTGATGGTGCTGCAGCCGGTCGGCGGCTGGCTGTCTGACATCATCGGCCGCAAGAGCCTGCTGGTGTTCTTCGGCGTGGGCGGCGTGCTGTACAGCTGGTACCTGATTACCCAGCTGCCGCACCAGCACGATGCCACCCTCGCCTTCCTGACCCTGGCGCTGGGCTTTGTCATCCTCACCGGCTACACGTCCATCAATGCCGTGGTGAAGGCCGAACTGTTCCCCACGCACATTCGTGCACTGGGCGTGGGCCTGGGCTATGCGCTGGCCAACTCGCTGTTCGGGGGTACCGCCCCGCTGCTGTACCAGGGCGCGCTGAAGACCGGCCACGTCGACTGGTTCGCCATCTATGTCACCGCCACCATCGCGGTATCGCTGGTGGTGTACGTGTTCTTCCTGACCAACAAGGGCCCGAACTGGCTCGACGGCACCCGCAGGTAGGGCGTCGTACTGATCGCAGCCACCGGTGCAATGCCGGTGGCTGCTGCGTCGCCCCAGCGCGCAGGCCTCATGGCCGCGCATCGGCTTCGGGGTGGCGCTGCTGGTGTTCTGTGCCGCACGGGTGCTGCAGCTGGCAGTCGACCTGGGCAATGGCTGTTGCGCCAACGCCGATGATGGCGGCCGGGTAGAGTCGATCGTTGGTCGACTGCTCTTCCTCACCACGCATTGAACCCGCGCTCCGCGCGAAGTCGACCAACGGTCGACTCTACCCCCGTCGTCATACCGCGACGTCATCCGCGCGTCGTCATGCCGCATTGCCGGCCAGCGGCCGGCACTCCCTCAACGGCGGGCGGCGTCGCTCTTCTCGCGGGCGCCGTGGAATTCCGACTCCTTTTCCCACTGCGGCCAGCGGCGGCTGTTGGCCAGCTCGGCGCCCAGGTCGTAGACCAGCAGGGTGTCGGCGGCGTGGCCGGCCGGGTCCCAGCTCGGGGTCCAGGCGTCGCAGGCCTGGTGGTAGCAGTCGGCGAAGTACTTCTCGCGCAGCGCGCGGCCAGCCTCGACGCCGCCGTCCAGCTTGTCCAGGCCCGGGCCGATGGTGATGGCCGGCACGCCCAGACGGGCGAAGGCGAAGTGATCAGCGCGGTAGAAGAAGCCCGCTTCCAGGTTCGGATCGGGGCTGTAGCTGCGGCCACGGGCCTTGGCCACGCGTTCCAGGTCGCCTTCCAGCGACACCCGGCCCTTGCCCCACGAGGCGATGTCTCGGGTCGCGCCGTCCGGGCTGAACATTTCGATGTTCAGCACGGCGGCGGTCTTTTCCAGCGGTGCAAGCGGGTGTGCGGCGTAGTAGCTGGCACCCAGCAGGCCCTTCTCTTCGGCCGTCAGGGCGACGAAGTACAGGCTGCGCTGCGGCTGCGGGCCGGCAGCGAACACGCGGCCCAGTTCCAGCACGGTGGCCACGCCGGTGGCGTTGTCGATGGCGCCGTGGCGGATGCGGTCACCCTTGGCATCGGGCTGGCCGATACCGAACGCATCCCAGTGCGCGGAGAAGATCACGGCCTCATCGCCATGCTCGCCACCGGGCAGCTTGGCCACCACGTTGCGGGTCACCACCGGCTCGCGCTTGATCGCGAAATCCACGCTCAGCTTCGCGTTGTCCAGCACCACCGGACGGAAGTCGGCCTGCATGGCCTTGCGCTTCTCGGCGTCGAAATCCAGGCCGGCGTCAGCGAAGATCGCCTCGGCCAGCTCGCGCTGCATCCAGCCACGCAGCGGCGTGTGCTGGGCCATCGCTTCGGCCTGGCTGCGCTCGATGTCGAACAGTGGCGAGGTGCCCGAGCTCTTTACCGTGGCCCAGCCGTAAGCGGCCGGCGCGGTCTCGTGCACGATCAGCACGCCCTCGGCACCGCGGCGCGCGGCTTCCTCGAACTTGTAGGTCCAGCGGCCGTAGTAGGTCACCGCCTTGCCATCGAACGCACCCGGCGCATCGGCTTCGAAGTCGGCGTCGTTGATCAGCACCACGGCGATCTTGCCGTGCAGGTCCACGTCCTTGTAATCGTTCCAGTGGCGCTCCGGTGCGTCGATGCCGTAGCCGACGAACACCAGCGGTGCGTTGTTGATCTGCACGCGCTTGCGCGGCTGCAGGCTCTGCAGGGTCACGTCCACGCCATTGGCCAGCGTGCGCTTGCCCTTTTTCAGCTGCAGGCTGGCCTTGGCCGGGCCGTCCAGCTGCGCGCGCACCAGCGGCACCTGCTGCACCCAGCTGCCATCGGGGCCGCCGGGCTGCAGGCCGTAGCTGCGGAACTGCTCGATCAGGTACTGCACGGTGCGCTCTTCGCCTTCGCTGGCCGGTGCGCGGCCTTCGAATTCATCGGAAGCGAGCACCTGCACGTGGCGCGACAGTGCCTGCGGATCGATGCCGCCACCGGGCAGGTCGTTGGCCGCATGGGCCAGGCCACCGACGAAGAGGCAGGACGACAGCAGCAACACGCGCATCGGATTCACGGCAATACCACGGCAGGAAGGGGAGTCACCAGAGTGTAACGTGGTCGTGACACCGCCGCGCAGGCGTCCCGGTCAGCGGGATGCGCGGTCCAGCCAACAGGCCAGGCCCTGTGCGTTCAGCTCGATGTCCATCGCCAGCACCTCGGCCACCGCGGCCTGGTCCAGCGCGCAGCCATGCTGCTGTGCACGTTCCAGATACAGCGCCTGCAGCGCCGCCAGCAGGCAACGGTGGCGGTCCGGGCGCCCATCGCACTGGCGGCCGATCGTCGCCATCGCATCGATCTGCTCGAACAGGTCGTCGGCCAGCTTCTGCACCTGCTGCACGCGGCCATAGTGGGTCAGGTACATCGCCTGCGGGCCGTAGCCCAGCATGCGCTGGATCGACGCCTTCATTGCCTCCGGATCGAACTGCACCGGCGAGGACGTGGGAAAGATGAAGGCACCCTGCGCACTGTCCAGCTCGCGGTAGGAGATGCCGAAGGTATCGCCGGTGAACCAGCTGCGGCTGCGCGCATCCCACACGCAGTAGTGGTGCAGCGCATGCCCCGGCGTGTGCAGCAACAGCAGTTCACGGCCGGCCAGATCGATGCGGTGGCCGTCTTCGGCCACCACCACGCGGGCCTCGGGAATCGCTTCGATGCGGCCGTAGCTGCGTGCGATTTCCTCGGCGCCGTAGACCGCCGTGGCACCGGCAATCAGCCGGGTCGGGTCGATCATGTGCGGCGCGCCGCGCGGGTGCAGTACGGCTTTCGCGTTCGGCAGCTGCTGCATCAGCAGGCCGGCGCCACCGGCGTGGTCCAGGTGCACGTGGGTCAGCAGCAGCCAGTCCACCGCCTCCACGCCCAGCCCGGCATCGGCCAGCGCCTGCAGCATGGCCGGCACGGACAGGCCGGTGCCGCAGTCGACGAAGGCCGCACGGCCTTCTTCGACTAGGAGGTAAGCCGCATCGAAATCGGGCCGCTGGAAGCCCGTATCGATGGTATGGATGCTGGGATCGGCGGTCATCGGCACGCACCTGGCAGGAACAGATCCCCATGGTAGGCGCGTGCGCCGGGCCGGTTCGATGCGGCTTTGGTCGGAGAGGGCTTCTGTAGAGTCGAGCCATGCTCGACTGGGCGGAAAAGCAGTCGAGCATGGCTCGAATCTACAAAAGCGGGGTTACCGGGCCAGGTACCGCGGCCGCAGCAGCAGGGCCAGCACCAGCACCGCCAGGAAGGCCCCATAGGCGTACAGCACGGCCAGCACCTGCGGCCAGATCGGGCCGGCGCCGGGCTGCACCCGGCCGATGTGATAGCCCCACAGCATCGAGCCGATGCTCAGGGCGAAGGCCAGCGCCAGGGTGGTGGTATCGAACAGGCGCCGCCGCGCGGTGCGCGGCTGGCGCGGGAACAGCCAGTACAGGCTGCCCAGCAGCAGGAACCAGGGCAGGAACAGCAGCAGCGACAACCAGGCCATCGCAGACTCCATGTCATCGCGCCGGGGGCGCGTGGGCATCATGCCATGGGTGCAATGCCGTGGTCGTGCCGGCCGCTGGCCGGCATGTCCCGTGCGGTTGCCGGCCAGCGGCCGGCACTACCTGTCATTCGGCGCGCAGCACCGCCAGCGCGGCCAGCACGGCATCGACCTCGGCTTCCAGCTTGAACAGCTCGCTCTGCAGCTGGTCGCCCTGCTCGGCCTGCTTGATCACCGCGATCAGCTGGCCGGCATCGCGCGGCGAATCGAAGCCTTCGCTCTGGATCAGCAGCGTGCCGTCGCCGGCGGTCAGCTTGAAGTAGAAGCGGCCATCCTTCTCGCGGTACTGCTTGAACAGCGGCGGTGCCACGCGGGCCACGCCAGCGTCTTCGCTGGCGATGTCGCCGGCCGTGGACAGGTCACGCAGGCCCACCGCATGGCGCAGCTCCTCCAGCAGCGGGGCGGCCAGCTGCTCGCGCAGCTGCTGGCCACGGCGCTTGAGCAGCGCTTCGATCTTCTCCGGCTCGGCCATCAGCGCGTTGTAGCGCTCGCGCAGCGGCGACAGCTCGCCGTCGATGCGCTCGAACAGCTGCTGCTTGGCATCGCCCCAGCTGATGCCAGCGGCGAAGGCCTTGGCGAATTCGGCGGTCTGTTCCGGGGTGGCGAACGCTTGGTACATCTGGAACAGCGCCGAGCCCTCGGTGTCCTTCGGCTCGCCCGGTGCGCGCGAATCGGTGAGGATGGAGAACACCAGCTTCTTCAGCTCCTCGCTCGGGGCGAACAGCGGAATGGTGTTGTGGTAGCTCTTGCTCATCTTGCGGCCGTCCAGGCCGGCCAGGGTGGCCACCTGTTCGTCGATCACCACGTCCGGCAGCGGGAAGTATTCCTTGCCGTACACGTGGTTGAAGCGCTGGGCGAAATCGCGCGCCATCTCGATGTGCTGGATCTGGTCACGGCCCACCGGCACCTGGTTGGCCTTGAAGATGAGGATGTCGGCAGCCATCAGCACCGGGTACATGAACAGGCCGGCGCTGACGCCTGCATCCTCGTCCACGCCCTCTTCGCGGTTCTTGTCCACCGCCGCCTTGTAGGCGTGCGCGCGGTTGAGGATGCCCTTGCTGGCGATGGCGGTGAGGAACCACATCAGTTCAGTGGTCTCGCGGATATCGCTCTGCCGGTAGAACCACACGTGCTCGGCATCCAGGCCGCAGGCCAGCCAGCTGGCGGCAATCTCCAGGGTCGCGCGCTGGGTGCGCTGCGGGTCCTGCGCCTTGATCAGGCTGTGCAGGTCGGCCAGGAAGAAGAAGCTCTCGATGCCCGGAGCGCGGCTGGCGGCAATGGCCGGACGGATGGCGCCAACGTAGTTGCCCAGGTGGGG
This sequence comes from Stenotrophomonas sp., assembly GCF_035634915.1. Lineage (GTDB taxonomy): Bacteria > Pseudomonadota > Gammaproteobacteria > Xanthomonadales > Xanthomonadaceae > Stenotrophomonas. Next base: position 64,898 of record NZ_DASQCB010000005.1, read on the forward strand.
CGTGCCGGAGGGGGTGATGCCGGTAAGGACTCGGGTGGTCATGACTGCGTAGGGGTAACCTTCGATGAACGGGGCCAGTTTACCGCGCACGTGGGCAACCCCGTCAGGGCCTGCGGTGCGTTTGTTCACCCAACCCCGCTGGAGACGCCCGATGAAACGCCTGCTGCCCCTGCTGCTGATCCTGCCCCTGGCCGGCTTCCGGCCAGCCCCGCTGCCGCCGCCGGTCGCCCAGGATGGACCGGTGCGGATGACCCTCATCGACCGCGACCGCGGCACCGAACTGCGCAGCTACCCGGCCGACGGCCAGCGCTGGGTGGCCGGCGAGCGCGGCCATCGCTATGCGGTGCGCCTGTACAACGACAGCCCACGTCGCGTGCTGGTGGTGCTGTCGGTGGACGGCATCAATGCCATTTCCGGCGAGGATGCCAACCCTGCGCAGACCGGCTACGTGCTCAACCCCGGCCAGAGCGCGGACATCACCGGCTGGCGCAAGAGCCAGGACGAGGTGGCCCAGTTCGTCTTCAGCAGCCCGGGTGGCAGCTACGCCAGCCGCACCGGGCGGCCGGACAACGTGGGCGTGATCGGCATCGCGGTGTTCAACGAGATGTACCGCTGGCGCCCGCAGCCCCGCCCGGAACCCCGCCTGCGCCAGCTGCCGCCGCCGGCCCCGGCCGCAGAGGCCGCCGCTGACAGCAGCGCCAGCCGTGCCGAGGGGTATGCCGCCAAGTCGCAGGCCCCGGCATTGGGCACCGGCCACGGCGAGCGCGAGACCTCGCAGGTGCGTAACACCGCCTTCGAGCGCGCCAGCCGCACCCCCGCCCAGGTGCAGGAGCTGCGCTACGACAGCGCCCGCAACCTGCGCGCACGCGGCATCGTGCTGGATGCACCCTCGCGCCTGCCGCGCGAACCGCAGGCCTTCCCCAACCGCTACGTGCCCGACCCGCCCTCGCGCTGAGCCAGACAGCACGACGCCCGCACCATCACGGTACGGACGTCGGGCTGTGGGGGAAGCGCAGGGGACTTACCTGTAGTCCGGGTAATCCTTGCGGACGCTGTCGGAGAACTCATGCACTTCCTTCTCCGCACGGTCCTTGGCCCAGCCATAGCGTTCCTGCAGACGGCCTGCCAAGTATTCGGCATTGCCCTCGGCCACATCGAAATCGTCGTTGGTCAGATCGCCCCACTTGGCCTGTGCCTTGCCCTTGAGCTGCGACCACTTGCCGGAAATGATGTCTTTGTTCATTGCTGGAATCCTTGGTTGCAACGGCGTTCTTACCGTGGCCCCAGCTTCGCGCAGGGGCTGTTGAACAACGGTCAACCCGCAATGAAAGGCGCACTCACCTGCTTGAATGGTTCACTACGCGGCAATGCGTGCGCGCACGAAAAAGGCCGGGCGCGATGCCCGGCCTTTCTCATTGGGTACCACCCCGGGCTCAGTTGCCCTTGGCGGCATCCTCGACCTTCTCACCAGCCTTCTGCACATCCTTGCCGGCACCGGCAACGGTATTGCAGCCAGCCAGCATGGCCACCGAGAACATCGACAACAGCATCAGGGCAACGACACGCTTCATGGTTTTCTCCTGGGGTTCGCCACTACATGGTTTTCCATCGCGCTGGGCCGACCCGCAACGGGAAGGCCTCGCGTGAAGTGCAATCTGGCGTCTGCCGCGTGCAGCGAGTGTGAACAGGGGTCGGAACCATTCAGCCCGGGGGTTCGCCGGCCTCAATCACGCATCAGCGTGGACTTGCCGAACAGGCTCTCCACCAGGTCCACGGCCAGCTCGGCGGTCGCGTTCTGCTTGTCCAGCAGCGGGTTCAGTTCAACGATGTCCAACGAGCCCATGCGGCCACTGTCGGCGATCATCTCCATCACCAGCTGCGCTTCGCGGTAGTTCACCCCGCCCGGCACCGTGGTGCCCACGCCCGGGGCGATGCTGGGGTCGAGGAAATCGACATCGAAGCTGACATGCAGGTGGGTGTTCTCATCGATGCCAGCCAGCGCCGCTTCGACGGTGCGCTTCATGCCGTTCTCGTCGATGTAGCGCATGTCGTACACATCGACCTTGTGGGTCTTGATCAAGCGCTTCTCGTCCGGGTCCACCGAGCGGATGCCGATCTGGTGCATCTGCGCCGGGGTGATGGCCGGGCTGCTGCCGCCCAGTTCGGTCAGCGCCTGCGGGCCGAGGCCACACAGGCAGGCCACCGGCATGCCGTGGATGTTGCCCGACGGGGTCACATCGCTGGTGTTGAAATCCGAATGCGCATCCAGCCACAGCACGCGCAGGGTCTTGCCCTGTTCGCGGCACCAGCGGGCCACGGCGGTGATCGAGCCGATGCCCAGGCAATGGTCGCCGCCCAGCATGATCGGCATGCGCCCGGCCTGCAATTCAGCGTAGCTGGCGTCCATCAGCGCGCGGTTCCAGGCCACCACCTCGTCCAGGTGGCGGTAACCCTGTACCGGCGCGGTCCACGGGTTGCGTGGGCCGTCCAGGTTGCCCAGGTCGCGCACGTCCACGCCGCGTGCCGCCAGCGCCTCCGGCAGGCCAGCCACGCGCAGGGCTTCCGGGCCGAGCCGCGCACCACGATGGCCCGCGCCCACATCGGTGGGCACGCCGATGAGGGTGACGGAAATGGGATGGGCCATGGGTGCCTCCTGCAGACGTAAAAGAAGCACAGTCTAGCCAGAGGGATGTGACACCACTCGCGGCGGTGCAGCAGGGATCAGCCCCCCCCTGCGTGGCCAGCACGCGCACAATTGCGCAGCACGGTGTCGATCGGCCAACGTCAGGCCGGGGCGTCACCTGCCGACGCTATTATCCTCTCTTCCCAAGGATGACCGGAACAGCGCATGGCCCCCCACCCCTTCACCGCCGCACAGCAGGCGCTGCTCGACCTGCAGCAGCGTATCCATGCCTTCAGCCTGGACGAGGCTGACGAGTACGAACTGGACATCACCGATCCGACCGGGCCGTTGTGGTCGGCACTGCAGACACGGCTGACCGTGGCACCGCTGTACGGCGGTCTGCATGTCGAGTTCTTCGGCAACCCGTGGGATGAGGCGTTTGAATGGACGCTGGCCTGCCTGTCCGATCCAGCGGTAGCGTCAAGTGTGATGTCGCTGTGCTTCAGCGGCGGCGATGAAGGGGCCAATGGCACCCGCGAGTGGCAGTTCACGCCACTGCTGGACAGCAATGTGCAGTTCCCGCGGCTGCGTTCGCTGGTGATCGCGCCCACCGCGCCGGAACACCACAACACCTCGTTGATCCAGCGTGCGGGATCGATCATGGAGGAAGGCGGCGAGATCGCCCGCTTCGCCAGCCGTGCGCCGTACCTGACCGAACTGGTGGTGCCCAACGCGCCCGACGCCCGCTTCTTCGACGTGCCGCTGCCGCACCTGAACCTGCTGCGGATTGGCGGCGGCTTTGATACCCAGCACTTCATCGAACATCTGGCCGCAGCGCGCACTCTGCCGGCGCTGGGACTGCTGGATTTCACCGAATCTACCGAACTGCAGTTCACCTGGGCCGATGCGCGCGAGGCCGATGCGGTGACGCCTTTCGCCGCGTATCAGCGCCTGTTCACCAGCGATGCCATTGCCCCGCTGCATACGTTCCGACTGCGCAACAGCGCGCTCTCGCTGGCGCAGTTGCAGACGCTTCAAGCCCTGAGGCCCGGCCTGCAGTTCATGGTCATCCAGGCCGGCATGGGCGGTTACGTCAGCCATTTCGCGCAGGATGTATTCCCGTGGCGGCACCTGGTGCCGGGCGATACCGGGCAGCGGTGAGCGATCTGCTTGGCGCTGCGTTGCGTCTGTGCAATGCCCAGCGCAGGTGTTAAGGCAGCTTTGCAATGCTTGTGTCGCGTGGCCCGCAGCAGGGCGATGGAGGCGCGTGCGTCAACGCTTCTGGCAGGGCGCTGCGCTGGGTGTCGTTTTTGCCTGCAGCACGCGAAAAACAGGCCAATTGCGATAATTCATTTTTCCTTTCGGGAACGCCGGATTCATCGGAACAATTGATTGGCACGTCACGACTTTGCGTGCCCAAGATGAATTGCTGCCTGCATCGGGTAGCCGGGACTTCCAAGCCCGAGTTGTCAATGATGTTTACGCTTGTCGGTCGGCGTCGCTCGCGTGTGGGCGACGCCGGCTGGCAATCCGTCTGCAGCTGTATGGCGGGCGGTGCGTGGGGGCCTTGTGCCCGCCGGCTCATTGACACGGTCTTGGAAGCCACGCATCGTCCGCCACCTTTGCCGGTGGCACCTCCGTTCCTGCCGAGGATGCCCGCATGTCCAAATCCCGCCACCCGTACCTGACCGCCACCCTGGGCGATGCCGCACTGCAGCTGCCGCCCGAACTGGCGCAGCCGCTGGAAGCCGCCTTCGCCGCCGCGAATGAAGCGCCCTCCCCCATCACCCTGCGCAACTGCCTGTACACCATCGCACTGGGCGATGCCGCCGACGGCCAGCCCTGGTCCGGCCCGGTCAACGCGACAGGCACCGCCACGGCGGCCGCGCGCCGCGACCGCAGCGCCGCCGGTCTGGTTGCCCTGCTGGAGCTTTACCACGCCAACGAACGCGTGCGCGTGGATGGCGAGGAGAACGAGGACATCGGCGATGGCGCGCGCGAGGGCTTGATGCTGGCCTGCCGGGGGCTGGCGGAATACGTGGCCCTGCAGGCGCGGGTGGGCAGCTGACGGAGAGCGGGGCTCGAGGGGGCTGAATCGCCCAGAGGCGGTCCCCTCGTCCAGCTTGGTTGCGTGCGAGCCAGCCGGCTATGCGAACAGTGCGTTGAGCGTGGCGTAGTCCGGCGCCGTGTCATCCGCGGCAAGCGTGCCGGCCAGCAGCGCGCGGGTGGCGGCCGCTGCGCTCGCCCACGCGTGCTGGAACAGGGCGGGCCCAGCGCTCAGGCGGCGGGCGCCTGCGGCGTGCAGCACCTTGTTCGATGGCATTCCCGGCAGCCACATTACGTTGAGTGGCAGCGGGACCTGCGCCGCCAGTGCGGCGATGTCCTCCGGCTGCTGCAGCCCGGGTACGAACGCGCCCAGCGCACCGGCCCGGGCGTAGGCCTGCAGGCGCTCCACGCTCATCCTGATGGCAGCCTCACCGTGGGCAAGGCCGCGCAGATATACATCCGTGCGCGCATTGACGAACATCGGCTGCGCGCCGAGTGTGCGCCGTACTTCGACTATCTTGGCGCTCAACAGCTCGGGATCGCCTTCGCCATCCTCGATGTTGATACCGACCACCCCCAGCGCGGCCAACTGTTGCACCAAGGCTGCGACCTCCAGCGGATCAACGCTGTAGCCGTCTTCTATATCGACGGTCACCGGCAGCGCGGTGACCTGCATGATCTCGGCAACGCGTTGCAGCAGGATCGGCACGGGCAACGCGCCGCCGTCTGCGTGGCCGCAGGACCACGCCAGTGCCGCGCTGGAGGTGCCGATGGCGCGGGCGCCACACTGCTGCGCCATACGGGCCGAGGCAGCGCCCCATGCCACCGGCAAGGCCAGCAGTTCATTCTGGCGGTGCAGATGTACGAAGTGTTCGTAGCGGTTGAGCATGGGTAGTCCAGCGATGGGGGCACTGGAGTCTGCGGGGTGGGAGCGAAGCATGCTCGCCGTTTCCGGACGGTAATGCTCCGCTGGCCGTTGGACCGCGGGCCCAGCCTCAATTGCGGGAAGGCGGAAGCTTCCGGCGGACCTTCACATCTTCGACCACACGATCAAAGTCCGAACGATATTCCTTGTCCTGGACGATGCGGAATTTTTCATACTCGGTCGCAGCCAGGCGTTCGGCCTCTTCCCGCGAGACGTGGCCGTAGCCTTCGAGCACTTCGTACGCGTTGAATTCCAGAAATCCGTCGAAGCGCGTCGCCCAATCGGCCATGGTCATGGTCTTGCGGCGGCGCGCGAAGTTGGGCGCCCAGTCCAGATACATGCTGACCAGGAATTCAAGATCATTGATCTCTTCCTGGCTCAAGTAGTTCTTGCCCACCGTTACATCAGACTTGGTGATCTTGCCGCCCCGCCCTTCGTTCTTCCAGGAGGTCAGACCCATGGCGGGCTTGTTTGCATCTGCACGTGCCGAGATCAACTCGGCTGCCGTCTTGCCATGTTTGGCGTAATGAAGCTTGTCCTGGACATGCGCGTAGAAGCGCTGAGTGATGGGGGACCGTGCGTCATAGTCGACGCTGCACTGCGCGTAGATATCGGTGATCTTCTGATAGAAGCGTGGTTCGGAGGCGCGGATCTCACGAATCTTTTCCAGCAGGTCTTCGAAGTAGTCCCTGCCGAACAGTGCTTTCCCCTGTTTCAGGCGGTCATCATCAAGGGCGAAGCCCTTGAGCATGTACTCCTTGAGAACGGAGGTGGCCCAGATCCGGAACGGGGTGGCCCGGTAAGAGCTGACGCGGTAACCCATCGCTATCACCGCATCCAGGCTGTAGAACCTGATGTTGTACACCTTCCCATCAGCAGCAGTTATTCGAAAATTTCGACTAACTGCCTCCTCCATCAATTCCTGGGTATCAAAGATGCTCTTCAGATGATGGTTGATCGTGTTCCGCTGTACATCAAAAATCTCCGCCATGCCACGCTGCGAAGCCCAGATCGTCTCGTCTTCCACACGGACCTGGACTTTGATGGCCCCATCCGATGCCTGGTAGAACAGGAAGGGCTGCTCGGCTGAGCCATCGGCCGGTTCCGTCAGCGGCGGAGGCTGCAGACTCTGCGGTTCCCCGGAGAAACCCTGAGCTGCCGGCTCATCCCAGGCAACCAGATCCGCAGCGGTGAGCGGGACCTTCCGTTCCAACGCCAGCGCGAGCAGGCGGCTGTGCCATTTGGAAGGGATCGTGCCCTTCTTCACCCAGTAGGCGATGGCGCTCTGACGTACGCCCAGCAGACCGGACAGCACGGTCTGGGCAGCGCCATTCGGCCAGACGCGCCGCTGGAGACCGAGCCTGAGTCGTCACGCCATACGGGGCAAGGCCAGATGCGACGTCAGGCCAGAAAACAGAAAGGCCAGCGCAGGGCGCTGGCCTCTTCACTGACAACCCGGTTCTTCAGGACTCCCCTGCACACGGGTGTGGTGCCGCTTATCCGAATCGAACGGATGACCTACTGTTTACAAGACAGTTGCTCTACCAACTGAGCTAAAGCGGCATGGCGCGCGCATGCAGCGGCGCGCGGTGGATTCTAGCCTAGTCGCGCCCCCGCCTGCGAATCCAGATACGACATGGGCCGCGGCATGGCCGAAGCCCAGACGCCCAGCCCGCCCGCAAATCTCAGCCCCGTCAAAGACTTGACGTTGGTAACACACGAAACCATTTAGCCAGCGTTCGGACGGATGAAATCGATTGCGTGCTAGATTTCACACTTCAGCACTAGATTGCTTGACTTCGTTGTTTCGCATGGATCGCGCAGACGGTCCGCAGGGGAGATGGCCGTGCAGCGCAGTACGATCCACCAGCTGGTTCGCCCGCAGGGCGAAGCGCCGGCTGCAAGTTCGATGTACGACGTCACCGCCATCGAGGCGGTGTTCGCACAGGCGCGTGAGCGCGAAAGCAGCCTGAGCCTGCTGATGCTGTCCACCGCCGATGGTCGTGCCATTGCCGAGGCGTCCAGCCTGGATGCTGACGGCCGCCGCATCGCGGCCATGGCCAACTCGTTCCTGACCCTGGGCGAGACCGTTTCGCGCGAGCTGAAACTGAGCGAAGCCGACTACGCCACCATCTGCACGCGCATGGGCAATGTGGTGCTGATCCGCATCGCTGCGGCACGCCCGATGACGCTGACCGCCGTGGGCCGCCCCGAATTGAACCTGGCCGTGCTGCTGTTCCACGCGCGCGAATGTGCGCAGCGGCTGATGCCGGTACTGGACGCCCGCACGCCCTGATTCCCGTTGTTCGACCTCGCCTGCGCAGGCCCGGCCTGCGCTGTTTCCGTGTGCTTTCCCTTGGAACCCAAAAGGATTTTTCGTGCCCAACTTCACCCTGGAAAAACTCAACGGCATCGCCGGTTTCGTCGGCGCTGCACTGGTCGACAGCGATAGCGGCATGGCCCTGGCCATGCTCGGCGGCGGCAACATCAACCTGGAACTGGCCGCCGCCGGCAACACCGAAGTGGTGCGTGCCAAGCGCCGCGTGGCCGAATCGCTGGGCCTGTCGGACAGCATCGAGGACGTGCTGATCACCTTGTCCAGCCAGTACCACCTGATCCGTCCGCTGGAAAGCAATCCGCTGCTGTTCCTGTACGTGGTGCTGGACCGTAGCAAGTCCAACCTGGCCATGGCCCGCCATGAACTGAAGTCGGTCGAAAAGACCCTCGATTTCAGCTGATTGCTGCCCCTCGTGGGGTGCTGCGCGGCAGTGCCCCACCCTTCGCTTCTTCGCCATGAACACTCCGATCCGCTCCTTCCAGGTGGCTGTTGCCGGCCTGGATCTGCTGCACCACACCCGCCTGAAACTGGCCTGTTCGCTGCTGCTTTCCGAGCGCATGGACGTGGCGGTGCGGGACTGGGATGGCACCCCGGCCGACCTGCTGGTGGTGCATGTAGACCACCCCGACAGCCGGGGCGTGCTGGCCGATGCGCACGCGGCGGGCATGGCCACCCTGCGCCTGTCGCGCCGCGCGACCCAGGTACTGGACGGCCTGCTGCCGCACGGCGCCACCGTGCGCGACTTCAACCAGCAGCTGCGCCTGCTGCTGGCCACGGCAGCGGCCACACCCGCACAGGAAGCCCGCACCTTGGCAGCGGCATCTGCCACGCCGCTGCTGCTGCAGCTGGCCAATGCCCCGGAGCCGGCACAGCTGCACCTGCTGCAACGCGGTGCCATGTGGCTGCTGCTGGACCGGCACACGCGCAGCATCGCGCTGCCGGCGCAGGCCACCCTGGCCGATGTCTGCGCACAGCTGGACGCCACCTCGTGGTCGGCCCAGGTGATGGACCCGGCGGATTTCCAGCACCAGTACGCCTACCGGCTGCCGCAGCGGCAATCGCTGGAAGCGCTGTACTTTGCGTTGGCCCAGCACCGCCCGGAACTGCTGCCAGCGGCGCCGGCGTCGCTGCAGCTGCGCCATTGGCCCGACCTGACCGCGGCCGAAGTGCCCAGCGCGTGGCTGCCGGCCATCGCCCGCCTGCATGCCGGTGCGTGCAATCTGGACACGCTGGCACAGCATTGTCGTCTTCCCCGTGCCACGATGGCCTCCCTTTTCTCGGCCGCGTCCGCCTGCGGGCTGGCGCTGTCCCCGGAGTCTGCCTTGCCTTCTGTCAGCCCGCGCGCCCTCGGCGCAGGCCGCGCCGCACCTGGCGATACCCCGTTCCTGCTGCGCCTGGCGCGCCGTTTCGGGCTGGGTCTGCCGCGAGGCCATGCCGCATGAACCTGCCTGCCAACAAGCTGGTGTTCGTGGGTGTGATGGGCGCAGGCAAGACCACGGCCGTGCGTGCGATTTCCGATGTGGAGCCGGTCAGCACGGAAATGCCGCTGAGCGAGCACGCCAGCGCCGACAAGACCGAAACCACCGTCGCGATGGATTACAGCTCCATCGCGCTGGACGATGGCGAGCTGCTGCATGTGTACGGCGTGCCGGGCCAGCGCTACCTGGATTTCATGTGGCCACTGGTGGCCGATGGCGCGCTGGGCGTGGTGGTGCTGGTCAGTGCTGGCACACCGGAACCGGTGCAGACCACGCTGGAACTGCTGCAGGATTTTGCCCGCATTGCGCCGCAGGCCAGCCTGGCAGTGGGCGTCACCCGCACCGACGACCATCCCGGTTTCCTGCTGCCTGAATTCCGCGATGCACTGTTCGCAGCGGGCATGCACCTGCCGGTGCTGCGCGTGGATGCGCGCTCGACCACCCAGGTGACCTTCCTGGTGAAATCGCTGCTGTCCTACCGGCTCGCCCAGGAACGCCAGGCCGGTTAACGCAGGCGCGTGCAGTCCAGTGCGCGCTGCTGCGCGGCACCACTGCGCTGCTGTGCCTGCGCCGGTTCGCTGCCGGCGGCCAGCTGCCCTTCCAGCCACCACTGCCCGGCATAGCCGCTGGCCACCAGGCGCGGCTGGAAACCGGCCGCCTGCACGGCCGCGATGCGGCGCTCGGCGCCTTCGCGGTTGCGGTACTGGCCTAGGGCGATGGCGTTGCTCTCTTCGCCCTGGCTGATGATGTAGTAATCGCTGAGGCCGGCAGCGACGATGCGCTTGACCATGGCCTGGGCGTCTTCGCGGCTGGCAGCGGCCGGCAGCAGCACGCGGTAGCGGGTGCTGCCGCTGGCGGCGGGCTGTTCGCGCAGGCGCGCGGGGGCCAGCAGCTTGCCGGCGCGGCCCTGTGCGGCGACGGCCGCGGCACGGTCGGCGAACGGCCCGAGGGCGACGCAGCGCGGCGGCGCGGCGGGCTTCTCCACGACAGGCGTTTCGACCACGGGCTTCTGCACAACGGGCTCGGCCGGCTTGGCGGCAGCGGCCACGGCAGGCGCGGCCTCCGCGGTCGGGGCGGCGGCGGCGGGCGGTGTGGTTGCCGGTGCCTCGGTAGCGGCCACGGCAGCGCTGGGCGCAGCCTCGCGCTCCTGCAGTGCCTCGGTCGGCGCGGCGGTGGCGGCGGTCTCCGCCACGGCAGCGGCATCGGTGCCGCCCGGCAGCCAGCGCAGTTCGGCCACGCCGGTGGCGGGCTGGGGCGGCGTGGCCGGCGCGGGTTCACTGCGCAGCAGCCACCAGCTGGCGACGCCTACGTTGAGGATGGCCAGCACGACGATCAGGGCACGGGTCAGCATGCTGCCGATACTAGCCTGCGGGCTGGTGCACCGCCCAGCGGGCGAGGCCGTCCAGCACCAGCGACGGGTGGTAATCGGCGCCGTCCAGCAACGGCATCAACGCCGGTGCGCCGCCGCCGTGCACCAGCAGCGCGGGTGCCACGCCCAGCAGCGCCTGCGCCTGGCGCGCACTGCGTTCCACCAGGGCCACGGCGGCGCCATCACAGCCGGAAGCCAGCGCGTCGGCGGTGTCGTTGGCGAATTCGCTGTAGTCGCCGCCACTGGCCGGCAGCTGCACCGCACGCGCGTGCAGCGCTTCGCGCATGGTGGTGGGCGAGGCAGAAATGCGGCCACCGTGATGCTGGCCGTCGGCATCGAGCAGATCGATGGTCAGCGCGGTGCCCACGCCCACCACCAGCACCGGGCGCCGCGCGGTCGCGGCGGCCAGCAGTGCGAGGAAACGATCAACGCCGAATTTTTCCGGCTTGGCATAGGCAATGCGCACGCCTGCGCATTCGGCACTGGTGCGCACCACGCGCACATCGCCGAAGCGGGCCTGCAGCTGCTGCAGCATGGCGGTGGTCAGCGACGGGGCGGCCACGCTGGCCACGAAGGCGGTGCCGCCGGTGGGCAGGCTGTGCGGCGGCTGCGCGGCCATGCCTTCGGCGCCATGCGCCCAGGCCTGTACATCACCGGCACGGTCACCCTGCAACGGCGCGAACTTGAAGCGCGAATTGCCGAGGTCGAACAACCAATCGCTCATGCCTTCCTCACGCTCACTTCGCCGGCGTGCAGCAGGCGCTCGTGGCCATCGATGCGTACGCGCAGGGCGCCGTCATCGGCCAGGCCCAGCGCGGTGCCGTGCTGCCATTGGCCTTCCAGCTCCACGCGCACCTCGCGGCCGGCCAGCATGTCGAAGGCGGCATAGCGCGGCAGGAACGGGGCCAGGCCCTCGCGGTCGAACACGTCCAGCGCCGGCAACAGGCGCGCCAGCACGGCGGCCACCACCACGTTGCGGTCCACGTGGCTGCCGGCCAGGGTGTCCAGGTCCACCCAGGGCTGGGTGATCTGCTCGGCGAAGGCCGGCGGCATGTGCACGTTGATGCCGATGCCGATGACCGCGCGCGCCGGGCCGGCATATTCGCCGCCACCCTCGGCCAGCAGGCCGACCAGCTTGCGGCCGTCCACCAGCACGTCGTTGGGCCACTTCAGCTGCGCCTGGGTGTATCCGAGGTCGTGCAGGGCCTCGGCCACGGCAACGCCGGCCACCAGGCTGAGGCCGGCCAGGCGGCCCAGGCCACCGGAGAACAGGCGCAGCACCGACAGGTAGACGTGGGCGGCCAGCGGCGAGGCCCAGCTGCGGCCACGGCGGCCACGGCCACCGGTCTGGCGCTCGGCCAGCAGGACGCAGACGCCGCGCTGCGGCGCGCTGCAGCGCAACAATTCGGCATTGGTGGAATCCATCGTCCAGGCCACCTGCAGGTCATGCAGCAGGGCCACGGCGTCTTCAGGCAGGTGCGCGCGGATGACCGCCGGGTCCAGCAGCTCCAGCGGCCGGCTCAGGCCATAGCCCTCGCCTGCACGGCCTTCGATGTCCACACCGGCAGCTCTAAGCCCTTGAATACGCTTCCAAATGGCCGCCCGGGTCTGGCCCAGCTCACGGGCCAGGGCGTCGCCGGACAGGCGACCGGCAGCGAGTTTGGCCAGCAATTGGCGATCGTCCACGGCAGCTTCCACAAGGTCAGAACGGAATTATGCGGGAAAGCCGCCAGCGACGCCTGCGCGGTGGCGGGGGCGGGGCTTCCAATCCGGGGCCGGGTTCGGGCTAGAATCGGGAACTCACCCTCCCTTAACGTGGATGTCGTCAATGCGCCGTTATGCCCATTGCCTGATCCTGCTGACGATGCCCTTTGCGGCGTCGGCAACGGCATCGCTGGACGACAGCCGCGGGGCCTGCGTGTATTCCACCCCCGATGCCGCTTCGCAGCGCGCCAGTGCCACCACCACCGCTTCGGCCAGCACGGCCAAGCCGGCGGCAGCGGTCCGCCCGGCGGCCAGCAGCGCCACCAGCAGCGGCGGCGGCGGCAGTGATGACGATGTGCTGCAGCGCATCCGTGCGCCGAAGTGGCACAGCTACCTGCCGGGTATGTTCCGCTGATCAAGTCGTTGCTGCAGTGGCTGCGGCCTGCGCCGCGGCCGATTGAAGATGCGGTGTGGAATGAAGCCTGCGGCCGCGCCGCCTGGCTGCAAGGCCTGGGCGACGAACGCCGCGCGCGTCTGCGTGTGCTGGCTACCCGCTTCCTGCATGAGAAGACCATCACCCCCGTGGGCGCGCTGCAGCTGCAGGTGGCCGACGGCGTGCTGCTGGCCGCGCTGTGCTGCCTGCCACTGCTGGAATTCGGCGAGGTCGGGCTGGAAGGCTGGTCGCAGCTGATCGTCTACCCCGATGCGTTCCGCGTGCACCGCAGCCACATGGATGCGGCCGGCGTGCTGCACGAATGGGATGATGAGCTGATTGGCGAGTCGTGGGACAGCGGACCGTTGATACTGTCCTGGGCCGATGTGCAGGCCGACCTGGCCGCACCGCACGAGGGCTACTGCGTGGCCGTGCACGAGATGGTGCACAAGCTGGACGCGCTGGATGGGGCGATGGACGGTACCCCGCCGCTGCCGCGTGCGTGGCAGCGCGAATGGGCGGCCGCCTTCCAGCAGTCCTACGATGGGTTCTGCGCGCAGGTGGATGCCGGTGTGGAAACGTTGATCGACCCGTATGCGGCCGAGGCACCGGAAGAGTTCTTCGCAGTGGCCAGCGAATACCACTTCTCCGCGCCGGATGTGCTGGCGCAGGCGCTGCCGGAGGTGGCCGCGCACCTGCGGCGGCTCTATGGTGAGCCGCCGGCAATGGTCGATTGATTCATCCGTCCGCCGGACGTGGGAGCTGCCGTGCGTAGAGTCGAGCTTGCTCGACTGCACCGGCAAACGCAGTCGAGCAAGCTCGACTCTACTAGCGCCGGGCCATGCCTGGCGTCGTGGCTTACGGTCCCGGCGGCAGGCGCACTTCGAAGCGGGCGCCGCCCAGTTCGCTGGAGCGGGCGACCAGCAGTTCGCCGCGGTAATCCTTGATGAGATCCTGCACGATCGACAGGCCGATACCGTGGCCCTGCACGCGTTCGTCGCCACGCACGCCACGCTGCAGCACCTTGCCGATGTCTTCCGGGGCGATGCCCGGGCCATCGTCGTCCACCGCCAGCAGCAGGCCGGCGCGGCGCGCGTTCGGTGCCGGCAGCGGCTGCGCGGTCAGCAGCACCCGGCGCTTGGCCCACTTGAAAGCGTTCTCCAGCAGGTTGCCCAGCAGTTCCTGCAGGTCGCCCGGTTCACCGTGGAAACGCGCGGCCGGGTCGATGTCGAATTCGCAGAGCACGCCCTTCGACGCGTAGACCTTCTCCAGGCCACGCACGATTTCCTCGGCGTTGGATTCCACCGGCAGCGGCGCGGAGAACAGCTTGTGGCCCGAGGATGCAGCACGCGCCAGCTGGTAGGACACCAGGTTGTTCATGCGCTGCAGCTGCACGTCCAGTTCCTCGCGCAGGGCGCCATCGCCGGCACCGCTGTCCATCTGCGTGCGCAGCACGGCGATGGGCGTCTTCAGGCTGTGCGCCAGATCGGCAAGGGTATTGCGCTGGCGTTCGAGATTTTCGCGCTCGCTCTCGATGAAGGCATTGATGCTGTCGGTCAGCGGCTCCAGCTCGCGCGGGTGGCGTTCGCTCATGCGCTCGGTCTCGCCGCGCTGCACCTTGGTCAGCTCGGTGATGACCCGCCGCAGCGGGCGCAGGCTCCACTGCAGGATGACCGTCTGCAGCAGCAGCAGGATCAGGCCGATGCCGCCCAGGTAGAACCAGACCCGGCTGCGGAACACGCGCAGCTGCGCGCCCAGCGCGCGCGAGTCTTCCATCACATAGATGGTGTACGGGAATTCGGTGGCGGGGTCGGCGTCGGCGTCCCACACCAGGCCCAGGCCATAGCGGTACACCGAGCCCTGGCTGCCATCGATCTGGATCATCGGCAGCGGGCCTTCGAACACTTCCTGGCGCGGGGCCAGCAGGCCGCCGCCCACGGTCGGCAGCATCGGGCCTTCGGCGGACATCGAATTGCCCTTGCCGTCCGGCATCACCACCTGCAGGTACAGCCCGCTGCCGGGCACGTCGAAACGCGGATCCGGCGGCTGCTCGCGGATGTACAGCGAGCGGTCGCGGGTGAAGTCGATGCCGGCCGCATAGGCCGTGGCGTAGTTCTTCAGGCGCTCACGCAGGTTCGCCTTCGCGGTGTCGGCGAAGGCGGCATCGAGCGCGTAACCGGCCAAGGCCAGGAACGCGACCAGGCCCACGGACGCGGCGAACAGCTGGCGCGCCTGCAGTGAGCGCGGCCGCCAGCGTCGGAAGAACCACAGACGGCCGGACATCGTTTATCGCCTTGGGAAGGCTCAGCCCTCGTTGCGCGGAATCGCGAAACGGTAGCCGCGGCCACGCACGGTCTCGATCGGCTTCAGTTCGCCGTCCGGGTCCAGCTTCTTGCGCAGGCGGCCGATGAACACTTCCAGCACGTTCGAGTCGCGGTCGAAATCCTGCTGGTAGATGTGCTCGGTGAGGTCGGCCTTGGAGACCAGTTCACCGGCATGCATCATCAGGTATTCCAGCACCTTGTACTCGTAGCTGGTCAGGTCGACATTGCTGCCGGCCACGCTGACGGTCTGCGCTGCCAGATCCAGGGCGACCGGGCCGCATTCCAGGGTCGGCTTGCTCCAGCCAGCGGCACGGCGAAGCAGCGCGTTGACGCGGGCCAGCAGCTCTTCCACATGGAACGGCTTGACCAGGTAATCGTCGGCACCCTGCTTGAGGCCCTCGACCTTGTCCTGCCAGCTCGAACGCGCGGTCAGGATCAGCACCGGGAACTTCTTGCCTTCATCGCGCAGGGCCTTGATCAGCTCCATGCCCGACATCTTGGGCAGGCCCAGGTCGATGATGCCGACGTCGAACGGTACTTCGCGGCCCATGTAGAGGCCTTCCTCGCCGTCCTGCGCAGCATCGACGGCAAAACCTTCGCGCTTGAGCCGGGCTGCCAGGGTCTCACGCAGCGGGGCTTCGTCTTCGACCAGAAGGATACGCATGAACTCTCCCTAGTGTCCTGGGTGTGGCCCGGAGGCCTGTGGGTACGGTGTATGACGGCAACTATCCCTGTTCAGGGGTTATCGCCGCGTAGTGATGACATATCCGACCGCGGCGTGCGCGGCTGTGAACGTGACGGGGCGGGGTCGTCCATGTAGCGGACCCGGCCCCGGTCGTCCATGTACTTGACCCGGTTGATGTCGCGGCCGTCGAACGGGACGCGCTCGGCGCCCAGGATGTGGCCACCGGTGGTGCGCTGCACCCGGCGGACCGCATCGGACAGCGAGCGGTCGTCGCCCCGGCCACCGCGATCCATCATCTCCGCGCGCATGTCCGCACGCGGCTCGCCGCCACCACCACCGCGCGGTGGCTGCTGCGCCATCGCTGCGGAAAGGGGGGCAGCCGCCAGGACCACGCAGGTGGCCAGGGCAATGCGGCGGTGGAAGGGAGCGGAAGACATCGATGCGATCCTAGCCGAGCACGGCGATTCGTTCAAAAGTCGTAAATCCGGGGCGCCGGGTACGGATCCCGGCCTTTACAATTTCTTTGCAAATGATTGGTTTGGCGCGGTGAATCCGATCTGAACTTTTCCGGGTGCTCACCGGCTTCGTTCATCTAAGTGAACATTCGGGACGAATCCACGGGCCTTGTCAAGTCAGGAACGTGACTGAAATCACGCTGCGGCGCGGTCGGCCTCGCGCTCGGTGACGGCCAGCGCCTGCTCGATCAGCGCCCAGTCGGCGCCGGGGCGGTGCGCGCCCTCGCTCAGCACCTGGCGGAAGGCGCGGCCGCCCGGCTGGCCGTGGAACAGGCCCAGCAGGTGGCGGGTGATGTGCTTCAGGGCCAGGCCCTCGCCCAGGCGGGCCTCGATGTAGGGGCGCAGCGCGCGCAGCAGTTCGCCGCGCGGGCGCAGCGCGGCGCCGGTGTGCAGGGCCTCCAGCTGATGCAGCAGGTAGGGGTCGTGGTAGGCCGCACGGCCCAGCATGACGCCATCGACGTGCGCGGCCTGGGCCTGCACCGCCTCCACCGTGGCCAGGCCACCGTTGATGACCACCGGCAACGACGGCCGTTCCTGCTTGAGGCGGTAGGCCCAGTCGTACTTCAGCGGTGGAACCTCGCGGTTCTCCTTCGGCGACAGGCCCTTCAGCCAGGCGTTGCGCGCGTGCACCACGACCATGGCGGCACCCGCGGCGACCTGGCGGTCGACGAAGCCGGCGAACACATCAAAGTCGTTGTCTTCGTCCACGCCCAGGCGGCACTTCACCGTCACCGGGATATCCACCGCCGCGACCATGGCCGCCACGCACTCGGCCACCAGCGCCGGTTCGCGCATCAGGCAGGCGCCGAAGCGCCCGGCCTGCACGCGGTCGGACGGGCAGCCGCAGTTGAGGTTGACCTCGTCGTAGCCCCAGTCAGCGGCGATGCGCGCGGCCTGCGCCAGCAGGGCCGGATCGCTGCCGCCCAGCTGCAGGGCCAGCGGCTGTTCGCTGCCGTCGAAGCCGAGCAGGCGCTCGCGGTCGCCATGGATGACCGCGTTGGCGTGCACCATCTCGGTGTACAGCCGCGCACCCGGCGCCAGCACGCGGTGGAACACGCGGCAGTGGCGGTCCGTCCAATCCATCATGGGGGCAACGGACAGGCGCAGGGAATCGGCGTAACGGGCGGTGGCGGACGTCATCGGGGCATTGATCGTGGAGACTGGCAATGCCAGTGAGATCAATAGTTTACCCACTTGCCATGAACGCTGCCCGGAGCACCCGTTGACAGGCCGCGCGGCGTGGGAAATTTTGGTGAACGCGAAATGAATCCGCCAGGGAGGCCGTCATGCTGTCAGCACGATCCATTGCACTTGCACTCGCAGGCTTTGCGATCACGGCCGCTGTGATCTGGACAGTGAACCGGGAAACGCAGAACGGTGCGACGGGCCGGCCAACACCCTCTTCCGTCGCCTCGTCGGGGCCAGGCGCGTCCGCGCGCGCACCAGCGCCCATAGGGACTGGCCAGCGCCATGCGGCACGGACGGTCTTTTCGGCATCCCCGCGTGTGGGTGACACCCTGTCCGGGGCCCGCACCGATGCCGATGTGGTGTGGCTGGCACGCAACGGGTATCCATCCACCGAGGCGGCACAGGATGCACTGCTCCGCGGAGGGGCCAGAGGCGGGTTCACCCCGCAGGAACGGCTGGACCCGGCCGCCATCCTCGACGCCGAGCAGCTGGCGCTGCGAGACACCTCCCGGCGCGGAGAAGCGATGGACTTCCTGGCGGCGTCTGCGCAGGCCGGGTCCATCTATGCGCTGGAGACGCTTGCCCGCATCCATGACCACGGCGTCGATGGCATCGCTGATCCGCTGCGGGCATCGGCGTATCGCAAGGCGGCGGAGCTGCGCGGCAGTTGGCCGGCGGCACTGGCGGGCGACCGCACACCCCTGACGCGCCAGCAGCAGATGCAGGCCACGCTGATGGCGCACCAGATCATTGCCAACCTCGACCGCGAACGACAGGCAAACGGCCTTCCCCCGCTTGGCATCGATACACGCCCCGGCCTGGACGAGCTCATCACCGGGATCGGTACGGGGGGCGGTGGCGGCGCTTTTTGAGGACCATGGGTGAATCGCCGCCTATCTGAGCGAAGCCCAGGCAGCGGGTGATGCAGACCACTAGCAGGAAGCGCTTGGAACGGTTGCCCGAGCGCGCTCCGTCGCCCATGCATCCGCCGGGCATGGCCCGGCGCTACCGCCCCGCCCGCTCAGTGCCCGCCGCGCGCGTCGCCCACCTGCTCGATGAGGGTCTGGCTGGCCGCATTGAGGCCCACCACGTCCACCTGCGCACCGTGCGCGGCCAGCTTTTCCTGCGCGCGCTCCAGCGCCGCCACGGCGGTCAGATCCCATAGATGCGCATCGCGCAGGTCGCTCTGCACCTTCGGCGCGACATGCTGGTAATCGAAGGCTGCACCGAGCTGGCCGGCCGAGGCGAAGAACACCTGCCCGCGCACGCGGTAGACCTGGGTATCGCCCGTGTCTTCGCGCTGCACATCCAGCATGCGGCCGACCTTGCGGGCGAAGAACAGCGCCGACAGCAGCACGCCACTGAGCACGCCCTTGGCCAGGTCGTGGGTGGCCACGGTGACCACCACGGTCAGCAGCATCACCGCAGACGAGCTGCGCGGATGGGTGCGCAGGTCACGCAGCGAACGCCAGCTGAAGGTGCCGATGCTGACCATGATCATCACCGCCACCAGCGCGGCCATCGGGATCTGCCGCACCAGGTCGCTGCCGTACACCACCAGCACCAGCAGCAGCACACCGGCTACCAGGCAGGACAGGCGGCCGCGGCCACCGGAGGTCACGTTGATGACTGACTGGCCGATCATCGCGCAGCCGGCCATGCCGCCGAGGAAGCCGGTGACCGTGTTGGCCACACCCTGGCCGACGCATTCGCGGTTGCGCTCGCTGGGCGTCTCGGTGATGTCCTCGACGATCTGCAGGGTCATCATCGATTCCAGCAGGCCGACCACGGCCAGCGTGGCCGACACCGGCAGCAGGATGCGCAGGGTGTCCCAGGTGAAGGGCACATCGGGGATGAGGAAGTGCGGCAGGCTGTCGGGCAGCTGGCCCATGTCGCCGACGCTGCGCACGTCCACGCCGAAGCCGATGACCACGGCGGTGAGCACGACGATGGCGACCAGCGGCGACGGCACGGCGCGGGTGATGCGCGGCAGCAGGTAGATGATGGCCAGCGCGGCGGCGCACAGCACGTACACGGTGGGGCCGCGGCCGATCAGTTCCGGCATCTGCGCCAGGAAGATGAGGATGGCCAGCGCGTTGACGAAGCCGGTGATGACCGAGCGCGAGACGAAGCGCATCAGCGCACCAAGCTTGAACACGCCGGCCAGCACCTGCAGCAGGCCGGCCAGGATGCTGGCGGCGAACAGGTACTGCAGGCCGTGGTCCCTGACCAGGTCGACCATCACCAGCGCCATCGCGCCGGTGGCGGCGGAGATCATGCCGGGGCGGCCGCCGGCGATGGCGGTGACCACGGCGATGGAGAACGCGGCGTACAGGCCGACCTTGGGGTCGACGCCAGCGATGAGCGAAAAGGCGATGGCCTCGGGAATCAGGGCCAGGGCGACGACGATGCCGGACAGCAGGTCGCCACGGATGTTGCCGAGCCATTGCTGGCGCAGGGGGTAGGACGTTTGCATGGGAAAACTCCGCGCGCACGGGCGTGGGGCCACGTGGCGCTGCAGTGGAAAGACGTGGGTTCCTGAGCCGGGCGGGCCGGCTGCCGAGGTGCGGCAAGGGTCAGGGTGGCGTGATCACTACAGTCGGGAGCCGGTACGTGGGAGGCGCGCAGTCTACGGGAAGCGGGGCGGTGGGGGTAGCGCGTGGGCAGGGTGGCAACGCAGCGGAGCATGGCTCCGCTCTACAATCGGGCCATGGCCCTGCCCGCTTCCCGATTCTTCGACCCCGCCACCGAACAGGGCGTGCTGCGCCTGTCCATCGCCTTCTCGCTGGCCGTTGCGCTGGCCGGGGTGGTGTTCGGCCTGCTGGCCAATTCCTCGTTGATCATCTTCGACGGCATCTACGGCCTGATTGACGTGGTGATGACCTGGCTGTCGCTGCTGGTGGCGCGGCTGATCGCACTGTCCACCCAGACCGATGCGCTGCAGTCGCGGCTCAACCAGCGCTTCACCATGGGCTTCTGGCACCTGGAACCGATCGTGCTGGGGGTGAGTGGCATCCTGATGATCGGTGCGGCGCTGTACGCGCTGGTCAACGCGGTGGATGCGCTGATGTCCGGCGGGCGCCACATCGCGCTGGGGCCGGCCATCGTGT
Organism: Stenotrophomonas sp.; assembly: GCF_035634915.1. Classification (GTDB taxonomy): domain Bacteria; phylum Pseudomonadota; class Gammaproteobacteria; order Xanthomonadales; family Xanthomonadaceae; genus Stenotrophomonas. The sequence goes on from NZ_DASQCB010000005.1 coordinate 85,636, forward strand.
TTGGTGTGGTCTCGCTGCTGGCCGAGAGTGCATTCGGTGCTTTCGTGTGGCGCGCCAACCGCCGCATCGGATCGGATTTCATCGCGCTGGATGCGAAGAACTGGGTGATCGCGGCCAGCATGTCGGCCTGCTACGTGGTCGCCTTCGTGGGTGGCGTGCTGGTGCAGGGTACGCCGCTGGCCTGGGTCGGGCCCTATATCGATCCGGCCATCCTGGCCGTGGTCTGCCTGTTCGTGATGGTGGCGCCGCTGGGCACGGTGCGCCGGGCGCTGGCCGGCATCCTGCTGGTGACCCCGCCGGAACTGCAGGCGCACGTGGATTCCGTGGCGCGCGACATCGTGGCGCGGCATGGGTTTGTGGAACACCGCAGCTACGTGGCCCAGGTTGGGCGTGGCGAGCAGATCGAGCTGTTCTTCGTGGTCCGCGAGGACGACCCGCCGCGGCCTCTGGTGGAATGGGACCAGCTGCGCGATGAGATCGGCGATGCGCTGGGTGAGGCTTCGCCGGACCGCTGGCTGACGATCATGTTCACCACCGACCGCGAGTGGACGATCTAGGCACGCAGGACGATGTGTCAAATATTCGATACGAACTGTCACCCGAAGTCCTGCGAAGCCGGGCAAAGTAGACCCATCGAAACACCCACCCACTGACCAGGAGCATCCCATGTCCATCGAAAAGGTTCTGTACACCGCCCAGGCCACCTCCACCGGCGGCCGTGAAGGCCGTTCGGTCTCCTCCGACAACGTGCTGGACATCCAGCTGTCGACCCCGCGCGAGCTGGGCGGCGCCGGCGGCCCGGGCACCAACCCGGAACAACTGTTCGCTGCCGGCTACTCGGCCTGCTTCCTCGGCGCGCTGAAGTTCGTGGCCGGCCAGGCCAAGGTCGCCCTGCCGGCCGAAACCACCGTGACCGGCAAGGTCGGCATCGGCCAGATCCCGACCGGTTTCGGCATCGAAGCCGAGCTGACCATCAACGCCCCGGGCGTGCCGCGCGAGCAGTTGGAAGAACTGGTGCAGAAGGCCCACATCGTCTGCCCGTACTCCAACGCCACCCGCGGCAACATCGACGTGACGCTGATCGTTGCCTGATGCGCTGATGCCGGCCAGCGGCCGGCACTACCCGCGCACGGGGCAAAAAAATGGGCGGATGCCGGTCGAAACCGGGCATCCGCCCATCCCACCTCGGGTGGGCCCCGGCACAGGGCCGGGGACGCGTTCGCTTGTGTGGAGCCTTATTTCTCGCTGGTGATGAGCTGCACGACGCTGGAGAAGTCCAGCTTGCCGCGGCCGGCCTGGTGGTTCATCGAGTACAGGTTGCGGGCCACTTCGCCCAGCGGGATCGAGGCGCCGACATTCATCGCCGCTTCCACCGCCAGGCCCATGTCCTTCAGCATCAGGTCGCTGCCGAAACCGCCGCTGTAGCCGCGCGAGGCCGGGGCATTTTCCAGCACACCCGGCCACGGGTTGCACACTTCTGTGGCCCAGCTGCGGCCGGTGCTGACCGCCATCATCTGCGACAGCACCTTCGGGTCCAGCCCGTGTGCCACGCCCAGCGCGATGGCTTCGCCGGTGACGGCCATGATCACGCCCAGCGCCATGTTGTTGCACAGCTTGGCGACCTGGCCGGCGCCGCTGGCACCGACGTGGAAGATGTTTTTGCCCATCGCCTGCAGCACCGGGCGCGCACGTTCCAGCGCGTCCTCTTCACCACCGACGATGAAGGTGAGCGTGCCGGCCTGTGCACCGGCGGTACCGCCGGACACCGGTGCGTCGAGCATCTGCAGGCCACGCGCGGCTGCGGCTTCAGAGACCTTGCGGGCACTGGCCGGGGCGATCGTGCTGCAGTCGATCACCAGCGCACCGGCCGGGATGTCGGCGAGGATGCCGTCATCGCCGAGGTACACGCCTTCGACATGACGGCTGGCCGGCAGCATCGAGATCACCACTTCGGCGTCGGCCAGGGTGTCACGCGCCGACGGCGCAGCACTGGCACCGGCGTCGACGGCCGCCTGCACCGCAGCCGGCACCAGGTCGAACACACGCACGGTATGGCCGTTCTTGACCAGGTTGGCGGCCATCGGGCCGCCCATGTTGCCCAACCCGATGAATGCAATGCGGCTCATGCAAGGCTCCTTTCAGCAAGGGAAGTACCCAGGTCGGCCAGCGGATGCGCGGCCTCGGCCCAAGGGGAAACAAAGAAGGTGTCGGCCCACGCAGCGGTGGCTTCGGCCAGGGTGGCCGGGTTCCACTGCGGGTTGCGGTCCTTGTCGATCAGCAGCGCGCGGATGCCTTCGGCGAAATCGCCACGGGCGGCGCAATGCAGGGCGGTGATGTATTCCAGGCGGTAGACGCTGGCCAGGTCCTGGCCGGCGCTGCGGCGCTGCAGTTCGAAGGCCAGCCGCGCCGATCCGGGCGCACCGGCAGCGAGCGTCTTTTGTGCCGCCTGCAGCCAGGCATCGTCGGTCTGCAGGTCGCGGATGCGCGCGATGATCGCAGGCAGATCGTCGCCTGCGCACAGCGCGTCGACCTGTGCGGCGTTGGCCAGCAGCGGGCCGGTGGCGGCATCGCTGGCATGCGACTGCAGCAGCTGGCTCAAGCGCTCATGGTTGTGGGCAGCATCGCCCGACCAGGCCACCTGCAGCAGCGCATCGAACACCGCACTGCGGCGTTCTTCGGCAACGTGCACGTCGGCCAGACCGGCGTAGATGGCATCGCCTGGGTTCAGCAGCGCGCCGGTCAGGGCCAGGAACAGGCCACCCTTGCCCGGCACGCGCGGCAGCAGCCAGCTGCCACCCACGTCCGGGAACAGGCCGACGGTGATTTCCGGGAAGGCCAGCTTGGAGCGCTCGCTGACCACGCGGTGGCTGGCACCGGACATCAGGCCGATGCCGCCGCCCATCACGATGCCGTGGCCCCAGCACAGGATCGGCTTGGGGTAGGTGTGGATGAGGTAGTCGACGCGGTATTCGACGTCGAAGAATTCGGCGGCGTAGTCGTTTTCGCGGATGTCGCCGTGGCCCGCCTCGCGGAAGGCGACCATCGCCTTGTACAGGCTGTGCAGGTCGCCACCGGCACAGAACGCCTTTTCGCCAGCGCCCTGCAGCAGCACCATCGCGATGCCGTCATCATCGGCCCAGGCGTTCAACTGCTTCAGCAGCAGGTGCGCCATCGGCAGCGAGAAGCCATTGAGCGTGCGCGGCGCGTTGAGCGTGGCGAAGCCGATGCGCGTGCCGTTGCCGGCCGCGCGCTCTTCGAACAGCACCGGTGCGTCGTCGGCAACGGTGTCGGTGGTCATGCGTTCTTCCACTGCGCGGCGCGCTTTTCCAGGAAGGCGCTCACGCCCTCGACCTGGTCGGCGGTGTCGAACAGGTCGACGAAGGCTTCGCGCTCGGCCACCAACGCCGAGGCGTGGGTGCCGGTGCGGCTGGACTGCACCAGGGTCTTGCAGGCGGCGATGCTGGTCGGACTCTGCTTGCCGGCCTTCTTCGCCCACTCCAGCGCCAGCGCCTTGGCTTCGCCCTTGCCGACCTTCTCTTCGGCAAGACCGATGCGCACGGCGGTTTCAGCGTTGATGCGCTCGCCCAGCAGGATCATGCGCTTGGCCCAGCCCTCGCCGACCAGGCGCGGCAGGTTCTGGGTGCCACCGGCGCACGGCAGCAGGCCGACGGTGGCCTCCGGCAGTGCCACCTGGGCGTGGTCTTCGATGATGCGCAGGTCACAGGCCAGCGCGCATTCCAGGCCACCGCCCATGGCGTAGCCGTTGATGGCGGCGATGGACACGCCACGGAAACCGGACAGCGCTTCGAAGGCTTCGCCGAAACGGCGTGCGGCTTCGCGTGCGGCGGCCTTGTCGCCCGAGGCGAACTGGTTCAGATCAGCGCCGGCGGAGAAGAACTTCTCGCCGTCACCGGTGATCACCAGCGCGTAGATGTCGCGGTCTGCATTGAGCGCGCCCACCAGGTCGCGCAGCGCGGACAGGCTGTGCACGGTCCAGGTGTGCGCCGGCGGGTTGTGCAGGGTGACCACGGCGGTGTGGCCATCGGCCTCGACCTTCAGGCCCACGTGCTCCTGGGTACGCCAATCCTTCATCGCAGTTCCTCTTCGGTGTTGAGCAGGTGGCGGGCAACGATCACCCGCATGATCTCGTTGGTGCCTTCCAGGATCTGGTGCACGCGGCTGTCGCGCAGCAGGCGCTCGATCGGGTATTCGCGGATGTAGCCGTAGCCGCCGTGGATCTGCAGTGCTTCGTTGCAGATCTTGAAGCCGGCATCGGTGGCGAAGCGCTTGGCCATCGCGCACCACACGTTGGCATCGCTGGCACCGGCATCGAGCTTGCGCGCGGCCGAGTGCACCATCTGCCGCGCGGCGACCAGCTCGATGGCCATGTCGGCCAGCTTGAACTGCAGCGCCTGGAAATCGGCCAGCGCCTTGCCGAACTGGCGGCGCTCGCCCATGTAGCGGCGTGCGGCATCCAGCGCGCCCTGCGCGGCACCCAGCGAGCAGGCGGCGATGTTGATGCGGCCGCCGTCCAGCCCCTTCATCGCCAGCTTGAAGCCGCCGCCTTCCTCTCCCAGAAGGTGGCTGACCGGCACGCGGACGTTTTCGAAGGTGATGCCACGGGTGGGCTGGCTGTTCCAGCCCATCTTCTCTTCCTTGCGGCCATAGCTGATGCCCGGCAGGTCGGCCGGCACCGCGATGGCGCTAACACCGCCCGCACCGGCACCGCCGGTACGCGCCATCACCACCAGCAGCTCGGTGGCACCGGCGCCGGAGATGAAAGCCTTGGAGCCGTTCAGCACATAGACGTCGCCATCGCGCACGGCGGTGGTCTTCAGCGAGGCCGCATCGGAACCGGCACCCGGCTCGGTCAGGCAGTACGAGGCCAGCTTGCTGCCCGAGGACAGATCAGTGCCCCATGCATCGCGCAGTTCGGCCTGGCCCCACTTGGACACCATCCACGAGGCCATGTTGTGGATGCTGATATACGCCGCGGTCGACGGATCGACGTTGGCGAGCTCCTCGATGACGACGGCGGCGTCCAGACGGCTGAGGCCGCTGCCGCCGACTTCCGGGTCCATGTACAGACCACAGAAGCCCAGTTCACCGGCCTTGGCGATCGCCTCGCGCGGAAAGATGCCCTCCGCATCCCATCGCGCGGCGTGCGGCGCCAGTTCGGCCTGTGCGAAGTCACGCGCGGCTTCGCGATACGCCTGCTGCGCTTCTTCCTGGTCCGTCGTCATCGAGTGGCTCATGGCTGCTCCCTGCCCTTACTTCAGGCTGATGGTGGTGTTGACGCCGTGGCTCAGCGTCTCGTCATCGAACCAGCGGGCGGTGACGGTCTTGGTCTGGGTGTAGAACAGCACCACCTGCTTGCCGTACGGGCCCAGGTCGCCCAGCTTGGACGCGCGCGAACCGGTGAACGAGAACAGCGGCACCGGCACCGGGATCGGCACGTTGATGCCGACCTGGCCGACGTCGATGTCTTCCTGGAACTTGCGGGCGGCAGCGCCGGACTGGGTGAACAGCGCGGTGCCGTTGCCGTTCGGGTTGCTGTTGACCATGGCGATGGCCTCGTCCAGCGTTTCCGCTTCGAGGATGACCAGCACCGGCCCGAAGATTTCTTCCTGGTAGATGCGCATGTCGGTGGTGACACCGGCAAAGATGGTCGGGCCGACGAAGTTGCCCTTCTCGAAGCCATCGACCTGCGGCTTGCGGCCGTCGAGCACCAGCTTGGCGCCCTGCTCCACGCCCGAGGCGATCAGGCCCTCCACGCGCTCACGGGCGCTGCAGGAAATGACCGGGCCGACATCGGTGCCGGACACGGTGCCGCCGCTGACCTTCAGCGTCTGCGCCTTGGTGACCAGGTCCTGCACCCAGCCGCGCGCTTCGCCCACCAGCACCAGGGTGGAAGCGGCCATGCAACGCTGGCCCGCCGCACCGAAGGCGGCGCCGACCATGGCATTGAGGGTCTGTTCCTTGTTGGCGTCCGGCAGCACCACGGCGTGGTTCTTGGCGCCCATCATGCACTGCACGCGCTTGCCGGCCAGCGAGGCGCGGTTGTAGACGTGGGTGCCGACACGGGTGGAACCGACGAACGACACGGCCTTGATGTCCGGGTGGTCGCAGATCGCGTTGACCACTTCCTCGCCGCCGTGGACGACGTTCAGCACGCCCTTCGGAATGCCGGCTTCCAGCGCCAGTTCGACCAGGCGCATGGTCACCATCGGGTCCTGCTCGGACGGCTTGAGGATGAAGGTGTTGCCCGTGGCGATGGCCATCGGGAACATCCACAGCGGGATCATCGCCGGGAAGTTGAACGGGGTGATGCCCGCGCACACGCCCAGCGGCTGCATGATCGTGTAGGTATCCACGCCGTTGGCCACGTTGTTGGCCAGCTCGCCCAGCTGCAGGTTGCCGATGGCGGCGGCGTGCTCGACCACTTCCAGGCCACGGAACACATCGCCTTCCGCGTCGGGCAGGGTCTTGCCCTGTTCGGCGGTGAGGATGTGGGCCAGCTCGCTCATGTTCTCGCGGATCAGCTGCTGGTACTTCAGGAAGATGCGCGCGCGGGTGCCGATCGGGGTCTTGCGCCAGGTCTTGAAGGCTTCCTTGGCGGCAGCGACGGCGGCATCCACTTCGCTGGTAGTGGCGAACGGCACCTGGGCCAGCACGTCCTGGGTGGCCGGATTGATCACGTCCTGCCAGTGGGAGGTGGCCGATTCGATGAACTGGCCATCGATCAGCATGCGGATACGGGGCGCTGCAACGGTCATGACGACAATCCCACGGGCTCGAAAGATGCTTGGCATTATTCACAGCACCCACCTCGATTTCCGCCCTGAATCCGCTTAATCTGGCCAACACGCCAGACGATTCATGTTAATTCTGTGAATTTCCAGCCTTCCCAACGCCAGCTGGGCCTTCGCCTGCTGCGCCTGCGCGAGCAGCGCGGCTACAGCCAGGTGGACCTGGCCCGCGCCCTGGGCCTGTCGGCCAGCTACCTGAACCAGATCGAGCGCAACAAGCGCCCGCTGACGCCGGCCGTTCAGAAGAAGCTGGGTGAAGTCTTGGGCGATGTTTCCGCCCTGTTCGACGACGATGAGCCCGCCGCGCTGCAGGAGGCGCTGGGCGAGACCCTGCGCGACCTGGGCCTGGCGGAAGTGAGCGCCACCGAACTGCGGGCGCTGGCCGGCAACCTGCCGCAGGTCAGCCGCGCCCTGCTGGACCTGCACCGCCGCCACCTGGCCCTGCGCGAGCACGCCGCCGCGCTGGAGTTCCAGCTGGGCGAACCCGACGCCGGCAGCACCCTGCCCGCCGGCGACCAGGTGCGCGAGTTCTTCAACCGCATGCACAACCACATCCCCGAGCTGGACGAACTGGCCGAGCGCCTGTTCGCCGAGTGGGGGCTGTCACCGGGGCATGTGGCGCCGCGCCTGCGCCAGCTGCTGGCCGACCGCCACGGCGTGCTGGTGGAAGTGGCCGCGCTGCAGGCCGGGCGCGAGAAGCGCCAGTTCGATGCTGGCGCGCGGCGGCTGTGGCTGCCCGACTACCTTGAGCCGGGCCAACAGGCGTTCCAGATGGCGGCCGAGCTGGCCCTGCACGGCTACCTGCCGCAGATCGATGCGGTGATCGCCCGCGCGGGCTTCCACGATGAGGCGCGCATCGCGCAGGCGCGGATCGGCCTGTCGAACTACTTCGCCGGTGCGCTGGTGATGCCGTACATGCGCTTCCTGCGCGCGGCCGAGGCCAGCAGCTACGACATCGAGCTGCTGGCGCATCAGTTCGGCGTCGGCTTCGAGGCGGTGTGCCATCGACTGAGCACGCTGGCGCGGCGCAGTGCGCCGGGACTGCCGTTCTTCTTCATCCGCGTGGACCGTGCGGGCAATGTGTCCAAGCGCCATTCGGCCACCGATTTCCATTTCTCGCAGGTGGGCGGTTCGTGCCCGCTGTGGATCGTCTACGAGGCGTTCAACCAGCCAGGGCGGATCCTGACGCAGACCGCGCGCATGCCCGATGGGCGCCGCCATTTCTGGCTGGCGCGGCAGGTCAGCAGCGGGCCGGTGGGGCATGGCCAGCCGCGCAAGACGTTCGCGGTGGCGCTGGGCTGCGATCTGCAGCATGCCGAGCGGCTGGTGTATTCGCTGGGGCTGGATGTGCAGAGCCCCGGCAATTCGGTGTCGATCGGCCCGGGGTGCCGGGTGTGTCCGCGGGAGGACTGCATGCAGCGCGCGTTCGCGCAGTTGCCGGGACGGTAAGGGGTCAGATCCGCTCCGGTAGGTGCCAACCTTGGTTGGCACGCTCCACCTGTGCGCGAAGTGCATCCACGCATGGCGTGGATCTACTGCTCTGGTAGGTGCGGACCGTTGATCGGCACGGGATCTGACCCCATCCGGATAAGCGATCTGGCAGGTGCCAACCTTGGTTGGCACGCTCCACCCGTGCGCGAAGTGCATCCACGCATGGCGTGGATCTACTGCAGGTCCATTCAATAGATCGGCGTGACCTTCATCTGCGGAAGCGGGCGTGGTGCGCCGTCGGTCAGGTCCGGGCCCAGGTCTTCCCAGGTGCGGCCCTGCTCCACCATCTGCGCCCACAGCTGCTGCGAGCCGCGACGCTTGTCTTCTGAAGCGAGCTTGTACGACGGCGGCACGGGTTCACCGCTGGCGACGATCGAATACGCCGCGCGATAAGCCAGCACCTGCTGCGCGGGGTCGTCGGTGCGCGCCACTTCCAGCGTGTAGCGCTGGTAGCCCGAAGCGAGGTTGCGCCAGCGGATCCAGTAGTGGTTCTCGAACGAGAACGCGCAGAAGCGCGCACCGGCCAGGCTGCCCTTGTCGGCGATGCGGCTCAGCACCTCCTGCGGCATGTCCAGGTTCATGCCACCTTCGTCGCCCTGCAGGCTGACATGCACGATGCGGTCGCGGTAACCCGGTGCGCGCGCCTGCAGCAGGTCGCGCCAGTTCTGCATGGTCGCCACCACCGCGAACAGGAAGCGACCCAGCTCGGCCGCCGCCAGCGGCGTGGCGATGGACTGGTAGTGCCGCTGCCAGCCATGGCGGTTTTCAGTGGGCAGCACCACGGCGCGCTCCAGCGCCTGCTGGCCGGTGGTGCCGTGGCTGACATCCTCGGCGTGCTGCGGGTAGACCAGGTTGATGGCGAAGGTCGGCCAGCGAGGCATCGCTGCGTCGAACAGGTGGATGGGGAAATTGCTGCTGATGCCCCCATCGGAGAACCAGCAGATGCGGAACGCGGTGATGACCGGCCCGCAGGACTGGCCGGCACTGGTCAGCCCTTCCATGCTGTCGGCCACATTGTGTTCGGCATCGGCCGCGGCCGGTGCGTCGCAGCGGCGCTCACGACGCGCCGGCTCATGCAGCGGCACGGCACTGATGAGCAGCGGGAAGCTCAGGCTCATGCGCGTGGCCACCAGCACCGGCAACTGCGGGCCCTGCGGCAGGTGGTAGTACTGCCGCCCGTCCACCTCCACCGGCGCACCGGCGTGGTCGACCAGCCATTGCACCACGCCGGCCGGGAACAGCTGCTCGAATTCCTCGCGCAGGAACCAGAACTGCGCGCCGCCGAAGGGCAGCGTGCGCGGTTCGTTGTGCGATACGCAGGTGGTGATCATCTGCAGGCTGATCGCGTGCGGGCTCTCCGGCTCACCGGCATAGCGCGGCGCGTCGTGCAGATCGGCAAAAGTAAGCGGCGCATCCATCGGCTTGCCGGCCAGCTGCTGCAGGCTCTGGTGCAGCCATTCGGTCAGCGCCGGTGTGCGCGCATCGCGGCCCAGGCCGCTGCACAAGCCCAGCAGATTGCGCCGCGCCACCCGCGCCACCCGCAGCGCGGCACCAGCCACGCCGGCACCATAGGCGCACAGCAGCGATGGCAGCAGGGTGGCCGCCACACCGCTCCAGCCGCCGCCCCACCAGCCCAGGCCGAGCAGCAGCGCCAGCGACACCAGCACTTCCAGCGGGGCGATCTCGAACACGGCCACCGCCAGGCACAACAGCTTGCGCGGCCAGGCGTAACTGCCGGTCAGGGCCACCAGCAGCCGGTAGGCCGCACGCGCACCCCGCGCCGGCTGGAACAGGCTGTAGATGAAGCCGCGCCGCGACAGCTGCGCCGACACCGCCGACAGACCGCCATAGCCGGCGTCGTCAGCCAGATGCTCGCCGGCCTGCTGGCGGCGATCGCCATAGGCCGCCGCGGCCGCCACCGCCGCGGCGATGGCGCCGGCCGAGGTGCCACCGATGCTCTTGAACCGATACTCGCGGGCCAGCGCCAGTACCGCATTGGGGTACACGATGCCGCTGGTGATGCCGCCCTTCATGACCAGATCGCAGTATTTTTCTGCCACTACCCTGCCCCCGCTGACTGTGCCCGAGATGCCATCCGACCCTACGGATGCAGTATGACGCGAGGGCTTCTCACAGCTTGAGAACCCGGCCACGCATCCATGCATGGCGTGGATCCACCGGTGGACTTGACCGTGGCAACCATCGGCGTAGCATCAGTACCAAGCCAAGGGACAGACCCGCGGCCATCACAACGACATGAGGGATTCTCATGGAATTCGACTATCTCGTCTTCATCGGGCGTTTCGAGCCCTTCCACAACGGCCACGCTGCCGTTGCCCGCCTGGCCCTGAGCCGGGCCCGCAAGCTGATCTTCCTGGTCGGCTCTGCTGATACCCCCCGCAGCCTGCGCAATCCCTGGACCGTGGCCGAACGCGCCGTGATGATCCAGGCCGCCCTCGATGGCAACACCGAACGCCTGCTGATCCGCCCGCTGCGCGACCACCTCTACAACGAGGCCCAGTGGATCGCCAACGTACAGCGCCAGGTGGCCGAAGCCCTGCGCAACGACGGCGCCGCCGCTGATGCCAGGGTGGGCCTGATCGGCATGGACAAGGACGCCTCCAGCTACTACCTGCGCGAGTTCCCGCAGTGGCCACTGGTGGACGTGCAGCACACCGCCACCCTGTCGGCCACCGAGCTGCGCCGCTACCTGTTCGAAGCCGGCGACGTCGACTTCCACGGTGCGCTGCTGATGCTGCGTGGCAACGTGCCGGCGCCGGTGTACGACATGCTCGAAGCCTTCCGCAAAAGCGCACCGGCCTATGGCCAGCTGGTGGCCGAGTACCGCTTCATCGAACAGTACAAGGCCGCGTGGAAGGACGCGCCCTACGCGCCCACCTTCGTCACCACCGATGCGGTGGTGGTGCATTCGGGCCACGTGCTGCTGGTGCGCCGCCGTTCGGAACCCGGCAAGGGCCTGTGGGCGCTGCCCGGTGGCTTCGTCGGCCAGGACCAGAGCCTGCTCGACAGCTGCCTGCGCGAACTGCGCGAAGAGACCCGGCTGAAGATTCCGCTGCCGGTGCTGAAGGGCTCGCTGAAGAGCCAGCAGGTGTTCGACCACCCCGACCGCAGCCAGCGCGGCCGCACCATCACCCACGGTTTCCACTTCGAATTCCCGGCCGGTGAACTGCCGGCGGTGCGCGGCGGCGACGACGCCGACAAGGCGCGCTGGATTCCGGTGAGCGAAGCGCTGGAGATGGGCCCGCAGCTGTTCGAGGACCACCTGCACATCCTGGAGTATTTCCTCGGCCGGGGCTGACCCGACCGGCTTTCCCCACCGGCGGATAGACCGCCGGTGTCACCCGACGCGAAGGAGCTTCCGTCATGCATTACCTCGATAATCTTCTCCTCGACACCGACAGCTACAAGGCCAGCCACTGGCTGCAGTACCCGCCGGGTACCGATGCCACGTTCTTCTACGTGGAGTCGCGCGGCGGCCTGCATGACCGCACGGTGTTCTTCGGCCTGCAGGCGATCCTCAAGGACGCGCTGGCACGGCCCATCACCCACGCCGATATCGACGACGCCGCCGCAGTGTTCGCCGCGCATGGCGAACCGTTCAATGAAGCGGGCTGGCGCGATATCGTCGACCGCCTCGGCGGCTACCTGCCGGTGCGTATCCGCGCCGTGCCCGAGGGCAGCGTGGTGCCCACGCACCAGGCGCTGATGACCATCGAATCGACCGACCCGGCCGCGTTCTGGGTGCCCTCGTACCTGGAAACCCTGCTGCTGCGCGTGTGGTACCCGGTCACCGTGGCCACCATCAGCTGGCATGCGCGGCAGACCATCGCCAGCTTCCTGCAGCAGACCAGCGACGACCCGCAGGGGCAGCTGCCGTTCAAGCTGCACGACTTCGGCGCCCGCGGTGTGTCGAGCCTGCAGTCGGCCGCGCTGGGCGGAGCCGCGCACCTGGTCAACTTCCTCGGCACCGACACCGTTTCGGCGCTGTGCCTGGCCCGCGCGCACTACCACGCACCGATGGCCGGCTATTCGATTCCCGCCGCCGAGCACAGCACCATCACCAGCTGGGGCCGCGACCGCGAAGTGGATGCGTACCGCAACATGCTGCGCCAGTTCGGCAAGCCTGGTGCGATCGTCGCGGTGGTGTCGGACAGCTATGACATCTACCGCGCCATCAGCGAACACTGGGGCACCACCCTGCGCGATGAAGTGATCGCCTCGGGCGCGACCCTGGTCATCCGCCCCGATTCCGGCGACCCGGTGGAGGTGGTGGCCGAAAGCCTGCGCCGGCTGGACGAGGCCTTCGGCCACACGATCAACGGCAAGGGCTACCGCGTGCTCAACCACGTGCGGGTGATCCAGGGCGATGGCATCAACCCGGACACGATCCGCGCCATCCTGCAGCGCATTACCGAGGAGGGTTACGCGGCGGACAACGTGGCGTTCGGCATGGGCGGCGCGCTGCTGCAGCGTCTGGACCGCGATACGCAGAAGTTCGCGCTGAAGTGCTCGGCCGCGCGGGTGGACGGTGCATGGATCGACGTCTACAAGGACCCGATCACTGATGCCGGAAAAACCAGCAAGCGCGGCCGCATGCGCCTGCTGCGCCGCTTGGACGATGGCAGCCTGCACACGGTGGCGCTGCCTTCCAGCGGTGACGAGATGCTGCCGGCTGGCTTCGAGGATGCGATGGTGACCGTGTGGGAGAACGGCCGGTTGGTGTACGACCAGCGGTTGGAAGACATTCGCGCGCGGGCTGCGGCCCAGCGGTAAGGGCGTATCCACGCATGGCGTGGATCTACTGGAACGGGCCCCTTGACCCTGGCCAGCAACGCGTCCACCGTGGGCACGCCGAAGGTATCCCTGCCGTCGTTGCGACTACGGCAGGGATTTGAACGGGAATCCGGTGAAGGCGCCTCGCGCGCCCATTCCGGAGCTGCCCCGCAGCGGTGAATGGAAACGAATCCTGCCAACAGCACTGGGCTCGCGCCTGGGAAGCGGCAGGTAGTAGGTGGGCTGCGGCCCGCGTCCATCAGCCCGAATACCGGCCCCGGCCGGGGGACACGACCGTCCCCTGATTCGACCTGGAATCTCCGCGGGGAGGTTGCCGGGGCCACAGTCGTCCTGCGCGTGCAGGCGGCGTGGTCGCGCGCGTCCTGTTCACGGTTTCCGGCCAGACCCGTTGCCCACGCCCAGATGCACCCGACGATGACCGAGTTCCAACGCCCCACCCTGTCCCTGCCCGACGACGGCAAGCGCCTGCTGCTGCATTCGTGCTGTGCGCCCTGCTCGGGCGAAGTGATGGAGGCGATCACCGCCTCCGGGATCGACTACGCGATCTTCTTCTACAACCCCAACATCCACCCGGTGAAGGAATACGAGCTGCGCAAGCAGGAGAACATCCGCTTCGCCGAGCAGCACGGCATTCCCTTCATCGATTGCGACTACGACACCGACAACTGGTTCAGCCGTGCGCGCGGCATGGAAAACGAACCCGAGCGCGGCATCCGCTGCACGATGTGCTTCGACATGCGTTTCGAGCGCACCGCGCTGTACGCGCATGAGCATGGCTATGACACCATCAGTTCGTCGCTGGGCATTTCGCGCTGGAAGAACATGGCGCAGATCAATGACTGCGGCATCCGCGCGGCGTCACGCTACGAGGGCCTTCAGTACTGGGATTACAACTGGCGCAAGGGCGGTGGTGCCAGCCGCATGGTGGAAATCAGCAAGCGTGAGCAGTTCTACCAGCAGGAATACTGCGGCTGCGTGTACTCGCTGCGCGATGCCAACCGCCACCGCCGCGAAACCGGCCGCGAGCGCATCATGATCGGCCTGCTGTATTACGGCCAGGACAATGAAACGCCGCAGGGCGATTGACGCGCGCGCAGGGGGCGGCCACGCTGGTCGCCCCTTCCGTGCTGCTGGACCCTGCCATGACCGCCCTGCCCGCCGATGTCGCCCTGCTGGTGATCGACCTGCAGCCGGACTTCATGCCCGGTGGCGCGCTGGCCTGCGACCAGGGTGATGCGCTGGTGGCGCCGATTGCCGAGCTGCTGGCGCAGCATCGCTACCGCACGGTGGTGGCCACCCAGGACTGGCACCCGGCCGACCATGCCTCCTTCGCCAGCCAGCACCCCGGCACGCGACCGTTCGAGAGCATCCTGCTGCACGCGCAGCCGCAGACCCTGTGGCCGGACCACTGCGTGCAAGGCAGCGACGGCGCCGTGCTGCACCCGGGTGTGGACTGGACCGTGGCCGACCTGATCCTGCGCAAGGGCACCCGCAAGCAGGTGGATTCGTACAGCGCGTTCCGCGAGAACCATGGCCCAGAGGGCGAGCGCCCGCCGACCGGTCTGGCCGGCTGGCTGCATGAGCGCCGCATCCGCGAGGTGCATGTGTGCGGCCTGGCGCGCGATTACTGCGTGCTGTGGAGCGCGCAGGACGCGGTGAAATCCGGCTTCCGGGTGAAGTTCCTGTGGGACCTGACCCGGCCGGTGGCCGAAGCCAACGACGCGATGGTGCGCGAGGCGCTGGGCAAGGCGGGGATTGCGGTCGTCTGAGGCGTGACCGCCTGGCATGGCCCGGCGGACGCGGGATGGGAAATTACCGGAACACCACCGTGCGATGCCCGTTGAGCAGGATGCGGTGCTCCACATGCCGGCGCACGGCACGCGCCAGCACCTGCGATTCGGTATCGCTGCCCAGCCGCACCAGTTCGCGCGGCGTCATCGCGTGGTCCACGCGGGCCACGTCCTGTTCGATGATCGGGCCTTCGTCCAGATCTTCGGTGACGTAGTGCGCGGTGGCACCGATGATCTTGACCCCGCGTGCGTGCGCCTGGTGGTACGGCTGCGCGCCCTTGAAGCTGGGCAGGAAGCTGTGGTGGATGTTGATCGCGCGGCCAGCCAGGGCGCGGCACAGCGTCGGCGAGAGGATCTGCATGTAACGCGCCAGCACCACCAGGTCGATGCGCTCGCGCTCGACCAGGTCGATGATCTGCTGTTCCTGCACGGCGCGCGTGTCCGCGTTCACCGGCAGATGGTGGAACGGCACCTGGTAAGACGCGGCCAGCGGCGCGAAATCGGCGTGGTTGGACGCCACCGCAGCGATGTCCACTTTCAGCTGGCCGCTATGGGCGCGGAACAGCAGGTCGTTCAGGCAATGGCCCTGCTTGCTGACCAGCACCAGCAGGCGCGCGCGGCGACGGCCGTCGTGCAGCTGCCAGTCCATGCCGTAGTCGGCGGCCAGCGCGGCCATCGCCGCATGCACGGTATCCAGCGGCAGGCTGGCATCGCGGTCGAAATGCACGCGCAGGAAGAAGCGGCCACTTTCCTCATCGCCGAACTGCTGGGCGTCGAGGATGTTGCAGCCGTGGTCGAACAACAACCCGGACACGCGGTAGACGATGCCGGTGCGGTCGGGGCAGGACAGGGTAAGAATGGAATCGGGGCGCATCGCCCGAGTTTAGGGCAGCGCCGTGGCGGCGGGGACGATGGTCACCGATGCAACCGTGTGCGCCGATGATCAGCGTGGCGCCTCGATCAGCGCCTGCAGTGCCCGCAGCGCCTGACCGTCGTTCTCCCAGCCCAGCGCGGTGGTCATCAGCGCGCCGTCCTTCAGCAGATGGAAGGTGGGCGTCTGGCCAGTGCGCAGCGCCGTCCAGGACGGGCCGGGCTGCAGCGGCTGCATCGGCAGATCGGGATGCGCACGGTTCCAGTCCAGCATCTGCTGGATGGGCCAGCTCTGGTCGTTGGGCACCACCAGCTGCAGCTGTGGCCGCAACCCGGCGAATGCGGGATCGGTGGTGATCGCCGCCAGGGCACGCTGCGAGAAGCCACAGTACGGATGGACCAGCGCCACGACCTGCCAGCCCTGCTGCGGCAATGTGCGGCGAATGGCGTGGCCGGCATCGGTCAGAGTCAGCACCTGGCGCGTGGCGGCGGCGTCGCCGGTGATCTCAGGCAGAACCTTGGCATTCAGCCCGGTAGCGGCCCGCAGCGCATTGGCCTGGGCGAACCGGCGCTGTGCGATCAGCGCACGGTGCAGTTCATCGGCGCGGGCCTTCGCGGCATCGCCCTGGCCCCGCAAACGCGGCAACAGGCACTGCATCTGCTCCAGCCGCTGCGCGTCCGGCGCGTAGAAATTGACCAGCTGGGTGGCCGCGAATGCATCCTCCACGCGCTCCGCCGGTACGGCCTGGCAGCCCTCGGCGAGCATCGATGCCAGCGGATCGGCCTGGTAGGCCGCCTGCAGGCGCTGCACGCGTGCGGCCAGTGGCATCGCCCGCGCGGCCTCGTCGATGGCCAGCAGGCGGTCGGCCAGAGGGGTCGGGCCGGCGGACACGCCGGCGCTGGCCAACAGCAGCAGCCCCCCCATCCAACGACGCAGTGCGGTCGACTTCATGCGGCCTCCTTCCCCATGGACGCAGGCAGCGTAGCGCGGTCCGCCTCGGCACACCAAGGCCGGAGGCGACAATGCCGCGCCACTTAGTACAGACCCAAGCGATACTTGCCCTCCCGCATGGCAAGCTGGTCGGTCATGAACCTGTTGCAGCTCATCCGCAGCTTCACCCGCACCGCAGAGACCGGCAGCATTGCCGCCGCGGCCCGCCACCTTGGCATCAGCGCCACCGCCGTGGGCCAAAACATCAACCGGCTGGAAGCCCACCTGGGTGTGCGCCTGCTCAACCGCAGCACGCGGCAGCTGGCGCTCAGCGAGGCCGGTGCGGTGTATCTGGCGCAGGTAAAGCACATCGAGGCCGACCTGGCGCGCGCGCAGGCGATGGTCACTGCCGGCGATATCGAGCCGTCCGGGCCACTGCGCATCGCCAGCAGCAGCGCGTTCGGCCGCCACGTGCTGGCTCCCCTGCTGCCCAGCCTGCAGCAGCGCTACCCGCAGCTGCAGCTGGAACTGCGGCTGAGCGATCGCGCCGTGCAGCACGGGCCGGAAGCGGTGGATGCCAGCATCCGCATCGGCGCGCAGCTGGAGGACGGTCTGGTGGCGCGGCCGCTGGCGCGTATCCCGTTCGTGTTCTGTGCCTCGCCGGCCTACCTGAAGGCGCACGGCACGCCGGGCGATCCGGCCGCGCTGAACGGCCACCGCGGCCTGCTGCATCGCTTCCCCACCGATGGCCGGCCGCTGCGCTGGGGCCTGCTGAAGGACGGCCAGCGGGTGGATGCGGCGCTGCCGCCGAGCATGGTCTGCGATGACATCGACGCGCTGGCCGAACTGGCCGCTGCAGGCGCGGGCATCACCCGGCTGGCCGCGTTCGTGGCCGAGCCCTACCTGCGCGATGGGCGCCTGCAGGCGGTGTTCGGCCCGGCCAGCGACTGGCAACCGGAGCCGATGGAGGTGTTCTTCTGCGTGAGCGACCGCCGCGATTTCACCGCGAAGATCCGTGCACTGTTCGAGCACCTGCAGGCCGGCATGGCGCCGGCCTGGCAGGTCTGAGCTTCAGCGCGCGCGGAACACGTTGCGTGCTTCGCGCGGCTCGCAGCGCAGGTACTGCGGCGACGGCGTCACGCTGTCGCCCAATGCGGCGGCGGCGTGCCACGGCCAGCGCGGGTCGTACAGGATGCCGCGCGCCAGGGCGATGGCATCGGCCTGGTTGTGGCGCAGGATCGATTCGGCCTGTTCCGGCTCGGTGATCAGGCCCACTGCGATGACCGGCATGCGCAGCTTCTTGGCCTTGATGGCCGCCGCGAACGGCACCTGGTAGCCCGGGCCGACGCTGATCTTCTGGCGCTCGTCGAGGCCGCCGCTGGACACGTGCAGGAAGTTGCAGCCGCGTGCGTCCAGGATCTGCGCCAGCGCTTCGCTCTGCACCAGATCCCAGCCGCCATCGACCCAGTCGGTGGCCGAGATACGCACGCCCACCGATACCTTGTCCGACACCGCGGCGCGCACCGCATCGAACACTTCCACCAGCAGGCGCAGGCGGTTCGGCAGCGAGCCGCCGTAGCCATCGGTGCGGCGGTTGCTGAGCGGGGACAGGAACTGGTGCAGCAGGTAGCCGTGCGCGGCGTGGATCTCGATCAGCTCCAGGCCCAGGCGTTCGGCACGCACCGCGCTGGCGGCGAAGGCGGCGATGACCTCGGCGATGCCGGCTTCATCCAGCGCCTCCGGCGCCGGGTCGGCGGCATGGAACGGCACCGGCGACGGGGCGACGGTGGCCCAGCCGTTGGCATCGTCGGCCGGCAGTTGGCGGCCGCCGTCCCACGGGCGGGCGGTGGAGGCCTTGCGGCCGGCGTGGGCCAGCTGGATGCCCAGCGGCATCGACGACCAGCGGCGCACGCTGGCCAGCACCTGTGCCAGCGCGGCCTCGGTCTCGTCGTCCCACAGGC
Source organism: Stenotrophomonas sp. (assembly GCF_035634915.1). Lineage (GTDB taxonomy): Bacteria > Pseudomonadota > Gammaproteobacteria > Xanthomonadales > Xanthomonadaceae > Stenotrophomonas. Next base: position 104,303 of record NZ_DASQCB010000005.1, read on the forward strand.
CCAGGTCAGCCCAGCTGATGCGCCCGCGCGGCTCGACCGCGGTAGCTTCCAGGATCAGCAGGCCGGCGCCGGACTGCGCCAGGTTGCCCAGGTGCATGGCGTGCCAGTCACTGGCGCGGCCCTCTTCGGCGGAGTACTGGCACATCGGCGCGATCACGATGCGGTTGGGCAGGGTCAGGGGGCCGAGGGACATCGGCGAGAACAGCTGGCTCAAGACGGTAAGGACATGCGGAGGGGGTGCGTATTGCACCGCTGCACGGCCTGCGGATCAACCGTCTGGATGGATCGCTGTTTCGCGCGACCTGCTGCAGCCGAGCGTGGGCTCGGCTCTACAGAAGCCGGCATCCCTTGTAGAGCCGAGCCCACGCTCGGCTCAGGGCATGGCCCAGCCCGCCAATGCCTCGGCGCAATCGCGTTCATCCTTGAACTGCAGCAGGTCATCGGCACGGGTACGCCCGCGATTCAATGCCGCCACCGGCAACCCGGCTTTGGCCGCGGCCTGCACGAAGCGGAAGCCGGAATAGACCATCAGCGAGGAGCCCACCACCAGCACCGCATCAGCCTGCTGCAGGTGCTCGTGCACGGCCTCAACGCGCTCGCGCGGCACGTTTTCGCCGAAAAACACCACGTCCGGCTTCAGCAGGCCGCCGCAGGACGGGCAATCGGGCACCACGAAGGCGGAGAAATCAGTTTCCAGATCGGCGTCGCCGTCCGGGGCGATGCCCGCTTCCAGCGCGTCCCAGCCCGGGTTGGCATCGAGCAGGCGCTGCTGGAAGTCCCCGCGCCCGCTGCGGCGTTCGCAGCCCATGCAGCGCACCAGGTCCAGCCGCCCGTGCAGATCGATCACGTTCGTGCTGCCGGCACGCTGGTGCAGGCCATCCACGTTCTGGGTCAGCAACACCTGCAGGGTGCCGCGCGCTTCCAGCGCGGCCAGCGCCTGGTGGGTGCCGTTGGGCAGGGCCAGGCCGAAACGCGGCCAGCCCAGCAGGCTGCGCGCCCAGTAGCGCTGGCGGGTGGCGACCTCACCCATGAAGGCCTGGTAGGTCACCGGCGGCGTGCGCTTCCACTGGCCGTCGGTATCGCGGTAATCCGGGATGCCCGAGGCGGTGCTGCAGCCGGCGCCAGTCAGCACGAACAGGCGCTGGGCGCGGTCGATGAAGTCGGTCAGCGGCGGGGTCATGGCAGCGAAATGGGGGCGCGTGGGCGCCCCCGCAAGCGCCGGTTCAGTCGGCGTCGACGGCGTCAGCGGCCGGGGTGCCCGGCAGCGCCGGCACCGCGATCGGGTGGCCATCGTCGCCCAGCGCGATCATCACGAAGTGGCCGCGCGTGCACAGCTTGCGCTCGCCGCTGTGCAGGTCTTCGGCAATCAGCTCCACCTCGACCTTCATCGAGCTGCGGCCCACTTCGACGATGCGGCCGATGGTTTCCACCATCTGGCCGATGCGGATGGGCAGCTTGAAATCAACCTGGTCGCTGCGCGCGGTCACCACGGTGCGGCGCGAGTAGCGGGCGGCGGCCAGGAATGCCGCCTTGTCCATCCACGCCAGCGCCTGGCCACCGAACAGGGTGCCCATGTGGTTGGTGTGGTTGGGGAAGACGATTTCGGCCATGCGCACTTCGATGGGCGGCACGGTTTCGGGGATGGGAGTCATGGCGGTGGCCATCGGTGTGGGGTGAATCATTGTATGACCGGCCCCGTGCAGGCGGCGCTACACTGCGCCACGCCCACCGCCCGGACTGCCCATGCCTGCCGCCTCCGACCTGCTGGCCTTCGCCCTGCTCTCGCTGGGCATGGTGCTCACCCCCGGCCCGAACATGGTCTACCTGGTCTCGCGCTCGATCTGCCAGGGCCGCCGCGCCGGGCTGGTGTCGCTGGGCGGCGTGGCGCTGGGCTTCGTGTTCTACCTGCTGTGTGCGGCGCTGGGCATTACCGCCCTGTTGATGACCGTGCCCTTGGCCTACGACGCGCTGCGCATCGGCGGCGCGCTGTACCTGCTGTACCTGGCGTGGCAGGCGGTGAGGCCAGGCGGACGCTCACCGTTCGCGGTGCAGGCCCTGCCTGTGGACAGCCCGCGGCGGTTGTTCGCGATGGGCTTTTTGACCAACCTGCTGAACCCGAAGATCGCGGTGATGTACCTGTCGCTGCTGCCGCAGTTCCTGCATCCGCACGGCCACGGCAGCGTGCTGGCGCAGTCTTTGGTGCTGGGATTCACCCAGATCGCGGTCAGCCTGGCGGTGAACACGGTGATCGTGCTGATGGCCGGCAGCATTGCGGCGTTTCTGGCCGCGCGGCCGAGCTGGCAGGCCGCGCAGCGCTGGCTGATGGGCACGGTGCTGGCCGGGCTGGCCGTGCGCATGGCGGTGGAAGGGCGACGGTAACAAAAAACCCCGGCATTGCCGGGGTTTTTCGTTGCGACAGACCTGACCGGTTCGATCAGAAGTTCATGTCGAAGGCGACTTCGCCCTGCACGCCAACCTGGTAGGCCGAAACGCGGCGCTCGAAGAAGTTGGTCAGTTCCTGCACGTCCTGCAGTTCCATGAACGGCAGCGGGTTGCGCACGTTGTACTTCTTTTCCATGCCCAGCTTGGCGAAGTGCTGGTCGGCGCAGTGCTGCAGGTACTGGCGCATGTCGCGGGTGGAGATACCAGCCACGCCACCGGACAGCACGTCCTCGGCGAACTGCACTTCGCACTCGATCGCTTCGGCCAGCATGTCATAGACCTGCTGCTTCATTTCGTCGTCGAACAGGTCCGGCTCTTCCTCGCGAACCACGCGCACCGATTCAAACGCGAACTCCATGTGCGCGCTTTCGTCGCGGAACACCCAGTTGGTGCCCGAGGCCAGGCCCGGCAGCAGGCCGCGTGAACGGAAGTAGTACACGTAGGCGAAAGCGGCGAAGAAGAACAGGCCTTCGATGCACGCGGCGAAGCAGATCTGGTTCAGCAGGAACTGGCGGCGCTCGGCACGGGTCTCGATGCGCTTGAGGTCCTGGATCGAGTCGATCCACTTGAAGCAGAAATCAGCCTTCTTCTTGATCGAGTCGATGTTCTCCACCGCGGCGAAGGCTTTGACGCGCTCTTCCGGGTCCGGCAGGTAGTTGTCCAGCAGGGTCAGATAGAACTGCACGTGCAGCGCTTCTTCATACAGCTGGCGCGACAGGTACATGCGCGCTTCGGGCGCGTTCAAGTGCTGGTACAGGTTCAGCACCAGGTTGTTGGACACGATCGAATCGCCGGTGGCGAAGAACGCGACCAGGCGGTGGATCAGGTGGCGCTCACCCGGCGACATCTTGCTGTGCAGGTCGGTGATGTCGATCTGGAAGTTGATCTCTTCCACCGTCCAGGTGTTCTTGATCGCGTTCCGGTACATGTCATAGAACTGCGGGTAGCGCATCGGGCGCAGGGTCAGTTCAAAACCGGGATCGAGCAGCATCTGCTTGGGCGTGTCGGCCATGGGTGTTTCCTTGAATTCTCGGGTCAAAACGCCGGGCGTGGCCCGGCGCTACCTTGGTGTTTCCGTGCCGCAGCCGAGCATGGCTCGGCTCTACAGGTGCGAGGTGCCGGCGGGGCCGGCACGGCGCGTTTTACTGGCAGGCCTCGCAGGCTTCCGGGTTTTCCAGCGAGCAGGCGATGGCTTCGTCCGGGCTGAACACCTTGGCCGGGGCCGCGCTGCTCACCGTGGTCTTGGCGATCTTGGTGGCCGGGCGCGAACGCAGGTAGTAGGTGGTCTTGATGCCCTGCTTCCAGGCGTACATGTACATGGAGGACATCGCGCCGATGTTCGGGCTTTCCATGAACAGGTTGAGCGAAGCCGACTGGTCGATGAAGGCGCCACGCTCGGCGGCCATGTCGATCAGCGAACGCATCGGCAGTTCCCATGCGGTGCGGTAGACCTCGCGCAGGGCTTCCGGAATCTGCGCCACGCCGGCGATGGAACCTTCAGCCAGCTTGATGGCATCGCGCATGTCGGCAGTCCACAGGCCCAGCTTCTTCAGCTCGTTCACCAGGTAGCGGTTGACCTGCAGGAAGTCACCGGACAGGGTCTCGCGCTTGAACAGGTTGGACACCTGCGGTTCGACGCACTCGTAGCAACCGGCGATCGAAGCGATGGTGGCGGTCGGGGCAATCGCGATCATCAGCGAGTTGCGCAGGCCGTGTTCCTTGATGCGTGCGCGCAGGGCATCCCAGCGTGCGGTGTCTTCGGGCACCACGTTCCAGGCGTCGAACTGCAGTTCACCGCTGGCGGCACGGGTGTCGTTGAACGACGGGTGCTTGCCGCGTTCCTGGGCCAGCTCCGAAGAGGTTTCCAGGGCGTGGAAGTAGATCGTCTCGGCGATCTTCTTCGACAGGGCGCGGGCTTCGGCGCTGTCGAACGGCAGGCGCTTGCGGAAGAACACGTCCTGCAGGCCCATGCAGCCCAGGCCGACCGGACGCCAGCGCAGGTTGGCGCGGCGGGCGGTTTCGATCGGGTAGAAGTTCAGGTCGATGACGCGGTCGAGCTGGCGCACGGCCAGGCGCACGGTCTCGGCCAGCTTCTCGAAGTCGAACTCGTTGTGCTCGTCGAAGTGGTTGCCCAGGTTGATCGAACCCAGGTTGCACACGGCGGTTTCATCGTTGGAGGTGACTTCCAGGATTTCCGTGCACAGGTTGGACAGGTGGATCACGTTGCCCGGACGCAGGGTCTGGTTGCTGGCGCGGTTGCACTTGTCCTTGAAGGTCATCCAGCCGTTGCCGGTCTCGGCCAGGGTACGCATCATGCGGGCGTACAGCTTGCGGGCGGAGATGGTGCGGTTGGCCTTGCCCTGCGCTTCGGCCTGCAGGTAGGCAGCTTCAAACGCCTCGCCGAACAGGTCGGTGAACTCCGGCACGACGCGCGGATCGAACAGCGACCATTCCTGGTCGGCCTCGACGCGCTTCATGAACAGGTCCGGCACCCAGTTGGCCAGGTTCAGGTTGTGGGTACGGCGGGCTTCGTCACCGGTGTTGTCACGCAGCTCGAGGAAATCCTCGATGTCGGCATGCCAGGTTTCCAGGTAGACGCAGGCCGCGCCCTTGCGCTTGCCGCCCTGGTTCACCGCGGCCACGGACGAATCCATGGTCTTCAGCCACGGCACGATGCCGTTGGAATGGCCGTTGGTGGACTTGATGAGCGAACCACGCGAACGCACGCGGGTGTAGCTGACACCGATGCCGCCGGAGAACTTGGACAGCTGGGCGATGTCGCCGTACTTGGAGTAGATCGATTCCAGCGAATCCTGCGGCGAATCGAGCAGGAAGCACGAGGACAGCTGCTCGTGGGTGGTGCCGGAATTGAACAGGGTCGGGCTGGACGGCAGGTAGTCCAGGTTGCCCATGCGCTTGTACAGCGCCAGGGTCTCGGACACGTCCTCGCTCAGCGCGCTGGCGATGCGCAGGAAGAACTGCTGCGGGGTCTCGATCACCTTGCGGGTGTGCGGGTGGCGCAGCAGGTAGCGGTCGTACAGGGTACGCAGGCCGAAGTAATCGAAGTTCAGGTCCAGCGAGATGTCGATGGCATCGTTGAGCTTGCGTGCGTTGGTCTGCACGAAGTTCAGCAGGCGGTCGTTGATCAGGCCCACTTCGTGGCCACGGCTGACCGACTGCGAGAAGGCGTAGATTTCCTGGCCCGACACTTCCTTGGCGATGTAGTTGGCCAGCAGGCGCGCGGCAAGGCGGCCGTACTCGGGCTCTTCACCGATCAGCAGGGCGGCGGTGCGGATGGACAGTTCGTCCAGTTCGCGGGTGGTGGCGCCGTTGTACAGGCCGGAGATGGTACGGGTGGCCACGCGCATCGGATCGACGGCGTGCAGGCCTTCGGAAGAACGCTGCACCGCGCGCACGATCTTGTTCAGATCCACCAGCTCGGTCGTGCCGTTGCGCTTGGTCACGCTCATCGCGTTGGCCGTCGGCGGCGACGTCAGCAGGAACTCGCTTTCCTTCTCGATGGTGGCGCTGGATTCGGTGGTCACGGCGTGTGTCCTCTTGGCGTGATGTGGGGGTGCTCGATGCATCGGGGGTGGCGCAGCCCGGGACCTGACGGCCCAGGATGGCAGGACGGCGTCGCAGGCGTTGAGACCCTGCGCCTGCCACTGCCGTTGGCGATCGTTGGCGGGTACCGCGGTAGAGCCCCGTTGCAGACCCCAAGCCATGGGGTCGTTGCGACCGACGGCCACAAGATAGTGGGGGTGATGGGGGCCGTCAACGCCAAATGTAGTGAAATCTGGTAATCCCTTGCGGCGCAAGGATCATGCCATCAGCGCCGCGTCTGGACGCTTTGGACCTGCCGGAACGGGCTGCGCAGTCAAGCCCGGAAGGCGTCATATCGGCGGTACAACGTGCTGCGGAAACGGAACAATGACAGCTTCACATGACAGTGATGAAGCTGGCTAGGGACAACCCTGTGGATAGGTGGTGGGCAGCCGGTGGGAAAGCCGGTATGGCCGGACGGATGACCATCGGGCAATGACTTCCGGCCGGTGACGGCGCCTCCCGGGCGCGGGATGCTGGGGCCCTGCACTGACCGGAAAGGATTCCACCATGCGCCTGCCCCTGCCCGCCCTGGCCCTGCTGGGCTGCCTGGCCACCGCCCCGGTGATGGCCGGCGACGCCCCGAAGCTGCGCTCGGACCAGTGCGGCATGCGCACCGACTACGACGTGCTGGTGGACAGCGGCGGCATCTGGCTGCGGCATGGCCCGCAGGCGCCGCACGAGGTGGTGTTCCACGATGGCGTGCTGAGCCTGGACGATACGATCGTGCCGGTCAGCGATGCCGACGCCGCCCGTCTGCGGCAGATGGAGGCCGGGGCGCGGCAGCTGATGCCGGCGGCCACGGCACTGGCGCAGGAAGTGAGCGGACTGAGCTTCGACGTGCTCGACGGGGTCTATGAAAGCCTTACCGGCACTGCCAACAGCCGCAAGGTCCGGCGCCTGCGCCGGCAGGCCGATGACTGGATCGGCAGCACCCTGGGCAAGGGCTACTGGGAACAGGCGGTGTTCGGGCCGGGCTTCGAGGCCAGGGTGCAGGACATGGCCGAGTCGCTGTCCGCCTCCATCGCGCGCAGCATGCTGTGGCAGATGGTCACCGGCCGCAGCGATGCGATGGAAGAGCGCGCCGATCGCCTGGATGCGCAGATGGAGCAGCAGCTGGAAGGCCGCGCCGAGCGCATCGAAGCCCGCGCGCAGGCGCTGTGCCCGCTGGTGGCGGCCGTGGCCGAGGCCCACGACGCGCTGGAGGTGCGCTACCAGGGGCAGCCGCTGCGGCTGATCCAGCGCAGTGACGGCGTGCAGGTGGCGGCCAGCGTGCGCGAGCAGCCGCAGGATGATGCGGTGGCGCCGAGCCGATAAGCGCGCCGCGCTGTTGTAGAGCCGAGCCCACGCTCGGCTGCCTTTCGGCACGTCATTCAGAAGCAGCCGAGCATGGGCTCGGCTCTACAACCAGCGGCCCCCTCACGCCCGGTGCGGGGTGCCCAGGTACTCGGCGCTCTGCATTTCAATCAGGCGCGAGGCGGTGCGCTCGAAGGCACCCTGCAGGCGCTCGCCGGCATACAGCTCCACCGGCGAGGTGCTGGCGGTGCAGACCAGGTTGACGTGGCGGTCGTACAGCTCGTCGATCAGGTTCACGAAACGGCGCGCGGCATCTTCGTTCAGGCGGTCGAAGGCGGGAATGCCGCCCAGCAGCACCGTGTTGAACTCGTGCGCGATCTCGATGTAATCCGACGGGCCGCGCGGGCCTTCGCACAGCGCGGCGAAATCGAACCAGGCGATGCTCTTGCCGCGGCCGCGCACCGGAATCTTGCGGCCCTCGATCTGGATGTTGCCGGCCTTGGCCGGCTGCCCGCCGCTCAGTTCACCCCAGCGGCTGGCCAGCCAGCCATCGCTGTCGGCGGCCAGCGGCGCGCGGTACACCGGCGAACGGGTCAGCGCGCGCATGCGGTAATCCTCAGTGCCCTCGGCATACAGCTCGACGCAGTAGCGCTGCAGCAGGCCGATGGCCGGCATGAAGCTCTCGCGCTGCAGGCCGTTGAGGTACAGGTTCTCCACCGCCGTGTTGGAGGTGGTGACCAGGGTCACGCCCTCGGCGAACAGGCGTTCGAGCAGGCGCGCCAGCAGCATGGCATCGCCGATGTCGGTCACGAAGAACTCGTCCAGCACCAGCACGCGCAGGTTGCTGCGCCATTCCTGGGCGATCTTCGCCAGCGGGTCGCTCTGCCCCTGGTGCTCGCGCAGGCGCTCGTGGACGCTGCGCATGAAGCGGTGGAAGTGCGTGCGGTACTTCTGCTTGATCGGCAGGCCGTCGTAGAACAGGTCGACCAGGAAGGTCTTGCCACGGCCGACACCGCCCCAGAAGTACAGGCCCTTGACCGGCTCGGGCTTCTTCCAGAACGAGGACAGGCGGTCCAGCCAGCCGTCCTCGGCGCTGTCGACCAGGCCCCGGTGGATGCGGTCCAGCTCGGCCAGGGCCGCGTGCTGGGCCGGGTCGTCCTGCCAGTCGCCGCTGGCAACCCCGGCCGCGTACCGCTGCGACGGGGTCAACGCCTGCTCGCTCATGCCGCCGCGCCCAGCCAGTGCTTGACGCCGTGGGTCAGCGCGCCGCGCAGGTCGATCAGCTTGCGGTGGAAGAAGTGGCTGGTCTCGGGCATGCGCACCAGCTCATGCGGAAAATCGAGCGTGTCCAGCCACTGGTAGACGGCCTGCGGGTCGACGATCTCGTCCTGCTCGCCCTGGATGACCAGCCAGCGGGCCGGCGGCTGCACGCCGCTGAAATCCCAGCGGCCGGCCGGCGGCGCGATCGAGATCAGCGCTTCCGGCTGCAGCTCGCCTGCGGCCTTCAGCGAAACGAAGGAACCGAAGCTGAAACCGGCCAGCCACAGGCGGTCGTCCGGGCGCTGGCTGCGCACCCAGGCGGTGACGGCCTTGAGGTCGTCCTGCTCGCCCACGCCGTGGTCGAAGCTGCCGGCCGAGCCGCCGACGCTGCGGAAATTGAAGCGCACCGTGGCGATGCCCAGCTCGCGCAGGGTGGTGGCGGTCATGGTGACCACCTTGTTGTGCAGGGTGCCGCCTTCGGTGGACAGCGGGTGGCAGATGACGGCCACGATCGGCTGCACCGGCACATCGGCCTTGGGCAGGTCGACGACCACTTCCAGCGGGCCGGCCGGGCCATCCAGTACGAGGCATGCGGTTTCGCCGGGGGCGACGGGGAACGAGGGCTTGTGCATGGCACCATGATAGCGTCCCCCGCCCCTGCCCTGTGCCCGCCCCATGCTCTACCTGTCCCTGGCCGTGATCTGCAGTGTGCTGGTTTCGGTGTTGTTGAAGCTGGCCAAGCGCCGCGCGCTGGACGTGCCGCAGATGGTGACCTGGAACTATCTGGTGGCCGCCACCCTGACCGCCGTGGTGCTGCAGCCGCCGCTGGACGCGCTGCGTGCACCGCATGCGCCGTGGGTTTCGCTGCTGGCGCTGGCGGTGGTGCTGCCCTCGATCTTCCTGGTGCTGGGCCGCGCGGTGGCGGTGGCCGGCATCGTGCGCAGCGATGTGGCCCAGCGCCTGTCGCTGCTGCTGTCACTGGCCGCCGCCTTCCTGTTCTTCGGCCAGACCGCCACGCCGTGGAAGCTGGCCGGGCTGGGTCTTGGCCTGGTGGCGATGGTGGCCATCAGCCTGCGCCCGCGCGGCCCGACGGTGACTGCATCGGCCGGTGGCTGGGGCTGGTTGCTGGGCGTGTGGGCCGGCTTTGCGGTGGTGGACGTGCTGCTCAAGCAGGTGGCGCTGTCGGGCACGCCGTCGATGGCGGCGGTGCTGGCCAGCTTCAGCGTGGCCTTCGTGCTGATGCTGGCGCTGCAGCTGTGGCGGCATTTCAGCGGGCGCAGCCGGCTGGCCTGGCGCAACCTGGGGGCCGGCGCGCTGCTGGGCCTGCTCAACGGCGGCAACATCCTGTTCTATGTGCACGCGCACCAGTCGATGCCGGACAGTCCGGCCACCGTGTTCGCCGGCATGAACATCGGCGTGGTGGTGCTGGGCGCGCTGGTGGGCGTGTTCGCCTTCGGCGAGGCCACCACGAAGTGGAACCGCGCCGGCCTGGCGCTGGCAGTGCTGGCAATCGGCTTGATCGCCTGGGGGTGAGGCCCCGGCAATCCTGCACTTGTAGAGCCGAGCATGGGCTCGGCTCTACAAAATGGATCGCGAGGTTATTTACCGAAACCCAGCAGCAGCGGGTCGTGGTCGGAGCTGCGCCACGGGCCCGGCACGTTGCGGCCCTGGTAGCCGCTGGCGTCCTGCTCGTCGGCGTTGCTGTGCCATTCGGCGGCACCGCGCAGGCGCTTGGCCATGCCCGGGCTCAGCAGCGCGTGGTCGAGGCGGCCGGTGTAGCCGTTGTAGACGTAGCTGTAGGGGTGTTTGACCTTGGCCACCTTGAAGGCGTCCTGCCAGCCGAGGTCATGCAGGGTGCGGATCGGGTCTTCCTGCGCATAGGCGTTGAAGTCGCCCAGCAGCACCGCGTCCTGGCTGCCGGTGCCGGTCGGGTTGGTCTTCAGCCAGTCGTTCAACTGCTGCGCCGAGGCCACGCGGGTGGCGTTCCAGCAGCCCTGGCCGTCGTTGCGGTCGGCGTCGGCGCCTGCGGCATCACGGCAGCCCTTGGACTTGAAGTGGTTGGCCACCACCACGAACGGCGCGCCCTGCTTGGCCTGGAAGGCCTGGGCCAGCGGCACGCGGCTGTGTTCGACGAACGGGCCGCCGTTCAGCGTGGCCGGCTTGCCCAGCGGCTGCAGGCGGCTGCTGCGGTAGATGATGCCGACGCGGATCGGGTTGTCGCCCGGGCCGTTGCCAGCATCGACGAAGCGCCAATCACCCTGCGCGCCACGGTCGCGGTTGAGCGCATCGACCAGTTCGGCGATGGCCGACTGCGGGCCGTAGCCGTCGTTCTCCAGTTCCATCAACGCGGCGACATCGGCGCCGAGCGCGTTGACGGTGGCGACCAGCTTGGTCACCTGGGCCTTGTGCTCGTCCAGCGTGCGCGCGCCGCGCAGGGTCGGGAAGCCGCCGCCCTGGCCATCACCGTTGAAGAAATTCTCCAGATTGAACGCAGCGATATGCAGGTCTCCGGCCACCTTCGGCACCGCCGGGCGCTGCAGCGCCGGCAGCTTCAGCGTGCCCTGCACCTGCAGGCTGGGGCGGCCCTGTGCGTCCACCCGCACGATGCCTTCGACGTTGCGCAGCTGCATGCCGGTGCGCAGCACCGGGTTGCCGGCCAGGTACGGCACGCTGCCCGGGTCGCGGGCATCGCTGCCGTCATCGAGCACCAGGCGGCGACGCTGGTTGTCGGCCATCACCTGTTCGATGCCGGCCGTGCCGGGCGCGGCCACTTCGGTGGGCTGCCAGAGGCGGCCATCGAAGGCCACGGTGAGCTGGCCGAAGCGCTCCAGGCCGTCGGTACCGGCCAGGGTGAGCGGGGCGGCGATGCGCACGTGCTGCCCGTCCAGCGCGCGCCAGTCGGCCGGCGCGGTGGTCAGCACGACCGGGGCCTTGCTGCGCGCGGTGGCTGCGGTCGGAGTCGGCGCGGCCTGCGGCTGGGCCTGGGCAAAGGCGGTGGCCGGCAGCAGCAGGGACAGGGCAAGGGCGAGGGAACGGCGGCGCATCGACGGGCGACTCCACGAAATGGGCGCACAGACTAACCCTGAAATGTGCAGCCTTGCTTGCAGCGCAGGTTTCGGCCTTGGTGGGCAAAGCCGGGGTGGTGGCAAGGGATGTTGTAGAGCCGAGCCCATGCTCGGCTGCGCTTGGCCATGCCGCGCGCAGAGCAGCCGAGCGTGGGCTCGGCTCTACAGAAGGCGGCGTATTGCGGCGCTTACTTCAGGTTGCCCAGCATCCAGTCCACGGTGGCGTGGATCTGCTCCTCGGTGAGTGCCGGGTTGCCGCCCTTGGGCGGCATGATGCCGCCATCCGGGCCGGTGTAGCCCTCGATGGCGTGCTTGTAGAGGGTGTCCTTGCCCTGCGCCAGGCGCTGGTCCCAGTGCGCGTGGTCAAGCGTAGGGGCCTGACCGACGCCGGTGGTGTGGCAGGCGGTGCACAGGTTGTCGAAGATGACCTTGCCATCCTTGGTGCCGCCGTAGGCGACCTGGGAAGCCGCCTTGGCCAGTGCGGCGGCCTTGGCTGCGGCCTGTGCGGCGGCGCCGGTGCTGCCGGCATAGACCGCGCCGGTGGGCGAAATGCGCTGCTCGGTGCGTTTGGCCGCCGTGGGCGACACCTCCGGCGGAATCCGGGTGTGGATGTAAGCCGCCAGGAGGATGAGACCGAGGGTGATGGTCGCCAGCAGCGCGATCACCATGGAGAAGCGTTTCAGGAACTCCAGATCGTAATTCCGCACTCTTCGTTACCCCTGGCTGATAGTCGTTGGACCACGGCTGAGCGACTGCGTGATGGGCCGAGTATAGAACGCGCTTTGCGTGCGACAACAGGCGTCGATGCTGGTGCGGCGCAGCATGCGGCCGTGGCCGCCTCGCTTTGTAGAGTCGAGCCATGCTGCTTCTGCCAAGCAGCATGGCAACAGCCGCCGGGCATGGCCCGGCGCTACCGTGTTGCGGGGGCGCCGATCGCGCGCAGGCAGAAGCTGCAGATGGCATCCACCAGCGCGCCTTCGTCGCGATGCGCTTCGCGGCTGGGCGCGGTCGGGCCCACCATCGCTTCGGTGAAGGCACCGACCAGACAGGCCGCGGTGGCGTGCGCGTCCTGCGCGGGCAGCTCACCGGCGGCCACGCCCTCTTCCACCAGGCGCAGGAACACATCACCGAACGCGCGGCGCCCGCGCATGCGCTCGGCCTCCACGTCCGGGTCCACCGGTTCGACGATGAAGGCATGGGCCAGCCCCGGCCCGGCCAGCGCGCGGCGGACGAAGGCGGAGATCGCCAGGCGCAGGCGCTCGCTGGCCACCTCGGGCCCGCTGGCAATGCGCTCCATGATCGCTACCTCGTGGGCCACGGCGGCGTTGAGCACCTCCACGAACAGATCGGCCTTGGACGGGAAGTGCCGGTAGATCAGCCCGGTGGACACCCCCGCCTGGGTCGCCACGGCGGTCACCGGGGCATTGCGCCAGCCGCCGGCAGCGACCAGCTCGCGGGTCGCCAGCAGGATCCGTTCACGGGCCCCGGCCAGGCGTTCTTCCATCAATGCAGAGCGTTTGTAGGCCATATCCTGATTCTAGTTTCAATTTTTGAATTTGTATTCACTTCTTTCCCGAACCCCGCTACGCTGGGGCCATCGCCCGTGCTGGCCGCTGCCTTCAACAGCCACCAGCCTCCCCCTGACGGGTGCGTCCATTCCCCCACCTTCCTCGTGGAGCCGCTGTAATGCACGTGCCATCCCTGAACTTCGATCTTGGCGAAGAGATCGACCTGCTGCGCCAGAGCGTGGCCCATTTTGCCGCTGCCGAGGTCGCTCCGCTGGCCGCCGAGGCCGATGCCACCAATCAGTTCCCGCTGGCCCTGTGGCCGAAGCTGGGCGAACAGGGCCTGCTCGGCCTCACCGTGGAAGAAGCATACGGCGGCACCGGCATGGGTTACCTGGCCCACGTGGTGGCGATGGAAGAAATCTCGCGCGCGTCCGGCGGCATCGGCCTGTCCTATGGCGCGCACTCCAACCTGTGCGTGAACCAGCTGCGCAAGAACGGCAACGAGGAACAGAAGCAGCGCTTCCTGCCCGGCCTGTGCAGCGGCGCGCTGGTCGGTGCGCTGGCGATGAGCGAGCCGGGCGCCGGTTCGGACGTGGTGTCGATGAAGCTGCGCGCGGACAAGCGCGGCGACCGCTACGTGCTCAACGGCAACAAGATGTGGATCACCAACGGCCCCGATGCCGACGTGCTGGTGGTCTACGCCAAGACCGACATGGAGGCCGGCGCCAAGGGCATCACCGCGTTCCTGGTTGAAAAGGGCATGAAGGGTTTCTCCACCGCGCAGAAGCTGGACAAGCTGGGCATGCGCTCCTCGCCCACCTGCGAGCTGGTGTTCCAGGACTGCGAAGTGCCGGAAGAGAACGTGCTGGGCCAGGTCGGTGGTGGCGTGCGCGTGCTGATGTCCGGCCTGGACTACGAGCGCGTGGTGCTGTCCGGTGGCCCGCTGGGCCTGATGGCGGCGGCCATGGACGTGGTGATGCCCTACGTGCACGAGCGCCACCAGTTCGGCGAGGCGATCGGCAGCTTCCAGCTGATCCAGGCCAAGATCGCCGACATGTACGTGGGCCTGGGTGCCTGCCGCGCCTATGTCTACGCCGTGGCGCGCGCCTGCGACCAGGGCCGCACCACCCGCCAGGACGCGGCCGGTGCCATTCTCTACGCCGCCGAAAAGGCCACCTGGCTGACCGGCCAGGCGATCCAGATCCTCGGCGGCAACGGCTACATCAACGAATACCCGACCGGCCGCTTGTGGCGCGACGCCAAGCTGTATGAAATCGGCGCCGGCACCTCGGAGATCCGCCGCATGCTGATCGGCCGCGAACTGTTCCAGCGCACCCTGTAAGGCACCGCGATGACCGTCCTCAACAGCCAGCTGCAACCGGGCAGCGACACCTTCGAAAGCAACCGCGCGGCCATGCAGGCCGTGGTTGATGACCTGCACGCCACGCTGGCGCGCACCGCGCTGGGCGGCAACGAGGCCGCGCGTGCCAAGCACACCGCGCGCGGCAAGCTGCTGGTGCGCGACCGCATCGATGCCCTGCTCGACCCCGGCAGCGCCTTCCTGGAAATCGCACCGCTGGCCGCGCACGGCATGTATGACGACGCCGTGCCAGCGGCGGGCGTGGTGGCCGGCATCGGCCGGGTCAGCGGCGTGGAATGCGTGATCGTGGCAAACGATGCCACGGTCAAGGGCGGCACCTACTACCCGATGACGGTGAAGAAGCACCTGCGCGCGCAGGAGATCGCCGAGCAGAACCACCTGCCCTGCATCTACCTGGTCGATTCCGGTGGCGCCTTCCTGCCGCTGCAGGACGAGGTCTTCCCCGACCGCGATCATTTCGGCCGCATCTTCTACAACCAGGCCAACCTGTCCGCACAGGGCATCCCGCAGATCGCCTGCGTGATGGGCAGCTGCACCGCTGGCGGTGCCTATGTGCCGGCGATGAGCGACGAGACCGTGATCGTGCGCGAACAGGGCACGATCTTCCTCGGCGGCCCGCCGCTGGTGAAGGCGGCGACCGGTGAGGTGGTGACGGCCGAGGAACTGGGTGGCGCCGACGTGCACACGCGCATTTCCGGCGTGGCCGACCACATGGCCGACAACGACCTGCAGGCACTGGCGCGGGTGCGCGCGATCATCGCGCAGTTGAACTGGCGCAAGCCGGAGCCGGCGATGGCGGTGCAGCCCAGCGAGGAACCGCTGCTGTCGGCGCACGACCTGTACGGCGTGATCCCGGCCGATACGCGCAAGCCCTACGACGTGCGCGAAGTGATCGCACGCCTGGTCGATGGCTCGCGCTTTGATGAATTCAAGCCGCGCTACGGCACCACGCTGGTCACCGGCTTTGCCCATCTGAACGGTTACCCGATCGGCATCATCGCCAACAACGGCATCCTGTTCTCCGAGTCGGCACTGAAGGGCGCGCACTTCATCGAGCTGTGCACCCAGCGCAACATCCCGCTGGTGTTCCTGCAGAACATCACCGGCTTCATGGTCGGCCGCAAGTACGAACAGGGCGGCATCGCCAAGGACGGGGCCAAGCTGGTGATGGCCGTGGCCTGCGCCAAGGTGCCCAAGTTCACCGTGGTCATCGGCGGCTCGTTCGGTGCCGGCAACTACGGCATGTGCGGCCGTGCCTATTCGCCCAACTTCCTGTGGATGTGGCCCAACGCACGCATCGGCGTGATGGGCGGCGAACAGGCCGCCAGCGTGCTGGCTACGGTGAAGCGCGATGGCATCGAAGCCAAGGGTGGGCGGTGGCCGGCGGCGGAAGAAGATGCGTTCAAGGCGCCGATCCGCGAGCAGTTCGAACAGCAGGGCCACCCCTACTACGCCAGTGCCCGCCTCTGGGATGACGGCGTGATCGATCCGGCCGACACCCGCCGCGTGCTGGCCCTGGCCCTGTCGGCCAGCCTCAACGCCGCCCCGCAGCAGACGCGCTTCGGCGTGTTCCGCATGTAACCCGTGCCATGACCGGACACGTTCCCATGAAGCCCGTTGCCATGTTCAGCAAAATCCTCATCGCCAACCGTGGCGAGATCGCCTGCCGCGTCATTGCCACCTGCCGTCGCCTGGGCATCGCCACGGTGGCGGTGTATTCCGATGCCGACCGCAACGCGCGCCACGTGCGCCTGGCCGACGAGGCCATCCATATCGGCCCGGCCGCCGCGCGCGAAAGCTACCTGCGCGGCGACGTGCTGCTGGACGCCGCGCGCGCGACCGGCGCACAGGCGATCCATCCCGGCTACGGCTTCCTCTCCGAAAACGCCGATTTCGCCGATGCCTGTGCCGCTGCCGGCATCACCTTCATCGGCCCGCCGGCCAGCGCCATCCGCGCGATGGGTGACAAGAGCGCAGCCAAGGCGCTGATGGCCCAGGCCGGCGTGCCGCTGACCCCGGGCTACCACGGCGACCAGCAGGAACCCGCGTTCCTGCGTGCGCAGGCCGATGCCATCGGCTACCCGGTGCTGATCAAGGCCAGCGCCGGTGGCGGTGGCAAGGGCATGCGCAAGGTCGAACGCAGCGAAGACTTCGTCGATGCGCTGGCCAGCTGCCAGCGCGAGGCCGCCTCGGCCTTCGGCAACGACCACGTGCTGGTGGAAAAGTATGTCGAGCGCCCGCGCCACATCGAGATCCAGGTGTTCGGCGATACCCACGGTGATGCGGTCTACCTGTTCGAGCGCGACTGTTCGGTGCAGCGCCGCCACCAGAAGGTGCTGGAAGAAGCCCCTGCACCGGGCATGAGCGCCGAGCGCCGGGCAGCGATGGGCAAGGCGGCGGTCGATGCCGCGCGCGCGGTGGGCTACGTCGGGGCAGGCACGGTGGAGTTCATTGCCGGCCCGGACGGCGATTTCTACTTCATGGAAATGAACACGCGCCTGCAGGTCGAACATCCGGTGACCGAATACATCACCGGCACCGACCTGGTGGAATGGCAGCTGCGCGTAGCCGCTGGCCAGCCGATGCCGCTGCGCCAGGAACAACTGGCCATCCACGGCCATGCCATCGAAGCGCGCCTGTATGCCGAAGATGCCGACCGTGGTTTCCTGCCGTCCACCGGCACCCTGCGCCGCCTGCGCCTGCCGATGCCCTCGGCGAAGGTGCGCGTGGATGCCGGCGTGGAAGAAGGCGACAGCATCACCCCGTACTACGACCCGATGATCGCCAAGCTGATCGTCTGGGACGTGGATCGCGATGCCGCGCTGCGCCGCATGAGCCAGGCCCTGGCCGACTGCCAGGTGGTGGGCGTGACCACCAATGCCGGTTTCCTGCGCCGTCTGGTCAACACCGATTCGTTCGCCAACGCGAAGCTGGATACCGCGTTGATTGAACGCGAACAGGCTACGCTGAACGCCGTGGGCGACAGCGACGATGCACTGTGGCAGCTGGCCGCCATCGCCGCCGTGGCGAGTACCGCGCGTGCCGGCAGTGACGCGCGCGATCCGCATTCGCCGTGGCAGGCGCAGGACGGCTGGCGCCTGGGGGCTTCGGCACCGCGCGTGCTGCCGCTGCAGCAGGGTGAGCGTACGCACACGTTGAAGGTGTGGGCGCAGGCCGATGGCTGGCGTGTGCAGCGCGATGATGCGGCAGCGACTACGGTGGCCGGTCGCATCGACGGCGAGCGCCTGACCGCGCAGCTGGACGGGCGCCGCTGGCAACTGCGGCTGCTGCGCGAAGGCGACCAGCTGTATCTGTTCGGCGCCGATGGCCAGCACCGCTTCACCCTGCATGACCCGGTGGGTGAATCGGACAACGCAGCGGCCGACGCGGGCAGCCTGCTGGCACCGATGCCGGGGAAGATCGTGGCCACCCTGGTGGAAGCCGGTACGCAGGTGAAGCGCGGCACGCCGCTGGTGGTGCTGGAAGCGATGAAGATGGAGCACACCCTGCAGGCCCCGGCCGATGGCACGGTGAAGGGCTATCGGGCCAAGGCCGGTGACCAGGTGGGGGATGGGGCGGTGCTGGTGGATTTTGAAGCCGTTTGACAGGGACGGACGCGCGCTCAACCGGCGCGCGTCCAGATCTCGCCGGCCGGGTCCAGCTCGGCGGCCTGCATCCTGGTCGCACGCCAACCAAAGCCACAGATGGCCAGAGCCCCTTCCGTCAGCGGATCCAAGGCGAACACCTTTTCAAGGGGGCGCTCATTGATCGCGCCTGTGATGAAAGCACCAAGTCCCAGATCGGTAGCCGACAGGTACAGCGTCTGGGAGATGTGACCCGCCTCGAGCGTCACCACGCGGTAGCCCTTGTCGTGCCGCCGATACTTCCAGAACGTACGCTCGAACGCGGCCACCAGTACCACCAGGCAGTGGGCATTGGCGAACCAGTCCTGCTGGCTGACTGCTTCCAGCGCCAGCGCCGGCAGGTCCGCAGCATCGAAAGGCAGTGCCACCAACTGGTGGCTGTCCGCAAGGTAACGGTAGAGACCTGGCGCGATGCCTTCAACGTTCTGCACGATCAGGCAGGCCGAGGTGGGATGCAACCCGCCCCCCGAGGGCGAGTTCTTCTTGTCGAAGACCAGGCCGCCGCGCTGCACCCGCGCCTGGACGCCAAACGTGCGGGCCAGCAGCGTCGAGAACAGCGACAGCGGCAGTGCGCGTGCTACATCGAAGTTGCGACACGTGACACGTCGGCGCAGCAGGGTGTCAAAGTCAGTCTGCCGCGCAGCTGGCAGCGTACGCACATCGGCGGCAGAGGGCAAAGACCTTGGGCCCGGTGGCTCACCATGGCGTTCCAGCAGGCCGGCCGCAGTGTCGATACCCGCTGCGCGCGCGTCGGTCACCGAATCCACGTCGCTCCAGCGAGTGAACGAGTGCAACAAGGCAGCCAATGGGTGCCAGTACACGTGGCGCAGACGAGCGTCGTCGACTGCGGCAGATGAGGCGGTCGCCGAAAGCTCGGGCTGGAGGGATGCAGCTTCCTGGACAACGAGGCCGTTGTCGATCAATGACTGAAGCTCACTGGCCTGTGCCACCGCGCTCTGCTCGATCCACTGGTTGGGGCTGAGGCTGCCCAGCAACTCGCGTCCGGCGAGGCTGACTTCCACCGGCGCCGCCAGATGTGGCGCCAGTGCGTACCAGCGCATCGTCCGGGTAACGCCTGCACCACCGGACAACAGCCCTGTCAAGGCGAAAACTACGTCTTCGCGCGGCTCGAGGAAGACGATTGCACAACGTCGTATACGCATGGAGTCACGCCACCTTCAAGAGATTGCCTTGGGTTGCCGATAAGTTCGCCACATGCCGCACGCACATCTGCGTGCGGGTGCACGTCGACAGGGGAACATCCGTGAGCACCGAAGGCAACAATCCGCAATCACATCCGGCTTTTACGACCGAGTTCGCTACCCATCTGCTTGATCTGCTGTCCAGCGATGACGCGTTCCGTACACTCTTCGTCAGCGATGCGCACGCTGCGCTGGTGCAGGCAGGGCTGACAAGTGCAGACGCTGACGCCGCGCTGGTGGGCGACAGTTGTATGCGTCCGGAAACGTTGGCCAGCAAGGAGGAGATCGCTGCAGCGCGGGATGCGCTACTGGAAAGCATGACGTCGCAGACGGCGCACACTGTCCCCTTCTGCCTGCTGACCTGAGCGGTCCACTTTGATCGTCGCCGACGCGGCAGGGACATCTGCAAGGTCGGCGACGTTCATCACCATGAACGCCTGCGCGGCGATGGGATCCCCATAGGCACGTCCACGGTTCTGTTGAAGCCACTGCTGTTCGCGCACGGAGCGCGTTGCCTGGCCCAGATCATGCTGCGCATCGCGCATGGCGACATGCCACTGCACCAGATCCTGTCCATCACTCATGCCCATCAGCATCTGGGCGCTGCCCTCTGCATCGTGCCGCAGGCGCAGCTGGTCGGCTCTGACAATGGCCCACAGTGATTCATTGCGCGGATGACCGGATGCTGCCACCACCTGCGCCATCCGGCTCATCTGGGTGACGTTCAACGCGATGCCGGCGTAGCGTTGCTGGAGCCTGGCTGTGGCAAGGGCAATGCCCGCAAGGTCGTCACGTTCTTCACCAGCTGCGCTGGACGCAGAACGCAGCGCCTGTTGCAGTAATGCATCGACCTGCTGCGTCGAAGGTGGCTGGCCGGCGCGATAGCGAGCCACCATGGCACCCAGCTTCAACGGTACCGACATTACCTCCCCTTCCGTTGCGGCCTTGCTGACCCCCTTGTCGGCGATCATGATCGCCTCCTCCGCACGGCCGGCCCCGATCAACGTCGCCGCCCAGTCCAGGTACAACAGAAAGTCCTCGGGATGCGTGTGGGCGCGGGTCTGCGCCATCAGCAGCGCCTGATCGTTTCGGCCCAGGGTCGCCAGCACCGACACATGGCGCCGGTTCGGCGTGCTGGCACCGATACGCTCGGATTCGATCAGATCGCGTAGCGCGCCTTCCTGGTCACCCATCTGCTGGCGGATGCGCGCGGCCAATTCACGCGAAAGATGACGCGTGGCCTCCTTGGCCTGCGCAGCTTGGTCGGCCGCGCGCAACGCTTCCTGCGAATGCCCTTGCACGAACATCGCCCAGGCATAGTTCTGCTGTGCTGCGGGAATGTCCGGGTATACCTGCGCCAGCAGGCGCCATTTGGCTGGGGCGTGCAGTGCGGGTTGGCTTCCGAACTCGGCCTGCCAAGCGTCGATATAGAGGCGATCACGCACCGGCAGGTGATCACGGAGTGCTGCGGCCTTCTGCATCCATGGCGCGGCCTGTGCGGCCTCGCCCTGTGCCAGGTAGGTCAGCATCACGCCCACGTAGGCCAATGCGAACTGCGGGTCCACGGCCAGTGCCTGCATGTGAAGGTCCCGCGCGTCATCCATCTTCCGGGCGATGTACGCCTTGCGGGCAAGTGCGTAGATCTTCAGCGCATCCAGGCTGGACGTCGCGACCGCAGGCAATGCCTCGCCGCGCACCTGCATTGAGCTGGACGCCTCTCCGAGTTTGTCGCGCACTTCCCTCGATACGCCGTCAACAGCCTCCAACAGGCCGCCTACACCGCGTGCGTCACGCGCAACGAGATAGACCGTGCTCCTGTTGGCAGGATCGACAACTTCGGCAGACACGCGGAGGCGTCCGCCCACCTCAGCCACCACTGGCAGGATCACGGCACGTGCGCCGTCGCGCGTGGCGATCTCGCTGCCCAGCGCACGATCAACGGTGGAGTCACTCGGCTTCTGCATGCGTTCCAGCGCCTGACTCACCGCGACGTCGCTGATGATGTTCACGTGCTGGGACTGTTCCAGACTGATTCGAAACGCCTGGTCCAGAGAACCATCAAGAATGTGGTTCGCGGTCAGGTTGCGGAAACCGCCGACCACCACCCAATCGCGCTCGGCAAAGGCAATGGCCGGCTGCGGCCGGGTCAGGAACCAGCCGCCGACCAGCAACGCTGCCGCCAGCGCGACTTCGGCCGTCATCATCGCCGGCTGCCGCCAGAACGGGATGTCACGGCTCGCCTTGGCGCTCTGCCGCGGCCGTCCGGTCGACGCCATGCCGGGGTCCTGCAGGCCGAACACTTCCATCGACTGCGCCACGCCCTTGAAGCGCCAGCGCCCGAAGGACTTCCACTTCAGCCCCAGCGCGGCATCACCCAGATCGCCGGCCGCGCGCCGCACCATCGATTCGGCGGTGGCCGACAGCAGGAACTGGCCGGGCTGCGCCAGCTGCATCAGGCGCGCGGCCATCGGCTTGGCCAGGCCTTCCACTTCCACCGGCTTGGCGCCCAGCGCAATGGACTCGGCACTGTTGTTCCACAACAGCACCTCACCCACATGCAGGCCCATGCGTGCGCGCAGCAGGATGTTGCGCTTGCCGCCCAGCGCCTGCAGGCCGCGCTGGTAATCCAGCGCGAAGCCGAGGGCATCCACTGGCCGTTCAAACAGCATGAACAGGCCGTCGGAGCGATCGATCTGCTGCCCGGTCCAGCGCTGCTGCAGCGCCATCACCAGACGGTCGTGGTCCTGGAACAGTTCCGCCGCGGCGGCATCGCCCATGCGCTCCACCAGCAGGGTGGAATCGCACAGATCAGTGAACAGCAGTGCCCGCAGCTGTGCGGTGTGCGGGGTCGACGTTCCGGTGTCGCCGTTCATTGCCCAGGCCTCCGTTCACTGTCCGTCCATGCTGTCAGCCCAATGCAGACAGTTGCCGCCCGCGCGCTTGGCACGGTAGAGCGCACGGTCGGCGCCCGCATACCATTCGCTCCAGTCCCCTTCGGCCGCGAGCAGGCTGACACCGATGCTGGCCGGAGTGACATGCGGCGTACCATGGCTGCGCTCGAGCAGGCCATGCACCGCGCTGAGGATGAACTCGGCCGCGTGCTGTGCCGCCTCACGGTCTGCATGGCGCAGAATCAGGCAGAACTCATCGCCGCCCAGCCGGCAGGCCAGATCGTGTTCGCCGGCCATCGACCGCAGGATGTTGCCCATGCTCTGCAGCACGCGGTCGCCGGCCTGGTGGCCATGGCGGTCGTTGACCTGCTTGAAGCGGTCGCAGTCGATCAGCAGCAGTGCCTGCGGCGTGCCGTGGGGCTGGCTGCGGCACTCCTGCAGGTACAGGGTCAGGCCGCGGCGGTTGTGCAGGCCGGTCAGTTCATCGGTACGCACCAGTTCGCGGGTATGGGTGAGCTGGTGGGTGGTGATGTACAGGTTGTCCAGCGCGGTTTCCAGGTCGTGGTTGCGCCGGCGCAGCTGGCTGATCAGGGCCTGTTCGTTGGCCAGCACGCGCATGATCGTGCGCCGCAGGAAGTAGGCCACCAGCCCCGGATCGGATTCGACCAGGCAATGGAAATCGGTCGGCCCCAGTTCCAGCAGATGGCAGTCTTCGACCGCACGGGCGCCGGCGCTGCGCGGATGGTCGCCCACCAGCAGGCCCAGTTCACCGAAGAACTCGTGGCGCCCCAGGGTCTTGGTCACCAGGTCATCGCCGAAGTCCAGTTCGATCTGGCCGTCCAGGATGACGTACATGCCATCGCCGCGGTGGCCCCGGTGGAACAGCCATTGCCCGGCCTCGACCTTCAGCGGCCGCGCGAAGCGCGCGAACAGGGCCACTTCATCGTCCGACAGCAAGGCATGCACGATCTCGGCCATCGCCACCTGGGCGATACCGGTTGTCATATCGATGTTCTCGGCCGTGCCCCTGCCGGTCATTCCCTGCCGCCAGCGTCCCCTGGTGAGATGCGGAGCATAGCAGCGAAACAAACTGTGCGCCCCTTCTCATTTTTCATGAAGTGGCCGCCATCTGCCCCGAACAGGCGGGCAAGGCGCATTCAGGGGGGGCGGCCAGGCCCCCGGATACAACGACGCCGGCAGGTCCCCCGACCTGCCGGCGTCGTCTGGCCCTTCCCTGGCCACCCTGATCGGTCCGAAGGCCTTGGTAGCGTCGAGCTTGCTCGACTGCACTGGCTTCGGCTGGGGGCACGTCAGTCGAGCAAGCTCGACTCTACTGACATACCGGGTCAAGGCCGGGTCAGGCGGCGCGCTCGCTGCGGCCGCCATGGAACTGCTCTTCCTCGGTCGAGCCGGTCAGCGCCGTGGTCGAGGACTGGCCCTGCTGGATGGCCTGGGTGACCGCATCGAAGTAGCCGGTGCCGACCTCGCGCTGGTGCTTGACCGCGGTGAACCCGCGCTCGGCCGCTTCGAACTCGGCTTCCTGCAGTTCCACGAAGGCGCTCATCTGCCGGCGGGCATAGCCGTGGGCCAGGTTGAACATGCCGTAGTTCAGCGCATGGAAGCCAGCCAGGGTGATGAACTGGAACTTGTAGCCATAGCTGCCCAGCTCGCGCTGGAACTTCGCAATCGTGGCGTCGTCCAGGTTCTTCTTCCAGTTGAAGCTGGGCGAGCAGTTGTAGGCCAGCAGCTTGCCGGGGAACTTCGCATGGATGGCCTCGGCGAACTTCCGCGCGAACTCCAGGTCCGGCTTGCCGGTCTCGCACCAGACCAGGTCGGCATAGGGGGCGTAGGCCAGGCCGCGGCTGATCGCCTGGTCCAGGCCGTTGCGGGTCTTGTAGAAGCCTTCCACGGTGCGCTCGCCGGTGGTGAACGGCTGGTCGTTGCCGTCGATGTCACTGGTCAGCAGATCCGCCGCCTCGGCATCGGTACGCGCCACCAGCAGGGTCGGCACGCCCAGCACGTCGGCGGCCAGGCGCGCGGCGTTGAGCTTCTCGATCGCCTCACGGGTCGGCACCAGCACCTTGCCGCCCATGTGGCCGCACTTCTTCACCGAGGCCAGCTGGTCTTCGAAGTGCACGCCGGCCGCACCGGCTTCGATCATCGCCTTCATCAGCTCGAAGGCGTTGAGCACGCCACCGAATCCGGCCTCGGCGTCGGCCACGATCGGCTGCAGGAAGTCGATGTCATCCTTGCCCTCGGCGTGGTGCAGCTGGTCGGCACGCAGCAGGGTGTTGTTGATGCGCTTGACCACCGCCGGCACCGAGTCGGCCGGGTACAGCGACTGGTCCGGGTACATCTGCCCGGCCAGGTTGGCATCGGCCGCCACCTGCCAGCCGGACAGGTAGATCGCCTTCAGCCCGGCCTTGACCTGCTGCATGGCCTGGTTGCCGGTCAGCGCGCCCAGTGCGTTGACGAACTCCCGCTCGTGCAGCGATTTCCACAGCTTTTCCGCGCCCAGCCGGGCCAGCGAATGCTCGATGTGGACGGTGCCACGCAGGCGCACCACGTCGGCGGCGCTGTAGTTGCGCTGGATGCCTTGCCAGCGCGGGTGGGTGTCCCAGTCGTGCTGGATCTGTTCGGCAGTGGGCAGGGTGCTCATGTCTTTCTCCAGTTCGGTTCGTGCAGCGGTTGCAGCGGGGAAGGAACAGCGGGGAAGCAGGCCGTCAGTCGATGCGTGCGTAGGCCGGCAGGGTCAGGAAGTCGGTCAGTTCGTCGCTGCGGCTCAGTTCGCCCAGCAGGGCGATGGCTTCGCCGATGCGGGCGCCACCGGGCAGTGCGCGGGTGTCGCCCAGCCGCGCCGGCAGCTGGGCCAGAGCGGTGTCGAGCAGCGGCAGGTCGATGGCGGTACCGTCGTCCAGCTGCTGGCCCGGGGTGTGCAGCCACTGCCACAGCTGGCTGCGGCTGATCTCGGCGGTGGCCGCGTCTTCCATCAGGTGATGGATGGGCACGCAGCCATTGCCGTCCAGCCAGGCGGCCAGGTAGCGCACGCAGACTTCGACGTTGCCCTCGAAACCGGCGCGGGTGATGCTGCCCGGTGGCCGCGCGATCAGGTCATCGCGGCCCACCCGCACATCCTGGCGCAGCACCTGGTGCTGGTTCGGGGTCGGCATGTGTTCGTCGAAGATGGCCATCGCCACCGGGATCAGCGCCGGGTGCGCGACCCAGGTGCCGTCGTGGCCGGCACTGACTTCACGCAGCTTGTCGGCACGCACGCGGGCCATGGCCTGTTCGTTGGCGGCGGCATCGCTGTTGATCGGGATCTGCGCGGCCATGCCGCCCATCGCATGCGCGCCACGGCGGTGGCAGGTCTGGATCAGCAGTTCCGAATACGCCTTCAGGAACGGCTGGGTCATGGTCACCTGGCCACGCTCGGGCAGCACGCGGTCGGCGTGGCGGCGGAAGGTTTTCAGATAGGAAAAGATGTAGTCCCAGCGGCCACAGTTCAGGCCGACGATGCGCTCGCGCAGGGCGTGCAGGATTTCGTCCATCTCGAACACCGCCGGCAGCGTTTCGATCAGCACGGTCACCTTGATCTGGCCATGCGGCAGGCCGAGCATGCCTTCGATGTGCGACAGCGCGGTCTCCCACAGCGCGGCCTCTTCCATGCTCTGCAGCTTGGGCAGGTAGAAGTACGGGCCGCGGTCCTTGGCCTGCAGCGCGCGGGCATTGTGGAAGGCGAACACCGCCGCATCGAACAGGCCACCGGCCAGCGGCTGGCCGTCCACGGCCACGTGCTTCTCGTCCAGGTGCCAGCCGCGCGGGCGCACGATCAGGACCGCCTGTTCCTCAAAGGGGCGCAGGCTGTAGTGCTTGCCTGGCTTGCCGTTGACGGCCGGTGCGGTGAACTGCAGATCGCCGCGCACGGCGGCGGCCAGCGACTGCTGTCCGGCCAGCAGGTTGCGCCAGGTGGGCGAGGTCGAATCCTCGAAGTCGGCCATGAACACCTTGGCACCGGAGTTCAGCGCGTTGATGACCATCTTCGGGTCGGTCGGGCCGGTGATCTCGACGCGGCGGTCCTGCAGCGCGGCCGGCAGCGGGGCCACGCGCCAGTCACCTTCGCGGATGGCGGCGGTATCGCTGCGGAAGTCCGGCAGCCCGCCTTGGTCGAAGAACGCCTGGCGCTCGCGGCGGGCCTGCAGCCGCGCCTGCCGGCCCGGTTCCACCGTCCGGTGCAGCGAGACCAGCAAGGCCAGCAGCGGCGCCGGCAGCAGGGTCTCCTGGCCGGCCACGCGGGTCGCCAGGGCGATGCCGGGGGTGGCCTTTGCAGGGGCGGGGGAAACGGCAGAAGCGACGGCGGACATGGGGCGACTCCAGCGGTGGGGGAACGCCCCCAAAGTGCCGCCCGGGCCGAGTATTTGGCAAAACAGTTTTTGCAATGTTCCACATAAGGTGTGCTAATACTTATGACGCCATGACCACGCGCAGCCCGCCAAGTCCGCGTTTTTCCTACAAATCCGACCGGCTGAAGCCGCTGCGGGCGTTCTGCCAGACGGTGCGCCTGGGCTCGGTCTCACGGGCAGCTGAGGCGCTTTTCGTCAGCCAGCCCGCGATCAGCCTGCAGCTGCAGGCACTGGAACGTGAGCTGGGAGTGCCGCTGTTCGAGCGCAGCGGACGGCGCCTGGTGCCCAGCCGCGAGGGCCAGGTGCTCTATGAGATGGCGCAGCCGCTGGTGGAAAGCCTGGACGGGCTGGAAGCGCGCTTCCGCGACAAGGTGCGCGGGCTGGATGCGGGCGAGCTGAACATCGCCGCCAACAGCTCGACCATCCTCTACCTGCTGCCGAAGATCGTTGAACGCTTCCGCCTGCACCATCCGGACGTGCGCCTGACCCTGCACAACGCGATCAGCGCCGATGGCACCGACCTGCTGCGCGAGGATGCGGCCGACCTGGCGATCGGGTCGATGACCGACGTGCCGGCCGACCTGACCTATGCACCGGCCTACCGCTTCGAGCAGGTGCTGATCGCGCCACACGACCATCCACTGGCCAGTGGTGGCGAGCTGGAGCTGGCCGACATCGCCCGTTACCCGCTGGTGCTGCCGCCGAAGCGGCAGATCACCTACCGGCTGGTGGACCAGGTGTTCCAGCGCCACCGCATTGCGTACACCGTTGCATTGGAAGTGGGCGGCTGGGAGGTCATCAAACAGTACGTGGCGATGGGCATGGGCATTTCCATCGTGCCGGCGCTGTGCCTGCATGAAAGCGACCATGCGCGCTTGGCGGCGCGGTCGATGAAGCGCTGGTTCCCCGAGCGCAGTTACGGGGTGATCGTGCGGCGGGGCAAGGCGTTGTCGGCGCAGGCGCGGGCGTTCATCGAGCTGATCCAGCCGGAGCTGTTCAGTCCGCGCGATTACGACCAGAGCGGGCATTCCGAGCGGTAGGGGTGTCCGGCAGGGCTGCGCCCTGCACCTGGGATGGCGGGGGGCATGGTCTGCTCTCGGTAGGTGTCGACCTTGGTCGACACGGTAGATCCACGCCATTCGTGGATGCGCTTGATCGCCCGGGGTCAGAGCCCGCGTCCGGCCCATTTCCGGCTGACGATGAATAAACTGGCCCCATGTCCATCGAACTCCGCCACCTGCGTTACTTCCTTGCCGTTGCCGATACGCTGCACTTCGGCCAAGCAGCCGAGCGTCTGGGGATGTCGCAGCCGCCGCTCAGCCAGCAGATCCGCCAGCTGGAAGAACTGATCGGCGCGCGGTTGTTCGTGCGCAGTCATCGCCGCGTGCAGCTCACCGCTGCGGGCGAGCTGCTGCAGGAACGCGCACGGGCCATCGTGCAGCAGGTGGAAACGGCGGTGGACGAGGTGCAGCGCGCGCAGCGCGGTGAGCAGGGCGAGCTGCATATCGGCCTGACCCGGGCCACGCCGCTGTCGCCGCAGATTCCGCGGTCGATCCTGCAGTACCGGCAGCAATACCCGCAGGTACGCCTGCAGCTGAGCGAGATGAACACCCTGCAGCAGATCGATGCGCTGCTCGATGGCAGCCTGGATGTGGGCATCATCCGCAAGCGTGCGCTGCCGCCGGAACTGGTGGCGCACAGCCTGTTCGTCGATCCGCTGGCGTTGATCGTGCACGCCGACCACCCTGCCCTGCGCCGGCTGTCGAAGCAGGGCACGCTGGCGCTGCGTGATTTCGCCCAGGAACCGTTCGTGGCGTTCCGCCGCAGTGCCGGTGCCGGCATCCATGACCACATGATCGCATTGTGCGCGGCGGCGGGATTCACTCCGCGCATCGTGCAGGAAGCCGGTGAGGCCTCGACGCTGATCAGCCTGGCAGCCGCCGGGCTGGGCGTGGCGGTACTGCCTTCCTCGTGCGACCACATCCGGGTGGAAGGCGCGCGCTTCGTGGCCCTGGCCGATGCCGGGGCGCATTCGGAAGTGCAGCTGGCCTGGCGACGCGAAGGGGTGACGCCGTTGATCCGCAATTTCGCCGGGTTGCTGCGCGGCGCGTTTGCGGAAGGGTGATGCGGCCGACCCGGCGCCTTTGCTAGACGCCAACCTTGGTTGGCCGCCCTGCCAGAGCGCCGACCAAGGTCGGCACCTACCAGAGCAACGCCGTGCCGTGCGGAACGTGGATTGCGCAGGGGTGGGCCGACCGACCAGGCAGCTTTGGTAGTTGCCAACCTTGGCTGGCCACCCTGCCAGAGCGCCGACCAAGGTCGGCATCTACCAGAGCAACACCGCGCCCATGCGGAACATGGATTGCGCAGGGGTGGGCAAACCGACCAGGCAGCTTTGGTAGTTGCCAACCTTGGTTGGCCGCCCTGCCAGAGCGCCGACCAAGGTCGGCATCTACCAGAGCAACGCCGTGCCCATGCGGAACGCGTGTCGGGTCAGGCAGCGACCGGCTGCGGGGCGCGCTGCTGCAGGGCCCAGATGATGCCGCCGCCGAGCAGGGTCAGCACGCCGGTGAACAGGCACACGCCCAGCCAATCCCACGCGGCATAGGCCAGGCCGCCCACGGCGCCGAGCACGCTGCTGCCCAGGTAATAGGCGAACAGGTACAGCGCCGAGGCTTCGGCGCGCATCGAACCGGCACGGCTGCCGACCCAGCTGCTGGCCACCGAATGGCCACCGAAGAAACCGAAGGTGACCAGGGCGATGCCCAACGCCATCGTGGTCAGCCACGGCATGGCCAGCAGCACGATGCCGGCACCGATCAGGCCGAAGGCAATGGTCAGCACGCGGCCGCGGCCGTAGCGCGTGGCCTGCTGTCCCATCCACGCCGAGCTGAAGGTGCCGACCAGGTACACGCTGAAGATCAGCCCGACCACGGTCTGGCTGAGGTGGTACGGCGGCGCCAGCAGGTGGTAACCCAGATAGTTGTAGAGGGTGACGAACACGCCCATCAGCACGAACGAGGTGGCGAACAGCCACGGCAGGCCCGGATCGGCGAACAGCGTGCGCCAGCGTGCGGGCAGCTGGCGCAGGCCGCCACGGCGGGCCTGGAAGTGCCGCGACGGCGGCAGCTGCAGCCACAGCAGCACGGTACTGGCCACGGCGATGATCGAGACCGCGCCGATGCCCCAGCGCCAGCCCCAGTGGTCAGCGATGATGCCGGCCAGCAGGCGACCGCTCATGCCACCGATGGCATTGCCGCCGATGTACAGGCCCATCGCCAGGCCCAGCGCGCGGCTGTCCATTTCCTCCACCAGGTAGGTCATCGCCACCGCCGGCACGCCACTCAGGGCCAGGCCCAGCAGGGTGCGCAGCACCAGCATGGTGGTCCAGTCATCAACCAGCGCGGTGCACAGCGACAGCAGGGCCGAGGCCATCAGCGCGGCAATCATCATCGGCCGCCGTCCGATGGCATCGGACAACAGGCCGGCCAGCAGCATGGCCACGGCCAGGGTGCCGGTGCTCAGCGACAGCGACATCGCGCTGCCGGCCGCGGACACGCCGAAGTGGCGGCTGAACTCGGGCAGCAGCGGCTGCACCGTGTACAGCAGGCCGAAGGTGGAGAACCCGGCCAGGAACAACGCGACCGCCGTGCGCCGGAACGCCGGGGTGCCCTGCTGGATGCGGGTGTCGACGAGAGAATCAGGAGTGCGGGGGCGGCCGCTGAGGGACGCCGCAGTTTCGCCAGTCATGGGATCGAGAGGCCGTGGGGGCGGCCAACGTGGGGGTACGGGGCCCAGCGTAGGCCCCTCGATCCAGTCGATCCATAACCTGATAAGTCAGGATCGATATGCAGGAAATATCAATTCAGCTTAGAGGTGCGCCCACTCGAAACCATCGCCGCGGCGGTAGTAGATGGCCACGGCGCGGCCGTAGACCTTGTCGGCATCAACGAAACCAAAGAAGCGGCCGTCGAAGCTGTTGCCGCGGTGGTCGCCCAGCACCAGCAGTTTGCCGGCCGGCACCACCAGGTCGGCAATGTCGGGGCCGCCGCCCATGTCGAGGTCGAGCTGGGCCTGGCGCTCGCCGAAGGCTTCGGTGTCGCGCAGGTCGGCGATCTGCAGCGGTTGGCCGTTGATGGCCAGGTGGCCGCCGTGCAGCTGCACATGGTCACCGGCCACGGCCACCACGCGCTTGATCAGGCGGGTGCCATCGGCCGGCGAATCAAACACGGCCACTTCGCCGCGCTGCGGGCTGCCGGTGGCCAGCAGCTGCTGGCTGGTGAACGGCAGGCGCAGGCCGTACGCACGCATGTCCACCACCACGCGGTCGCCCGGCTGCAGGGTCGGCTGCATCGAGCCGCTGGGCACCACGTAATGGTTGGCCAGGGTGTCGCGGGCGGCGGCGAGCAGGCCAAGCATGACCAGCAGCGGCAGCGCTTCCTTCTTCAGCCAGGTGAGCGCGCGTTCGGCAAACGGGGGGCGGGCGGCGGCGTCCATGACAGGTTCCGGTGGGTGGAAGCTCGGTAAGACCTCTGGCAGGCGCGCGAGGTTCCCGGATGCCGCCTCCGGGCGCCGGGGTCAGAGCCCTTTCCGCGGGCGGAAAGGGATCCGACCCCGGCGCGCGTCAGGTGCCGACGTGCACGCCGTTGGCGTACTCGGCCAGGCCGAGGTGGTCCAGGGCGATATCCAGCGCCAGCACGTAGCTCTGCGCGCCGTAGCCGGCGGCGATGCCCAGGCGCTGGCCGACACCGGCCGGCAGGCACGGCTCGGCCACGGCGCCGTCGTCGTGCACTTCCACGTAGGCGTTGTGCAGGTTCGGCAACAGGCGTTGCAGGCGCAGGCTGCCGGCACAGGCGCCGGGGTCGAGCAGGGTCACTTCGCCACGGCTGTGGTCGGCCACGCGCAGCGCGTCCAGCAGTTCCTGTTCCGAGCCGCAGGCGCGGATGGCCACGCTGGTGCCGGCGTCGATCGCACGGTGCACCAGCGATTTCAGCACCGGCGCCGGCAGCGGCTGGGCGGTGCGGATCAGTGCACCGGCGACTTCCGGGCCACGGATGATGAAGATCGACATGGCTCAACCCTCCTGCGCCAGGCGGCGGCCGACGATGGCCAGCGACAGCGGGTAGCCCGCCTGCTGGCTGCGCTGGTCGACCACCACCGCGGCCGGCCCGTGCTGCAGGTGCAGGCGTGCATCCAGGCCCGGCGCATGCGGGGCCTGCAGTTCGATGTACGAGGCGGGCATGCGCTCCAGTGCCGCCTGCAGGGCGCCGCCCTCGGCCTGCCACTGCGCGTCGTCGGCCACGCCCACGTCCAGCAGCACCCAGTCGTCGGCCCGGGCCTGGCACAGGCATTGGCGCACATCGGACAGGCTGGCGCAGTCGTTGCACAGCACGCGATGGCCGCACAGTTCCAGCGGAAGCTGCGGGCGCGGCGCCGACGACGGCGCGTGCCGGATCACCAGGAGGGTCATACACCACCTTGCACAAAGCGCCCTGCGGCGCGGTAGGCACACGATGCGCGTGCAGGCCGTAAAGGTGCGATGGCGGGGGATGGCGCGAGGCGTAAAAGGTGCGTAACGCAACCGGGGTCGGAGCCCGCCACGCGATGCGCGACGGGATCCGACCCCGGAGGTGCTGCGTTCTACGTTGTTATTTCAGCCCGCGGAACTTCAGCAGCGGTTCCACCGACGGGTCCTTGCCGCGGAAATCGCGGTACAGGGTAGACAGTTCCACGCTGTTGCCGCGCGAAAGGATCTTGTCGCGGAACTCCTGGCCGTTGGCCGCCGTCAGGCCACCGTGTTCGGTGAACCACTGGTAGGCGTCATGGTCCAGCACCTCGGCCCAGAAGTAGGCGTAGTAACCGGCCGAGTAGCCGCCGCCCCAGATGTGGTCGAAGTAGGTGGTGCGGTAACGCGGCGGCACCTGCGGCAGGTCGACCTTGAACTTCTTCAGCGCGCTGGCTTCGAAGGCGCCCACATCCTGCAGCGGGGCATCGGCCTTCTGCGTGTGCCAGGCCAGGTCAAGCAGTGCGGCCGACAGGTACTCGGTGGTCGCATAGCCCTGGTTGAAGCTGCGTGCCTTGAGGATCTTGTCGACCAGTTCCTGCGGCATCGCTTCGCCAGTCTTGTAGTGCTTGGCGTAGTGGGCGAAGACCTTCGGGTCCAGCGCCCAGTGCTCGTTGAACTGCGAGGGGAACTCGACGAAATCGCGCGAGGTGGCAGTGCCGGCGATCGACGGGTACTTCACGTTCGAGAACATGCCATGCAGGGCGTGGCCGAACTCATGGAACATGGTGGTGACGTCGTCGAAGCTGATCAGCGCAGGTTGGCCATCGGCCGGCTTGGTGAAGTTGCAGACGTTGTAGACCACCGGCTTGGCACCGGTCAGGCCGTCCTGCTCGACGAACACGTCCATCCAGGCGCCGCCGGACTTGGTGTCACGCTTGAAGTAGTCGGTGTAGAACAGGGCCAGCGAGCTGCCGTCCTTGTCGAACACTTCGTACACCTTCATGTCCGGGTTGTAGGTCGGAATGTCGGTGCGCTGCTTGAAGGTGATGCCGTACAGCTGGGTGGCGGCGTAGAAGACGCCGTTCTGCAGCACGTTGTCCAGTTCGAAGTACGGCTTGACCTGCGATTCGTCCAGATCGTACTTGGCCTTGCGGACCTGCTCGGCGTAGAAGTCCCAATCGGAGGCGGCAACCTGGAAGCCACCCTTCTGGGCGTCGATCACCTTCTGGATCTCACCGGCTTCGGCACGGGCCTTGGCGGTAGCAGCCGGCACGGTGTCGGTCAGCAGCTTCAGCGCCGCGGCCGGGGTCTTGGCCATCTGGTCGCCCAGCTGGTAGTCGGCGAAGGTCTCGAAGCCAAGCAGCTTGGCCTTCTGCGCACGCAGCTGGGCCAGGCGCTGCACGGTCTCGCGGGTGTCGTTCTTGTCGCCACGCTCGGCACGGGTTTCCGAGGCCTTCAGCACGGCAGCGCGCTGGTCACGGTCGCTGAGCGAACCGAGCACCGGCTGCTGGGTGGTGTTCTGCAGCGGCAGCACGAACTTGCCGTCCAGCTTGCGATCCTTGGCGGCGTTGGCCGCGTTGTTGATCGCGTTGTCGTCCAGGCCGGCGAGCTTGGCCTTGTCGTCCACAACCACGGCCGCAGCGGCGGTCGCGGCCACCAGGCGGGTGTGGAACTGGGTGGAGAGGGTGGTCTCTTCGACGTTGAGCTTGCGCAGGCTCGCCTTGTCGGCGTCGGACAGCTGCGCGCCAGAGCGCACCAGGCCGTCGTAGTAGTGCTCGACCAGGCGCTTCTGCACCGGGTCCAGCTCCAGCGTGTCACGCTGGTCGTACAGCGACTTCACGCGGGCGAACAGCTTCGGGTCGAGGTTGATCTCGTCCTGGTGCGCGGCCAGCTTCGGGGCAATGTCTTCCTGGATCTTCTGGCGTGCTTCGGTGCCATCGGCCTGGACCAGGCCGAAGAAGATGCGCGACACGCGGTTGAGGGTCTCGCCGCTGCGCTCCATCGCCACGATGGTGTTGTCGAAGGTGGCCGGCTCGGCGTTGTCGGCGATCTTGCGGACTTCGGCCAGGTGCTGGCGCATGCCTTCTTCGAAGGCCGGCGTGTAGTCGCTGTCCTTGATCTTGTCGAACTGCGGCGCCTGGAACGGCAGCGTGCTGGCGCTCAGCAGGGGGTTGGTGGAGGCTTCGGCCGGCTGCTGGGCCGGGGCTTTCTGTGCTTCGGACACGGGGGTGGACTCCTTGCCGGAACAGGCCGCCAGCGCCAGGCTGATGGCGGCGGCCAGGACTACGGTACGCGACATGTAAAACGCTCCTTGGGCGGACGGTATGGGATACCAGCCCCCCACCCTACTCCTGTCGCGCACGCCCGGCATGTGCCGGACGTGGCGCCTGGCCTGCCGCCGATGGCCGGCTCAGACCGTGCCGCGGGTCTTGCCCAACCACGGCCGGTAGAACTCGCGGATGGCGGCCATGTCGGCCGCATCATCGCCGGTCGGCTGGAACAGCGGGCCGATGCCGATGGTCTTTTCCGGGTAGTGGAAGTACGCCGCCAGAACCGGCACGTCGGCCATCCGCGCGATCTTCAGGAACCCGGCCTTCCAGTCCTTCACCGCCTTGCGGGTGCCCTCGGGGGTGATGGCGAACCACATCTTCTCGTTGTTGCGCAGCAGGTCCACGGCCTGGCCGACGGTGCCCTGCGGCGCGCTGCGGTCCAGCGGGATCACGCCCAGCCTGTGCAGCAGCGGGCCCAGCGGCCACCAGAACAGCGAGGCCTTGCCCAGCACCTTCACCTTCATGCCCAGCGCGATCTTGGCCGCCATGCCCCACAGGCCGTCCCAGTTGGACGAATGCGGGGCGATGATGAAGACCAGCCTGGGAATGTCCGGCAGGGTACCGGTTACTTTCCAGCCCCCCAGGCGCAGCGTGCAGCGCGCCAGCCAGCGCAGGAAGGGGTTGGACTTGACCTGCGGCATGCTCGGCGGAACGGCCGGCAGCAACGGTGTCGGGTTGTTCAAGCAATCACTCCCAGTCACGTGATGAGCGCCCGCGCTTGATCTGCGCGCGCCCGCGTTTGGCGTCCAGTCGACGCAGTTTCGACCCGAGGGTCGGCTTGGTGGCCTTGCGTGGCTTGGGCACGCTCAGCCCGGCCTGGATGAAGGCCGCCAGCCGCTCGCGCGCATCCTCGCGATTGCGATCCTGGGTGCGGAACCGTTGCGCGTCGATGACCAGCACGCCTTCGCCGGTCATGCGCCGGTCGCGCCGCGCCAACAGGCGCGCGCGCAACGGGTCGGGCAACGAGGGCGAGTTGGCCACGTCGAAACGCAGTTCCACCGCGGTGGAGACCTTGTTGACGTTCTGCCCACCGGCGCCACTGGCACGCACGAACCGCTCGACGATCTCGCCGTCGGGGATTTCAAGCTGCGCGCTGATGGTGACCGGTCCACTGCCCATCCGCGCATTGTAGCGGCAGCCGCGTTGCCGTGGCTGCCATCGCGTGGCGTATGCCGCCGATCAGGTACCGAACACGCCGCCTTCGCCTTTGCAGCGGGTATGCTGGCCGTCCCATGTACCGCAGGAAGCCTCGCATGACCCGCCTCATTCCCGCCCTGTCCACCGGCCTGCGCCGCGCCGTGCTGCTGGTCGCACTGGCCGTGGCCAGCGCGCCGGCCCTGGCCGCGCCGCCCACCGATGCCGACATCAACCGCCTGCTGGCGGCCTCGCGCGCGCAGAGCCTGCTGGACGGCATGCTGCCGCAGCTGGAAGCGATGCAGCGCCAGCAGTTCGAGGAGATCGCCCGGCAGCGCCAGCTGACCCCCCAGCAGACCGAACAGCTGCAGCGCATGCAGCAGCGCACCACCGCCACCCTGACCAAGGCGCTGTCCTGGCAGCAGCTGCGGCCGATGTATGTGGACCTCTACAAGAAGAGCTTCAGCAAGGAAGACGTGCTGGCGATGGCCGAGTTCTACGAGAGCTCGGCCGGGCAGAGCCTGCTGGACAAGACCCCGCTGCTGATGCAGAACGTGATGATCGCCATCCAGGAAAAGATGAAGCCGCTGATGGCCGACCTGGAGAAGGACATGCAGGCGATCCTCAGCGAGCCGGAAACCAAGTGAGGTAGTGCCGGCCGCTGGCCGGCAACCCTGGATTGTTGGGGGTCAGAGTCCTTTCCCTGCGGGAAGGGGATCCGCCCCAGGATCGGTTACGGCGACCTGCCAGCCGAACAGGCCCAGGGCCTTCTGGAATTCACCGTCCAGCGGTGCGCGCACGTCCACCGTGCCGCCATCGGGGTGCGGGAAACGCAGGCGTTCGGCGTGCAGCAGCATGCGGTGCACGCCCTGCATGCGGAAGTTGCGGTTGTGGCGGCCATCACCATGGCTGGTATCGCCGATCAGGTGATGCGAGAGGTGCTTGAGGTGGCGGCGGATCTGCCGGAAGCGGCCGGTCTGCGGCTGGCAGCGCACCAGTGCGTAACGCGAACTGGCGAAGTCGCCCACCGGCACGGACAGCTCGCCGGTGGCCAGCCGCTGGAAATCGGTCACCGCCGGCTTCTTCACCGGCTTGCCGGGGCCGCCGTCCAGGTCGTGGTCGACCTGCCAGGCCTCCTCGGCCGGCCAGCCACGGCAAATGGCCAGGTAATCCTTGCTCACTTCGCCGCCCATCAGGGCCTTGCCCAGCGCACTGGCGGTGTCGCGGTCGAAGGCCAGCAGCAGGCAGCCGCTGGTGGCGCGGTCCAGGCGGTGCACCAGGAAGATCGGCCGGCCCAGCTGCTCGCGCAGGCGGTCGGCGAGGAAATCGTCTTCGCCACGGGCCAGCTTGCTGTCGTGGACCATCAGCCCGGCCGGCTTGTTGACCACGGCCAGGCGCTCGTCCAGGTGCAGCAGCTGCAGGGGGGCGGTTTCGATCTCGACCGCGGCGAGGATGTCAGGTTCGGTGCTCACCGCGCGATTATAAGGGCGCCCCTGCCCGGTAGAGTCGAGCTTGCTCGACTGGCGCTCCCAGCCCGGTAGAGCCGAGCCCATGCTCGGCTGCTGTGCGCGATTGGAAACAGCGTGCCAACCAAGGTTGGCATCTACCTGTGGTAGCCGAGCATGGGCTCGGCTCTACAAAGAGGGTGTTCAAGCGTTGCGCACGGCCAGCAGTTCGCCATTGCCCACTGGTACCAGGCTGGTACTGAAGGCCGCATCGGCATCCAGCAACGCGCGCAGCGGCGCCATCTGTTCCGCGTGCGAGATGGCGTTGTCCACCACCAGCAGGCCGCCGGGGCGCATCACGCGGCGCAGCTGCGGCCACCAGCCGGCGTACTGCTCGCGGTCCGAATCGAGGAACAGCAGGTCGATGCTGGCATCGGCCGCACCGGCCAGCCACGCGCCGGCGTCGCCCTGCACCAGGGTGATGCGCTCGGCCAGGCCGCTGCGCGCGAAGTTGGCGCGCGCCATTGCCACCTTGTCGGCCGCGTATTCCAGCGTGGTGACGTGGCCATCGACGGCGTCGGCGGCTTCGGCCAGCCACAGCGTGGAATAACCATTGGACGTGCCGATTTCCAGCACGCGCCGCGCCTGGCCGAAGCGCACCAGCACCGACAGCAGCTCGCCGGTGTCGGCGGTGATGTTCAGCATGCGCCGGCCACGCTCGGTCTCGCGCGCATCGTTGGCCGCGCCGTGGCGGGCCAGCTCGTCTTTCAGGACCTGCAGCGCGGTATTCATCGCCACCACGCGCGGGCCAGGGCGAACGCACCCAGCGCGGCCGCGCCCAGGCTCAGTATCGGCAGGTCGCCCCAGTACCAGCCCGGCGGCTGCAGCACGTACATCAGCGTGGCGATGGCCAGCAGGCCGACGCCGGTGATGGCGCCGACCGCGCGCTTCTGCAGGCGCTGCAGGCTGGCATCGAGGGTAACCAGGTCACGCGAGCGCATCGCCAGTTCGTGACGGCCTTCCACCTGCTGGGTCAGCCAGGCGTGCACCAGGCGCGGCATGTCCGGCGCGTGGGTCATGATTTCCGGCAGGCGCTTGCCGATCTCGCGCACGACCCGGCGCGGGCTGTAACGCTCGCGCAGGATCTTCGCCAGCACCGGCTTGGCCACCGCCCAGATGTCGATCTGCGGGTCGAGCTGGCGGCCCACGCCTTCGATGTTCAGCAGGGTCTTCTGCAGCAGGATCAGCTGCGGCTGCAGGGTCAGCTGGTAGCGCTGGGCCACCCGGAACAGCTTCAGCAGCACTTCGGCCAGCGAGATCTGCGACAGCGGGCGGGTGAAGTACGGTTCGCACACTGAACGCACCGCCGCTTCCAGGTCGTCGATGCGCACGTTGTCCGGCATCCAGCGCGCCTGCACGTGCAGTTCGGCGATGCGGCGGTAATCACGGTTGAAGATGGCCATGAAGTTCTCGGCCAGGTAGTACTGATCTTCCTGCGAGAGCTGGCCCATGATGCCGAAATCCAGCGCGATGAAGCGCGGGTTTTCGCGGCGCGCCGGATCGGTGTCGACCCAGATGTTGCCGGCGTGCGCATCGGCGTGGAAGAAGTTGTCGCGGAACACCTGGGTGTAGAACACCCGCACGCCCTTGGCAGCCAGCGCCTTGCGGTCGATGCCGGCCTGGTCCAGCGCAGCGATGTCGTCGGAGGGAATGCCCCACACCCGTTCGAGGGTCAGTGCACGCTCGGCGGTGTGGCTCCAGATCACTTCCGGTACGTACAGATCGTCGCTGTTTTCCCAGAAGCGGCGCAGCACGCTGGCGTTGGCACCTTCGCGCTGCAGGTCCAGCTCGGCGGCCAGGGTGTTCTCGACCTCGGCCACCACTTCGCGCGGGCGGATCTTGTCGGCACGCGGATGGGTACGCTCGACCAGCGCGGCCAGCGAATTGAGCAGGGCGATGTCAGCATCGATCTGCTTCTCGATGCCCGGGCGCAGCACCTTCACCACCACCTGGCGGCCATCGGCCAGGGTGGCGGCATGCACCTGCGCGATCGAGGCCGAGGCCAGCGGCTCGGTGTCGAAGCTGGCAAAGGCCTCGCTGACCGGCAGGCCCAGCGCCTCTTCGACGATGCGGCGTGCGGTGTCGCCATCGAAGGGCTTGACCCGGTCCTGCAGCAGGGTCAGTTCATTGGCCACGTCCGGCGGCACCAGGTCGCGGCGGGTGGACAGGATCTGCCCGAACTTGACGAAGATCGGGCCGAGGTCCTGCAGCGCCAGGCGCAGGCGTGCGCCACGCGACTGCGAGGCGATGTCGGCCGAGGCGCGCGGTACGAAGGGCTTGGCCAGGCGCAACCAGCGCTCGGCCGGCGTGTCTTGCAGCAGGTCGTCGAGGCGGTAGCGCAGGATGACGCGGCCGATGCGGTTGGCCCGCAACAGCGCCTTCATGCGGCACCCCGCAGGCGCTGCACGCGTGCACCGAGGCGCTCGACGTCGTCACGCAACACGTCCACGTCGTCGTGGAAGGCATCCAGTTCCGCACGTGGCACCACGTCACGCGACTCCTCGGTGATGAATTCGGCGGCGCTGTGGGCGAGGTCGATGGCACCCTGGCGCGCGTGCTGCAGGGCGCTGCGCAGGGTGTTGGCGACCTGCACGCCGAGCACCTCGCCGAACACGCTGACGAAGGGCTGCTGCCAGTCGGGGTCGAAGCCTTTGGCCAGCTGCTGCAGGCGGCGCGCCAGTTCGGCATCGCCGGCCACGCGCACGCGGCCCTTGCCGTTGTCGTTGCCGCGGCGGGCGTTGGCCAGCAGCGGCAGCTGGGCGAGCACGCCGGCCAGGCTGCTGCGCACGGCCAGGTCGGCTTCCTGTGCGTCCACCGGGCCGACCCGCAGCTGGTCGCCATCGACGCTGATGCGCATCGCCAGCGACGGTGCGTCCAGGGTCAGGTCGATGTGGCGGCCGTCGAGGCTGGCCAGGGCGTGGCGGGTATCCGGATCCAGCGCCAGCGCGCGGTTCAGGGCGGTCTGCAGGGCGCGGCCGGCGACCGGCTTGAGGGACGAGAGCAGGGAGAGAGCCATGTGTGCATTCTACCTGCGTGGGTGGGGAGCTTGGGCCGGGCTGCCGCCCGGCACCCGCAGAGGCACCGGCCTCTGGCCGGCAACTTCAAAAGCAAAAGCCTGCATTCCGTGGGATGGCGGGGTGGGTCCGGTTGAGGGGGACGCCGTGAACCCATCCATGGGGGCTTGGTCGCGGCATCCATGCCGCTCACACCCCCTCAACCGGACCCACCCCGCCTTCGACAGTTGGCCGCGATCTTTCGGTACCTGCTGCTGATGGTGGGTGCCGACCGTTGGTCGGCACGGTTCTGCTCTGGTAGATGCCGACCTTGGTCGGCGCTCGGCATTCGGGTGTGCCAACCAAGGTTGGCAACTACCGGAACCGGGCCGGGCGGTTCATGCTGTGGGGCCTTGTTACACAGGACAACGCCCATGGCACGGACCCGGGTCGGGATCATTTTCGGAGGCATGTCCTCCGAGCACGAAGTGTCGCTGCAGTCGGCGAAGAACATCCTCGATGCGCTCGATCGCGAGCGCTTCGAACCGGTGCTGGTGGGTATCGACAAGCAGGGTCAGTGGCACCTCAGCCAGCCCGATACCTTCCTGGTCAATGCCGATGATCCGGCGCGCATCGCGCTGCATCCCTCGGGCAAGGCGCTGGCCGTCCGGCCCGGTGCCGGGCAGGCGCAGCTGCAACCGGTGGATGCGTCCACCGCGCTGGGCCAGATCGATGTGGTGCTGCCCATCGTGCACGGGCCGCTGGGCGAGGATGGCGCGCTGCAGGGGCTGCTGCGCATGGCCAACCTGCCCTTCGTCGGTTCGCCGGTGCTGGGCTCGGCGGCAGCGATGGACAAGGACGTGGCCAAGCGGCTGCTGCGCGATGCGGGGCTGCCGGTGGCGCCGTGGGTGTGCATCCGTCGTCACGAGGCGGCGAGTGTGGACGTGCAGGCGCTGATCGCGCAGCTGGGGCTGCCGCTGTTCGTCAAGCCGGCCAACCAGGGCTCGTCGGTAGGGGTCAGCAAGGTCAAGCAGGCCGGTGATTTCGCCGAGGCGCTGCAGCTGGCGCTGCGGCATGACCACAAGGTGCTGGTGGAATCGGCCGTGGTCGGCCGCGAGATCGAGTGCGCGGTACTGGGCAATGATCTACCGCAGGCCAGCGTCTGCGGCGAGGTGGTGGTGCACGACGAGTTCTATGCCTACGACACCAAGTACATCAACCCCGATGGTGCGGACGTGGTGGTGCCGGCGGCGATCGATGGCGATGCGCAGGCACGCATCCAGCAGATCGCGCTGCAGGCTTACCAGGTGCTGGAATGTGCGGGCATGGCGCGGGTGGATGTATTCCTAACCGCGGAGGGGCAGATCGTCATCAACGAGATCAATACCCTGCCCGGATTTACCCGC
Source organism: Stenotrophomonas sp. (assembly GCF_035634915.1). Lineage (GTDB taxonomy): Bacteria > Pseudomonadota > Gammaproteobacteria > Xanthomonadales > Xanthomonadaceae > Stenotrophomonas. Next base: position 145,869 of record NZ_DASQCB010000005.1, read on the forward strand.
ATCAGCATGTACCCCAAGCTGTGGGGCGCCAGCGGGTTGGGCTACACCGCGCTGATCACGCGGTTGATCGAGCTGGCGCTGGAACGGCACGCGGCCGATCGGGCGCTGGTGTAACGATGGAAACCTGCGGGCCGCGCTTGTGGCCCGGCCTGCGGGACCCTGCTTCCGTAGAGTCGAGCTTGCTCGACTGCTTCTGGCGCAGTCAAGCATGGCTCGACTCTACGGGCAGCGGGAAAAGCAGTCGGGCAAGCTCGACGCTACTACCCGCGCTTGCGGAACATCGAGATCACCGCAAGGATCAGGAACACGACGAACAGGATCCAGGCGATGTTGCTGGCAGCGCCTGCAATGCCGGAGAAGCCGAGCACAGCGGCGATGATGGCGATGACGAAAAAGATGACGGCGTAATGCAGCATGGCGTTCCTCGCGGGTGGTCCGGCCGGTGTGGCGTTGGGTCCATCCTGCGGATCTGCCGGTGTGCAACCGGTGACGGCGATCTCTGCGGCTGATGAAGCCTTCAGCGCCGTGACGCTGCCGTCACGACGCGGCCTTGAGACGGCGCAGCCCTTCTTCGATGCTCACCTGCGGCACGTAACCGAAATCGCGACGCGCCGGTTCCATGCTGTACCAGTGCGGCGTGCACAGCTGTTCGGCCAGGAAGCGGGTCAGCGGCGGTTCGCCGGGCAGGCGCAGCAGCGGCCACAGGCGCTCGCAGATCGCGCCGATGCGATAGGCGGCCTTGAAGCTGAGCGTCTTTTCCACCGCCGGCGCGCCGACCGCCGCGAGCAGCTTGTTGAGCAGCTCACGCATCGGCAGCGGCTCGCCGTTGGAAATGAAGTAAGCCTTGCCGGCACAGGCCGCGCCCGGGGCGAGTGCGTCCAACGCCAGGAAATGCGCCAGCGCGGCGTTGTCGATGTAGGTGGTGTCGACCTTGTTGCTGCCATCACCGACCAGGCGCAGGCGGCCCTGGCGGGCGCGCTGGGCCAGGCGCGGCACCAGCTGCTGGTCGCCCGGGCCCCAGATCAGCCGCGGGCGCAGCGCCACGGTCGCCAGCGTGGCGTCGTTGGCCGCCAGCACGCGCTGTTCGGCAATCGCCTTGGTCGCCGCGTACGGCGCCTGGAAGTTCTCGCCGTAAGGCACTTCGTCCGCGCCCAGCCCTTCCACCGGATGGGTGGCGCGGTGGGTCACGCTGGGCGTGGAGGTGTAGACCAGCTTGCCGATGCCGTGCGCGCGGCAGGCGGCGATGACGTTGTCGGTGCCGACCACATTGGCCTGGTGGTAGCTGTCATAGCTGCCCCAGGCGCCGGCCTTGGCGCCGTTGTGCAGCACCGCGTCGACGCCGGCCACGGCATGCAGCACGGCCTGCGCGTCGGCCAGGTCACCGCGGATCTGGCCCACGCCCATCGCCTGCAGTTCCGGGTAGTGGCTGCGGTTGAAGGCCAGTACCTGGTGACCACGTTCAAGCAGGCCACGGCACAGCGCCTGGCCGAGGAAACCACCACCACCGGTGACCAGGATCTTCATGCGCGCTTCTCCAGTTGGGCGCCTGCCCAGACGGCGAGCTTCTCGCGGCCGATCTTGGCGTTGTGACGGATATCGACGGGGAATGCCGGATGCACCAGGAAATGCTGCAGGCCGGCGGCGGCGGCGTGGGCAGCCGCATGCGCGCGCAGGGTCTCCTGCAGCGCCGGGCCGTCCGACTGCCCACGCTGCAGTTCCACGCACAGCACCGGCACCTGTGCACCGGCAGCGCCCACGCCCACCAGCGCGGTGCGGGCCACGCCCGGCACGGTGTTGAACACCGGCTCAAGCTGCTCGGTGTACAGCGGCCCGCGCGCGGTTTGCACGCGCTGGGTCTTGCGCCCGCAGAACCACAGGCGGCCCTGCGCGTCGAAGTAGCCGACGTCGCCCATGCGGTGCACCACGCGGGTGCTGCCATCGGCCAGGGTTTCGCGGATCTTGGCAGCGGCCGTCGCCTGTGGGCGGTTGAAGTAGGTGTCGGTGGCGGTGGGGCCGGCCACAGTGATCTCGCCCACCTCGCCAGCGCCCAATACGCGTGCCTGCGACCAGTCGGGCAGCGGCGCGTCGTCGATGGCGATGATGCGCACCTCGTTAGGCGCGACCACGCTGCCCACGCAGGTGCCGGCACCGGCCTCGGTGGCCGCGCGGGTGCGCTCCAGTTCGCGGCCTTCGACCACGGCCACCGGCAGGCATTCGGTGGCGCCGTAGGGCGTCCAGAACTGCGCATCGTCAGGCAGCAGGCGGCGGATGGTGGCTACCACGTCCGGCGGCACCGGCGCACCGGCCGAGGTCACCCGGCGCACCGTCGGCAGCGGCCGACCGTGTCGGGCCAGCACCCGCATCAGCGCGGGCGAACCGAACAGCTGGGTCACCCCGAAGCGCTGGATGGCATCGTGCAGGCGCGCCGGGTCGGCCTGCGCCGGCCGGGTCGGGTCCATGTCCGGGATGACCGAGGTCAGGCCCAGCGCCGGGTCGAACAGGGCGAACGGCGGGAAAGTCGGCAGGTCCACCCCGCCGGCCTCCATGCCGAAGGCGCTGCCCAGCAGCTGGATCTGGCCGACGAAGTGGCGGTGGCGGTAGACCACACCCTTGGGCACGCCGGTGGAGCCGCTGGTGAACAGGATGGCGGCCATGTCCTCGCCATCGGTGGCGGCCAGCATCGGGCCGCCGCTGGCACCGGCGCGCTCCAGCGCGGCCAGGGTGGTCCCGCCCCAGCCCAGGCGGCGGCCGACGGTGACCAGGCGGGTCGCCGACGGTGCCCAGCGCAATACCAGCCGGGCGACGTGGGCCAGCGGGATGCCGATGAAGGCCTCCGGCTGCGCTTCGTCCAGGCACTGCTTCAGCGCGCGCTTGTCGATGCCCGGGTCGACCAGCACCGGTACCGCGCCCAGCTTGAACAGGGCGAACATCAGCAGGAAGAACTCCGGCGAGGGCCGCACCATCACCACCGCGCGCACGCCACGGCCGATGCCGTAGCCGGCCAGGCCGGCGGCCATGGCGTCGCTGCGGGCGTCCAGCTGGCGGTAGTCCAGGGTCACGTCATAGGCGGCCATGCCATTGCCGGCACCGCGGCGGCCGGGGCAGCGGATGGCGATCTGGTCAGGGCGTTCGCGGGCCAGTTCAGGCAGCCGCGCCGCGATATTGCAGGGTCCGTTCATCCGTTCATTGTCGCCGCTTACGGAATTTCTTGCGCGGCCGCCCGCTTCGTGGAAAATCCGCAGCCTCGTTCCCGATTCCCACTGCCGCCCGAGGCGGCTTGCCCATGCAACATCCCTGCATGACCTGCGGCGCCTGCTGCACCCAATACCGCGTGGCTTTCCATTGGATGGAATCGGACGAGGTCACCCCCGGCGGCGTGCCGCACCAGCTGACCGAGGTGCTGGACCCGCATCGCCTGTGCATGCGCGGCACCCACTCCAAGCCGGTGCGCTGCGTGGCGCTGGACGCGCAGATCGGCGTCTATTCGCGCTGCACCATCCACCCCAACCGGCCCAGCGTGTGCCGCGAGGTGGATGCGTCGTGGGAGTACGGCAAGGCCAGCCTGCAGTGCGACAAGGCGCGCATCGCCTATGGCCTGGACCCGCTGACCCCGGCGGACTGGGAAAACGCCGCCTGAGGCAAGGGGTCGGATCCGTTTCGCAGAAACGGCTCTGACCCCGGATTGCCCGGATGGGGTCAGAGCCCTCTCTGCGAGAGGGATCCGACCCCGCATCTCCATCAGAGCGGGCTCGCGTCCAGGAAGGCGCGGATTTCCGGCACCAGCACTTCGTGCTTGTCTTCCAGCACGTAGTGGTTGGCGTCTTCGAAGGCATGCACCTGGGCCTTCGGCAGCGCGACCTGGAAGCCCTCCAGGAAGTGGTGGTCGAAGACGATGTCACGCAGGCCCCAGCCAATGAAGGCCGGGCGGTCGGCAAAGGACGGCAGCGCTTGGCCGGCGCGCTCCAGCAGCGACCAGCCCTTGTCGGCCGGCGACAGCGGGATGTCCTGCATGAAGCGGATGGTGCTGATGCGATTGGCGTAGCTGTTGTACGGCGACACGTAGGCGCGGCGCACGTCCGCCGGCATCTTCCGTTCCACGCCCAGCCATGAGGCACCGGACGAGAACGCATTGAAGGTGCGGATGATCCACTCGCCGATCTTCCAGTGGCGGCCCAGCCCGATCTGCCACGGCATCTTCTTGGCCGCCGGCATCGGGAAGGCGGCGGTGTTGAGCACCACCAGGCGCTTCACCTGCGCGTGGTGCGACAGCGCCCAGCCGAAGCCGATCATGCCGCCCCAGTCGTGCACGGCCAGGGTGACCGGGCCGGTGATGCCCAGGTGCTTCAGCAGCGCCTCCAGGTCATCCACGCGCGACTGCAGGGTGTACTCGTAGCGCTGGTCGTCGGGCTTGTCCGACAGGCCCATGCCGATGTGGTCCGGCACGATGCAGCGGTACTTGTCCGACAGGCCGGCCACCAGCGTGCGCCAGTAATAGCTCCACGACGGGTTGCCGTGCACCATCACCACCACCTCGCCATCGCGCGGGCCTTCGTCGAGATAGCTCATCGACAGGCCGGGACGGACCTCGAAACGCTGCGGGTGGGCGGGGTAACCGGGAAGCTGGGACATCGGATCGCACCTGTAGAAAGGGCCGGTAGAACCGGCCCTTGGAATCAACGCAGCGGGCTGCTTACCAGACCACTTCAGCCATCGAGCAGTTCAGGCCCGAGCCGATGCCGAGCAGCGCGATGCGATCGCCCTTCTTCAGCTTGCCCAGCTGCTTGAGCTTGCTCAGCACGATCGGCACCGAGGCCGGGCCGATGTTGCCGTGCTCGCCGAAGATGGTCATCACCTTCTTCGGGTCGATGCCGAAGTTCTTGATGAACGCGGCGGTGTGCGGCTGGCTGACCTGGTGGATGACGAACTGGTCCAGCTCTTCCACGGCCCAGCCCAGGGCGATCTTGGCGGCGGCAAAGGTCTTCTGCGCCAGCTTGATGCCTTCGATCAGCAGCAGGCGGGTGTCGGTGACCATGCGGTCCAGGTTGCCCAGGCACAGCTGGTTCCACTCGGTGGCCGAGCGGGTCACGCCGCCCTTGTAGCGCGGGGCGTCGGGCACCAGTTCCGAGCGCGCCATCACCATGGCGGCGGCACCCGAACCGGTGGTCAGCGCAGCCAGCTCGTTTCGGAAGTCGTCGGCGGTGACGTCCGGGGCGGTCATCCGCTCCAGGGTCTTTTCGTACACCAGGTTGGCGGTCTCGCCGTCCACCACCAGCGCGTAGTCGATGTCACCGCGCTCGAGCATGCGCGCCGCGATGTCCATGCCGTTGATGAAGGCCAGGCAGGCATTGGCGACGTCGAAGGTCATGCATTCGTCGCTGACACCCAGGTTGCCGGACACGATGGAGGCCGTGGACGGCTCCAGGTAATCACGGCTGACCGAGGTGTTGACCAGCAGGCCGACCTGGCCGGCGGTGATGCCCGCGTCTTCCAGGGCCTTGCGGCCGGCCATGGTGGCGGCATCGGAGGCGAGCACGCCGTTGTCCCACAGGCGGCGGGCGTGGATGCCGGCGATATCGCCGAGCACGTCGGTGCGGATGCCGAGGCGGTCCAGCGTTGGCTGCAACCGTTCGTTGATTTCCTTGGTCGTCAACGTATGCGGCGCGTCGACGTGTGCCAGGCCGGCGATCGAGACATTCTTGAAGAGCATCGAGGTTAGCGCCAAGGCTCAGGCAACGGGGGCGCTATTCTATAACCCCCGGGCTTTCACCGCATCTTTACGAATTCAGCCTTGGCCGTATGGTGCCCGTTCAGCGCGGCGGGCACTGGAAGGCGGCGAAACGCTGGCTGCCATCGGCCGGGGCCGCGGCGGCCTGCACGGCGTTGGCGCCGGCACTGGGGGCCTCGTTGCGGGCCAGGGTTTCCAGCTCTTCCTGCACGCGCAGCGGGTTGCGGTTGTAGAAGCCGACCTTGCTCTTCACGGTGACCACGACCTCACCCTTGGTGATGCAGCCTGCCGGCAGCGGGCCGGCCGGGAGCACGCGCACGGTCTTGCCCGCCGGTTCCATCGGCACCCAGGTGCAGGCCGTGACGGTGAGCAGCAGGGACGACAGCAGCAGAAGGCGCATGGGCAGATCCTGGAAGGGTATGGGGCGATTCTGCCTGAACAGCCTGAATCGGGGGTAGCCGGGGTTGGGGGTCAGAGCCCCCTGCGGGGGATCCGACCCCCGGGTTTCGCCTGAGGCGGAAGCGGTCGGATCCCCCGCAGGGGGCTCTGACCCCGGATGCACGACGGGGTCGGAGCCCTCCCGATGGGAGGGATCCGACCCCTTGCCGCGTTATGCCTTACTTCTTGACCGGGTTGCCTTCGGCGTCGATCACGGTCACTTCGCCCAGATTCAGCGCACGCACGGCCGCTTCGGTCTGCTTGAGGTCACCCACCACCACCCAGGTCAGGCCCTGCGGCTTGATCTCGGCGGCGGCCTGCTGCACCTGCGCCGGGGTCATCGCCTCGATCTCGGCCTTGCGGCGCACCACGTAATCATCCGGGCGCTTGAACTGCACGATGTTGCCGATGGTCGAGGCCACCGCGGCGGCAGTCTCGTAGGCGCCGGGCAGACTCAGGGTCTGGATGTTGCGGATGCGGTTGACCTCAGCCTCGGTGGCCGGCTTGCTGCCATCGGCGAACTCGACGATCTCCTTGCGCATTTCCGCCAGGGCCGGGCCGGTCTTGTCGATCTGCACCGGCGCCATCGCCATCCACGGGCGCTGGCCCACGGTGTTGCTGGCGCTGGTACGGGCACCATAGGACCAGTGCTTGTCTTCGCGCAGGTTCATGTTCAGGCGCGAGGTGAAGTCACCGCCGATGACGCCGTTGGCGATGTCGAAGCGGATCGAGCTGGCATCGCTGGACGGCGGCACGACCTGGCCGGCGAACAGGTTGGCCTGCACCGCGCCCGGCTGGTCGATGAGGAACACGCGCGTGGCCTTGGGCACGGCCACGGCGGTGCTGGCCTTGATCACCGGGGCATCGCCGCTGGCCTTCCAGTCGCCCAGCTGCTTGTCCAGCAGCGGCACGATCTCGGCCAGGGTGGTGTCACCGACCACGATCAGGGTGCCGTCCTGCGGGCGCAGCCAGTCGCGGTGGAAGTCGACCAGGTCTTCGCGGCCCAGGCTGGTGATCGCCGCCTCGTCACCGCTGCCGGTGAACGGAATGGCATACGGGTGGCCCTTGCCGTACAGCAGCGGCGGCAGCACGCGCATGGCCACCGCGTTCGGGTTGACCTTTTCCTGCTGGATGCCGGCGATCCACGAGGCCTTGACCCGGTCGATCTCGCTCTGCTCGAAGCGCGGCTCGCGCAGCAGGTCGCGGTACAGCGCCAGCGACGGCACCAGGTTCTCCTTCAGTGCCGACAGGTCGACGGTGACCGAATCCAGGCCGGCACCGGCGTCCAGGCTGGCGCCCAGCGCGTCGGCGGCATCGGCGAAGGCCAGCGAGCCGAGCTTGCCGGCGCCTTCGGTCATCAGGTTCATGGTGAAGTTGGCGGTGCCCGGCTTGCGGCCCTGGTCGGCGGTGAAGCCACCCGGGAACTGGTAGCTGAACTGCACCACCGGAATCTCGTGGCGCTCGGCCAGCACCACGGTGGTGCCATTCTTCAGAGTGGCGCGCTGCAGCGCCGGGAACTTCAGCTGCGGGAACTCACGGGTCTGCGGCACGCCGGCCTTGCGGTCCACCTGCTCCGGCAGGGTGCTGAACTTCGTGTCCACGGCCGGCACGTTGAACGGCTTCGGGGTCTGCGTCGGCTCTTCCGGCAGCGCCACGCGCTCACCCGGCTCGACCACCAGGGTGTGGCTGCCCTTGTCCAGCCACTGGGCGCCCACGCGCTTGAGGTCGGCAGCGGTGGCCTTGTCGATGTTGGCCAGCGAGGTGCGGAAGCAGCCCGGATCGCCGGTGTAGACGGCGCACTCGGCCAGCGCGTCGGCCTTGCCGCCGAACCCACCGATGCGTTCGATGCCGCGGATGAAGCCGGCGCGGAAGCCGGTCTTGGCGCGCGACAGCTCGTCGGCCGTCGGGCCGTCCTTGATCAGACGCTCGATCTCCTCATCGATGATCTTCTCGACCTTGGCCGGGTCCTGGCCCTGCTTCACCGTGGCCACGACCATGAAGTTGGAGCCCAGCTGCGAGGCGTAGGCACCGGCACTGATGTTGTCCACCAGCTTGTCCTGGTGCTGCAGGCGCTGGCTCAGGCGCGACGACTTGGCGCCGCCCAGGATCTGCCCCAGCAGCTGCAGCTGGTCGATGTCGGTGGTGCCGACCTGGGCCACGTTCCAGGCGCGGTAGACGCGCACCTGCGGCACCTTGTCGGTCATCACTTCGCGGGTATCGGCCTCGCGCTTGGCCACGTCCACCTTCGGCTGGGCCATGGTCGGGCCGGCCGGGATGCTGCCGAAGTACTTCGCAGCCTTTTCCTTGGCGGTGGCCAGGTCGATATCGCCAGCCAGCACCAGCACCGCGTTGTTGGGACCATACCAGGTGCGGAACCAGGTCTTGACGTCATCCAGCGAGGCGGCGTTGAGGTCGTTCATCGAACCGATGACGCTGTGGTGGTACGGGTGGCCGACCGGGTACAGCGAACGGTTCATCTGGCTCCACACCTGACCATAAGGCTGGTTTTCGCCCTGGCGCTTCTCGTTCTGGACCACGCCGCGCTGTTCGTCCAGCGCCGCCTGGTCGATCGCACCGACCAGGTGGCCCATGCGGTCCGACTCCATCCACAGCGCCATGTCCAGCGCGGTGGTCGGCACGTTCTCGAAGTAGTTGGTGCGGTCGGTGTTGGTGGTGCCGTTCTGGCCGGTGGCACCGACCTGCTTGAAGGGCTCGAAGTATTCGCCGTCGTGGTTCTCGCTGCTCTGGAACATCAGGTGTTCGAACAGGTGCGCGAAACCGGTACGGCCGGCCGGCTCGTCCTTGCTGCCCACGTGGTACCAGATGTTGACCGCCACGATCGGCGCCTTGCGGTCGGTATGCACGATCACGCGCAGGCCGTTGGGCAGGGTGAACTGCTCGAACGGGATATCGACCTTGGTGGCGGCGGCCGGCCTGGCCGCCAGTGCGGCGGTCGGCGCAAGCGTGCCGAGGGCGGTACTGAGGGCGACGGCCAGCAGCGCGGTGCGCGGGCGCAGGGCGAGAGACATTTCCAGATCCTTGGTCACGTTGGTGAACCGCGATCCTAGCGCGCTCCAAGGGCGGCCGGTATCGGCCACCAGTCACTGGGGGTGTTCGTCGCCGGGAGCCTTCGGGGCGCCCCCTCCGCACGGTCACGTGGCACCGGATTCACGGTCCGGACAGTGTCCACCGCGCTTCGAACGGACAGGTGTCCGCCCAGCGGACACCCCTGGACGGCGACAAAATCCTTTTAAATCAACGATTAAAAGTTGGCACGGGGATTGCTTTGTACTTCCTGCGCCAGGAAGGGCTTCAGATCGAATATGACTGGATGCTGAACCAAAGCAGGGAATTGAAGATTTTCCTTGCATGCCCAGAATTGGTGTACTACCTTACTACCACACCACCGCTCACCAACACTAAACAGGCCCCGTCATGAACACCAAGACCATTGCCATCGCCATCGCCCTGATTGCCGGCACCGCGGTTGTTTCGTCGGTGCAGGCCTCCGAATCCATCAAGACCCTGGCCACCGTGCAGGTCCGCCCGGCCGCCGAACAGCTCGCCCAGCAGGCCTGGGAACAGGCCAGCGGCATCCCGACCCTGGCCACCGTGGAAGTGCGCCCCAGCGCCGACCAGCTGGCTGAGCGCGACGGCTTCATCGCCGCCCCGGTCGCCGCCGCCCTGCCGATCACCACCCTGGCCGCCGTCGAGGTGCGCCCGAGCCTGGAACAGCGCGTGGCCCTGGCCGCCGAGCTGGAAGCCCAGCGCTACGCCGCCACCCTGGCCGCCGCCGCCACCAGCGTCGCCAACCAGGTCATCACCAACCTGCCGACCCTGCAGGTGCGCCCGAGCGCTGCCGATCTGCAGGCCCTGGCCACCGAAACCGCCCAGGTCCTGCTGCGCCCGTAAGCGGTGTCCGCCCTGCCTTGCGCAGGGCGTGCGCCGTAATGGCGGCATCGGTGGCAGGTACACTGCAGCGATGAATGCCGCGCCCCTGTTCCACGTGATCCTGTTCCAACCGGAAATCCCGCCCAACACGGGCAATGTGATCCGGCTCTGTGCCAACACCGGCGCGCAGCTGCACCTGGTCGAACCGCTCGGGTTCGCACTGGAAGACAAGCAGCTCAAGCGCGCCGGGCTGGACTACCACGAGTATTCGCGCCTGCAGGTGCACCCCGACCTGGACACCGCGCTGGCACGCATCGCGCCCAAGCGGCTGTTCGCCCTGAGCACCCGGGCCAGCGTGCGCTACGACAGCGTGGCGTTCGAAGAAGGCGATGCCTTCCTGTTCGGGCCGGAAAGCCGCGGCCTGCCGCAGGACCTGCTCGATGCACTGCCTGAAGGCCGCCGCCTGCGCCTGCCGATGCGCCCGGACAACCGCAGCCTCAATCTGTCCAACACCGTGGCCGTGGTGATGTACGAGGCCTGGCGCCAGCACGGCTTTGCCGGCGGCGCGTAACCCGCCCCGGGTAGGTGCGGACCTTGGTCCGCACCAATGCCTGGTCGCGCGGTGAAACACTGTGCCAACCAAGGTTGGCACCTACCAAAGCACATCCCGGGCGACCGTATGCGCGGCATCTGCAGTAGATCCACGCCATGCGTGGATGGCCGTCAGAACGCGTTGATCCCGGTCAGCTCGCGACCGATCACCAGCTGGTGCACGGTCTCGGTGCCCTCATAGGTAATCACCGATTCCAGGTTCAACGCATGCCGGATCGCCACGTGTTCGGTGGTGATGCCGGCGCCGCCGAGCAGGTCACGGCATTCGCGGGCGATATCGATCGCCATGCGGCAGTTGTTCCACTTGGCCAGGCTGACCTGCTGCGGCTGCAGCTGGCCAGCTTCCTTCAGGCGGCCCAGCTGCAGGGCCAGCAGCTGCGCGGTGGTGATCCGGCGGGCCATTTCGGCCAGCTTGATCTGCGCGCTCTGGGTGGCAGCCAGCGGGCGGCCGAACAGCACGCGCTCCTTGGCATAGCCCAGGGCTTCATCAAGGCAGGCGATGGCCGAACCGATGGGGCCCCAGCTGATGCCGAAGCGGGCCTGGGTCAGGCAGCCCAGCGGGCCCTTCAGCCCCTTCACGTTGGGCAGTCGGTGGCTGTCGGGCACGCGCACGTCATCGAAGTACAGCGCACCGGTCAGCGAGGCGCGCAGGCTCATCTTGTGCTTGATCTCCTGCGTGGTGAAACCGGCCATGCCCTTTTCCAGCACGAAGCCCTGGATGCCGTCCTCGGTCTGCGCCCAGACGATGGCCAGGTCGGCCACCGGGCCGCTGGTGATCCACATCTTGCTGCCGCTGATGCGCCAGTCGCTGCCGTCGCGCACCGCACGGGTCTTCATGCTGGCCGGGTCGGAGCCGCCGTGCGCCTCGGTCAGGCCGAAGCAGCCGATCAGTTCGCCGCGGGCCATCGCCGGCAGCCACTGGCGGCGCTGTTCCTCGCTGCCGTAGGCGTAGATGGGGTACATGCACAACGAACTCTGCACCGACACGAAGCTGCGCAGGCCGGAATCGCCGCGCTCAAGCTCCTGGCAGATCAGCCCATAGCTGACCGCACCGAGGTCGCCGCCGCCGTATTCGGCCGGCAGGGTCGCGCCGAGCAGGCCGAGGGCGGCTACTTCCGGCACCAGCTCCTCGGGGAAGCGGGCCTGGTCGAAGGCATCGCCGATGATCGGCAGCACGCGCTCGTTGGTGAAGCGGGCCACGCTGTCCTGCACCGCGCGCTCTTCCTCGCTGAGCAGGGAACGGACATCGAACAGATCGTACGGATGCAAAGCCATGGCACTCACGCGCAGTCAGGACCGGGCCATTGTCGGTCATCCGCAAGCATCGCGTCTGGCAGGTGTGGACCTTGGTCCACACGGAAGCGGATCCGTGCGGTGAAACAATGTGCCAACCAAGGTTGGCACCTACCCAGCCACGCGTATTACGCTGCACTGCAGCAAACGTGGCGTGAACGGGATTGATCTAGCTCGATCACGCGCGTCCCGGTACCCTGACACATTCAAACAAGCGTTTCGCACGTGGTTGCACGCGCGATTCCCAGGCACCGCCGGTGGCCCCGATGCCGGCACTACCCACGAGTCATGCATTCGATGAGCGCTGAAGCCAACGCCCTGCCCCCGCGTGAAGTAATGGAATTCGACGTGGTGATCGTCGGCGCCGGTCCTGCCGGCCTGGCCACCGCGATCCGCCTGCGCCAGCGCGCGGTGGAAGCCGGCCGCGAGCTGTCGGTGTGCGTGCTGGAGAAGGGCTCCGAACCGGGTGCACACGTGCTGTCCGGTGCGGTGATGGACCCGCGCGCGCTCACCGAACTGTTCCCGGACTGGGCCGAGCGCGGCGCACCGCTGAAGCAGAAGGTCACCCGCGACGAGTTCCTGTTCCTCAGCGAGACCGGCGCGCGCAGCACGCCCAACGCGGTGCTGCCGGAATGTTTCCACAACGAAGGCAACTACATCATCAGCCTGGGTGAAGTGACCCGCTGGCTGGCGCAGCAGGCTGAAGCGCTGGAGGTGGCGATCTTCCCCGGCTTCGCCGCGGCCGAGGTGCTGTACGGCGACAACGGTGAAGTGATCGGCGTAGCCACCGGTGACATGGGTATCGAGAAGGACGGCAGCATCGGCCCGGCCTTCGAGCGCGGCATGGCTCTGCATGCCAAATACACGATCTTCGGCGAAGGCGCGCGCGGCCACCTCGGCCGCCAGCTGATCGCCCGCTACAAGCTCGATGAAGGCAAGGACCCGCAGGCCTACGGCATCGGCATCAAGGAGCTGTGGCAGATCGACCCGGCCAAGCACGAGCCGGGCCTGGTGGTGCACGCGGCCGGTTGGCCGCTGGACAACGACACCTACGGCGGCGCGTTCCTGTACCACGCCGACGGCGGCAAGGTCGCCATCGGCTACGTGGTCGGCCTGGACTACAAAAACCCGTGGCTGAGCCCGTTCGAGGAATTCCAGCGCTTCAAGACCCACCCGTCCATCCGCAAGCACCTGGAGGGTGGCACCCGCATCGGCTACGGTGCCCGCGCCATCACCGCCGGTGGCCTGATGTCGCTGCCGAAGACGGTGTTCCCCGGTGGCGCGCTGGTCGGCTGCGAGGCCGGCTACCTCAACGTCAGCCGCATCAAAGGCAGCCACGCTGCGATCAAGACCGGCATGCTGTGCGCCGATGCGGCCTTCGATGCCCTGGCCGCCGACCGCCAGCACGATGAACTGGAGGCCTACCCGAAGGCGTTCGAAGCCAGCTGGCTGTTCACCGAGCTGCAGCAGGCCAAGAACTTCAAGCAGTGGTTCAAGAAGGGCCAGACCGTGGCCACGCTGATGACCGGCATCGAGCAGTGGCTGCTGCCCAAGCTGGGCGTGCGCAACCCGCCGTGGACCCTGCGCCACAGCACGCCGGACCACGCCTGCCTGGAACCGGCGGCCAAGCACACGCGCATCGCCTACCCCAAGCCCGACGGCGTGCTGACCTTCGATCGTCTCAGCTCGGTGTTCCTGAGCAGCACCAACCACGACGAGAACCAGCCCAGCCACCTGACGCTGAAGGACGCCAGCGTGCCGGTGCAGGTGAACCTGGCTGAGTACGCCGGCCCGGAAGCGCGCTACTGCCCGGCCGGTGTCTACGAGTTCGTCGGCGAAGGTGACAGCGCGCGCCTGCAGATCAACGCGCAGAACTGCGTGCACTGCAAGACCTGCGACATCAAGGACCCCACCCAGAACATCGTGTGGGTGACCCCGCAGGGCGGCGGCGGCCCGAACTACTCGGGCATGTGATGACGCCGGGCTGCGACCGCATGTCGCAGCCCGCTGCCGGCGGCACGCCGTTATCCTGCCCGCCCATGCGCGCCCTTCGACTGCCCCTGCTACTGACGTTCGCCCTGGTGGCCAGCGCCTGCCAGCGCACGCCATCGGCACCGCTGACGCCCGAGCAGGCGCGGCTGCAGACCCAGCAGCAGGCCTTCGAGATCTGCGCCGGCTGCCACACGGTCAAGGCCGGTGGCATCCACCGCTTCGGCCCCAACCTGCACGGGGTGATCGGCCGCCGCGCCGGCAGCCTGCCCGACTACGCCTATTCGGACGGCATGCGCCGCGCCGGCTTCGTGTGGAGCGCGCAGACCTTGGACACCTTCCTGCAATCGCCCACCCACGTGGTGCCGGGCACGCGCATGTACAACGCCTTCCCCAGCCCCGAGCGGCGCGCCCTGGTGATCGCCTACCTGCAGGAGCAGGCGGCGCGCTAGCCCGCTGTCGAGGCGGCAAGGCGCTGCAGCTGCTGCTGCAGGTGCTGCACGAACCGGCCGACCTGCTGCAGCACCGGCGCAGCATCCGCATCGCCGGCCTGCTGCAGCTGCTGCTCCAGCGTTGCCGCGCGCTCGGCCAGGCCGCGTGCCCCCACTGAACCGAGCGCGCCGCCCATGCGGTGCAGCTGCTGCACCACGGTGGCACGGTCGCCCTCGCCCACTGCCCGTTGCAACAGCGTCATATCGGCCTCACTGGCCTGCAGCAGGCTGTCCCGCAGCTGTTTGGCTACCTGCAGCGAGCCAAAACGCTGCTGAAGCGCCGCCAGATCAGGCAGCAGCAGTGCCGCAGGGTCCTCCTGCGCTTCGCTGGCTGCCTGTTCCTGCAACGCTTCAGCGACCGCAGGCCCGCCTGCCTGCAGCTGCGCCGCCTGCGGCAGCCAGCGCAGCAGCGCCTGCCGCAGCGTCGCCAGCGACAGCGGCTTGGCCAGCACGTCATCCATGCCGGCTTCGCGGCAGCGCCGCGCATCATCGTTGACCACGCTGGCGGTCAGCGCCAGGATCGGCAACCGCGACTGGCCGTTGCGGCTTTCGCGCTCGCGCAGCAGGCGGGCGAAGGCAAAGCCATCGAGCACCGGCATGCGGCAGTCGGTGATCACCAGATCGAAACGCTCCACCGACAGGCGATCCAACGCCTGCTGGCCGTCGTCCACCAGCACGTGCGGCACCCCCAGCTGCTGCAGGCGCCAGGCCATCATCGCCTGGTTGGTCGGGTGGTCCTCCACCACCAGCACGCTGGCCTGGCGCAGCGGCGGCGGCAGCAGCGCCGTCTGTTCCTGTTCGGACAACAGCGCCTGCACGTCCTCGGCACGCGCTTCCACCAGTGACAGCGTCACCTCCACCCGCGTACCTTCGCCCAGCACGCTGTGCAGGGCGATCTCCCCGCCCATTTTGTGCACCAGGCGATGGCAGATGCTCAGGCCCAGGCCGGTCCCGCCATGCTCGCGCTGGATGTGCACACCGGCCTGGACAAACGGCACGAACAGATGCGGCAGCTGCGCTTCGGCGATGCCGATGCCGGTATCGGAGACGATCAGGCGCAGCGGCTGGCTGCCGTCCTCGCGGGTGGCGCCGACCACCTCCACCTGCAGGCGCACACTGCCCTGCGGGGTGAACTTGATGGCATTGCTGAGCAGGTTGAAGATGATCTGCCGCAGGCGCACGCCATCGACTTCATGTGCCGGCGCCAACCGCGGGTCGATCTCCACCTGCAGGTCCAGGCCGCGTGCGGAGGCCTGTGCCGACAGCAGCCGGCACACGCTTTCCAGCAGCGGCCGCAGCGGCATCGGCACCGGTGCCAGGCGCAGCGCGCCGGCCTCCATGCGCGAGTAATCGAGGATGTCATCAAGGATCTGCCGCAGCATCTGCGCCGAATCCTCGATCACCCCGATGATGCGCTGCTGTTCCTGGTCCAGTGGCGAATGTGAGAGCACTTCCAGCATGCCCAGCACGCCGCTCATCGGTGTGCGGATCTCGTGGCTCATGGTGGCCAGGAAGCGCGATTTGGCCTCCACCGCCTCTTCGGCCTCGACCTTGGCCGCCGCCAGTGAATCAGCCTGCGCGCGTGCTTCGCTCACATCCACCCAGTAGCCGCTCCAGGTCACCACACCCGCTTCGACCGAATAGGGATGCGCCTGCGTGCGTACCCAGCGCAGCGTGCCGTCGTCGGCGTGCACGCGGAACTCGAACGACAGCGGGGCGAAGGTGCGTGCGGCCACCTCGGTACCGCGCAGGATGCCAGCGCGGTCCTCCTCGTCGATACGCTGCAGCAGCACGGACGCATCGGCCATGGCCTGCTGCGGGGAAATGCCGAACAGGGCCTGCACATCGCCGGCAATGAACGGGAAACTGAGCGTGCCGTCGGCATCGCGGCGCGCCTGGTAGACGGTGGCCGGCAGGTTGTCGGTGACGTCGGCCAGGCGCTGTTCGACAAGGCGGCGCCCTGCCATTTCCCTGCGCAGGCGCCAGTGCCCCAGCGCATACACCAGGCCGGCGGCCAGCAGCACCAGCAACACGGGCAGGCCCCACTTGCGCAGCGCACTCCAGTGCACATCACGCGCGTACTCGGCCTCCACCCAGCGATCACGCAGGGCCTCGCGCTCGCGCGGGGTCATCTGCAGCAGCAGGCGGTCGAAGGTGGTGGCCAGGGCCGCGTGACGGACGTCCACGGCCAGCGCAAGCTCGTCGTTGAAGTTGGCCGGTGCCGCAATCTGCAGCTGCTCCGGAAAACGGGAGCGCATCAGCTGGTCGACCAGGGCCAGGTTGCCCACGTAGGCATCGGCATCGCCATCGGCCAGCCGCTGCAGTGCCTGTTCGGCGCTGCGTGCCGCAATGATGCGGGCGTCCGGCGCCTGTTGCAGCACATAGCCACGCACCCGTTCCGGATCGGACAACAGCACGCGCTTGCCCTGCAGATCGGCGAGGCCGAGCAGCACCGGGCTGCCCTGGGCGGTGACGATCACATTGGGAACGCTGATGAACGGCTGGCTGAAGACCCATCCGGGACCCAGATAGCGGGAATCCAGAGGAATGCCGATGACCGCCTGCAGTTCACCGCGCCGGGCCTTCTCGCGCACATCGAACCAGTCATGGCTGGGGTCGATGCGCAACGTGGCCCCGGCCGCCTGCAGCCGCTGCAGGTAGCCACTGGCCAGGCCACTGGGTTTGCCATCTGGCCCCGCAAAGGACAGGGGCGCGGCGTTGGGTGCGAAGCCGATCGTCAGCGGTTCCTGCAGCACCTGTTTCTCAGCCTGGCTGAGTGCCAGCTGCGCCGTCGCCGACCACTGCAGCGGCGGCAACCAGTGCTGCAGCAGCGCATCGCGTTGCGAAGGGCTGGTCCCGGCCAGAGCAACATCCAGCGCCTCGGCCAGCCGCTCACTGCCGTGGGCGACACCGAAATGCAGGCGCTCGGGCGGCAGATCGCTGGGCCGCAGCAACGTGATGCCGTCGATCTGCCGCATCGCGATCAACTCGGCGGCCACGTATGCATTCCCGATGAACACGTCAGCCTTGTCGTCTTTGACCATGCGCAACGCCGCCTGCGTGTCTGCCGCAGACACCTGGCGGGCCCGCGGGAACCGGGCGCGAACCTGCGGAGCGGTCAGGAAATCCTGCTCGGTCACCACCCGCAACCCATCCAGATCCGGCGCCTGTGACGCGCGCAGGTCGCCGCTGCGGCCCACGATGGCCAGCGGCGCTTCCACATAGGCACGGGTGTAGGCCATGCAGCGGGTCCGCTCACGGCTGAGCGCGATGTTCATCACCACGTCGATCTCGCCGCGACAGGCCGCATCCAGCACGGCATTCCAGTCGCGGTAGCGGCGGTACTGGACCTTCATGCCCAGTTGACGTGCCAGAAGCGACAGGTAATCTGGTCCCAGACCAACGGGCTGGTCCTGCTGCAGGGTCTCGAACGGTGCCCACCCACTGTCATACTGGCCGACAACGATGACCGGATGCACCGCCATGAACTGGCGCTGTTCCGGCGTCAGCAACAGGGGTCCCGGCTCGGCCTGCGCCAGCACGGACAGGCCCAGAAGTCCCAGCAAGAGGATCCATCCACGCACCGCCCGGTTCCGCATCTGCGACGTTCTCCCAGAAACCCGCCTGGTACCGCGCGACTCGCGGCTGGCACTGCCCGAAAGGCCATACTAGAGCATGACCTTGCGCATCATCATCGCAGACGACCACCCCGTAGTACGCATCGGCACCCGCGCCGTGATCGAATCCAGCGGCGTGGGCCGGGTGGTGGGCGAAGCGGAGAGCGTGCAGGCGCTGATGGCCGTGCTGGCCAGCCAGCCCTGCGACATGCTGGTGACCGACTACTCCATGCCCGGCAGCGCCCAGGCCGATGGCTTCGCGATGATCGGCATGATCCGCCGCCGCTATCCTGACATGCCGGTGCTGATGCTCAGCGTCTCCAACAACCTGGCCATCCTGCGCATGGTGCTGGACAGCGGCGTGCTTGGCCTGGTCGACAAGAGTTCGTCGATGGAGGAACTGCCGCAGGCCATCCAGACCGTCTACCGCGGGCAACCCTATATCAGCCGCAGCCTGCGTGATCGGGTGGAGGAGGCCGGCAGCTGGCGCATGCGCGAGGGCGATGGCAAGCCGCTGTCGCCACGTGAAGTGGAAGTGCTGCGGCTGCTCGGCACCGGGATGACGGTCAAGGAGATCTCCCTGCAGCTGCACAAGAGCGTCAGCACCATCAGCCGGCAGAAGGGCGATGCCATGCTCAAGCTGGGCCTGAAGGGCGACGCCGAGCTGTTCGACTACCTGCGCGACGGGAAAATCTGAACCCTTTCCCTCTGGCGATTGAACTTTCAGGCTGGCTTCATGCCGTTTGACGCTAGATGAATGCGCACGCCGCACGATGCCACGCGCAATGTTCCGACAATGTTGGACGACCAGCGTAGGCATCACGGCAGCCAGGGCGCCCCCGCCCTCCCTGCCCAACGTGGCATGCCCCAGACAGGAGAACCGAACATGATCAGTACGTCCGCAATCAGCTTCCGTGGCCTGGCGATGGCACTGGCCCTGCTGGCCGGCGTGGCCGTGGTCAGCGACGCCAGCGCCATGTCGAGAAAGGACAAGCGCACCGTGGTCGGCGCGGTGGTGGGCGGCGTGGCCGGCCATCTGATCTCCAACGGCGACCCGACCGCGACCGTCGGCGGTGCCGTGGCCGGTGGTGCCATCGGCAACCTGACCACCAGGGACCGCCATGACAACCGCTATGACCGCCGCTACGACAACCGTCGCTACGACCGCGGCTACAACCGGGGTTACAGCCGCGGCTACCACGATCGTGGCCATGACCGCCGCCATTACCACGACCGCGGCCGCCATCGCGGGTGGTAAGCGCGCCAGCGGCTGAGCGGTACCGCAACGGGCAGGTCCTTGACCTGCCCGTTTTCGTTGCGGATTCGTAAGTTGCGTCGGCAGCGCCCATGGCGTTGAATGCGCAGCCTTGGTGACTCCTTTCCGGGCAGCGGCTGCGGCATGACTTCTTCCCCCCATCGCGTGCAGGGCCTCAACAACGACGAGGTCGCCGCCGACTGGCCGGCGATCAGCGCCGAGGAAGTCGCGTGGCTGTGCACGCAGTATCCGGCGCTGGCGGCCGACAGCACACTGCAGTGGCACAGCCCGCGCCCGCTGTCGGCGGCAGCAATCGTGGAAAGCGCACGGCGCCGGGTGTTCATCAAGCGCCACCACCACAGCGTGCGCAGCGCCGCCTGCCTGCAGGAAGAACACCGTTTCATCGCCCATCTGGCCGCTCACGGCGTGCCGGTGGTGCAGGTGCTGGCCGCCGCTGACGGCGCGACCGCCGTCGAGCACGGGCCATGGACCTACGAACTGCACGCCGCCGGCGCCGGGGCGGACCTGTACCGCGACGCGGTGTCGTGGTCGCTGCTGACCAACAGCGCGCAGGCGCTGCAGGCGGGGCGCATGCTCGCGCGCCTGCACCAGGCCTCGGCCAGCTTTCACGCGCCCCAGCGCAGCACCCATATCCTGGTGGCGCGCGACGACCTGATCCGCGCCGAGGATCCCATTGCCGCGCTGCAGGCCGACCTGCCGAACCGCCCCGGCCTGGCCCGCTATCTGGCACGCATTCCCTGGCAGGCCCAGCTGCGCGCGGAGGTGCTGCCCTGGCATGTGGGCCTGGCAGCGCGCCTGCGCGACGAGCCACGACTGTGGGCGCACAACGACTGGCACGTCTCCAACCTGCTGTGGAATACCGACGGCACGGTGGCCACGGTGCTGGATTTCGGCCTGGCATCGCCCACCAGCGCCTTGTTCGATCTGGCCACGGCCATCGAGCGCAACGCCGTGGCCTGGCTGGAACTGGAACGCGGTGCCGGCGCCGTGCGCATCGACATCGCCCTGGCCCTGCTGCAGGGCTACCGCGAGGTGCTGCCGTTGCCGGCCCGGCGCGTGCAGCTGCTGGCCGACCTGTTGCCGATGGTCCATTTCGACTTCGCACTGTCCGAAGTGGAGTATTTCGAAGGCATCACCGGCTCCACCGCCAATGCCGACATGGCGTGGCAGCCATTCATGCTTGGGCACCCGGCGTGGTTCCACACCAAGGCAGGCCAGGCCTTGCTGCAGGCGCTGCGCGCGGCGGCGTAAGGGCAGGTGCCGGGGTCGGATCCCTTCCCAACGGGAAGGGCTCTGACCCCATTCCGGCCGACCCCGGGTCCCCCACCGCTCGCAAATCCGTACCGTTTGTAGTGAAATGGTCATCTGAAGCGGGGGTGCCTGGATTGCCAGGCTGAGAGAGTCCCTTGGAACCTGATCCGGTTTGCACCGGCGTAGGGAGCTTTGAGCAGCAGTCGCACCCCCGTTCCGGGCAGGTGCGTCCGTGCGCCGTCGCTTCGTCTCCCTTGCTGTCAGAAGACGAACCGAATGAACCGCTGCCTGCGCCCGACCCTGCTCGCCCTTGCCCTCTGCGCCGCCCTGCCGCTGCATGCCAGCGCAGCCGAGGCATCCCCCGACGTGGACGCCTCCGGCGCCGAACGTTCGCCGACCGAACTGGCCGCCGTGCGCGTGCAGGCCGGCAAACCTGCAGCCGATACCTCGCGCGCCAATGCCTTCGGCGGCGGCAGCTGGAAGGACACCCCGGCTTCGGTGAACGTGCTCGACCGCGATTACCTCGACCGCCGCCAGGTGCGTTCGCTGTCCGAGCTGGCCAGCAATGACGCCTCGCTGGGCGATGCCTACGCGCCGGTCGGCTACTACCAGAACATCGCCATCCGCGGCTTCGCCCTGGATGCGGCCACCGGCTACCGCTTCAACGGCCTGGCCATCGCCGGCGAACAGCGCCTGGCCCTGGAGAACGTGCAGGACGTGCAGATCCTCAAGGGTGAAGCCGGCCTTGCCGCCGGCGTGATGGCCCCGGGCGGCATCATCAACTACGTGGGCAAGCGCCCGGCCGAAGTGCGCACCGTCACCCTGGGCACCGATTCGGAAGGCTCGCGCTATGTCGCCGCCGATATCGGCCACTGGATCACGCCGCGGTTCGGCGTGCGCCTCAATGCTGCGTGGGACGCCAGCAATTCCTACGTCGAACATGCCGACGGCAACCGCAATTTCTATTCACTGGCCGCCGATTGGTTCATCGGCGAACGCGGCAAGCTGGAAGTGGACGCCAACTACCAGACCAGTACGCAGCGTTCGGTGTCCGGCTACCAGCTGCTGGGCGCCAGTGAGCTGCCGCGCGGCGTCGACCGCAAGCACCTGCTTGGCTACCAGCCGTGGCAGCGCCCGGTGGATATCGCCAGCACCAACATCACCGCCCTGCACACCTACGATTTCAACGAACGCTGGCATTCGCGCGTGTCGGTGGGCTACAGCCGCTCGGTCATCGATGACAACGTGGCCTTCGCCTACGGCTGCTACTACACCGCGCAGTGCGCCGATGGCAGCACGCCGGGCAACTACTTCGCGCCCAATGGCGACTACGACATCTACGATTACCGCAGCCCGGACGACACCCGCCGCAACCAGCAGGCGCGCGCCGAGCTGCGCGGCCGTTTCGATACCGGCAGCATCGGCCATGAGCTGACCATCGGCGCCGACTATTTCCGCCGCACCGTCGACCGCCGCCCCAGCGTCAACGAGTACGTGGGCAGCGCCAACATCCATGATGCACAGGTGCCGGTGTACGAGCCCTCGCCGCTGCAGCCGGGCCCGTCCGCGCGCCGCCTGGACAGCCGCCAGACCGCCGTGTTCGCGCTGGACCGCATCAGCTTCGGTGATGACTGGCAGTGGCTGGCCGGTGGCCGCTTCGTGCGCCTGGACGAACGTGCCTATGACAAGCGTGGCAACCCGCAGCGACAGAGCCGCCTGTCGCGGTTCCTGCCGCAGACCGCGCTGGTGTGGAAGGCCAACGACCAGCTCAATGTGTATGGCAGCTACGTGCGCGGCATTTCGCTGGGCCAGGAAGCGCCGTTCTGGACCACCAACGCCGATGAATTCCTGCCGTCGGTGCAGTCGCGGCAGCTGGAAGTGGGCGTGAAGTACGTGCCGGTGCAGACCCTGACCCTGGGTGCAGCACTGTTCCGCATTTCCCAGCCGTACCAGTTCGCCCAGCCGGACGACAGCGAGGCGGGCTACACCTTCGTCCAGCAGGGTACGCAGACCCACAGCGGCCTGGAGCTGACCGCCAACGGCCAGCTGACCGATGCGCTGCAGATCGTCGCCAGCGCCAGCGTGCTGCAGGCACGCGCACGCGATGCAGGTACGCCGGCCTATGAGGGCCACCAGCTGGTGAACGTGCCCAAGGTGCGTGCCAGCGTGCACCTGGCCTATGCGCTGCCCTTCGTGCAGGGCCTGGATGTGACCGGTGGCTGGCGCTATGCGTCCTCCAACGTGGCCCGTGCCGATGGCAGCGTGCGTGCGCCGGACTACTCGGTGTTCGACGCTAGCCTGCGCTTCCAGCATCGCCTGCACGAGCGTGCGGTGACCTGGAACCTGTCGGTGGACAACGTCTTCAACCGCTTCTACTGGCGCGATACCGGCAGCAGCGGCGGTGATTACTACCTGTTCCCCGGTGCACCGCGACAGGCGCGCCTGTCGGTGACGTTCGCGCTGTGAGCGGCCCGCTGCTCGAATGGACCGCGGCGCTGTGCAGCGTGCTCGGCGTCTGGCTGATGGCCCGGCGCCGGCTGGCGGCTTGGCCGGTGGGCCTGCTGTCGGTGGCGCTGTACGGGCTGGTGTTTGCCGAGGCCAAGCTCTATTCGGACACGCTGCTGCAGGTCGCTTTCGGCGGCTTCCTGGTCTACGGCTGGGTCAACTGGCGCCAGCACGCGGCCGACGAGGGCAGCATCCGCATCGTACCGCTGGCGCACGGCAAGGCGCTGCGCGATCTGGCCATCGGCCTGTGTGGCGGCGTTGCCCTGGGTATGGCCATGCACAGCTTCACCGATGCGTCGCTGCCGTGGCTGGATGCGATGCTGACCGCGCTGAGCCTGGTCGGACAGTGGTGGCAGGCGCGTCGCCACGTGGCGTGCTGGTGGGTGTGGATCGGCGTGGACGTGGTCTATGTGGGCACGTATGTGTTCAAGTCGCTGCACGTGACCGCGGCGCTGTATGTGTTCTTCCTGGGCCTGGCCGTGTATGGCCTGCGTGCATGGAGCGCTGCGGCACGCGAGCAGGAGCTTCGGTAGCCGCCAACCTTGGTTGGCGTGCTTCTGCCAACCAAGGTTGGCATCTACCGGACGGCCATCCACGCATGGCGTGGATCTACTGGGCGGTGCATCCACGCATGGCGTGGATCTACTGGGCGGTGCATCCACGCGTGGCGTGGATCTACTGGGCGGTGCATCCACGCATGGCGTGGATCTACTGGGCGGTGCATCCACGCGTGGCGTGGATCTACTGGTAGGCGCCAACCTTGGTTGGCGCTCCCGCAGCGATCAGGCGTTCATCCACGCGTGGCGTGGGGTCATTCGCCCAGATCGGCAAGCACCCTGCGCGAGGGCGCGAAGAAGGTCACGCCGGTGATGGCAGTGGAAAAGTCCAGAATCCGGTCGTGCAGCGGGGCTGGGTTGCCGATGAACATGCGCTCGAGCATCTGCTCGATCACCCACAGCCGCCGCGTGTAGCCGATGAAATAGGTGCCGTACTCACCGCGCCCCGGGTTGGCGAACGGCATGTTGTCACGCAGGATCTCGTGCTCGCCGTCGGCATCCTCGATGGTGCACAGCGTCTTGTGTGACTTCTGCGCGTCGGCCGGTGCGTCGTCCAGCTCGATGTTGTCGTGCTTGGTGCGGCCGATGATCGCTTCCTGCGCTTCGGTCTTCTGCGCGCGCCAGGCATCGAGGTTGTGCAGGTACTTCTGCACCACCACGTAGCTGCCACCGGCATGCTCGGGGTCTTCATCGCCAACGATCGTGGCATCCGGCAGCGACAGCCCTTCCGGGTTGGCCGTGCCATCGACGAAATCCAGCAGGTCGCGGCCATCGAAGTAGCGGAAGCCAGCCACCTCATCCACGGTTTCCACGGCATCGCCGAAGGCCATCAGCAGGTTGCGCTCGAAGGCGACGATCAGGTCCATGGTGCGCGCGCGCACGTGGTACAGCAGATCCCCGGGGGTGGACACGGCGGTGTGGGTCGCGCCCTTGATCTCGCGGAACGGCTTCAGCTCGCGCGGTGGCATGCTGCCCACCACCGGTTCCCACACGCGGTGGCCGATGGCCACGTTGCAGGTGAAGGTGCGCTCGATATCGCGGATCGCGGTGTTCTTGATCAGGTCATCGGTGCTGCCCAGCACCTCGCGCACCCTCGCGATGGAATCCGCATCGTCCTTGACCTTCAGCACCAGGAAGGCCGCCGAGTGGGTCAACGGCGCAGTGATCTGCTGCGGCTCGTTGTCGCGCGTGTGGTTGAGGGCGGTGATCGGTGCGGGCTGGGAATTCACGGTACTTCCTGCTGGCTTCAGGCGGGCGATTCTAGCGGAAGCCTCCTGCCGACGACGGAGCGGTTCTCAGTTCGGCACGCCATCCAGCCACTGCGCCGCCAGCGCGCGCGCGTTCGCTTCGCTGTCGGTGAGCGAGTGGTCCCGCTGCACATTCCACCACGCCCCGCGCCATTGCGGCAGGCCGTCGCCACGCTGGTAGCGTTCAACCTGGTAGCGCGTGCCGTCGCGCAGGATCCGGGCAAGCCGAAGTCGATCCTGCGATACCAGGGTGTCAACGCAGCACCAGCGCGAGGACCCATCGGCCAGCAGCCACGCGCCGTCGATGTCGATCGTCTGCATGCGGCTATTGCCGGGTGATCTGGAACTGCGCTGGCCCCAGCCAGGCAATGCGCAGGAAGGGTCCGGCCAGCAGCCCACGCTCGCGCAGCCAGGCAAACACCTCGGCCGGGGACCATTCGCGGCCGGCAGCAAAAGCGATGCCCAGCACGGTCAGCGCAAGGAACAGCTGTGCCTTGTCCGCGTCGCCGTCGGTGTCACGCTGCAGCGCCGGGCCGTCCCCCCGGAAGCCCAGCGCCCGCAGCGCTGTGCGCGGGCCATCGTCGAGCAGCATCACCTGCACGGTGTCGCCGTCGGCGCGCTGCACATAGGCGGAAACAGGCGGTTCCATCTGGGGCATCTCCTTGGCTGCCTTCCAGTATGCCGCGGGACGGTGCTCTGCAGAGGGATGTCAGGTTTTTTCCGCCTGCGGCGTCTTCAGTCTCCAATACCTGCCGACTGGAGAGCACATGCACGCCACGGATACCGCCGACACCACCCACGCGACCACGCCCTGGCCGACCCGACGCCTGCTGCGCTGGCTGGCAAGCAGCGCGCGCATGCTGCGCAAGGCACCGCTGCGCCTGTTGCTGCTGGCCCTGCTGCCGATGCTGGTGGAGATCGCCCTGCAGCTGGGGGTGCCGGCCGCCGGTGTGGTGCTGTCCAAGCTGGTGGTGCCTCTGGTGTCGATGTGGGCCCTGCTGATGCTGGATGCGTTCGTCCGCGGTGGCCGCTTCGGCCCGTTGCAGGCGTGCCGTCGCCTGTGCGCACGGCCGGCGTCAGCCATCGCGCTGGCCTTGCTCTCGGCCCTGGTCTTCGCCAGCCAGGTCGCGATGGCCGGCGTGCTGGCCGGGCCTGCGGCCGCTGCGGCCTTCGCACTGGGCGACAGCGCGGTACTGGCCACCACGGTCACCCGCCTGCAGATCGCCCTGGTGCTGGCCAGCGGCCTGCCGCTGGGCATGCTGCTGCTGACCACGATGCCGCGCGCCCTGCTGGATGGCATTCCCGTGCCTGCCGCGCTGCGCGACAACCTGCGGCTGCTGCGCGACGGCTGGCGACCGCTGGGCGCGTACCTGCTGCTCAACGCCGTGCTGCTGGTCGCCCTGCCGTACCAGCCGTGGCTGCTGCTGCCCCTGCTGCTGCTCGGCTACGTATCCTATTGGGTCTACCGCGATGCCTTCGCGGACGGCATCGGCTGAGGAGCGGCACGGTTGCGCGACACGCAGTCCATCAACATCGCCGAAGTCCTGCAGGCGCACTGGCCGATGCTGGCGCGCATGGCCGGCAGCTATGCGCGGGATCCCGCGCGCCGTGATGACCTGCTGCAGGAGATCAGCATCGCCCTGTGGCAGGCACTGCCGCGCTGGCGTGGCGATGAAGGCACGCTGCGCGCTTTCATCGCCCGGGTAGCCCACAACCGCGCGATGGACGCACTGGCCAGCGAACAGAGGCACCGCGGCAACAGTCTCGACGAACATTTGCCCGACCCCGATGCAGATCCGCTGCAGCAGGCCGCACGTGCCCAGCAGCACGATGGTCTCCTGCTGGCCGTGCGACAGCTGCCACTGGGACTGCGCCAGGTGGTGCTGCTGGCGCTGGAAGGATTTTCACAACGCGAGATCGGACAGGCGCTGGCCCTGGAAGAAAATACCGTTGCCCAGCGCCTGAGCCGCGCACGACGGCAACTGCGCGAACGGATGGGAGGCAGCCGATGAACCCGGCAAGCGACAGCAACGAATGGAGCGATCTGCAGGCCCTGTGGCAGCAGCAGTCCGGCCCGCCTGCGGTGGATGTGGCCGCGCTGCAGCGCGAGGCGGAGCGTCGCAGCCGCTGGATCCGTCTGCGTTCAGCCTTTGAACTGCTGGTCACCACGGTGGCCGTGGCCAGTTGCGTGCGCGCTCTGCTCGACCCGCGCAGGCTGATTGCGCATGGGCTGCTGTGGGGCCTGATCGTGTTCGTGCTGGCTGTAGCCGGGTGGATCTTCGTGCAGCGGCGGCGGCAGTGGCAAAGCTGCCGCTTGGCCCCAGCCGCACTGCTGGCCTTCGAGCGCCAGCGCGCGCGCATTTCGATACGGATCTGGCGGCTCAACATCTGGCTGTCGCTGGCGGTCTGGACCGGACTGGTGTGGATGGCGCACACCGCAATGCAGGCTGGCCCCGACGCACCCGGGGCACTGCCACCACAGACCTGGGCACTGAACCTGGGGTTGAACGGCGCCGTGGTACTGGCCGCTGCGCTGGCTGGCGCCTGGGCCGGACGGCGCCGGCAGCGGCGCCTGAGCCGGCTTGCCGAGCTGGAAGGACAGCTTGAGTAGGGCGACGCCATGCGTGGATGATGTGTCCAGGACCACGATCGGCCACGCATGGCGTGGCTCTACTGCCTGCCCTTCAAGGAGGAAGACACGATGACATCCATCCGCACATCCACGCTCGCTCCGGCACTGCTCGCACTGCTGCTTGGCACGGCCGGCGGCGCTCATGCCGGCGAGGCCGGCACATTCTTCAGCGCCCTGCAGCAGTACCAGGACGACAACTTCAAAGGCTGTGCCGATACGCTTGGCGTGATGTATCAGCAGGGCGCAGGCTTTCCCGATGGCGGCGAACTGCTGCTGGTCGAGTGCGCCGCCGCTGCCGGTGACCACCCCGCCGCGATGGCCTATGCCGTTGCACTGGTCGAACAGGACCGGCTGCCCGTCGACGACCTGCTGCACAAGGACCGCCCTGGCCTGAACGCCCTGCGCGCCGAGGCAGCCTGGCAACCGCTGCTGGCGCGCGTGGATGCCGCACAGAAGCAGCGCGCCGCGCAGATGGACGAGCCGTTGCGCAAGGCGCTGCTCGAGCGTGAGGCCCGCGACCAGGCCGAGCAGCACGCGGCCATCGCTGACGGCGGCGGCGAAGCGTTCAAGCGCGTCGCTCCCGTGGCCCAGGCCAATGCGCAATGGCTGAAATCGGTGATCGCCGAGAAGGGGTGGCCGACACGTTCGAAGGTCGGCCGCGATGGTGCCAAGGCCGCCTGGCTGCTGGTGCAGCATGCCGACCAGGACCCCGCGTTCCAGGCAGAAGTGCTGCCACTGATCGAACAGGCCGCCAGGGCCGGCGAGGCCGACCGTGCCGACGTAGCCTTGCTGACCGATCGGGTGCTGGTGGCGCAGGGCAAACCGCAGCGCTACGGCAGCCAGTTCGTGCGGGGTGAGGACGGCGCGATGCGCTTGCGCCCCACCGAAGACATGCCTGGCCTGGATGCGCGACGCAGTGCGATGGGCCTGCCGTCGCTGGCGGATTACAAGGCCATGCTCGCCGAAACCTACGGCACGCCAGTACGCTGATCACCGCCGGGGGCGTGAAGGAAAAAAGAAGCCCGGCGCGAGGCCGGGCTTCGGGTGGCGTGCGGGAGAGAGAGAGAGAGCACACGCCGGTAACGCACTTTTACTGCACTGCTGTTCTTACCAGGTGAAGCGCGGACCCACGAACCACTCGCGGTCGCCGGCCTTGGCCAGCTTCACTTCGCCACTCAGGCCCCAGTTCGGGGTGAACTTGGCGGTGGCGCCGACGCGGCCGTAGAACTCGCCGTCCGGATCGATGCCGTGCTTCTTGCTGAAGTCCTCGTAGCCGGCCAGCGCGTAGCCTTCCAGGTACGGGTTGAAAGCGGTGCGCAGGCCCACTTCAGTGGAGTAGCCGTTGAAGTCCAGGCCGTGCTTCATGTCGAACTTCTGGTACGCAACACGGGCCACCAGGTCGGTGTTCGGTGCGATGCCGTAGTTGTAGCCGGCGCCGATGCGCCACTGGGCGACATCGTTCTTGAAGGTGTCGGTTTCCTGCTTGTTGTAGTCAGCGAAGACCGAGAAGTTCGGGTGCACGGCAACCGAGCCCTTGACACCCCAGCCATCGGCGTCGCCGCCCTTGGCATCGGTGTTCACATAACCGCCTTCAACATAGTTGTACGACAGGCCATCGGCAGCCGATGCAGCGAACGGCAGGGCAGCCAGCAGACCCAGGGCGAGCAGCGAATTCTTGATCATCGGGACACACCTTTAATTATTTTTGGTTTCGTCGGCCGCCTCCCGGGAGGGGGAGAGAAGAGGCGGTCGACAGGTGTGAATTATCCGTTTGCTGGTGAAATCGACCCTGAATATTGAACTGACCAGTACATGAATGAAGTTGCTGTTCAGGGAACTCTGATGATCACCGCACGACGCTGCCCTCAGCCCTTCCCACCGCTTCAGGCAAGGCCAACGACCCTGGCGCTGCCTTTCGCCCACGCGCCCTGCTGGCCATACTCATCGCCATGATCGACCCCCAACGACTCCGGACGCATCTGCTCACCCAGCTGCGCAGCGAAGCCTGGCGCCGCCGTGCTGCGTTATGGATCGGCGCGGTGGCGGTGGCCCTGGTGGCCATCCTGTTCGCCAAGACAAGCGATGCGGCCTTCGGTCTGTTCCGCCGCGCGATCGAGCATTCGCCCTGGTGGGCACTGCTGCTCACGCCCGGCATCTTCGCGCTGCTTGCATGGCTGACCAGCGGTGCGCTGCGCCCCACCCGTGGCAGCGGCATTCCGCAGGTCATCGCCGCGCTGGACAAGCCCGATGAGGCATTCCGGAAGACCAATCTGTCCCCGGCGGTATCGGCCGGCAAGCTGCTGCTGACTTCACTGTCACTGCTGGGCGGTGCCTCGGTGGGCCGCGAGGGCCCCACCGTGCATGTGGGTGCCAGCCTGATGTACCTGTTTGGCCGCTGGTTCGGCTTCAAGGACCCGCGCGAACTGTCGCACTTCCTGCTGGCCGGTGGTGCCGCCGGTATCGCGGCGGCGTTCAACACGCCGCTGGCGGGCATCGTGTTCGCCATCGAGGAACTGAGCGGCCGCTTCGAGCATCGCTTTTCCGGCACACTGCTGACGGCGGTAATCGTGGGCGGTGTGGTATCGCTGGGGCTGCTGGGCAACTACACGTATTTCGGCCACGTCAGCGCGCGCCTGCCGCTGGGCCAGGGCTGGCTGGCCATCCTGCTCTGCGGCGTGGTGGCAGGCCTGCTGGGCGGCCTGTTTGCACGCATGGTACTGGCCAGCGTGGCCGGACGTCCGCGCTGGCTGGGCACGCTTCGCCAGCGCCACCCAGTGCTGCTGGCAGCGGCCTGCGGGCTTGTGGTCGTCAGCCTTGCGCTGGTGTTCGGCGACGGTGCGTTCGGCACCGGCTACGAACAGGCACGCAGCCTGGTGCAGGGCCAAGCGGTGGTCGGCCATGAATTCGGGCTGATGAAGCTGCTGGCCAACCTGGCCTCTTACATCGCCGGCATTCCGGGTGGACTGTTCTCACCTGCGCTGGCGGTAGGTGCCGGTCTTGGCCACAACCTGGCCGTGCTGATGCCCGGCGTGGACCCGCGCGCGTTCGTGCTGCTGGGCATGTGCGCCTATCTCACCGGGGTGACCCAGGCGCCGCTCACCTCGGCGGTCATTTCGCTGGAACTGACCGACAGCGGCGATCTGCTGCTGCCGATCCTGGCCACGGTGCTGATTGCACGCGGCGTGTCCGGGCTGGTCTGCCGGGTGCCGATCTATCGTGGTCTGGCCGAGCAGCTGCTGCCGCCGCCGCACAGGACCGGGAGCGGCGCCTGATCAGCGCGCGTCAAACCGCTGCGCGCTGGCCGGGCTTGCCCGCGCTGCCAGCACCAGTGCGGCAGCGGTCACGCCGGCCATCGCCACCCACGCGACACTGAGGTCGCCCACGGTGTCGCGGATCGAACCGGCCACAAATGGCAGCACGCCCCCCACCAGATAGCCCACGCCCTGCACGAACGACACCAGGATGCCGGCCTTGGCCGGCTGGCTGCAGTGGTCCATCACCAGGATGAGGGTCATCGGGAACAGGCCGCCGATCGACAGGCCCAGCAGGCACATCAGCAGCCACGGCGCATGCATCGGCGCAAGGCCGATCAGCACATAGGTGAGCGCGGTGGCGGCCAGGAACAGCGCCAGCAGCACGCGACGGTCACGGAAGCGCGGTGCCAGCCAGGAAACCAGGAAGCCTCCGGCCACTTCGGACAGGCTCAACGCCGCCAGCATGAAGCCGGCCTCGTTGGCGCGCACACCTGCTTCCATCATGTACGGCGCGATCCACGCCAGGCACAGCGTGTAGCAGCTGCTGGACACGCAGAACAGCGCCACCAGCAGCCAGGTGCGGCCATGCTGCCAGGGACGGAATGCGGGGGGTGTGACTGCCTTGGCGGACGTGCCGGTGGAAGGTGCATCGGCGTGCCCGCTGTTGGGCAGCCACAGCACGATGCCGGCGATGGCCAGCACGGCCCAGAACGCCATCGTGCCCTGCCAGTCCAGCCAGTGCAGCAGGGCCGATGCGCTGGCGGCCGCCAATGCCGCGCCGCCCATGATCATGCTCACGTACAGGCCCATCAGCAGGTCGACGCGGTGCGGGAAGCGGGTCTTGATGTAGCCGGGAATGAGCGACTGCACGATGCCGATGCCCAGGCCGGCGGCCACGCTGGAGCCCATCAGCCACAGCGGTTCATGCGACGCCAGTTTGGCCAGCGCCGAGGCGGCCGTGAGGGCCAGGCCCATGGCCACGCCGCGCCGATAGCCCATGCGATAGACCAGGCCGCCGGCCATGGCGATCAGGCCCATGGCCATCATCGGCAGGCTGGTGAGCCAGCCGATCTGTTCGAAGCTCATGCCATTGCTGGCACGGATGGCATCGGTGAGCAGGCTGACCACGGCCAGCACGGGGCGCAGGTTGAGGCCGACCAGCAGGAGGGCCAGGACCGGGATCAACCCGGGACGCGAAGTTGCAGGTGGTTTCATTTCATGCGGCCGCAGGCAGCAGCCGGTCTTCCTTGTGCGATCGGTACGGAGCCGTGCGGCACGCAGTGCCGGAGAGAAAGGTGCGCAGGCGCACGCTCAGCATCAGAGGCGATGCCACGGGGCGCGCATGATACCAAACGTGGCCTGCACGCCCTTCCAGGGTGGCGCGGCCGTACCCGCGCACAGGCCGTTACAAAGTGTTCCGCCGTCCCCCCTGCGGAACGCCCCGGCAAGGAGTAGAATGCGATTCATTCGCATTAAGGCGCCATGGATGACCGGTGCCCCTTCCCCGGATTCCGTCCATGCTCGTTCCGTTCCTCATCATGCTCCGCGAGGGCATCGAAGCTGCCCTCATCGTCGGCATCATCGCCGGCTACCTGCGCCAGAGTGGCCGCCAGGGGTTGATGCCCTTCATCTGGGTGGGCGTGTTCCTGGCCATCGCACTGTCCCTGTTTGCCGGTGCCGCGCTGCAGCTGATGGCCGCCGAATTCCCGCAGAAACAGCAGGAACTGTTCGAGGGCGTGGTCGGCCTGATCGCCGTGGCGATGCTCACTTCCATGGTGTTCTGGATGCGCGGCGCGGCGCAGTCCATCAAGGGCAACCTGCAGAACTCGGTGGACCGCGCCCTGCTCCACCAGGGTGGCCCGGCCTGGGCACTGATCGGCGTGGTGTTCCTGGCCGTGGCCCGCGAGGGACTGGAATCGGTGTTCTTCCTGCTGGCCATCTTCCAGCAGAGCCACAGCTGGCAGGCGCCGGTGGGCGCACTGCTGGGCACGCTGGTGGCGGTGGCCATCGGCTACGGGCTGTACCTGGGCGGTGTGCGCCTGGACCTGCGCCGCTTCTTCCGCCTCACCGGGCTGTTCATCCTGCTGGTGGCCGCCGGCCTGTTGGCGGGCGTGCTGCGCAAGTTCCACGAAGCCGGCCTCTGGAACCACCTGCAGCAGGTGGTGGTGGACCTGAGCGGCACGCTGCCGCTGGACAGCCCGCTGGGTGCGCTGCTGTCGGGCCTGTTCGGCTACCAGGAAGCACCGGTGGTGGGCGAGGTGATCGTCTACGTCGGCTTCCTGCTGGTCACCGTCCTGCTGTTCCTGCGCCCGGCCGCTGCGCCACCGGCGCGTCCCGTTGCTTCTGCCTGAGCCCTGCCGATGTCGCCTGCCTCCCGCTCTCCCTCCCTTCTGCTGCGCCTGGCCGTGGGTGGCTCGGGCCTGCTTGCCTTGGCCGCTTTGGGAGCCTTCTGGTGGGCCTCCAACAAAGCCAGCCAGCGCGCACCCGATACCTCCGCGCAGACGGTTACCGTCACCATCGAGGGCAATGCCTGCACGCCCAACGACATCACCGTGCCGGCCGGGCGCACGACCTTCGCCATCGTCAACCACAGCCAGCGTGCGCTGGAATGGGAAATCCTCGATGGCGTGATGGTGGTGGAAGAGCGCGAGAACATCGCGCCGGGCTTCACCCAGACCATGACCGTGAAGCTGCAGCCGGGCACCTATGAAATCACCTGCGGGCTGTTGAGCAACCCGCGTGGCACGCTCACCGTCACTCCGTCGGCAGCCTCCGATGCAGAGGCCGCGCGTCCTTCGCTGGTGGCCTACGTGGGCGCGCTGGCCGAGTACCGCGTGTACCTGGTGCTGGAAGCTGGCACGCTGCAGGACCTGGCCGCGCAGCTGCGTGAAGCCCTGGCGGCCGGCGACCGTGCACAGGCACAGGCGCTGCATGCGCAGGCGTCGGCCTCCTACGGCCGCATCGAGCCGATGGCCGAACTGTTTGCCGATCTGGACACCGCACTGAACGCACGCGCGGCGTACTACGAGAAACGCGAAGCCGACCCCGCCTTCAGCGGGCTGCACCGGGTGCAGGCCGTGCTTGCAGGAACGGCGGACGTTGCTGCACTGAAGGCAGCGGTGCCGGTGGCCGAGCGCCTGCAGAGCGACGCCGGCACCCTGGGTGAACGCCTGCGCCAGCTGGAGATCCCGCCGCAGCGATTGTCGGTGTCCAATGCACGCCTGCTGCACCGTGTGGCCGATTACATCAAACACGGCCGGGGCGATATTGCCGCCGATGAGGTGGCCCACCTGCAGGGCCTGCAGCAGGGCACGGCGAAGATCCAGACGCTGCTGGCACCGCTGCTGGCCAAGGCCAAGCCTGCGCTGCAGCAGGACATCGCCAGCCAGCTGACGACGCTGGGCACTGCCTTGGAGCTGCCGGCCGGCGACGACGAAACCGCCGAACCGGCACCCGCCGTGGCGCTGCCCGCAACGCAGCGCGTGACACTGGCGGCGCAGCTGCAGCAACTGGCCGCGCAGCTGGACCAGGTCAACGCCGCCCTGGGCCTGGAGTGATCCGATGAGCCGTACGCCCTCGCAACCCCCGCAGTCACCCTCGCGGCGTCGCCTGCTTGGCGGCCTGGGCGTGGCCGGCGCGGCACTGGCCGCCAGCCCGCTGGCCGCTGCTGCAACGCGTGCCGGCGCTGCGCCCGATGCAGACACCGGCCACGTCACCGATGCGCCGTTGAGCGCACACAGCGATCAGCACGTCGCGTGGCTGGGCCAGCACCAGGCCGGCATTACCACGCCGCGCCCGGCGTCGGGTCTGCTGGCTTCGTTCTATGTGCTGGCCGAAGACCGCCCCGCGCTGGAGCGCTTGTTCCGCCTGCTCACCGATCGCATCGCCTTCCTCACCGAAGGCGGCGACGAACCGGTGCTGGACCCGAAGCTGCCACCGGCCAGCTCCGGCCTGCTCGGCCCGCATATCAGCCCCGACGCGCTGACCATCACCGTGTCGCTGGGCGAGAGCCTGTTCGATGATCGTTTCGGCCTGGCCGCGCTGAAGCCGCTGCACCTGCAGCAGATGCGCGCCCATCCCAATGATGCGCTCGATGCCAGCCTGTGCCACGGCGATCTGTCCATCCAGTTCTGCGCCAACACGCCCGACACCCACCTCAACGCGCTGCGCGACATCATCAAGAACACGCCCGATCTGCTCAGCCTGGCCTGGAAGCAGGAAGGTACGGTGCCGCCGGTACCGGCCGTGCGTGGGCAGCCGCCGCAGAGCGCACGCAACTTCCTCGGCTTCCGCGATGGCTCGGCCAACCCCGATGCCGCCGACGCGCGGCAGATGGACACGCTGGTGTGGGTGGGCGCGGAGCGTGGCGAGCCCACCTGGGCCGTAGGCGGCAGTTACCAGGCCGTGCGCATCATCCGCAACTTCGTGGAGCGCTGGGACCGCACGCCACTGCAGGAACAGGAAGCCATCATGGGCCGCCGCAAGGCCGATGGCGCGCCGCTGGATGGCGGCCGCGACGAGCATGCCGTACCGGATTTCAGCCGGGATCCGCACGGCCAGCGCACGCCGATGGATGCCCACATCCGCCTGGCCAACCCGCGCACCGCGGACACCGCACGCAACCTGATCCTGCGCAGGCCGTTCAACTATTCCAACGGCGTGACCCGCTCCGGGCAGCTGGACATGGGCCTGCTCTTCATCTGCTACCAGGCCGATCTGGAACAGGGCTTCCTGGCCGTGCAGCGACGTCTGGATGGCGAGCCGCTGGAGGAATACATCAAGCCGGTCGGCGGCGGCTTCTTCTACACCCTGCCCGGCGTACGCGACCGCGGCGACTGGCTGGGCAGCGCCCTGCTGCAGGCCGCCGACGCCGTTGCGCCCGCGCCCACCCAACCCGCTTCAGACCAAGGACCTTCCGCATGACCCTGCACGGACCCTGCCTCGCGCTTTCCCTCACCCTGGCCGCTGCCAGCCTGGCGGCTGCAACTTCGGCACAGGCCGCTGCGCCGTCGCCGCTGCAGATGGTTGGCCCGGTGGCCGAGTACAAGCTGTACGTGGCCGGCAACGTGCGCACCTTGGTCGCCGACACCCGCGTATTCGTCGCCGCCATCAAGGCTGGCGACGTGGAAAAAGCCAAGGCGCTGTACCCGTCCACGCGCACCAGCTACGAGAAAATCGAGCCGGTGGCCGAACTGTTCAGCGACATGGACAGCGCCATCGATTCGCGCGCCGATGACCATGAGAAGGCCGAGAAGGATCCGGCGTTCGGTGGCTTCCACCGCATCGAATACGCGCTGTGGACGCAGAAGACCACCAAGGACATCGAGCCGGTGGCCGACAAGCTGCTGGCCGACGTGCTGACACTGCAGAAGCGCCTGACCGCGCTGACCTTCCCGCCGGAAAAGGTGGTGGGCGGTGCAGCCGTGCTGATGGAGGAAGTGGCGGCCACCAAGATTTCCGGCGAAGAGAACCGCTACAGCCACACCGATCTGTGGGATTTCCAGGCCAATTTCGAAGGCTCCTACAGGATCGTGGAACTGCTGCGCCCGCTGCTGGTGAAGCAGGACAAGGCGTTCGTGGAAAAGACCGATGCCAACTTCAAGGCCGTGTTCGACACCCTGGCCAAATACCGCACCGCCGACGGTGGTTTCCAGACCTACGCCAAGCTGAGCGAACGTGACCGCCGCATGCTGTCGGGCAAGGTGAACACCCTGGCCGAGGATCTGTCGCGCGTGCGCGGGATGCTGGGATTGAACTGAGAGAAGCGCGCGGATGGCGCATGAACTGACCTGGTAGGTGCCAACCCTGGTTGGCGCTCTCCAACGTCACGGCCGACCCAGGTCGGCATCCATCAAAGCAGAATTGAACTGCTCTGGTAGGTGCCAACCTTGGTTGGCACTCTCCAACGTCACGGCCGACCCAGGTCGGCATCCATCAAAGCAGATCTGCACAACTGAACTGCTCTGGTAGGTGCCAACCTTGGTTGGCACTCTCCAACGTCACGGCCGACCAAGGTCGGCATCCATCAAAGCAGATCTGCACAACTGAACTGATCTGGTAGGCGCCAACCCTGGTTGGCGCTCTGCAACGTCACGGCCGACCAAGGTCGGCATCCATCAAAGCAGATCTGCACAACTGAACTGCTCTGGTAGGTGCCAACCTTGGTTGGCGCTCTTCAACCGCACGGGCGACCAAGGTCGGCATCCATCAAAGCAGATCTGCACAACTGAACTGCTCTGGTAGGTGCCAACCTTGGTTGGCGCTCTTCAACCGCACGGGCGACCAGGATCGGCGTCCATCAGAGCAGATCTGCACAACGTTTCAGGCTATCAGCGGCGCTCTGCTGCTACAAACGCACACACGCGAATCACGCTGCACGCTGCGCTCTTTCTGCCGTTCCAGATGTCACCGCACATCAGACACACCGCATGTTCATCGACCTGTGCGGGTAGCACATGCATGCCTCGCGCAGCTGAATTCGCGGCAAATTGAACATGACTGCGCGCTCTTCACAGCGCCTGCACGTCCAGCAACTGCAGCTGAAAAGGCATTCATGGAACTAACAAAAAGCCCGCTATATTCCAGACTCCCCAGACGAAGGAGGGAGTGCAATGACCCTTTCCACGCAGCACCTGAAGATCGCCCGTCCCCTTGGCGTCGCCATCCTGGCCCTCAGCCTTGGCGCGTGCGCCAGCTACAAGGAAGACTTCGCGAAGGTCAATTCGCGTCTCGACGCACTTGATGTGAAGGTACAGGGCGCGGCGCAGAGCGCCGAGTCCGCCAACCAGTCCGCACAGCAGGCCAACCAGCGCCTGGACCAGATCGAAGGTCGCGTGCAGAGGCTGGAAACCGCTCCCCGCCGTACCCCGCGCGGCTGAAGCTGAATTGGGAGCCAGTGGCTGCAATGGCCACTGGCTCCCTTCAATGACCGTCTTCACTCGAGGAATCGCGCCATCCGTACGTACACCTCCCCCGCAATCCGCACTGCCTGCACCGCGCTGACCCTTGCGCTGGCACTGGCATGCACCGGCGTGGCCAGCGCCAAGGGCGCCAAGGATGCCGCTACGCAACCCACCGCCGCCGTTGATGAGCTGCCGCAGGGCCAGGAAGTGTCCGACACGGTGATCGAACTGGCCGGCTGGGTGGTCGCCAGCAAGGACAGCGAGGGCTATCCCTTCGCGATCATGGACAAGGCCGCCGCACAGGTGCTGATCTTCGGCAGTGACGGCAAGCTGCGCGGCGCCGCACCGGCGCTGTTTGGTTCGGCCAAGGGCGATCACTCCGCCCCGAACGTGGCCAAGCTCGCCCTGAGCGCGATTCCAGGCCACGACCGCACCACCCCCGCAGGCCGCTTCATTGGTGGCTTCGGCCCGTCCGACGACGCCGGCCGTGTGTTGTGGGTGGACTACGATTCGGCCGTCTCGATGCACCCGCTGCCGCCGGGCACCCCGAAAGAAAAGCGCGCCCAGCGGCTGGCGACACCGACGCCGGACGACAACCGTGTCACCCACGGCTGCATCAATGTCAGCCCCAGCTTCTACGAGCAGGTCGTCCAGTCCACATTCGAGAAGGGCGGCGTGTTCTATGTGCTGCCGGACAAGGACTCGCTGGAGAAGACCTTCCCCGAGTTCGCGCAGAGCCGCGCGAAGGCCGAACATGACGACAGCAAGGACGCGCGCTCGGCCAGCAAGTAAGGCGTGCGCGCGCCCTGATTACGAGCGTGTGCCGGCGCTCTGACGCTGCCGGTACTGCGCCAGCCAATCCAGCGACGGCGCGATGCCGCCGAACGGGAAGAAGTGCGGGCTGACCGGACCGTGCGCTTCACTGAGCCCACCCACCAGGCGATCAACGAACACATCCGGCCCCGCCGTGCCCAGAAGGCGGCCGATCGAGATGCCGTACCGCGCCAGCATCGATGCGCTGGCACCCACGCCACACATCGCTGCATAGCGCAGCAGCCGCGTCACGCTGGCCGGACCGGGCACGCCCACCAGCACCGGATGGCCG
Source organism: Stenotrophomonas sp. (assembly GCF_035634915.1). Classification (GTDB taxonomy): domain Bacteria; phylum Pseudomonadota; class Gammaproteobacteria; order Xanthomonadales; family Xanthomonadaceae; genus Stenotrophomonas. The sequence continues at coordinate 184,654 of NZ_DASQCB010000005.1, forward strand.
ATGCCGCGCGCACGCAGTGCATCCAGCCACGCCAGCACGATGTCAGCATCGAAGGCGAACTGGGTGATGATCTTCGGCGCCATGCCACGCGCTTCGATGGCCTGGCACTTGCGCTCCAGCACCTGCCAGCGCTCGGCGTCACTCATCAGCGGATGGCCTTCCGGGTGGCCGCCTACGGCAACCACCTTGATGCCTGCACGTTCCAGCAGGCCGGTCTCGATGAGGGATGCACTGTCGGCAAACGGCCCGGCAGGCGTGGCCAGATCACCGGCAATCAGCAGGCATTGCTCGACACCGGCCTCGCCCACCGCACGCGCGATGAAGCGTTCCAGCGCGGCCTGCGAACCGATGCGGCGCGCGGACAGGTGTGGCATCGGCTGCAGCCCCAGCGCACGCACCGTGCGTGCTGCGGCCAGACGCGCATCATCGTCTTCGCTGGCCAGGTAGGGAATCGAGATCATCGTTCCCGGTACGATGCGAGCCACCTCGGCAACCAGCGCGGGCATGGCTTTCGCGCTGACTTCCAGCGAACAGGCATCGATGTAGGCACGCGCACCGCGCCCGGATGCTGCGGACATCACTCGCCCCCGCGCAGCGTGCCGGCGAGGGAGCTGCCGCGGGCCAGTTCGACGAAGGCCTGCAGGTAATCAGTGCCGGTGTCGGCCTCGCGCGCGCCCAGGTAGATCTGCTTGGGAATGCCCTTGGCCCCCAACCGCACCGGCACCACGTCCATGCGTGCCGCGTACTCCTCCACCAGCCAGCGCGGCATGGCGGCCACGCCGCGGCCGCTGGCCACCATCTGCATCATGATGTCGGTGGTTTCGATGGCCTTGTGGCGGCGTGGGGTGACCCCGGCCGGCAGCAGGAACTGGTTGTAGATGTCCAGGCGCTCGAACGGCACCGGGTAGCTGATCAGCACTTCCTGGGTCAGCTGGCGCGGCTTCACGTAGTCCGCCTTGGCCAATGCGTGACGCTTGGCCACCACCAGCACCTGCTCGTAATCGAACACCGGCACGAACGTCAGGCCCGGTTTCAACAGCGGGTCGGGCGTCACCAGCAGGTCGATCTCGTAGCCGAACAGGGCGCCGATGCCACCAAACTGGAATTTCTGCTTCACGTCCACATCCACGTCCGGCCAGGCCGCCAGGTAGGGCGAGACGATCTTCAGCAGCCACTGGTAGCAGGGGTGGCATTCCATGCCGATGCGCAGCGAGCCGCGCTCGCCCTGGGCGAACTGGCCCAGCCGCTCCTCGGCCAGATCAAGCTGCGGCAGTACCCGGTTGGCCACGGCCAGCAGGTACTGGCCGGCCTGGGTCAGGCGCAGGCTGCGGCCTTCGCGCAGCCAGACATCGGTGCCCAGCTGCTGCTCCAGCTTCTTCATGCTGTGGCTCAACGCCGACTGGGTCAGGTTGAGCACGCCCGCAGCGGCGGTCAGCGAGCCCTGCAGCTCGACCTGCTGCACGATGCTCAGGTGGATCCGTTCCAGCATGTCGATGAATCCCATTCATGGATGTGTGAAGTAAAACCATTTTACGTCATGGGAGGGCCTGTCTAGGATCGGGTCATGCCTGCTCCCCACCGCCCCCTCCGTATCGTCGCCGTCTCCGGCGGACTGCAGCGTCCCTCGCGGGCCGCCACCCTGTGCGAACACCTGCTGGACCTCATGGGTGAGCACGTGCCGAGCGAGACGCACCTGATCGAACTGGGCCAGCTGGCCCCGCAGCTGGCCGGTGCGCTGTGGCGCTCGCAGCTGCCCGAGGCCGCCGAACAGGCGCTGGCCACGGTCGAACAGGCCGACGTGCTGGTGGTCGCCACGCCGGTCTACCGCGGCTCCTACACCGGCCTGTTCAAGCACTTCTTCGATTTCATCCACCAGGATGCGCTGGTTGATACCCCCACTCTGCTGGCCGCCACCGGCGGCAGCGAGCGCCACGCGCTGATGATCGACCACCAGCTGCGGCCACTTTTCAGCTTCTTCCAGGCCCGCACCCTGCCGCTGGGTGTCTACGCCACCGACAAGGATTTCGCCGATGGCCGCGTGCAGGACGAGGCCCTGCTGCAGCGCGCACGCCTGGCCGTGCAGCGGGCACTGCCGCTGCTGGCGCTGTCCCACCGCTCAACGCCTGCGCCCGCCGAAACCGCCGACGCCCTCTAAGTAACTGGACTGCTGCCTATGACCACCGACGCCTTCACCTTTCGCATCACCCGCATCCCGTTCAACGAGGATTACCAGCCGGCCGACGGTACGCGCATCACCACCAACTTCGCCAACCTGGCGCGCGGCGCCTCGCGCCAGGAGAACCTGCGCAACACCCTGGGCATGATCAACAACCGCTTCAATGATCTGGCGCACTGGGACAACCCGAATGCCGATCGCTACGCGGTCGAGCTGGACATCATCTCGGTGGAGATGCACATCGATGGCGCTGAGGACAGCGATCCGTTCCCGCTGATCGAAGTGCTGCGCCCGACCATTGTCGATACCCGCACCGGCACGCGTACCGAGGGCATCGTCGGCAACAACTTCTCCTCCTATGTGCGTGACTACGATTTCAGCGTCGTGCTGCCGGCCAGCAACGAAGGCAAGGCGACGTTCGCCATCCCTGAAGGCTTCGGCGACCTGCACGGCAAGCTGTTCAAGCATTTCCTGGGGTCCGACGCCTACCGCGCCAGCTTCAGCAAGGCACCGGTCATCTGCATCAGCGTGTCCAGCAGCAAGACCTACCACCGCACCGAAAACCAGCATCCCATCCTCGGCGTGGAGTACCGCCAGGGCGAGTTCTCGCCCACCGACCAGTACTTCGACAAGATGGGCCTGCAGGTGCGCTACTTCATGCCGCCAGGCAGCGTCGCGCCGCTGGCGTTCTACTTCCAGGGCGACCTGCTGGGTGATTACTCGAACCTGGAACTGATCGGCACCATCAGCACCATGGAAGCGTTCCAGAAGATCTACCGCCCGGAGATCTACAACGCCAATTCGGTGGCCGGCAAGGTCTACCAGCCCAGTCTGAAGCACCAGGATTACTCGTCCACCCGCATCGTCTACGACCGCGAAGAGCGCAGCCAGCTGGCCGTCAAACAGGGCCGGTTCACTGAAGAACATTTCATCAAGCCTTACCGCGCCGTGCTTGAGCAGTGGGCTGCCCGCTGATCCCTCGCTTCTCCCTTCCCCAGGACACAAGACCCCGCACACGATGAAGAAACTACTGCCCACCTCCACCGCTGGCAGCCTGCCCAAGCCCTCCTGGCTGGCCGAGCCCGAAAAGCTCTGGTCGCCCTGGAAACTGCAGGATGACGTACTGACCGAAGGCAAGCAGGATGCGCTGCTGCTGGCGCTGCAGGAGCAGCAGCTTGCCGGCATCGACATCGTCAGCGACGGCGAACAGACCCGGCAGCATTTCGTCACCACCTTCATCGAACACCTCGACGGCGTTGACTTCGACAAGCGCGAGACCGTGCGCATCCGCAACCGCTACGACGCCAGCGTGCCGACCGTGGTCGGTGCAGTCAGCCGCCCGAAGCCGGTGTTCGTCGACGATGCGAAGTTCCTGCGCAGCAAGACCACGCAGCCGATCAAGTGGGCCCTGCCCGGCCCGATGACCATGATCGACACGCTGTACGACGCGCACTACAAGAGCCGCGAGAAGCTGGCCTGGGAATTCGCCAGGATCCTCAACGAGGAAGCGAAGGAACTGGAAGCAGCCGGCGTGGATATCATCCAGTTCGACGAACCTGCCTTCAACGTGTTCTTCGACGAAGTGAACGAGTGGGGCGTTGCCACGCTGGAACGCGCGATTGAAGGCTTGAAGTGCGAGACCGCCGTGCACATCTGCTACGGCTACGGCATCAAGGCCAACACCGACTGGAAGCAGACGCTGGGTTCGGAATGGCGCCAGTACGAGGAGTCCTTCCCGAAGCTGCAGAAATCCAGCATCGACCTCATCTCGCTGGAATGCCACAACTCGCACGTGCCGATCGACCTGATCGAGCTGGTGCGCGGCAAGAAGGTGATGGTGGGCGCCATCGACGTGGCCTCCAGCAAGGTGGAAACGCCGGAAGAAGTGGCCAATACCCTGCGCAAGGCGCTGCAGTTCGTGGATGCGGACAAGCTCTACCCCTGCACGAACTGCGGCATGGCGCCGCTGTCGCGCGAGGTGGCGCGCGGCAAGCTGCGTGCGCTCAGTGCCGGCGCGCAGATCGTGCGCGAGGAACTGGCCGGGCGGTGACGGCGGTACAGCCGAGCATGGGCTCGGCTCTACACGGCTTTGCGACCACGGTAGCGTCGGGCCATGCCCGACCCACTCCCTCAGTAGTCGTAACTCACGCTCACCCGCAGCGAGCGCGGTGCCTGGCGCACGGTGGCCGCGCCGTACAGCGGGTCAGGCTGGCCCGGGTCCAGCTCGGAATACGGCGATTTCCACAGCGCCACCTGGCTGTTGAACACGTTGAACACATCCAGGTTGAAGCCTAGGCGGCCCTCGGCGGCGGCCGGGCGGTAGGACACGCCCAGGTCCAGCTGCTTCAGCCACGGCAGCCGCCCCTGGCTGCCCGGAGGCGCCGGCTGGCCGTTGTAGAAGTGGTAGGCGATGCCATAGCCGGAGGGATCCTCGAAGTCAGGGCCATACGAACCCAGCGCGCTGAACGGCGTACCCGAGATCACCCGCACATTGGCCGAGACCAGCCATTCCGGCGTCAGCTGGTAGTAGCCGTGCAGCTTGAACTGGTGGGTGTGGTCGTTGCTCTGCGGCCCGTTGGTGTGCTCCATCAGCTGGGCGTAATCCCAGGCCTGCGTGGTCGACACCGCCGTCTGGCCGATGCCCGACAGCAGCTGGCCTTCAGTGGTGCCGTAGCTGCGCGACCAGGTGTAGTCCGCACGGCCGTACCAGCGGCCATCGAACGGATGTTCCAGCGACAGGTTCACCGCGTAGTAGTTGCGCTTGAACTTCGGGAAGCCCATCTCGGCATTGGTCAGCGGCACGCTCACGTAATTGCCGCTGGTGTCGACCAGATTGAAGGTGTTCGCGCGACCGGGGTTGATCAGCCAGCAGCTGACCGGGTTGCTGTCCTTGGTGACGTTGTAGCCAAGGCTGCTGGCCTTGCCGAGTACCGCATCGATATCGCAGTAGTCATCCACGCCGCTGCGCAGCACGCGATAGGTCGCCTTCGCGCCGTACACCCAGTCCTGGCCCAGCGCCTTGGTGAAGCCAAGGATGAACTCATCCTGGAAGGACGGTTTGATGCCAGAGGTGGCCACCGTCTTCGCGTCCGGCAGCAGACCATAGTTGTTGTTGGACGACACCGCATCGGAGAACTGGGTAAGGTCGGTCGGGTAGCCGTTGCTGTCGATACCACCGTAGGTGTAGTACGTGGAGGTGGCCAGCGTGGCACCGGCCGCATTGAACGCGGGGTTCAACGGCAGCGCCAGATAGTAGCGGCCCACGTTGCCGAACACCTTGAAGCGGCCGTCACCGCCGACATCCCAGCTGAAGCCCAGGCGCGGCGCCCACTGCCCGCTGGTCTGCTTGATGTAGGCGTCGCCGTCGCGGTTGTAGTTGGTGAACTGGTCCAGGCGCAGGCCCAGGTTCAGCAGCAGGCGGTCGGTCACCTGCCAGTTGTCCTCAATGTACTGCGCCCGCTGCGACGCGCGTACCGAGGCCAGTGCACTGTAGATGTATTGGCGCACGTAGTAGCCGTCTTCACCATTACGGATGCCACCGGTAGCGGGCACGCCCAGGCCGGTATTGATCGGCACGTTCGGGTTCGACTGGCCATAGATCCAGTAGTAGCCATCGGCCGAGGCCACCGAACCCCGGTTGAGCGCACGTGCGTTCTGGTTGTCGATGCCCACGGTGATGCTGTGGTCGCCCAGGACATAGTTCGCATCCAGGCGCAGGTTGTTGCTGCGGTTGCCACGCGCCGGATCGACCAGCAGCGAGGTGGTCTGCGCGTTGGTGATCGGCGTGCCGCCGTTGAGCGCAGGGTTCTGCAGGTTGGCGCTGTTGATGTAGGTCAGGCTGCCGTTGTAGGCCGGGTTGCCGATGTAGTCATCGGTCTTCATCTCACCGTACTGCGCGCTCACGGTGAGGCGGTCGGTCAGGTAGCCGGTGTACTTGGCCGTCCACAGGTCGCCGCCGGTCTTGGTGGTGTCTTCCTTGCCGCGCTGCGCACCACGGGTCAGCGTGTCGTAGTCGTAAGCGAAGATGTCGCCGCGGAAGACATTGCGGCTGGACGCACCGGTCAGTTCCAGCAGGTGGTTGTCGGTGATGTTCCAGTCCAGCTTGGCGTACCAGCGCGGACGGTTGTACTCATACTTCGAGTAGGAGTTGGTCGCCTCGACATTCTTGACGTCGGTGCCTTCGCGGCGCTCCAGCTCGTAGGAGCCGAAGAAGAACAGCTTGTCTTCAACCAACGGGCCGCCGGCGTAGATGCTCTGGGTGGTCACCCACTCGCGGTCCTTGCTCTCCGGTGAATACAGCGCACCGTTGCCGGGGTAGCGCACGTCGTCCTTGTCCGAGCGGGTGGAGGCTGGTTCCCAGGTGAACTGTCCACCGAAGTGCCAGTCGTTGGTACCGCGCTTGCCAACGGCATTGATGACGCCACCATCGGAGCGACCGTACTTGGCACTGTATCCACCGGTGTAGATTTCCTGCTGGTCGATGCTGCCATAAGGCAGCGTCAGGCCACCGAGGCCGCGCAGCGGATCGGTGCTGTTGAAGCCGTTGATGTAGTAAGCGTTCTCGGCCGCCGACGAACCGCCGAAGCTGACCAGCTGCGCGCCGGTCGGGCCGGCATAGCTGCCGTTGCCACCGTTGCCGACCACGCCCGGTGCAAGCTGGGCGATGGCCTCGGCCGAGCGGCCCAGCGGCAGGCGCTGCAGCTGCTCGGCGGTGATCACCGTGCGCGAGTCAACGCTGCTGACATCGATCGCGGCGGCCGCGCGGTCGGCGCTGACCTGCACGCCATCCAGGCGCGTGACCTCGCCGAACGACACTTCGGTGCTGGTACCCACCGTCAGCGCAACGCCCTCACGGGTCTGCAGCACCTTGCCGCCGGCATCGCGCGCTTCCACGGAATAGCGGCCCAGCGGCAGCTGGCCGATGGTGTAGCGGCCGCGCGCGTCCACCGTCACCTCACGGGTGAGGCCGGTGTCGCTGCGGACGAAGATGCGATGCGCCGAAGGGGGCGCGAGGCCGGCGATGGCGCCGGTGGTGGACTGGGCATGCAGTGCGGGGGACGCGGTGGCAAGCAACACCGCCAACGCCAGCAATCGCGGGCGCAGTGAGGAACGAGCAATCGTCATCGTGGGGAATACGGGTAGTGGGGGAAGCGCTGCCTGTTTGCCTTGCGAAGCGCAGCAGACATTGCAGGTTCATTAACCCCGCTCAAGGCCCAATGCTGAAATGCCAGGTGGTTATGTGCTGCTGGCGAATGGCGATACACGTGCGGTGCAAGCAGGGGCCTCGGATCTGCCTGGCACGCCCTGACATGCAGAGACGCTAGACTGCATGTTGATGCCAGGACGGAATCGTCGCTCAGATGCATACGCAGAAGACCTCGAGCCAGTACCGCGACAATCGTGTTCGATGGACGCTCTTCGGCGCGGCGTCTCTGATGGTGCTGGTCCTGCTTATTGCACTGGCGGCCTTTCTGTCTTTGGTTCCAAGGTCATGGCGCGAGGGTCCCCGCACCGTCGGCTCGACCTGTACGCAGAGCTTCGGAGGCTCCCCTGAATCGTCAGGTGGCGCAGCGATCGAGGTGGCGACCGGCCTTACCAAGACCTGCGGCTATGCATACGCGGTCCGGCCCGGTGGCGGTGGCGGTGGCACTCATTACCTGCTCACGCTGGCTGAGACCGAGGTCGATGCCGGATCGAGGGTTCGGGTCACACTCACCTCCCACGATACCTGGCGCAGGCAGGACTGGGTCAGCTGCAGCATCCAGGGTCCCGCCAAGCTGCGGAGCACACAGCTGGCGGTGGATGTATCGCCACGCACAACACGGGTCGAGGTTGTGACTTCAATGCACGGCGGTGGACGATATGCCATGCGGGGCGTCACCTTGCGACCCTCGACAGTGACCGGCGCAAGTTCTGCTGATTGGCCGTGCGCGCGATACAGCCAGGATTACAAGTAAAGACCAGCCGAAACCCGACCTGCGCCGTCTGCGGCAGGGGCTGGACCTCTGTGCCGCCGCGCCCTGACACGCGCTACAGGTACCCTTGGACCAAGGGGCATAAGATTCCCATCTATCACGGGGGATCCTATTCCATCGACAATATCCAGGCAGAGGATGCGCGTGCAATTTCCGCCGAAGCGCTGGACGCCTCGGATCTACCCAGCACGCCCAACCAGGAGATTTTCGTGGCATCAGATCAAGAGCGTTTCTCCCTTGCATTCAGTTTCATTCTTGAAAGCGGCGCAGAAATATTCCCTGTAAAGATGAAGCGTCGCAGCAGTGGAAACGTGGCTTTCCGTATTTCAGCGGGGGGCATCGGCGGAAACACGCTGCAGCAATGCGAAGAAGTTGATGAGAGCGCCATGATTCGCAAGGTACTGAGCGAGAATTACGCCGTCAGATGTTCCTCGAAGGATGGCTCCATCCGCGGCTTGTACAAGCAAGGTCAGCGCTCGGTCCGTGAGGTAAGGCGACACGCAATCTGACACATCCTCAAGTTGTTTATTCCCACCCATACATCATCTACAAGAGCGAACCCATGGCAGTCAGTAATGAGAAGGATCTCGGTGAGGCACTCAAGAATGAAAATGAAACGATAGAGATCGAAGGCGATCTGGCAAGGAAGGTCATCAGAATCAAGGCAACCGGCAAGGTTGCATGGGCGATCGCCCTGGGCGCAATCGCCGTAGCGGTGATTGTTGCGCTCGGCACCGGAGGTACGGCTACTCCGGCCAGTGCAGTCGTTGGTGTAGGCGCAGTATCAATCCTTGGGGTATCCACTGCCACGTCTGCGGTTGCTATCGCCATAGCAGCTGGTAGCGTCGGTGCGCTCAACTCTCTGCGCAGATACAGGATCACTTCCAACACAGGTGGAAGGCTCGTTCTGTCGCGTAAGTGAGCGGATGTGCAGGACGACCTCCGCTCTGTCGCTATCGGCATGCAATGGTCTCTTGTCGTGCATCGGCATCTTCGACGCATGTCGCAAATTGCCCGACCGCCGTCGAGCCTTGCGGCGCATGCGTTTGGCGCGGCTCAACAGCATGCAAGAATGCTGAAAACGTCTTGTGTCGAATGCGGTTTGCAACTTGTCTGATGGGCGCTGCCCCAGTACGCAGGTACAGATGGCGTGCCACCGACAACGGGTGGCCGGGCCTCGAAAACCCGTCAGATTGAGTACGTTGTTTGCGCTTGCCAGCCGGCGTCACCTGCATGGCGCCGGCTGGCAATCCGTCTGCCGGCCATGGCGGGCGGAGCGTGGAGGCCCTGTGCCTGCCGGTCTGTACTCAATCTTCCGGTTTTCGAGCCACGTCTCCGCCCGCCACCTCTGTGTGGCGGCTACCGTCTGTTCTGCACGGAGTTCTCGCCATGACCACACCGACGTTTTCCGGACACACCCCGCCAACACCGAACGTGACGATGCGCCCGACATCGTCCGCGACTGCAGCGCCTTCATCCACGCACTGAAACGTATCGGCAGTGGCGTTGCTGCCGATGGCCAGCCCTGGCCGGAATCGAATCTGCGCGTCGGCCGCCGTATCGCCCTTGCCGATGCGGACTGCGCACGCGCCGGCCTGGCCATCGTTCTGGAACTGCTGCTGGCCGCCGAGCGCATCCGCCAGAACGGGCCGAATGAGGATTACCCCGGTGACCGGGTGATGGAAGGCTTGGCGATGGCAGCGCTGGCGCTGAACGCACAAGCCAGCGCGCGCATGCGCCCTGAGGGGTGACGCCCGGTGCCAGCGTTCCGCCGGGCATGGCCCGGCGCTACCGCATCGCCGAGGTAGATCCACGCCATGCGTGGACGGACCACGCGCGGTGCCGTTGCCAACCAAGATTTGGCAGCCACCAGAAGCAAAAAAAACCCCGGCGCGTGGCCGGGGCTTTTCGATTCACTTGAACAGCGTGTCCGGATACTCCGGCTTCTGTTCCCGCGCCAGCAGGGCGCGCAGGCCTTCTGCAGGCGTCTGCTCGCCGTGCAGCACGGCACGCACACGATCAGAGATGGGCAGGTCGATGCCATGGCGGCGCGCCTGTCGCATCACTTCGTCGGCGGTCTGCACCGATTCCACCACCTGGCCGATCTCGCGCACGGCATCCTGCAGCGTCTGCCCACGGCCCAGGGCCAGGCCCAAGCGGCGGTTACGCGACAGGTCGCCGGTGCAGGTCAGCACCAGGTCGCCCAGGCCGGCCAGGCCCATCAGGGTTTCCGGCTTGGCACCGATGGCGGCGGCCAGCCGCAGCATCTCGTTCAGACCACGCGTGATCAGGCCGGCACGGGCGTTCAAGCCCAGCTGCATGCCATCGGCCACGCCGGTGGCCACGGCCAGCACGTTCTTCATCGCGCCGCCCAGCTCGGCACCCACCATGTCATCGCCCGTATAGGCGCGGAACGCCGGGCCATGCATGGCTTCGGCCACGGTCTGCGCGAACTCCGGCACGTCGCCGTGCACGGTGATGGCGGTGGGCAGGCCCAGGGTCACTTCCTTGGCGAACGACGGCCCGGTGACCACGGCCAGCGGCACGTCGTCACCCAGGATCTCGCGCGCCACTTCATGCAGGAAGCGGCCCGAACCGGGTTCAAAACCCTTGGTGGCCCACGCCACGCCGGCACCGGCCGGACGCAGCGGTGCCAGCGCACGCACGGTTTCGTTGAACGCGTGCGACGGGGTCACCACCAGCACCCAGGCGGCATCCTGCAGGGCGGCTGCCATGTCGGTGGTCGCACGCAGGCTGTCCGGCAGGGGGATGCCCGGCAGGTAACGCGGGTTCTCGTGGCGCTGGTCGATGGCGTCGACCACGGCGGCATCGCGCCCCCACAGCACGGTCGGGTGACCGTGCCGGGCAAGCAGGGTGGCCAGCGCGGTTCCCCAGGAACCGGCGCCAAGCACGGCAATCTTGTCAGCGGTAGTGCTCATCCGTGACGTCGCAGGGGGGATCAGGCGTTGCCGGCCGGCTCGGAGTCAGCCAGCGACGGTGCGTCGCCCTGCTCCTGGCGCTGGCGCAGGGTTTCTGCGTACAGGCCTTCGAAGTTGATCGGCTGCAGGAAGAACGGCGGGAAGCCGCCGGCCTGGATCAGGTCGCTGACCAGCTGGCGCACGTACGGGAACAGGATGTTCGGGCACTGGGTGCCGAGCAGCACGTCGATCGACTGCGGGTCCAGGCCGACCAGGCCGAACACGCCAGCCTGCTTCACTTCGGCCACGTAGGCGGTGCGCTCACCGGCCTGGCAGGTCAGGGTGACGGCCAGCACGACTTCGAAGGCGTTCTCGCCCAGGCGCTGCACCTGCTGGTTCAGGTTGAGCTGCAGTTCCGGCTGCACCTGGTCATTGAAGATGGTCGGGGCATTCGGCGACTCGAAGGAAACGTCCTTGACGTAGATCTTCTCGACGGTGAACGCGGGGCCGTTGGCGGCATCGACCGGCGCGACGGCGCCGTTGGTGGTCTCTTCGGACATTTCCAGTAACTCCAATGAATGCAATGAAAACGAGTGTCGAACTACAGGGTTGGGGGCGGCGGCAGGCCCATACAAGGCCGGTTCCGCCATCCCGCTGCGATCAGTTGCGGCCCTTGACCAGCGGCAACTCGGCCTGCTGCCAGGCGGGAATGCCGCCGTCCAGCACGAAGACCTTCTCGAAACCGGCCTTCTTCAGCGCCTTGGCGGCGGTTTCAGAGGCGTTGCCGCTGCGGCACACCAGTACCACCGGGCTCTGTTTGGCGTTGGCCACCAGCTTGTGCTCTGCACCGAAGGCGCTGGCCTGGGCGCTGCGGCTGCCGGCGATGTGGCCCTTTTCGAAGTCAGCGCTGGGCGACAGATCGACCACGACCGCGCCACCGGCATTCATCAGGTGGGTCAGCTCGGCCGGCTTGATGCCCTTGTAGCCCCGAAACAGGCGGCGGGTTTCGGTGACGATGAGGGCCACGGTCAGGCCGACCAGGGCCGCAGACAGCATCGGGTTTCGGCCTGCAAAGGCCAGCAACTCTTCGTAATTCACTCAGGTCACGGGTCGATTAAGCGGGCGCCGATTGTCGCACAAGCCGCAGGGGGCCCGTCACTGCCCCTTCCACAGGTCCGGCAGGCCGGCCGACTGCCACCAGCGCTTGGCCTCGGCATCCCAGCGCCAGCGCTCGACCACCACCACGGTGCGCTCGGCCTGGGTGTTCTGGTTGATCACCCCGATTTCCACCCGGCGCTCGACCTCGCCCCCTTCCAGCGAGGCGCTGCTGCGCTCGCGGTAGGAGGACACGCGCAGCTGCGCGTAGCGGTTGAGTTCGAATTCGGTGATCGGCTTGTCCTTGCGCAGCTGCGGGTCCAGGTAGCCGATGGCATCGTCCATGCTGCCCCAGCGGATGGTGGCGCCGTAGGCGATCTGGGTCTCTTCCAGCAGCTTGCGCTGCTTGCGGGTGAGGTCGCCGCCGGCCGCACTGGCCACGGCGCTGACCAGCAGCAGGGAGCACATCAGGATCTGGATCAGGCGGCGCATCGGTGGTTTCCCCAGGACGTCAGCCTGCCATCCTACCCTTTGGCGAAGGCAACGAAGCGACCGCTCAGCTCGGCGGCCGAGCGGCCATCGGCGCCCGGCTGGCGGGCGACGATGCTGATGCGGGCCTTGCCGCGCTGGCGGAAGGTGGCCAGGAAGGTGTCCCAGCTGCTGGCTTCGGCGGTTTCAGCGTGGGCGTGCAGGTCTTCGTAGACCGGGGCCAGGTAGCGCAGGTTGCTGTCGGCCACGTAGACCTCGGCATCGTGCCCGGCCAGGCGCAGGCGCAGGCTGACCAGGGCCCAGCCGGACAGGGTGAGCACCGAGGCCAGGCTGCCACCGAAGGCGTTGCCCTTGTCGTTGACGTTGGCCGCCAGCGGCGCGGTGATGCGCAGCACGCCGTCGGCATAGCCGTCCAGGCGGATCTGCATCGCACGGACCGCCGGCATGCAGTCAAGCACGTCCTGCAGGGCGGCCAGCGAGGAGGTCAGGGCATCAGCGGACATCGAGCAGCAACCACGACAACGAAGGGCCCGCATAATGACGTCAATGGCCAACCATACGATACCCACTGGCTGGACCCTGATTTCGCTGCGCCCGCAGGGGCAGCATGCCGGGCTGAGGCAGGCTGCGGCCAGGCTGGGCGGGGCCACCGTGGCATTGCCGCCGTGGCGGCTGCAGCGCCTGCAGGGCGCGGCGGTCGAACAGCGGCTGAACCAGGCGCTGGCCTGCACGCGCGTGGTGTTCACCAGCCCGGCTGCGGTCGAGGCCGCTGCGGCGCTGCGTGCCCTGCCCGCGACCCAGCGCGGCCCGTGGCTGACCGTGGGCGAAGGCACCGCGCGCGCCCTGCACGCGCAGGGCATCGCCGAGGTGCATGCGCCGCAGCGCATGGACAGCGAAGGCCTGCTGGGCCTGCCGGTGCTGGCCGATGTGCGCGGCATGCAGATCGGCCTGGTGACCGCGCCGGGCGGCCGTGGGCTGATTGCCGCGCAGTTGGAAGCGGCCGGAGCGCGGATCGTTCGCGCCGACGTCTACCAACGGGTGCCGCTGCGGGTATCACGGCGAAGTCTGGCGCAATTGGCTCGCTCGGCCACACCGTGGCTGCTGGCGGTCAGCAGCGGCGAAGCATTGCAGCGGGTTTGGCAGCAGTTGTCCCCCGGTTGGCAGCAGCGCTTGGCTGAACAGGCCATCGTGCTGGCGGCCAGCGCGCGCCTGGCCGAGCAGGCGCAGGCCCTGGGGCTGGCCCGCGTAGTGCGCAGCGAAGGGCCCACTGTCACCCAGATGACGGCGGCCGCACACGCCGCACTCACTGCCCCGGCAGCGACCTGAACAGGCGCCCGGCGCACGCTTGCCGGGGTCATCGCCAACAGGGATGCTGTGCCGTAACGCTGCCTGCCGGAACCGATCCGGCGACGCCGCCGACAAGGAAGCCTGATGAACGAAACCCTGCCACCTGCCCCGACCCGCCGCCCCCCGCGCTGGCTGCTGCCGCTTGCCGTGGTGATGGTGCTGGGCGCCGGTGGCTATGCCGGCTGGCACTACTGGCAGCAACAGCAGCGCGACCGGGCGGCACAGGCGCAGACCACGGACGTGCAGCTGAAGGCTGGAGGCTACCGTCGAGGCCCTGCGCCGCGACCAGCGCGCGACCAGCCAGCGCCTGCAGGATGCGGCCGCCACCAACCGCGTGCTGCGCGATGAAATGCTGGGTCTGTCCCAGCGCAGCGCGCTGCTGGAAGAGAACCTGACCCGGCTGACCGAAAGTGCCAACCAGGGCCGCCAGGCCGTGCAGCGCGACGAGGCCGAGCTGCTGCTGACCCAGGCCGCGCAACGGCTGGCCTTTGCCGACGATGTGGAAGGTGCGCGCCGCCTGTATGCGCAGGCCGCCACCGCGTTGGCCGATCTGCCGGACAACGAAGGCCTGAACCTGCGCCAGGCGCTGGTGCAGGAACGCGACGCGCTGGATGCACTGGGCACAGGCCCGCGCGTGCAGGCGCTGCATCGCTTGGATGCGGTGGCCCGGGCGCTGCAGGGCCTGCCTTCGGAACTGCCGCCCTCGCCGGCCGAAGCAGCTGCCAAGCCGTGGTGGCAATCGGCGCTGGCCCCGTTCGTGGATATCACTCCCAGCCGCCTGAATGGCCCGCTGACCCAGGCCGAACGCACCGCCGCCGATGACGCGCTGCAGCTGGAACTGACCCTGGCACGCGCGGCGATCGAGCGTGGCGACCGCAGTGGCCGCGATGCCGCGCTGGACCGCGTGGCCCATTGGGCGCAGCGGCGCTGGCCGGATTCACCGGGCCTGCGCGCACAACATGCTGAACTTCAGGCCTTGCGCCAGGCCCCCCTGCAGGCCGAGAGCAGCGTGCTTGGCAGCACCCTGCAACAACTGCGGCCCCAGACCAGCGCTCCCAGACCGACCGGAGGTAATACCCAATGAAACCGCTGCAATCCCTGGTCGTGCTGCTGCTGGCCGTGGCCATCGGCGTGGTCGCCGCGCAATGGCTGGGCACCGATGACCTGAACCGCTACGGCGAGGTGACCCTGCGCTACGGCGGCTACGACTACCACAGCAACCTGCCCAAGGTGGCCCTGCTGTCGGTGATCGGCGTGCTGGTGCTGTGGCTGCTGTGGAGCCTGGTCGCGGCACCGTTCCGCGCCTGGGGCCGCTACCGCCGCAAGCAGGGCCGCGTGCGCCTGATCGATGGCCTGCAGGCCTACGAACACGGCCACTGGCAGCGCGCGGAAAAGCTGCTGGATGGCGCGGCGGCCGACCCGGAGGTGAGCGCGGTGGCGCTGGCCAATGCGGTACGCAGTGCGCAGTCGCGCGCCGATGCCGCCGCAGGCGAAACACTGCTGCAGCGCCTGGGCGAGCGCGATGCGACGCTGCAGGCGCTGTTGCGCGCCGAACAGCTGCTGGCGCGTGATCTGCCAGTGGATGCGATCAATGTGCTGGACGCTGCGGCGATCCAGCCACTGCCGCCGCGCGGCCTGTGGCTGCGCACCGAAGCGCTGGCCCAGGCCGGTCGCGCGCACGAGGCTTACGGCCAGCTGGGTGCGTTGCGGCAGAGCAAGGTGCTGCCAGCGGACGCCAACAGTGAACTGGAAGCCCGCCTGGCCGCGCAGGCCCTGCTGGAAGCGGGCGACGTGAACGCGCTGGCGGCGCAGTGGGAAGCCACGCCGAAAGCGCTACGACCGACTCCGGACGTGGTGGCCGCCTATGCCACCCGCGCCGTGGCCCTTGATTGGGACGAACCGGCGCTGCTGGCCGTGGAACAGGCGCTGGACCATCGCTGGAACGACGAGCTGGTGGGACTGTACGGTCGCCTGCCCGCCGAGCGCCTGGCCACCCGCCAGGCGAACCTGGCGCGTTGGCGCAACGTGCACGAGGATTCGGCCGCGCTGCGCCTGGCGCAGGGCCGTATCGCCCTGGCCCAGCAGCAGTGGGATGCCGCCGATGCGTTCCTGCACGAGGCCATCGCCGCCGGTGCCGGTGCGCCGGCCTGGGAGGCACTGGGTGAAGCGTTTGCCCAGCGCGGCGAACATGCGCTCGCCGCGCAGTGCCTGGCCAATGCGCTGCGCCTGCAGCGTGGCGAGGACAGCGTGGCCCTGGTGCATGCCGCTGATTCCGTGCCGCGCAACACGGTGGAAGAGCTGCCCATCGCTGCGCAGCCGCCGGTGTATGACGCCAATGAGGTGCGCGACGAGTTCGGCAACCCGCGGGTACCGTGACCGTCGATGCATCGCGCAACGAAAACGCCGCCCGATGGGCGGCGTTTTTGTTGACCTGGTAGTCGCCAACCTTGGTTGGCGCTCGGGATTGCCGGCCAGCGGCCGGCACTACCGTTGCGATCAGCGTTCGACGATCGCCACTACGCCCATGCCACCGGCGGTGCAGATCGACACCAGCGCGCGGCCACCGCCGCGTTCGGCCAGCTGCTTGGCGGCCGTCGCGATCACGCGCGCGCCGGTGGCAGCAAACGGGTGGCCGGTGGCCAGCGACGAACCCAGCAGGTTGATCTTGTCCGGGTCGATGCGACCCATCGGTGCATCCAGGCCCAGGCGGTTGCGGCAGTAATCCTCGCTCTCCCACGCACGCAGGGTGCACAGCACCTGCGCGGCGAAGGCTTCGTGGATCTCGTAGATGTCGAAGTCCTGCAGGGTCAGGCCGTTGCGCTTGAGCATCTCCGGCACGGCCACGGTTGGTGCCATCAGCAGGCCTTCGCCGTGCACGAAATCCACCGCCGACACGTGGGCATCACGCAGGTAGGCCTGCGGCTCGTGGCCGTGCGCGCAGGCCCATTCCTCGCTGGCCAGCAGCACCGCGGCGGCACCATCGGTGAGCGGGGTGGAATTGGCGGCGGTCAGCGTGCCACGGCCGGACACCTTGTCGAAGGCCGGCTTCAGCGTGGCCAGCTTTTCCAGCGAGGTGTCGGCGCGCAGGATGTTGTCACGCTCGACGCCACGGAACGGCGCGATCAGATCATTGAAGAAACCGCGCTCATAGGCGGCGGCCAGCTTCTTGTGCGAGGACACCGCCCATTCGTCCTGCGAATCGCGCGAGATGTTCCATTCCTTGGCCATGTCCTCGCAGTGGTCGCCCATGCTCTTGCCGGTGCGCGGCTCGGCCACGCCGGGAAATTCGGGCTTGAGTTCGGAGAGCTTGAAGCCGGAGGTCAGCGCGCGGATCTTGTCGCCGGTGCTCTTGGCCCGGTTGGCAGCCAGCAGGCGCGCGCGCAGCTTCTTGCCGTAGACGATCGGCACGTCGGAGGTGGTGTCCGAGCCGCCGCCGATGCCCGATTCGATCTGCCCCAGGGCGATCTTGTTGGCCACCGTGATGATGCTGTCCAGCGAGGTGCCACAGGCGCGCTGCAGGGTGATGCCCGGGGTCAAAGGCGACAATCCGGAGGAGAGCGTGGCTTCGCGGCCCAGATTCCAGTCGCTGGAATGCTTGATGACCGCGCCCATGGCCACTTCACCCAGCTGCTGGCCGTGCAGGCCGAAGCGTTCGACCAGCGCGCCCAGCGTCCGCACCGACATGCCGAGATTGCCGACATCCGAATACGCGGTGTTCTGGCGGCAGAACGGAATGCGGACGCCACCGAGGATGGCGACGGGACGAGCGTTGGGCATGGAGATACCTGGCATGGATGAGGGTGTCTGCAACATGGCCTGCACGACGGAGCAGGCATAATGGCGCCAAGTGTAGCTGCCGCCCTGTGATGGGCCAACCGTGGAACCATGAGCAAACCCGACCCCGCGATGAATGCCCCTGGCGTGCTGGCCCTGGAACTGGCCAACGGCGAAATCCCCCGCCAGGCGGTGCTCAGCGCCGACCAGGCCGGCGAACTGGCCGAGCGTATCGGCCGTGACCTGGCCAAGCTGGTGCCGCAGGTGGCTGAGCTGGACCTGGTGTTCGCCGCCGCCCATTTCGACCCCGCCGAAGTCCTGCGCCCGGGCTGGCCGATCCACCGCCGCCTTGAAGAACTGCAGATGCGCGCCCCGGGCCGCAACCGGGGCCCGCGCCTGCTGGCCTTTGGTGCCGGCGCCGATGGTGAAGTGCCGCTGCCGTTCCAGGCCGATGCGACCCTGGTAGGCGGTGGCCTGCGCGTGGTGCCCTTCCTGCTGACCGGCAGCGACGTGGCCACCACTGCGGCCGTGGCCGATGCGCTGGAAGACGTGCTGCTGGCCAATGGCATGGCCCATGCCGATACGGCGCTGATGGCGCAGAACAGCTTCGGTGCCCGCATCGAGCACGCGCGCTACTTCACCGTGAATGATCTGGCCGCGATGATGTCGATGCAGTACGACAACCAGGGCCTGGCCGCGCTGTGGCCGCTGATCGAGACCGCGATCCTGGCCCCCGGCCAGGACGAGTGGCTGGACAACGCCCCGGAGCCGCTGCTGCGCTATACGCAGGGCGAGGCGCGCATGGCGCTGTTCGATCCAGCCGGCTGGTGCGCGTACTACAACCACAGCAAGGGCGACTGCGACCGCCTGCAGGGCATCTACGAGCAGTTCCTGATGCGCCAGCGGCAGATGGCCGCGGTGCTGGAAGCGCACGGCGTGCCGGTGCTGTTCGTGCATTGCGAGGCAGGGCAGGACGCGCGCGAGCTGCTGGCGCGCTGATCCACAACGCCCGTGCGGGTGGTTGTAGAGCCGAGCCCATGCTCGGCTCAGGCCGCCTGCAGAGCAGCCGAGCATGGGCTCGGCTCTACAGGAAGCGGTTGTGCCTTACGGGGCCTTCTGGATGACCGCGCAGGCCAGGCGCGCACCGGCGTTGCCGGTCGGCTGGGTGTGGTAATCGTCCGCATCGGCGTGGACGATCAGGCCGCGGCCGATGATGTCGAAGTCATCACCCTTGCCGATGTTGACGTTGCTCGAGACCGGGCTGTCGATGGTGGCCACGCCCTTGTCGTCGGCCTTGATGTTGGGCATGTCGCCGCCGTGGTGCGGATCGGCCGAAACGTTGCCGTGGTCCTGCTTGCCCGGATTGAAGTGGCCACCGGCGCTCATGCCGTCCGGCGCGCTGCAGTCGCCCTTCTCGTGGATGTGGAAGCCGTGCTCGCTGCCCGGCTTCAGGCCGGTGATCTGGCCGGTCACGTGCACCTTGCCGTCGACGACCTTGAAGGTGACGCTGCCCTTGGTCTCGTTGCCCTGGGTCGGTGCCAGTTCGGCGCTGGCCGTGGCATCGGTGGCCGGGGCGGCTTCGGTGGCCGGGGCAGCGGCCGGATCAGCCGGTGCTGCCGAGCCTTCGGCCGGGGTGGCGGCCGGGGCTTCCGGGGCCGCTGCCGGCTGCTGGTTGCAGGCCGCCAGGCCCAGGGCGGCGATGGCCGCGAACAGCGAGGTATGGATCAGACGCATGGAACTCTCCTTGGAATGATGCCCGTGGCGATCAGCGGGTAACCCGGATCACACCGCAGGCGATGCGGACGCCGGCATTGCCGGCGGGCTGGCTGCGATAATCATCGGCGTTGGCATGCACGACCAGTGCACGTCCGGCGATATCGGTGGCGGCGCCTCCCCCAAGGGTAACGCCCTTCAGGTGCACATCGACATTCGCGCGGCCCTGGGCGTCGGCCTGCAGGTTGTCGATGTCGCCCAGTTGGTGCTTGCCGCTGCCGGCACGGCCATGCGCGCTGCCCCCGGGATTGAAGTGGTTGCCGGCGCTGCTGGCATCCACCGCGCTGCAGTCACCGCGCTCGTGGATATGGAAACCCGCCTGCTGCATCGGCTGCAGGCCACCGACCAGGCCGGTCAGGTGCACGCCACCGCTTTCGGTCTTCAGCACCAGGCGGCCACTGACGATGCTGGCCGAGGCCG
The DNA here is from genome assembly GCF_035634915.1 of Stenotrophomonas sp. Taxonomy (GTDB): domain Bacteria; phylum Pseudomonadota; class Gammaproteobacteria; order Xanthomonadales; family Xanthomonadaceae; genus Stenotrophomonas. The sequence goes on from NZ_DASQCB010000005.1 coordinate 204,621, forward strand.
GCGCCAGGTTGGCTTCGGCCAGCTGGGCCACCGGCGTGGTGACCACCGGCGGCGGCGTGGGCTGCGGCTTCTGCGGTGCGCTGCCACAGGCAGACAGCAGCACGGCGGCGGACAGCGGCAGGATGGCAAAGGACAGGCGCATCAGGGAACTCCTTGCAGGGAACACTACGGACGGCATCGTCCATGGCGGATCAACAGTTCGGCAAGCGGGCGCGAGGACCGCGTGCAGGGGCCGTTCAATGGCCCCCGCGGCGGCGGCCGGCGCCCAGTTTGCGGGTCAGCGTGTTACGGCCCAGGCCGAGCCGTGCGGCGGCTTCGGCGCGTCGGCCATGGGTGATCTGCAACGCGGCTTCCAGCAGGGCGTGGTCCACGCGCTCGCGCACCTGCGCATGCAGGCCTTCGGTGCCTTCGGCCAGCTGCCGTCGTGCCCACTCGGACAGCAGCGTTTCCCACTGGCCGGGGTCACCCCCTGCGTTGCTTCGGCGGCTGCGCGGCCGGTTCAGCGCGGTATCGACATCGGCCACGCCGATGGTGTCGGCGGCGGCGAGCGCGGCCATGCGCCAGCAGACGTTCTCCAGTTCGCGCACGTTGCCCGGCCAGTCGTGCTCGCGCAGCGCCTGCAGGGCGGCGGCGGTGAGCCGCTTCGGCGGTGTATCCAGCTTGTGCGCGGCAGCGGCCAGGAAGGTGGTGGCCAGCTGCGCGATGTCTTCGCGGCGGTCGCGCAGCGGCGGCAGCTGCAGGCGCACCACGTCCAGGCGATGCAGCAGGTCGGCGCGGAATTTGCCCTGCGTGACCAGCCCCTCCAGATCCTGGTGGGTCGCCGCTACCACGCGCACGTCCACATGGATCAGTTCGCGGCCACCGACGCGGAAGAATTCGCCCTGGGCCAGCACGCGCAGCAGGCGCGTCTGCAGGGGCAGCGGCATGTCGCCGATTTCATCGAGGAACAGCGTGCCGCCGTTGGCCTGCTCGAAGCGGCCGATGTGGCGGCGCTGGGCACCGGTGAACGCGCCGGCCTCGTGGCCGAACAGTTCGCTTTCCAGCAGTTCGGCCGGAATGGCGGCGGTGTTGAGCGCCACGAACGGCCCCTGCGCACGCGGCGATTCGCGATGCAGGGCGTTGGCCACCAGCTCCTTGCCGGTGCCGGTTTCGCCGGTGATGAGCACCGCCAGCGGTGCCTGCGCCAGGCGACCGATGGCGCGGAACAGCGCGCGCATCGGAGGTGTATCGCCTACCAGCTGCGGCGGCTGGTCGCTGGGCGTCTCGGCCACCGGGGTGGGCGCGGCCAGTGCCGGCGCCACGGCGGGCAGCACGCGCTGGGCCAGCGCCACCGCATCGTCCAGGTCAAAGGGTTTGGACAGGAACTCATGCGCGCCACCACGGAACGCCCCGGCCGTGCTGGCGACATCGGTGTAGGCCGACATCACCACCACCGGCAGCTGCGGCAGCGCGGCCTTCAGCTTGTCCAGCAGCACCAGGCCGTCGTCGCCGGGCATGCGCACATCGGTGAACAGCAACGCGGGTGCCGGGCCTTCGTTCAAGGCCTGCAGCGCAGGGGCGGCACTGTCGAAATCGACAACCTGGTAGCCGGCCTCGCGCAGCGCGGTGCACAGCACGAAGCGCACGGCGCGGTCATCGTCGACCACCCAGATGCGCTGCGCGGAGGTGGGGGAATCAGACATCGCGCGGGGCCTCCTCGGCCGGGGCGGCGCCGTTGCCGATCGGCAGCAGCAGGGTGAACACGGTATGGCCCGGCCGCGAGCGGTAGGTGAGCGTGCCGCGGTGTTCGCGCGCCACCTGCTGGGCCAGCGCCAAGCCGAGGCCAGTGCCTTCGGCGCGGCCACTGACCAGCGGCAGGAACAGGTGCTCGGCCAGTTCCTCGGGCACGCCACGGCCGTCGTCGGCAATTTCCAGGCGCAGCGCCAGGGTGTGCAGCTGTTCGGCAATGCGCGCGCCATGCTCCACGCGCGTACGCAGGGTGATGACCCCGGCGCCGGCCTGGATGGCGTTGCGCACCAGGTTCCACACCGCCTGGGTGAGGCGGTCGGCATCGCCATCGAGTTCGGGAATGCTGGGGTCGTAGTCGCGCTGCAGGCGCACGGCCCAGCCAGCCTCGCTCTCGGCCAGACGCAGCACGCGTTCCAGCGAGGCGTGGATGTTCAGCGGCGCATGCGGTGCGGCCGGGGCCGGCGACAGCAGCTGGTCGAGCAGGCCATTGAGGCGTTCGATCTCCGAGCCGATCAGCTCGATCAGCTCGCGCTCGCTGGCATCGCGCTGGGCGGCGCGGCGGGCCAGCAGCTGCGCCGCGCCCTTCAGCCCGGCCAGCGGATTGCGCAGCTCGTGGGCCAGACCCTTCAGCGCGGCACTGAGCGCGCTGGGCAGGGCCTGGGTCGGGTCGAGGCCCGGGAATTCGTCGACCGGATGTGCTTCCAGCAGCCAGCCGCCATCGTCGCGCCGGCTCATCCAGCCCTCGGCGAAGCGCGCGCCCTCGCCCGGCAGGGCCAGCGCCAGGCGGTGCAGCCGCAGGCTGTCGCGCTCATCGCGGGCGAGGAAATGGGCCAGCGCCTCGCCCTGCACTTCCAGCGCGGCCAGCGGCTGGCCGATCAGGCGGCGGATGCTGACGCCCAGCCAGCGGGCGAAGGCGGGATTGCAGCCAATGATGCGGCCATCGGCCCCGGCCCAGGCCAGCGGCGTGCCGAGGGCATCGAGGGACGGCGGGGGTGAGGGGTCGGACATTGCACCAATGTAGTGCAAAACGGGGGTCCGGGGTCGGCTCCCTTTCCGTCAGGAAAGGGCTCTGACCCCTGCAGGTCGAGCAAGCTCGACCACTACCGGATGTGTGGCCGGGCTACAGCTTCATGTTCAGGCCGACGAACACGCTGCGGCCCGGGGCCGGCGAGAACATCGGGCGGGCGCTGTCCCAGAAGAAGCTGTCGTACCAGGCGTAGGCGTATTCGCGGCCGGTGACGTTCTTCAGCTGCAGGTCCACGCTCCAGCGCGGGTTGATCTGGTACGCGGCGCTGAGGTCGAGCACGGCGAAGCCGCCGAACTTGCCGGCCTCGTTGCGCTCTTCCAGGTAGTAGTCGCCTTGTGCGCGGGCCTGCAGGCCGAGGCGCAGTGCATCACTGGCGCGGTAGTCCACGCTCAGGTTGCTGATGTGGCGCGGGGTGGCCGCCACTTCCCTGCCCTGCAGCGAAATGCTGGCATCGCGGTCATCGCGGGTGATCTTCGCTTCCTGGTAGGCGTGCGACGCCCACACCGTCCAGTCATCGCCCAGCTGCAGGCTCAGCTGCGCATCCACGCCGCGGCGGCGGGTCTTGCCCAGGGTGACCGTGGTGCCGGTGGCCGGCATGTTGGACACCTCGTTTTCCGCATCCTGCTGCCACACCGCCACGCGCGCCTGGCTGCCGGCGAACGGCTGGAACTTCAGGCCCAGCTCCATGCCGGTGTTGGTGGACGGCTGCATCGGCGCCTGCCCCGGGGTGAGGTAGGCCGGCGCGGTGGAGCCGGTCAGCACCTGGAAGGTGCGGCCCCAGTTGGCATAGACATGGGTGGTCTGGCCCAGGCTGTGGATGACGCTCAGCTTGGGCTGGCCGATGGTGCCGTAGTCCTGCAGGCGGCCGCTGACGCCGTTCATCAGGTGCGTGCTGCCACTGAAGCGGTCGATACGGTAGGCCGGCACGATCTTCCACGCCTCGGCCGGTTGGTAGATGGCCTGCACGTAGGCGCCCCAGTTGTCGAAGCTGTGGCGGTCATCGTTCTGCACGCGCGCCGGTGCCTGGCTGAAATCGGTGGGTTCTGCGTAGGCGTAGCGCTCGCGGATGTAGCCGTTGTCCTGCTGCTCGTAGTTCAGGCCGCCTTCGACGGTGAGCGCGGGGCTGGCCTGCCAGGTGAGCGTGCTGAGCAGGCCGGTCTGGCGCTCATCCCACACGCGGCGCTGGCGCGGCAGGTTGCCGGTGGGCAGATCGCTGAAGGTGACCCGGCGGTCGTCTTCATAGCGGTTGTAGTACAGCCGCGTGCCGAAGGTCACCGCGTCGGACAGCTTCAGGTCGACGTGCGCGGCGATCTGCCGCATGTCGCGGTCATCGCCATCGTTGCCGTTGCGCAGGTCGCTGCCACGACGATGCGTGCGCAGTTCGTCGGCCGTCATGAAGCCGGGTTCGTCCGCTTCGTGGTGGTAGACGCGTGCGGTCAGGCCCACGCGCAGGCCGTCGTCCAGCGAGCCATGGAACCACTTGCCGCCCAGCGAGTACTTCTTCGAGGTGTCGTGGTCGCGGTAGCCATCGCTGGCCTGGGTGCCGATGAAGTAGTTCTGCGCGAACCCATTGCTTTCGCGGCCGATCGCCAACTGCGCATCACGGGTGTTGTAGCTGCCGTAGGCCAGCCGCGCATCGGTGTAGTTGCCGCCCTGGCGCGTACCGAAGTTCACGTTGCCGCCGATGTTGTGCAGGCCATAGCGCGGGTCGTTGGTCCCGCGCACCACTTCGATATAGCTGATTTCCAGCGGAAACAGCATGTCGATGAAGCGCTGGTTGCCGCTGTTGACGTTGCTGGGGATGCCGTCGATGAGGGTCTTGATGGCGTTGAGGTAACCCTCGCCGTTGAAGGCGCGGAAGCTGACCTTGCCTGATTCGGCACCCTGCCGCGTTTCGGTGAGCTGGATACCGGGCATCTGCCCCAGCAGTTCCCAGCTGTGCGCGACGTTGCGGTCTTCGATCTGGTCCGCGCCGAGCACGTCCACCGAGGTCAGCACCTGGTGTGCGCTGAGCTGGCCTTCGCCGTGCTGGTGCACCTGCACCTTGCCGAGGGTGAGCGCGGCATCGGCGGACTGTGCGAACGCTTCAGGGGCGAACGGAGCGGCCGCGAGGGCGGCCACCAGCGTGGGAGTCTTCATGGGGGTGGAAGGGCGCGGATGAAATGTAATTATATAACATTTTACGCACGAAGCCCGTAGAGTCGAGCTAGCTCGACTGCCGTTGCCGGGAGCAGTCGAGCATGGCTCGACTCTACAAAGCGGGGTGGAGCGGTGGTTACACCGGGTAGCCGGTGGCTTCCCTGGCCTTCTTCCAGGCGCTTTCAAATTCGCGCGCGGAGATTTCGTCGTCTTCGTCAAAATCCAGGAACGAGACGGGCTGGTCGGCCAGCAGGAAACGGTCATCACTGTGGGCATGCTCATCGGCCCAGACCATCTTGGTGCCGTAGATTTCCACCTGGCGCACGATCTTCTCGCCGCGGGCTTCCATCAGCACGTTGCCCTTGCCCAGGCCCGATTCGGCCCAGTGCTTGTAGTACTTCCTGGCGGTGTTGTTCTTGATGTTCTTCATTGCAGGGGTCCTGGCCGCAGCGGCGGCCGGAGAGTTCGGAATGGCGCCATTATCAGCCATCCGGGGCCAGAGCCCTTGCCTGCTGCAAGGGATCCGCCCCCTGCCGGTTCAGTTCGGCAGGGGCGCGCCCTTCGGCCACAGCATCCAGAGGTTGCCCTTCTGCTTCATGTCACCGGCCAGCTTGCCGGCGGCGTCGCCACTGCCCCAGTACAGATCGGCACGTACTTCACCGGCGATGGCACCGCCGGTGTCCTGCGCGGCCACCGGGCGCACCAACGGGCTGCCATCCGGGCGCGTGGTGGACAGCCACAGCAGGCTGCCCAGCGGCACCACGCTGCGGTCCACCGCCACGCTGTAGCCTGCGGTCAGCGGCACGTTCAGCGAACCGCGCGGGCCTTCCGGGCTGTCGGCATTGCGCACGAAGAACACGTAGCTGGGGTTGCTGCGCAGCAGCTCCGGCACGCGCGCCGGGTGCAGCTTCGCCCATGCGCGGATCGCGTCCATGGTGACGTCTTCCTTCTTCAGCTCGCCCTGGTCCACCAGCCAGCGGCCGATGGCGCGGTAGGGGTGGCCGTTCTGGTCGGCATAGGCCAGCCGCACCTGGCTGCCATCGGCCAGGCGCACGCGGCCCGAGCCCTGGATCTGCAGCAGCTGCAGGTCCATCGGGTCGGTCAGCCAAGCCAGCACAGGCGCTTTGGAACCTTTGCTGGCGATGGTGGCGGCGTCGTCGTAGGGCTTGAGCACCTTGCCGTCGAGGCGGCCACGCAGGCGCTTGCCCTTCAGCTCGGGGTAGAGGCTGTCCAGCTGCACCACGATCAGATCGTCGGGCGTGCCATACACCGGCACTGTGGCGGTGGCCGTGCGGGTCAGGCTGCCGGGGTAGATGGGTTCGTAGTAGCCGGTGATCAGGCCATCGGCCTGCTGGCCACCGGCGCGCAGTGCGTACACATCGAGGTCGCGCTGCAGGAACTGGCGGATGGCCGCCGGGTCCTTGTCGGACACGGTGGCGGCGGTCGCGCAGGGCTGGACCCAGACCGCATCGTTCTTCAGCCTGGTGCAGCTGCTGCGCCAGGCGACAAAGCCGGCCTGCAGGTCGGTATCGGAGACCGTCGGCAGCACTTTCCAGTCGACCTTGGCGTAGGTGGCTGCAGCGGGCTTGGCGGCCACGGGGGCACCGGGACGGGTGCCGGTGGTGGCGCAGCCGGCGAGCAGGGCAACGGCCAGGACGGTGAGGAGCGCGCGCGGCGACGTAACAGTGATCATCGTCGCAATGTAGTGGGGCCGGTGGTGGCCCGGCAACCTTCGGTAGCGCCAGGCCATGCCCGCCGCTACCGGCAATCCGGCCCTGCGCTGTCTGCTACGGTGTCTGCAGCAGCAGCGAATGCAGGATGCGGGCGTCCTCGGCATCCAGCGTCTTCGGCAGGTCGTCGCTGCCGCGGAAGCGGCGATGGAAGGCAGCGACCGCCGCGTCACGATCCTCCAGCGGGTAGCCGAATCGGGCCATCGCATTCCAAGCGTCGAAGCCTTCCGGTGCGGGACCATCACTGGCGCGCGGCCACACGCCGAAGCCGGCCTCGGCCAGCTGCTGCCACGGGAAGAAACGGCTGGGGTCGGCCTTGCGGGTGGGCGCGAGATCGGCGTGGCCGATCACCTGCCGCGGCGGGATGTTCAGGCGCTCGGTGAGGTCACGCAGCAGCAGGATCAGCGATGCAATCTGCGCCGGCGCGAACGGCGTGCTGCCGTTGTTGTCCAGTTCGATGCCGATGGAGGCCGAGTTGAGATCGGTGATGGTGCCCCAGCGGCCGGAGCCCGCATGCCATGCGCGGCGCTCGTCGCTGACCAGCTGATAGCGGTGGCCATCGGCACCGATGAGGTAATGCGCACTGACCCGGCCACCGCTGTTGGCGGTGCGCAGCGTGTGCAGGCTCTGCTGCACCGAATCCTGTTCGGTGTGGTGGATGACGATGACGACCGGATCGCGCGCGTTCTGGTTTGGCGATGGCACCCAGGTGGCCAGCGGATTGCGGCTTTCGTGCGGGGTGGAAGCACAGGCGGCCAGCAGCAGGCAGGCCGAGAGCATCAGGGGAGTGCGGATCGGGTGCATGCGTTCGATTGTGCGCGATCACGCGCGACGATGCATGCCTGGGGTAGATCCACGCCATGCGTGGAGGGCGCTGCAGGAAGTGCCAGGCAAGCGTGGCACCTGCCATGCCATGTGCCAGATGGCGGGCGACCTTCGCAGGCCGCCCGCCGTTGAATCAGGCCTCGTAGGCCGATTCACCGTGCGACGTGACATCCAGGCCGGTACGTTCGGCCTCTTCGGTCACGCGCAGGCCGACCACCACCTTCACCAGCAGCAGGATGGCCGCGGTGACCACCGCCGACCAGACCACGGTGAGGCCGACGCTGACCACCTGCACCCACACCTGGTGGCCGATATCCAGATCGGCCTTGGTGCCGCCCAGCGACTGCGCGCTGAACACACCGGTGAGGATGGCACCGACGATGCCGCCCACGCCGTGCACACCGAACACGTCGGCGGTGTCGTCCACCTTCAGCAGGCGCTTCAGGCCGGTGACGCCCCACACGCAGACCACACCGGCGACCAGGCCGATGACGATGGCGCCCAGCGGGCCCACGGTGCCGCAGGCCGGGGTGATGCCGACCAGGCCGGCCACCGCACCCGAGGCGGCACCCAGTGCCGACGGCTTGCCCTTGGTGATCGCCTCGACCAGGGTCCAGCCCAGCACTGCAGCAGCCGTGGCCAGCACGGTGTTGAGGAAGGCCAGCGAAGCGACGGTGTCGGCCGCCGCGGCCGAGCCGGCGTTGAAGCCGAACCAGCCCACCCACAGCAGCATCGCGCCGATGTAGGTGAACGGCACGTTGTGCGGCTTCAGCGCGGTCTGGCCATAGCCCAGTCGCTTGCCGAGGAACCAGGCGCCGACCAGGCCGGCCACGCCCGCGTTGATGTGCACCACGGTGCCACCGGCGAAGTCGATCGCGCCCATTTCACCCAGGTAACCGCCACCCCAGACGATGTGTGCCATCGGGATGTAGCTGAGGGTGAACCACAGCGCCGAGAACAGCAGCACCGCGCGGAACTTGATGCGTTCGGCGAAGGCGCCGACGATCAGCGCGGTGGTGATGCCGGCGAAGGTCGACTGGAAGGCGACGAACAGGTAATCCGGCAGGCCCTTGATGGGCGTGTTGCCGACCGAATCGGGGGTGAAGCCCTTCAGGAACGCGAACTCGGTGAATGAGCCGAAGAACGGATTGCCGGCGCTGAACACCGCGCTGTAGCCATAGGCCACCCACAGCAGCAGCACCAGCGAGAACACCACCAGGATCTGGCTGAGCACCGACAGCACGTTCTTGGACCGCACCAGGCCGCCGTAGAACAGGGCCAGGCCCGGCACCACCATCAGCAGCACCAGCAGGGTGGAGGTCAGCATCCAGGCCACGTCGCCGTGGTCGAAGGCGGGGGCTGCCGCTTCTGCAGCGGCCGGGGCAGCGGCCACCGGAGCCTGCAGCGGCTCGACCGCGACCGGTTCGGTGGGCAGCGGCGAGACCTGGGCCTGGGCGTGGGCAGTGCCCGGCCAGGCACCTGCGGCCAGCGCGCTGAGCAGCATCAACAGGCACACCAGATGGAACCGGGCTTGCCACCCGGTGAGAAGGCGCATCTTCATTGGGGGAGTCTCCGGAAGGGGTTACAGCGCGTCGGCACCGATTTCGCCGGTGCGGATACGGATGACCTGCTCGACGGCAGTGACGAAGATCTTGCCGTCGCCGATCTTGCCGGTGCCTGCAGACGATTGGATCGCTTCGATCACCGCGTCGGCACGCTCGTCGGTGACCACGGTTTCGATCTTGATCTTGGGCAGGAAATCGACGACGTACTCGGCGCCGCGATACAGCTCGGTGTGGCCCTTCTGGCGACCGAAACCTTTTACTTCGGTCACGGTGATGCCCGACACGCCAGCGTCGGAGAGGGCCTCGCGGACCTCGTCGAGCTTGAACGGTCGGATGATGGCGGAGATCAGTTTCATGCGCATGTCCCGATGGTGGATGGGGCCACCGCGTCAACGCGCGATGGCATCAGGCAACCACGGGCCATCGTGCTGATGGCCGTGGCTGTTGCACCGGACACGTAATGGGCCGGGACGGCCGTGCCTCTCTCCTTGCACGGCCGACGCGGGAGGGAGGGCGGCCCATGTCGCGTATCCGGTCTCTCTTGCCCCTGGATCAGCGGACCAACGGTCCGCTCTACAACGGCGGCTCCCCAGCCGCAGAGAACGGAGGCGATGGCGGCGGGTGGGAGGGGTACCCACCGCCATCACCGCCCGGTCAGCTGGCGTAGTACAGCTGGTATTCCAGCGGGTGGGTCGCCGCGCGGAACTTGGTCACTTCCTGCATCTTCAGCGCGATGTAACCGTCGATGAAGTCATCGCTCATCACGCCGCCGGCCTTGAGGAACTCGCGGTCCTTGTCCAGCGCTTCCAGGGCCTGGTCCAGCGAGGAGCAGACCTGCGGGATCAGCTTTTCTTCTTCCGGCGGCAGGTCGTACAGATCCTTGTCGCTCGGTGCGCCCGGGTCGATCTGGTTCTTGATGCCGTCCAGGCCGGCCATCATCAGCGCGGTGAAGGTCAGGTAGCCCGACTGGATCGGATCGGGGAAGCGCATTTCGATGCGGCGTGCCTTCGGGTTGGACACCCACGGAATGCGGCACGAGGCCGAACGGTTGCGGGCCGAGTAGGCCAGCATCACCGGGGCTTCGAAGCCCGGCACCAGGCGCTTGTAGCTGTTGGTGCCCGAGTTGGCGAAGGCGTTGATGGCCTTGGCGTGCTTGAAGATGCCGCCGATGTACCACAGCGCCAGCTGGCTCAGGCCGCCGTAGCCGTCACCGGAGAACAGGTTGGTGCCGCCCTTGGACAGCGACTGGTGCACGTGCATGCCGCTGCCGTTGTCGCCGACGATCGGCTTGGGCATGAAGGTGACGGTCTTGCCGTTGCGGTGCGCCACGTTCTTGATGACGTACTTCATGCGCAGCAGTTCGTCGGCCTTCTGCACCAGGGTGCTGAACTTGGTGCCGATTTCGCACTGGCCGGCGGTGGCCACTTCGTGGTGCTGCACTTCCACTTCGATGCCGACCTGTTCCAGGGTCTTGCACATTTCAGCGCGCAGGTCGTGCAGGGTATCGGTCGGCGGAACGGGGAAGTAACCACCCTTCACGCCCGGACGGTAGCCGCTGTTGGCGCCGTCGTACTTGGCACCGCTGTTCCAGGCGGCTTCTTCCGAATCGACCTTGAAGAAGGTGTTGCCCATTTCATTGGCGAAACGGACCGAATCGAAGATGAAGAATTCCGGCTCCGGGCCGAAGAACGCGGTTTCGGCAATGCCGGAGGACTTCAGGTAGGCCTCGGCGCGCTTGGCGATGCCGCGCGGGCAGCGGCCGTACGGCTGCATGGTGGCCGGGTCGAGGATGTCGCAGCTGATGACGATGGTCGGATCGGCGTAGAACGGATCGACGTAGGCGCTGGTGGTGTCGGGCAGCAGGACCATGTCCGATTCGTTGATGCCCTTCCAGCCGGCAATGGAGCTGCCGTCGAACATCTTGCCTTCTTCGAACAGCGACGGTTCGATGATGCTGACCGGGAAGGTGACGTGCTGCTCGACGCCACGCATATCCACGAAACGCAGATCGACAAACTCGATCTGGTTGTCCTTGATCAGCTTCTCAACGTTTTCCACGGACATCGGTACGACCTCGGATGGGGATGAATGCCTGATGAGGTGTAGCAACGACCGTGCCAACTTTTTATGAATCGCAAGTCATTGATTTTCAATGTCTCGCCCCAGCGCGGTGCAGGTCAGCGCGCACCAAAGGGGTGCATGCACCACCGCGCGCACCCGTTTGGTGCGGCAGGGATCGTCTATCCTCTCGACCTTCCTTCTTCCGCTGCCCGCATCCACGCCCTCCATGTCCGATCTGCTCTCCGCCCTGTTGCTGGGCATTCTTGAAGGCCTCACCGAATTCCTGCCGATCTCCAGCACCGGCCACCTGCTGATTGCCCAGCACTGGCTGGGCGCGCGTTCGGACTTCTTCAACATCATCATCCAGGCCGGCGCGATCCTGGCCGTGGTGCTGGTGTTCCGCCAGCGCCTGCTGCAGCTGGCCACCGGCTTCGGCCAGCGCGAAAACCGCGAGTACGTGTTCAAGCTGGGCGCGGCCTTCCTGGTGACCGCCGTGGTCGGCCTGGTGGTGCGCAAGGCCGGCTGGTCGCTGCCGGAAACCGTGGGCCCGGTGGCCTGGGCGCTGATCATCGGCGGCGTCTGGATGCTGCTGGTGGAGGCCTACACCGCACGCCTGCCCGACCGTGACCAGGTGACCTGGACGGTGGCGATCGGCGTGGGCCTGGCGCAGGTGGTGGCCGGCGTGTTCCCCGGCACCTCGCGTTCGGCCTCGGCGATCTTCCTGGCCATGCTGCTGGGCCTGAGCCGCCGCGCGGCTGCGGCCGAGTTCGTGTTCCTGCTGGGCATTCCCACCATGTTCGCCGCCAGCGCCTACACCTTCCTGGAACTGGCCAAGGAAGGAAACCTGGCCAGCGAGAACTGGACCGACGTCGGCGTGGCCTTCGTTGCCGCCGCCATCACCGGCTTCGTCGTAGTGAAGTGGCTGATGGGCTACATCAAGTCGCACAAATTCACCGCGTTTGCCGTCTACCGCATCGCCCTCGGCGCTGCATTGCTGCTGTGGTTGCCTGCCGGTAGCTGAACAACGCCGGGACCGGGCAACCCCATTCCCGGTCCCGACCCGTTTTTCCAGGTTCCTCAAGGAGACTCACCACCATGAACCGCACGCTCACCCTGCTCCTCCCGCTGGCCCTGCTGGCCGCCTGCAGCCAGCCCCCGGCACCCGCCGGTACCGGCGGCGACGACGTGGCCCCGGCCGCCACCAAGGCAGCGGACCAGCAGACGCTGGCGCACCTGGATGCGCAGCGCCTGCAGAGCCAGCACTGGTTGCTGAAGCAGGCCACCGCGGCCGACGGCACGCGCATCGATGCGCTGTTCGCCCGCGCTGACAAGCCCGTCACCCTGGACTTCGCCGATGGCCGCCTGTCGGTGAGCAACACCTGCAACCGCCTGGGCGGTGGTTACACGTTGGAGAACGGCACGCTGAAGGTGGGCGCGATGGCATCGACCATGATGGCCTGCACCGACAAGGCGCTGATGGCGCTGGATGAAGCGGTGTCCAGCCGCCTGCAGGGCGAACTGAAGGCCGCGCCGGATGCCGATGGCACGCTGAGCCTGACCACCGGCAAGGGCGACGTGCTGGTGTTCGCACCGGAACCGACCGCCGAAACCCGCTACGGCGGCCCGGGCGAAACCGTGTTCCTGGAAGTGGCCGCGAAGACCCAGAAGTGCTCGCACCCGCTGATTCCGGATTACCAGTGCCTGCAGGTGCGTGAGGTGAAGTTCGACGACAAGGGCCTGAAGCAGGGCGAGCCGGGCAAGTTCGAGAACTTCTACGGCAACATCGAGGGCTACACCCACGAAGACGGCGTGCGCAACGTGGTGCGGGTGAAGCGCTTCGCGGTGAAGAACCCGCCGGCCGACGCGCCGTCGCAGGCGTACGTGCTGGATATGGTGGTCGAGTCGGCGACCGGGAAGTAACGCCGATCACCGCGGGGTAGAGCCGGCTGTCAGTCGGCTCGCTTCTGTAGCGTCGAGCCCTGCTCGACTGTGCCGAAAGCAGTCGAGCATGGCTCGACGCTACAGAAAGCCCAGCCGAGCATGGCTCGGCTCTACAGATAAAGGGGCGCACGCCTGCGTGCTAGCCTTGCGGCGATGAAGATTCTCGCCATCTCCGGCAGCGTGCGCCGGCAATCCACCAACACCGCGCTGCTACGGGCGCTGCAGGCCATCGCACCGATAGGCATGGCGCTGGAGGTCTACATCGGCATCGGCGATCTGCCCGTGTTCTCGCCCGATCTCGAAGGCGCCGATGAGCCGTGCAGCGTCACCGCCTTCAAGGCGGCGATCGCGCAGAGCGACGGCGTGCTGGTGTGCAGCCCGGAGTACGTGCGCGGCATTCCCGGCGGCCTGAAGAACGCCATTGATTGGCTGGTCTCCGGCGACCAGATCGTGGGTCGGCCGATTGCGCTGGTGCATGCCTCGCATCGTGGCGAGGACATGCTGCAGGCACTGCGTGCGGTGCTGTCCACCGTAAGTTCGGGGTTCAGTGCCGAACTGTTCCTGCGTGTGCCGGTACTGGGCCTGGAGCCGCAGCAGGTGGCCGATGTGCTGGGCTCGGAGGCGCATCGGACTGAGGCCGATGCGTTTCTGGCGGGGTTTGCTGGGTATTGCCGTTCGCCTTTGTAGAGTCGAGCAAGCTCGACTCTACCTGGGGGTTACAGCGCCGGGTTCAGTGTGTAGGTGCCGTGCAGCGTGGCTTCGGCCAGCACGTGGCCGTGCATGGCGCGGTAGGCATCGGCGGCGGTGAAGCGCGGCGGCAGGTCCAGCGTCGCCACGTCCAGCGCGAACACGCGGAAGAAGTAACGGTGCACGCGCTCGTCGTTGAACGGCGGGTAGGGGCCGTCGTAGCCCAGGTAATCGCCGGCCATCTCCGGGTTGCCGGCAAACCAGCCGGTGAAATCGTTCACGCCCTGGCGGCTGCCGGCCGGGCCGGCCGGTGCCGGCTTGCCCTTGGCGACGAAACCATCACTGCAGCTGCCCGCCGCGATCTCCTGCACCGATGCCGGGATATCGGCCATCACCCAGTGCACGAAATCACAGCGCGGCTGGTCGCGCGGCACCGTCATGTCGCTGCGCCCGACCGTGTCAGGCACGGTCGGCACGTCCGGGTCCACGCACACCAGCAGGAACGAACGGGCACCCTCGGGCACCCCGCTCCACGCCAGCTGCGGGTTGCGGTTGGGGGCGAAACCCTGGGCATCACCGGCCGCGAATTCGCGGTCGATGGCTGCGGCAGGGGTGATGCTGTTGCTGCTCAACTGCATGCGCTGGCTCCTCAGGCTTCGGGATAGCCCAGCCGCACCGCGACCGGGGTCAACAGTTCGAACGCGGCACCCATCACGTCGGTGTAGCGGCGCCAGTGCCCGGCCGGGAGACGCGGCGGACCGATGCGCTCGGCCGGCGGGATCGGGGTATTGAACAGCTCCTGCAGCATGCCGGCGACCACGCGCGGATCATCGCGCACCTCGTCGATGCGCATCAGGATGTGCGGGTACAGGTCCTGCTCGTGCAGGGTCGCGACCTGGGCCATCGAACGCGCCAGCCACTCGGCCACTTCGGCCACGTTGTTGACCACGAACGGGGCCGGCGCGCCGTAGGCGATCCAGTCCAGCAGCATGTCGCGCGGGTCGCGCAGCACCACCAGCAGGCGCCCCTGCGGCAGATGCGGGCGCAGCGACCACAGCAGGGCGTTGTCCCACCACAGCAGCCAGTCGATGACGGTGTCGCTCTGCACGCCACGCGTGCGCAGCGCGTCACGCCAGCCACTCACCAGGCCTTCCGGACTGAGATCGCCCGAGGCCAGCTTCTGCAGGGTGAAATAGTTCTGGAAGGCGTCATCCGGCGGGGTCTGCGCGAAACGGTCGCTGCGCATCACCGGGCTGGCCCCGGTGAGGGTGACGGCCACGCGCTCGACGCCCGAGCCCGGCGCGCCCCACAGGAAGATCGGTGCGGATGCGGCGGCTTCGGCATCGACCTCACCCAGATCGGGCCAGTGCGGCGGTGCCTTTGCCTGCGGCGGCAGCGGCAGGCGCTGGGCGTTCTGCTCAGCATGCAGTTCCAGCCAGGTGCGCAGCGCTTCGCGCGGCTGGCCGGCCTGGTCCTGCACCTCGCCCAGCCAGGTGCGCAGCTCACGGCCAGCCGCCTCCGGCGCGGCGTCGATCAGCCCCTGCACGTGGGCAACGGCGGCGGCCGGGTCACGCGCCAGCAGGGCGGTGACCAGGCGGGTTTCGCCGCTGATACGGCCCGGCTCCAGTGCGATGATGCGACGGGCCATCGCCTCCACGGCATCGGCTTCGCCGGCGGCTTCATGCAGGCGCAGGCGTGCTTCCAGTGCCGGCACGAAGTCGGGCATGGCGTCGATCCAGCGGTCGGCCACGGCCACCGCGCCCGGGCTGCCGAAGCCCTCCGGCGCCAGTCGAGCCAGCCACAGATGCGGCAGCTGCGGGTGTTCGGCCAGCACCGCATCCAGTTCGGCGCGGGCTTCCTCTTCGCGGCCCAGGCACTGCCAGCAGGCCAGCAGCAGCTCGACCACGCGGCGGTCGTCCGGGTGGGTCTTCAGCATCGGCCGCAGCTGTTCCAGCGCCTGCATCGGCTGGTCGGCCTGCAGGGCGATCTCGGCACCGAGACGCTGCAGCGCTGGCGTATCCAGGCCAGGCACCTGCAGCGCCTGCTGCAGCTGCTGGTGGGCGGCCTCGACATTGCCCTGGCGCAGCGCCAGCTGCACCACCAGGCCATGCAGGCTGGTCATTGCCGGGTTGATCTCCAGGACACGACGGAAGGCCTGCTCGGCGAAAGCCAGCATGTCCTTGGCCAGGTAGGCCGAGCCCAGCGCGTACAGCACGCGCGGGTCATGGGTCATCTGCCGGGCGGCTTCGGACAGCAGCTGCAGGGCACGGTCGGCATCGTCGCGGCGCAGGGCCACCATGCCCTGCAGGGCCAGCACTTCCGGGTGCTCCGGTTCCAGCCTGGCCGCCATCGTGGTCTGGCGCGCGGCACTGTCGATGTCATTGCGGCCGATCGCCAGATGGGCCTGCATCAGGTAGGCCTCAAACGCGTTCGGGTTCAGATCGGTGGTGCGCAGCAGGGCTTCGTCGGCACCTTCGAAGTGGCGCAGGGCCAGCAGCAGGCCGGCCTGCTGCAGGTGCAGCTGTGCATCATCGGGGGCCAGCTGCAATGCCTGCTGCAGGGCCTCCATCGCGGCCTCGGCCTGGCCCTGCTGCTGCAGCGCAAGCGCCAGCCAGCGGTGGGCCTGGGCCTGGCCGGGTTCGTCGTGCGCCCACGCCTGTGCCAGCTGCACGGCCTGTGCGGTGTCGTTCTGGCGCAGGGCCTGGAGAATCTGGTCTTGCATGGCAGTCCGGTTCAATGGCAAACCCGCATTGTAGCGGCCTGCGCGCCGGTGCCGGTTCAGCCCGCCAGCACCCGCTGCAGGCGCTGGGCCACCCAGCGTTCGGAGAAGCCGTCGCCACGCCAGTTTTCAAGGAACCCGCAGTGGCCGCCCCAGCAGGCGGTTTCCAGCCGCGCCTGCTGCGGCAGCTGCCAGTCGTTGAAGGTCGAATAGGGAATCACCGGATCATCCTGGGCCATCAGGATATCGGCCGGCACCTGCAGGGTGGACAGGCGGTCGCCGGCAATCGAGTAGCCATCGAAATACGCCTGCAGCGAGCCGAAATCGGTATGCCGCTCGACCAGCCAGGTGGTCAGCGCGCGGATGTCCAGCTTCAGCACGCGGTCGTCGCAGTCGCTCAGTTCCGGGAACAGGTCGCGCTTGCGGCGCAGCGAACCGGCCCATTTGCGGCGGAAATACCAGTCGTACATCGCCGGGCCGCTCTGGATGCTGTCCATGGTCAGCGCCGGATCCAGCACCGGGCATACCGAGGCCACCCGCTGCAGCGGCACGCCGGCACCCGGCGCGCGCAGGGCCAGCCGCAGCACGAAGTTGCCGCCCAGCGAATAGCCTGCGGCCACCAGCGGCAGGTCCGGCCAGCGCCGCGCGATGTCACCGGCCGCCTGTACCACTTCATCGATGCGGTTGGAGTGGAAGATGCCGGGATTGAGGTGGTGGGTGTTGCCGTGGTCGCGGAAGTTAAGCCGCACCACGTCGAAGCCCTGGTCGATCATGCGCGCGGCCGCCATGCGCATGTAACTGGATTCGGCGCTGCCTTCCCAGCCGTGCAGCAGCAGGGCCATGCCCTTGGGCTCGCGGCCTTCGATATGGCTGTGCCAGCCCTGCAGGCGCACGCCGTCGCCGCCGTCGAGGATCAGCTCTTCGCTGACCGCACCGGTGGCGGCCAGCAGCAGCAGGCCGCGCTGCAGGCGCATGCGGCTGGAACTGAGCATGGACTGCAGGTGCGGATTGCGCAGCCAGCGCGGCGGCTGGTAGTCAGCCGCATGCAGCGTCGGCGCACCGGCGTCCAGCAGGGGTGGCGGGATCAGTGCCACCGCACGCTCACTGCCCGCTCATCGCCGCCACGATGCGCGCGCGCGAGGTTTCCGCGATGCGTCGGCGGCCTTCCAGGTCCTGGGCACCGATCGGTGCCAGGAAGTGCACTTCCGCACGTCGTGCCGGCTCGCCGAGCAGGCGCAGGAAATTGGCGAAGAAACTCTCGCCCGGGCCGAAGGCCACGATGGTCTGGGCGTCGCCATGGGTGCCGTAGACCAGCGCCACCGGCTGCACCGGCACGCCGGTTTCAACCGCGGCCTGGAAGATGCGCGCATGGAACGGGCCCACTTCGTGGCCGCCGCGGGTACGTCCTTCCGGGAACACGCCCACCGCCTTGCCATCACGCAGGCGGTCGGCCATCACCTGCATCACCCCACCGAGCGATTCGGTATTGCCACGCTGGTGGAAGATGGTCTGGCCACGCGCGGCCAGCCAGCCCACCAGCGGCCAGCTGGCGATCTCGCGCTTGGCGACGAAGCCCATCATGCGCTGGCTGTGCAGGATGCAGATATCCACCCAGCTGACGTGGTTGGCGACGAACAGCACCGCGCCCGGCAGCGCCGAACCGATCTGCACCAGGCGGAAGCCGAAGATCCACATCAGGCCGCCCTGCCACCAGTTGACGACCTTGGCGCCGAAGGTGGCATCACCCACGCGCAGTTCGCCCCACGGCGGAAGCATGCCGATGAGGATCAACGGCAGGAACACGGTGATGTGGACCAACAGCAGCGGTACGCGGTACAGGTAACGGCACACACGCGCCACGCCGCCACGGGGGGCCGGAGTGGGGGAAGTCATCCGCGCACGATACCGGACGGTTGCAGCCGCTGCCAGCCGATTCTGGCCATAAGTCCTATTGACCACGGCCATGGGCGGGAACACGGTGTCCTGTTGGCGGGGATGGTGGGGGGGTAGAGTCGAGCTTGCCCGACTGGCCGGGCCTGACAGCAGTCGAGCAAGCTCGACGCTACCGGGTGGCGGCGGGGCGCCATTGCCCGCAATGGGCCGGTACCAGCTGCAGGCCGGTCACCTGGCGCTGGATGTGCTGCAGCCGCTGCAGGGTCTGCCGGTAGCTGCCGGTGTGACCCAGCAGGGCGGTGACCAGCCTCGGTGGTGGCACGCCATCGGTGATGGCAGCACTGGACCAGGCCGCGTCGGCTACCAAAAACACCGGGCGGCCGTGGGCATCCTCGAACAACAGGCCATGCTGGCCCACCGCGTGGCCAGGCAGTGGCACCGCCAGCAGGCTGCGGTCGCCCAGCACGTCGCGGCCACGGCCGAAGGCATCGAACGGCCGCGGCAGGTCCACCTCCGGCAGGCTTTCCAGCCAGCCCATGCGCGGTGCCGCGTCGCGGGTCAACGCCGGCAGCAGGCCCACGCTGAGCGCACGCAGGCGCCCGCGCGCGGCCTGGTCCTGCCACGCGGCGCGCGAACACAGCAACGGCACATCGGGGAAATCGAGCACGCCACCCACATGGTCACCGTGCAGGTGCGAGAGCACCACCAGGCCGATGTCGGCCGCGCCGATGCCACGCTGCTGCAGCTGCGCGCGCACGCTCTGGCCCGGGCCCAGGTGCACCGGCGTGACCCAGCGGTACAGGCGCTCGGGGAAGCGCGCGGTGGCCTGCAGGAAGGCGTCCGAATAACCAGTGTCGAACAGGATGAGGCCGCGCTCCGGATGCCGCAGCAACGCCACCAGCGCCGGGAATTCGCAGCGATGCCAGCTGGCCCCTTGGCGCACGGCACGCTGCGGGTGCACGCAGTGGCCGGCCTCGATCAGGTCCCACTCAAGCCGTGCCATCGTTGCCTCCGTGCTGCTTCCAGTGGGTGGCGAAGGCCTGCAATGCGGCCTGCACGCCGGTGCGCGGGTCATAGCCGAGGTCGCGCCGCGCGGCGCTGATGTCCAGGGTCTGCGAGTACCCCAGCACGCCCACGCCATAGCGGGTGAGGCGCGGCTCGGGGCGGCCCGGGCGCAGGTTGGCCATGGCCTCGGCCACACCGGCCACAGCCAACGCCAACGTTCGCGGCACCGGCCGCAGGCGCACCTGCAGGTCCATCGCTTCGAACAGACCGTTGACCAATGCATGCACGTGCAGCGGGGTGCCAGCGCTGATGTTGTAGGCGCGCCCGCTGCAGCGCCCATCGGCCTGCAGCGCCAGGCTCACCGCCTGCACCGCATCGTCGATGGGGGTGACATCGATCAGCGCGCGGCCGCCATGGATCAGCGGGAAACGGCCGCTGGCCGCCACCGCCAGCAGGCGCGGCAGGATGGCACGGTCGCCCGGCCCGAACACCGCACGCGGGCGCAGCACCACGGTGTGCAGCCCCTGGCGCGCGGCTTCGGCCACGGCCAGTTCCGATTCCCATTTGCTGCGGGCGTAGTCGGTGATCCAGCGCCGTGGCGGCTGGAAGCGTTCATCCAGACCGTACTGGTCGGCGAAGCGGAAGTAGATGCTGGGCGAGCCCAGGTGGACCAGGCGGGCAACGCCAGCCGCCTGCGCGGCCTGCAGCAGGCGCGTGGTGGCCAGCACGTTGGCCCGCTGGAACGCCGCCGCCGTTCCCCAGGGCTGTGACATCGCCGCGCAGTGCACCACCGCGTCGCAGCCCTGCAGCAGCGGCGCCAGGGCATCCTCGGCAAGGTCTGCAGCAACCGTTTCGATGCCCTGCGCAGCCAGCATCTGCAGCCGGAGCGCATCGCGCCCGCTGCCACGCACCTGCCAGCCCTGCGCCGCCAGCGCGCGCGCGGCATGCTGGCCGATGAAGCCGCTGGCGCCGGTGACCAGGACCCTGCGCATCAGTAGCGCAGTACCGCGCCGCCCAGCGCCAGGCCGGCGCCGGTGCCGATCAGCAGGGCCTGGCCGCCACGCGGCAGGCGGCCGTCGACCAGCGCCTGGTGCAGGGCCATCGGCAACGAGGCCGCCAGCTGGTTGCCATGCTCGCGCAGGATGCGCACCAGCCGCTGCGGCGGCAGGCCCAGCACGCGTTGCAGGTGGTCCAGGGCCTGCCCGCTGGCCTGGTGGGGCACGATCACATCGCAGCCGGCCAGGGTGGTGCCGGCGCTGTCCAGCAGATCCTGCAGGAAACCGGGCAGGCGCCGCGCGGCTTCGCGGTACAGGGCCTTGCCCTGCATCTGGAAATGATGGGCGGCCCGGTAGGCATCGATATCGTCGAACAGGCGCATGCCGGTGCCACAGGTCGGCACCTGGCACAGTTCAGCACCGTCGCCAT
Organism: Stenotrophomonas sp.; assembly: GCF_035634915.1. Taxonomy (GTDB): domain Bacteria; phylum Pseudomonadota; class Gammaproteobacteria; order Xanthomonadales; family Xanthomonadaceae; genus Stenotrophomonas. Next base: position 225,366 of record NZ_DASQCB010000005.1, read on the forward strand.
AGGTGCGCAGGCGGGTGGCCAGCAGCGCCGAAGCCTGGCCTGCGGCAGCGCGCTCGACCAGCATTGCCACTGCGCCATCGCCAAACAGCGGTGCGGTGAGCGGGTCATCCGGGTCGAGCCCGGCACTGGGAATGTCGCTGCAGACGATCAGCACGTGCCGGTAGCGGCCCAGCGCCAGCAGGCTGCCGGCCACTTCCAGTGCCACCACGAAGCCCAAGCAGGTGGCGTTGACGTCGAAGGACGGGATGCCGCTGTCGCCCAGCCCCAGGGCGCGCTGCACCAGCACGCCCTGGCAGGGAATGGCCTGCTCCATCACCCCGCAGGCAGAGATGATGCAGTCGATGTCGGCAGGTGCCAGGCCAGCGTGGTGCAGGGCCTGGCGCGCGGCCTGTGCGCCCATCCACGAGGCCCGCTCATCGGCCGAGGCATGGCCGCGGCTGGCCACGCCGCTGTGCCGTTCGACCCAACCGTCCGGTTTGTTCCAGCGCTGGTCGAACTGCTGCGAAGGCACGCGCAGGCGTGGCAAGTAGGCGCCGCTGGCGATGATCCGCAGGGGCAGCGCAGCGGGGGCAGGAAGGCCGGACATCGGCCTCAGCCGTGGCCTGCTGCCACCACCGCCAGGGTCAGCCGCGAGATGCATACCAGCCGGCCCTGCTCGTCTTCGATGCGGATCTCCCACAGCTGGGTGCTGCGGCCCACATGCACGGCGCGGGCGGTGCCGGTGACGGTGCCGCTGCGCACGGCGCGTACGTGGTTGGCGTTGATCTCCAGGCCCACGCAGACCTGCTTGCCGGTATCCACGCAGAGGTTGCCGGCGCTGCTGCCGAGGGTTTCGGCCAGTACCACCGAGGCGCCACCATGCAGGATGCCGTACGGCTGGCGGGTGCGTTCGTCCACCGGCATGGTCGCCTGCAGCCAGTCATCACCGGCGGCGGTGAAGACGATGCCCAGGGTATCGATGGCCGTGCCACGGCTGAGCGTGTTGAGCTGTTCGATGGAAACGGCTTCGCGGAACACCTGGGTCATGCAAGTACCTTCAGAGGATGGGGACGAGGCCGGCGCCGAATGCGGTCAGCATGCGCACCAGCAGCCATTTCGGGCCGACGTTCACTTCGGGGAAGTCACCGACGGGCACATAGCAGCGGTGGAAATCCGGGCTCTGCCGCGGCAGTGGCTGCGGGCAGTCCACGCCGGGCTGGAACTCGTAATCGGTGGCATAGCGCCACGGCCAGAAATCAAGGATGGGCAGGGCTTCAGAGGCCTTGCCCACGCTGTAGTTCAGCCCCGACAGCACCGGCGGCTTGGCGCGCGGCGCCACCGTCCAGGAATTCTGCGGGTGGGTGTCGCGCAGGATGCTCTGCGCCAGCTGCTCGGCGAACACCGGATCGTCGATGATCACCGCGCCTTCGGTGTTGTAGTTCTCGCTGCGCGGATCGAAGTTGTGGGTACCGACCACGCCGATGCGTCGATCGACCACCAGCGACTTGGCATGCAGGCCCATGCGCGCGCCCTTGCGGGTGACCGGCAGCGGCTTGTTGACCGCCTTGCTGCCCAGGAACGAGGGCCGCGTCTCGGTGCGCAGCAGGCGCGTTTCCACTTCGCTGCCGGCGGCACGCCGCCGGGCACGGCTGTTCTCGTAGGCACTGCCCAGGCGCGGATGCTGTACGGCCGGGCGCGTGTCCTGCGCTTCGGCATCGGCAGCTGCCTGCGTTGCCGGCGCATCGTCGCTGCCGCCACCGGCATTGCTGCCCGCCGCGCTGCCGCCGATCAACGGATTGCGCACGCCCGGATCGCCCCCGGCGCTGCCACCGCTGCCCAGCGGGTCGGGCAGCAGGTTGCGGTAATCCACTGGCGCATCCAGCGGGAACGGCTTGTATTCGAAGATGTTGAAGCCCAGTTCGCGCATGTTGCGCCGCTTGTACTTGTAGGACAGCGCATACACGATCGGGTTGTCGGTGGCCGCCAGGCTGTTGCTGGACACCACCACGCGCGGCGGCTCGGGCCGCTTGCGTAGTTCGCGGAAGAGCTTCTGCGCTGGCTTGGACAGCACCAGGTACGGCGTCTGCAGGATTACTTCCTTCTGCGCACCGGAAATGAGCGCATCCAGTTGCGGCTCGGTGACGTGCTGGCCGGCCAGCGGTGCATCGGCACGTTCGCGGCGGTGCTTGCGCGGCAGGTCAGCCACGTAGCGCACCGAATGCACCGGCAGCGCGGTGTCGACGAACGAGCGGGTGACGAAATCGCTGTCGTTGGCTTCCCCGCTGACCCGCTCTACCCGCTCGGGGCGGCGGAACTGCGCCGGCGGCAGGGCCGGCACGCCCTGCTTGAGCAGGGTGCGGCCAACATCATTGAGGCGTTCGGCGGGCACGCTGCGCGGCGCACGCCAGAACGCATCGAAGTTGGCGGCCATCGCCCGCGCTTCCGGGCCGGCGATCAGCACATCGCGGTCGCGGAAGTTGTACTCGCGGTCCCAGTCGTAATAGTCATCCTGGTAATTGCGGCCACCGACCACGCCGATCGCGTCATCAATGACCAGCAGCTTGTTGTGCATGCGCTGGTTGAAGCGGCGGAAGCAGCACAGCACGCTGCCGGCATAGTCGAAGTAGTTCAGCCGCGCCTTGCCGAAGGTGGGGTTGTAGACCCGCAGTTCGAAGTTCTGGTGGGCGCCGGACAGCGCCCCCAGGATCTCCAGGTCGGAAATCGCCGAGAGCTGGTCGATCAGCACCCGCACCTTCACCCCGCGGCGGGAAGCCGCCAGCAGTTCGTCGATGATGAGCCGGGCGCTGTCATCCTTGTCGAAGATGTAGGTCTGCAGGTCGATGCTGCGGGTGGCGCTGCGCAGCAGGTTCAGGCGGGCGACCAGCGCACCCTCGCCCTCGTCGAGCAGGGTGGCGTAGTGCTGCGGCTGCGCCTCGGTGGATTCGCTGAATGCACGCCCCGCCAGGGCCCGCAGCGGCGAATCCTGCGCGCAGCGGTCGGCGCGCTGGCAGTCCACCTCGGCCGAGCGGGCCTGCACGGCGATGGCCTGGGCACGGTCGCGCTCGGCGTTGGACAGCGACGCACAGCCGCTGCCCAGCAACACGGTTGCCAGCGCCAGTACACGCAGCAGGAGGTTCACGGTTTCGGCGCCTCGCTCATGCGGGCTCGTAGTACGAAGGTCACTCGGTCACTCAGGGCAAGCTGCCAGCTGTCCATGCCATACCGGCCTCGCTGCACGGTACCGCGGCTGACGACATCGCAATCATAGCCGGGTCGGGCGCATTCCGCCTTCTCCACCCGCAGGGTCTCCGGGTGGCTGACCCCGCGCAGGGTCAGCCGGCCCTGGATGTCGCCGCCCTGGCTGATGGTGTCGGGCCAGTACGGCAGCGAGTCGAATTCCACCGAGGGGTATCGGCCGGCATCGAAGAATTCCGGCCCGCGCATCCAGCCGGTGTAGCGCTCCTTGCCCGGGATCTCCACCGAACGGGTGAACATCTTCAGATGAACCTGGTGGCGGCCGTCGGACAGGATTTCCACGCGGCCCTCGAAGTGCGGGAACAGGCCTTCGATGCGCTGGCCGAAGCGGGTACGGACCTCGAAGCCGATCTGCGACCGGTGCACGTCCAGGTACAGCACGCGCGGCGACTCGGCCGACGCCAGCGCCACCACCGGTGGCAGCGGCGTGGGGGATGGAGGGGCAGCCCACGCCGGGCTGCAGGCCAGCAGCACCGGCAGCAGGCAGCGGCCGGGCCGTGCCAGGTTCATCGGTTCACGGCCACCAGAAGGCGTTCAGGCTGGCCACGCCGGGCTCGATCACCGCCTCGCGCGGGAACCCGAGCACGGCCACGGCCGCCGGCGGCATGCCGCGGTAGTCGCTGCTGGTGCCCTCGGTCATCAGCGCCACCAGCCGTTCCAGGCCGGGGTTGTGGCCAACGATCAATACCCGGTCCAGGTCGCGGCGCTCGTCCACCAGCGCGGCCAGGGTGCCCGGGGTGGCCTCGTAGATGCGGTCTTCCAGGCGCTTCTCGACGTAGCCGATGGTCGCCAGCACCGCTTCCAGGGTCTCGCGGGTGCGCCGCGACGGCGAGCACAGCACGCAGTCCGGCAGCAGGTTGTTTTCCTTCAGCCACTTGCCGGCCGCCTCGGCTTCGGCAAGACCCACCGGCGACAACGGCCGATCAAGGTCGGCCTGGCCGGGGGTGGCCGGTTCGGCATGGGCATGACGCAGCAGGATCAGTTCACGCATCGCGGGTTTCCATGAAGAGAGGATGCAGCACAGAGAGTGACGCAGGCGTCACAGCTTCAACCAGGCCAGCAGCGGTTCCCAGTCGGCCTGGTGCTCGCGCACCTGGGCCGAGCGGTAGTCGAACAGACTGCGGCCGAGGCCGGTCATGACCACATAGCTCTGGCTGTCACGCAGCTGGGCCACCACCGGGTAAGGCCACTCGCCCAGCATGTGCAGCGCCTGCTGCGATGTCTGGGTCCACGGCTTGGTGCGGTTGAGGACCAGGCCTACCGGTAGCTTGCGGCTGTGCACGCGCGGGTTCTGCGCCAGGCTGTTGAGGAAGCCGACGATGGCTTCGATGTCCAGCGCCGAGGGCAGCACCGGCACCACCACCGCATCGGCGGCGTCGAGGAAATGGGGGATATCGTCGGCCAGTGCGCCGGCCGGTGCATCGATGATGACGGTTTCGGTACCGTCGGGCAGTTTCTGCGCCCACTGCTTCTTCCGGTACACATCGATGGGCAGGACCGCGCTTTCCAGCCCGGCCCGGCGCTGGGCCCAGCGGGTGCTGGAGCCCTGCGGGTCGGCATCGGCGATCACCGTGGCCTTGCCCTGCAACGCCGCGTATGCGGCCAGGTGGGTGGCGACGGTGGTCTTGCCCACCCCGCCCTTGGAACCGGCCACCAGGATCGTCTTCATGCCAGCCTCGCTTCCGGGTACGTGCCCCGAGCGTACACCGCCGATGGTGACGGAAGGTAGAGACGGCCTGAATCAATCGGCATCGGCTTTGCTATCGTGGCGCTCCCGAAGGACCGAACCGGCATGAGCGAACTGCAGGACCTGAGCGCGTTGATCCGCGCCAATACCCCCCTGATCGTGATCGAGACCCAGGACGAGGCTCGCATCGTCGAACTGTTCCGGCAGACGCTGATGCATGTCTGGCGCGCCCTGCACCGCTGGTCGATCACCGAGGGCCTGCGCCGCATCGACCTGGAACGCGAGGACGATGCGATCGGCCCGCCCGATGCCAGCGCCGCCCTGCAGATGATCCGCCAGGCCGAACAGCGCGGCATCTACCTGCTGCTCGATTTCCATCCCTACCTGGGCTACGCCAGCCACCAGCGTGCGCTGCGCGACCTGATCCAGCGCCGCCACAGCCAGCCGCACGTGCTGGTGCTGATCGGCGCCAAGGTCGAGCTGCCGGCCGAACTGGAAGCCCTGGCGGTGCGCTTCAACCCGCGCCTGCCCGATGCCAACGCCCTGCTGAAGATGCTGCGCGAGGAGGCCGACGCCTATGCCCGCGAGCACGGCGGCCGCCGCGTGGAAGTGGACAGCGAGGCGGTCAAGAAGATCCTGAAGAACCTGCAGGGCCTGAGCCTGGTGGACGCCCGGCGCATTGCCCGGCAGCTGATCTACGCCGATGGCGCGCTGCGCGACGACGACCTGCCGCAGCTGGCGCGGCTGAAGTTCGAGCTGCTCAACCGCAGCGGCCACCTGTTCTTCGAACATGACAGCGCGCGCTTCGGCGACGTGGCCGGTGCCAACCGGCTCAAGCGCTGGATCAACCAGCGCCGGGTCGCCTTCATCGCCGGCTCGGCCCCGGCCGGCCTGGACCCGCCGCGCGGCATGCTGCTGCTGGGCGTGCAGGGCTGCGGCAAATCCATGCTGGCCAAGGCCACCGCCGCCGGCTTCGGCGTGCCGCTGCTGCGCCTGGACGTGGGCGCGCTGTACAACAAATACCACGGCGAGACCGAAGCCAACCTGCGCCAGGCCCTGGCGTCGGCCGAGCAGCTGGCACCGTGCGTGCTGTGGATGGACGAGATCGAGAAGGGACTGGCCAGCGGTGGCGAGGACGGCGGCGTCTCACGCCGCGTGCTGGGCTACCTGCTGACCTGGATGGCCGAGCGCAAGGCGCCGGTGTTCATCGTGGCCACCGCCAACCAGGTGCACGAGCTGCCGGCCGAGCTGCTGCGCAAGGGCCGCTTCGATGAGATCTTCTTCGTCGACCTGCCTTCGCCGGATGCACGGGTGGAACTGCTGCGGCTGCACCTGGGCCGCCGCCAGCTCAACGCCGATGATTTCGCGCTGCCGGCGCTGGCAGCGGCGGCGAACGGGTTTTCCGGCGCGGAGATCGAGCAGGCGATCGTGGCGGGGCTGTATTCGGCCCATGCCGAGGGGCGCCCGCTGGATACCGAACTGCTGATGACCGAGATACGCGCGACGCGGCCGTTGTCGGTGCTGATGGCCGAGCAGGTGGCGGCGTTGCGCGAGTGGGCGTCGGGACGGACGGTTTCCGCGGACGACTGAGGGGGTTGTTTTCGGCCAACGGCGAAGCCCCTCGTGGCTGGTGGTTGGTCGCCGAATGCGGGTCATGTGCTTGGCCGGGCGGGTAGGCCGCGCGGGGGACGCCGTGAATCCATCCCTGGAGGCTTGTGAGCGCCATCCATGGCGCTCGCACCCCCGCGCAACCTACCCGCCCGACCCCTGACAGTTTCCGTGTGCGGTCAGCCACGGAGAAGAAAAAAGAAGAGCAAGAGCAACAGCCGATCGCTTCGCTCTGTGTCGACCAAGGTCGACACCTACCAAGAGCAGAGCCGGGATCCGACCCCCTGCCGTTCCGACAGATCGCGGGAACCTGTCGAAGGCGGGGTGGGTCCGGTTGCGGGGGTGTGAGCGGCATGGATGCCGCGACCAAGCCCCCATGGATGGGTTTACGGCGTCCCCCTCAACCGGACCCACCCCGCCATCCCACGGAAAGCCAGCTTTTGAATTTGACGTTGATCTGCAGCGGGTGCAGGGCTGCAAGCCCTGCCGACAACGCTCACCCCAGCACCCACATCCACGCCGGCAGCGTGACCAGCGACAGCACGATGCCATACCCCACCAGCGCCGCCGCCAACCGTGGCGCCAGCCGGTGCGAGATCGCCAGTGCGGCGGCGGTGATCATCGTCGGCATCGCAGACTCAAGAACGTTGGCCTTCAACATCAGCCCCTGCATGCCCAATGCCCACGACAGCGGCAACGCCAGCGCAGGCAGCACCAGCAGCTTCAGCAGCAGGCCCACCGCCAGCGGACGCAGCTCCTCGCGGCGCAGGCGCAGCTGGATCGACAACCCTACCGCCAGCATCACCAGCGGCAGCATCGCGTCGGCCAGCTGCTTCAAGGCCGTGCCGATCCACGCCGGCGGCTGCGCCGGCATCAGCAGCAGCGCGAACAGCAATGCCCACAGCGGTGGAAAGCGGCCTATGCGCCCCAGCACCTGCAGCGCCGTCGGCGGCCGGTCGCCACTGTAGCGGGCCAGCACCAGCAGGCCGAAGGTGGACAGCAGCAGGAAGGTGCCGAACTGGTCGTAGACCACGGCGTAGGGCAGCGCGGCATCGCCCAGCAGTGCGCGCACCATCGGGTAGCCGATGAAGCTGGAATTGGCCAGGGCCACGCAGATCAGCAGCACTGCGTGTACGTCGCGTGCAAAACCGAACACGCGCGTGGCCAGGCTGACCAGCGCCCAGGTGGCCAGCATCAGCAGCCACGGCGTGGCCATCAGCCCCAGCAGGCTGGCGTCCAGCTGCAGGCGGGGTACGTAGGTCAGCACCGCCGCCGGCAGGCAGACGTACAGCACCACCTTGTTGAGTGTTTCGGCGGGATTGTCCGGCAGCGCGCGCAGGCGGGCGAACAGCATGCCCAGCCCGAGCATGGCCAGGATCAGGGCGAAGGCATCAAAGGCCATGGGCGGCTCCCCTTCAGGCAGACGCCTGCGACGCGTTCGATTGTGCGTTGCAGCACCGCAGGCGGCAAGCGCCTGCGGTCATGCCTCACGGCCAGGCCGGTGGCGACGCGGCCCAGGCCTGCTGCACTTCGGCCAGGCTGGCCCGCTCGTCATCGCGCCAGGTCGGCAGCAGCTGTGCATAGCGGCTGCTGTCGTTCCACTGCTCCGGCTCGGTGCGCACGGCGGCGGCATACCACTTCACCGCTTCCTGCTGCTGGCCGGCCCGCCACAGCGCCAGCGCGTAGGTCGGCGGGATCCACGCGGCGTTGCTGCGCAGGTTGTTGGCCACCGACTGCCATTGTTCCAGCGCGGCCAGTGCCTGGCCCTGCCGCAGCAGGTCCCAGCCGTAGTTCCAGCGCACGCTGCGGCCCAGGCTGCTCTGGATGGGCGCTTCGGCCAGTGCCTCGCGGTAGAGCTGGTCGCCCAGTTCCGCACGGCCCTGTGCGATGGCCACGGAGGCCAGCTGCACGGTGGCCTCCAGGCTCTTGCGGCCACGCTCACGCTGCTTCAGCAGCTGCGCCACCAGGTCATCGCCGGTGCCGGGCACCACGATGATCGGCGCGGCGGCTGCATCATTGTCGAAATAGAATTCCTGCGGCGCTGGCAACGCCGGTGCGGCCCACGCGGAGGCCGCGCCCGAGACCAGCAGTACGCCGGCCACGAGCTTTCCTGCAACTGACATCAAAAATCCCCCAGGTTGAAACACCAACCTCCCCTCTCTCACCCCGATCCTAACCCCAGCAAGGCCGCCGATGCGAGTCCCGGGCCTTCCGGGCCCCGCTGTTACAATTTGCGCCTTTCCCGCCGCGTGCCTCACGCGGCCGGTGCCAGCCGATCCTACCGGGCCAGCCATGACCAGTACCGCGCAACTCACTTCGCCCTCCTCCGCCGACCTGATCGACCGTGATTACACGCTCGACCACAAGTACACCCGCAACGAGGGGCGGATCTACCTGAGTGGCGTGCAGGCACTGGTCCGGCTGCCGTTGATGCAGCGCCTGCGCGATGCGCATGAAGGCATTGACAGCGCGGGCTTTGTCAGTGGCTACCGCGGCAGCCCGCTGGGTGGCTTCGACCTGGAACTGTGGCGCGCGCGCAAGCACCTGGAAGCGGCCAAGGTGAAATTCACCCCCGGCCTCAATGAGGACCTGGGCGCCACCATGGTCTGGGGCACGCAGCAGACCAACCTGTTCCCCGGCGCCAACGTGCAGGGCGTGTTCGGCATGTGGTACGGCAAGGGCCCGGGCGTGGACCGCTGCGGCGACGTGTTCAAGCATGCCAACGCCGCCGGCACCTCGCGCCATGGCGGCGTGCTGGCCCTGGCCGCCGATGACCACGCCTGCCGCAGCTCGACCCTGCCGCATGGCAGCGAAGACGAATTCGTCAGCGCGATGATGCCGGTGCTGAACCCGGCCGGCGTGCAGGACATCCTCGACATGGGCCTGCTCGGCTGGGCGATGAGCCGTTACACCGGGCGCTGGGTCGGCTTCAAGACCATCGCCGAGACGGTGGAATCGTCGGCGTCGGTGGAAGTGGACCCGCTGGCCCGCCGCATCGTGCTGCCCGAAGACTTCGACATGCCCAGCGGCGGCCTCAACATCCGCTGGCCGGACCCGCCGCTGGACCAGGAAATGCGCCTGCACCGCTATGCGGTGAAGGCCGCACAGGCGTTTGCCCGCGCCAACGGCATCGACAAGGTGGTGATGGATGCACCGCGTGCACGGCTGGGCATCGTCACCACCGGCAAGAGCTATCTGGACGTGCTGCAGGCGCTGGAATACCTGGGCCTGGATGAAGCCGCCTGCGCCGACATCGGCATCCGCGTGTACAAGGTCGGCATGACCTGGCCGCTGGAGCCGGGAGGCATCGCCCGCTTCGCGCAGGGCCTGGAAGACATCATCGTGGTGGAGGAGAAGCGTGCCTTCATCGAGCGCCAGATGAAGGAGCAGTTCTTCAACTGGCCGGTCAGCTGGGGCCAGCGCCCGTCCATCGTCGGCAAGTACGACGAGAGCGGCGAATGGATCCTGCCGTCCACCGGCGAACTGACCCCGGCCACCATCGCCGGCGTGATCGGCCGCCGCATCCAGAAGTTCTTCAACAACGAATCCATCGAACAGCGCCTGCAGTGGATGCAGGAAAAGGAAGCCGAGCTTGCGCTGCCGCGCGCCAGCTTCCCGCGCGTGCCGCACTACTGCTCCGGCTGCCCGCATAACACCTCCACCCAGGTGCCGGAAGGCTCGCGTGCACTGGCCGGCATCGGTTGCCATTACATGGTGACCTGGATGGACCGCAGCACCGACACCTTCACCCACATGGGCGGCGAAGGCGTGACCTGGGCCGGGCAGGCACCGTTCACCGACACGCCGCACGTGTTCCAGAACCTGGGCGACGGCACCTACTTCCACAGCGGCTCGCTGGCGATCCGCCAGGCGGTCGCGGCCGGCGTCAACATCACCTACAAGATCCTCTACAACGATGCGGTGGCGATGACCGGCGGCCAGCCGGTGGACGGCCCGCTGAGCGTGCCCGACATCGCCAGGCAGATGCGCGCCGAAGGCATCCACACCATCGTGGTGCTGTCGGACAACATCGGCAAGTGGACCGGCCAGCGCGAACATTTCCCCAGCGACGTCGAGTTCCACGACCGCAGTGAACTGGACGCCGTGCAGAAGCGCCTGCGCGAAGTGAAGGGCGTTTCGATCCTGATCTACGAACAGACCTGCGCCACCGAGAAGCGTCGCCGCCGCAAGCGCGGCAAGCTGGAGGACCCGCAGAAGCGCGTGCTGATCAATTCGCTGGTCTGCGAAGGCTGCGGCGACTGCGGCAAGAAGAGCTTCTGCGTATCGGTGCTGCCGAAGGAAACCGAGTTCGGGCGCAAGCGCGAGATCGACCAGTCCAACTGCAACAAGGACTATTCCTGCGTGAATGGTTTCTGCCCGAGCTTCGTCACCGTGCACGGTGGCCAGCCACGCAAGGGCAGCAAGCGCGATGCCTCCACCCTGCTGGACAACCTGCCGGCGCCGGTGGTGCGCGGCACGCTGGAGCAGCCCTGGAACATCCTGATCACCGGCGTTGGCGGTACCGGCGTGGTGACCATCGGCGCGCTGCTGGGCATGGCCGGGCATCTGGAAGGCAAGGGCGCGACCGTGCTCGACCAGACCGGACTGGCGCAGAAGGGTGGCGCGGTGACCACCCACATCCGCATTGCCCGTCGCCCGGATGACATCCACGCCGTGCGCATCGCCGCCGGCGAGGCCGACCTGGTGCTGGGTTGCGACATGGTGGTGGTGAACGATTACTGGGCGCTGTCGAAGGTCCGCGCCGGCCGTTCGCAGGTGGTGCTCAACACCTATGAAGCGATGCCGGGCACCTTCACCACCCGCCCGGACATGCAGTTCCCGGCCGCCGACATCGTGGCCGGCGTGCGCGTGGCGCTGGGCGGCCAGGAGCCGCTGCAGCTCGACGCCACCCAGCTGGCCACCGCGCTGCTGGGCGATGCCATCGCCGCCAACCTGTTCATCCTCGGCTACGCCTGGCAGCACGGCCTGGTGCCGCTGTCGTTCGATTCGCTGATGCGTGCCATTGAACTGAACGGCGCCGCCGTGGCCATGAACCAGCAGGCCTTCGCCTGGGGCCGCCTGGCCGTGGTCGACCCGCAGGCCGTGCAGCAGGCCGCCGGCCTGGTGCGCAACCGCCACACCGATACCGAATCGACCCCGGGCCCGCTGCACCCGCTGCCGCCGGGCGAGTGGGAAGGCAACGAATGGGGCGCCACCGCCGCACCGCGCAATACCGGCGACGAGCGCGAGCTGCGCGGTCTGCCCTCGCACGGCGCCGAGGTAGCCTTCCTGCCGCTGGACGACGCGCGCCTGTCGCGTTCACTGGATGAAATGATCGCGCGCCGCGCTGCGTTCCTGGTCGAGTACCAGGACGCCGCCTACGCCAACCGCTACCGCAGCCTGGTCGAACGCGTGCGCGCGGCCGAGGCCGAGCGCATCGGTGGTTCCACTGCACTGACCGAGACCGTGGCCCGCTACTTGTTCAAGCTGATGGCCTACAAGGACGAGTACGAAGTGGCCCGCCTGTATACCAGCGGCGACTTCCAGCGCCGCCTGCAACAGCAGTTCGAGGGTGACTACCAGCTGCGCTTCCATCTGGCACCGCCGCTGTTCGCGAAGAAGGACGAACAGGGCCGCCTGCTGAAGAAGGAATACGGCCCGTGGATGTTCAAGGCCTTCGGCCTGCTGGCCAGGCTGAAATTCCTGCGCGGCGGCCGCTTCGATGTGTTCGGGCGCACCGAAGAGCGGCGCATGGAGCGCCAGCTGATCGCCGACTACGAAGCCACCGTGCAGCAGCTGCTGGATGGGCTGGAGGATGATCGGCTGTCGCTGGCCGTGGAGATTGCCAGCGTACCCGAGCACATCCGCGGCTTCGGCCACGTCAAGGAAGCGCACTTCGCACAGGCCAAGGCGCGCGAGGCTGCCCTGCTGGCGCAGTGGCGCAACCCGAAGGCGCTGCACATCGTGCAGGTGGTTTGAAGGGAGTGCCGGCCGCTGGCCGGCATCCTTCCAGGCAATCGGTTGCCGGCCAGCGGCCGGCACTACCGGTGGTTCAGCCCAACCGCCACAGCAGCAGGCGGTTGTTGGCCGGCATCGCCACGTCGCGCAGGCGGGTGAAGCCGTTGTCTTCGGCCAGCGCCTGCACGGCTTCCACATCGCGGATGCCGCTGCGCGGGTCACGCGCCTTCAGCCAGCCATCGAACTGCGCGTTGCTGTCGCTGGTGTAGCGGCCGCCGTAGTTGAACGGGCCGTACACCGCCAGCAGCGCACCATGGCGCAGCAGCGGCGGCAGCGCGGCAAACAGCGCCTGCACGTGCTCCCAGCCCATGATGTGCAGGGTATTGGCGGTGAACGCCGCATCGAACGAGCTGCCCTCGGGCAGGGTCAGTCCCGGTGCCGGCGGCAGTTCCACCTGCAGCGCCACGGGCGGCAGCAGGTTGAGCAATGCCGCTTCGGCGCGCCAGGCCTCGATGCCAGGCAGATGGTCTGGATGATCGCTGGGCTGCCAGCGCAGCCACGGCCAGCGCTCGGCGAAGAAGGCCGCATGCTGGCCGGTGCCACTGCCGATCTCCAGCACCCGGTGGCGATCGCCCATCCACGGGTCGAGCGCGGCCGCGATGGGTTCGCGGTTGCGTTCGTAGGCTTCTGAATACGGCTTGCTCGACATCAGGGCGGGATCCAGGCGGAGTCGGCCCATTGTGCACGAGGGGGGATTGTTGGGCAGGGCTTGCAGCCCTGCACCTGCTCAATGCAACAGCAACAGCAACAGCAACAGCAACAGCCTGCATTCCTTGGGTTGGCGGGGTGGGTCCGGTTGAGGGGGACGCTGCAAGTACGTCCATGTAAGCTCGGTCGCCGCTTGCTCGTGCGCGCGGTCCTGCGCACACGGCAAGACCGGGGTTGGGCGTCCTGCCCAACCCGCCCGAGGCATGCCTCGGGCCCATGCGGCTCACGCCCCCTCAACCGGACCCACCCCGCCTTCGACAGTTGAACGCGATCTGTCGGAACGGCACGGGGTCAGATCCCGTTGCTACGCAACGGGATCTGACCCCAGATTTATTTCGATATCTGGCAGAAAAATCGTGCCGACCAAGGTCGACACCTACCAACAGCCGCGCGGACAACCATCTCAGTTCCCAACAGCTGCAGGAATCTGTCAGAGGTGGGGCGGTGTCGGATTGCGGGGTGTCAGCCGCATGGATGCGGCTGCCAAGCCTCCATGGACGGATTCACGGCGTCCCCGCAATCCGACACCGCCCCGCCCACCCACGCAATGCCGCTCTGGCTCTGGCTCTGGCTTTGGCCGTTGCATTGAGCAGGTGCAGGGCTGCAAGCCCCGCCCAAACCCTCCCCACCCATGACTGCAGTCACTTGCCGCCATGCCCCGCGCTGGCGAAAGTCAGGGAGTTGAAGTGATCGGCCTGGCCCGTTGCCAGCCGCACGGAAGTGAGAGAGAGACGCTGTGCAACGACGTGAGTTCCTGGCTTTTTCCGGTCTGGGTCTGGCGGGCCTGGTGCTGCCGCATTCGCGGCTGATCGCGGCCGAGCAGCTGCTGGCGCCGGTTGATACCGCCCAGCGCAGGCGCCTGGCCGAGGTGGCCCTGTCCGCCGCCCGCACCGCCAAGGCCAGCTACTGCGATGTGCGCATCGGCCGCTACCTCAACCAGTCGGTCATCACCCGCGAGCACCAGGTCGGCAACGTGACCAACCGGGAGTCGTCCGGCGTGGGCGTGCGGGTGATCGTCAATGGCGCCTGGGGCTTCGCCGCCACCCACCAGCAGACCGAGGCCGCCGTGCGCGGGGCCGTCGAGCAGGCGGCCGCCATCGCCCGCGCCAACGCGACCATCCAGACCCGCCCCGTGCAACTGGCCCCCACCCCGGCCGTGGGCGACGTGCGCTGGCAGACGCCGGTGCGCAGGAACGCCATGGAGGTGCCGATCCAGGACAAGATCGAACTGCTGCTGGCGCTCAACGGCGCCGCGCTCGATGCCGGCGCGGACTTCATCAATTCCACCCTGTTCCTGGTCAACGAGCAGAAGTACTTCGCCTCCAGCGATGGCTCCTTCATCGACCAGGACATCCACCGCATCTGGCTGCCGTTCACCGCCACCGCCATCGACAAGGCCAGCGGCAGGTTCCGCACCCGTGCCGGGCTGTCCTCGCCGATGGGCATGGGCTATGAATTCCTTGATGGCGATGCGCGCGGCAAGGTGCAGCTGCCCGGCGGCATCACCGCCTACCGCGATTCCTACGACCCGGTCGAGGACGCCATCGCCGCCGCCCGCCATGCGCGCGAGAAGCTGAAGGCGCCCTCGGTGAAGCCCGGCAAATACGACCTGGTGCTGGACCCGTCCAACCTGTTCCTGACCATCCACGAGAACGTCGGCCACCCGCTGGAACTGGACCGCGTGCTGGGCTACGAGGCCAACTACGCCGGCACCAGCTTCGCCACCCTGGACAAGCGCGATGCCGGTTTCCGCTGGGGCAGCGACCTCGTCACCTTCTTCGCCGACAAGACCCAGCCGGGCAGCCTCGGTGCGGTCGGCTACGACGACGAAGGGGTGAAGACCCAGCGCTGGGACCTGGTGCGCGATGGCGTGCTGGTCGATTACCAGGCCACCCGCGATGAGGCCCATATCCTTGGTCGCAAGGCCTCGCATGGCTGCAGCTACGCTGATTCCTGGTCCAGTGTGCAGTTCCAGCGCATGGCCAATGTCTCGCTGGCGCCGGGCAAGGCGCCGCTGAGCGTGGACGACATGATCAAGGACGTCGAGAACGGCATCTGGATCCACGGCCGCGGCTCCTATTCCATCGACCAGCAGCGCTACAACGCGCAGTTTGGTGGCCAGCTGTACTACCAGATCAAGAACGGAAAGATCACCGGCATGGTCGAGGACACGGCCTACCAGATCCGCACGCCGGAGTTCTGGAATGCCTGCACCGCCATCTGCGATGAACGCGATTTCCGCCTGGGCGGTTCGTTCTTCGATGGCAAGGGCCAGCCCGGCCAGGTCTCGGCGGTCTCGCACGGATCGTCCACCACCCGCTTCAACGGCATCAACATCATCAACACCGCGCGCAGTCTCGGCGCCTGAGTCTTCCCATCCTTCGACGTGGAGAGCAGCCTTGCAAAGACGTGACTTCCTGGCCCTGACCGGGCTTACCGCGGGCGGCCTGATCGTGCCCTCGTTCTTCGGCAAGGCCCTTGCCGCCGAGCAGCTGCAGTCCAGCCTCGACCTGGGGCTGAAGAAGCGCCTGGCCGATGCCGCGCTGCAGGCCGCGCGCAGTGCCGGCGCCACCTACTGCGACGTGCGCATCGGCCGCTACCTGCGGCAGTTCGTGATCACCCGCGAAGACAAGGTGCAGAACGTGGTGAACACCGAGTCCACCGGCGTGGGCATCCGCGTGATCGTCAACGGTGCCTGGGGCTTTGCCGCCACCAATGCGCTGGGCACCGCCGACGTGGCCCGCGCCGCGCAGCAGGCCGCCGCGATTGCCAAAGCCAACGCCGGCGTGCAGACCGCACCGGTGCAGCTGGCCAAGGCCCCGGGCGTGGGTGAAGTGAGCTGGCGCACGCCGATCCGCAAGAACGCGATGGACGTGCCGATCAAGGAAAAGGTCGACCTGCTGCTGGACGTCAACGCGGCCGCGATGGGCGCCGGTGCCAGCTTCGTCAACTCGATGCTGTTCCTGGTCAACGAGCAGAAGTACTTTGCCTCCACCGATGGTTCCTACATCGACCAGGACGTGCACCGCATCTGGGCACCGATGACGGTCACCGCCATCGACAAGGCCAGCGGCAAGTTCCGCACCCGCGAAGGCCTGTCCGCGCCGATGGGCCTGGGCTACGAGTACCTGGACGGCGCCGCCGCCGGCAAGGTGCTCACCCCCAATGGCGTGGTGAACTACGGCTCCTCCTACGACATGAAGGAAGACGCCATCGCGGCGGCGAAGCAGGCGCAGGAAAAGCTGAAGGCACCGTCGGTGAAGCCGGGCAAGTACGACCTGATCCTCGATCCGTCGCATACCTGGCTGACCATCCACGAATCGATCGGCCACCCGCTCGAACTGGACCGTGTGCTCGGTTACGAAGCCAACTACGCCGGCACCAGCTTCGCCACCCTGGACAAGCGCGAGCAGCATTTCCAGTACGGCAGCGAGCACGTCAACATCTTCGCCGACAAAACCCAGCCGGGCAGCCTCGGCGCGGTCGCGTACGACGATGAAGGCGTGAAGTGCAAGCGCTGGGACCTGATCAGCAACGGCAAGCTGGTGGACTACCAGACCATCCGCGACCAGGCCCACATCCTCGGCAAAACCGAATCGGACGGCTGCTGCTACGCCGATTCCTGGTCCAGCGTGCAGTTCCAGCGCATGGCCAACGTGTCGATGGCACCGGGCAAAACCCCGCTCAGCGTGGCCGACATGATCAAGGACGTGGAAAACGGCATCTACATCATCGGCGACGGCTCGTTCTCCATCGACCAGCAGCGCTACAACGCGCAGTTCGGTGGCCAGCTGTTCTACGAGATCAAGAACGGAAAGATCACCCGCATGCTGGAAGACGTGGCCTATCAGATCCGCACGCCGGAGTTCTGGAACGCCTGCACCGCCGTGGCCGACGAGCGCGACTACCGCCTGGGCGGTTCGTTCTTCGACGGCAAGGGCCAGCCGGGCCAGGTTTCGGCGGTCTCGCACGGTTCGTCCACCGCGCGCTTCAACGGCATCAACGTCATCAACACCGCACGCAGCCTCGGCTGACCGGTCAGGAGCCCTTACACCATGAGTATCTTCACCGAAACCCAGGCCAAGGCCATCCTCGACAAGGTCATCGCCCTGTCCAAGGCCGATGAGTGCACCGCCGTGCTGGCCGGTTCGATCAACGGCAACATCCGTTTCGCCCTGAACAACGTGTCCACCAGTGGCATCGTGGACAACACCGAACTGGCCGTCACCGTGGCCTTCGGCAAACGCGTGGGCACCGCGTCCATCAACGAGTTCGACGATGCCGCGTTGGAACGCGTGGTCCGCCGCGCCGAGGACCTGGCCCGCCTGGCCCCGGAAAACCCGGAGTTCATGCCGGCCATCGGCAAGCAGACCTACCGCGCCAGCCCCACCTTCAGCGAATCCACCGCCGCCATCGATCCGGCGTTCCGGGCCAAGGTGGCAGCCGATTCCATCGCGCCGTGCCGTGGCAACGGCCTGATCGCCGCCGGCTTCCTGGAAGATGGCCAGGGCTTCTATGCCACCGCCAACAGCAACGGCAACTTCGGCTACCAGCGCAGCACCAGCTTCGATTACACCTGCACCGTGCGCACCGAAGACGGCCGCGGGTCGGGCTGGGTCGGCCGCAGCCTGAAGGATGCAGCGGACTTCAAGGCCGACCAGGACATCCGCATCGCCATGCGCAAGGCCACCGAATCGTCGGAAGCCAAAGCGCTGGAACCGGGCAAGTACACGGTCATCCTCGAACCGGCCGCCGCTGCAGGCCTGATCAGCTTCATGATGAACTTCTTCAGCGCACGCTCGGCCGATGAAGGTCGCAGCTTCCTGTCCAAGAAGGGCGGCGGCAACAAGCTGGGCGAGCAGGTCTACGACCCGCGCGTGAGCATGTACGCCGACCCGTGGCATGCCGATGCACCGGTGCTGCCGTGGGACGGCGAGGGCATGCCGCGCGAGCGCATGGCCATCATCGAGAACGGCAAGGTGGCCAACCTGGACTACTCGCGCTTCTGGGCACAGAAGCAGGGCAAGACCGCCAAGGCCACGCCGGGCAACCTGCTGATGAGCGGTGGCGACAAGAGCACCGCCGATCTGGTGCGCGGCACCCAGAAGGGCATCCTGGTCACCCGCACCTGGTACATCCGCATGGTCGATCCGCAGACCGTGCTGCTGACCGGCCTGACCCGCGATGGCACCTTCTACATCGAGAACGGCCAGATCAAGCATCCGGTGAAGAATTTCCGCTTCAACGAATCGCCGGTGATCATGCTCAACAACATCGAAGAGCTGGGCAAGCCGGTGCGCGTGGCCGGAGATGAATCCAGCTACGTGATGATGATCCCGCCGATGAAGCTGCGCGATTTCACCTTCACCTCGCTGTCCGACGCGGTCTGATGGATCGGCGGGCCTGCCTGCGCTGGTTGGCCGCTGCCGCTTCGGCGGCGGCGCTGCCGGCCTTCGCGCAGGCAGGCCCGCGCAGTTCGCGTTACGACTTCTGGTTCACCCGCCTGCAGTACGACTCCGGCGACTGGGACGTGGACGCGCGCATGCCGTCCAACCTGATCACCTCGCTGATCGACTACACCTCGTTGCGCGTGGACCCGCAGGAACACGTGGTGGCCCTGGCCGACCCGCGCATGCTCGAAGCGCCGTTCTGCTACCTGGCCGGGCACACGCTGGTGGAGTTCAACGCCGCCGAGCAGCAGAACTTCGTGCGCTACGTGCGCAACGGCGGCTTCGTCTTCGTCGACGACTGCAACCATGACATCGACGGCCTGTTCGCCACCTCGTTCGAGGCGCAGATGGGCCGGCTGTTCGGGCCCAGGGCCCTGCAGAAGCTGCCCAACAGCCATGCGCTGTACCGCAGCTTCTTCCGCTTCCCCGACGGCCCGCCCGCCACCGGCTTCGAACTCAATGGCTGGGGCGATGACCTGGTGCACGATTACCTGAAGGGCATCGAGGTCGATGGCCGCCTGGGCCTGCTCTACAGCAACAAGGATTACGGTTGCGAGTGGGACTACGACTGGCGCAACAAGCGCTTCCTGGCCGAAGACAACACCCGTTTCGGCGTCAACATCGTGATGTACGCGTTGAACAATTGAACGGACCACCGCCATGACCTCCCTCGATCTCGATTCCCTGCTGCCGCGCCTGGATGGGCTGCGCAGCGCCCTGGCCCGCGCCGTGGTCGGCCAGCACACGGTGGTCGAGCAGCTGCTGATCGGCCTGCTGGCCGGCGGCCACTGCCTGCTGGAAGGTGCGCCCGGCCTGGGCAAGACCCTGCTGGTGCGTTCGCTGGGGCAGGCACTGGAGCTGCAGTTCCGGCGCGTGCAGTTCACCCCCGACCTGATGCCCAGCGACATCCTCGGCACCGAACTGCTGGAAGAAGACCACGGCACCGGCCATCGTCATTTCCGCTTCCAGCAGGGACCGATCTTCACGAATCTGCTGCTGGCCGACGAACTCAACCGCACCCCGCCCAAGACCCAGGCGGCGCTGCTGGAAGCCATGCAGGAACGCACGGTCAGCTACGCGGGAACGACCTATGCACTGCCCGCGCCGTTCTTCGTGCTGGCCACGCAGAACCCGATCGAGCAGGCCGGCACCTACCCGCTGCCGGAAGCACAGCTGGACCGCTTCCTGCTGCACGTGCTGGTGGACTACCCCAGCGAGGACGAAGAGCGCCGCATCATCGAACAGACCACCGGCGGTGCCACCGAAGCGGTGCCGAAGGTGATGGACGCCGAGGCGGTGATCGCGCTGCAGGCCGCCGTGCGCCAGGTGCATGTCAGCCCCGATGTGCTGGCCTGGATCACCCGTCTGGTACGCGCCAGCCGCCCCGGCGACGGCGCACCGGCCGCGATCAACCAGTGGGTGAAGTGGGGCGCTGGCCCGCGTGCCGGGCAGTCGCTGGTACTGGCCGCCAAGGCCCGTGCGCTGCTGCAGGGCCGCTTCGCCGCGACCCGCGAGGATGTGCAGGCGCTGGCTGCACCGGTGATGCGCCATCGCCTGCTGCTGTCCTTCGCCGCCGAAGCCGAACAGAAGCGCGCCGACGACGTGGTCGCGGCGCTGCTGCAGGCCGTGCCCTTCCCGGGTTGAAGCAGGCGTGAGCACCGGCACACCGCTGACCCTGCCACCGGAACTGCGTGCGCGCCTGCGCACGTTGCGGCTGCGGCCGCGCCTGGCCAGTGGTAACAACGGCATCGGCCAGCACGCCAGCCGCAGCCGCGGCGCCGGCCTGGAGTTCGCCCAGTACCGCGCCTACGAACCCGGCGACGAACTGCGCCAGATCGACTGGAAGTTGTACGCGCGCTCGGATCGCTTCTTCGTGCGCGAATCCGAACGCGAAAGCCCGATCACCGTCTGGCTGCTGCTCGATGCCACTGCTTCGGCCAGCCAGGCCGACCGCGCAGCGCCGCAGCGCACGCGCCTGGACCACATGCGCGGGCTGGCAGCCTGCCTGGTCGAGCTGGCCCTGCAGCAGGACGATCGTTTCGGCCTGCTGGCGATCAACGGCGATGGCCTGCAGCTGGTACCGGCCGGCAACGGCGCGCGCCAGCGCGACCGCGTGCACCTGCAGCTGCACACGCTGCAGGCGCATGGCAGCTGGCCAACCGCCGACCGCCTGCGCCCGCTGTGGGAGCGCGTGCGCCCCGGCGATCTGCTGCTGGCCATCGGCGATGGCTTCGATGAAGCCAGCATCGTGCTGCTGGAACACCTGGCCAGCGCGCGCCGCGAGGTGATGCTGCTGCAGGTGCTGACCGCCGACGAGCGCGATTTCCCCTTCGATGCCGGCCATCGCTTCCGCGATCCGGAGACCGGCGAGGAACTGCTGGGCGATGGCGCGGCCATCCGTACCGACTACCTGCAGCGCTTCGCTGCCGCACGCAGCGCCCTGCAGGCACGCCTGCAGGCCAGCGCCATCGCTAGCGCCACCGGCTGGCTCGACCAGCCGCTGGACCAGCCGCTGCAGGCGCTGTTCGGCCGCAGGGGCGGCGCATGAACCTGCTGTTCCCGCTGGGCCTGGGCGCACTGGCCGCGTGGCTGCTGCCCCTGCTTATCCACCTGGCGCGGCGCCATCCGTACACGCCGCTGGATTTCGCCGCACTGCGCTGGCTGCGCGCACAGATGCGCCCGCGCCAGCGCATCCGCTTCGATGATTGGCCGCTGCTGCTCGTACGCCTGCTGTTGCTGGCCGCACTGGCGCTGCTGCTGGCGCGCCCGGCCCTGACCGGCAGCGCAGCACCGCCCAGCGCCTGGACCGTGGTCGCGCCCGGGCTGGATGCTGGCGCACTGCGTGGCACCGGCGAAGAGGGTAACTGGCATTGGCTGGCGCCCGGCTTTCCGTCCGTCGAGCAGCCGGCGCCGGCGACACCTGCACCGCTACCGAGCCTGCTGCGCGAACTCGACGCGCAGCTGCCCGCTGGCACCGCGCTGACCGTGCATGTGCCCGACCCGCTGCCTGGTCTCGATGGCGCACGCCTGCAGCTGTCGCGTCCCGTGCAGTGGCAGGCGCATGCCGTGCCCGTTGCCAGCACGCAGGCAACATGGCCCCCGCCACGCCTGCGCGTGCATGCCGAGGCACCGGCCAGCGCGCGGCACTGGATCGGCGCCCTGCAGCGTGCGTGGAGCACCCCGCCTGCCGCCGCCGAGCTGCCTGCCGATACGCTCCCCGCACGCGGCGAGATCGCGGTGTGGGGCCGTTCCGATGCACTGCCGGCAGCCTGGCAGGCCTGGCTGCGCGACGGTGGCAGCGTGATGACCGGGGCCAGGCCTGATGCTGCCGCCAGTGTGGTGCTGCGAAGTGCCGAGGGCGAACCGCTGCTGTGGCAGCAGCGCGTCGGCCAGGGCCGCCTGCTGTCGCTGCCCGGCGAATGGGATGCCGCCCACAACGGTGCGCTGCGTGATGCCCGCTTGCCGCAGGCCCTGCTGCTGGCCCTGCAACCGCCAGCGCCACCGCGCGTGGGCGATGCGCACGATCAGGCACCGCAGCAGGCGGTACTGCCTGCAACCGCCGCCGCACCACGCGAGCCGACACCGTGGCTGCTGCTGGCCATCGTGCTGCTGTTCGCGCTGGAGCGCGGGATGGCCAGCCGCGCAGCGCGGAGGCCGGCATGAACGTATTGCAGCGCCACTGGCAGCGCGCACGTCGCCGCCGCGTCGGCATCACCGTGCTGCTTGGCCTGCCGTGGGCGCTGGCCGCCACCGCGCTGGCCCTGCGCCTGGCCGGCTTCGATGCCGCCTGCGTGGTCGGCACGCTGGCCCTGCTTGCCTGCGCCGGTGTGGCCGTCGCGCGGGCGCGGCAGTTGGACCGGCGCTGGCTGCAGCGGCAGCTCGATGGCAGCGGCCGCAGCGAGGACAGCGCCGACCTGCTGTTTGCCGACGTCGCCCGCCTCAACCCGTTGCAGCAGCGCCAGCGCGCGCATGTGCTGGCCACGCTGGAACGCACGATGCCGGACCTGCGCCCGCGCTGGCCGCGCGCCGCACTGGCGCTGTGCTGGGCCGGAGGGCTGGCCATCGCCCTGCTCGCGCTGGGCTGGCCACGCAGCGCGGGCGTCTCCGCAGGCATCGGTGCTGCGACAACGGCGCCCATGCCAGTGGCCGGTCCGCTGCAGCTGCAGTCCACCCGCCTGCAGATCGATGCACCGGCGTACACCGGCCAGGCCACGCTCACCCAGAACGCACTGGACGCCAAGGTGGCCGCGGACAGCCGGCTGTCGTGGTCGCTGCGTTTCGACCGCGCGCCCAGCAAGGCATGGCTGCAGTTCCACGACGGGCGACAGCTGCCGCTGCGCGAGCACGATGGCCAATGGCAGGCGCAGGACGTGGCCCGCGCGCCGGTGCTGTACCGCGTGGTCAGCGAGCCCGCCCTGGCCAGCACCCGCCTGTACCGGCTGGACGTGGTGGCCGACCGCGCGCCCAGCGTGCGCGTGCTGGAACCGGCTGCCAGCCTGGTGCTGGGCACGCCAGGGCAGCGGCAGTGGGCGCTGCGCTTCGAAGCCAGCGATGACTACGGCGTGGCCGCGCAGGCAACGCTGTCGATCACCACCACCCAGGGCAGTGGCGAAAACATCACCTTCGTGCAGCGCAGCGTCACCCTTGCCGGCAGCGGCGAACCCACCGCGCGGCGCTTCGCCCACACCCTCGATCTGGCAGCACTCGGCGCGCAGCCCGGCAACGATGTCATCGCCCAGCTGGAAGTACGCGACAACCATGCACCCACCGCGCAGACCGGGCGCAGCAGCAGCGTGATCCTGCGCCTGCCGACCACCGAAGTCGCGCTCGGTGCCGAACTGGAAGGCCGCATCAAGAAGACCCTGCCCGCCTACTTCCGCAGCCAGCGGCAGATCATCATCGATGCCGAGGCGCTGATCCGCCAACGCCGCAGCCTGGCCGCCGATGACTTCATCAAGCGCAGCGATGCCATCGGCGTCGACCAGCGCATCCTGCGCCTGCGCTATGGCCAGTTCCTCGGCGAGGAAAGCGAAGGCGGCGCGAAGCCGCCGCCGACCAGCGACCTGCCCACCAGCGATGCACCCACGGCGGACGCGCACGATCACGACGACGACCACGGACATGCGCAGGCCGGCGCGCATGACGACCACGATCATGACCACGGCGGTACCGCCGGCAACGCCGACACGCCACCGGTGTTCGGCAGCGCCACCGACGTGCTGTCCGAGTATGGCCACACCCACGACCACGCCGAGGCCGCCACCCTGCTCGACCCGCAGACCCGCGCCACGCTGAAGGCCGCGCTGGACCAGATGTGGTCGTCCGAGGGCGAGCTGCGTCAGGGCCGCCCGGAGCAGGCGCTGCCGTTCGCCTACAAGGCGCTGGCCTTCATCAAGCAGGTGCAGCAGGCCGAGCGCATCTACCTGGCCCGCGTCGGCCCGGAACTGCCGCCGATCGACGAAGGCCGACGGCTGGGCGGCGACCGCGCAGGACTGGCCAGCCGCGAGCTGCCGCTGGCCGCGCGCACGCCGCCGGACCCGGCCATCGTCGAGGCCTGGCAGCGGCTGGGCGACGGTGATGGCACGCCTGACCTGGACGCTTTGGCCACGTGGCAGCAGCGCAACGCCGCCTTCCTGCCCGATGCTCTCGACCTTGCCGCCGCCATTGAACAGCTGCGCATCGAACCAGACTGCAGCGACTGCCGCCAGCGCCTGCGCGCACAGCTGTGGCGCGCCCTGCAGCGGCCGCTGCCGCAGGTGATGCGGCGCACGGCCACCGATGCAATGGGCCAGCGTTACCTCGATGCGCTGGAGGTACAGCCATGAATGCCACTGCCTTGAACCTGTGGCTGGCCGTGGCCCTGGCGCTCATCGTCATCCTCGCCAGCGTCCTGCAGCTGCGTGCGCCCACCGCCCATCGCGGCCGGCGCGCGGCACGGCTGGTGCTGCAGGCCATCGCCGCCGTGCTGCTGTACTTCTGCCTGCTGCCGCCCAGCCAGCAGCTGCCGGCGGACGGCCTGGTGGTGCTCACTGCCGATGCGGCTGCTGCCGGCGCGTTGCCGGCCAGCGACGGCCCCCCGCTGCTGTTGCCGGAGGCGGCAGATGTGCCGGGCGGCCGGCGCGTGCCTGATCTGGCCACGGCGCTGCGCCAGTACCCGGCCTCCACGTTGACCCTGGTCGGCGCCGGCCTGGCCGCGCGTGACCGCGACGCTGTGCTGCCGGCGAACCTGCGCTGGCAGGCCTCGCCTGCGCCGCGTGGCTGGATCGCGCTGCAACCACCGGCCGACGCCGCACCCGGTGCGCGCTTCGAGGTGCACGCGCAGGCACACGGTGTCACCGCTGGCCGGGCCGAGCTGCTGGACCCGGCCGACACCGTGGTTGATCGCGTGGACGTGGCCGCCGATGGCCGCGTGCAGCTCAGCGGCATTGCCCGCGCGCCCGGCCGCAGCGTGTTCCATCTGCGCCTGCTGGATGCGCAGGCCCATGTGCTGGACAGCGTGCCGGTGCCGCAGCAGACACTGGCGGCCGCACCGCTGCGCCTGCTGGTGCGTGCCAGCGCACCCGGCCCGGAACTGAAGTACCTGCGCCGCTGGGCCACCGATGCCGGCCTGCGCGTGCAGGTGCAGGCCGATACCGGTGCCGGGCTCAGCGTGGGCGATGGCACGGTGGCGGTGGATGCGGCCGCACTGGCGCGCAGCGATCTTCTGCTGCTGGACGAGCGCAGCCTGGCGGCGTTGAGCGCGGGGCAAGTGGCGGCGGTGCACCAGGCGCTACGTGATGGTCTTGGCGTACTGGTCCGCAGTGGCGGTGCACCCTCGGCCAGCGCGCGCCAGCGCCTGCGCGATCTCGGTCTGCCGCTGCAGGGCGATGGCAGCAGCCACGCCGTCGAGCTGCCGGGTGATGGCGAGAGCGCGATGCTCGCCGCACGTCGCGGCCCCATGGACTCGGCCACCCTGCCCACCGCCGACGGCGAAGCGGCCGACCGCAGTTCGCACAGTGCGGCGCTGCCTTCGCTGGAAGCCTTGGATCTGCAGGCGACCGATAGCGCCGCCCTGCTGCACGACCGCGCAGGACAGGCACTCGGTGGCTGGCGCAGCGTCGGCAAAGGCCGCATCGGCCTGCTGCCGATCACCGACAGCTGGCGTTGGGTGCTGGCCGGTCGCGATGATCGCCACGGCGAACTGTGGAGCGGTGTGATGGCGACGATGGTCCGCGCGCAGCCCGGCACGGACGCGCTGTGGTCACCGCAGGCGCAGGCGTGGGCCGGCGAGCGTGTCGCCCTGTGCGCCGTGCTGGCACCGCTGCAGGCGTTCGACGCGAAGGGCGCGGGCGTGCCACTGGTGGTCGATGGCACTACCTCGTCGATGCGCTGCGCCGGCTGGTGGCCGCGCACGGCAGGCTGGCATCGCCTGCAGCACGGTGACGCGACCCTCTGGCGCTATGTGTTCGACCCGAAGGCTGCGACCGTCCTGCACCGGCAGTCGATGATGGACGCAACGACGCAGGCACTGGCAACGGCCGCACCCGCCAGCAGCGCAGCGATGCAGCCGATGCCCGGCTCACGCTGGCCGTGGTGGCTGGCCTTCGTGCTGTGCGCATCGCTGCTGTGGTGGTTGGAGCGGCGCAGATGAAAACCGGGGTCAGATCCCGTTCGCCCGCGAAAGGGCTCTGACCCTGCCGCATGCATCGCCGACAGCATCCACGCATGGCGTGGATCTACTTGCGCCGGTACACGCCGTTGAAGCGGACATTCATGCCGCCACATTCGCTGTTGTCCGACACCACCAGCACATCGCCCAGCAACTGCGCGTGCACGGTGCAGCTGTCCTCGACGAAGTCCACCTGGCTGCCACGCGGCGTCGCCTGCGCTTCCACCTGGCCCAGGTTCGGACCATACGGGCGCTGTTCCGGGGTGGGGTTGGCCGAGGGCCAGTAGGCATCGCCTTCGACATGAAGCTGACCGCCGCCCACGGAGATGCTCAGGCCGTTGTCGCCATCCTTCCAGTCGCCGGCCCAGTCTTTCAGCGATGGCGTCGCCACCGGCAGCGGCTGCAGCTTGCTGCGGTCCACCCAGCCGGCACTGCCGCCCACCTTGTTCGGAAAGAACGCGCAGCGATAGGGGCCGAGGTCGCGGCCGGTCACCAGCGTATCGCCGCTGACCACATAGCTGCGCTGGCGGCAGGCGGGCTCGCCCTTGGCCGGGCAGCCGTCCATGTCGCCCAGCAGGTACAGGCGCGACGTGCCCACCACCTTGGCAACGGCGAAATCCGATTGTGCGGACGGAAAGGCGCCGTTACGGCATGAGCCGTCGTCAGCCAGGTCGCTGGCTGCAGCGGCCAGCGGGCTCAGCGTGGCAAGCAGAAAGAAGGAGCGCAGCAGCATCCAGGCAGCCTCGGGGCGAAAGACAGCAGGATACCGCCTACTTTCCCGCCGACGCACCGCAGCCATCCTGCTGCTCGCAGAACTGCAGCGCACGCCGCTGCTGCTCGGCACTCAGCTCCGGCGGCGGCCGGGCGATGGCGGCCTGGATCTGGTCCGGTCCACCGGTAAGTTTGTTCAGGCCCTTGCCAGCGGCGGTCAGGCCTTTCACCACGCCCATCATGATGTAGCCGCCACTCAAGCTCACCTGCTCGGGCGAGGGCGGCTCGCTCCAGTCACGGCTGAAGCGGTTGTCGCCGAACTTCACCGGATTCTTGAAGCGGTACAGGTCCAGCGGCTCGTCATCGTCAGGCTTGATGGCACGCACTTCGCCCAGGGTGGTCACCGCCCCCTGTGACGGCGCGGCGGCATCGGCGGCCGGTACTTCGATTGCCGGCGCCGGCTCGGGCGGCGGTGCGGCCTGCTGCGCGTGCGCGGTGACAGCCAGCATCATGCCGGCCAGAAGTGCTCCCTGCAGTTCCCGTCGTGCCACAGCCATTGCCCTGTCTGTTGCGTCCAATACACGAGGATACGCACCGCGGCTTCAGATTTCGTTTGCCCGGGTTCGGCCGTTCAGCCCGCGATGGCCACTACCGTGCAGTGCGCCAGCAGGCCAGCGTACTGAATGGTTTACTGCATCCCGGCACGTTGTCTCACACCCTGAGACCCATCTGTGGTGCCATGTGACCCCTCGCAATCCGTCCTGGCTCCCTCTTCCATGGCCTACGAACTCGCCAAGCGCACCGCCGACGCCGAGCAGAAGCTCGCCACCCGCGATGGTCTGCCCGCGCGCGACGGTGCCCTGCTCAGTGCGCGCCTGCAGCGCCGCTACCACGACCGCATCACCGGCAGCTTCGCCATTCCGGGCCGCGAAGGCCGCTACGCGCCCATTCCCGAGTCGGTGCCGCCGGCGCTGGCCGCCGCACTGAAGGCACGCGGCATCGAGCAGCTGTACAGCCACCAGGCCGAGGCATGGGACGCCAGCCAGCGCGGCGAACACGTGGCCATCGTCACCCCCACCGCCAGCGGCAAGTCGCTGTGCTACACCCTGCCAGTGGTCAGTGCAGCCATGCAGGACAAGGCCAAGGCGCTGTACCTGTTCCCGACCAAGGCGCTGGCCCAGGACCAGGTGGCCGAACTGCTGGAACTCAACCGTGCCGGCGACCTCGGCGTGAAGGCCTTCACCTTCGACGGCGACACCCCCGGCGATGCGCGCCAGGCCATCCGCCTGCACGGTGACATCGTGGTGTCCAACCCGGACATGCTGCACCAGGCCATCCTGCCGCACCACACCAAGTGGGCGCAGTTCTTCGAGAACCTGCGCTACATCGTCATCGACGAAGTGCACACCTACCGCGGCGTGTTCGGCAGCCACGTCACCAACGTGCTGCGCCGCCTCAAACGCATCTGCGCGTTCTATGGCGTGCAACCGCAGTTCATCCTGTGCTCGGCCACCATCGGCAACCCGCAGGCGCACGCCGAAGCGCTGATCGAAGCCCCGGTCACCGCCATCACCGAATCCGGCGCGCCCAGCGGGCCCAAGCAGGTGCTGCTGTGGAATCCGCCGGTGATCAACCCGGACCTGGGCCTGCGTGCCTCGGCACGTTCGCAGAGCAACCGCATCGCGCGCATCGCGATCAAATCCGGGCTGAAGACCCTGGTGTTCGCGCAGACACGCCTGATGGTGGAAGTGCTGACCAAGTACCTGAAGGACATCTTCGACCACGACCCGCGCAAGCCAGCGCGCATCCGCGCCTACCGCGGTGGCTACCTGCCCACCGAACGCCGCGAGACCGAGCGTGCGATGCGCGCGGGCAACATCGACGGCATCGTCAGCACCTCGGCGCTGGAGCTGGGCGTGGATATCGGCAGCCTCGACGTGGTCATCCTCAACGGCTATCCGGGCAGCGTTGCCGCCACTTGGCAGCGCTTCGGCCGTGCCGGTCGCCGCCAGCAACCCGCGCTGGGGGTGATGGTGGCCAGCTCGCAGCCGCTGGACCAGTACGTGGTGCGGCATCCGGATTTCTTCGCCGAGGCTTCGCCCGAACACGCGCGCATCGCCCCGGACCAGCCGCTGATCCTGTTCGACCACATCCGCTGTGCCGCCTTCGAACTGCCGTTCCGGGTCGGCGATGGCTTCGGCCCGATCGATCCGGACGTGTTCCTGGAAGCGCTGGCCGAAACCGAAGTCATCCACCGCGAAGGCGAGCGCTGGGAATGGATCGCCGACAGTTATCCGGCCAACGCGGTCAGCCTGCGCGCGGTGGCCGATGGCAACTTCGTGGTGGTCGACCGCAGCGATGGCCGCCAGCAGATCATCGCCGAAGTGGATTACTCCGCCGCCGCGCTCACGCTCTACGAAGGTGCCATCCACATGGTGCAGTCCACCCCGTACCAGGTGGAAACGCTGGACTGGGAAGGCCGCAAGGCCTACGTCACGCGCACGCATGTGGACTACTACACAGACAGCATCGACTTCACCAAGCTCAAGGTGCTGGACCGCTTCGATGGTGGCGTGGCCGGGCGGGGCGATTCGCACCACGGCGAAGTGCACGTGGTGCGCCGCGTGGCCGGCTACAAGAAGATCCGCTACTACACGCACGAGAACATCGGCTACGGCCCGGTCAACCTGCCCGACCAGGAGCTGCACACCACCGCCGTGTGGTGGCAGCTGCCGCAGACGCTGCTGCTGCGCGCGTTTGCCAGCAAGCAGGATGCGCTGGATGGCTTCCTCGGTGCCGCGTACGCGCTGCACATCGTCGCCACCGTGGCGGTGATGGCCGATGCGCGTGACCTGCAGAAGTCGGTCGGCAACGGCGATGGTTCCTGGTTCGCGGTCGCCGACCAGACCGGTCGTGGCCAGCTGCGCGGCGGCGAAGGTGATCCCGGCATCGTCGAGCTGCTGCAGGAATTCGTGCCGACGGTGTACCTGTACGACAACTTCCCCGGTGGCGTCGGCCTCAGCGAACCGCTGTGGCAGCGTCAGGCCGAACTGGTGCAGCGCGCGCGCGAGCTGGTGCAGCGCTGCGACTGCAAGGCCGGCTGCCCCGCCTGCGTCGGCCCGGTGCTGGCCGCGCAGGAAGAGGATGACACCTCGCCGCGCGCGTTGGCGCTGCGCGTGCTCGACCTATTTGACGCCGAAGCCTGCCAGCACGTGCACGACGTGGTGGTGACCCCGCGCGACCCGATGGAGCTGCTGGCACCGTGAGCCTGAGCCTGGACAAGCTGCGCCTGCTGCGGAAGCAGGCCGGCGACCCGAAGGCGAGCACGCCGTCCGTGCCCGAGCCGCTACCCGCAGCGCCGGCCCCGGTGGCCGCCAACGATGCGCGGCAGCCTGCGGCCGAGCGTTCGGTGTTTGCCTGGGTGGAGCAGGAGATCCGCCACAAGCCGACCGGTGCGGCGGCACCTGCCTCGGCGCCGGCCGCGCTGCGCCGGCCTGAAGTGGGCGGCCTGCACCGCCTGCTCGGCCTGCGCACACGCGGTGGTGCTGCGCCAGCACGGGCCAGCGCGCAGGACCGGCAACTGCCCGGCGAGGAAATCGCGCCCGGCCTGTTCCTGATCGAATCGCTGCAGCCCCAGGCGATTCCCCCGCAGCCGTTGTCGTTGGATTTCGCCCGCCGCGACGGCGAGCACGTGGCCGCACGCGACCTGCTGTTCTTCGATACCGAAACCACGGGCCTGGCCGGTGGCACCGGTACCCGCGCCTTCATGATCGGTGCCGCCGACTGGCATGCCTGCCCACAGCGCGGCGAAGGCCTGCGCATCCGTCAGCTGCTGATGTCCACCATGGCTGCCGAGGACGCGATGCTGGCCACCTTTGCCAGCTGGCTGCGGCCGTCCACCGTGTTCTGCAGCTACAACGGCCGCAGCTACGATGCGCCGCTGCTGAAGGCCCGCTACCGGCTGGCCCGGCAGCGCGATCCGATCACCGCACTGGACCATGTGGACCTGCTCTACCCCACGCGCCGCCGTTATCGCGGCAGCTGGGAGAACTGCAAGCTGTCCACCATCGAACGGCAGCTGCTGCGTGTGGTGCGCGAGGATGACCTGCCCGGTTCGGAAGCCCCCGCTGCGTGGCTGCGTTACCTGCGCGGCGGCGATGCAGTGAACCTGCGCCGCGTGGCCGACCACAACCACCAGGACGTGGTGACCCTGGCCCTGCTGCTGCAGCGGCTGATCCGCGAGGAACAGCGCGAGCGCGAAACGCTGGCGCTGGTGCAGCGCTAGCCAGGCGCGGGTTCAGGCGGCGTTGACACCACTGACACGCGCAGCGGCGACACTGCCCGCTGTCCCCTCACCGGAGCCGTGCCCATGCGCCCTACAACCCTGTTGCTGCTGGCCAGCATCCTGCCGCTGGCGGCCTGCAGCCATGCCGGTACCAACAGCACCGCCGACACAGCCCCCCTGCCGCCCAAGGGCGCCGAGGGCACGCATGAGTGCCGTCCCGAGGCGCTGGAAGCCTTCACCGGCAAGCCCGCTGATGAGGCCACGATCAAGAAGCTGGTGGCTGACAGCGGCGCCCGCAACGCGCGGATGGTGAAGCCCGGCATGGCGGTGACGATGGATTTCCGCCAGGACCGGGTGACCGTGCACGTGGACGAACAGAATAGGATCGAACGCGCCAGCTGCGGTTGATGGTGCCGGCCAGCGGCTGGCACTACCCCATCTACTGGTAGTGCCGGCCGCTGGCCGGCAAGCCGTATCAGAGCTGCTGGGCCTTGCCACTGGCCATCGCGCGGGCGATCACCTGCTTCACCTGTGCAGAGGCCTGCGCCTGCACACGGGCCTGCTGTTCGCCCAACGCCGCCTGCTGGTTGCCCAGCGCCGCCTGGCGCAGGCCCAGCTGGGCCTGCTGGTCGGCCAGCTCGCTGATGTCCTTGCTGTGCGCGTCCTGCACGGCCTGCGCTTCGCGCATGGCCAGGCGCGCTTCGGCAGCCGCCTGGCGGGCAATCGCGGCGTCATCCATCGAGCCGCTTACCGCCCTGGCCGCTTCGGCCGCGGCCTGGCGGTTGATGTCGGTTTCGCGCAGGGCCTTGCTGGCGGCCTGCGTTGCTGCGCGGCTGATTTCCCGGGCGTGCACGGCCTGCCTGCGGCCCAGTTCACCCTGCTGGCGACCCAGTGCACCCTGCTCACGGCCAAGCTGGCCCTGCTGGCGACCCAGTTCGGCCGACTGCGCATAGACGCGCTGCAGCGGTTCGATCAGCGCGAGGTCACGTACGGCGTAGCGCTTGTTGCCTTCGCGGAACCACAGCACCGGGCCATCGCGGCCGACATCATGGCGAGCCTGCTTGATGTCATCGATGGTGGCGTTGGCATAGCTGCGGCCGTGGTCGATGAGGACGTGGCCACGCTCCAGATCGTTGCTGAGGTGGAGCTGGCCCACGGTGGTATAGCTGTCGTCGCCCTCATCGTCGTCGAGGTCGGGAGCCGGGGGAGCCGGAGGTGCTGGCGGCGCAGCAGGGGCGGCCGGCGGCGTTGGCATCACCACGTGGGTGGCGGTAGCAGGCACGGCGGGTGCCGCCGGTGCGGCCGGAGGCGGCGGTGGTGTGGGTGGCGTCGGCGGAATCGGAGCAGCGACCAGACGCATCGGCGCCACACCCACCGCCAGCACCAGGGCGGTCAGTCCCATGGCCAACAGGCGCGGGCAGGCACGACGCGGCTGCAGGCTCAGCAGGCGACGCTTCAGGCTGGTGGTGCTCGGCGCGGCACTGGCCACGCCCAGGTGCGGCTGCGGCGCCACACCCAGCTGCAGCAGCAGGCGGCCATAGGCATGGCGGCTGGCACCGTGCTGACCAACCACTGCCGCATCCACCGCTTCCTCGCGGGCCTGTGCATATTCGCGCACGGCCAGGCGCAGCAGCGGGTGGAAGAAGAACAGGTGCTGGGCCAGCGCAGGCAGCAGGCCCCACTGCAGGTCACGGCGCTGCATGTGCTGCAGCTCGTGGGTCAGTGCCAGATCCAGCGCATCGCCCTGCAGGGCATTGGCACCGGCCGGCAGCAGCAGCACCGGGCGCAGCGGACCCACCAGCTGCGGCGCGTCCACCTGTTCGCTCATCCACAGGCGCGGGGCGCGGCGCAGGCCGTGGGCATCCGCGGCCAGCTGCAGCGCCTGCACCAGTGCGGCATCTTCGCAGGGATGGGAGGCCGCCAGCAGCGCGCGGCACTGGCGCCACTCGCCGAAGGTACGCCAGGCCATCAGCAGCACGCCGGACAGCCACAGCGCGGCCAGCGCCATCGCCCACCAGGCCATCGGCGATACGCCGCTGCCCATCGACGCGGCAATGTCAGGGGCCTGGTTGATCGGCGCGGTGGCCAGCAGATTCGCCGAGAGTTCCGGCGCCACCGGATGGATCGCATCGGCGGCCAGATCGGTGGCGCTCATCGCCACGGCCTGCGGCGCCGGCAGCCAGGCGAGCTGCAGCGGCTGGCTCCAGAACAGGCCCAGCACCGCCTGCAGCGACACCAGCCACCACAGGCGGCAGCGGGTGCTGGCCGACAGCGAGGGCAAGGCGCGGCAGAGGCCGTACACCAGAGCCACCAGCAGCACGGTCTGCAGGCTGGTCCAACCCAGGCGTTCCAACAGCGGAATCAGCATCGTGGTGTCCATGGCTCAGCCCTCGTGGCGACGCGATTGAAGTTGGGCGACCAGTGCTTCCAGTTCGGCCAACTCGTTGTCACTGACTTCCTGACGCTGCGACAGGTAGGCCACGAACGGCGACACCGAGCCCTGCAGGGTGTTGTCGACGAACTGGGCCACAGCACCCTGCAGCACGCTTTCCGGGCCGCGCGTGGCCTGGTAGCGGTAGACGCCGTCCTGCTGCTCGCGCTGAAGATACCCCTTGGCACGCAGCCGCTCCATCATCGTCAGCACGGTGGAACGGGCCAGCCCGCGGGCCTCGCCGTAGCCACTGGCGACCTCGCCGACACTGGCCGGCGCATGTTCATCGATGTACTGCAGCAGGGCCAGTTCCTGGTCCCCGATGGTCTTGCCACGCATGACACCACTCCATTGACTACACGTGTAGCTACTGTCGATGTGACGACACGTGTAGTCAACCCCCCGGAAGTCATGGGCCGACGAACGGTAGGGGCCCAGGCGCCCCAGAAATCTGCGACGGGCGAACTTTGGACGGTGGAAACATCAACCAGACGCCGTTCACGGCCGCTCGGCGTTGGCACTGTCAAGCATCGCCTGATAGGGGCCCAGTGCCATCTGCAGGCGACGCTTGTCCAAGCCTTCAATATCGGACGTTGGCAGCAGCACGTACTTGCCGTTCTGGAGGGTCATCTGTGTGCCGTAGCGTTGCGGCTCGCCGGCAGCCAATGACACACGATCAGCCAACATGGCGTACTGACGACGCGACATCCCGCGTGACGTCATCAAGGGCGTGGCCAGTTCCAGCGCCCGCTTCTGGAACGCTGGATCCTCATCCGCGTGCTGGACCAGGAGGAAGGCCGTGGAGACACCATCAATGCCCACCATGTCCCGCGTCGGAAAGCCTACGTCTTCGAATACCTGCTTGATCCTTCGCAGGCCTTCTCGATCGGAGGCAGCGATCGCTTCCTTGAGCAGCTCGACCTGTGCTGAATCACCTTTGCTGCGCGCAGCGCTAAGGGCTGTGCGCAAGGACTGATCGGGCTGGATCAGCTCACCGAGCAGCGTCCGGATGTCGGGCCGGGTGTACGTCGCCGGTGGCTGTGACAAAGTCGCTTCGTAGTCGATGCCGCCCGAGGCCAGTTCCTCCTCCAGGCTGGGAAGACCATAGAAGTCACGGAAGAACAGCAGAGCGCCCAACGAGGCTACTGGCGGATCAACCGTAGACACATCATCGATCCGCTGCTGCAGGGTTCCGTACAGTTGGCTGGAATCGTGGGAAGCGTAGATGCGATCCGCAAGTCGTGCATAGATTGCAGGACGGATGTCGTCGCCGACCTGTTGATCCAGAACGCGGAGCATGTACTTCTGGAACTCAAAATCCAGGCCAGAGCGCTCCAGCAGCTTGCCGGCCGCATCAATCAGGGCCGGGCCCGAGGTGGGATAGGTGGGCCAGCCCTGCTCGACCAGCACCGCCTTGAATGCATCCAGTTCATCGCGATGCAGCATTCGGCCATCAGAGTTTCTCTCGAGCTCCAGTACCTGGTCGCGTGAATGCTCCGGGTAAGAGCTTTTTCCATCAAGGCCGATGTCAAACGTGCCTGCTGCCGTGCAGAAGGGTGCGAAAGCCAGCAGCAGCGCGAGGAGGCTGGTCAAACGGCTGGAGGGTCTGCCGAGGTTGATCATCGTGCAGCGCCTGCAATGGGAGCCACCGCTTCCAGCCTGACTGGACCTTGGGAGAACTTTCTCTTTCCGTTCAATTCCATTGAATGCGAGCTCCGTTGTGATCTTCCATGTAGCGTTTCCGTCAGGTGGGCCGAGTATGCAGCTCCTGCGTGCCAACCCGCAGCGGTTCGTTCCGCGCATCGCCGATCTTTATGCGCCTGCTGCAACAGCGCCCTAAACATCTGCAAGCACGCGCGCCCGGTCGGCCACCCCAGCAACATGCAACACCAGAGTGTGCGGCAGCTCCAGCGCAGGGTGCTGGGCAATGGCGCAGAACGCGAACACCTCCGCCAGGGTGTCATGATCATGCCAAGTGGTCATCACGAAGTCGGCGCCCTCGCCCTCCAGCGATGCCATGTCCACCGCATCATCCCAACCGCTGCAGTTGATGCCCCAGGCCATCATGTAGCGGCATCCGCTGCGCACCAGCCAGTCGCTCACCCGCGCCTGCCAGTCCGCCTCCACGGCGACTTCGGCAGCAACAATGGCGCGGTAAGGGATGCAGGCCCGCTCGGGCGGTATCGCGCCCGGCGGCAACCACAGGTATTCAACGGTGCCGTCCATGCCCCCACCCTCTGTTCGCGTGCGCCGAGGATAGCTGCCGGGCAGCGGCCGGCACCACCGCCGCGTCAGCCGCGCGGCCCGCCCATCACCGGCAGGATCGCGCCGCTGATGTAGCTGGCGCACGCGGGCGAGGCCAGAAACACATAGGCCGGCGACAATTCTTCCGGCTGTGCGGGCCGGCCCATGTCGCTGTCCTTGCCGAATTCGGCCACGTCCTGCGCCTGCTTGTCGGCGGGGTTCAGCGGCGTCCATACCGGGCCCGGCGCCACGCAGTTCACCCGGATACCGCGTGGCAGCAGTTGGCTGGCCAACGCCTTGGTGAAGGCATGGATCGCGCCCTTGGTGGCCGAATAGTCGATCAAGGCCTTGCTGCCGAAGATGCCCGTTTCCGAGCCGGTGTTGATGATGCTGGCGCCTTCGCCCAGGTGCGGCAGCACCGCGCGCGCCATCTGGATGTAACCGCCGATGTTGGTCTGCAGGGTTTCCTGCAGGTGGGCGTCTTCCAGGTCTTCCAGACGCTGGCAATGCAGCTGGAACGCGGCGTTGTTGACCAGGATGTCGATGCCACCAAAGGCCTTGGCCACCTGCTTCACCGCCTTGTTGCAGAAACGCGGGTCGCGCACGTCGCCGGCGATCACCACGCAGCGACCGCCTTCGCGTTCCACATGCTGGCGGGTGATGTCCGCATCCTCGGCCTCGTCTAGATGCAACACCGCCACATCGGCGCCCTCGCGGGCGAACAGCACCGCCACCGCGCGACCGATGCCGGAATCACCACCGGTGATGATCGCGCGCATGCCCTGCAGTTTGCCGCTGCCCACGTAGTCCGGGGCGAGGAAGCGCGGCGCGAGTTCGAGTGCATGTTCGTGACCGGGCTTGGCCAGGTGCTGGGCCGGCATCGTTTCCGGTTGCTTGCGCGGACCCGCCTGGGTCGCAGTCTTCTTCGTCGCCTTCCTGGTGGCGCGCGCATCCTTGGCTTTTTCCTGGTCCTGCAGTCGCCGCTGCCGGGACGCCACGCGCGACGCGCGCGGGTCGCTGGCGGCAGCCTTGCGGGTGGCGGTCTTCACCACACGGGGGCGGTCGGCTTCGGCGACGGTCTTTGCCGTGGTGCTGCCTTTGCGCACCTTGGGTGAGGCCTTGCGGCGGGCGGGGGTCTTCTTGGTGGTGGCCATGCGGGTCTCCTCGGGAGGGAAAGGGGCTGCCGGCCAGCGGCCGGCACTACCGGGGGCGGCGTGCGCCGCTCGTGCAGTCTCTCCATCTCGCCTGTCAGCGGCAGTGAGCGCACCGTGTCCATGGCGTGCACGGCTTCATTCCGCCACCACGTGTGTCGTCGCACTCTTCAGGCCACGACACGAGGAACGCCCAGATGAAACATGCCATTGCCACCGCCGCCGTCTGCTTCGCCCTGGCCGCCTGCAGCAGCAGCCCGGTCGCCCAGATCCAGCCCATCGACGGCGTGATTTCCGGCCAGTGCCACACCGACATGGTGCGCGGCGCGGTCGGGCTGGCTGCCTCTGACATGACCGTCGAACGCGCCCGTGTGGACAGCGACAGCCTGAACGTGCAGGTCACCCGTGGCAGCCGCGAGCACAGCGGCAACACCGCCAGCGGCACGGCCGATCCTGCGGCGGGTGCGGCGCAGGAAGGCGGAGATCGCCTGACGATTGAAACCGGTCGCACCAATAACATCACTGCCATTTATTGCGGGTAACAGCCGTCGAGCAAGCTCGACGCTACGGGGCCGTTGCCCCACGGCGCTTTGCCAATCGCCGCGCCCGGCGCAGCACCTTCAGCGTGGCCTGCTCCCACTGGCGCGGGCCGCGCAGGCCCGCCAACGCCGCCAGCTCGCCGCGCTCCCAGCCGGCAAACACGCACGGGTCGATGTAGGCCTTGCGGCACACGGCCGGCGTGTTGCCCAGCCGGGCCGCCACCTGGCACACCACCTCGCGCTGCGCCTTGGCCAGCGCCCGCTGGCTGGCTGGTTCCGGCAGC
Source organism: Stenotrophomonas sp. (assembly GCF_035634915.1). Lineage (GTDB taxonomy): Bacteria > Pseudomonadota > Gammaproteobacteria > Xanthomonadales > Xanthomonadaceae > Stenotrophomonas. The sequence continues at coordinate 263,364 of NZ_DASQCB010000005.1, forward strand.
TCGGTGGCAGCAAAGGTCTGCACCGCCGCCAGGGTGCCACCCCAGGTGCGGAAATCCTTGGCGGTGAAGTCTTCGCCCATCACCTCACGCAGGTAGTCATTCACCGCGCCGGAATCCACCGGCTGCACGACACCGTCGTCGTCACGGTACTGGAACAGCGCCTGCCCCGGCAGCTGCTGCACGCCGCGCACCAGCGTGCCCAAGCGGCGGTCGCCTACGGTCACCTCGTGCAGCTGCCCGGATTTGCCACGGAAGCGCATGCGCACGCGGCCACCGCGCAGCAGGTCCAGGTGGCGGTTGCGCAGCGTGGTCAGGCCATAGGACTTGTTCTCTTTGGCATAGGTTTCATTGCCCACCCGCACCAGGGTGTCGGCCAACAGCGCGACCACCACCGCCAGTACTTTGTCCCGCGGAAAGCCGCGTTGCTTGAGATCGCGGCTGAGCCTGCGCCGCAGCCCTGGCAGCGCTTCGCCGAAGGAGATGGTGCGGTCGAACTTGCCCGAATCGCGCACCGCCGCCCAGTCGGCGTGGTAGCGGTACTGCTTGCGCCCGCGCGCATCGCGGCCGGTTGCCTGCAGGTGGCCGTTGCTGTGGGCGCAGATCCACACGGCGGTATAGGCCGGGGGGATGGCCAGCGCGCGGATGCGCTGCAGGGTGGCGGCATCGCGCACGGCATGGCCATCGGCATCGCGGTAGGCAAAGCCTTTGCCTGCGCGACGCCGGCTGATGCCGGGCTGGGTGTCATCGACATAGCGCAGGCCCGCCGCGCGTGCGGCCTGTCGTTCGGGGGTGGGGGCAGAGGGCATGCCGCCAGTGTGGCGCTCGCCACGGCGTGGCCACGTCAATAACGCAAGACAAACACGTGAGGGGCCACGGGCGGCTATGCTGAGGCCTTCACAGTCCCTTCCGTTCCGGAGTCATGATGCCGTTCCAGATTCGCGCCCGTTCCCTCTCCGCCCTGCTGCTGCCGGCCGTGCTGGCGTTGTCCGCCTGCCAGGCGCCAGCGCTGGATGAGCAGGATGCGGCCACCGCCCACGCCCAGCAGGCCGCCGAAGCCGCCAAGGCCCCGGCCGATGAAGCCGGCAAGGCCACCGAAGCGCCGCCGGCCGGCAACTGCGATGCCAGCCAGGTGCAGAGCCTGGTCGGCCAGACCTACACCGATGCGCTGGGCAAGCAGGCCCAGGAAGATGCCGCCGCCAGCCAGGTGCGTGTGCTCAAGCCCAACGACGTGACCACGATGGAGTTCCTCGGCGATCGCCTGAACATCGAAGTGGATGAAAAGGGCCTGGTCAGCGGGGCTCGCTGCGGCTGACGGAAAGCCAACGCCGGCAAGGGTTTGCCGGCGTTTTGGTTGCACGCGCAACCGTGTATTGCGGCGTTGCAACAACTGTGATCTAGTCGAGGCATCCGGTGGCCTCATGATGCGCTCCAGGGAATGAGCGGGCACGAGTGTCCCTGCTCATTTCATTTCGCATCGAGGTAGAGATGGCCCCCCGCAACCGCCAAGGGCTTTACGACCCGCGCTCAGAGCGCGATGCCTGTGGCTTCGGCATGGTCGCCCAGCTTGACGACCAGCCCTCACGCCTGCTGGTCGACACCGCCATTGCCGCGCTTTCGCGCATGACCCACCGCGGTGGCGTTGCCGCCGACGGGCTGACCGGCGATGGCTGCGGCCTGCTGCTGCGCCGCCCCGATGCCTTCCTGAAACTGCTGGCAAGCGAAGCCGGCATCACGGTCTCGGCGCGCTTTGCCGCCGGTCTGGTGTTCCTGCCGCATGACGCCGACGCGGCCCAGGCCTGCCGCACGCAGTTGCAGGCCCAGGTGGAAGCGGTGGGTTGCAGGGTGGCCGGCTGGCGCGAGGTGCCGACCGATGACAGCGTCTGCGGCCAACTGGCCCGCGATACGCTGCCACGCATCGAGCAGGTGTTCGTCGATGCCGGTGTCGGCCAGGATGACGGCGGCTTCGCGCTGGCACTGTTCCTGGCCCGCCGCCGCAGCGAACAGCAGCTGCGCGAACACGCCGATTTCTACGTCACCACCCTCAGCCCCAACGCGATCAGCTACAAGGGCATGGTGCTGCCGGACAAGCTGAGCCGCTTCTTCCTGGACCTGCAGCGCCGCGAACTGGCCTCCAGTGCCATCGTGTTCCACCAGCGCTTCTCCACCAACACGCTGCCGCGCTGGCCGCTGGCGCACCCGTTCCGCATGCTCGCCCACAACGGCGAGATCAACACCATCGAAGGCAACCGCCGCTGGGCGCAGGCGCGCAGCAAGGTGTGGAAGACCCCGCGCTTCGACATCGCCGAATTCGATCCGGTCATCTCCATGCACGGCTCCGATTCGCAGAGCCTGGACAACATGCTGGAACTGATGGTGTCCGGTGGCATGGAACTGATCCAGGCGCTGCGCATCCTGGTGCCGCCGGCCACCCAGTCGCTGGAGTTCAAGGATCCCGACCTGGCGGCGTTCTACGAATTCCATGGCCTGAACAGCGAGCCGTGGGACGGCCCGGCCGGCATCGTCGCCTGCGACAGCCGCTACGCGGTGTGTACCCTGGACCGCAACGGCCTGCGTCCGGCGCGCTGGATGCTGACCGCCGATCGCCACTTCCTGGTTGCCTCCGAAGCCGGCGTGTGGGAAGTGCCGACCGAGCGCGTGGTGCGCAAGGGCAAGCTCGGCCCGGGCGAGATGATCGCCATCGACCTCAAGCGCGGCGACCTGCTCGATTCGGAAGCCATCGACCGCATCAACCGTGGCCGCGCGCCGTACAAGCAGTGGCTGCAGCAGGGCGTCACCTACCTGCAGACCGAACTGATCGACCCCTCGCTGGTGGAAGAGCCCTTCGACGAAGGCACACTGCGCAGCTACCACAAGCTGTACCAGCTCAGCAGCGAGGAAGTGGAGCAGGTGCTGCGGCCGCTGGCCGAGACCGAACAGGAAGCCACCGGTTCGATGGGCGATGACACGCCGATGGCGGTGCTGAGCCAGCGCAGCCGTCCGCTGTACGACTACTTCCGCCAGGCGTTCGCGCAGGTCACCAACCCGCCCATCGATCCGCTGCGCGAAGACTGCGCGATGTCCCTGTCCACCCAGCTCGGCAAGGAGACCAACATCTTCCATGCCGGCCCGGAGACGGTGAACCACGTCATCCTCAACTCGCCGGTGCTGAGCCAGCGCAAGCTGCGCCAGCTGCTGAAGATGGACCAGTACGTGCAGGCCAACCGCCTGCTCGACCTGTCCTACAGTGAGGACGAAGGCCTGCGCGCCGGCATCGAGCGCATCTGTGCCGAGGCCGAACAGGCCGCCCGCGAGGGCATGGTGATGCTGCTGCTGTCCGACCGCTACCCGGTGGCCGGGCGGCCGATGGTGCACGCCCTGCTGGCCACCAGCGCCATCCACCACCACCTCTCGCACCTGGGCCTGCGCTGCGACGTCAATCTCATCGTCGAAACCGGCACCGCACGCGATCCGCACCACATGGCCTGCCTGCTCGGCTTTGGCGCCACCGCGGTGTACCCGTACCTGGCCTACCAGACCCTGTTCGATCTGGGCCGCCGCGGCATCCTCAAGCTCAGCAAGGGTGGTGAGCAGTCGCAGATCGGCCGCCGCTACCGCAAGGGCGTCTACAAGGGCCTGTCGAAGATCATCTCGAAGATGGGCATCTGTACCGTGGCCAGCTACCGCGGCGCGCAGCTGTTCGAGATCATCGGCCTGGAACCGGAAGTGGTCGACCTGTGCTTCCCCGATACCGCCTCGCGCATCGGTGGCGCCGGCTTCGCCCGCCTGGATGCCGATGCACGCGAACTGTGCGCGCAGGCCTGGGATGCCCAGCAGGGCGTGGATGTCGGCGGCCTGCTGAAGTACGTGCACGGCGGCGAGTACCACATGTACAACCCGGACGTCGTGACCACCCTGCAGCGCGCGGCGCGCAGCGGTGACCCGCGTGCCTGGCAGCAGTACTGCGATGCCGTGCATGCACGGCCGCCGTCGGCGCTGCGCGACCTGCTGGAACTGGTGCCGGCCGCTGCGCCGACGCCGCTGGAAGAAGTCGCCCCGGCCAGTGAACTGTTCCCGCGCTTCGACACCGCGGCCATCAGCCTCGGCGCCCTGTCGCCGGAAGCGCATGAAGCACTGGCCATCGCGATGAACCGCCTCGGCGGCCGCAGCAATTCCGGCGAAGGTGGCGAAGACCCGGCACGCTACGGCACGCAGCGCCGCAGCAAGATCAAGCAGGTGGCCTCGGGCCGTTTCGGCGTCACCGCCGAATATCTGGTCAATGCCGAAGTGCTGCAGATCAAGGTCGCGCAGGGCGCCAAGCCCGGCGAAGGCGGCCAGCTGCCCGGCCACAAGGTCAACGAACTGATCGCACGGCTGCGCTATGCCAAGCCAGGTATCGGCCTGATCTCGCCGCCGCCGCACCATGACATCTATTCCATCGAAGACCTTGCCCAGCTGATCTACGACCTCAAGCAGGTCAACCCGACCGCGCTGGTGTCGGTGAAGCTGGTCAGCCATGCCGGCGTCGGCACGATTGCGGCGGGCGTGGTCAAGGCCGGTGCGGACCTGATCACCATTTCCGGCCATGACGGCGGTACTGGCGCTTCGCCGGTCAGCTCGATCCGCTATGCCGGCGTGCCGTGGGAACTGGGCGTGGCCGAAGCGCACCAGGCATTGCTGGCCAACGACCTGCGCGGGCGCACCCTGCTGCAGACCGACGGCGGCCTGAAGACCGGCCTGGACGTGGTCAAGGCCGCACTGCTGGGTGCGGACAGCTTCGGCTTCGGCACCGCGCCGATGATCGTGCTGGGCTGCAAGTACCTGCGCATCTGTCACCTCAACAACTGCGCCACCGGCGTGGCCACCCAGGATGACCGCCTGCGCGAGAACCACTTCACCGGCCAGCCCGAGCGCGTGGAAAACTTCTTCCGCCTGCTGGCCGAGGAAGTGCGTGGCTGGTTGTCCTACCTGGGCGCGCGTTCGCTGGAAGAGATTGTCGGCCGTACCGACCTGCTGCGGCAGATCGAGGCCGCGCCGCGCGAGGGTGTGCGCGTGGACCTGTCGCGCCTGCTGGCCGATGCCCGTTACGAAGGCAGCCACTGCGCCGCACAGCGCCTGTACGAATCGCCGGACAGCCTGGCCACGCAGATGGACGGCCTGCTGGCCCAGGCCATCGAGGAGAAGCGCGGCGGCGAACACCGCTTCCTGATCCACAACACCGACCGCAGCATCGGCACCCGCCTGGCCGGTGCCGTGGCCCGCGCGCACGGCAACCAGGGCATGGCCGAGGCACCGCTGGAACTGCGCTTCCGCGGCAGTGCCGGGCAGAGCTTCGGTGCGTTCAATGTGGGTGGCCTGCACCTGGAAGTGGAAGGCGAAGCCAACGACTACGTCGGCAAGGGCATGGCCGGCGGCCGCCTGGTGGTGCGTCCGCCGCGTGGCGCGCGCTTCGAGGCGCGCAGCACCGCCATCATCGGCAACACCTGCCTGTACGGCGCCACCGGTGGCGAGCTGTTTGCCGCTGGCCGCGCGGGCGAACGCTTCGCGGTGCGCAATTCCGGCGCGCTGGCAGTGGTGGAAGGCGCCGGTGACCACTGCTGCGAATACATGACCGACGGCGTGGTGCTGGTGCTGGGCAAGGTCGGCCTGAACTTCGGTGCCGGCTTCACCGGTGGCCTGGCCTACGTGCTGGACGTCGACCGCGATTTCGTCGACCGCTACAACCACGAGCTGATCGACATCCACCGCGTATCGGCCGAAGGTTTCGAGAACTACCGCCAGCACCTGCACCGCCTGATCGGCCGCCACCGCGAGCTGACCGGCAGTATCTGGGCGCAGCAGATCATGGACGAGTTCCGCGACTACATCGGCAAGTTCTGGCTGGTCAAACCCAAGGCCGCCAGCATCGAGTCGCTGACTGAAACCCTGCGACGCGCCGCGTAACGGTCGTGCCGGCCGCTGGCCGGCAACCCAGGATCACGTAGTGCCGGCCGCTGGCCGGCAACCGCAAAAAACCACAGAGCCAGCCATGAGCCGCAAGCAAGCATTCCAGTTCCTCGATCTGCCCCGGACCATGCCGCAGCGCATTCCGGTCGAACTGCGCACCTCCGGCGACTGGGGTGAGCTGTACGGCAAGTTCGGCAAGGAAGACGCCCAGTACCAGGCCGGCCGCTGCCTGGATTGCGGCAATCCGTACTGCAGCTGGAAGTGCCCGGTGCACAACGCCATTCCGCAGTGGCTGCAGCTGGTGCAGGAAAACCGCATCCACGAAGCCGCCACCCTGTGCCACAGCACCAACCCGCTGCCGGAAGTGTGCGGCCGCGTCTGCCCGCAGGACCGCCTGTGCGAAGGCAGCTGCACGCTGGAGGAATTCGGTGCGGTGACCATCGGTGCGGTGGAGAAGTACATCGTCGATACCGCGCTGGCCAGCGGCTGGCGCCCCGACCTGGACGCGGTGCAGCCCACCGGCCAGAGCGTGGCGGTGATCGGTGCCGGCCCGGCCGGCCTGGCCTGCGCGGACCGCCTGGCGCGCGCAGGCATCACCGCCGTGGTCTACGACCGCTACGAACAGATCGGCGGCCTGCTGCAGTTCGGCATTCCCAGCTTCAAGCTGGACAAGGACGTGATCCACCGCCGCCGCGAGGTGCTGGAGGGCATGGGCGTGCAGTTCCGCCTGGGCGTGGAGATCGGCCGCGATGTCAGCGTGCAGCAACTGCTGGACAGCCACGATGCGGTGTTCGTCGGCACCGGTGCCTACCGCTACACCGATGGTGGCCTGGACGGCCAGGACCTGAAGGGCGTGCTGCCGGCGCTGCCGTTCCTGGTGCAGAACAGCCGCATCGTCAGCGGCGATGATCCGAAGGGCCGGCCGATTGCCGGCTGGGAAGACACCATCGCCCTGCCCGATCTCAACGGCAAGCGCGTGGTCGTGCTCGGCGGCGGCGACACCGGCATGGACTGCGTGCGCAGCGCCGTGCGCCTGGGTGCGGCCAAGGTGACCTGCGCCTACCGCCGCGACGAGGCCAACATGCCCGGCAGCGCACGCGAAGTGGCCAACGCGCGCGAGGAGGGCGTGCGCTTCCTGTTCAACCGCCAGCCGCTGTCGATCGAAGCCGGTGCCGATGACGAAGTGATCGGCGTGACCGTGGTCGAGACCCGCCTGGGCGAACCCGATGCCAATGGCCGCCAGAACGCGGTGCCGATCGAGGGCAGCGAATCGCTGCTGGAAGCGGATGTGGTGATCATCGCGTTCGGCTTCTCGCCGACGCTGCCGGCATGGCTGTCCGAGCACGGCGTGGAAGGCCAGTCCAATGGCCGCATCGTCGCCGGTGGCAAGGACCGCCTGCCGTACCAGACCGCCCATCCGCGCCTGTTCGCCGGTGGCGATGCGGTGCGCGGCGCGGATCTGGTGGTGACCGCCGTGGCCGAGGGCCGCGACGCCGCCGCCAGCATCGTGCGCCTACTGGCCCACTGAGCCAGCCTCCGCCGGGGCCTGTGCGGCCTGCGCAGCCGACGCTGGAGGGGCGTCGCACGCGGGCAGGTGCAGTTCCAGGCTGACGGTGGTGCCCTTGCCGGGGATGCTGTGCAGATGCAGTTCGCCGCCCAGCGCATCTGCCAGCTCGCGGCAGATGGCCAGGCCCAGGCCGCTGCCACCGAAGCGGCGGGTGGTCGAGGCCTCGGCCTGGGTGTAAGGCGCGAACACCGCGCGCTGCCGCGTCGGGCTGATGCCCACGCCGGTGTCGGCCACCTGCAGCCGCAGATGCTGCCCGCTGGCGGTCTGCCGCTGCACCTGCAGGCGCAGTTCCACCCCGCCGTGCGCGGTGAACTTGAGGGCGTTGCCGGCAAGGTTGAACAGGATCTGCCGCAGGCGCAGGCCATCGACCCGCACCACCGGCTGCAGTGCCGGGTCCAGGACGCAGTGCAGATACAGGGCCTTGCTCGCGGCCAGCGGTGCCAGCAGGCGCTGCACACCGGCCAGCAGCGCGGCAAGATCGGTCGGCTCGGCCCGGGAGGGCATGCCGCCGTCCTGCCGCTGCGGGTGCAGCACCTCATCGAGGATCTGCTGCAGCATGATGGCGGCTTCCTCCAGGGTGGCCAGCAGCTGCCGCTGGTGTGCATCCAGCGCGGTCCCGCCCAGGTCTTCGAGACTGCCTACCAGGGTCTGCATCGGTGCGCCGATCTCCTGGCTCATGCTGGCCAGGAAGTGCGCCTTGGCCACCACGGCCTGCTCGGCGTCGCGCCGCGCGGCATTCAGGTCGCGCGCGTGCCGCTGTATCTCGGTCACGTCCATCCAGTAGCCGCTCCATTCAACACCGCTGGCATCGCCATCACTGCAGGCCACCGGGCGGCCATGCGAGCGCACCCAGCGCCACCCCATCCGCCCACGGCAGCGGAAGGTGACATCGATCGGACCACGTACCAGTGCGGCGGCATCCACGTGGGCCATCACCGGCCTGCGGTCGTCCGGATGCACGGCAGCCAGCAGCACGCGTTGATCGATCCGCGCGGTGTCCACGCTCATGCCGAACAACGCATGCACGTCGCCGGCGATGTAGGGCACGCTGTACTCACCGCTGCTGCTGCGCCGCGCGCGGTAGACCACCGCCGGCAGGCCGGCGCTGACCTCGTGCAGGCGCTGCTGCAGGCCACGGCGGCGCTGTGCTTCCCGATGCAGGCGCCAGTAGCCCAGGGCGTGCACCAGTCCCAGCCCGAGCACGGCCAGCAGCGCCGCAGCCAGGCCGCGCAGCCACAGGCGCGCCGAGGCGCTGGCCAGGGGATCACCCGCGCGGCCCGGGGCCACGGGCGGGATGGTCAGGGCGGCCAGGTGCAGGTCGAGCACGGCCAGCCAGCGCTGGCAGGCCGGGGCCGTGGCCAGCACCAGGGTATCGCTGAAGCCGGCGGGCGCTGCGACCTGCAGCGCATCGCCATGCGCCTGCTGCAGCAGGCGGTCGACGTCGACCAGGTTGGCCACCACGGCGTCCACCTGCGAGGCCGCCAGCAGGCGCAGGGCATTGTCCAGTGGCATCGGCGGCATCAGCAGTGCGCCCGGTGCCTGGCGTTCCAGCAGACGCGCCAGCGGGGCTGGATCAGGGCTGGCCACACTCAACCCGCGCAGCCCGCCAAGGTCGAGGATGGGCCGGGCATCGCGACGGCGCACGATCACCTGTGGCACCTCCAGATAGGTGGCACTGGCCGGCCACTGCGCGGGCAGCTGCTCACGCGACCAGCCCAGCACAGCCTGGGTACCGGCTGGCAGCCGGCCGCCGGCAAGGACATCCGCGTCGACCGGCTGGACCTGCAACGGCGGCTTCAGGGACTTCAGTGCGGCCAGCGCGGCGGCAATGCCGCCATGCGATGGCCCCGCCGCGCGGTCAGCGTTCGCCGACGGCGTATCGGCATGGACCAGCCGCAGCGGGCCGGCGCATTCCTCAGCGCGCACCGGCAGGGCCACGAGCAGGGCAAGCAGGACGCCTCCAACACGCCAGCGGCGGCTCGCAGCGACAGCAGCGGGATAACCAGCGACACTCACGATGTATTCCTCACGCCGCAGGCCGGACACACGACCGCACCAGGCAGCGGTCACCCGCCAACGCTAGCCGCGCGGGCCGCTACGGCAATGAGGAAAATTGCAAATCGCTCTGGTGATACTAATTGCGACATACACTGCCGCTTCTAACACTCAGGGAGTCCACGATGCGCATCGGCCTGGCTGCCAATCGCCTGCACCACCATGATCCGCGTGCGGCGCTGTTCCGCTGGCTGCGCGCCGGCGAACCGGGCCTGCGCGAGCTGGGCGTATCCCTGCATGCCGTCGGCCGTACCCACGACGCGATCGAACGGCACGGTTTTCTCGCCGGCTATGCGGGCCTGCAGCGCTATCCCTACGGACGCCAGGGCGGCCTGATGAAGCTGGTGGCCGAAGTGGTCGGCATGGGGCCGGAGCGCACTCTGGATGGCGCGATCTACCTGATCGATCCGGTCGATCCGTCGTCGGTGTTTCCCGAGGCGACAGCACTGAAGCGGCAATGTGTGATCCACGGCAAGCCGTTCATTTCGACCGTGGCCACCGCCCGCGACTGGGTCGAGATCGAACGCATCCATGCCGGGCTGGGCGCCGACGCCGGTGCCGACGACCTGCATGCCTTCGAAGGCCAGACCCTGGCGCTGATCGCCCACGACGCGATGAAGCCGGCGATGCTGGCCTTCGCTGACGAGCACTTTGACGTACTGGCCCGCTTTGCCGAGCGCGTGGCGACCGGCACCACCGGCCAGCGCCTGAACGAGTTGGCCTGGAGCCGCGGCTGGCCCAGCGACACACCGTGGGTGACGCGCTACCAGAGCGGCCCGATGGGCGGCGATGCGCAGATTGCCGACCGGGTACTGGAGGGCCACTGCCAGCGCGCGATCTTCTTCGAGGATCCGCATGTGGCGCGGCAGCACGAGGCCGACATCCAGCTGCTGGAGCGGGCGGTGACGACGGTGACCGACCAGGCGGTGTGCATTACCGCACCGCGGGTCGCGGCACGCTGGGCGGCAGCGGCGGCGCTGCGCGCGGGTTGATGGGGGTATCGGCCAACGGCCGAGCCCCTCGTGGTGGTGCGCCGGGTTGCTGGGCTTGGCCGGGTGGGGTGGGCTGCGCAGGACACGCCGTAAACCCATTGGGGGCTCGTAGGCGCCATCCATGGCGCCTGCGGTCCTGCGCAACCCACCCCACCCGGCCACGGACAGTTTCCGGTGTGTCCACCACGGAAGAAAGAAAGAAGAGCAAAAGCGGGTCGCGCGCGGCGCGCGCTCCTGTAGAGCCGAGCCATGCTCGACTGCTTTTCGTCGGACTGACTGAAAACCCCGCGCTACGCGCGTCAGCCGAGTGTGGGCTCGGCTCTACGCAGTGCGTTCGGCGGCGCGGCGTGATGTCGCGATTCGCACGTTTGCGGGCGGGTTCATTCATGGGCAGCAGCCCGCGAAGATCTGCAAGCATTTCGAACTTTCCAACTTTTCTCATTGGCCACGCAGGCGCTGCGTGCAAATCATGTCGAGCCACCGACAACGGGTGGCACGGGACTCCAATCCCGTTCTGATCTGAAGGTTGTTTACGCTTGTCAGCTGGCGTCGCTCATTGACCATGGGCGACGCCGGCTGGCAATCCGTCTGCGTTTCCATGGCGGGCGGTGCGTGGAGGGCTTCGGCCCGCCGGATTTCTTCAGATCACCGGTATTGGAGCCACGCATCGTCCGCCACCTCCGCAGCTGCGAGGTGGCTCTCTCTCCAACATGCACAGGAGACCGCCATGAGCGCGCATCGCTATCCCTACCTGTTCGCCACGCTGGGCGGGGCTGCCAACCAGCTGCCCGATGAGATCGCCCAGCCGCTGGAAACCACCCTTTCGGCCAGTACGGCCACCGACAGCATCACGCTGCTGGACAGCCTGCAGCGCATCGGCCACAGCGAAGGCGCGGATGGCCAGCCATTGCAGCGCACGGGGCGGACGCCGGGGCAATGCGTGGCTTTGTCCCGCATCCAGCGTGCCAATGCAGGGCTGACCTTCCTGCTGGAGCTGGTACATGCCATCGAGCGTGTCCGCGTGGATGGCGATATCAGCCAGCACCTGGGTGACGACGCGAGGGACAGGCTGCTGCTGGCCTGCCGGGGGCTGTCGGAATACGTGGATATGCAGGTGGATGCCGCCTGACGCTGCCAGCCAATAGGCTTCCGCCCGCTGTAGACCCGAACCACGATCGGGCGCGCGCTCTTTGTAGAGCCGAGCCATGCTCGGCTGCTTCTCGTCGCGATGGCTGAAAACCCCGCGCTGCGCGCGGTAGTCGAGCAAGCTCGACTCTACAGAAGCTGGCGGAGCATGGCCTTCAGGCGCCGGCCTTCCAGCTGGAAGTAGTCGCGCTGCTCGCGCCAGGCCGGGAAGCGTTGTTCCACTTCGTTCCAGAACGCGGGCGAGTGGTTGGGCTGGATCAGGTGGCAGAGTTCGTGCACCAGCACGTATTCGAACGCATCGGGGCTGCCCAGCACCAGGGCCAGGTCCAGCGCCATGCTGCCGTCGGGGGCCAGCGAGCCCCACTGCGATGACATCACCTTCAGCCGCACGCGGCTGGGTGCGCGCGGCAGGCCGGGCAGGTACTTCGGCAGCCAGCGGCCGACATCGGCACGGGTCTGCGCTTCGTAGAACTCACGCAGCAGGCGGCGCAGGGTGGCATCGCCGGCACGGGTCGGCCACTGCACGCAGGCACCGTGGTCGTCGATCTCCAGCCGTGCGAAGCGGCCTTCCTGCCAGCGCACCGGCAGCAGCTCGCCACGCAGCGGCAGCAGGCCCGCCTCGCCCGGCTGCAACGGTGCCGGCAGGCCGTTGTCCTGGTAGACGCGCAGCTGCAGCGCCAGCCAGTCGCGATGCTGTTCGAGGAAACGCTCGCCCATCACCAGGCTGGCACGCGGCGGCAGGGTCAGCCGCGCGCCGCGTTCGTCCACGCTCAGCTTGATGCGCCGCGCGCGCGGATCGCGCACGCGCAGCACCTCGATCTCGGCATCGTCCAGGCGCAGGCGGACGGTGTCGCGCTGCACGGTGGCGGGCGGGGTCGGGCTGATCAGGCGGCGCAGCAGGCGGCTCATGTGCCCAGCATAGCGCTGCGCGGGGCCGCTGGATGACCGGCGGCCCGCGCAGTGCCTGTTCAGTCAGCCTTGCTGAGCTTGAAGGCTTCTTCCAGCAGCAGGAACAGCCGACGGATCTCGGCGCTCTGCAGGGCGAAGCGGGCGTCGAACTCGGCGCGGCGGCCGTCTTCGTCGGCATGCTCCAGCTGGTCCAGGGCGCCGTCGAGGAACTTCAGCTTGCGCACGATCAGGTCATCGCCGATCACGAAGGACAGGTTGTCCTCGAAGATCAGCGCCAGCTTGGTCACCTGCTTGCCGGCGTCCAGGTGCTTGTCGATCTCGTCGCAGCGCAGTTCCTGGTGCTGGCACTTGACCACCGCACCGCCCTCCACCGGGTCCTTCATCTCGCACTCTTCGCCCAGGCTCAGGCCGGTCGGCAGCGGCTCGCCGGCGATCCAGCCGGTCAGGATCGAGCGCGGTGCGACTTCGGCGTTCAGCGGCATGGCCGGGAAGCTGCCGAGCAGGCCGCGGATGTCGGACATGAAGTACTCGCCGGTCTTGCGGCTGGAGGTGTCCACCGCAACGTAGCCGTGCTGCAGGTCGATGAAGGCGTCGTTGCGCGAGGACTTCACAAAGGCGCGCGGCAGCAGCTCATGCAGCAGGTCGTCCTTCATGCGCTTGCGCTCGCGGCCACCGGGGCGGCGGCCTTCCTTCTCCTCGATCTCCTCCAGCTTGCGCTCGAGCAGGTCGTTGACCACCGCCGCCGGCAGGATCTTGTCCTCGCCGCCCACAGTCAGCCACAGGTGTTCGGCGATGCGGTGCGACAGCAGTTCCTTCTCCTCGCGGCCGAAGGGCGAGATGAAGCCACGCGAATTCATTTCCAGCGCACCGACCGGCTTGAGCAGGGCGTGCGGCAGCAGGGTGTCCACTTCGGAGAAATCGGTGGTGGTCGGGAAACGGAAGAACGTCAGGTTGCGAAAGAACATGGAATTCCGGATGGCGAAGAGGAAGGGCGTCCCACCTTAAAGGGCGGGCGTCTCGGGTGCTGCGTCGGCATCGGCCGGCGAACCGGCCAGCCAGGCATGGGCATCGGACAAGGGTGCCTCGTCGCGACGGCCCAGCGCCATGAAATCGAACAGACTGGCATCAGCCAGCTGCGAAGGATGGATCTGGCCCATGGCCCGGGCGATCTGGTCGATGCGGCCGGGATGGTCCTTTTCCCACTGCTGGAGCATCAGCCCGACCTGGCGGCGTTGCAGGTTTTCCTGGCTGCCACACAGGTTGCACGGGATGATCGGGAAATCACGTGCCTGGGCGTACTCGACGATGTCGCGCTCGCGTACGTAGGCCAGTGGACGGATGACCACGTGGCGGCCGTCGTCGCTGCGCAGTTTCGGCGGCATGCCCGACAGCTTGGCGTGGTGGAACAGGTTCATGAAGAAGGTGGCCACCATGTCGTCGCGGTGGTGGCCCAGCGCGATGCGGGTGAAGCCGTGCTTTTCGGCATGGTTGTACAGCGCGCCGCGGCGCAGGCGCGAGCACAGCGAACACATCGTGCGGCCTTCCGGGATGACCCGGCTGACCACCGAATAGGTGTCCTGCTCGATGATCTGGTACGCCACGCCCAGGCTGGCCAGGTACTGCGGCAGCACGTGTTCGGGGAAGCCGGGCTGCTTCTGGTCCAGGTTCACCGCCACCAGCTCGAACGGCACCGGGGCCTTCTTCTGCAGCTGCAGCAGGATGTCCAGCAGGGTGTAGCTGTCCTTGCCACCGGACAGGCAGACCATCACCTTGTCGCCGGCCTCGATCATGCCGTAATCGGCAATGGCCTGGCCGACCTGGCGGCGCAGGCGCCTGGCCAGCGGCTGCTCCGCCCGCGACTGTTCCCCACGCGCACCAGCGCGTGGCGCGACCGACGCACGCGGCAGGGGATCGGGCAGGGAAATCACGGCGCTCATGGGCTCCATTCTACCGGCTTGGGGCCGGCGCCGGCCGCTGCGCGCGGCCCCCTCTCCCAGTGGTCATCGCCGCTGTGTATGCTCGGAGGCTGTGGATACCTACAGCCCCGCCGAGATCGTCGAACGCCTCGTCGCCCTGCGCGCCGAGCACCGCGTGCTGGATGAACAGATCACCCGGATGGCCGCCAATGGCGAGGACGAGCTGGAAGCGAAACGGCTGAAGCGTCGCAAGCTGCAGCTGAAGGACTGCATCGCCAAGCTGGAAAGCCTGCAGATTCCGGACGAACCGGCGTAATGGGCCGTTCGGGTAGGTGCCAACCTCGGTTGGCACGGGTGGAAGATGTGCGGACCAAGGTCCGCACCTACCCATTCCCGCCTGCCTTGGTAGGTGCCAACCTTGGTTGGCACGGGTGGAAGATGTGCGGACCAAGGTCCGCACCTACCCACAAGGTTCCCATTCGCCGGGCATGGCCCGGCGCTACCCTCATGCCTGCGGCGTCGGCTCGTCGGGGCGCGCCGCTTCCGGGCTGACGCGCTCGATGGTGTGGCGCAGTTCGCGGCCGAGGATGAACTTGGCATCCTTGGCCCAGCTGTCCAGGCGGTCGTCGAACACCAGCTTGCTGTTTTCGTCCGGCCACACCAGGCGCAGCTCGCGCAGCTTCTGGATGAAGCCACGGAACAGCGACTTGTCGAAGAACTCCGGCGCAGCCGGCGCGTACAGCAGGCTCAGGCGCTGCGCGGCCTGCTGGCACAGGCTTTCCAGTTCAGCCGCGCCCAGCGTGCCCGGGCCGTTCTTCACCAGCACCGAAATGGCGATGTAGTACCGCTCGAACGCCTGCTGCAGCGAATGGCCGATGGCGCGCAGGCGGAACACTTCGTCGGTCTGCCCGGTGTTGCGGGTCAGCATGCCGCCGTCATCGTCGTTGACCTGCTGCAGCAGGCCTTCGCGGATGAACACATCAATGGTCTGCTCGATGCGCTGGGCGAACTCGTCCTCGTTCCATGGCAGGAACAGCTCGGCCTGCAGGAACGGGTACACGGTGCGGCCCAGGCGGACCAGACCGGTACGGCTCATGCGGCGGTTGTTCTGGAAGCAGCAGGCCACCCACGACGACGCGGTGAACAGGTGCACCACGTTGTTGCGGAAGTAGCTGAGCAGCACCGCGGTATCGCCACTGACGCTGAGCACATCGCCCAGCGGGTGCTTGATGCGGGTGAGGACGTTGATTTCCTCGGCGTGGGCGATGATCCGCTCCGGCGAGTGCGGGGTCACGGTTACCCGGCCCGAATACGGCATCTCTTCCAGCAGGGTCTTGCACAGCTCGATCTGCGCGATCAGGTCGGCCTCGCCCATCGCATGCTTGGGCGTGGACAGCAGCGCCAGCGCCAGCAGGTTGATCGGGTTGACGTCGGCGGCGCCATTGATGCGCACCTGGATGCGGTCGGCCAGGGTATCGACGGTGGTCGACAGCCACGACGGCTTCTCATCCTCCGGCACGGCCTCACCCTTCCACTCCGGTGCCTTTTCGGCCAGCACGTCGTTGAGGGCGATGGGTTCGCCGAAGTTCACCACCACCTGGCCGTAGTTCTGCTTGAGCACCTTGGGGATGCCCCACAGCAGCTGCCAGATCGATTCCTTCTCCTTGGGCCGCCCGGACAGTTCGTCCAGATAGCTGCCGCCTTCCATCAGCTTCTCGTAGCCGATGTAGATGGGCTGGAACAGCACCGGCTTGCGCGGCTGGCGCAGGAACGCGCGCAGGGTCATCGAGATCATGCCGCCCTTGGGCTGCAGCAGGCGCCCGGTGCGCGAACGGCCACCTTCGACGAAGTACTCGATGGAATAGCCACCGGCCACCAGCTGCGCGACGTATTCGCTGAGCACGGCCGAGTACAGCGCGTTGCCGCGGATCGAGCGGCGTATGAAGAACGCGCCGCCCTTGCGCAGCAGGGTGCCGACCACCGGCAGGTTCAGGTTGATGCCAGCCACGATGTGCGGCGGCACGATGCCACGGTCGTACAGCAGGTAGGACAGCAGCAGGTAGTCCATGTGGCTGCGGTGGCTGGGCACGTACACCACTTCGTGGCCCGGCGCGGCGGCCTTGAACTTGTCCAGGTGGTGCACCAGCACGCCGGCGTAGATGCGGTTCCACACGTGGCTGAGCATGAAGCTGGCCGAGCGCACTACCGGGCTGGAATAGTCGGCGGCGATTTCCCAGGCGTAGGCGTGGGCCTTCTTCCAGGCATCGGACGGCTTGGAGTTGTCGCGTTTGGCCTGGGCGGCAATCGCCTCGCGCACCGGTTCGGCGGCCAGCACCTGGTCCACCAGCAGGCGGCGGGTGGACAGGTCGGGGCCGATGACCGATTCACGGATGCGGCGGAAATGGGTACGCAGCACGCGCTGCAGCTTGCGCACGGTGCGCTCGGGCTCCAGGCCCTCGTCCACGGTGCTGCGCAGCGAGATCGGCGGGGCGAAGCGCACGATGGTGCTGCGCCCGTTCAGCAGCAGGCCCAACAAGCGGCGGAAGCGGCCGACCAGCGCCCAGTTTTCCGAGAACAGCACGGCGAACCAGCCGCTCTGCTTGTCCGGCGCGCGGCCGACGAAGATCGACACCGGCACCAGGTGCACATCCAGGTCATCGCGCACGCGGTGCGCCTGCAGGACCTTGGCCAGCGAATCGGAGTGGGTCTTGGCGCCGCGCTGCTCGGGGATGAGCGAGTTGCTGGAGCTGCGCCGCGACAGCGCCAGGTAGGCGCGCTTGCGGCCGGTCGGGTCACCGGCCAGCGGCACCAACGGCGAGGGCAGGCCGGCCTGGCGGCAGGCCTTGTCCAGGATCAGCGCGTTGGACAGGCCGTAGTCTTCCAGCACGTACACGACCGGGCGGCCGTCGTTGTACTGGCCCGGGTCTTCCGGCTCGATCTTCAGGGCCAGCCACGGCTCGACCAGGCGGCCCAGCAGGCGCGCCCACAGGGGGCGGCGGCCGGCGGGACGGGCGTGCACGGGCGGCGGCACCGGGTTGGGGCCGGTGCCGGTCGAGGGAGACGCCGCGGCCGGATCGGCGGGCGTCTGCTGGGGTTCTTCGCCGGGGAACGGCAGCGGGTTCTGTTTCGACATCGGCGCCATTATGGCTTAGGCGGCGTGGTTGCCGCTTCCCCGCCGGTGGCGGAGGTCTCTTCGGGCTCCGGCGCGGCAGCCGCGCGGGCCGCGTCGGCCTTCCGCAGCAGGGCATCGGTGTCGGCCAGGGTGCGGGTGAGGTACCAGTGGCCTTCGCGCCGGCTCAACGGCAGCTGCAGCTGCAGGGTGCGCCCGGCCAGGTCGTACTCCATGCGGACCAGGGCGTTGTCGCCTTCCACCGAGAGCAGTTCCCCGCGCAGGCTGCGCAGGGCATCGTCCACCCCCAACCCATAGCTGGCCAGCACCGCCTTGAGCGTGTGCAGGAACGGCGCCAGCTGCTGCAGGCTGCCTTCCATGCCGGCCGCACGCAGGCCGTCCTCGTTGTCGAAGCCGACCTTGGCGGCGGCCTCGACCAGCGCGGCAATGCTGCTGCGGGCGCGGGCCCGGTCGCTGATCGGCGCACCCTGCGCCCAGCCGGCCAGGGTTTCCACCAGGGCGATGTAATGCGTCTGCTGGCTGGAGGTATAGCCCTTCTGGTGGCGGAGGTACTGCACGCCGAAGTTGCCCATCGACTGCGCCGCCTGGCGCACCGCGCTGGCCTGGCCGGCCAGTTGGCGGTCGAAGCTGCGCTGCAGCTGGGTGGCGGCCTGCGGCTCACGCAGCGCGGCCAGCATCGGCAGCATCTGGTCGCCCAGCGGCAGTTCGCCCAGCGGCCACTGGCTGTGACCGTCGGTCCAGGCCTGCTGCAGCCGTTGGTACTGGCTCGGCGGCACCGACAGGCGCGCGTAGCCGACCAGGTCATCCTCGACCAGGCGCTGGGCCATGGCCTGCACCGCCGCCACCGGTTCGGCTGCGGGCTTGGCCGGGTCGCTGCCGGATTGGCGGCACGCGGCCATTGCCAGCAGCACCATGGCTGCCAGCCCCCAACCACGCGCAGACCTTCCTCGCACTGCCACGCTCATGCCATCGGACTCCCCGTACCGGCCCGCATCTTGCGGCCTGCAAGGTGACAGCGGCAACCCTTGCCGCCAGTAAAGGGGGCAGATCCCGTGTGCCTGCGGCAGAAGGGATCTGACCCCGTGCACAAAAAAAGAGCCCGGATCACGGGGATCGCAGGCTCTTCAAACCGGCGCGAGTCCGGTGGACAGTGGTGGCACATCTCCGGCCCAAAGGCCGGTTGGCGGCGATGCTACGCGCCTGCCGAAGTTAAGGCAATACGTCATGTAACATGAGTTAAATATTTGATTTTATTGAATCAATCCCTCTGCCAGACCGCTTCAATGAAATCTACGGCATGTTTTTCGGCGATTCGGGCATAAACGCCGGGGTAGCCGGCCAGCGCACAGCCCTCGCCCCAGCTGACCACGCCGAACTGGGTCCAGCCCTCGCGCAGGCGCAGCAGCAGCGGTCCACCGGAATCGCCCTGGCAACTGTCCATGCCTTCACGCCCGGCGCAGATGACCTTGCCGCGCGACAACTCGCCGCCATAGGCCTGCTGGCACTCGGCAAACGGGACGAATGGCACCTGCACCGTCTGCAGCCGGGTGGGGTAGCGGCGGTCTTCGCTGATGTCGGTATCGCCCCAGCCGATGACGGTGAAGTCACGGCCCGGCTTGAGGTAGCTGGCATCCGGCCGCAGCCGCAGGTTGACCGGCTGCGCATCGGCCAGCGGCGCGCTCAGCTGGATCAGCGCCACGTCGTGTTCCAGCGAATTGCCGCTGTTGTAGGCCGGGTGCACGTGGATGGCCTTGATGTTGGAAGCGCGCGCCGAAGGTTCGCTGGACAACGTAGTGACGCCGCCGAGCACGGCCAGGGCCGCCGGGCGGTCGCCCTGCACGCAGTGCGAGGCGGTCAGTACCCAGGACGGCGAAATGAGCGTGGCCCCACACCAGTGGCGGCCGTGGTCACTGTCCCCCAGCGACAGGCGCTGAATGCTGACCATGAACGGGTACTGCCCGGGCTGGGCGGCCTCACCGCCGATGATGCGCGGTGTTTCGCGGGGCTCGTGGGCGGCGAACGCGGGCGCGGCGCTGAAGGCCAGCAACAGGCCGGCAAGAACTGCAGAGGTGCTGCGATACATATCCGTGTAGTCCTCTCTCGATGGTTGAACCGGCAGAACCGCGAGAGCGGCGCCGGTGCATCGATTGGGAGGGAGGAGTGTTCGGATCCAGTGCGACCGCGCGCACGGTTCTTCGCAGTGGGGGCGACTACGACAGCGCCTCACCCACAAATGCGAACGCCATCCCACACGGGGCGGGATGGCGTTCGGCATTGCGGTGTGACCGGCAGCGCCGGCAGGCTCAGCGTGCAGCCAGAGCCGACGCGATTTCCTGCTGGATCGCCCGCGCGGCGGCCTGCGGGTCGGTGGCCAGGCGGATCGGGCGGCCGACCACGATGGCATCGGCGCCATCGGCGAAGGCCTGGGCCACGCCGACGGTACGCTTCTGGTCATCGCCGACCGGGCCACCCGGACGGATGCCCGGGCAGACGATCGAGAACCCGGCGCCGGTGGCGGCGCGGATCGGGCCCGCTTCCTGGCCGGAGGCGATCACGCCATCAATGCCGGCGGCCTGGGCGGCCAGCGCGCGCTCGACCACCACGTCCACCGGCTCGCGGTCGATGCCCATCTGTGCAAGGTCCGGGCGCCCCATCGAGGTCAGCACGGTGACCGCCAGCAGGCGCATGTCGCTGCTGTTGGCGGCCGCGCAGGCCTCCATCATCGCCGGGTGCCAGCCATGGATGGTGGCGTAGCTGACCGGCCACTGCGACAGGCGCTTGATCACCGCCGCGGCGGTGGCCGGGATGTCGAAGAACTTCAGGTCGACGAACACCCGCTTGTCGCGGCGGGCCAGCTCGTCCAGCACCTGGAAATACTCGCCGGAGGCGAGCAGTTCCATGCCGATCTTGTAGAACGCCACGCTGTCGCCCAGGCGATCGACCCACTCCAGCGCCTGCACGCGGTCAGGCACGTCCAGGGCGAAGATCAGCCGTTCGTCATCGCGCAGCGGCAGCGGTGCGCGGCTCACGGTGCGTAATCCAGCGCAGCGCGCTTGGCGTCGTGGCGGGCCTGGCGCGACTGGGTGTAGTCGTTGTTGAACTGGGCCGGCTCGAAACCGCCGTAGGTCGGGTTCGGCAGCATCCACCAGCGCTCGCCGAACCAGTCGTGGTACTGCTGCAGCAGCGCGTCGCGGCCTTCGTTGGTGTTGGCGGTCACTTCCACGAAGTCACCCATCTGGTCGCCGAACTGCATCAGCACGCGGTACTGCTGGCCGGCCAGGCGGCGGCGGCAGTTTTTCTCGCTGCCGTTCTGCTCGCAGTCCTTGACCACGGTGCCCAGGCCGAGGAACACGCTGTCGTCGGCCACCGGCAGGCCCTGCTCGCGCAGGTTGGCCAGGGTCGCGTCCTTCAGGTGCACGGCGCGGTTGGAGATGTACAGCAGGGTCACGCCCTTGGCGTTGGCGGCCTTGGCGAAATCAACCACGCCGGGGATGGCCTTGGCCTTCTTCTCGGCCACCCACTGGTCCCAGGTCAGCTCGTCGTATTCCTTGCCGTCGCGCACCAGGCGCGCCTGGTAGGGCGAGTTGTCGAGCACGGTTTCATCCACGTCCAGCACCACGGCCGGCTTCAGGCCCTTGGCCGCGTTGCCGCGTTCTTCCGGCACCAGCGCATCCCAGTGGGCTTCCTTCAGCGCGGCGTCCAGATGGTCGGCGGCAGCGCGGTAGGTCTGTTCGGTGATCGCCTTGTACTCCTGCGCGCGCTGCATCCACAGCACGGCATTGAGGTTGTCGTTGGCGGTCACATCGGCGGCGCCGTCGGCCTTGGCGGCAGCGGCCGGGGCTTCGGGAGCCTGGGCCGCAGGCGCGTCCACGCGCTTGCAGGCAGACAGGCCGATCGCCGCAGTGGCGAGCAGGGTCAGGGAGAGGGAAACGGGACGACGCATCAGGATTCACCGGCAATCAGATATACCCGCCCATTTTACCGGCAAAGATGACCGTGGCGCGGCTATGCTGCGGGGTTGACACTCTGCCTTTCGGAGGCCGCCATGACCGATCCCGTCCCGACCCCCGAGGTCCCCCTGCTCGACGCCGTCCAGGCCCGCCTGCTGGGCTGCCTGGTGGAAAAGGAGGCGACCACCCCGGACACCTACCCGCTGACGGTCAACGCTGCGCAGTCGGCGGCCAACCAGAAGACCGCCCGCGAGCCGGTGATGAACGTCGACGCCGGCAGCGTGCAGCACGCGCTGCGCCAGCTGGAGACGCTGGGCCTGGCGCGCCAGCACTTCTCCTCGCGTGCCGACCGCTATGAGCACCGCCTGCAGGCCGCGCTGGACCTGACCCGGCAGCAGACCGTGCTGCTGGCGCTGTTGCTGCTGCGCGGCCCGCAGACCCTGGGCGAGCTGGTCTCGCGCAGCGAGCGCCTGTACCGGTTTGCGGATGTCGACGAAGCCCGCCACGCCATCGAGCGCCTGCAGCAGCGCGCCCTGCTGCTGGTGCTGCCGCGCGCCAGCGGCCAGCGCGAGGACCGCTACATGCACCTGCTGTGCGGTGAGGTGGACGGTGCGGCGCTGGCCGCGAAGTACGCCAGCAGCGGCGGTGGCGGCAGCGAAGCGGCCGACCCCGGCCTGGCCGAGCGCGTGGCCCAGCTGGAAGCCGCGGTGGCCGAGCTGCAGGCGCAGCTGGCGGAACTGCGCGGCTGAGGCTTCCGGTAGTGCCGGCCGCTGGCCGGCACGATGCAATGTGAACTCAGGTCGGCGTATCGACGTCGTCCCAGTCGGCCTGCTCAAAGCAGAACAACCAGTTCAGCGCGTAATGGCGCTCGTAGATCACGCCGCCCACCAGCGCACCCGGCAGCGGCGCACCCTGGCGTTGGGCCTCACGTGCGGCCCAGTGCAGGCGGTAGTGCAGATCCAGCGCATCCAGCAGCTCGGCGGTATCGCGCAGGGTCGCGGGGACGCTGCCACTGTCAGCCGCCTGCAGCAGGGCGCCGACCACATCCGGCACTGCACAGGTCGCCTGCGGCCACGGCAGCGCCTCGCACAGCCCCAGCGCCCACAGCAGCACGGCCAGACTCTCGTAGCGCCAGCCGAACGGCAGGGCAGCTTCGGCGTCGCCGTGCTCGATGAAGGCGGCCTCGGCCGGGCTCAGGGCCTCCGGCAGCGCCGGCAGACGCCCGGCAAGTTCGGCCAGGCTCAACGGTGGTTCACCGGACTGCAGCGCCTCGGCGCGCAGCGCGCAGGCCAGCAGCGCCTGTGCCCTGGCCCAGACCTGGGCAGGCTCGCGCAGCTGCGCCTCGGCCGCACCCAGCACAGGTGGCAATGACGGCGGGACACGCAGCTCGTGGGCTTGCAGCTGCTGTTGGCTGCGCGCACGGCGCTGCCCGGCATCGGCGGGATACGGCACCTGCGCCTGCGGATCGGGCGCTTCACCCAACAGCACCCTGCCGGCCGGATCGCGGACGCTGCCATCTTCCAGGAAGCACACCGCATTGGCCTGCAGCAGCCAGGGCTGCAGCGCCTCAAGATCAGCCTCGGCCAGCTCGAACAGATAGTGCTGGCGGACACGCTGCACGTGCCGCATCAGGTGATAGCGCGCGGCGGTCATCTGCCCGTCGCCATGGCCCAGCACGTAGTTGACGAAGCCGCCCAGGTGCGGAGCCAGTGCGGGGTCATCAAGACCACGGACGGAGGCACTCCCGGCCTGTGGTGGCGGTGCCAGCACCGGGCCGAGGGTGGAATACGCGTTGATCAGCATCGAAGCATCCGTGCAGGAAAACAGACCTGCACCATACCCCACCGGCTCATGCTGGCTGTTGAACCGCCGCCGCCCCCGGCGTGGCGTACAGCCGGCTTGCGCTGTCCACGCCCGGCAGCTGGATCACGCCGCGTTCGTGCATGCCCAGCCCCAGCAGGATGCGCCCGGAAGCCACATTGTCCAGGTCGGTGATGCCGTACAGATCCTCAATGCCCAGCTCCGCACGGGCATGCGCGAACACTGCCCGCGCCGCCTCGCTGGCATAGCCCTGCCCCGCGAATTCGGACAGCACCGCATAGCCGATGTCCGGCCCCGGCAGGCCATCGCGCCGCACCAGGCCGGCGTTGCCCAGCCACGCGCCATCGGCCAGGCGCTCGATCGCGTACATGCCGAACCCGTTCAAGGCATAGCTGTGCAGTACCCGCATCGCGATGTACTCCCTCGCCTGTTCCTCGCTGCGCACGTTGCGGTCACCGATGAAACGCAGAAAGCCCGGATCGTTGA
Organism: Stenotrophomonas sp.; assembly: GCF_035634915.1. GTDB lineage: Bacteria > Pseudomonadota > Gammaproteobacteria > Xanthomonadales > Xanthomonadaceae > Stenotrophomonas. The sequence goes on from NZ_DASQCB010000005.1 coordinate 287,279, forward strand.
GCAGCGCCAGCATCGGCACGGCATCCCGATCCGGTTCCAGGCGGCGCAGGCGCAGGCGTTCGCTTTCGATGGGATGCACGCGCAGACCTCCAGCCGAAACCCCGATTCTGCCTCAACGCCCGGCTGTTGAATTTGTTTTTCTCTGCATTGCCGTGGCAGGAGGCGCCCGGAATCCGTCAGAGGCCGGTCGGGGTGGGTTCGCGGGGGTATCCGCGCCATGGATGGCGCGGCTAAGCCCCCAGGGACGGGTTCACGGCGTCCCCCGCGAACACGCCCCGAGCGGCCCCTCCGCGCAACCCGCGCGCGCTCCACCACGGAGGGGCGGCGCCGTTGGAGCGCCTTAGTCGAACAGCGCCTCGATCGCCGCCAACCCCGCCGTCGCGCGCTCCTTCTTCCGCGCCGCATCCGCCACCGGGTCGGCGCCATCGCGCTGGATTTCCTCGGCCGGAATCTCCTCGAAGAACCGGCTCGGCTTCAACCGCACATGCTCGCCGAACTTGCGGGTCAGCTTGCTGTAGCTCATCCACAGCTGGATCTTCGCTCGGGTGATGCCCACGTACAGCAGGCGCCGCTCTTCCTGCAGGTTGCCTTCGTCCAGGCTGACCTGGTGCGGCAGCACGCCGTCCTCGCAGCCAACGATGAAGACATAGGGGAATTCCAGGCCCTTGGAGGCGTGCATGGTCATCATGCGTACCTGGTTGCCGCCCTCGTCCTTGTCGCTGCGCGAGAGCAGCGCCAGCTGGCCGGCCAGGTCGGCGGCGGTGGCACCGCGCGGGCCACCTTCGAACCACTGCGCCAGTTCCTCGATGTTGTTGGCGCGGCGCTGGTAACTGGCTTCTTCCTTGGCCTGCTGGCGCAGTTCGCTGAGCAGGCCCGATTCCTTGGCGACCTTGCGGATCATGTCACCGGAACTGATCTGCCGCGTCTGCGCACGCAGGTCGCGCAGGATGTCGGTGAAGCGCGCCAGGCTGTTGGCCGCGCGCGGCGGCAGCTGCTGCAGGGCGCCGATCGCTTCGGCGGCCTGTGCCATCGGCATGTCCTTTTCCTGCGCCAGCTCGGCCAGCTTGGCCAGTGTGCCTGCGCCGACATCGCGCTTGGGCGATTGCACCGCACGCATGAACGCGGTGTCGTCGTCCGGATTCACCAGCAGGCGCAGCCAGGCCAGCGTGTCCTTCACTTCCTGGCGTTCCAGGAACATGGTGCCGCCAGTCAGGTGGTAGGGAATGCGCAGCAGCTGCATCGCCTTTTCCAGCGGCCGCGACTGGAAGTTGCCGCGGAACAGGATGCAGAAATCACTCCACGGAACCTTGCGCGACTGCGCCACGAAGGCGATTTCAGCGGCAACCTTTTCCGCTTCGTGTTCGCTGTTGCGGCATTCCCACACGCGGATGCGCTCGCCGTCGGCCTGGTCGCTCCACAGCTTCTTCAGGTGCTCGTGCGGATTGTTGGCGATCAGCGCGTTGGCCGCGCGCAGCACGCGGTTGGAGCAGCGGTAGTTCTGTTCCAGCTTGATGATTTCCAGCGCGGGGTAATCGCGCCCCATCTGCTGCAGGTTCTCCGGGTTGGCGCCACGCCAGGCGTAGATCGACTGGTCGTCGTCACCCACGCAGGTGAAGTTGCCTTTCTCACCCGCCAACTGCTTGAGCAGCCGGTACTGCGCGTCGTTGGTGTCCTGGCATTCGTCCACCAGCAGGTAGCCGATGCGCTCGCGCCAGGCCACGGCGATGTCCGGGTTCTCTTCCAGCACCTGCACCGGCAGGCGGATCAGGTCGTCGAAGTCCACCGCATTGAACGCGGTCAGACGCAGCTGGTAGCGCTCGTAGACGCTGGCCGCTTCCTTCTCGCGGTTGCTGCGCGCGGCGGCCATCGCCTGTTCGGGTGACAGGCCGGCATTTTTCGCGCGCGACACCAGGTTCTTCATGTCCTCGATGTCGTCGGGCTTGGCGCCGGACATCAGGTCCTTGATCTGCGCAGCGGCATCGTCGGCATCGAAGATCGAGAAGCCGCGCTTCAGGCCAACGGCGGCGTGTTCGATCTGCAGGAACTTCAGGCCCAGGGCGTGGAAGGTGCAGATGGTCACCTCGTCGGCGTCCTGCTCGCGCAGGCGCTTGGCCACGCGCTCGCGCATTTCCTTGGCCGACTTGTTGGTGAAGGTGATCGCCGCGATGCGGCGCGCGGGATAGCGCCCGCAGCCGATCAGGTGGGCGATCTTTTCCACGATCACGCGCGTCTTGCCGCTGCCCGCACCGGCGAGCACCAGCAGAGGACCTTCGATGTGCAGGACGGCGGCGGCTTGGGGGGGATTGAGACCGTGCATTGGAGAGGGATTGTAGCGGGCCCGGGGGACGGCCACAGCCGTCGGCCGGTGGGGATGCTGAACGGCTTCGGTGGGCCGGGGCAGCGGCGTACAATCGACCGATGGCCAAGCTCTATTTCTACTATTCGGCGATGAATGCCGGCAAGACCACCACCCTGCTGCAGAGCGCGCACAACTACCGCGAGCGCGGCATGCGGGTGGCGATCCTGACCCCGCGCCTGGACGACCGCGCCGGTGCCGGCGTGGTCGCTTCGCGCATCGGTCTGCGCGCAGAGGGCATGGCCTTCGACCGCGACAGCGACCTGCAGCGCTGGGTGGCCCAGGACCTGGCCGACAACGGCCCGATGGGCTGCGTGCTGGTGGACGAGGCGCAGTTCCTGACCCGGGCGCAGGTCTGGCAGCTGAGCGAGGTGGTCGACCAGCTGCGCATTCCGGTGCTGTGCTACGGCCTGCGCACCGATTTCCGCGGCGAGCTGTTCGAGGGCAGCCAGTACCTGCTGGCTTGGGCCGATGAGATGCAGGAGATCAAGACGATCTGCCACAGCGGCAAGAAGGCGACGATGACCGTGCGTGTGGATGAGCATGGCCACGCGGTGCAGGACGGCCCGCAGGTCGAGATCGGCGGCAACGAGCGCTACGTGTCGGTGAGCCGGGCGGAGTTCAAGAAGATCACCCGCGGTGAAGGCCGGATCGACCCGGCGCAGGCACCCCTGCCCTTGTAAGGGGTCTTCTGCAGGGCTTGCAGCCCTGCACCTGCTGCAAGCCGGAGCCGAAGCAACAGCAACAGCAACAGCAACAGCGGCATTCCGTGGGATGGCGGGGCACTGTGGGTTTGCGGGGACGCCGTGAACCCATCCATGGGGGCTTGGTCGCCGCATCCATGCGGCTCACACCCCGCAAACCCACAGTGCCCCGCCTTCGACAGTTGGCCGGCGGCTGTTGGTGGGTGCCGACCGTTGGTCGGCACATCTGTCAGATATCGAATGAACTCATCCACACATGGCGTGGATCTACTGGCAACGCCAGCTGTTGGTAGGTGTCGACCTTGGTCGACACGATTTTTCTGTCAGACATCGATATCCGACCCCGTGCCGACCAAGGGTCGGCACCCACCAGAGCAGGATGCCGTTCCGACAGATCGCAGGAAACTGTCGAAGTCGGGGTGGGTCCGGTTGAGGGGGTGTGAGCGCCATGGATGGCGCGACCAAGCCCCCATGGGTGAGGGCGCTTTGCTTGCGAAGCACTGCTTCGCAAGCGCCCGAACGCACAGCCGCCAGCGGCTGGGCCGGACCCCGGAGGGGGGTTTACGGCGTCCCCCTCAACCGGACCCACCCCGCCAACCCACGGAATGCCCGTTTTTGACGTTGACGTTGCCGTGGCTTGAAGCAGGTGCAGGGCTGCAGCCCTGCAATCCCTACCCACTCATCAGTAAAGCGTGCGCTCCGGCGCACCCGCCGGCGGCGGGGTGTACTGGTACAGCCAGGTCTCGGTGAGCGGCTTGCCACCACTGCGCAGGTACAGGCGAATGTCGATCTGCTCGGTACTGCCCTCCGGCGGCACCAGATCGAACATCGCGCGGTAGCCCTTGATCTCGCGCAGCGGCCGCGCCGACACGATCTCCACCCGGCCGCGGCTGGCTTCCACCACCGCCTCCACCTCGCCCTTGTCGATCAGGCTGGCCAGCTCGCCGCCTTCGAAATCCACCGCGAAGCGCCAGCTGAAGTACTCGCGCTTCTTGCCCACCACGCCACCCAGGCCGGTATGGGTGGCCACGCAGTGCGCCAGTGGCGTGCGCGCCGGCGGCTCGGCGCCCCAGAACAGGCGGTAGCCGACCAGCAGTTCCTGACCGGGCTGCGGCTTTTCCTTCGGATTCCAGAACGCCACGATGTTGTCGAAGGTCTCGTCCACGGTGGGGATCTCCACCAGCTGCACCGAGCCATCGCCCCACTCGCCCTTCGGCTCCACCCACAGGCACGGACGCTTCTCGTAGAACACGCCGTCATCCTGGTAGTGGTCGAAATTGCGGTCACGCTGCAGCAGGCCGAAGCCGCGCGGGTTGTGGTCGACGAACATGTTGAAGCGCAGGTTGCGCGGATTCACCAGCGGACGCCAGATCCATTCGCCGGCACCGGTCCACAGCGACAGGCCATCGGTGTCATGGATTTCCGGGCGCCAGTCCCAGCCCATGCGGCGGTCGTTCTCGCCCACCTGGTACATGCTGGTGCACGGGGCGATGCCCAGGCGCTCGATGGCCTTGCGCGGGTACAGCGCACTGTCGATGTCCATCAGCAGCACGTCGCCGTTGGTGATGGCAAAGCGGTAGGCCCCGGCCACGCTGGGCGAATCGAGCAGGCCGTAGACCACGATCGTGTCCGAGTCGGCCGAAGGCTGCTCCAGGTAGTACGCGATGAAATCGGGGAATTCCTCCGGCTTGCCCATGCCGGTATCGATGGCCAGCGCGCGCGCGGACTGGCCGTACTGGCCCTCCTTGCCGACGGCGCGGAAGTAGCTGGCGCCGAGGAAGGCAGCAAAGTCGCGGTCGGTGTCATTGCGGGTGTTCAGGCGGAAACCGGCGAAGCCCAGGTCCGCCGGCAGCTCGCCGTTCTTCAGGCCGCTCTTGCCGTAGTTGAATGCCGCGCCGTCGTAAGCCAGTTCCTGCGCCTTGCCATCGACCACGTCGAACATCCGCACCGGCGAATGGAAGTACAGGCCCAGGTGGAAGAACTTCGCCTGGAACCTGCCAGCCTGGTCGGCCCACAGCGCGTGGTCCTGGCGATAGCTGATCGACTGGTACTGATCCCAGTCCAGCCCCTCCAGGCGTCCGGGCAACACCCGCTTGTGGCTCTGGTAGGGCGCCTGCGCCAGCGCGCGGGCCTGGCCCTTCAGGGTGGCGAAATCGAACGGCTGCGGCTGGCCGAGCCGGCGCAGGCCGAGCTGTCCACTCTTCCCGGCCGCGCAGGCCGGCAGGGTCGGCAGGCCGAAGGCGGCCAGGGCCAAGGAGGCATTGCGGAGGAAGTCGCGTCGTTGCATGCAGGCGCGGAAGCAAAGGAAAGGTCGGCCATCATAGGCAGACAAACGTTAACGGGCAGCGGAGGGCTGTACGGCTGGTTCAGCCTGCGCCAGCGCGGCCAGCCGCGCATCCAGCTCACGCAGGGCCGGGGCCTGTGCCCCGCGCTGGGCCAACAGCAGCTGGCGTGCTTCGGCCAGCGCCGCATGTGCCGCGGCCGGCTGCCCGGCCTGCTGCAGCGCGCCTGCCTGCGCCAGCAGCGCCTGCGGCAGCAGGGCCATATGGTCGGGCTGGCGCCAGATCGCCACTGCCCGCGCGTAGTGCCTGGCCGCCAGCGCAGCATCGTCGTGATCGCTGGCCCACTGCCCCAGCGCGAACTCACCCTGGCCTACTTCGCGGTGGGCCGGACCCAGCGCCGCCAGCAGCTGTGCCTGTACCTGCTGCAGCTCCTGTCCGGCGTGCTCGCCCTGCCCGCGCTGCAGGGCCAGCATCGCGCGCGCGCGGCGCACCACCAACGCCTCGGGATGGCGCGGGCCCCAGGCATCCTGTGCCGCCTGCCAGGCCAGCTCCAGTTCGGTGGCGGCCGCCTCGGTCTGGCCCTGCCGTGCCAGCACCTCGCCCAGCTGGCGGTGCAGGCCGATCACCTGCGGGCTGCGGCCATCGGCCGGCTGGTCCAGCAGCGCCAGTGCCTGCTGGTAGCCGGCCAACGCAGCAGCCAGCTGCCCGGCACCGGCATCCAGCCCGGCCAGGTCGGCCAGCGACTCGGCGCGGCCAAAGCGCTGGCCAATGCCCTGGTGGCGCAGGGCGAGCGCTTGTTCGAACGAGGCACGCGCGGCATCGGCGTTGCCCAGCTGGGCCTGGCAGCGACCCAGCTGGCTGTGGAACTCAGCCACCGTCGCCGGCAACGCATCGGCCTCATGGGCCGCCAATGGCTGCAGCGGCTGCAGGTGCGCCAGGCAATCACGGTCGCGGCCCAGCATGCGCAGCGCGCGTCCACGCTGGGTCACCGCTTCCAGCTGCAGGGCGGGCGGCACGTCGTCCACCTGCTGCAGCAGCCGGCGCTGCTGGTCCAGGGTCTGCAGGGCCAGCTGGTAGTCGCCCAGGCCGATGCGCAGGCGGCCGATGACCCCTTCCAGCTCGGCCAGCGCCAGAGGCTGGTCGGCCAGTTCGGCCTCGCCACGCTGCTGCCCGGTGGCCAGCAGCTGCGGCACGTCGAAATGGCCGTGGCGTTCACTGGCCGCCTTGTCGAACAGGCTGACGGTGAAACCCTGCATGGCCTGCGCGCGGGCCATTTCCACCTGCGCGTGGCGTGCCTGCCACAGCGCGATGGAGGTGGTGCCGAGCAGGGCCAGCACCGCCACCGAGGCCAGCGCCACGCCCCAGCGGTGGCGGCCGATGTACTTGTTCACGCGGTAGCCCACGCCGGGCGGCCGGGCCTGGATCGGCCGGCCCTGCAGGTAGCGTTGCAGGTCGCCGGCCAATGCCTCGGCCGAGGCGTAGCGCTGTGCGGGATCCTTCTGCAGGGCCTTTTCCAGCAGCACGTCGAGGTCACCGCGCAGCTGCCGGGCCTGACGCTGCAGCGCGCGCCGCGCGGCGCCGGGCTGGTCGGCCAGCCGCAGCAGCAGTGACGATGCGCGCGGCACCTGCACGTCGAGGATCGAGCGCTCCCATTCGGCATCACTGTGCCGGCGCAGGCGGTAGGGCTTGTGCCCGGTCACCACTTCAAACAGCACCACGCCCAGCGAATAGACATCGGTGAGGGTGGTGACCGCCTCGCCGCGCACCTGTTCCGGCGCGGCGTAGTGCAGGGTGAACGCGCGCACCTCGGTGGGCGGGTGGGTGGCGTCGGCATCGTCATGGTCCAGCAGCGCTGCAATACCGAAGTCGAGCAGCTTCACCGTGCCATCGGCGCGGACCAGGATGTTGGAGGGCTTCAGGTCGCGGTGCACCACCAGATTGGCGTGGGCGTGGCTGACCACCGCGCAGACCTGCAGCATCAGCTGCAGACGGGTTTCCAGCGACGGCTGCAGGCGCCGGCAGTAGTCGCTGATCGGTTCGCCTTCCACGTAGTCCAGGGCCAGGTAGGGCTGGCCATGCTGGTCCACGCCGGCATCCAGCAACTGGGCCAGGTGCGGGTGCTGCAGCCGGGCGAGGATCTGCCGTTCGCGGCCGAAGCGCTGGCGCAGCCCGGGGTCGGCCACGCCGCTGCGCAGCAGCTTCAGCGCCACCTGGCGCTGGTACAGGCCGTCGCAGCGCTCGGCCAGCCAGACTTCGCCCATGCCGCCCTCGCCCAGCGGACGCAGCAGCTGGTAAGGCCCCACCTGGGTGCCGGCACGGCCCGGTGGCGCGGCCGTCCACAGCGGCTGGGCCATGAACTCCTGGCTGTCGGCCTCCTGCAGCAGCAGGTGTTGCAGGTCGCGGCCGAGGGTCGGGTCGTGCTCGGCCAGGCGCTGCAGGCGCAGCTGCCGCGCCTCCGGGGCCAGCTCCAGCAACTGGTCCAGCCAGGACGACAGCAGCTGCCAGCGTGCGGCATCCATGGTCGGCCTGCGCGCCTCAGTCGCCGCGCATCGCCGCCAGCAGGAACAGCCGCGCCTTCTGCCAGTCGCGGCGGATGCTGCGCTCCGAGCGCTGGCTGAGTTCGGCGATCTCCTGTTCGGACAGGCCGGCGAAGTAGCGCAGCTCGACCACCCGTGCCAGATGCGCATCGACGGCCTGCAGGCGCTCCAGGGCCACGTCCAGGGCCAGCAGGTCCTCGTCCAGGCGCACGCCGCTGCTGCTGTTCTCGGGAATCTCGGCCACCCGTTTCAGGTCGCCACCGCGCTTGCGCGCCAACCGGTTGCGCGCGTAGTCGACCACCACGCTGCGCATGGCCGAGGCGGCATAGGCGAAGAAATGCGCGCGGTCCTCGAAGCGCGCCGCGCCGCGGCTGCCGAGCAGTTTCAGGTAGGACTCGTGCACCAGCGAAGTGGCGTCCAGCGTGCGTCCCTGCTGGCCAGCCAGCTGGCGCCGGGCCATGCCGTGCAGCTCCTGGTACAGCGTGGTCAGCACGCGGTCCAGCGCCGTGCGGTCACCGCCGCGCGCGGCATCCAGCCAGACGGTGATATCCGGTCCTTCGTCCATCGCAACGTCCCCCCGCAGCGGATGCTGAGCGGACTATAGCGCTGCCGGTGTGCGCTGCATGAAGAGATTCAGCGCTGGCAGCGGCTGCACCACACGCTGGCGCGCTGGCCGATCATCGCGTGCTTGAGCGGGCGACCGCACTGCGGGCACGGCAGGCCGTCGCGGCCATAGACCAGCAGCTCCTGCTCGAAGTAGCCCGGGGCGCCATCGGGGCTGATGAAATCGCGCAGGGTGGTGCCGCCGCGGGTGATGGCGTAGCCGAGCGTGTCCTTCACTTCGCGGGCCAGGCGCCGGTAGCGTTCGCGCGACACCTTGCCGGCCTCGCGCAGCGGGCTGATGCCGGCCTTGAACAGGCTTTCGGCGGCGTAGATGTTGCCCACCCCGACCACCACCGCCTGGTCCATCAGGAAAGTCTTCACCGGTGCGCTGCGGCCACGGCTGCGTTCGAACAGGTAATCGCCGTCGAAGGCCTCGTCCAGCGGCTCCGGGCCCAGCCCCTGCAGCAGCGGGTGGACCTCGCCCGCCGGCTGCCAGAGCAGGCTGCCAAAGCGGCGCGGGTCGTTGAAGCGCAGCAGGCGGCCGTTGTCCAGGCTGATGTCCACGTGGTCGTGCGTTCGCAGCGGCGTATCCCCCGGCAGCACACGCAGGCTGCCGGACATGCCGAGGTGCAGCACGGCGCTGCCCACGGCGGTATCCAGCAGCAGGTACTTGGCCCGCCGGCGCACCGCCTCGATGCGCTGCCCCGGCAGCAGATCAGCCACTTCCGGCGGAATCGGCCAGCGCAGGTCGGCGCGGCGCAGGATCACGCCGTGGACGCGGCGGCCTTGCAGATGCGGCGCCAGGCCGCGGCGGGTGGTTTCTACTTCGGGCAGTTCAGGCATGGGCTGATTCTACGCCGGGCCATGCGAAGCCCGGCACCGGCTACGAGTCCAGGTCGTTCGCTTCGACCAGGAAGGCGCCCTCGACCAGCGCGCCGCGTCCGCCCAGCCGCCAGAACGCCAGGTAGGGGGCGAAGTCGATCGCATGCGGGGCCAGGGGCTGGGTGATGTACCACCCGAGATAGAGATCGGAGGCGATGTGGTACAGCGCCTCGTCGAGCGCGGCCACCTGTGGGCTGTCCAGCGTGCGCGCCTCATGCACCGCATCGCAGATGACATCGTGCAGGTAGTCGGCCGGGCCCGATCCGCGCAACGCCGCTTCCAGGCGCTCGGCCGGAGCGGCCACCACGGGCACCTCGCGCAGCGTGGCCTGCAGGCCGGGCTCACCGGCAGCGCCGGCCACACGCGCCAGCTCGTCCAGCCAGGCGCGCGCGGCAGCCGCCCGTGCCTGTGCATCACCGGCGTTGGCCGGTTGCAGGTACAGGTGGTCGCCCCAGTGGCCGGCGGCGAGCACGTCCAGCGCGCGCGACCGCAGTTCGTCGGCATGCGGGAAAGCGGCGAACACGGTGGCCAGTGTGTCCGCGTCGGTCACGCCCTGCAGCAGGCCGGAGAAATACCAGTCTTCCTGCTCGCTGCGCCCAGCGCAGAAATCGAGCCATTCGGCGAGGAGTTCGTCGTCCATCGGGTCATCCATGATCAGCGCGGCGGCGCAGAGAGTTCACGTGCATCCAGATAGCCATCGCCGTTGGCATCCTGCTTGTGGAAGCGCTGCACGATCACCTGGCGCTGCTGTTCGCGGGTGATCGGCCTGCCCTTGCCGCCGGGCAGTTCGTCGGCGGTCAGCACGCCGTCGCCGTTGCGGTCCATGTGGTCGAAGGCATACAGCATCCACTGCACGTACTCGGCCTCACTGACCTTGCCATCGCCGTCGCTGTCCATGCGCTGCAGGTAGGTGGCGGTGTCGGTGACCTGCGCGGAGGCGGCCAGCGGCAGCAGGCACAGCAGCGGAACCAGCAGCTGTCTCATGCGCCCACCAGGGTGTAGCCCTTCAACCGCGCGGCGTAGGCCTGCAGGGCGGCGATACCGCTTTCCTCGGCCTCGTGGCACCACGCCTGCAGGTGGCGCAGGCGCTCGGCGGCATCATGGCCGCGGGCTTCCAGCAGCGCGGCCAGGCGCGCGCGGTACTCCACCAGGGTGCGGATGCGCGGGCGCTGCGCGACCCATTCGCTGAGCTGGGCGCGGCTGTCCGGCTGCAGCCAGCGGCCATCATTGACCAGGCCCCGGCGCAGGCGGCGCGGCAGCAGGCGGCGCAGCTTGGCCCCGGCCTGGGTGGCTTCTTCGCGCAGGGCCGGCATGAACACGTTGCGCTGGTAGTCGGTCATCGCCTGGAAGCGATGCGACAGCAGCGCCTTGAGGGTTTCGGCATCGGGCACGGCGATGTTCGGGCGCACGTCCATGGCCGGCGCCACCCGCAGCACCTTGGCCAGGCGCAGCGCCTGCAGCAGGCGGATCGCGCTCCAGCCGATGTCGAACTCCCAGCGGCGCATCGCAAAGCGCGCCGAACTGGGGAAAGCATGGTGGTTGTTGTGCAGTTCCTCGCCACCGATCCAGAACGCCCACGGCGTCAGGTTGGTGGAGGTGTCGGCCGACTCGTAGTTGCGGTAGCCCCACCAGTGGCCGAGGCCATTGACCACGCCCGCCGCCCAGAACGGAATCCAGGCCATCTGGATCGCCCACAGGGCCACGCCGGGCAGGCCGAACAGCACGCTGTTGATGACCAGCAGCAGCACCGGGCCGAGGGTGGCGCGCGGCGTGTAGAGGTGGCGCTCGATGGCATCGTCCGGCGTGCCGCGGCCGTACTGTTCGATGTCCGCACGCATGCCGCGCGCTCGGCGGTACAGCTCCACGCCGTGCCAGAACACCTTGCCGATGCCGCGGGTGACCGGGCTGTGCGGGTCCTCCTCGGTTTCCACCTTGGCGTGGTGCTTGCGGTGGATGGCCACCCACTCGCGGGTGATCATCGAGGTGGTCAGCCACAGCCAGAAGCGGAACAGATGCGCGAGCACCGGATGGAAATCGACCCCGCGATGGGCCTGGCTGCGGTGCAGGTAGAGGGTGACCGAGAAGATGGTGAGCTGGGTGAACACCAGCAGCACCGCCAGCATGGCCCAGCCGCCCAGGCCGAGCACGCCACCGGTCAGCAGGGAGATCAGGGCATCGGGCATGGCGGCACTCCAGATCGACGCGGGGATGGCAGACATGATGGGCGCTTGCGTTGCAAACTGCACCCTTGCGGCGGTATTCCTGCACCGTCATGAAGTGACACTGTTCACAGTTGGGGACCTGAGTTGTCGAGTCTTGATCCGCGCGCCCGCACCCTTACCCCTGCCCCGTCCAGCGGGGACCTTCCTCCGCTCATCGAACTGGACCACGCCAGCGTCATCCGTGGCCAGGTGAAGGTCCTGCACGGGCTCAGCCTGCGCATCGCGCAGGGCCAGCACACCGCGCTGCTGGGCCCGAACGGCTGCGGCAAATCGACCTTCATCAAGCTGATCACCCGCGAGCTGTACCCGCTGGCCCAGGCCGATGGCCGGGTGGCGGTGAAGGTGCTGGGGCAGAACCGCTGGCAGGTCGACCGCCTGCGTTCGCAGCTGGGCATCGTCACCGGCGACCTCAGCAGCAACCTGTCCGACATGCCCGGCCTGACCGTGGAACAGGCGGTGCTGTCCGGTTTCTTCGCCAGCTATGTGGTGCCGGCGTTCCGCGAGGTGACGGCGGACATGCGTGCGAGGGTGGGCGAAACCCTGGCCATGACTGGCGCGCTGGCGCTGCGCGAGCGTGCCTATGCCGAGCTGTCGGCCGGCGAGACCCGCCGCGTGCTGATCGCCCGCGCCCTGGTCAACCGGCCGCAGGCGCTGCTGCTGGACGAACCGTCCACCGGCCTGGACCTGGTGGCGCGGCAGCAACTGGTGGAGACCATGCGTGTGCTGGCCCAGCAGGGCATCACCCTGGTGCTGGTCACCCACCACATCGAGGAAGTGATTCCCGAGATCGAGCGGGTGGTGCTGCTGCGCGACGGCCGCGTGCTGGCCGATGGCACCCGCGATGAACTGCTGCGCGATGAACCGCTGTCGGCGGTGTTTGGCGGTGCGATCAGCGTGGTGGAACAGAATGGGGTCTTGACCGCGTACGCGGGGTAATCGGCAGGCGAGCATGGGCTCGGCTCTACATCATGCAACGCGGCGGGCCGGTGTATCCGGCCCGCCACGTTCCAGTCAGAACCGCAGCGCCAGCGCGCGCGATTCGATCGGCGCCATCCGGCTCTGGTCCTGCAGCTGCAGGTCACGCAGCTCATACGGCGCACCGAAGCCGGCCGGCAACGCAGCCTGGTCGAACGGCAACACCAGCACGCCACGGCCGGCGCCCTCGAACCAGGCCGCCGCATGCGCCTGTGCCACCGGTTTCAACTGCCCATCGGCGCCGGTGGCGTACAGCGTGCCGCGTGCTTCGTAGCGCCCTGCGGCGGCCACCTGCAGTGGCAGGCTGACCTGGCGGCTGGCGGCATCGGGCGTGGCCTGCCCGCTGAAGCGCGCCGTCGGTTGCGCCACCGCAAAGGCCACCTTGCCATCACGCAGCACGCCGTCGGCCTGGGCGAACACCTGCAGTTCCCACAGGCCCTGCACCGTGCTGGCTTCGGCCGGAATGCGCACCTGCGCGCGCAGGCTGCCATCGGTGGTGCGCAGCAGCCGTTGCGGCCAGCTGCGGCCATCCGGTGCCACCAGCAGGGCTTCACCGCCCAGGCTGCTGTGGCGCGTGGCCAGCTTCGCGGTGCTGGCGCCATCCTCCAACAGGCGTGCCTGCAGCTGCACGCTGCCGCCGGCCAGCACCTGCGCCTGGTTGGCCTGCACCTCCAGCCGCACCGGGCTGTTGGGTTCCAGCACCTGCACCACGTAGCGGCCCTGCGCCTGCGCGCTCTGCAGCCGGTAGGCACCCACCGCGCTGCTGGCACCGGTGCGCAGCATGCTGCTGCCATCGTTCACCGCCATGCCGGCGGCCTGCAGCTGGCGTGCGTCTACACTGCGCGCCACGCCGGTGCGGCCGGCGGCATCACGTACCTGCACGGCTTCGGCAGGCAGCGCGCGCGCGCCTGCAGCGGGGCTGATCTGGATCACTGCGTCCGGTGCGGTCAGCGGCAGGTCCAGGCCGCGCTGCAGTTCGGCCGCGTCAATCTGCTGCCAGTAGCTGCGGCTGACCGCCGCGTAGGCGCCCGGCGCCTGCAGCGGCTGCGTCGGGTCCAGGGCCCAGGCGAAGGCCAGCGGCACACGCTCGCTGTCATCGGCCGGCAGCGGCGCGGCCACCAGTGACGCGGGCACTTGGTCACCGGCTGCGGCGGCACTCAGCGCCTGCGCGGCATGCACCGGCGCGACGGCGAGTGCGGCCAGTACGGCTGCGGCCAGCAGGGTGGAATGGATCTTCATGGTCATCTCCCTCACTGGGTCAGGTCGTTGCGCAGGATCGTGCCGAGGCCGAAGCACTCGCGGCGGCTCTGGTTGTGGCTCAGCGGTTCGGCGCCCTGGGTGCGCGCCTTGTCGGTGAACCACAGGCTGCCCGCCGCCTTCTGGCTGCTGCATTCCAGGAAGCCGTCCGAACAGGACGACAGCCAGTTCTGGGTGAACTCCAGGCCGACGTTGGCCGCATAGCCGCCGCAGTAGCTGTTGCTGTCCCACACCGCCGATTCGACATCGCTGCCGACCACCGCGCGGAAGGGTTTGGGCAGTGCCGGGCGGCCGGCGGTGCCGTACAGGTTCTGCGCGTTGTAGGTGGCCATGTGGCCGACCTGCTGCATGCGCACGGCATCGTTCTTGTAGCCCAGCAGCCAGCCCAGCGAGGTTTCGAAGGTGTTGCCGTTGAGCACCGCATCGGCCAGCGGCGTGCCCGCCGAGGACGGCGCCAGCGCGGTGACCTTGCGCACCGTGCGGATGATCTTCGGGTAGCGGCTGTCGTAGGTGGGGTTGGACAGGATCCAGCGCACCACGTTGCCGCCATTGGAATGGGTGATGACCACCAGCTGGGTGATGCCACGGCTGTCGATGAAGCCGGTCAGCTGTTCGGCCAGGCACCCCGCCGCTTCCGGCTTCCACATGTACTGCGTGAAATCGCAGTTGATGACCACGTAGTTGCTGCTGTTCGGCAGCCCTTGGCGCACGGTGTCGATGATCGCCGGCTGCCAGTAGTCCTGGGTGGCGTTGGTCTGTGCGCCGGTGCCGTGTACGAAGGCCACGCCGTAGACATCGGCGGCCTGTGCCGGGGTGCAGGCCAGGCCCAACAGCAGGGCCAGGACGGTACTTCCTGTTGCGGTGCTGCGCATCGCATTTCTCCCTCGTCAGCGGATCCCCCCGGCCCGGCTGTGGGCCGATGCTCGCTGCCAACGCGCGTGAAAGTCCGTGCGCTGCGCCCGTTTTCAGTAGATTGGCGACGTTGAATGCTGTTGTTGCAGGATCGTGACCGGAGCAAGCCACCATGCCGGGTCTGGCCGTATGACCCATGGACGCTGCAGCCGGCAGGAGGGGCTGCGATCATGGCCGCTGTGTTTCCTGTCTCGAGCCTGCCCATGTCCCTGCCCGCCCTCCCCGCCCGCCCCCTGCTCGGCCTGGCCATCGCCCTGTCGCTGGCCGGTTGCGCGTCCACCGCCACCGCACCCACCGTAGTGGAATCCAACGTCACCACCAAGGCCGTGGGCTACCTGGACAAGGCCGTCGTGCCGGCCAGCATCGCCCTGGTGCCGGCGCCGCCGGCAGCCGGTTCGGCCGGCTTCGCGCTGGATGAGCAGGTCAGCCGCGAAGCCCGCGCCCTGCGCGGCACGCCGCGCTTCAGCCAGGCGACCCGCGATGCCGAACTCGGCTTCCCCGCGGGTGCCAACCAGTTCTCCTGCGCCGCCGACATCGACGTGGACGCGGTGAAGACCCCCGCCCTGTACCGCCTGCTGGAACGCAGCCGCATCGATGCCAGCGCGGCCACCAAGGCGGCCAAGAACCAGTACCAGCGCCCGCGCCCGTTCATGGTCAACGGCGAGCCCACCTGTACGCCCGAGGACGAAGCCGGGCTGCGAAAGAACGGCTCCTATCCGTCAGGCCACACCTCCATCGGCTGGGCCTGGGCGCTGATCCTGTCGGAGATCGCGCCGGACCGCGCCGACGCCATCCAGGCGCGTGGCCGCAACTACGGCGAGAGCCGCCTGGTGTGCAACGTGCACTGGCAGAGCGACATCCTCGAAGGGCGTTTCATGGGCGCTGCTGCGGTGGCCCGCCTGCATGACAGCGCGGCGTTCAACAAGGATCTGCTGGCGGCACGCAAGGAGATCGCCGACGCTCGCAAGGCCGGCCTGCATTCCAGCCGCGACTGCGCGGCCGAGGAAGCGGTGCTGAAGGTGCGGCCAGAAAGCGCGCTGTAACACACGCCTCCGTAGAGCCGAGCCATGCTCGGCTCACAGCAGTCGAGCATGGCTCGACGCTACAAAAAGCAGAAGGGCCGGCATTGCGCCGGCCCTTCTTCATTGCATCACGCCATCAACCGCGTCAGAACTTCGCGGTGAACTCGACGCCGAACGTGCGCGGCTCGTTGAGGAAGCCGGTCAGGTTGTTGAAGTCGATCGCGCCGACCACACGGGTCTGGTTGGTCAGGTTGCGGCCGAACACGGCCACGTCGTACTGGCCGTAATCCCAGTTGTAACCCACGCGCAGGCCACCTTCCAGCGAGCTGCGGCTGCGGAACTCCGGCGACTCGTACAGGAAGAAGTTCACCGGCCCCTTGTACGCCCAGTCGGTATAGACGTAGATCTCGCTGGCGTCGTTCACCGGGAAGCCGGCACGCAGGGTCAGGTTGTGGATCCACTTCGGCGCCTGCGGCAGCGGGTTGCCGTTGACCAGCGCGTAGGTGCCACCGTTGATGATGGTGGTCGGGTCGGTGATGGTGCAGCCACCGCCGCAGATCGCCACGGCCAGATCCTTGTCCTTGATCTCGGTGTCGTTGTAGCTGCTGCCCAGGGTCATCAGCACGTGGTCGGTCAGGTACGCCTCGAAGTCCAGCTCGAAGCCCTGGCCGATGGTCTTGTCGGCGTTGAGCAGGGTGGCGGTGTTGTTGCTGCCACCCACGGCGATCAGCTGCTGGCCATCGACGTTGTAGCGGAACACGTTGAAGCCCAAGCGCGCGCGACGGTCGAACAGGTCGGCCTTGATGCCGGCTTCATACGAGATCACCTTCTCCGAATCGGCCTGGGTGACGCCGCCGAAGGCCAGGCGGCCCTGGATCGACGGTGCACGGAAGCCCTTGGCCACGCGCGCATAGGCGTTGATGTTGTCGGTGATCTGGTAGACACCGCTCAGGTCCCAGCTGACGTCGTCGACATCGCTGTTGGCCAGGTACGGGCCGCTGACCGGCGTGCCGCCGGAGACAGCCTGCAGCACGCTGGCGGTGAAGTCCTTCTTGTCCTGGGTGTAACGCACGCCGGCACGCAGCTTGAAGCGGTCGGTCACGTCCAGGTCGCCCGAGGCGAATGCGGCCCAGGCCTTGTTGCGCTGGCTCTGCACGGCGTGGCCGGTCTGCGGGTTGCCCGGGGTCAGCGAGTCGTAGTTGAAGCTGTCGATGGTCACGTCTTCATCGAAGTAGAAGACGCCGGCCTGCCAGTCGAAGCGGCCCCACTCGTTGGATTCGACGCGGAATTCCTGCGTCCACTGGCGGTGGTGCGGCAGGCCGTCAGCCGATTCGGACGGGAACGGGATGAAACCCGGGCCGTAGTTGCCGGCGCCCAGGAACGAGGCACCGTAGCCGCCATCGACGTCGCCGTGGTTCAGCGATTCGGCGGTTTCATAGCCGGTGATCGAGTGCAGGGTGACGCGGCCCAGGTCCCACTTGATGCGTGCGCTGCCGCCCCAGGTTTCCAGGTTGGAGAAGTTCAGGCCATCGGTGGAGACCTTGTCGCGGTCGAAGTTCTCGACCAGCGCGTTGCTGCCGGGCTGGATGATGTTGGCGCGGAACAGGCGCGCGGTGCCGTTGAGCTTGCGCTTGTGCAGGTTGAACAGCGCTTCGACGTCGTCACCCTCGTACAGGAACTGCACGCGGCCTGCGGCCTCGTCATAGCCTTCGAAGCCCGAGCTGGGCGCGTTGGCGACGGTGTTGTCCACGTAGTTGTCGCGGCGCTGGTACAGCGCCGAGACGCGCGCCGACCAGCGGCTGGTCAGCGGGCCGCCGTAGGCGCCCTGCACGTTCCAGGTGTCGTAGCTGCCGTAGGAGACCTTCACGTAGCCATCGGCGTCCTGCGACGGACGGGCCGAATCGAACTTCACCACGCCGGCCGGGGTGTTGCGGCCGAACAGCGTGCCCTGGGGGCCGCGCAGCACTTCCACGCCGGCCAGGTCGAACAGCGGGAAGCCCTTCAGCAGCGGGCTTTCCTGCACCACGTCGTCATACACCAGCGATACCGGCTGCGAGGCGTTGAGGTCGAAATCGGTATTGCCCAGGCCGCGGATGTAGAAGCGCGGGAAGGCACGACCGTAGGACGATTCGATGTTCAGGCTGGGCACGCGCGCGGACAGGAAGCGGATGTCGTCGCCGGCAGAGCCGAGCACATCCAGCTTCTCGCCCTGGATCGCGGTGATCGCGACCGGCACGTCCTTGGCGTTCTCGACGCGGCGCTGCGCGGTCACCTGCAGGGCATCGAGGGCAACCGGATCCTTGGCAGCGGGTGTTTCCTGGGCGGCTGCTACCAGCGGCAGCAGGGCGGAAAGAGCGGCAACGAGGGGACGCGCGACCGGAAGTCGGCCACGGGAAGTGCGGGTCGGAGACATGGCGGTAGGCTGTGTTTGGAGGGGTGGTAAAACGGCGCTACCAGATAATTGTTGCAATACAGCACGCGCGCCGCAAATGCTGATCGTTCATGGCCCCCTGCGGCAGTGCCGCTGGCAGGACGCTAGACTCTGGTTTTCTCCTTGCAAAGGACCTGCTGCTATGACCCAGTGGTACTTCCATGCCGCCGGCCAGGCCGAGCGCATCGGCCCGCTCGATGGAGACGCTGCGCGACAGTTTGCGCGGGATAATCCGCGCGCACTGGCCTGGAGCCAGGGCATGGACGGGTGGACACCCGTGTCCGAGGTGGCCGCTCTGCAGGGTGCTGCGCCCCCCGTTGCGCCCCTGGGGCCGCCGGTCAGGTCCGCTGCCGCAGCCGCCGACCCACAGACCATCAGCAGCAGCGGCGGCCACGGCGATCCCATCGATTTCCGCATCGTCGGCCATGAAATGCAGTTCGTGGAGATCGGCCTGGACCCGGGTGAAAGCGCGATCGCCGAGGCCGGCGCGCTGATGTTCAAGGAATCCACGGTGCAGATGGACACCGTGTTCGGCGACGGCTCGCAGGCCAGCAGCGGGTTCATGGGCAAGGTGATGGCCGCCGGCCGCCGCGTGGTGACCGGCGAAAGTCTGTTCGCCACCGTCTACACCCAGACCGGCACCGGCCGCGGCAAGGTGGCCTTCGCCGCGCCCTACCCCGGCACGGTGCTGCCGATGAAGCTGGACCAGCACGGTGGTCGCCTGATCTGCCAGAAGGACAGCTTCCTGGCCGGCGCGCGCGGCGTGCGCATCGGCGTGCAGTTCCAGCGCAGGATCATGACCGGCCTGTTCGGCGGCGAAGGCTTCATCATGCAGAAGCTGGAGGGTGACGGCTGGGTGTTCATCCACGCCGGTGGCTGCGTGGTCGAGCGCGAGCTGGCCGCTGGCGAGCGCCTGGACGTCGATACCGGCTGCGTGGTGGCCTACCACCCGACGGTGGAAATGGATGTGCGCCGTGTCAGCGGCATCAAGAGCATGCTGTTCGGCGGCGAGGGCGTATTCCTGGCCACCCTGACCGGGCCGGGCAAGGTCTGGCTGCAGTCGCTGCCGTTCTCGCGCCTGGCTGGCCGCATGTGGATGGCTGCGCCGCAGGGCGGCGGGCAGAGCCGTGGCGAAGGTTCGATCCTGGGCGGCCTGGGCCGCACGCTGGGTGGCGACAACCGGTTCTGACCGGCACGTGGTAGCGCCGGGCCATGCCCGGCGAGCACAGCGGCACCTGAACCATCCGCCGGGCATAGCCCGGCGCTACCCATGGATTTTGCATCCTTCGGTATGCTGGCGCCCTTTCCTGAATCCGGCGCCCCGAGCGCATTGCCGATGAGCCTGTTCCGCCCCCGCGTGCTGCTGTCTGTCGCCCTGCTCGGCCTGCTGGCCGGTTGCGGTGGCGAAGAGGTCCGCCCCACGCCGCCGCCGCAGCCCACCCTGGTACCGCAGGCCAAGCCGGTGAAGATCGGCATCGCCCTGGGCGGCGGCGCGGCCAAGGGCTTTGCCCACATCGGCGTGATCAAGATGCTGGAAGCCAATGGCTTCGAACCGGTGGTGGTGTCGGGCACCAGCGCCGGCAGCGTGGTCGGCGCGCTGTATGCCAGCGGCATGGACGCGTTCCAGATGCAGAGCAAGGCTGTGGCGCTGGATGAAGCCAGCATCCGCGACGTGCGCCTGTTCTCCGGCGGCCTGGTGCAGGGCCAGAAGCTGCAGGACTACGTCAACGAACAGGTGGCCAACCGCCCGGCCGAAAAGCTGAAGAAGCCGTTCGCCGCGGTCGCCACCCAGCTGGAGACCGGCGAGCGCGCGATCTTCGTGCGCGGCAACGTCGGCCAGGCCGTGCGCGCGTCCAGCAGCATCCCCGGTGTGTTCGAGCCGGTGAAGATCGGTGGCCGCAACTATATCGATGGCGGCGTGGTCAGCCCGGTGCCGGTCGATGCCGCGCGCCAGCTGGGCGCCGAGTTCGTCATCGCCGTGGACATTTCCAGCAAGGCCAGCGGCAAGGCGCCGACCGGCATGCTGGGCATCGTCAACCAGTCGATCTCGATCATGGGCCAGCGCCTGGGCGAACAGGAACTGGCACGCGCCGACATCGTCATCCGGCCGAAGGTGCTGGACATCGGCGCCGCCGATTTCAGCCAGCGCGGCACCGCCATCCTCGAAGGCGAGAAGGCCGCAATGGCGGCGATGCCGCAGATCCGCGCGAAGATCCAGCAGATGCAGAAGGCACGCGCCGCTGCACTGGCACCGGCCGCACCGGTGGTGCCGAAGTGCGATGAGCCCTCGCGCCTGGGCAAGCTGATGGGGCGCAAGGACAAGTGCTGAGCTGACGCCGGCCCTAGCGCACAGGGCGGTAGCCGCTGGCCTGCTGCCGCTCGCGCCGGCGGGCCTGGCGTGCCTGTTCCTGCAGCGCGGCGGTGTGCTGCAGCTGTTCCATGCCATCGGCCGGCACGTGCAGCTGGCGGCGCGCGCGGGTCAACGCCAGGTACACCGCGCGCACCGGGTCGTGCCAGATGCGCGCGCCCTGCCCCGCACTGAAGCACCCCGGCGACAGCGAGACCACGTCGAACTGCAGGTTCTTCGCATGTTCGGCCAGGCACAGCACCACGCGCCCATCGGCGGGCGTGTCCTGGCCATCCAGTGCCTGCAGCAGTGACTGCACGCGGTCGGCCGAGGCGAACAGCGCCTGCAGTGCGCCCTGCCCTTCGCCGGGCTGTGCGGCCAGCGAGCGCTCCCATTCCTGGTTCGATCCGCCGTCGCGGCGGCGCCATGCATCCAGTGGCCCCTGCAACGCGCTGCGCAGCGCGCGCAGCGATGCCGGGTGCAGGTAGGGCCGCAACCCGTGCGCGTGCAGCTGTGCGGCATCCAGCGCGAGATCGGCGACGTTGCCGTGGATGCGCAGGCCTTCGCTCGGCACCTGCGCCCATGCGCGGTAATGCAGCACGCCGGTGGCGCGGTCAGCGGCACCGACGAACGGACCGCTGTCCTGGCCCAGGCCGTCCAGTGCCAGCGTCTGGTTGACCAGGCCATCGACTTGGTTGCCCTGGCGCACCGACTGGTGCATTTCCAGCACCTTCGATGCGGCCCAGCGCGGCACCGTCCCCGTCAGGCACTGGTGCGGGTCCCCCAGGCTGACCACGCCGGGGGCATGGCCGGCCAGCAGCTGCTTCCACGACGGGCTCAGGTCGTGCGCCTCGTCCACCAGCAGCATGCCCATGTCCTGCGGCGGGGTGACGCCGCGCAGCGCCAGCCATTTGCCGATGTGCGCCGGGCTCAGGCTCAACAGCGTGCCGCGCTGCAGTTCGGCATCGAACATGCTGCGCCAGACGTGCTCGGCCGCCGCCAGGTAGGGCGCCACATCGAGCATCGCCGCCGGCACCGAACGGTCGAAATGCTGGAACGCCATGCGCGGTGCGGACGATGCGCACCAGCGGTTGATGGCTTCGAAGGCTGTCAGCAGCACCTGTTCCGGGCTGCGCCCGCCGATGCCCTGCAGGTCGATGCGGCCGGCGATCTCGCGCGGGGTGCGGGTGCTGCGCCGGTAGCTGGCGACGAAGCCGCCGGTCTGGCCACTGCGCGCGGCGTGCTGGGCCACGCGGTTGGCGAATTCGATCTGGGTCAGCAGGCGCACCGCGGTGCTGGACGGTACGCGGGCGCGGAAGGCTTCGACCTGGCCGCGCGACGGCGCGATGTAGGTGTAGCGGCCCGGCCGCGCATCCATCAGCGCCAGCACCAGATGGCCCTTGCCGGTACCGGCGTAGCCATCGAGGTCGATCAGTTCATCCGGGTTGGCGGCGATCGCGCGCAGCACGCGGGCCTGCTCGGACGTGTACAGGCCGTGGTGTTCGACCGCGCGCGCATCGCTGGCCACGGCCTCGTCCTGGTCATCGTCTTCATCGTCGCTGGCGAACGCGGCCGGGAAGCGGATCTCGTGTTCGGCCAGGGTTTCCTGGCAGGCCTGCTGCAGGGCCAGGCCGGGGTACCCGCCGGGCGACTGCACGATGAAGTCCTGCAGGATCTCCGCCGGTGCAAGCAGCACGCCATGGGCGGCCAGCGCGGCCAGCCAGGCATCCAGTTCCGGCTGGCCACCACCGCCGGCGCCGGCAAGCTGCGCGGCCGCGCCGTCATGGCTGGCGAACAGCGCGCAGGCCTCGTGAAGCAGGCGCTCGATCTCCGCCGGGGCGTGCAGGCGCGTGCGGCACAGCTGCGCGGCCATCAACCCGGCCTGTTCCAGCGCGGTCTGCGGCGGCGTGCCATGGGCGATGTAGCGCGCCAGCGATTTGCGCTGCAGCGGCAGGAAGGTGGTGGCAAGCACCGGGTGCTGGATGTCGGACATGCCTGGAACCGGAAAGGAACGCTGCGCCGCGCGCAGGGCGGTGATGCTCGGCTACCTGCCCGGCGCCGTCAAATCGCGGCGGCTGTTCATTCCAGCTGCGACAGCGGCAGTGCCTGGAAGCCCTTTACCGTACGCAGCACGAAGCTGGAGTTGGCGTCGGCCACGCCGCCCGCATTGAGCAGCCTGTCCAGCAGGAAATGCGAGAAGTGCTCCAGATCGCGCACGTAGACGTGCAGCAGGTAATCCATGTCACCGGTCAGCGCGTGGCAGGCCACTACCTCGTCCCAGCCCTGCACGCTGTCGACGAAGTGGCCGATGGCGGCCTGGTCGTGCTTTTCCAGCTGCACGCGGACGAAGGCCTGCAGGCCCAGGCGCAGCTGGCGCGGCTCCAGGCGCGCGCCATAGCCGACGATCACCCCTTCGCTTTCCAGCCGCTGCAGGCGGCGCAGGCAGGCCGACGGCGACAGGTTCACCCGCGTCGCCAACTCCGCGTTGGTGGCGCGACCATCACGCTGGATCTCGGCCAGCAGGCGTATATCCGTGCGATCGAACTGGACTTCTCCGGCCATTGCTGCCCCGCAACACGGTGAGTACGCAACGATATTGCGCCAAGCGCCCCATTACGCGCAACTTTTGCAACCCTGTTGCGCGCCCCCTGCCCTAGCATCACCGGTATCCCTTCAAGGAGTGCCCCATGGACCTCGCCCAGCCCCGCCGCGTCGAACACCAGCAGACCGACAAGGGCTACGTGCCGGTGTACACCACCGCGCTCGTCGAGCAGCCGTGGGAGACCTATACCGGTGACGACCACGCCACCTGGAGCACGCTGTACCAGCGCCAGCGCGAACTGCTGGTCGGCCGCGCCTGCCAGGAGTTCCTGGACGCGCAGGACGAGATGGGCATGAACGCACACATGATCCCGCGCTTCGACCAGCTCAATGAAGTGCTGGGTGCGGCCACCGGTTGGACCCTGGTGGGCGTGGAAGGCCTGCTGCCGGAACTGGATTTCTTCGACCACCTGGCCAACCGCCGCTTCCCGGTGACCTGGTGGATCCGACGTCCGGACCAGATCGACTACATCGCCGAACCGGACCTGTTCCACGACCTGTTCGGCCACGTGCCGCTGCTGATGAACCCGGTGTTCGCCGACTTCATGGAGGCCTACGGCCGCGGCGGCGTCAAAGCCCATGCGATCGGTCCGGATGCGCTGCAGAACCTCACCCGCCTGTACTGGTACACGGTGGAGTTCGGCCTGATCGACACCGCCGACGGCCTGCGCATCTACGGCGCCGGCATCGTGTCATCGAAGGGCGAATCGCTGTACTCGCTGGAATCGGCCGCACCCAATCGCATCGGCTTCGACCTGCAGCGGATCATGCGTACGAAGTACCGCATCGACACGTTCCAGAAGACCTACTTCGTCATCGACAGCTTCGAGCAGCTGATGCAGGCGACGTCGCCGGACTTCACCCCGATCTACGCCGCACTGGCCGACCAGTCGCACCTGCCGGCCGGTGATGTGCAGGCCGATGATCGCGTGTTCCAGGCGGGCACCGGTGAGGGCTGGGCCGACGGCGGCGACGTCTAGTAGTGCCGAGCCATGCTCGGCTGCACAGATCAGCCACAGGGGTCAGATCCCTTTCGCACGAAAGGCTCTGACCCCGAAGACTGCGGGTCAGCGCGGTCGGTCGTGAAGCGGAGTGGGCAGTTGATTGAGCCGCTGCATCACCGCGTGCGCGTGATAGGTGCGTCCCCAACGGCGATCGTTGCCGGCGACGAGAATGCCTTCTGCCTCAAGCGCGTAGATCCCTGTCAGAGCTGAGCGATCAGAGACCCCCAGCAATGCAGCCACCTGACCTGCGGTCACCACCGGGTGGCCAATCAGCAGCGGCGGAAGCCTGCGCGCCACCGAGTCGCGGCGATAGCCTTGGAGTTCAACCTCCCACGCTGCGGTGAGCCGCGACATGTCATCGGCGATGGAAATCGCATCGTGCGCAGACTCCACCACGGCCTGGCACAGCATATCCATCCATGGCCCCCACTCACCGCGAAGCTGCACGTTGTTGAGGGCATCGTAGTAGGCCGTTTTATTGCGCAACAAGGCGCCTGACAGATAGAGCGGCGGGTGCTGTTCTGCGGCGAGGATCAACGGC
Source organism: Stenotrophomonas sp. (assembly GCF_035634915.1). Taxonomy (GTDB): domain Bacteria; phylum Pseudomonadota; class Gammaproteobacteria; order Xanthomonadales; family Xanthomonadaceae; genus Stenotrophomonas. The sequence goes on from NZ_DASQCB010000005.1 coordinate 311,955, forward strand.
AGCAGCAGCCTTCCCGTGCGCCCGTTGCCGTCCTTGTAGGGATGGATGGTTTCAAACTGTGCGTGGGTGATCGCGAGGTGCGCGATGATGTTGAGTTCGAACTGCTCTTCCTCGGCGGGCTCGTACTTCAACATCGCCTGCTCGAGTTCCCGCATTGCCGGTTCAATGCGATCCGGCGGGGAAGGCACGAAACGGGCGTCTTCCGGTCGTCCGCCCAGAGGGCCGATGATGGCCTGCTCCTGGCGGTACCGGCCCTTGGGAAAGTCGTCCGGGGCATCCTGCATCAACACCGCGTGGAGCTGATTCACCAGGGCGAGATCGAGTGCCTCGCGACCGCTTGAACGCACCGCATCAAGTCCCCGTTGCAGTGCCTGCACGTAGCGCTCGGTCACCACGACATCGGCAGGCAGACCGTCCAGGCCGAGCGTGGCCTCAAACACCAGCAGCTCGTCCAGGTTGGTCTGGATCCCCTCGATCTGGGAGCTCTGGACGGCTTCGCGTCGCGCGAGCGTCCGGGTCACCATGTCAGGGGCTGGCCATTGCCGCATCGCCTGATCCAGACGGTCCAGCGATGCATTTGCAGCGATGAGGCGCTGCCGCGAGCCCGCATGCCCTTCCGGCAGCCGACGGGGCGTCGGAGGAGGCGTCATGGCCAGCAGATTGGGCCGACCTTCCACGGGAACGAGGTAGGCCTGCAAGGGCCCTGCAATGTCTGCGCGACGCATCGGAAATCTCCGCTGGGATCACCCCTATCCTTCAAAAGCCTCCCACGCTTTTGAAGTTTATGCAGCTAAACTTCAAAAGTATTAGAGTGTTCTGAAGTTTCCGGGTACGCCGACGGCGCCGCTATCCTCCACGGCATGACTGAAGAATTTGCCGCCCTGCGCGTAACCGACGTCGCCTTCGACGACGACTTCATCCTGCTGACCCTGGCCGATGGCCGCCGCACCCGCCAGCCGCTGCGCTGGGCGCCGGCGCTGTTCGAAGCCACGCCGGAACAGCGTGCGCACTGGGTTGCCACCGCCAATGGCCTGGGCGTGAACTGGCCTGCCCTGCTGCCGCTGCGCGAGACAGGCGTCGTCGATATTCCCAACCAGGTGTGGGATGACCGCTACGAGGCCGCGCTGGCGCGCCTGAAGGCGGCCGCGTGGACGCTGGATGCGCTGTCCGACGAAGACCAGCAGCTGGTGGCGCTCTGGCGCATGGAAGCGGACATCAACAACGGCGGCTTCATGCAGTTCCTGTGCAACTGGGGCGACCCGACCTGCCAGCTGGCGCTGCGTGCGCTGCAGGCGATGGGCGCGGTACAGACCCACGCGATCCTGGCCGGCATGCGCGGGCTGCTGGACCGGCTGGAAGACGACCCGGCGATCACGCAGCTGCACGACCTGTACGGCGCCATGACCGAACAGGAACAGGACGCGCTGCATGCGCTCGACGAAGCCTATTTCGTGCGGCCGGAAGACCTGGCGCGGCTGGGGCTGAAGCATTTCGGCCCGGAGCCGGTAGAGTCGAGCAAGCTCGACTGACGTAGAAGAGCAGTCGAGCAAGCTCGACTCTACGGTTCAGCGCGGGTACGCCAGCAACACCACCAGATCTTCCTCCCCCACCTGCTGCAGCGCGTGCGTGCTGCCCGCGCGGGTCAGCAGCGCATGGCCTGCGCGCACGTCATGCTGCCTGCCATCCAGCACGTAGCTGCCCTGCCCGCTCACGATGTAATAGATCTCATCCTTGTGCTGCGGGTGCAGGCCGATGCCTGCGCCCTTGTGCAGCACGCGCCTGCGCAGCACGAACGGCAGGTCTGTCGCGTCAGCGAAGAACGGGTACGCGGTGGTTGGCCCGGCGCCACCATGGGGTCCGGGCTGCAGGCGTGCAACCGCATCTTCATGCAGCACCTGCGAGGGCCGCTGCGGATCGGTGCCCTGCCCTGCGCCCATCACATCGCAGTCGATGTCACGCACCAGCGCCGGTTGCAGCGCGGGCAGCAGCGGCACCGCTTCGCGCAGCACCAGGCAGGCGACCGCATTGGCACCGGCCACGCTGAAATGGGTGCCGTCGGCCTTGTTCTGCTCGGGCACGAAGAGAAAGTACGGCCGCGCGCCCTGCTCACCCAGTGCGCGGATCCAGCGCGTGCTGCGGTCGTTGAGGTCGATCAGCGCGACGTGCTCGCGCGCTGCCAGCTGCTGCATCGCCAGCGTGTAGCGCGCGTGCGTATCCAGCAGTGAACCGAAGTCGTACAGCAGCCGCGCCACCGGCGTGATCAGCACCGGGGTGGCGCCCCTGTCGCGCGCCACCTGTACATAACGCATCAACAGGCGCGGATAGTCGCTGTCAGGATCGGTGTAACGCGTACGGTCTTCGAACTTCGCATCGTTGTGACCGAACTGGATCAGCAGCACATCGCCGCGGCGCAGCTCGCCGGCAATCGCATCCAGGCGTCCTTCATCGATGAAGCTGCGCGTGCTGCGCCCGCCCTTGGCGTGGTTGTGTACCTGGAAGCGCGCCGGGTCCAGGTAGCTCTGCAGCGCCTGGCCCCAGCCCGCCTGCGGCGCACGCTCCGACCCGTATTCGGCCGCCGTGGAATCGCCGGCGATGAACAGCCGCACCGGCGCCGCCTGCGCAGTGGTGCACGACAGCAGCAACAACAGCAACAGCCTTCGCATCGCGGCACTCCTGTAGAGCCGAGCCATGCTCGGCTGTTTTTCGATCAGAGCGCGACAGCCGAGCATGGGCTCGGCTCTACAGACCGGTGCGCCTCAGCGCGCCAACCAGCCACCATCGACCGGCAGCACCGCGCCGTTGACGTAGTCCGACGCCGACGAAGCGAGGAATACGGCGGCACCGGCCAGATCATCCGGCGTCCCCCAGCGACCGGCCGGGATGCGATCCAGGATCGACTGGTTGCGCGCTTCGTCAGCACGCAGCTGGGCGGTGTTGTCGGTGGCCATGTAGCCCGGCGCGATGGCGTTGATGTTCACGCCCTTGCCGGCCCACTCGTTGGCCAGCAGGCGGGTGATGCCGGCGATGCCGCTCTTGCTTGCGGTGTAGGACGGCACGCGGATGCCGCCCTGGAAGGACAGCATCGAGGCGATGTTGATGATCTTGCCGTGGCCCTGTTCGATGAAGTGGCGGCCGGCCGCCTGCGAGATGAAGAACGCAGACTTGATGTTGACGTTCATCACGTCATCCCAGTCCTGCTCGCTGAAATCCACGGCATCGGCGCGGCGGATCAGCCCGGCGTTGTTGACCAGGATGTCCAGCCCGCCCAGGCCTTCGATGGTTTCGCGCACCACGCGCGCCACCGGCTCGATGCTGATCAGGTTGGCTTCGATGGCCAGGCAGCGGCGGCCCAGCGCGGTGATCTTTTCGATGGTCTCGGTGGGCGGGGCGATGCCGGCCACGGCGACATCGGCGCCAGCGGCGGCCAGTGCCACGGCGATGCCCTGGCCCAGGCCGGTATTACCACCGGTTACCAGAGCGACCTTGCCTTCCAGGCTGAAGGGATTAGCCATTGCGTATGCGTTCCTTGGTAGAGGCGAGCGGGGGATGCGGCGACGGCCGCCGGCACGCGGTGCGCGGCGGCCGGGCAGGGCTTACTTGAGCTGGCAGATGTCCAGCACGTGCATGTCGGTGTAATCCAGGTTCTCGCCACCCATCGCCCAGATGAAGGCGTAGTTGCTGGTGCCGGCACCCATGTGGATCGACCACGGCGGCGACACCACCGCTTCGTTGTTCTGCATGACGATGTGGCGCTGCGCGTCCGGTTCGCCCATGAAGTGGTAGACGCGGTCGTTGGCGCCGAGGTCGAAGTAGAAATAGACCTCGCTGCGGCGGTCGTGCAGGTGCGGCGGCATGGTGTTCCAGACGCTGCCCGGCTTGAGCACGGTCAGGCCCAGCAGCAGCTGCGAGGACTGGCAGGTGGCCGGCACGATGTACTGGTAGATGGTGCGTTCGTTGCTGGTTTCCAGCGCGCCGCGGTCCAGCGCCACCGCATCCTTGATCGACAGCTGCTTGGTTTCAAAGCGCGCATGGGCCGGGGTGGAAGCGAGGTAGAACTGCGCCGGGTTGGCCGCGTCCTGCGAGGCGAACACGACATCCTTGCTACCCATCGCCACATACAGGCCGTCCTTCGGCCCCAGCGTGTAGACAGTGCCGTCGACGGTGACCGTGCCGGTACCGCTGCCGACGTTGATCACGCCCAGCTCGCGGCGCTCCAGGAACGGATGACCGGCCGCCGAGGCCGGTTCGGTCTGCGCCGGCAGGGACAGCGGGGCATCGACCGGGGCCGCGCCGCCGAGCACGAAGCGCTCGTAGTGGGTGTACTTCAGGGTCACCTGGCCGGCATTGAACAGGCCGTCGAGCAGGTACAGCTCGCGCAGCTGGTCGTTGCTGGCGCCCTTGATGGCGTCGGGATGGGTTGCGTAGTGGGTCTTGCAGTACATGGCTTCTCCAGAGCAGGGGGCGGGCCGAAGGGTTCGGCCCCGGCGCGGTTCGTGGTCGATTCTAGCGACGTTGGTAACCGGTGTCATTTTGCGCCGCACGATAGCGGGGCTGGCCGGGCGGGGCAAAGTGGAAGGGGCGGGGTGAAGTGTCACGACCAACGGTCGTGACGTGCAGGATGTGTCACAAGCAAGCTGGCGACCTACCGGATGCGTCGCAAGCGAGCTTGCGACCTACGGGGCTGATGCCGCAGGCATCAGTCCTCTGGCGGCTGGCAGGAGTCGCGGACGATCAGGTGCGGGCGCACGCTGGCGATCTGCAGCGCAGCCTGGCTGTCGGGCTGGATCAGCATCGCCGCGGCGGTGCGGCCGGTGTCGCGGGTATGGCGGCGCACCGAGGTCAGCGACGGCCACAGGCGCGAGGCCAGTGGGCTGTCGTCGTAGCCGACGATGGACAGCTGGCGCGGGATGTTGATGCCCGCACGCAGCGCCACCTTGTAGATGCCGGCGGCCATTTCATCGTTGCCGGTGAAGATGGCGGTCGGCCGGCGCTTGCCCAGCAGCAGCTTCTCGGCGGCGGCCACGCCCGATTCAAAGGTGTAGCCCGCCTCGATGATGCGGTCCTTCGGCAGCTCGATGCCGCGCTGCGCCAGCGCGTCGATGAAGCCAGCGGTGCGCTCATGCGCGGAACGGTAGGCGCTGGGGCCGGTCACCAGGGCGATCTCGCGGTGGCCGAGCGAGAGCAGGTAATCGGCCGCTTCGGCCGCACCGTCGCGGTCGTGGGTGACCACCATCTGCGAGGTTTCATCCAGCGGCAGCGCGGCCACCCGGGTGAAGCGGCAGCCGATCTCGTCCAGCATGTCGGCCAGCGCCTGGTCTTCCGAGGCACGCGGCACCAGGATCACCCCGTGCAGCTTCTGCTGCTGCACGAAGCGGCGCACGCCGTCGATGTAGCCCGGGCTGCGGCTGTCGCAGGGGTGCACGACCAGTTCGAAGCTGGAACCGCGCAGCGCATCCAGCGCGCCGTACTGCATGTCCACGATGTACTGGGCGGTCGGGTTGTCGTAGACCATGCCGATCAGGAAGGAGCGGCGGAAGGCCAGGCCACGGGCCAGCGGATCAGGCGTGTAGCCGACCTCGCGCATCAGCGCCTCGACCTTGTCGCGCGTGTCCTTGCGCACCAGGGGCGAGTTGTTGATGATCCGTGAAACCGTTTTCTTCGATACTCCCGACAGTCGCGCGATGTCGTTGATCGTGGCGGCCTTGCCCTTCGCCAATGCCGGCGTGGCGGCATCGTTCTTGTTGCGCACTGACATGTAGTGAACCCGGTAAGTCTGGGGATTCCAGCGCGCGCTCAGTCCAGCGCGCGATAGCGGAAGCTGCGGAAGGTTACCGCACCGTCGCCGGCCGCATACAGCGCCGGTTTCAGTGCCAGGAACTTGCCAGCCACATTGTGATGGTAACCGGACACTTCCATCTGAACCGGGTACTTCTGCCAACGCTGGCCATCGGTGCTGGAGTGGATGGTCACGATGTGGCGGTTGTTGGTCACCCGCAGCCACAGCTTGCCGCCCTTTGCGCTGGCCGCCAAGCGGGTGGGGCGCTCCTCGCCGTAGCGGTGCATGATGAACGTCTCGCCGTTGCTGCCCACGCCCACGTACAGGCGGTCGCTGTAGAACAGCAGGGCGCCGCCCACCGCGCCCGGGGCGATGTCCATCTCCACCTCGAACTGGTAGGCCTTGTCGCCGGCGATGGCGGTCAGCGGCGAACTGTCGCGCGGGGTCTGGCCCTTGCCCTGCAGCACCAGCCCCTGGCCGCTGAAGCCCAGCCGCCGGTACTCATCCTGCGCCGGGTTGAAGAACGACCACTGCGGGCCGAGCGCCGTGCCGCGGAAGTCGTCGGACAAGGCCATGCCATGCGCGCCCACCGATTCACCGGACGGCTTGCGCAGCGGCTGGCCGAGGTCGCCGCCCTTGGCCACGAACCAGCCATCGGCGGTCCACTCGATCGGCTCCAGCAGGGCCTGCCGGCCCAGCGTCCAGTACCCGTTCTCGTAGCCGTGGTACATCATCCACCAGCGCCCGTCGGTGCCTTCGATCACCGTGGCATGGCCACGCGACCACCAGGGTTCGGCGGCCGACTGGGTGCGCATGATCGGGTTGTTGGGCGCGTTCTCCCACGGCCCGTGGATCGAGCGCGAGCGCGCGGTGATCACCATGTGCCCGGTGGGCGGGCCGGCAGTGCCGCCCACGGCGGTGGTCATGTAGTACCAGCCATCGCGGAAGTGGATCTTCGGGCCTTCCTGCGCATAGGCCTCCACGTCCCAGCTCTGCGGGTACTTCCAGCCGTCGTAGACGTGCTTCGGCGTGCCGACCACGCTCAGGCCGTCGTCGGCCAGCTGCACGTAGTCGCCGCCGCTGAGGAACAGGTAGCGCTTGCCGTCCTCGCCCACGGCATGGCCGGGGTCGATGTAGCCGCCCAGGCCGATGTCGATCGGCTCGCTCCACGGCCCCTTGATGCTGTCGGCCCAGACCACGAAGTTGCTGCGGCGCTCGCCGGTGCGGGCGGGGAAATAGATGTAGTAGCGACCCTCGTGCTTGACGATGTCCGGCGCCCAGATCGCGCCCACGTTCTTCGTGATCGCATGGCCCAGCGGCTGCCAGTTCACCAGGTCGCGCGAATGCCAGATCGGCAGGCCGGGGTAGGCGTCGAACGAAGACAGGGTGAGGTAATAATCCTGGCCGTCCTTCAGCACCGACGGATCGGGCCGGTCACCGGCAAACACCGGGTTGAGGAAGGTGCCGTCGCCGAGGTCGGCCTGGCGCTGGTTCTCGATGCCGCGCTTCCACGACGTGGCGGGTGCCTGCGCTTGCGCTTGCGCTTGCGCAAGGACGGGTACGGCCAGCAGCAGGGTGGCGGCAAGCAGGGACTTCAGAGCGGTGCGCGACAGCATCGGGTTCCTCCGTGGTGCGGGTGCGGGTACAGCGTCAGGGCGCGGAGCGGCCGAGGCGGGCGCGCCAGGCCGGTGCATCGCGGTCGAGCAGGGCCTGCGGCCAGGTGCCGTACCAGTGGTAGCCGGTGCGGCGCTCGCGGCCGACCTGGTCGTAGGTCTGCAGGCGTTCGCCCTGGCGGTTGGCCAGCACCACGCTGTTGTCAGCCAGGTCGTGGAAGCGGCCCCACAGCAGCGGTGCGGCCGGGTCGGCCAGCAGGCGGCGATCGACGGTGCTGCGGTGGTGGGCGAACTGTGCGGCCGGTGCGTCGAAGGTCTGCAGGCGCAGGCCGTGCAGCGCGTTGGCCCGGAACCACGCCAGCGCGCCCTCGATGGCCTGCACCGTCTGCGGCGACGGATCGGGGATGGACATCAGGTAACGCACCACGCCCACGCTTTCGTCGGTCACCAGCGCGGCCAGTTCGAATTTTCGTCCGGGTGCAGGCTGCAGCGTGGTGGCATCGTACTGGCCGGCCCAGAGCGTCGGCTGGCCGCGCTGGCGCACCTGCAGGCGCAGCAGGCAGGCGTCGCCGCGCTGCACCGCCGTGGCCACCCGCGCGCGGCGCGCGGCATCGACGAAGGCGAAGCGCGGTGCGTCCTGCACCTGGCGCAGGGTGGTCAGCACGCCGCTGGTGACGTCGTCGGCGAAGGTGATGCGGTCGTGGTAGTCGGTGCGCGCCGGCACCGAATGTGGCCAGCCGCCACACCTGCGGACCTGCTGGTCGAGGATGAAGTCCAGACCGCGCAGTGCGGCATCGCGATAGCGGCGGTCGTTGCTGCGGGCGAAGGCTTCGGCGAGGTAATCGACCTGGGTATACGTGGTGCGGTTGTCGAAGCTGCCACCGGGCTCGTCCTGCGCCTTGCGTGCGGCCTCGCGCGCGGCGGCATCCAGCACCCGCAGCGGATCCTGGTTCACCGGCCAGCCGCCGGAGCGACGTTGCAGCAACAGCAGGTTGTCGGCGATCTCCCGGTACTGCTGGGTATCCAGCCGTGCGTAACCGTCCGCATGGCCGCTGCGCCAGTGGTTCACCCCGTCGTTGAAGCTGCCCACCGGAATTGCAGGTGCTGCCGCCGGCGGCGCGGCATGGGCCGCCGTGGCGGCCATGCCCACACCCAGCAGCAGCGGCAGCGCGCGACGCCGGATCATGCGCGCAGCAGGGCCGGCAGCCACAGCGACAGCTGCGGGAAGAAGGTGACGATCAGCAGCACCGCCAGCGCGGCGAACCAGAACGGCCAGATGGTGCGCATGCTCTGGCCGACGGTGATCTTGCCGATGGAGGTGCCGATGAACAGCACCGAGCCCACCGGCGGCGTGACCAGGCCGAGGCCGCCGGTCAACACCAGCACCAGGCCGAAGTGGATCGGATCGATGCCATAGGCCTTGGCCACCGGCAGGAAGATCGGTGTGCAGATCAGGATCATCGGCGCCAGGTCCATGAAGGTGCCCAGCAGCAGCAGCATCACCACGATCATCAGCAGCACCATGAACTGGCTGTGCGCGAACGACTGCAGGAAGTCCACCGCGGCGGTCGGCACCTGCAGGTAGGCCAGCAGCCAGCCGAACACCGCGGCGGTGGCGATGACGAACAGGATGACACCGGTGCTGCGCGCGGCATGGATGACCGTGTCGAAGAACTCGCGCCAGCGCAGCTGCCGGTACAGCACGGTGGTCACCAGCAGCGCATAGACCACGGCGATGGCCGCGCTTTCCACGGCAGTGAAGATGCCGGCACGGATACCGACGAAGATCAGCGCCACCAGGCCCAGGCCGGGCAGGGCCGAGATCACGCGCAGCAGCACCGCGCGCCAGCCCGGGAACACTTCCACGCCATAGCCGCGGCGACGTGCCACGGCGTAGCCGGTCAGCATCAGGGCGACGGTCATCAGCAGCGCCGGCACGATGCCGGCAGCGAACAGATCAGCGATGGACAGGCCACCGCCGGCCGCCGCCGAGAACAGGATCAGGTTGTGCGAGGGTGGCACCAGCAGCGCCACCAGCGCGGCGGTGATGCTGACGTTGACGGCGAAATCGCGGTCATAGCCGCGCTTGACCATCTGCGGAATCATCGTGCCGCCGACTGCCGAGACATCGGCGATGGCCGAGCCGGACACGCCGCCGAAGAACAGCGACGACAGGATGGACACCTGGCCCAGGCCACCACGCATGCGGCCGACCAGCGAGGACGCCAGTGCGATCAGGCGCTCGGAGATGCCGCCGCGCATCATGATTTCGCCGGCGAAGATGAACAATGGAATGGCGATCAGCGAGGCCGAGCCGGTGCCGGCCGAAATCTGCTGCACCAGCACGATGCTGGGAATGTCCAGGTAGAGCAGGGTGGCCAGCGCGGCGGCGGCCAGTGCGTAGGCCACCGGCACACCCAGCAGCAGCAGCACGGCGAACACGGAGAACAGAATGGTGATGCCCATGGATCAACGATCTCCTTCAGCGTCGTCGCTGCCAGCGTCGCTGGCCTGCAGCGCTTTCCACGCACGGTTGAGTGCGAACAGCACCATCAGCGCACCACCCACCGCCAGCGGCAGGTAGTTGATGCTCTGCGGCAGGTGGGCGCCGGCGGTCTTGATGTCCATCCCGTCCAGCAGCAGGTCGGCCGACCAGAAGGCGATGAAGCCGCCCAGCACCGCCACCACCAGCTGGATCAGCACGTCCACCGCGCGGCGCAGGCCGGGGCCCATGTAGGCGTGCAGCAGGAAGAAGCCGAAGTGGCGGTTGGTGTGCACGCCGCAGGCCGCGCCCAGGCTCATCGCCGTGGCCAGCAGCAGCAGGGTGACCGGCTCGGTCCAGCTGGGCGAATCGTTGATGACGTAACGGGCGAACACCTGCCAGCCCTGCACCACCACCAGCCCCAGGAGGGCGGCGACGGCACAGTAGATGGCGATGTCGGCGATGCGGTCCAGCAGGCGCTGTCCAGGCCCGGCGGCGGGCGTCGTCGTCTCGGTCATGGCAGGGTCCTCAGGCAGCGCGGATGCGGTCAACCAGCGCGGCGATATCCGGCTGTTGCAGGTACGCCTTCAGCAGCGGCTGGGCCGCAGCGCGGAAGGCGGGCATGTCCACTTCGTTGGCTTTCACCCCGAAGTCGAGGACGGCGCGGCGTGCTGCGCTTTCCGAGGCGTCCCACTGCTCGCGCATCACCTTCACCGAAGCGCGCGCGGTGTGCAGCAGCAGCTGACGGTCATCAGGGCTCAGCCGTTCGAAGCTGGCACGCGACATCAGCAGCACGTCCGGCGCGTAGGAATGATCGCTCTGCGACCAGTAGTGCGCGGCCTCGAAGTGGCGGCTGGAATGGAAGCTGCGCATGTTGTTCTCGGCACCGTCGATCATGTGCGTTTCCATGCCCGAGAACGTATCGCCCAGCGACATCGGCGTGGGGTTGGCACCGAGCAGGCGCATCAGCTGGATGAAAATGTCCGAGGAGGCCACGCGCAGCTTCAGGCCATGCAGGTCCTTCGGCGAAACGATCGGATGCTTGGTGTTGTAGAAGCAGCGCGCGCCGGAATCGTAGATCGCCAGGCCGACCAGGTCGCGGCGCTCGAAACCGCGCAGCACGGCCTCGGCCACGCCGTCGTCCAGTGCGGCACGCTGGTGCGCCACCGATTTGAACACGTACGGCAGGCACAGCGCCTGGGTCAGCGGGAAGGCGTTGTTCAGCGCACCGGCGTAGACGCGGGTGATGTCGATGGCACCGAAACGGGCCATGTCGATCGCTTCCGACTCGCGGCCGAGCTGGCCCGAGTGGTACTGGCGCAGCCGCAGGCGGCCGTTGGTCTCGCGTTCCAGCGTCTGCCCGATCCACTTCACTGCGGTGACGGTGGGGTAATCGGCCACGTGCACGTCGGTGGCGGTCAGCAGGGTGCCGCCGTCCACGCTGGCGGCCGGCCCGCGGCCACAGGCCGCGAGCATCGGCGTGGCCAGGGCTGCAGCGCCACCGGCCAGGAAATTACGTCGTGTGATCATCTGCGCCCTCCCGCGCGTGTTCACCAGGGCAGGCCGGCGGTCATCCCGCTGGCACGGCCCGGCAGGCAATGTCGCCGAAGCCGGCGAAGCGCACCAGCGCGGTCTGCCCGGCGGTGATGTCATGGATGCCGGTGGCGTTGCCGGTGGCGATCAGGTCGCCCTTGCGCAGCGGCCGGCCACGCAGCGCCGAACGGGACAGGGCAAACGCATAGGCGGCGCGCAGGCCACCCGGCAGGCGCGTCGCCCCCCCGGTGCCGACCACTTCGCCGTCGATCAGCGTCTCGGCGCGCAGCGCGGTTTCATCGCGTGCGGTCCAGTCGACGATCTCCGGCCCCAGCACCAGGCCGTTGTTGTTGCCGAAATCGGACACCACCACGCGCGGGCCGAGTTCGTTGATGGTAGCGAGCGGGCTGCTGGCCACTTCCACGCCGATGTACAGGCGCGCAGGCAGGGCTTCAGCCTGTTCCGGCGACCAGTGCAGTTGTCCGGCCGGGGCGTCCTCCAACAGCTCCAGCACGTACTCCGCTTCGACTGCGGCAAAGCCGCCGACGAACACCGGAATGTCCGTTGTTCCACCGGTAGCATTTTTCAGCTGACGAGAGAAAACCGGACCCAGCAGGCGGTCGTCCGCGGAGACATCACGGCGCTCGGCGGCGATGTAGCCCACTTTCCAGCCGACCACGCGGTCATCCCAGGCGGCGATGGCCAGGTCCTGCACCTGGTAGGCAGCGACCAGCGTGTCCGGGATGGTGCCCGGGAATGCGGCCAGCGACTGCCCGGCACGGCGGGCGGTGGTGAAAGCCTGGGCGATCGCGGCCGCATCGTCCGGCGGCGGCGTCTGCCCATGTGTGCCGTGTTCGTTGCTCAAGAACGGTCTCCCTGTGTTTGTTGCACTGCCCATCGACAGCGTCTGCAGAAGGTGTATATGGTAAACCGGTGTCATCGTGCAAGCCGCAGCGCATCACGTGCTGCCGCCGGATGCACCCAGCACCCTGTCCCCGTCCTGCCGGAGCCGTTGCCTGCCATGCGTCTGCGTCCTGTCGTGCTGTTGTTGTGCGGGCTGTTGCTGGCCCTGCCGTTGACCGCCACCGCCGCGCCGCCGCGCGACAACGAACGCCCCGGCCAGGAGCTGGCCGGCGAGCGGATCGCCCTGTGGCCGGACGGCCAGGTCCCCGGCGAGCAGGGCCCGGCGCGGCCGGCGCGGGTGGTCGAGCGCAGCAGCGACCCGGCGCACCCGGACCGCTATGTCGACCAGGTCGATGCGCCCTACCTGCTGGTGCATGCACCGGCACGGCCGAACGGGCGTGCGCTGCTGGTCATCCCCGGCGGCGGCTACCAGCGCGTGGTGATCGACAAGGAAGACAGTGCGCTCGTGCCGGAGTGGGTGGACCGCGCCGGTTACACCCTGTTCGTGCTGCGCTACCGCCTGCCGCAGCCCGGGCGCGAGCGCCAGGCCGCGCTGGCCGATGCGCAACGGGCGCTGCGGGTGGTGCGCGACCAGGCGGCACGGCGCGATCTGGATGCCGGCAGCGTCTCGGTGATGGGCTTTTCCGCCGGCGGTCACGTCGCTGCGCGGCTGGCCACCGGCTTCGATGCGGCGGTGTACCCGGCCCGCGATGCCATTGATCGGCTGAGTGCACGCCCGGCGCGCGCGGTGCTGGTCTATCCGGTCATCGACATGGGTGCGCATGCGCACAGCGGCTCGCGCGGGCGCCTGCTCGGCGAGCACCCCGATGCGGCGCTGGCCGCGCAGTACTCGATGCAGCGGCAGGTGCGCGCGGACATGCCGCCGACCCTGCTGGTGCATGCCAACGACGACCGCGTGGTGGGCGTGCACAACAGCGCGCTGATGGCCGCAGCGCTGGCCAAGGCCGGGGTCGAGCACGAGCTGCATCTGTTCGCCCACGGCGGGCATGGCTTCGGCATGCGCATACCGGCAGGATCGACGCTGGCGCTGTGGCCGCAGCTGGCGGAGGCGTGGCTGGCGGCTGCTGGTGAGGCGGGGGGGGGGGCAGTGCCGCTCTCCTCTGGTGAGGGTGTCCGAGCCCGGAGCGGCCGATGAGCGGGGCACCGGACGATCTGCAGCGCCGCCGTTTCCTGAGCGACAGCGCGCGCTGGGCACTGGCCACGGCCACCGTGATGGCACTGCCGTCGGCCTTGGCCGCACCGGGCCCGCGCGATGACACCCAGATACTGGCACGGGTGCGTGGCGGCCGCGTGCGCGGCCAGCGCGAGCAGGGCGTGCTGGTGTTCCGCGGCCTGCGCTACGGCGCGGACACGGCCGCCTACCGCTTCCAGCCCCCTCGGCCCGAGACGCCGTGGCGGGGCATTGCCGATGCGTTGGACTACGGCGCGGCGGCACCGCAGGGCGGTTCGGAGGGCCCCGGCAGCGAGGACTGCCTGTTCCTCAATGTATGGACCCCGACGCTCGCTGCGCGCGCGCAGCGGCCGGTGCTGGTCTATATCCACGGCGGCGGCTTCAACAATGGTTCCGGCAGTGACCCGCTGTACGACGGCAGCGCGTTGTGCCGGCGCGGCGACGTGGTGGTGGTCACCCTCAACCATCGCCTGAACACCTTCGGCTACCTGTACCTGGGCGCGCTGGGCGACCCGCGCTACGCCGCGTCCGGCAATGCCGGCCAGCTGGATCTGGTGCAGGCGCTGCAGTGGGTGCGCGAGCATGCCGCGGTCTTCGGGGGTGATCCCGGCAACATCACCGTGTTTGGCCAGTCCGGCGGCGGCGCCAAGATCGCCACGCTGATGGCGATGCCGGCCGCGCGCGGCCTGTTCCAGCGGGCGTGGACCATGAGCGGCCAGCAGGTCACCGCCGCCGGTCCCCGCGCAGCGGCACAGCGTGCGGCGGTGGCGATGGACGCGGTGCACGCGCCGGATCTGGCCGCGCTGCTGCGCCTGCCGGCGGCCGATCTGCTGGCCGCCACCCGCGCCCGCGATCCGTCGCGGGTGGAAGACACCGCGCTGTATTTCGGCCCGGTGCTGGACGAGGTGGTGCTGCCGGTGCATCCGTTCTGGCCGCAGGCACCGGCACAGTCGGCCGCCATCCCGATGGTGATCGGCAACACCCACGATGAAACCCGCGCCTTCCTCGGCAACGACCCGGGCAACTTCGCACTGGACTGGAACACCCTGCCTGCGCAGCTGGAGAAACAGCAGTTCGTCGATCTGCTGCCGTCGGTGGTGATCGAACACTACCGCCGCCTGTATCCGCACTACACGGCATCGGAAGTGTTCTTCGCGGCCACCACCGCCGGGCGCTCCTGGCGCGGTGCGGTGGAGGAACTGGAAGCGCGTGCGCGGCAGCCGGCCACGGCGGCTCCCACCTGGGCCTATCAGCTCGATTGGCCCTCACCGGTGGAAGAGGGCCGCCTGCGGGCCTTCCACACCCTGGATATTCCGCTGGTGTTCGACAACGCCGGCCTGCCCACGGCACGCACCGGTGGTGGCGGCGATGCGCGTGCACTGGCGGGGACCATGAGCGATGCATTGATCGCCTTCGCCCGCCATGGCGACCCCAACCACGCCGGGCTGGCGGACTGGGCGCCGTACACCCTGCCGCAGCGGCGCACGATGCTGTTCGACGTGCGCAGCCGTGGCGCCGATGACCCGCGCGGTGGCGAGCGCGAGCTGTACCAGCGCGTCCCCTTCCTGCAACGAGGTACCGCCTGAGATGCGCCTGCTGCCTGTCCTGCTTGCCTTGGCCGTGGCCGGCGCGGCCCACGCCGCCGTCGACCCGTCGATCAGCGACCGCCCCGCGCCCACGCCGATCCGCGCCAGCAAGATCGTGCTGGTCGGCGATTCCACCACCGCCGTACAGGGCGGCTGGGGCCCGGCCTTCTGCGCCGAGCACGTGACATCGTTCGCCGCCTGCCTGAACCTGGCGCGCGGTGGCCGCAGCACCTACAACTATCGCGCCGAAGGCTCGTGGGCGCTGGTCGAGGCGGAGATGCGCACGCCGGGCTACGCCGCCACCTGGGTGCTGATCCAGTTCGGCCACAACGACCAGCCCGGCAAGCCGGGGCGCTCGACCGACCTGCAGCATGAGTTCCCCGACAACCTGCGCCGCTACGTGCAGCAGGTGCGCGCGGCCGGCGCCAAACCGGTACTGCTGACCCCGCTGACCCGACGCCAGTTCGCCGATGGCGTGCTGGCGGACGACCTGGCACCGTGGGCCGACAGCGTGCGGACGGTGGCGCGCGAACTGCAGGTGCCGCTGGTGGATCTGCATGGCCGCAGCCGCGCCCTGGTGCAGGCGCTGGGGCCGGTGGCGGCGATGCGGCTTGCGCAGGCACCCGCCACGCAGGCGCAGGTGGCCAGCGCCCTGGGCGGCACCACGGTCGGCGCCAGCCCCGCGCTGGCCGGCGCGCCAGCCTCGGTGCAGAACGCCGCGCTGGAACCGATGGGGCAGGCCAAGCAGGCCTTCGATTACACCCACCTGGGCGACGAGGGCGCGCGGGTGTTCGCCACCCTGGTGGCCACGGAACTGGCGCGCGAGGTGCCAGAGCTGCGCGCACTGCTGCTGCCATGATGGCGGCAATGTCGCTCAAATGCGGCCAATTGTGTCGAACGCTGGCGTAATTCGCACTATCTAGAAAAGATGAAGATCTGAAAACATTCTGTTAACCCGGCTCGCCTAGACTGGCCGACATGGGAGCGACGTTCACACCACTGCCGTTCACGGGCCGGGATCGCCTGCTGGCGGCCATCGACGGCGCGGTCTGCCTGGCAGATCCGCAGCTGATTACCCGGGCCCTGCAGAATGTGCTGCGCGAGGCCATCATCGATCCACTGATCGAGCTGCCACCGTGTGTGCGCCGCCCGGTGGACGGCCACTACGCGCGCCGCGAACTGCACCGCAGCCCGACCCTCGGCTACAGCGTGATCGCCATGTGCTGGGGCCCGGGGCAGGGCACGCCACTGCATGACCACGATGCCATGTGGTGCGTGGAAGGCGTCTGGCAGGGCGAACTGATCGTTACCCCGTATGCGCTGATGGAACGACGTGGCGAACGCCACCGCTTCGCCGCGCAGGAAGCGCTGTACGGCTACCGCGGCAGTGCCGGCAGCCTGATTCCACCGCACGAGTACCACACGCTGCGCAACGCCAGCGACACCGACGTGGCGGTGTCGGTGCATGTGTACCAGGGCGTGATGGAGCGCAGCGCGGTGTTCGATCCGCAGGGCGATGGCTGGTACCAGCGCCGGGTGA
This sequence comes from Stenotrophomonas sp., assembly GCF_035634915.1. Classification (GTDB taxonomy): domain Bacteria; phylum Pseudomonadota; class Gammaproteobacteria; order Xanthomonadales; family Xanthomonadaceae; genus Stenotrophomonas. The sequence goes on from NZ_DASQCB010000005.1 coordinate 328,580, forward strand.
AGCTGATGGAGACCGACGCGGCGTAGCGTCTGATCTTCGCTCTTCGTAGCGTCGAGCAAGCTCGACGCTACGAGAGTCACGGCGTTGCCGCGTCCGTGCGTCCCATCAACGCGGCACGTCGGCCACGTTGTTCAACCGGGTCACTTCCTCGCCACCATCGGCCAGCGCCACGCGCACGCGCAGGCCACTGCGGTCACCCGCCGGCAGCGGCAGCGACACCACCACCGTCTTCGGCTGCAGGTCTGCCGGTGCGGCCATGGCCGGTACCTCGGTGCGGGCGACCTCGCGGCCACGCGCATCCTCCAGTACCGCCACACCCACGCCACTGCCGGCATGGCCCAGGCTGTGCACGGTCACGTGCACCTGGCGGCCATCCACGCGCACGTCGCCACGGCCGATGCCCAGGTCCGGGCGGGTCTCCACCGGTGTGCCAGCGCTGATCCGCTCGAACTCGAACACCTCGGTACGGCCTGGGCGGAACTGCATCGGTACCGACGCGCTGGTTTCCAGCTGCACGCTGCGTTCGGCGGCAGTGCCGTCGATGCGGCCATCACCATCGGCGTCCACGCCGCTGCGCACGCGCCAGGTGCCGCTGGCCACATTCCAGCCGGTCATGTCGGCAGCGATGGTGCGCGTGCCCAGGTTATGGCTGGTCACGGTGAAGCGTTCGCGCGAGGGCGCATGCACCAGCAGGGCAACCTGCTCGGCGGCGCCATCGCGGTCGAAGCGCCAGCTGACCGTGTGGCCGGGCCAGCTCTGGTTGCGCTTCAGCGCGATGCCGCCCAGGCGCGCACGCTGCAGGAACTCGCTGGGCGCTTCCACGCGGTCGGACCACCAGTGGCCCTCGGTGTTCATGTAGGCACGCTGCACCTTGGCCTGCAGGCCGTCGGCGTGCAGCGCATCGATGTACGTCGTATCGCCGCTGGCCTGCCACGCCATCAGGCTGGCGAAGCCGGTCTTGCCGGCGTCGGCCTCGGCGGTCAGCGTCGGGTACCAGTCCTGCTGCCTGCCAAGCACTTCGACGTAGTTCTCGCCGAGGTTGGCCAGCGCGCCCGGGCCGCCCCGGGCCACGCGGTAGTCCAGCGCCTGCAGGTACTTCGCATCACCCGTCCAGCGCCAGGCGGCCCAGAACGTATGCATGATGTCGCCGCTGCCCGAACCGTTGTTCAACTCGCCGCCGCGGGTGGCGCCGGTAGCCCAGTTGATTTCGTTGGGCAGGGTGAAGCGACCCTTCCCATCGGTGCCCGCATGCGCCAGGTAGCCATCGGCCAGGCCGATCACCAGTTTGCGGCCGGTCGGGTCGGCGTTGTACTGGCCGAGCAGGAACGCCGGGTGCAGCACCGGGAAGGAATAGGGCTTCTGCCACTGCCAGTTCGGCTCGCGGTAGACCTTGTTGCCACCGAACCAGTTGCTGGAGAACAGCAGATGGCCCTGCGGGTTGCGCAGGATGATGCGCTCGTCGAACGCCTTCACCGTTTCCATCAGCCGCTCCAGCGTCAGCGGATCGCCCCAGTTGAGGTAGAGCATGGCGCTGTTGGTGTTGATGCCTTCCTCGTAGGAGTGCAGCTCGTCGGTCTCGATGGTGCTCAGGCCGTTGCTGAACATGCCATTGCGGTACACCGCATCGGACAGCGCGGTCAGCGAGGCATTCAGGCGATCCGGCTGTACGCCCATCAGCGCCAGGCCCGGCCACTGCTGGGTCAGGTCGGAATCATCGGAAATGCCGCCGCCGAAATCGCCGTAGGCCACCTGCCGCTCGTCGATCCACCAGTCGACGAACTGCCGTACCTGCGCCAGGTCCTGCACCTGGTGGAACGCCCACGCCGGCACGCCCTTGGGCACCGCCGGTGCGGTGTAGGGCGGGCGGCCCTGGCTGTTGTAGCTGATGTAGTTCCAGTACAGGCGGCCGAGTTCATGGTCCGGGTCCACCCGCAGCAGATCGCTGAGGTCGGCGTACACGCGCGCGTACAGGCGCTGGCGCTTGGAGGTGGTGTGCTCTTCCACCAGGAAGCCCCAGTTGTCGCGCACCTGGTTGAAGCGGTCGGCCACGTGTTCCTTCAACGCTTCGGCGCGCGGCTTGAACACCAGGCGTATCTGCGCGCCGTCAAGCGCAGCGGCATCGAAACCCGGCGCGGCCGAGGCGATGCTCAGCCACAGGCTGTCCGGGGTGAGGATGCGGTCGCGCAGGTCCAGCCACAGCGTGCGCTTCTGCCCCGGCTGCACCGACACCGAGACATCGATCATGTCGCGCGCCGGCCAGATCGGATCCTTGATGCGGATGTTCAGCGGAATCAGGCCGTCGTGGGTGGCCGGCAGATCCAGCGCGGGAAGGTCGATGGCCACGCCATCGAGGCCGTCGTGCATGTTTTCCCAGCTGTAGGCCCAGCTGCGGATCAGCGGCTGGTTGGCCGGAGCATCACCGACGCCCGAGGGAATCAGCACGTGTACGATCGGCCGCGGCTGCGCCGGCAGGCTGTCGGCGCTACGGCGGCGCGAGCCTGCACCCTTGGGCAGGGCCATCACCGTGCTGCGCTCGGCGGCCGGGAAGCGGCCATCGATGTAGTGCCGCAGCGCATCCAGGTTGGTGTAATCGGGCAGCGCCTGGCTGTCGATCACGTAGGTCTGCTTGACCGTGCCTTCCGGCTCGGCGCCTTCGCTCACGTTGTAGGCCCAGACTTCCTGGATCGGGGTTTCCTGTTCAACGTTGCTGAAACGCAGTACGCCGCCCTGCTGTGCCGGAATGTCCTGCACGCTGCGCACCACGCCGCGCGGGCGCGTGGCCAGCACCTCGGTGGCATGTCCGGCATCGGGCCCATGCGCCAGCGTGCCGAAAGCCGCACCGCGGATCTCCATGCGGTTCACCGTCTCGCCGGCCGGCAGGGTCAGGTCCAGGTGCTGGCCGCTTTCCACGTAGGTGTTCCAGTCCGGCAGCTGGAAATAGTCATTGCGGCCGGGCAGGCGCGAGCGGTTGTAGACGCCCGGCCAGGTGGTTTCGGCGATGCCGTCGGTGGCCTTCCACATCCATGCCTTGTGGTCGCGCGTATCAGCGAACTCGATCTTGCGGATGCGCGTGCCGGCCGACGCCAGCGCCGGCGGTGCGGTACCTTCCCAGCCGAAGCGATGGCGCCACGCGCGCTCGTCGCTGGCCGGCGCCACCGCGCTGGCCGGGGCCTTGCCGCCTGCCAATGCCTGCACGGCAGGGGCGTCCAGCATGCGGTCGTACACGCGGATGTGCTGGAAATCGCTGCCACGCAGGAAGTTGTAGCGGCTCTGCACCTGGTAGGGCGCCATCACCCGCCCGGCCAGGCCCAGCTGGTCCAGCGCCGCATCGTAATCGCCGGTCGCCTGTGCGCGCGCCACCTCGCGGCCATCGACGAACAGGCGCACGCCCTGGTCCTCGTCCCAGGCGAAAGCCAGGTGCAGCCACTGCTCCGGCCGCGGCGGCGTGTCCATGCGGAACGACACGCGGGTGCGTGCGAGGTTGGCATCGGTGACGAAGGCATCGAAGCCGTGGCCGTTCCAGTCGATGCGCAGCCAGGCCATGTCCCAGCTGCTGTGGTCGGCATAGCCGACGCGGAAGATCACGAACGGCGCTTCGCCCACCGCATAGCGCGGGCGCCAGTCGAAGGCCAGGGTGCCGCGCTGGGCCAGGATGTTGCCCGGTGCATCCCAGGCCAGCACACCATCGTCTTCCCACTGGATGGCCTTGCCGCGCGCCCCGTCGTCGACCACCGCCGCCTTGTCGCGGAAGTTCGGTACCGCTTCGCCCTGCGCCGTGACGGCGGTCAGCCCCTGGTTGGCGTCGACATGGAACAGCAGCGTCGGCGCCGGTGCGGCCAGCGCGGGCAGGGCGGTGGCCAGTGAAAGCGCCGCCACCAGCAGACGACGGCGTGGGCGGGACAGGTCAGAAGCAGTACGGAGCATGGAACCTTCCTTTCAGCAGCATTCGACGGTGCAGCGGCATGGCGGCGGTGCGGTACAGCGGGGCAGGGCGTGCGCTCAGAACTTGTAGCGCAGCCCCAGGTAGTACTGGCGCCCGGTGTGGGTGTAGCGGTCGGGCAGTGACAGCGCCGAATCGACGTAGCGTTCGTCGGCACTGTCCAGCAGGTTGATTGCCTCGAAGCTGACGGTCAGCTGCTTGTTGAACTTCCAGGACATGTTGAAATCCACGTTCTTGACGCTGTACTTGCCGGTGACGTCGGCGGTGGCGTACGGGTTGCCGTCCAGGTCCCAGACGTTTTCCTGGGTCAGGATCTGGTTGATGTACGCATCGCGATAGCTGGTGGATACACGGGCACTGAAGCGGCCGTCGTCGTAGTACACCGTTGCGTTGTACGAGTTCGGCGACAGGTTCAGCAGGTCGTTCTCGGTGTAGGTGGTGACGATGGTGTCGCCACTGCCGGAGCTGAAGAGATATTTGATCTTCGAATCGACGTGGGTGTAGTTCAGCTGCACGCCGAAGTTCTTCCAGAAGCCGGGCAGGAAGCTGAAAGGCTGCTGGTAGGTCAGCTCATAGCCCTTCAACGGACCGCCCGGGGTGTTGAAGTAGCTCTGCACGTTGAACAGCGAGTTCGGGCTGAAGCCGGCCGGCAGCAGATCCAGCGAGTAGCCCATGTCGGCCCAGGTGGTCAGCAGGCGGGTGCGCTGCACATAGGTTTCGATGTCCTTGTAGAACACCGCCGCCGACAACAGCGCACCTTCCTGGAAGTACCACTCCGCGCTCAGGTCGTAGTTGGTGGAGCGGAACGGATCCAGCTTGGGGTTGCCCAGGTTGATCGAGTAGTAGCGGTCCTCGTCGAGGAAGCTGGTCGGGCCACCGCTGACGCTGGGCGACAGGTTGGACAGGGTCGGCCGTGCCATGGTCTTGGCCGCACCGAAGCGCAGCACCACGGTGTCGGTCAGGTCCCAGGCCAGGTTCAGCGAGGGCAGCCAGTCGTCGTAGCGGTGGCCGACGGTGGTGGCCACCAGCAGGCGCTCGCCGGCATCGGCTGTCGCGCTGGCCACGCCCAGGAAGGGTTCGCAGGCTGCCGACAGATCGCTGCTGCTGGCCGCCTGGCACGGCGCGTAACCGCTGGCGTCGATCTCGGTGCGCACGTAGCGCAGGCCGAGGTTGCCGCGGAACGGGCGGTCCCACAGCTCGGTGTTGAAATCCAGCTGCAGGTAGCTGGCGTAGCTCTTCTCGGTCACGTCGAAGTTGTTGTTCGATGCGCCATAGTGGCCGACGCCAGCCAGGCGGTAGTCGCCGCCCAGGGTGCCGGTGTTGCAGTTGCAGTAGATGTCCAGCAGTTCGGCGATGCGGTTGAAATCGGGAATCAGCCAGCTGCCCGGGGTGGTCCCGTCCAGCCCCTTGCCGAAGCCATCCAGGGTGGTGGACAGGTCACCCACGCCAACGCCATCGGGCAGCGCCTGCGACAGGCGGCCATAGCTGATGTTGCGGTACTCCTGCGTGCGCATGCCGTAGTCCTTGTAGGCCAGGCCGCCGCGCAGGGTGAAGGTGGGCGAGACGTTGAAGGTCAGGTCGACCTTGGCGGTGTCGAAACGGTTGTCGACGTACTGCGGGTTCAGGCGTACTTCGCTGATGTTGCCGCCACGGGCGGTGCCGTTGGCGTTCACCGGCGCGGTGCCGTAGCCCAGCCACTGCCAGGACGCTGCATCGTTCAATGCGAAGGGGAAGGTCATCGACGGCATGCTGGCGCCGTTGCGCATGTCCAGCACGAAGCCATCCAGGTTGCTGTTGTCGAAGCTGACCATGGAGAACACCGGCCGCTCGAAGCTGGACGAGGAATGGCCGACCAGCGCATCCAGGCGCAGCGCATCGTTGAAGCGATGCTCGAAGTTCAGGCTGGCCTGCTTGAACTCGGTGCTCTCTTCGATGGCGGTCGACTCGGTGCGGAAGTCCACGTTGTCGAACACGCCGTAGACCAGCCGGTTCTGCGCATCCACCTGCGCCTCGCGCACCACGATCTGGGTCTTGCCGCCGTACTGCGCGGTGCGGTGCAGGTTGGCGCCGATCGAATCCTCGCGCTGGTCCTTGTCCAGCTTCGAGTACATCAGGTCGAGGTTGAGCAGGCTGTCCGGGCTGAAGCGGAACTGCAGCGCGCCGGTGACACCCAGCCGTTCAATCTCGTGCTCGGTACGGATGTAGCGCGGGTAACGCGGGATCCACGCATTGGTGGCGGTTTCGTAGGCAGCGATGTTTTCTGCGGTTGCTTCGGGGCGGTCGATGCCGGTCCCGCAATGGGTGGCATCGATGCCGTAGCTGCCCCAGCCGTTGCTGCGCGCCTGGTTGGCGGCGCTGCCGACGCCCTGCGCGGTTTCATTGGCGGCGGGGTTGCGCGGCGTCTGCGGGTCATAGCCGGCCGGACTGCAGAAACCGTAGGTGCCGTTGTTGGCGGCGGTGGACTGGTTCGAATTGCGGTAGTTGCCATGTTCCCAGCGCACCGGGTTGTAGCCTTCCTCGAAGATCGTGCGCTTGCTCCAGGCCACCGACATCAGCGCACCAAAGCGCCCATCGGCCCAGGTATTGCTCAACAGCGCAGAGACGCGCGGGTCTTTCGAGCGCGACAGTTCGTTGTAGCCGTACTGGCCGTTGAGCGAGGCCTGGAAGCCGTCGAAATCGAATGGTCGCGACGCGCGCAGGTCGACGGTGGCACCGAGCGAACCTTCGTCCATCTGCGCCGACTGGGTCTTGTTGACCTTGACCCGGCTGAACAGTTCGGAGGCGAAGGTATTGAAGTCGAAGCCGCGGCTGCGGTTGACGCCAGTGGTGCCGCTGCCGGCGGTGGACAGTGCCTCCAGGCCGTTGATGCGCACACGGGTGAAGTCCGAACCCAGGCCGCGCACCGAGATCTGCTGGCCCTCGCCGCCTTCGCGGTCGATGGAGACACCGGCGATGCGCTGCATCGATTCGGCCAGGTTCAGATCGGGAAACTTGCCGATGTCCTCGGCGTAGATCGCATCGACCTGCTCGATGCTGTAGCGCTTTTCATCCAGCGACTGCTGCAGGCTTTCGCGGTAGGTGGCTTTGACCTCGACCTTGTCCAGGTCGACCGCATCGGCTGCGGCAGCGGCCGCTTCCGGGGTCTGTTGTGCATATGCGGCGTGGCTCAGCACCAGTCCGATCGACAGGGCAAGCACGCTGAGCGGCGCGCGGCCGCGGTGAAGCGCGAGCGACGAATCCATCTGTAATCCCCTCCCAGGGCGTCCTCAAGCGTTGCGAAGGCGTTGTAGCGTGCGTGCCTGCCTCCTCCGGCACGACGCAGGTGCAACGACTTGCTGACACCGCGGGTCACGCGTGAACGTAACAAAGCGCATGACGCGCGGCATCTTGCGCCGCAGCAGCTGCCGCGGCGTTGCTTCGTTGCACTGAAGATGCGGCGGCGTGCTGCCACGCCGCCGCGATGACGGTCAGAACTTGTAGCGCACGCCCAGCAGGAACTGGCGGCCGGTTTCGGTGTACTGCAGGGGCAGGCGACCGGTCAGCGGCGAGTACACCCACTCGTCGGATGCTTCGTTGGTCAGGTTGATGCCTTCCAGGCTCAGCTCCAGCTGTTCGCTGATCTTGTAGCGGAGGGAGGCATCGATGACCGTGGTGCCGGTCATGCCGTGGTAGCCATCCAGGTTAAAGCCGGTTTCCTGGCCCGGTGCCTGGGTCAGGTAGTCATCGCGGTTGGTGGCCGAGACGCGGCCGGCGAAGGTTTCGCCTTCGTAGAACAGCGTCGCGTTCCAGGACGACTTGGACAGCCCGGTCAGGTCGGTCTTCATCACCGGCTGGCCCGCGGCGTTCAGATACTGGATCTTCGACTCCACCCAGGTGTAGTTCAGCTGCACGCCCAGGTTCGACCACTTGCCGGGCAGGAAGCTGAAGGGCTGGGTGTAGTTGGCTTCCACGCCGTGCAGTTCGCCACCGGGCGTGTTGACCGGGCGGGTGTAGGTAAAGTCATCGCTGGCCGACGCGCCGGTACCGGCCAGCAGCGATTCGGGCAGGCCGCTGTCGCTGAAGGGACGGACTTCGCGGGTGGTCTGCACGAAGCTCTCGATGTCCTTGTAGAACAGGCCGACGCCGACCATCGCGCCTTCGGCGAAGTACCACTCGAAGCCGAGGTCGACGTTGGTGGCGCGGATCGGGTCCAGCGTCGGGTTGCCGCTGGAGATGGTACGTGCGCCGCCGGCCACGGCCACGGTCGCGCCCGGGGTCAGGCTGCCCAGTCCCGGGCGGCTCATCACCTTGGCCGCGCCGAGGCGGATCAGGAAGTCCGGGGTGACTTCAGCCACCAGGTTGAACGAGGGCAGGGTGTCGTCGTAGCTGCGGCTGACCGTGGTCTGCGCGGTGCCGCTGGACAGCGTGGACAGGCCGGTGGACGACTGCTTGGTGCGCACGTAGCGCACGCCGAAGTTGCCCGACAGCGGCAGTGAGCCCAGTTCGGTGGAGAACTCACCCATCAACCAGGCGCCGCGATCCTTCTCTTCCACGCTGCGCACGTTGTTGGCGCGCGGGGCGACGGCGAAGCTGCCGCTGTTGCTGTAGATGTCGAACTGCTCGGCAATCGCATCCAGGTCCGGCACCACCCAGTTCGACGGGCTGCCCTGGATGCCTTTCAGGCCGGCCTGGCTGGTCAGGTCCACCGGCACGATCTTCGTGCCATCGGCGAAGGTCGGCACGGCCAGTTCGCTGGCGCGGCGCAGTTCGGTGGTCTTGAAGCTGTAGTCCTTGGCCAGCACACCGCCCTTCAGGCGGAAACCGGGGCTGATGTTCCAGTTGAAGTCGAGCTGCCCGGTGTCGAAGTCGTTGTCCACGTACTGCGGACGCAGGCGGATCTCGGCCAGTTCCCAGCCGCTGGGATCGGTCGGATCGATACCGTAGTTGATGACCGGGAAGCGGCTGTTGCCACGGTAATCGTAGCTGTAGCCATCCACATCGTACTTGTCCATGATGATGGTGGTCTGCACCGGATTCTCGTGCTTGGAGCGCGAAATACCGATCTTTCCGGACAGGGTGAAGTCATCGCCGAAGCGATGCTGGCCGTTCAGGCTGAGCTGCTTGAATTCGGTGCTCCACTCGTCATGGCGGTTCTCGGTGCGGATGTCGACGTTGTCGAACTCGCCATACAGCAGCGCGTTGTCGCGGATCTCGCCGTTCTTGACGATGGTGTTCGGCTTGCCCACCAGGCGCGGCGTGGTGCTGGTACCGCGGCTGAAGGAAATGGCTTCGATGTAGTGCTCGTCGCGGGTGGCGTCGATCTTGGAGTACAGCGCATCCAGCGAGATCTCGGTGGCGTCGCTGGGCTTCCACTGCAGCGAACCGGTCACGCCCAGGCGCTTCTGCTCATGTTCCATCTGCACGTAGCGCGGGAAGCGCGGGTGGAAGACATCGGCAGCGCGCGCGGCGGTGAACGGCGAAGATGCGGAGAAGTTGCCGTTGCTCGGGCCGTTGGCCCAGCGGCCGGTGTTGGAGCCTTCCTCCAGCGCCTGGCGCTCGGAATAGGCCACCGACAGCAGTGCGCCGAAGGTGCCATCGGCGAAGGTATTGGAGATCAGCGCGGACAGGCGCGGGTCGGCCTTTTCGGCCATGCCGTTGTAGCTGGCCTGGCCACTGGCGGCGAAGGTGAAGCCGTCGTAGTCGAACGGGCGCGCGGTGCGCAGGTCGACCGTGGCGCCCAGCGAACCCTCTTCCACGTCGGCCGAGGCGGTCTTGCGCACGATCAGCTGCGAGAACAGGTCCGAGGCGAAGACATTGAAGTCGAAGCCGCGGCCACGGTTGGTGCCGCCGCTCTGGTCACCGGCGCCGACCGTGGTCAGTGCTTCCATGCCGTTGATGCGCACGCGGGTGAAATCCGGGCCAAGGCCGCGCACCGAGATGTTGCGGCCTTCGCCGGCTTCACGGGTGATGACCACGCCCGGGATGCGCTGCAGCGACTCGGCCAGGTTCAGGTCGGGGAACTTGCCGATATCCTCGGCCACGATGGCGTCGACCACGCCGGATTCGCTGCGCTTGATGTCCAGCGCCTTTTCCACGCTGGCGCGGTAGCCGGTGACGTTCACCGTATCCAGGTTGGTGGCGCTGGGCGCCTCGCTCTGCTGCTGGGCGGCAGCGCCGGCCGACAGGGCCAGGCTGACCGCCATGGCGAGCAAGGTAACCGGTGTCTTTTTTGCGTGGTTCCGAGAATGCATGCCTTTCCCCTCTCCCAAAGGTCTGGTCTCGCGAGTGTTTCAGCGGAATGACACCGCTGGTCAGAGCGGACGGTAACAGCACGCCCGGTCTGCGGCATCTTGCACCGCAACAGATCTGTAATGTCTCCAAGACGCTTGCGGGACAATGCTTCCGCCAGTTTGGTAGGCTGTGCCCAAGGCCCGTCGGTTTTACGATGACACCGATGGTCAACCGCCACGCGGCTGCGTGGCGCGATTCCACGCCGTGCAGCAGCACCTGCTGGCGGCCAGCGTAAGGGAGCGGAAATGGGTCGTGTCGTATGTTTCGGGGAACTGCTGCTGCGCCTGGGGGCGCCCGGTCATGAGCTGCTGATGCAGTCACCGCAGCTGCAGGTACATGTGGGCGGGGCGGAGGCGAACGTGGGTGTCTCGCTGTCCCGCTTTGGACACGAGGTGGCCATGGTCAGCACCGTGGCTGGTAACGCGCTGGGTGCCCACGTGCTGGGTGAACTGCGCCGGCACGGGGTCGACACGCGCAGCGTGCGGCAGGATCCGGAAGGCCGCATGGGCCTGTACTTCCTGACCACCGGCGCGGTGCAACGTGCCAGCGAAGTGGTCTATGACCGCGCTGATTCAGCGTTCGCGCGCAGCACCGCCGCCGATTACGACTGGCCATCGCTACTGCAGGGCGCGCAGTGGCTGCACCTGTCCGGGGTGAGCCCGGCGCTGGGTCCGGACGTGGCCCAGGCCACGCTTGCCGCCGCCCGTGCGGCGCGTGCGCTGGGCGTGCGCGTGTCCTTCGATGGCAACTTCCGGCCCAAGCTGTGGCAGCGCTGGGGTGGCGATGCGCAGGCGATCCTGCACGAGCTGTTCGCCCAGGCCGACATCGTCTTCGCCGATTACCGCGACATCGAAGTCATCCTCGGCCAGCGCTTCGAGCAGGCTGAGGTGGTGGCCAAGGTCGAGGCCGCAGCCGCGGCGGCGTTTGCCGCCTTCCCGCAGCTGCAGTGGATGGCCTGCACCCAGCGCCAGGCCCTCAGCGTGGACCATCACGCGCTGGGCGCGCTGCTGCTGGGCCGCGACGGCACCCGCGCGCAGGCACCGGTGCGCCAGCTGCAGGGCATCGTCGACCGCATCGGCGGCGGTGATGCGTTCGCTGCGGGCATCCTGCATGGCATCCTGTCCGGCTTCGATGCCGATGCCACCGTGCGCTTCGGCCTGGCTGCCGGTGGACTGAAGCACTCCATTCCCGGCGATTTCAACCCCGTCAGCGAAGCTGACGTACTGGCCCTGGTGGGCGAGGAGCGATTCGATGTCCGGCGCTGATCCACGCGTACGTGCGGTACTGAAACTTGCACCGGTAATTCCGGTGTTCACCCCCGATGACGTGGACGATGCGGTGCAGGTGGCACAGGCATTGTTCCGCGGCGGCCTGCCGGTGATCGAAGTGACCCTGCGCACGCCGCGTGCGCTGGAGGCGATCAAGGCGATGGTCGAGGCCGTGCCTGATGCGGTGGTGGGTGCCGGCACGGTGCTGACGCCGGCGCAGATGCAGGCTGCGAAGGCTGCCGGCGCGCGCTTCGCGGTGTCGCCCGGTGCGACGCCGACGCTGTACGCGGCCGCCCGCGACGCCGACCTGCCTTACCTGCCTGGCGTGGCCACCGGTTCGGAACTGATCCTCGGCCTGGAAGCCGGCCTGGACACGTTCAAGTTCTTCCCGGCGGTGCAGTCCGGCGGTGCGCCGTTGCTGTCGGCATGGCATGGCCCGTTTGCCGATGTGCGCTTCTGCCCGACCGGCGGCATCAGCGCGCAGACTGCGCCGCAGTTCCTGCACCTGCCCAACGTGCTGTGCGTGGGCGGTTCGTGGCTGACCACCGCCGCCCTGATGCAGTCGCGCGACTGGGCCGGCATCGAGCGCCTGGCCCGCGAAGCAGCGGTGCTGGCAGGCTGACCGGCGCGCGGGTGGCCGTCGGCCCTGCGCGACGGCCGTTGCCCTGGCTCTGGTAGATGTCGAGCTTGCTCGACAGCCGTTCGCGAAGATCAAGAACGGTCGAGCAAGCTCGACCCCTACCAAAGGCGCGGCGCGCGCGTTGCTCCGACAACCATTCGCGAAAATCAAGAACGGTCGAGCAGGCTCGACCCCTACCAGAAGCGCTGCGCGTGTTCAGCGCGCGGCGGGTTGGCCAAGGCGCCGGTACAGCGTGCTGCGGCTGATACCCAGCTGCCTGGCTGCGGCGGTGACATTGCCGTCGGCGGCCTGCAGGGCCTGGCGCATCACGTCCTCGGCGATGTCCCGCAGCGCACCCTGCGCAGGGTTCGCGGCCGCCACCGGTGCCACCGGCACCTTCAGCAGTTCCGCAGGCAGCTGCGCAGGCGTGATCTGCTCCCCCGGATCGCTCAATGCCACCAGCGTGCGCAGGCAGGCCTGCAGCTGCCGCAGGTTGCCCGGCCAGCGCTGCCGTTGCAGCACCTCCAGCACCTCGGCCTGCAGCACTCGGCCCTGTGCCATCGGCGCCCACAGCGCCTGCAGCAGCGCACCGCGCTCGTCCAGCTCGCGCAGCGCCGGCAGATGCACAACGTGGTCGGCAATGCGGTAGTACAGGTCGGCGCGGAAGCGTCCCTCGGCCACCGCCTGCTGCAGGTCGCAGTGGCTGGCACAGACCAGGGCGAAGTCCAGCTTCACCGGTCGCCCTCCGCCCAGCGGCGACAGCTCGCGTTCCTGCAGCACGCGAAGCAGGCGTGGCTGCAGGGCCAGCGGCATGTCGCCGATCTCATCCAGGAACAGCACCCCACCCTGCGCCTGCCGCAGCAGGCCGGTGCTGCCCTGCCGGCGCGCACCCGTGAAGGCGCCTTCCTCATAGCCGAACAGCTCCGCCTCGATCAGGCCTTCAGGCAACGCCGCGCAGTTCACCGCCACCAGCGGCTGGCCCGCACGTGCGCAGCGCCGATGCAGCTCGCGCGCGAACACTTCCTTGCCGGTGCCCGTCTCGCCCTGCACCAGCACCGGCAATCCCGCATCCAGCACACGCACGGCCTGGCGCAGCTGCTGCTGCACCGGTGCCGCCAACACCGTGCCGGGTGCCGCCAGCACGGCGGACGCGGGGGCGGCTGGGGCCACGCGGGGGCCGCGTGCAGGCACGGCGCTGGCGGCACGCGCGTGGCGCGTGCTGTCAGCATGGCCGTACAGCGCACGCCCCTGCCGGTCCAGCAGCACGCCGTCGTCATGCAGGCGCGACAGCGGCTGGTCGAACAGCGCCTCATAGGACGCATGGCCGATGTCGTGGCGGTCCAGCCCGAACAGCCCCAGGCCGACCCGGTTGGCGGCCACCAGGCGGCCATTGCGGAAGCCGAGCAGGGCCTCGCGCGGGCTGCCCAGCAGCAGCGGCTGCGCATGCAGGTGCAGCAGTTCGCAGTCGTCCAGCCCGTCAGCGAAATAACGATGCTCGATCTGGTCCACCGCATGGCGGCCCAGCGCCAGCGCATGCAGGTGGGCATGGCGTGCATCACCGGAAATGTCGAGCACCCCCACGCGCTGGCCGAAGGGATCGAAGATCGGCGTGGCCGAACAGGTCAGGATGCCGTGCGGGGCGAAGAAGTGTTCGCCGCCACGCACCTGCAGGGCGCGGCCTTCAACGATGGCGGTGCCGATGGCATTGGTGCCGACGGTGCCTTCATCCCAGCGCACGCCCGGCATCAGCGCGACCTGGCCGGCGCGATCGAGGAAGCTGTTGCTGCCTTCGGCATCCAGCACCCAGCCTTCCTCGTCGGTCAGCAGCACGATGCCATCGCTGCTGGCCAGTGAGCCTGCCAGTCCTTCCAGCTCGGGGCGGGCCAGCCGCCACAGGCGCTCGCGGCGCTGTCGCAGTTCACGCAGCGACAGCTCGGGCACCGGTGCCACGTCGGGCCGCGCGTCCACCGACAGGCCCTGGCGCTGGCAGCGCCGCCACGATTGCAGGATGGCATCGGGCACCGCCCCGGCCGGCGATGCGCCGCGCTCGAAGAAGGCGCGACGTGCACCACCCACGCGCTCGGAAAGAATCGGCTGGGACACCCTGACGCTCCTGTGTCGCATTCTGCGACAGTTGTTGCGGGCACTGTTCCGATTAAAAGCACATCCTGGCTTCAAGCGCGATGATGATCGCTGGTGCACTGCGGCATTCCGCGCGGGGCACGCCAGCATCCTCGCCGCCGCACTGCGTGATGCGTCGCAACACCGGCAGGGTTGGCACGCTCGTTGCGGTAGGGAAGGCAGGCCCCGGGTTGTCCGGGCCATCCAAGGAGTGCCCCCGATGAATGCCGTTGCCTCGCCCTCGACCGACCCGGCCGACCCCAGCGCCCTGTTCAAGCCCCGCTACGACAACTACATCGGCGGCCAGTGGGTGGCCCCGCGTAGTGGCCAGTACTTCGACAACACCACGCCCATCACCGGCAAGGTGCTCACCTCGGTGGCACGTTCCAATGCCGAAGACATCGAGGCCGCGCTGGATGCAGCACACGCCGCCAAGGATGACTGGGGCAAGCGCTCCACCACCGAGCGCGCCAACATCCTCAACCGCATCGCCGACCGCATCGAGCAGAACCTGGAACTGATCGCGCGCGCCGAGACCTGGGACAACGGCAAGCCGATCCGCGAAACGCTCAACGCCGACATCCCGCTGATGGTCGACCACTTCCGCTACTTCGCCGGCGCCGTGCGGGCGCAGGAAGGCAGCCTGTCGGAGATCGACAAGGACACCGTGGCCTACCACTTCCACGAGCCGCTGGGCGTGGTCGGGCAGATCATCCCGTGGAACTTCCCACTGCTGATGGCGGCGTGGAAACTGGCCCCGGCACTGGCCGCCGGCAACTGCGTGGTACTCAAGCCGGCCGAACAGACCCCGGCGTCGATCCTGGTGCTGATGGAGATCATCGGCGACCTGCTGCCGCCGGGCGTGCTCAACATCGTCAACGGCTTCGGCCTGGAAGCGGGCAAGCCGCTGGCCAGCAACCCGCGCATCGCCAAGATCGCCTTCACCGGTGAAACCACCACCGGCCGCCTCATCATGCAGTACGCCAGCCAGAACCTGATTCCGGTGACGCTGGAACTGGGCGGCAAGTCGCCCAACATCTTCTTCGCCGACGTGATGGCCGAGGACGATGATTTCCTCGACAAGGCGGTGGAAGGCTTCGTGCTGTTCGCGCTGAACCAGGGCGAAGTGTGCACCTGCCCGTCGCGTGCGCTGGTGCAGGAATCGATCTACGAGCGCTTCATGGAGCGCGTGCTCAAGCGCGTGGCGGCGATCAAGCAGGGTGACCCGCTGGACCCGGACACCATGATCGGCGCGCAGGCCTCCTCCGAACAGCTGGAAAAGATCCTGTCCTACATCGATATCGGCAAGCAGGAAGGCGCCGAAGTGCTGATCGGGGGCGAGCAGAACAGACTCGGTGGCGACCTGGCCGGCGGCTATTACGTGAAGCCCACCGTGTTCAAGGGCCACAACCGCATGCGCATCTTCCAGGAGGAAATCTTCGGGCCGGTGGTGGCGGTGACCACGTTCAAGACCGAGGAAGAAGCGCTGCAGATCGCCAACGACACGCTGTATGGCCTCGGTGCCGGTGTGTGGAGCCGCGATGCCTCGCGCCTGTACCGCATGGGCCGCGCCATCCAGGCCGGCCGGGTGTGGACCAACTGCTACCACGCCTACCCGGCGCACGCCGCGTTTGGCGGCTACAAGCAGTCGGGCATCGGCCGCGAGAACCACAAGATGATGCTCGACCACTACCAGCAGACCAAGAACCTGCTGGTCAGCTACTCGCCGAAGAAGCTGGGCTTCTTCTGATGGATTGATCGGGATCAAGGCGCGGGCATGGGGCCGGCGCCATCCTGTCTGCAAGCGCACTACGGAGAAACCCGAATGAATAGAACCATGAAGGCCGCCGTTGTCCGTGAGTTCGGCAAGCCGCTGGTGATCGAGGAAGTCGTGGTACCGCGCCCGGGGGCGGGCGAGGTACTGGTCAGAATCGAGGCCTGCGGCGTCTGCCACACCGACCTGCACGCCGCCGAGGGCGACTGGCCGGTGAAACCGAACCCGCCATTCATCCCCGGCCACGAGGGCGTGGGGCACGTCGTGGCCGTGGGTGGCGGGGTAGGGCATGTCAAGGAAGGCGACAGGGTCGGCATCCCCTGGCTGTACTCGGCGTGTGGCCATTGCGAACACTGCCTGGGTGGCTGGGAAACGCTGTGCGAAACGCAGCGCAACACCGGTTATTCGGTCAACGGTGGCTTCGCCGAGTACGCACTGGCCGATGCCAACTATGTCGGCCTGCTTCCCAAGGAAGTGGGCTTCGTGGAGATCGCGCCGGTGCTGTGCGCCGGCGTGACCGTCTACAAGGGCCTGAAGGTCACCGATACCAAGCCCGGTGACTGGGTCGCAATCTCCGGCATTGGCGGGCTGGGCCACATGGCCGTGCAGTACGCACGTGCGATGGGCCTGAACGTGGCCGCCATCGATGTGGACGACGGCAAGCTGGCCCTGGCCCGGCGGCTGGGCGCGCAGGTCACTGTCAACGCACGCACCACCGACCCGGCCGCGTTCCTGAAGAAGGAGATCGGCGGCGCGCATGGTGCGCTGGTCACTGCGGTTTCGCCCAAGGCCTTCGAACAGGCGCTGGGCATGGTCCGCCGTGGTGGGACGGTGTCGTTGAACGGCCTGCCGCCGGGCAACTTCCCGCTGGACATCTTCGGCATGGTGCTCAACGGCGTCACCGTACGCGGCTCGATCGTCGGCACGCGACTGGACCTGCAGGAATCGCTGCAGTTCGCTGCCGAAGGCAAGGTCGCGGCAACGGTCAGCACCGACCGCCTGGAAAACATCAACGAGGTGTTCGCGCGCATGCATGCCGGCACCATCGAAGGGCGCGTGGTGCTGGACTTCGCCGCCTGATCCTCCCGCGCATGGCTGCCGCGCCCGTCCCCCTCTCCCACGGGCGCGGCGGCCCTGCAAGGGGCCAGATCCCTCTGCCAGTGGCAGAGGGCTCTGACCCGCAACGAGGCCACCATGAACGCACTTCCGCACCAGGTCATCGCCACGCTCGCCGCGCTGCAGCTGATCGATAAGCTGCGTGCGCGCCACGGCCCGCTGCTGTTCCACCAGTCCGGCGGCTGCTGCGATGGCTCCTCGCCGATGTGCTTCGCACAGGGCGATTTCATCGTTGGCGACCGCGACGTCTGCCTGGGCGAGATCGGCGGCGCGCCGTTCCACATCAGTCCCTCGCAGTTCGAGTACTGGAAGCACACCCAGCTGATCATCGACGTGGTGCCCGGGCGCGGCGGCATGTTCTCGCTGGAGAACGGCGAAGGCGTGCGCTTCCTGGTGCGCTCGCGGCTGTTCAGCGACGAGGAGTTCGCCGCGCTGCAGGCCGCCGGCAAGGCCTGAGCCGGTAGAGTCGAGCTTGCTCGACTGCCCTGGCACGTAGAGTCGAGCTTGCTCGACTGGCTTCGCACAGCAGTCGAGCAAGCTCGACTCTACGCAGCCCGGAGCGCCGTACAATGCGCGCATGCCCGAGATGCTCAAGACCGTTTTCCTGTCGATCGTCGCCCTGGTCGGCGCACTGCTCGCGCTGGCCCTGGTCAGCAGTGCCGGCGGCTGGCTGCCGTCGCTGTTCGGCCTGCATCCCGGCAGCGAAGCGCAACTGGGCTGGGACCTGGCCTTCACCGTGCTCGGCGGCATCGCCGGCATCGCCTTCGCCACCTACTACGCACCGTGCTGGCCGCGTGCGCACGGCACCTCGATCTGGACGCTGCTGGTGGTTGGCAGCGGCTATGGCCTGTGGGTGATGGGCGGCGATTTTCCGCGCTGGTTCGCCATCGCCCTGATGGTATCGCTGCCGGTGCAGCTGCTCGGCGGCTGGTGGTTCGGGCGTCGTCCGTCCCGCAGCTAGCTCTGTTGGGCAGATCGCTCTGGATCAACGGACGCGCGCCCTGTGCACAATTCCTGCGCAGGCTTGGCGTTTCTGGGCACAACTACACCGATGCTTCGCAATCCTTGGATATCCATGACACTCGTCTGGCGGGTGCTGTGATCAAGGAAGGCAATCCGCGTCGCCGACTCCGCCACGACCACCCCACATCCCAACCACCGCTCACCGCTCCAAAGCTCAATACAGGGCTCAGACGCTGCCGGTGTACATACCTGATATCTCAGTTCCTGCGCGCGCAGAACGCCTGCGCGATTGCCCACCTCGGCGGGAAGGGCAATCACGAGCAAGGTTATGCTCGACACCATAATGCTGACCATGGGAAGTATGGATGCTGTCACTCCGCCCAGCACAACCGCTCTCACCTTCGGTGAGACCTGCGCCTTCTTTCTCCGTTTCATGGCCGGCCAAAGATTGCAGGTGACGATGGAGCCGGCAGCGATGGACAGAATTGTAGCCAGCAGCCACCGGTCTCCCAGTAGCGCCGGGTAGTGCGGCACCATGTCTACGAGCGCTGCCGCACCCAGTTCGAGCAAGCCCTCACGGGCAAGCGCAAAACCTCCAGCAGGTATCCCAAGTTCCGCAAGGTACGCGCTGCGCGTCGTGGAGCCGATCCAGTACATGATCACACCGCCGACCGTGACGACAAAGGTCAGTACGACGACCAGAGCAGGCCAGTCCGTCCGCTTGCGAGCGGCCTTGGCCGTGCCCTGATTTTCATTCGCAGGATCAATCACGCTTGAACTCACTTGTAGGTAGCTGAGCCTTCAGAGAACGGCAGAAGCGCGCGCAAATGAAGAGTTGAAAGCGACAAACTCCCGCAGCGCAACACAGGCTTAACAATTCCCCCCTAGGCTCGGTGCCCGCCGAACGTCGGCAACGCGGCGCAGGGGCCTGCACCCACGGAACACGGGCAGGCGCGGCGTAAGTCACCACAGGGAACCGGGAAATCATCCGATGCGTTACCAGAACCGGGAGGCCGCCGCTGCGGCCCCCCATGCGAAGCTTTTGTCCCGCGCCGTGCATGCGGTGCTGATCGGCGGCCTCGCCGTACTGCCCATCGATGCAATGGCTGAAGAAGCCGCCGATGGCGATACCCGCGAACAGCTGCAGCAGCTGGACACCGTCACCGTCTCCGGCAGCTATGCCAGGAGCCTGGAACGCGCGGTCGACCTCAAGCGCGCCAACATCGGTTTCTCCGATTCCATCGTCGCCACCGACGTCGCCGATTTCCCCGAACAGAACCTCGCCGAAGCGCTGCAGCGCATGCCGGGCGTGACCATCGAGCGCAACAAGGGCCTGGGCAGCAAGGTCAGCGTGCGCGGCCTGCCCAGCGAGTTCACCCTGGTCTCGATCAACAACCTGGCCACCGCTTCGGGCAGTGGCGGGCGCGACGTGCAGTTCGACATCTTCGCCGCCGACGTGGTGCAGACGGTCACCGTACAGAAGTCGCCGACCGCCGCGGACGAGGAAGGTGGTATCGCCGGTTCGGTCTACATCGAAACGGCCAAGCCGTTCGACTTCCCCGAACCGAAGTTCAGTGCCTCGGCCGAAGCCTCGCATAATTCGATCAACGGCAGGATCGATCCGAAGATCTCCTTCCTCGCCAGCGATATCTGGGGCGACTGGGGCGGTCTGGTCTCGTTCTCCAAGGCCAAGCGCAGCAACCGCACCGATTCCAACTCGGGCATCAACTTCCGTCCCATGGGCCGCTTCCTGGAAGCGTCCGGCACGCGTGGCTCGCAGGCAGCGGCGGTGCTGGCGCGTGATGCCGGCATCATCGTGCAGGACCGCATGGACAAGGACGAGACCAGCCGCATCATCTTCCAGGACAAGGTCGGCGACCGCGTCTACCTCAACGAGCAGGACCAGTGGGGCGCCACCGCGTCGCTGCAGTTCAAGCCCAGCGACACGTTCTCGCTCAGCTTCGATGCGATGTTCGGCGGCTATGACACGCATGAAGATGAGTACGATGCCGCTGCCTACTCGGCGTCCAGCCGCAGCACGCTGGACCGCATCTACGACTACGACAACACCACCCTGGGCGCCTACGGCATCACCGTGCTGAAGGACGTGGCCTACACCGCCACCCAGCACGAGATCCTCAGCAAGGAACGCAACGCCAACACCGACTATCGCCAGTTCAGCAGCAAGATGGACTGGAAGGTGGGCGGTTGGGACGTCGATGCGCTGGTTGGCTACTCCGGTGCGCGCAAGGATTCGGACTACGCCAACCTCAAGCACGTGGCCTACGCGCCGTCACGCACGCGCTGGACCCGCAACGGCGGCGAGACCGTGCCGAGCACCACCGGCGGTTTCGACATGTACAACGCCGCGGACAAGTATCTGTTCGAAGCGTACGAAACCGAAGTGGAACAGGTGAAGGATGACAAGTACGCCGCGCAGCTCGATCTGCGCCGGCAGATGAACCTGGCGTTCTTCCCGGCGCTGAGCGCGCTGCAGTTCGGTGCGCGTTACACCGACAAGACCAAGGAACGCGCGTTCGGCAGCGGCAAGATCCAGGGCCCGACCGCCGGCAGCGCCGCGTGGGTCAACACGCGCACGCTGGCCGACAGCAACCCGGTGTGGATCAGCCAGCTGGCACCGGGCGGCGCCTACCGCCCCAGCGACCTGGAGTGGCAGCAGGTGTCCAACGCCTATGCGCGCGCCACGTTCCGCTACCCGGGCTATGAAACCCCGATCGATCCGGGCCAGTACTACGAGGTGAAGGAAAAGACCCTGGCGCTGTATGCCATGGCCGATTTCTACTTCGACATCGGCAGCGTACCGGTGTACGCCAACCTGGGTGTGCGCTCGATCGACACCGACGTCGATTCGGCCGGCTTCCACCCGGTACAGAACGCCGATGGCAGCAGCGGCTACACGCCGACCCCGATCTCCAGCAGCGGCGATTACAGCAAGATCCTGCCCAGTTTCAACATGACCGCCGAAATCGCCGACGGTCTGGTGCTGCGCGGTGCCGCCTCGGAAACGCTGATGCGTCCGTCGCTGACCGACATCGCCTACCGCCGCACCGTCAGCTGGAGCAGCTTCCGCTTCATGGACGGCAACCCGGCGCTGAAGCCGACCACCGCCAGGCAGTGGGAAGTGGGCCTGGAGAAGTACCTGCAGAACGGTGGCCTGCTGGCCGCGTCCTACTTCTCCAAGAAGATCGACGGCGTGGTGCGGCAGTCGCTGACCGGTATCGTGCCGAACGTCGAGAAGCTCAACGCCAACGGATCGCTGGACGGCTACTACGACTTCGAGGTGTACCAGCCGGTCAACGCCGACGGTTCCTACAAGGTCACCGGCGTCGAGCTGGTCGCGCAGCTGCCGCTGTCGATGCTGCACCCGACACTGGAAGGCTGGGGCATCAATGCCAATTACACCCAGCTGGACAACTCGCTGACCGGTGCGTCCGACCTGGACATCCCGACGCCGCCGGAAGGCCTGGCCGAGAAGGCGTACAACTTCACCCTGTACTACGAGAACGACCGCTTCAGCGCGCGCGCCTCGTACAACTACAAGGACAAGTACGTCGAGTACATCCACCTGAACATGTATCCGGTCTACCGCGATGCCTATGGCCAGCTGGATGCCTCGATCGGCTTCCGCCTCAATGACACCTGGAAGCTGAACCTGGAAGCGATCAACCTGCTGGACGAGAAGACCAGCGGTTACACGATCGACAAGGCGTTCCCGACCCAGTACGAGTTCTCCGGCCGCCGCGTCACCTTCGGCATCCGCGCGGACTTCTGATCGACGCCGCATTGATCTGGTAGCGCCGGGCCGTGCCCGGCGCTACCTATTTCCGGTCGGCAACACCTGCTTCAACCGTTCCATCCCGCGCCACGGGTCTTCCTTCAGGCGCTTGGCGCGTGCCAGCGCCTTGTCCATCGGGAACGCATCGGCGGCACTCACTCTCGCCAGCTCATCCCAGCGCAGCGGCACCGCCACGCCCGCGCTCTCCCGCGCACGCAACGACCACGAACACACGCTGGTGGCGCCGCGCGTATTGCGCAGCCAGTCGATGAAGATCACACCCTCGCGCCTGGCCTTGCTCATCGTCGCCACGTAGCGGTCGGGCTGCTCCAGCGCCATCGCCTGGGCGAAGGCTTCGCAGAACGCCTTGACCTGTTCCCAGCCGGCCTTCGGCTGCAGCGGTACCACCACGTGCACGCCCTTGCCGCCGGACAGCCGCACGAAGCTCTGCAGGCCGACCTGCAGCAGGCGGTCGCGCACGTCGCGCGCACCCGCTTTCACCGTGGCCCAGCGCACGCCGTCGCCGGGGTCCAGGTCGAACACCACCCGGTCCGGATGTTCGGGATCCTCGACCGTCGCGCCCCACGGGTGAAGCTCCAGGGTGTTCATCTGCACCAGCTGCAGCAGGCCGCGCGCATCATCGATGTAGACGTAGTCCTCGCGGCCGCTCTTCTGTTTCAGCGGCACCGCATGCACGGCGTCGCCCAGACCGGGGCCATGATGCTTCTGGAAGAAACAGGCCTTGCCGACGCCATCCGGGCAGCGCAGCAGTGACAGCGGGCGGCCGGCGATCTCCGGCAGGATCCAGCGCGCCATCTGCCGGTAGTAGTCGGCCACGTCGCCCTTGCTGAGCTTGCGCTGCGGATACACCACCCGTTGCGGATGGCTGATGGCCACCGCAGCATCGTCTCCGCCCGTGGCCTGCGCCGCGCCCAGGTCCTGCGTCTGTTTATCGCTGCGCAGGCGCTTGAAGCTGGCCTGGCGCAGCAGCCCTTCCTTGCCCCAACCACGGAAAGCCACTTCGGCCACCATCACCGGTTTCACCCAGCGCACGCTGGCCGCGCGGAAGGGAACATGCGCCGGCAGCTCCAGCACCGCTTTCTTCACCACCAGCGGTGCCAGCGCGCTGCTCAGCGCCTTCAACGCCGCATCGTCGAAGCCGGTGCCGACCCGACCGACATAGCGCAGGCCGCCGGCATCGGGCGTGGCCAGCAGCAGCGAACCGAAGCCGACCCGGCTGCCCTTGGGTGCGGTGTGGCCGACGATGACGAACTCGTCGGTTTCCTCGTGCTTCACCTTCACCCAGCTGCGCGCGCGGGCGTTCACATAGGGCGCATCGACCTGCTTGCTGACGATGCCTTCGAAGCCGGCCTCGCCGCTGGCGGCGAACACCGCAGGGCCATGGTCGAGCACGTGTTCGCTGTAGGCCAGCGTGCCCGGCTCCGGTCCGATCAGGTCCTTGAGCAGCGCCTTGCGTTCCAGCAGCGGCGCGCGGCTGATGTCCACGCCGGCTACACCGGGCAGATCGAACACGATGTAGCGCAGCGGCTGTTTCGAGCTGCCGTCGATGACACGCTGCAGGGCCGCGAAGTCGCTGCGTCCCTGCGTGTCGAGCACGACCAGCTCGCCGTCCAGGCGCGCATCACGTACCGGCAGCGCGCGCACGGCCTGGGCGACTTCGGGGAAGTCGCCGGTCCAGTCCAGGCCATTGCGTGAGCGCAGTTTCAGCTCACCGTCGTGCAGGTCGGCCAGCAGGCGGTAGCCATCCCACTTGATCTCATGCAACCAGCCTGCGCCGTCGGGTGCGGTGTCGCGATGATCGGTCAGCTGCGGCTTGAAGCCGCGCGGATAGGCATGGTCACGTGCACCGGCCAGCTTCAGCGCGCGCGCATGCCAGCGTGCGTCTGCCTTGCGGGGTGCCGCGTGCGTTGCCTTCTTCGCCTTCTTTGCTGCGGCCCTGGGTGCAGGCATGGCGCTCTCCAGAAGATCATCGGCCTCGGCATCGCGCGCGTCGGCATCGTCACGCTTGATCAGCAGCCACTGCACCTGGCGCCCCTTCATCGCCGTGCGCACCAGCTTCCAGCCGCCACTCAAGCGCTGCCCGTGCAGCACGAAATCGATCTTGCCATCCGCCAACGCCTGCAACGGGTCGCCTTCGCAGGCCCAGCTGCCATGGTCGAACACCTGCACGTGGCCGGCACCGTAATGGCCTTCGGGAATATCCCCTTCGAAGCCGGCATAGGACAGCGGATGGTCCTCCACTTCCACCGCCAGGCGCTTCTCGCCCACCCGCAACGACGGGCCCTTCGGCACCGCCCAGCTCTTCAGCATGCCGTCCATTTCCAGGCGGAAATCGTAGTGCCGCGAGCTGGCGTGGTGCAGCTGGATGACGAACTGCGGGCGCCGCTTCGGATTGCCCGCGGCCGGGCCATCATCCGGCTCGGGCGTCTGCCCGCTGCCACCGCCAAGGCGGCGTTTGCGGCGGTACTGGTGCAGCGACATGGCTCAGCCTGCCTTGCGCCGCGCTGCGGCTTTCTTTGTCGCCTTGGCGGCCTTGCCGGCGGTCTTCTTCGTGGCTTTCTTCGCAGCCTTTTTCGCCGGCGCCTTGCGCGTCGCGGTCTTCTTCGCCGGCGTGCGCTTGTTGGCATCCAGGCTCTTCTGCAGCAGCGCCATGAAGTCCACCACGTTGGTGCTGGCATCCTCGTGCGCCACCGGCTCCTCTTCCACCTGGGTGGTGCCGCCCTTGGTCTTGATGCGCTTGTTCAACACCTGCTGCAGGCGCTCGCGGAATTCATCGTGGTACTGCGACGGGTCCCAGTCGGCGGCCATCGATTCGATCAGCTGCCCGGCCATTGCCGTTTCCTTGGCAGTGATGCGGTAGTCGGACAGGCTGCCGGTGGGCAGCTTGTAATCCTCCGGATCAACCAGCTCCTGCGGATAGCGCAGGATCATCAGCACCAGCGCATGGCCCTGCGGCATCACCGCGCACAGATACTCGCGGGTACGCACCACCACCCGCGCGATGCCGGCCTTGCCGGTATCGCGCAGGGTTTCGCGCAGCAGCACGTAGCCCTTCTCGGCCTTCTTTCCGGGCAGCAGCAGGTAGGGCTTCTCGTAGTAGCGCGGATCGATCTGGCTGGCGTCGACGAAGGCCTCCACCTCCACCGTTTCATGGCTCTCCGGCGCGGCCGAACGGATGTCGCCTTCTTCCAGCACGACGTAGCTGCCCTTGTCGTACTCGTACGCTTTGACGATGTCCTTCCACGGCACTTCCTCGCCGGTATCGGCGTTGACCCGCTCGAAGCGGATCGGCTTGCGGTCGCGCGAATCGAGCATGCGGAACTGCAGGTCGACCTTGCGTTCGCCGGACATCAGCGACACCGGCACGTTCAGCAGGCCGAAGGAAAGGGTACCGGTCCAGATCGGGCGGGCCATGGCGCGCACCTGCATTGCGGCGGGGCGGCCAGCTTGGGTCGCCCACCGTGAAACGGCCGTGTCGGCCCCGTGCAGGACGGGTGGCGCGCGGCGATGGGTCTACTGCAGCAATGGCCGCACCGCGGCGGTGGGAATGTGGTCCAGCGCGCGCCAGGCGTCTTCCACCACCGGCCGCGCCTGCGCCCAGCCCAGCCGCGACTGTCCGCGCATCTGTTCCCAGTGTGCAGCCAGTTCCTCGCAGGTATCGGCATCACCGCCGCGTGGCCAATCGGCCGCGTGCGTGGTCAGGGCGAAGGCATACACCGGGCACAGGTCGCGCCAGTTGCGGTGGCCGCTGATGCGTCGCCGCTCGTAGTCATTGAGCATGTACTGCAGGTAATCCTGCGCCACGGCCTGCGGATCTTCGTGGCGCCGGGTACGGCGCGGGGGCGTGCGCGGGCCCAGCGGGTCGAGCAGGGCGTTGAACACGGACGGGGCGGGGCGTTCAAGACGGGCCATGGCCGGCTCCTGCAGCAGGGCGGGTGGGCAGGAATACCGACGGTGCCGTTATCCAGCCGTGACAGATGTGTTCATGACGCCGGGTTCGCGGCGGCTTTACCTGTGCCGCGCTGTAGTGGAGCCCCCCGCCAACGCCAGGTAATCGCCATGTCTCACCGTGACCCGCTGCGCCAGACCCATGCCCCCGTGCCGGGCGAATCCCGCGCCAAGCACGACCTGGCCGATGCCGAGGACCGTGGCGCCGGCATGGACGTACCGCACGAAGACGCGCTGCCGGTGGTCCGTCACCCTGAGCAGGCCGCTCAGGACCGCAAGGACTGCGGCGACCGCCACCGTGGCGGGCAGGAAAGCCCGCTCAAGCGCCGCGAGCGCAAGCAGCACGCCAGCGACAACCAGGACCAGGCGCTGGAAGAGACCTTCCCGGCCAGCGACCCGACCTCACCGTTCGTGCCGGCCAAGGCGCCGGATTGACCGGGTAGCGTCGAGCTTGCTCGACTGCCGTTGGTAGAGTCGAGCTTGCTCGACTGCCGGTCACCCGCACGAGCAGTCGAGCAAGCTCGACTCTACGACTGCGGCAGGGTGATCCGCACGCACAGCCCACGCCCCCCGTCGCCATCCTCCAGCGTCAGCTGGCCGCCATGCGCCTGTACCACCGCCACCGCGATGCTCAGGCCGAGTCCGGTGCCTCCATGGCGGGCACTGCGTGATGCCTCCAAGCGCTGGAACGGCTGCAGCATCCGCTGCCGTTGTGCCGCAGGTATGCCCGGGCCCTGGTCGGCGATGCGGATGTGGATGGCCTCGGCATCGCTCCAGGCGTCCACCTGCGCACCGCCACCGTAGCGCCCGGCATTGTCCAGCAGGTTGGCCAGCGCGCGCTTCAGGCTGCGCGGGAATCCGGGACAGGCCACGCCCACCCGGCCCTGCAGCTGCACCGCGTGGCCGGCTTCACGCGCATCCTCGACCACCGTGCGCAGCAGCGCGTCGATATCGATCGGCTCGCGGTCGCCGCGCAGCTGGGTGGCGCTGCTGTAGTCGAGAATCGAATCGACCAGCTCCTGCATGTCGTCCAGATCGGCGCGCCAGCGGGTGCGCGCGGCCTCGTCGGCCAGCAGTTCGGTGCGCAGGCGCAGGCGGGTCAACGGCGAACGCAGGTCGTGCGAGACCGCCGCCAGCAGTTCCTCGCGGCCCTGCGCGGCCTGCTGCAGCTGCTGCTGCATCTGGTTGAAGGCCTGCGCGGCCTGGCGCACCTCGCGCGGGCCCTCCACCGGCAGCGGTGGCGCATGCAGGTTGCGGCCCAGGGCCTGCGCGGCTGCACCCAGCCGGGTCAATGGCCGGGTCAGCCATCGCACCACCAGCAGGGCCAGCAGCACGATCAGCAGAGTGCGCAGGCCATAGATGCGCAGCAGGTAGTCACCCAGCGCATGTTTCGGTTCCAGCTGCAGGCCGGCCTGGCCTTCGCGCACGTCGAACTGCAGCCACGTGCCATGGTCAGTGCGCACGCGCAGCTGGAACTGGCCGGCGACGTGGCGTGCCGACAGCACCTTGTCATCCTCGCGTCCCTGCGCGTCGTACAGGCGCAGGCGCTGCAGGTGCAGCTCGCGCGGCGTGCCCAGTTCGCCCTGCAGCGACGCGCGCAGCAGCTGCTCGACCGCGCGGTCACGTGCGCGAAGGGAAACGTGGCCAGCATCCTCGACCGCCCGCACCTGCAGGTCGGCCGTGGACAGCACGGCGGGGTCGGCACCGGCCAGCGGCGAGTCAGGGGCTTCCAGCAGGCGCAGGGTCTGCGCCACGTGCGCGGCGGTCAGCCGCGCGGGTATCTCGGCCACCCGCTCATAGCGGGCGTCGTGCCAGACGGTGCCGGTCAGCAGCTGCGCCAGCAGCATGCCCGCCACCAGCACCAGCACCAGCCGCCCGTACAGGGTGCGCGGCCAGCCCAGGCGCGCCTCAGCCATCGGACTGCACCGGGCCGGCCAGGCAGTAGCCACGATTGCGCACAGTGCGGATCAGCAGCGGCGCGCGGCTGTCATGTTCCAGCATCTGCCGCAGGCGGCTGATGCACATGTCGATGCTGCGGTCGCTGGGCAGGCGGTCGCGGCCGTAGACCTGTTCCACCAGGAAATCGCGCTCGAGCACTTCGTCAGGATGGCGCAGGAACAGCTGCAGCGCGCTGAAGTCGGTCTCGCCCAGCAGGTGGCGGCGGCCATCATCGGCCTGCAGCAGGTGGGTGCGCGCGTCCAGCGTCCAGCCGGAAAAACGCAGCCGCGCCACATCCACCGTAGCGGCCGGGGCCGCCTGCGCGGGCGCCTGCCGCCGCAGTACCGCACGCAGCCGCAGCAGCAGCTCGCGCGGGTCGAACGGCTTGGCCATGTAGTCATCGGCGCCCACTTCCAGGCCGAGGATGCGGTCGGCCGGGCGGCCACGCGCGGTCAGCATGATCACCGGCAGCGTGGTCTGCGCGCGCAGCTGCTGGCACAGGGCCAGGCCATCCTCGCCGGGCAGCATCAGGTCCAGCACCACCGCGTTGAACGTGTCCGCAGCCAACGCCGCGCGCATGCCCTCGCCATCGCCGGCGACCACGGTGTGCAGGCCGTGCTGCCCCAGGTACTGGCCCAGCAGGGCACCGAGATCCGGATCGTCGTCGACGATCAGGATGCGGGCGGGCGGTGTGGAGGACTCGGCCATGCGGGCATCTTCCCAGATGCAGCACCGGCCTGCAGGGCGCAGGCCGGTGCCACGGCGACGCTCAGAAACGCGCGCGGATGCTGAACGTGGTGGTGCGCGGTTCGCCGAAGATCAGCCCGTCGTAGAAGCCGTACTGGGTGTAGTACAGCTTGTCGGTCAGGTTGTTCACGTTGACGGCCAGCTGCACGGTGTCGGTCAGGGCGTAGCGCGCCATCAGGTTGACCAGGGTGTAGCCGCCCATCGGCAGGTTGCTGGCATCGTACTGCCCGCCGCCCAGCGGGCGCCCCGGGTTGGTCGACATCACCGTGCCGCTCTGCATCGACAGGCCGCCGCCCACGGTCAGCTTCGACAGCGCACCGGGCAGGGTCCAGGAGGTGTTCAGGCGCAGCAGGTGACGCGGATCCTGCTGGTAGGACAGGCCGTCCACCTGCAGCCAGGTGTAGCCGGCATACACGTTCCAGCCCTGCGCCAGGCGGCCGGACACTTCCAGGTCGGCCCCCTTGGACACCACGCCGTCCACCGCGCGGTAGATGGTGAAGCCGGTGTCCGGATGCACTTCACCGGTGCTCTCGGCCACGTTGTTCTGCTCGTTGCGGAACACGGCCAGCGCGGCATTCAACGCACCGTCGGCCCACTCGCCCTTGATGCCGGCTTCGTAACTCTTGCCGGTCACCGGGTCGAGCAGGCTGTCATTGGCATCACGCACGTTGCCCTGCGGGCTGAACACATCGGTGTAGCTCACATAGGCCGAGTAGTTCGCGGCGAAGTCCCATACCAGGCCCGCGTACGGGGTCACCACCTGCTGGTCGCCGCTGGCGGCACCGCGGGTACGCACGTCGGCCTGGGTGTAGGTCTGGGTGTAGGTCTTGTAGTTGCTTACGCGGGTGCCCAGCACCAGCGACAGCGGCTCGGCCAGGCTGAAGCGGCCGGCCAGGTAGCCACCCAGGTTCTGGGTGATGGTCTTGGTGCGGGCCGGGGTACGGAAGGTCTCGAACGGCGCGTAGCTGCCGTCCCAGGTGCGCCAGTCGTCGATCGGCAGGCCGACCGCGCGGTATTGGCAGCCGCTCCACGGGGCGACGCCGGCGATGGTGCAGTTGCCCAGCGCGGCGCTGAAGCTGTAATCGGTGATCTCGCTGCGGTAGCCGTTGAAGCCGGCCATCAGCTGGTGCTCGCGACCGAACAGCTGCAGCGGGCCGCTGACACTGATGTCCAGGTTGTCGCGGCGCGTTTCCGATTCGCTGTGGATGGCATTGAGGAAGGCACCACTGCCATCGGGGTTCCAGAAGCCCGCGTAGCCTTGGCCGCGGGCAGCATTGTTGACCTTGGCCACGCCGTAGTTCGTGTAGCTCTCACCGCTGTCATGGGCGAACGCCACGCGCAGCTTCCAGTCCGCGCCCAGGCCCTGTTCCACGCTGCCGAACACCGAGGTGTTGTCACGCTTGGCCACGCTCCAGTCGGCCGCCGGGTTGGTGCTGCGCGACAGGTTGGTGCGGGTGCCGTCGGCCCACCAGATCGGCACGTTGCTGCCCCAAGAGCCGCCACCGTTGCGGGTGCGTTCGTACTGCACGCCCAGGTTCACCACGGTGGCATCACCCAGGTCAGCCTCGAAGCTGGCCAGGCCGCCCAGGCGCTGCACGTCCTCACGCTGGCGGAAGGTATCCGAATCCTCGGCACTGACCACGAAGCGGCTGCGCACGCGGCCATCGGCGGTCAGCGGCACGTTGACGTCGCCCATCAGGCGGCGCTTGTCATGGCTGCCCAGGGTCAGCGAGGCGGCACCACCGAACTCACGGGTCGGGCGCTTGCGCTCCAGGTACACCGTGGCCGACGGGTCACCGGTGCCACCGAGCAGGCCGTTGGCGCCGCGCACCACCTGCACGTGGTCGTACAGGTCCATGTTCAGGCCGGCACCGCCGCCGCTGAAGCTGCTGGCACCGTTGATCAGCATGCCATCGACCTTGAAGTTGCCGATGTCGAAACCGCGCGCACGGAAGGTGGTGCGGCCGGCGTTGTCCAGCGAATAGGTGGTGATGCCGGTGGTGCTGGTCAGTACGTCATCGATGGATTCGATCTGCAGGTCATCCATCTGCTGGCGGGTGACCGTGGTCACCGACTGCGGGGTCTGCCGCAGGCTCAGATCCAGGCCGATGGCGGCCTTGCTGATCGGCAGGGTGTAGCTGTCGGCCTGCGACTGGCGGCGCGCGGTGACTTCCAGACCATCCAGGGTGGTCGGGTTGGCATCGGCGGGGGCTTCGGCATGGGCGGCCAGCGGCAGCGCCAGAGCGATGGCGAGCGCGATGGCGCGCGGGCACGGCAAGGCAGCGCGCGGCAGGCGCGCGCGGGTGAGGGCATCGGCAGTCACAGGGGAGTCCTTATCGGAGATTCAAATGGGATCGATTCCCATTTGCGTCATGATAGCGACGCTGTCGTGTATTCCCGCGTGTGCAAATGTAAGCGTGTGTAACCAGGCAGACAGCGCGGCCGGGTCAGCGCCACGACCACTGCAGGCCCACGCTGGCGCGCCGGTCGGGGCCCGGTTCGTAGAAGCGGCCGTTGCCATCGTTGACGATCACCGAGCCGATGTAGGCCTGGTCCAGCAGGTTGTCCAGGCGCGCGAAGGCGCGCAGATCACCGCCGGGCAGGGTCCAGCGGCGGCCGGCTTCCAGGTTCAGCACGGTGTAGCCGGGCGCGCGCTCGGTGGCCAGGTCGTTCACCACCGTGTCGCTGCTGGCGTTGGCCTCCAGCGCCCACTGCCAGTCGCCGGGCGACCACTGCAGGCGGGCGAAGGCCTGCTGCCGCGGCACGCCGGGCAGGCGGCTGCCGGCCGCCACCACCGTGTCGGGCACGCGGCAACCACTGCCACCGCAGGTCAGGTACGGCGAACGCACCTGTGCCTGCAGCCAGGTCCAGGCCAGCTGCAGTTCCCACTGCTCGGCCAGCGGCTGCTGGTACTGCAGTTCCACGCCCTGGCGGCGGGTGCGGCCGATGTTGCGGTAGGTGCTGCGGCCATTGGTGTTGCTGGCAACGGCCAGCTCATCGTCGGTAACGGCGCGGAACACGCTGACATCGAGCTGGGTGCCGCTCTGCGCATGCCACTTGCTGCCGACTTCGATGTTGCGGCTGCGCGCCGCCGACAGGTCCAGCGCCAGGCCGGCCTGGCCGTCGCTGCGGTAGCCCAGCTCGTTGAAGGTGGGGGTCTCGAAGCCGCGTCCGACCGCCGCGTGCAGGCGCCACTGCGGGGTCGCCTCGAAGCTGACCCCGGCCACCGGCGTGGTCGCCTGATAGCGGCGGCGGCCACTGTCGTCGGGGTTGCTGCCGGTGATGTAACGGTCATCCGACTCGAAACGCACGACGCTGTGGCGCACGCCGGCCAGCACCGACCAGCGCGGGCTCCACTGCCACCAGGCCTGGGCGAACTGGTCGACGTTCTGCACGGTGTCGATCTGGTCGCGGCGCAGGCGGCCGCGTACGCCCAGGGTGCTGCCGACGAAGTTCTCGTAGCCGGTGCGGTGCTGGCGCTGGCGGTCGGCACTGATGCCCGCCACCACGTCCAGCGGACGCCCGGCCAGGTCACCCTTCCAGCCCCAGCGCGCATCCACGCCGCCGTAGCCGCCGTCCAGGTCGATCACCCCGCCGGCATGCAACGGGTTGGCCTGCGCGGCAGGCGGAATGGGCAGGAACTGGGTCACCGCGCGCTGCCCGGCATAGCCCATCAGCTGCCAGCGCTGGGCGCCGCTTTCGCGGGTCCAACGCAGGCCGGCCTGCTGCTGCCGCACCGATTTGCGGGTGTTGTACTGCTCGGCCACGGCCGTGGCCTGGCGCGGGTTGGCCGCCACCTGGGCGCGGGTCAGGCCCAGCGGGTCCTGCGCGTCCGGGGCATCCAGCGCGTTGAGCAGCAGTTCCAGGCGGCCGCCGCCCAGCTCGGCACCCAGCCGTGCGTTGAGCGATTCACGCCGCGCCGCGCTGTGGTCGCGCCAGCCATCGGTACGGAAATGGTTGGCGGCGATGTTGTAGTCGACCACCGGTCCGGCACCGCGCAGCTGCGCGCCGACGCTGAGCGTGTTGCCGGCACCGGCATTGACCCGCAGGCGCCACGGGTCACCGGCCTGGCCCTGCGCGCTCCAGACCTGCAGCACGCCGCCGGAGGAATTGCCGTACAGCGCCGAGAACGGGCCGCGCAGCACCTCGATGCGCTCGGCGCCGAGCAGGCTGGCGTGCGACAGCTGGCCCTGGCCATCGGGCATGGTGGCCGGCACGCCATCGATCAGCACATGCACACCGCGCACGCCGAAGGTAGAGCGCGCGCCGAAGCCGCGGATCGACAGCTGGGTATCCTGCGCGTAATTCTGGCGGTCGCGGGCCAGCACCCCCGGCACCCCGGCCAGCGCCTCGGAGACCTGCACGCCGGGTCCGCTGCGGTCATCGCCCACCCACACCGTGTCCTGGCTGGCCGGCAGCGCGAACGGGTCGATGCCCTGGACGCGCGCAGCCTCAACTTCCACCGTCGGCAGCTGCTGTGGAGCAGAGTCGGCGCTCTGGGCCAGCACCGGCAGCGGCAGCAGAGCGATCAGCAGGGGCAGGCTGTGGGGCGCCAAGGGCTCGTTCATCGTTCAGCTACACGCACGGCGGGGAAACAACACGGCATGGTACGGGCTGCAGCGTGACGATGGCCGCCGCGCCGGTGGCACGCTTTGTTACGATGGGCCGGTTGCGGCCGCCGGCCGCAGCTTCGCGACCCGCGCTTCTTCTCCCCCTCAAATAGAACGAGTACCGCCGTGTCCTTCTTTGCAAACGTGGAACTGGTCCCGGGCGACCCGATCCTGGGCCTGACCGAGGCGTACAACGCCGACAGCCGCCCGACCAAGGTCAACCTGGGTGTGGGCATCTACTACGACGAGAGCGGCCGCATTCCGCTGCTTCGCGCCGTCAAGCAGATCGAGCAGCAGCTCGCCACCGAAGCCAAACCGCGTGGCTACCTGCCGATCGACGGCCTGCCTGCCTACACGCAGGCGACCCGTGAACTGGTGTTC
Source organism: Stenotrophomonas sp. (assembly GCF_035634915.1). GTDB lineage: Bacteria > Pseudomonadota > Gammaproteobacteria > Xanthomonadales > Xanthomonadaceae > Stenotrophomonas. Next base: position 362,092 of record NZ_DASQCB010000005.1, read on the forward strand.
GGCAAGGACTCGCCGCTGCTGGCCGCCGGCCGCGTCACCACCGCACAGACCGTCGGCGGCAGCGGTGCGCTGCGCGTCGGCGCCGACGTGCTGAAGAAGCTGCTGCCGCACGCCACCATCGCCATCAGCAACCCGAGCTGGGAAAACCACCGCGCGGTGTTCGGCGCCGCCGGCTTCGACGTGGTCGAGTACACCTACTTCGATGCCGCCACCCATGGCGTGGATTTCGACGGCATGCTGGCCGACCTGCAGAAGCTGCAGGCCGGCACCGTGGTGCTGCTGCACGCCTGCTGCCACAACCCCACCGGCGCCGACCTCACCGTCAGCCAGTGGAAGCAGGTGGCCGAAGTCCTGAAGGACAAGCAGCTGTTCCCCTTCATCGACATGGCCTACCAGGGCTTCGACAAGGGCATCGAGCAGGATGGCGCCGCCGTGCGCATCATCGCCGAAGCCGGCATCGACAGCTTCATCGTCGCCAACTCGTACTCCAAGTCGTTCTCGCTGTATGGCGAACGCGTGGGTGCGCTGTCGATGGTCGCCCCGACCGCCGCTGATGCGAAGGCCGTGCAGTCGCAGGTCAAGCGCGTGATCCGCACGATCTACTCCAGCCCGTCCACCCACGGTGCCGCGCTGGTGGCCGGCGTGCTGACCAACCCGGACCTGCGCGCGATGTGGGAGCAGGAGCTGACCGAGATGCGCGAGCGCATCCACGCCCTGCGCCAGGGCCTGGTCGAAAAGCTCGCCGCCGCCGGTGCGCCGCAGTTCGGCTTCATCAACGAACAGGCCGGCATGTTCTCCTACTCCGGCCTGAGCCGTGAGCAGGTGGAACGCCTGCGCGACGAGTTCGGCATCTACGCCGTCGGCACCGGCCGCATCTGCGTGGCCGCGCTGAACCAGAACAACCTGGAATACGTCGCCAAGGCCGTTGCCACCGTCGCCAAGGGCTGAAGCAACGCTCCAGTGGTTTGAAGACGAAGGCGCCGAAAGGCGCCTTTGTTTTTGCTCCTGCTCCTGCCTTTGCCACACCCTCCGCGCTCGCGGCGAACCCTGAAGCGCAGGGCGAGGCACACCGTGGCCAGGACCGTGAGGCGCATGGATGCGCCGACCGAGCCCCCATGGATGGGTTTACGGCGTGTCCTGGCCACGGTGTGCCTCGCCCTGCGCCTCCATGAAGGAAGGCGCCACCAGCGCAACGCCCCTGTAAACGATTTCGCCTCAAACCAATCACGCACGCGCCGCGCACAGCAGCGACAATAGGCGTTTTCCCGCTGCCGAGACCTGCCCGCCCATGTCCCGTACTTCGTTGACCCGCTTCCTGATCCAGGAACAGCACGCCGGCCGCATCAACGCCGACCTGCGCCAGCTGATCGCCGTGGTCGCCCGCGCCTGCACCAGCATCTCCATCGCCGTCAGCAAGGGCGCCCTCGGCGGCGTACTGGGCGAAGCCGGCACCGGCAACGTACAGGGCGAAGCGCAGAAGAAGCTGGACGTCATCAGCAACGAGATCCTGCTGGAAGCCAACGCTTGGGGCGGCCACCTCGCCGCCTGCGCATCGGAGGAGATGGACCACAGCCAGCCGGTGCCGGACATCTACCCGCGCGGCGATTTCCTGCTGCTGTTCGATCCCCTCGACGGCAGCTCCAACATCGACGTCAACGTCTCCGTCGGCACCATCTTCTCGGTGCTGCGCTGCCCGACCAACGTCGAGCTGCCCGGCGATGAAGCCTTCCTGCAGCCGGGCAGCAGGCAGATTGCCGCCGGCTACTGCATCTACGGGCCCAGCACCCAGCTGGTGCTCAGCGTCGGCCACGGCACGCATGCCTTCACCCTGGACCGCGAGACCGGCGAGTTCGTGCTGACCACCGAGAACATGCAGATTCCGGCGGCCACCCAGGAATTCGCCATCAACATGTCCAACCAGCGCCACTGGGAAGCACCGATGCAGGGCTACGTGCAGGACCTGCTGGCCGGCAAGGAAGGCGCGCGCGGCAAGAACTTCAACATGCGCTGGATCGCCAGCATGGTCGCCGACGTGCATCGCATCCTCACCCGCGGCGGCATCTTCATCTACCCGTGGGACAAGAAGGAACCGGACAAGGCCGGCAAGCTGCGCCTGATGTACGAAGCCAACCCGATGGGCCTGCTGGTTGAACAGGCCGGCGGCGCCGCATCGACCGGTCGCGAACGCATCCTCGACATGCAGCCCAACCACCTGCACCAGCGCGTGCCGGTGTTCCTCGGCTCGCGCGAGGAAGTGGCCGAGGCAGTGCGTTATCACCAGCAACATGACGCGCAGAACGCGTGAGTGAGGCAATTCCTACAGCGGTCATGGCAAAGCGATGACATGACCGCAGGGTGACAGCAGCGGCGGCAAACGGCACCATCAAGCCCTTGCCGCCGAAGGATTGCATGCATGCACGAGCCGGGCCCGGTCGATTTCATTGAAGTCATCCACAACGCCGTCCCCAGTGACGTGTGCGCCGCCATCGTGGCCCGCATGCGCAGCAGCCAGGGCCTGAAGCCCGGCGCGGTAGGCAGCGGCGTCTTCCCCGAACTCAAGCACAGCAAGGATCTGCGCATCAGTGGGCTGGATGCGTGGCGCGAGGTGGACAACGCCCTGCAGCAGGCGGTTTTTGCCGGCCTGCAGACTTATCTACGCCGTTATCCACAGGCGTTGATTGCACCGCTGATGTTGCAGATCGAAGACAGCAACGGGCCACGCCGACTGTCAGCCGAGGATTTCCCCGACATGGCGCCGGAACAGCTGGCCGATCTCGCGCGCACCTGCCTGCGCCCGGGTGCGATCAACCTGCAGTGGTACGCGGCGGGCGAGGGCGGTTACCCTTACTGGCACTGCGAGCTGTACCCGAAGGATGCGCAGGCCGAAACGCTGCACCGCCACCTGCTGTGGACGCTGTACCTCAACGACGGCTTCGAGGAAGGCGAAACCGAGTTCCTGTTCCAGGGCCGCAAGATCGCACCGCGCACCGGCAGCCTGCTGATCGCGCCCACCGCGTTCACCCACACCCATCGCGGCAACCGGCCGCAGGGCGGCGACAAGTTCATCGCCACCAGCTGGATCCTGTTCCAGAGCGCACAGAAGCTGTTTGGTGGGTAGAGTCGAGCTTGCTCGACTGCTTTCCGCTCTCTGTAGAGTCGAGCCATGCTCGACTGCTTCTCCGCTCTCAGTCGAGCAAGCTCGACTCTACGCAATCAGAACAACGAACCCTGCGGTGATTCCTTCCGCGGCGGCAACGGCTTCAAGAACCTGCTGCAATCCAGCTTGGGCCAGTGGCTGTTCTGCGCGTTGAAGCCCAACCGCTTTCGCGCCAGCTTGAATCGGTTGTTCAACAGGTCTGCATACACGCCCTGGCCACGCATGCGCGTGCCGAACTGGCTGTCGTAGTCCTTGCCACCACGCAGCTGCTGGATGGTGCTCATGACGTGCGCGGCGCGGTCTGGATGATGCGTGTCCAACCAGTCGCGGAACAGCGGCGCGACTTCCAAGGGCAGGCGCAGCAGCACGTAGCCCGCAGTGGCGGCTCCGGCGTCGTGCGCCGCTTCCAGCACGGCTTCCAGTTCGCTGTCGTTGATCCAGGGAATCACCGGCGCCACCATCACGCCCACCGGAATGCCCGCCTCATGCAGGCGCTTCATCGCACGCAGTCGCGCGTGTGGTGCCGATGCGCGCGGCTCGAGTTTCGCCGACAGATGCGGATCCAGCGACGTCACCGAGAAGTGCACGCTCACCAGGTTCTCCGCCGCCAGCGGTGCCAGCAGATCGATATCCCGTTCGACCAGGGCGTTCTTGGTAATCAGGGAGAACGGATGCTTCGTTTCCAGCATCACTTCAATCAGCTGGCGGGTCAGTTTGAACTTGCGTTCGATCGGCTGGTACGCATCGGTGTTGATGCCCAGCGCGATGGGCTGCGGCACGTAGCCCGGCTTCGACAGTTCCTTGCGCAGCAGCTGCGGCGCATTGGTCTTGGCGAACAGCTTGGTTTCGAAGTCCAGGCCTGGCGACAGGTTCAGATAGGCGTGCGAGGGGCGGGCGAAACAGTACGAGCAGCCGTGCTCGCAGCCGCGATACGGATTCACCGACTGGCTGAAACCCACGTCCGGGGAGTTGTTGCGGCTGATGATGCTGCGCGCGGTCTCGGCACGCACCTCGGTGCGCAGGCGCGGGGCGAGGAATTCTTCGCTTTCGTCGATGGCCCAGCCGTCATCGACGGCTTCGCTCACCGTGCTTTCGAAGCGGCCAGCCAGGTGGGAGGTGGAACCCCGGCCCTTGATGGCGGCCTGGGTGTTGCGAGGGTGGGGTTGCATGGCGCCCTCCGGCCAAACAAGAGCTATTAGTATTATTGCTAACCACAGGCGGCGCAAGCGGCCAGGATTCACGTGGCTGTAAGCGTTGGGGCGGATCCGGAGGTACGTTGACCCCAGTGTTATCCACAGGTTTCAGGTGTTCGCGCACGCACCATCGCCGCAGCAGGCAGGAAGCATGGGCCACGGATGTCTCAGCAGCTGCGATGGGCGCCAGCCGATAGCACCGGGCCATGCCCGGCGTCGGCAATTACAACAGGGCCAGATAGCCCCGCACGGTGGTGTCCAGCCCGTCGTACAGCGCCTCGCCGATCAGCGCATGGCCGATCGACACCTCCAGCACCTCCGGTACCGCGGCCAGGAAGTCACGCAGGTTGTCCTGCGAAAGGTCATGGCCGGCATTCACGCCGAGGCCGACGGCCTGCGCGCGGCGCGCGGCGGTGGCGAACAGGTCCAGCATCGCGGCGGCATCGCCGGCCGCGTGCGCTTCGGCGTACGGGCCGGTGTACAGCTCGATGCGGTCGGCGCCAACCGCCGCTGCCTGCTCCAGCAGCGGATTGCCGGCATCCACGAACAGGCTGACGCGGCAGCCCATGGCCTTCAGTTCGGCCACCAGGGGACGCAGCCGCTCGGCGTCGCGTTCGAAATCGAAGCCATGGTCCGAGGTGATCTGGCCATCGCCATCCGGCACCAGGGTGGCCTGTGCCGGGCGCGTCTGCGCGCACAGCGGCAGCAGGCCCGGATAGCCCTCGCGCGGCGGCGCGAACGGGTTGCCTTCGATGTTGAACTCGACACCCCGGGCGCGGGTCAGGGTGGACAGCGCCAGCACGTCCTCGGCGGTGATATGGCGACGGTCCGGCCGCGGGTGCACGGTGATGCCGTGGGCGCCGGCGTCCAGGCAGGCCTGGGCGGCGCGCACGACATCGGGTTCGGTACCGCCACGCGAGTTGCGCAGGACGGCGATCTTGTTGACGTTGACGCTGAGCTGGGTCATGGAACGGGACTACGGGGCAGAAGAGGGTGGGGGAGTGCCGTCAGCGGTCTGCGCGCGGGCCTGTTCCCGCAGGCGCCGCAGTTCCTCGGCATCGACCAGGGTGGACGGGTCGCGCTGCAGGTCACCGAAGCGCGCCACGTAGCGGCCGCGCACCCACGCCAGCAGGAAGCCGAGGGCAGCCAGCAGGGCCAGCGACATCAGGCCCATGTTCGGGGTTTTCAGCGCGAAGGCGAAGCAGCCGAGCGCCAGCAGCAGGTACAGCCAGTACATATCCAGTCCTCCCCGGTCATCGGCCGCAGTGTAGCGCCGCCTTACAGCAGCGGCGAGGCCAGCCGGGCGAAGGCTTCCGGCAGGCGGTGCAGCCACAGCGAACGGCCGGCCTCATCGTGCACGCGGCTGGCGCTGTCGAACTCGGCCTGCAGCAGCGTGGCCAGTTCCGCCACGCGGTCGCGGTCGCTGATCATCATCGACAGCTCGAAATTGAGCCGGAAGCTGCGGTGGTCGAAGTTGGCGCTGCCGACAATGCAGACATCGTCATCGGCGATGAACGCCTTGGTGTGCAGCATGCGCGGCCCGTACTCGTAGATCTTCACCCCGGCGTGCAGCAGTTCGTCAAAGTAGGAGCGCGCGGCCTGGGTGACGAACCAGGAATCACTCATCTTCGGCACCAGCAGGCGCACGTCCAGGCCACCCAGTGCCGCCGAGGTCAGGGCCATGCGCGCGGCCTCGCCGGGCACGAAGTAGGGCGTTACCAGCCAGACCCGCTCATTGGCTTCCTGGATGGCCGCCACATGCAGGCGATGGATGGTTTCCCAGCCCGAATCCGGTCCGGACACCAGCACCTGGGCGTCAATGCTGCCGTCGCCGCGCAATGGCATGTCCGCCGGCCACATCCGGGCAACATTGAACTGCGACGGCTCCTGGCCGCTGGCGTACAGCCAGTCCTCGGCGAACACCAGCTGCAGGCTGCGCACCACGTGGCCGCGGATGCGCATGTGCAGGTCGCGGTACGCGTTGGCGTTGCGGCTTTCGTCTTCCTCGTCGGTGATGTTGATGCCGCCGGTGAAGGCCAGGCGACCGTCGATGATGACCAGCTTGCGGTGCGTGCGCAGGTTCAACCACGGCCGCTTGAAGGGTTTCAGCAGCTGCCGCGGGTGGAACCACACCGCTTCACCGCCGGCATCCAGCAGCGGCTGCAGGAAGCGTTTCGGTAAAGATGATGAGCCCACCGCGTCGAGCAGCAGGCGCACCTCCACGCCCGCACGCGCGCGCTCGACCAGGGCATCGCGCAGGGCGGTGCCGGCGTGGTCGGGGTTGAAGATGTAGTACTCCAGATGGATGTGGTCGCGCGCCTCGGCCACCGCCTCCAGCAGCGCAGCGTAGGTCGCCGCGCCATCCACCAACCAGGTCACTTCGGTGGCGCTGCTGGGCGCCAGGCCGGTGGTGGCCTGCGCCACCTTGGCCAGTTCGGTGCACCCGGCATCGGGCGGGCAGACATCGCTGTAGTGCTCCATGCCCGAACGTGCGCGGCCGCGGCGCAGGCGCTGCCGCTTCACCTTCTGCGGGCCCAGCAGGTAGTAGATGAAAAGCCCGAGATAGGGCAGCAGCGCCAGCGACAGGATCCAGCTGAGCGTGGCTACCGGCTCGCGCTTCTGCAGCATGATCCAGCCGGTCAGGGCGAGCAGGTACAGCAGGTAGGCGACGGCGAGGATCGTTCCCAGGTGGGCGATGCCATCGAGCCAGAGGCGCAGCGAATCGAAGAGGGCGAGCATGCGCCGATCATAGCGGGCACGAGCGTGGTGATGGGGTCAGGGCGCTTTCCTGCGGAAAGGGATACGACCCCGTACAAAAAAAGACGCCCCTGTCTCCAGGGGCGTCTGCAGTCGCGTCATGACTGTTGTGCTGCGGTATTACGTATTACTGCTGCACGAAGCCGATCTTCTTCATCTGGGCGTTCTTCGCGGCGGCCAGAACCTTGGCCATCACGTCGTACTCCGAATCCGGGCTCGCATCGATGCGCAGTTCGGGCTGGTTGGTCGGGTCACGCTGGACCTCCTGCTCCATCCGCTGCTGCAGATCATGCGTGCTGATCGGGCTGTTGTTCCACGAGACCTGGTTGCTGGCGTCGATCTTGAGTTCGATCGGCGGCGGCGGTTCGACCAGCTGCGGCGGTGGGTTGAGCACGCGCTGCGGCAGGTCCACGGCGATCGGGTACGTCATGATCGGCGCGGTCACGATGAAGATGATCAGCAGAACCAGCATCACGTCCACGAGGGGCGTGACGTTGATGTCGGCCATGGGGCCCTTGCCACCACCACTACTGAATGCCATGGCTTATTGCCCCTTCTCTTTGGTCGCGACGAAGCCGACGTCCAGCATGCCCTGCTCCTGCGCGACCTTGGTCAGGTCGTTGATGACGCGCATCTTGGTGGTGCGGTCACCACGCAGGTTCAGCGGCGGCTGCGGGGTCTGCTGGGCGGCGGTCGCCAAGCGCGACTCGAGAGTCTGCTTGTTGATTTCCTCGTCGTTCCAGTAGATCGAGCCGTCTTCCTTGACTGCCAGGGTGATAGGACCCTTGCGGTCGTTGGTGTCATCCGGCTTCTGGACCAGATTGGCCTCCGGCAGATCCACCTTGACCTTGTGGGACATCAGGGGCGCCGTGATGATGAAGATGATCAGCAGCACCAGCATCACGTCCACGAGGGGCGTCACGTTGATGTCGGCCATGGGGCCGCCGCTGTTACCACTACTGAAAGCCATAACGGGCTCCGTCTAGATCTTGGTGACTACTTGGTTCGTCGCAGGGTGACGCGCGCCGCAATCAGCGGACGCGCGAACCGGTGGCGAAGAAGTCGTGCAGGTCGTGCGCGAAGGTATCGAACTTGCTGATGGTCGCGCTGTTGATCTTGCTGAAGAAGTTGAAGGCGAACACGGCCGGGATCGCGACGAACAGACCGATGGCGGTCATGATCAGCGCTTCACCCACCGGGCCGGCAACGGCGTCGATCGAAGCGGAGCCGGTGGCACCGATCTTGATCAGCGCGCCGTAGATGCCCCACACGGTACCCAGCAGACCGACGAACGGAGCGGTTGCACCGACGGTGGCCAGCAGGGTCATGCCCGACTGCAGCTTGTTGCTTTCGCGGGTCACGGCCTGACGCAGGGCGCGGTCGACGAACTCCGAACGGCTCAGGTTCTCACCCAGACCGCCGGTGGCGCCGCCTTCAGCGCGCTGGTGGTGGGCAGCCGCCTGGGCAGCGTCCAGGGCGATCTTCGAGAACGGCTCGGAAGCCGGCTGTTCTTCCATCGCACGGATGGCGTCCTGCGCGTTCGGGGTATCCCAGAACAGGCTGACGACGCGGTCGGCGGCGCTCTTCAGGCGGACCGAACGGAAGATGTTGATGACGGTCCAGTACCAGGACATGGCCGACATGACGATCAGGGTCAGCAGCACCACCCAGGAAACAGCGAAGTCACCCGGCTGGGTGGTCATTTCGTGGATCAGGTGCTCGAAGCCCATCTGCGACAGGGCGTTGGACGGATTGCCCCCGGCAGCAGCGGCGATGAAAAGTTCCTGCAGCATGACGCTTACCTTTGTTGTGTGTGGTGATAAAGGGTGTAGCTAAGCTAAACAATCGAACCGGAGGAGGGGTGGCCGGCGGCCACCCGCTCGCATCAGTTCAGTGCAAAGTTGACCGGGACGCGGACGCGGCCAGCAGCCTTCTTACCGCCAGATTCAGCGGCGTTGAAACGCCACTTGCGGGCAGCTTCCATCGCAGCACGGTCCAGGTCGCGGTTACGGCTGGACTTTTCCACCGTGACATTGGTGACGTTGCCTTGGGCATCGACATCAATGATCAGGATCACTTCGCCCTGGATACCAGCGCGGAAAGCGGCCGGCGGGTAGCGCGGCGGATTCATGGCCTTCGACGAGATGTCCACGCTGGCCTCGATCGAGGCAGGCGGCGACGGCGGCGAGGGCGGCGACGGCGGGGTGACGATGTCGTTCGGGCGCGGTTCCGGCACGTCGACGACCGGCGCCTGCGGCGGCGGCGGGACGGGCGACGGCTTCGGCGGCGACAGATTCTTCACCGGCGGCGGCGGGGTGTCCTGCGGCGGCGGCGGCGGCGGCGGCGGCGGTGGCGGCGGCGGCGCGTCGACGATGGTCACCATGACGTTGCGCTCCTTCTCGGCCACGGCCTTGGGGGCCACAGCGGGGATCAGGAGCATCATGAAGGCGGCCAGATGCAGGGCGATTACAAACGCGATGCCGACGATGCGAGGCCAGCTCAGCCCCTTGTCATCGGGTTGTTCGTACCGGTGAACGACTAGTTGTTCCGTCATGCGCCAAGAGCTCAATAGTGGGGCCGGAATCCCGGGGGCGGGATCCCTGATCAGCGGTGCATGACACCGCAGGAACCTCCAAGCTTATACCAATCCTGAGCGCCTGCGCATCAACCGTGCAGGCGTTCAGGCGTTATTCCTACTTACTTCAGGTTGATGATTTTTTTGGCATCAGCCTGGTTCTTCACGCCCTTCGCCAGAGCTTCCTGGGCGGCCTTCTTGGCCTCGGGAACGCGACCTTCGGCATGCAGGACGCGTGCCAGGTTCAGGTAGGTCTCACCGTCCTTGGACAGCGGGGCAGCCTTCTGCCACGCCTCGATCGCCTGCGGCACCTGGTCGGAGTAGTAGTAGGACTGGGCCAGCGCCAGGTAAACCTGGTAGTCCGGCTTCAGGATGCCCTTCTGCAACCCTTCGTTGATGACCGCGATGACGTCCTTTTCCTTGTTCTCGGTGTTGGCATAGATCGAGTACAGCTGCTTGTACTCGCGCTCTTCGGTGAGCTGGCCGCTGCTGCGCAGCTTGCCCATCACCTCGGCTGCCTTGGGCATCTGATCGGCCTGCATGTACATGTTGGCCAGATTCAGCTGCGCCTTCTTGTCGTTCGGGTTCTTGGCCGCCAGTGCTTCGGCGGTCTTGACCGCTTCACCGGTCTGGCCGGCTTCGGACAGGGCAGCCATCAGCAGCTGGTTCCAGTTGTCCTTCGGCTCCGGCGAGGCGGCAATGGCCTGCTGCAGGACCGGAATCGCTTCCTGGTAGCGCTGCAGCTGGTACAGGGCCTGGCCCTTGGCGATCAGTTCTTCCGGCTTGTTCGACTTGCTCTCGGCAAAGTACTTGTCCAGCGTGGCCAGGCCTTCAGCGGTCTGGTCTTCCTGCAGCTGCAGCTGGCCCAGCATCACCATCGACTGGTAGTGGCCGTTGTTGTCCAGACCGTTGAGTTCGATGGCCTGCTTCAGATAGCCGATGGCCCCCGGCGTGTCGTCGGTCTGGTAAGCGGCCTGCGACGCCAGCTGCGCGGCCAGCGACTTGTCGTAGTTGTTCGAGGCGCTGTTGCCCAGGATTTCGCGGGCGACTTCCAGGGTCTCCGGGAACTTCTGCTCGTTGTAGTTGTCAATCAGCTTCTGCAGCTGCTTGCCCATCTTCGCGGATGCCTTTTCCTTCGGCTCCTCACGGGTGGCATTCGGGTACAGGACTTCTGCCTTGGCCTGCTTGCCACCGCGGTTGCCACGCTCGGACGAGCGCGACTGGGCGAAGGCATCGGTGACCACGGCGCCGGTCAGGGCGGTCGCGATGAGGACGGAAAGCACAGCTTTGTGGTTGCGGAAAATCATCGTTCACCTCGATCGAACCGCCGTCAGCGGCAAAGTCGGACTGTCAGAAAAATCTGAGCCGCCAAACGTATCAGAAACAGATGGCGTGAGAAATCGTTTTATGTGCTGCAGTACAGCATGAATCTGCGCACTCACCCACACTTTGGCTTGCGACCGGCCGCCTGGGCCTGCTGATACGCGGGTGTCAGAGAGGGGGCGTCGCGCTGCAGCTTGCGGATCCGGTTGGCCGGATCGGGGTGGGTGGACAGCCATTGCGGGCTGCGTCCGCCACTGGCGGCCATCATGTTCTGCCACAGATCCACGGCCTGGGCCGGATTGAAACCGGCCTCGGCCATCAACCGCTGGCCGATGACGTCGGCCTCTGATTCCTGGGTGCGCGAGCCCGGCAGCAGGAAGGCCGTCTGCGCGGCTGTGCCACCCAGCTGGTTGACCGTGCCGGCTGCGCCATCACCATAGGCGGCCCCTGCGAGCGCGCCGAGCACGGCCAGTCCGGTCTGCGCTCCCATCTGCCGGGTAATGCGCTCTTCGTGGTGGCGGGCGATGACGTGGCCGATTTCATGGCCGATCACGGCCGCCAACTGGTCCTGGTTCTTGGCGACAGTGAAGATGCCGGTATTCACCCCGACCTTGCCGCCGGGCAGTGCGAAGGCATTGGGTTCCTTGTCGACGAACACCGCCGTCTCCCACCGTACGCCACGGTACTGTGCGGGCAGCTGCGCCACCAGCGCGTTGACCACGCACTGCACGTACGCGTTCTGGCGGCCATCGGTGCTGATCTTTTCCTTCTGCTTGGTCTCGGCAAAGGCCTGAGCCCCCAGCTGGTCAAGCTGGGCCTGCGACACCCCACCCACCATCTGCCGGCGACCGGTGGGTGAGGTGGTGGTCGCGCACGCCCCTACCAGGGCGGTGATGAGCAGGGCGAGCAGCAGTGATTTCATGGAATCCCCCGTGTTCATGCAGGCAGTGTGGACCGGGCCCGCTTAATTTTTCGTCAAGCGGCCACGGCCTTACATTGACCCGAAGAACACCAGCGCGGCCAGCGCTACGGCGTTGTTCAGGCCATGCGCGATGATGGCGGCCCACAGCGTACCGGTGCGCCGGTACAGCCAGCAGAAGCCAGCACCCATGCCGCCGTAGACCAGCCAGAGCTGGGCGATCTCGGCCGGGCCATTGGCGCTGGTGCCGGGAATCTCGTGGATGAGGGCAAACGCCAGGCTGCTGAGCAGCAGGCCCAGCCAGGGCCGGCCGGCCTGCCACAGGCGTCCGAACAGCACCCGGCGGAACAGCAGTTCCTCATAGGCAGGGGCAAGCACCACCGCGAACAGCATCAGGAACAGCGGGAAACGCTCGATGGCGTGCTGCATCAGGGCCAGGTTGGTCGGCACCGGTTCAATGCCGAGCTGCTTGGCCAGGAAGGCAATGCCATTGCTGCCGATCACGATCAGTGTGGCCACCAGCAGTGTCCACCCCCAGGTGGACGGGCGCCGCAGCGCCTGCGCCGAGGCCTGGCGTTCGGCCGCGCTGGCGGGCCGTCGCCAGAAGTACAGCAGCAGTGCGGCGCCACCGGTGGCGACCAGGGCCATCAGCACCTGCGCAAGGGCCCCGGGGGTGCCGAATGCCTCGGTCACGCTGGCAGCATCAGGGGCGCCACCGCCAGCCTTGGCACTGGCGTAGCCGATCTGGATGCCGCGATACAGCCCCCACGCCATGCCGCTGATCAGGCTGAGGATGAACAGCGTGGCCGCGCCGATGCCCAGATCGATGAAGAAAGCCGCCACGGGCGACCGGCGGCGCGGCGCAGCGGAGGCTGGCGGAACGGGCGGCGGAGCGGAGACCGGGACAGAAGCGGACATCGATTACCTGCAATCAAAGGGCGAAGGCCGGCGCGTTCCCACGCACCGGCCACGGACAGCGTGGATCAGATATCCAGGTTGGCGACCTTCAGCGCGTTGTCTTCGATGAAGTCACGGCGCGGCTCGACGACATCGCCCATCAGGGTGCTGAAGATCTGGTCGGCGGCGACCGCATCCTCGATGCGCACCTGCAGCAGGCGACGCGTATCGGGATTGACCGTGGTATCCCACAGCTGTTCCGGATTCATTTCACCCAGGCCCTTGAAGCGCTGGATCTGGCGGCCGCGCTTTGCTTCTTCCAGCAGCCAGTTCTGCGCCTTGGCGAAGCTGTCCACCTCGACCGACTTGGCACCGCGGCCGATGGTGGCGCCTTCGCGGACCAGGCCGTGCAGCAGGCTGGCGGCCTGGTAGATGGCGCGCAGTTCGCCGCCCTCGAAGGCGGCCAGCGGCAGCACCTGGACGTGTTCCTCGCCCATGTGGCGACGGGTCACCAGCACGGCGGCCGGACGCTCGTCAGTCGGCTCCTGCAGTTCCAGGCTGAAACGTGCACTACCCAGGCTGCCCTGGTTGAGGCGTTTGGCCAGTGCATCCAGGCCCTGGCCTTCGCCGGCATCGCGCAGGTGGGCCAGGTCCATCGGCACGAAGTCGACCAGCGCTTCGAGCAGGTTGCGGTCGTAGCGGTGTGCATTGCGTTCGATCGCATCGCGCGCGCCGGCAAAGGTCAGCAGCAGCTTTTCAAGCGCGGCACCTTCGATGCCCGGCTCACCCGCGGCCGGCACCAGCACGGCGTTTTCCACCGCATTGCTGGCCAGGTAGCTGTCCAGCGCCGGGTCATCCTTCAGGTACAGCTCCTGCTTGCCCTGCTTGATCTTGTACAGCGGGGGCAGGCCGATGTAGACGTAACCGCGCTCGATCAGCTCCGGCATCTGGCGGTAGAAGAACGTCAGCAGCAGGGTGCGGATGTGGGCGCCGTCGACGTCGGCGTCGGTCATGATGATGATCTTGTGGTAACGCAGCTTGTCCGGGTTGTATTCGTCGCGGCCGATGCCGGTACCCAGCGCGGTGATCAGCGTACCGACCTGGTCCGAAGCGAGCATGCGGTCGAAGCGGGCACGTTCCACGTTGAGGATCTTGCCGCGCAGCGGCAGCACCGCCTGGTTCTTGCGGTTGCGGCCCTGCTTGGCCGAGCCACCTGCCGAGTCACCCTCGACGATGAACAGTTCGGACAGCGCCGGATCCTTTTCCTGGCAGTCGGCCAGCTTGCCCGGCAGGCCAGCGATATCCAGCGCGCCCTTGCGGCGGGTCAGGTCGCGGGCCTTGCGCGCCGCTTCACGTGCACGTGCCGCATCGACGATCTTGCCGGCGATGGCCTTGGCTTCGTTCGGGTTTTCCTGCAGGAACTCTTCCAGGCGCGCGCCGAAGGCGTTTTCCACCGCCGGGCGCACGTCGGAGCTGACCAGCTTTTCCTTGGTCTGGCTGGAGAAGCTCGGGTCCGGCACCTTCACCGACAGCACCGCGATCATGCCTTCGCGCATGTCGTCGCCGGTCAGGTTGATCTTGGCCTGCTTGGCGATGCCGTTCTGCTCGATGTAGTTGTTGAGCACGCGGGTCAGGGCGCCGCGGAAACCGGCCAGGTGGGTACCGCCATCCTTCTGCGGGATGTTGTTGGTGAAGCAGTACATCGTCTCCTGGTAGGAGTCGGTCCACTGCAGCGCCACATCCACCACGATGTTGTTGTGTTCGCCGGTGACGGCGATGACGTTCGGGTGCAGCGGGGTCTTCAGCTGGGCCAGATGCTCCACGAAGCTGCGGATGCCGCCTTCGTAGTGGAAGTCATCGCGACGGCCGTCGCCGCGCTCATCGGCCAGCACGATCTTGACGCCGGAGTTCAGGAACGACAGTTCGCGCAGGCGACGGGCCAGGATGTCGTAGTGGAATTCCACGTTGTCGTGGAACGCCACGGTCGACGGCCAGAAGCGCACGGTTGTACCGCGCTTGGTGGTGTCTTCCAGCTTTGCCAGTGCGGTGACCGCAGCACCGTTGCTGAATTCCTGCTGGTAGTGGGAGCCGTTCTGGAACACGTCCACCAGCAGCTTCTGCGACAGCGCGTTGACCACGCTGACGCCCACGCCGTGCAGGCCGCCGGACACCTTGTAGCTGTTGTCGTCGAACTTGCCGCCTGCGTGCAGCACGGTCATCACGACTTCGGCCGCCGAAACCTCGCGGCCCAGCTTGGCGCTCATCTGCTCGTGCTTGCCGGTCGGGATGCCGCGGCCGTTGTCGGACACCGAGACCGAACCGTCAGCGTGAATCGTCACCGCGACATGGTCGGCGTGGCCGGCGAGGGCTTCGTCGATCGAGTTGTCGACGACCTCGAACACCATGTGGTGCAGACCGGTGCCGTCATGGACGTCACCGATGTACATGCCAGGACGCTTGCGGACAGCCTCGAGCCCTTCCAGGGCGGTGATGCTGTTGGCGTCGTAGTTGCCGTTGTTTACCGGGGTGTTCTGTTCGTCGGTCATTGCGCTTGCCGTAGGCTCCGCAGATCGGTCACCGCACGAGGCGATGGGCCGGGTAAGAAGGGGTGCAACCTGAATTATACCAGCCGGGCCTTGTGGGCCCTGATGTAGCCACTATGGCACAGCCACGATCTGTGCATGTTCCACGTGGAACCGGGTGATATCGGTGAGATCCACCAGGGCCGCCGGGGTCTCGGTGGCCGTTACGAAGATCTGCGCCGGACCGGCCAGCAGACGCTCGAGGACACGGGCCTGATGTGTGCGGTCCAGTTCCGATGCCAGATCGTCCAGCGCGATGACCGGCCACTGGCCGCGCTGTTCGGCATAGTCCTCGGCCTGGGCCAGCAGGCAGGCGAGGGCGGTGAGTTTGGCCTGGCCACGTGAGAGAGCGTCCCGGCCGGGAATACTGTGGAAATCGACGCTCCAGTCGGCCCGGTGCGGACCCACCGAGGTATAACCGGCCTGGCGGTCCCGATCGCGGGCCAGCAGCAGCGCATCGGCCAGTGGCAATTCGTGCCGGCGCCAGCCCGGGCTGAGATCCAGACCCTGGATGCCCAACTGCGGTGCCAGGTCCGCTGCCAGGGCGATGGCCCGTTCCTGCAGCCGTTCGAGGTAATGCTGACGGCGGCTGGTCAGCGGTTCGCCGGCCTCGGCCAGCTCATGGTCCCAGGTATCCAGCATCCGCGTGGGCCCGCCCTGTTTCAATAACGCATTGCGTTGCTTGAGGGCGCGGGAATACCGTCGCCACAGAGAAAGAAAGTCTGGTTCCACGTGGAACAGGCCCCAATCGAGGAAACGACGGCGTGGCTCGCCCCCACCGCTGACCAGGGCATGGCTGCCTGGTTCAAAGGTCACAACCGCCAGTGCCGCACAGAGATTGCCGAGCTGGGCAACGTCTTCGCCATCCAGACGCCCCTTCCAGTCCTGCCCGCTATGGCGGAGACCTGCCTTGCGACGGTGCGGCGGGTGATCGGCGCGCTGTTCGTCCCATTCCACGAAGATTTCCAACGCTTCCTGGCCCTGCCGAACCAGGCCATCGCGCACCCGGCCACGGAAACTACGGCCATACGCCATCAGGTGCAGAGCCTCGAGCACGCTGGTCTTGCCCGCACCGTTGTCACCGGTCAGCAGGTTCAAGCCCGGCTGGGGTGACAGTTCCACGGCACTGAAGCGGCGCAGTTGGTTCAAGGCGAGGCGGCGGATCAGCATGGGACGCGGGGGACCATCCGCTCGGGGCGGTAGCAGGGCAGGGAATCCATCAGCTTACTGCATCGGTCAAGACCGCCGGTGCGGGCATGGCTTTGCTGGTGGAGTTCACCGGTCTCGGCAGTCGAGGCGGTTCCACGTGGAAATCGATGCGACCAATCCATGGGACAGGGACGCTGGCAAGGCCTGGATTTCTTGAAATCTGCAGCAACCAGCAGGGTGCTCGCCCTCAGAATCCAGCGAATTTCACCCCTGCGTGGAACCGTATCCGCGCGTTGCAGCCAAGGCAGCGGACGACGTTACCGTGGATTCCTTGAAATCTGCAGGGCAGGGCTACGAAGCGTTCCACAGATTTCAAAGAATTCAGGGAACTCGTTCCACGCTGTCCACAGCGGGCCTGTATGACTTATACACAAGGTCTGGGCAATCTGTGGATAAAAAAGCGCATTTCAGCCGTCTGGAAAACTATCCACAGCTTCCCCCCCAGCCCCAAGTGCCCATATACAGGGGGTTTCAGGCACACAAATCCTTTTTAAATCAATTAGATAACTATGTTTTCCACGAAATCTGGCCCTACCATCACCACCATGCTTTAGATTTATACCCAGATTTAAAAGCTAGGGCAGCGCCTTTCGAGCAGAAGTCCAGGCTGTGGACAGTGGCGTCAGCAGAGGGCAGATCGGTTTGCTGAGAACTTCCCGGAATCCGACGACTGCCGTTTATCCATCGAGCCAGGAATCCATCGCGATCCAGGAAGCAGTGATCAAAGCGGCAACGCAGAATTCCCGTTCTCCCAATTCCCATCAATGCTCCACGTGGAACAAAAAAACGCCCGGATCTACCGGGCGTCTTCTGTTTCACGTGGAACAGCGCAAACGTCAGAGACGCAGCGGCATCACCACATGGCGCGACTTCTCGCTGCTGGATTCACGCACCAGCGCCGAGGAGTTGGAATCGCGCAGCTGGATGATGACTTCCTCGTCGCGCAGGGCGGACAGGGCATCCAGCAGGTAGTTCACGTTGAAGCCGATGGCCAGATCGCTGACCGTGGTGTCGGCCTCGATCTCTTCCTGGGCTTCTTCCTGCTCCGGGTTGTGCGCGCTGATCTTCAGGTTGCCCGGCGAGACTTCCACGCGAATACCGCGGTACTTCTCATTGGACAGAATCGCGGCGCGCTGCAGCGAAGCACGCAGGGCTTCACGGTCCACCTTCACTTCGCGGTCGGCGCCGATCGGGATCACCGCCTCGTAGTCAGGGAAACGACCGTCGATCAGCTTCGAGGTGAAGGTGACATCGTCGCGCTTGACGCGGACGTGGCTGCGGCCGACTTCCAGCTCGATCTCGCGATCGCCGCTTTCCAGCAGTCGCTGCAGTTCGGTCACGCCCTTGCGCGGCACGATGATCTGGCGCTTGGAACCGCTGGGCTTGGCCAGGTCGGTTTCACACAGCGCCAGGCGGTGGCCGTCAGTTGCAACAGTACGCAGGGCATCACCGCGCAGGTCGAACAGCAGACCGTTGAGGTAGTAGCGCACGTCCTGCTGGGCCATCGCGAACGCAGTGCGCTCGATCAGCTCCTTCAGGGTCGCTTCGCCGATGGCCACGCGCTCGGTGGCTTCCACTTCATCCACCGACGGGAAGTCGTTGGACGGCAGGGTTGCCAGAGTGAAGCGGCTGCGACCGGCCTGCACGGTGATCTTGTCACCGGTCTGCGAGACGGTGATCCGGCTGCCGTCGGGCAGGGCGCGGATGATCTCGAACAGCTTGCGGGCGGGGATGGTGGTTTCGCCGTCCTGGGCATCTTCAACCGCGATCCGCGACACCATTTCCACTTCCAGGTCGGTACCGGTCAGCGACAGCTGGCCGTTCTGCACCTGGACCAGGAAATTGGCCAGAACCGGAAGGGTCTGGCGGCGTTCGACCACGTTGACGACCTGTGCCAACGGCTTGAGAAAGGCTTCGCGCTGCAGTGTGAAACGCATGTGGTTCCGTGCCCCTATGCTTTAAAAAATGTGGAATAAATCAAAAGCTTGGTGGTGCTGGTAGAGACAGAATCGCTGGAAAACAATGCTAAGTCTTTGTAATAAAAAGGATTTCCAGCCTCGAAACCCTCTGCATTACCGTCCCCCAGGGGGGGGGAAAGCTGTGGATAAATTTGACGCGTTTTCCGACGCCTTTTTTATCCACAGCTCATCCCGCGCTTGCTACCGGATTCTGCACCGTTTTGTGCGATGACGCCTCATCAGCGTCCGTGCATCATTCGCTCAGCTTCCGGATCAGCTTGTCCCAGTCCTCGCGGAGCTTGCCGTCGGTTTCCATCAGGGTCCGGATCTGGCGGCAGGCATGCAGCACCGTGGTGTGATCGCGACCGGCAAAGGCATCGCCGATCTCGGGCAGGCTGTGCTCGGTCAGCTCCTTGGTCAGGGCCATGGCGACCTGGCGCGGGCGGGCCAGCGAACGGGTCCGGCGCTTGGACAGCAGATCCTTGATCTGCAGGCCGTAGTAGTCGGCAACGGTTTTCTGGATGTTGGGAATGCTGATCGCCTGCTGCTGGGCGCGCAGCAGGTCGCGCAGGGTTTCCTGGGCGAATTCGGTGGTGATCGCGCGGCCGGTGAAATTGGCGCGGGCGGTCAGGGTATTGAGCGCACCTTCCAGGTCGCGCACGTTGGAGCGCATCTTCTTGGCGATCAGGAACGCAACATCATCGGGAATCTCGGCACCACGCTCACGCGCCTTGGCCAGGACGATCGCGGCACGGGTCTCGAAGTCCGGCGGTTCGATCGCGACCGACAGGCCCCACGCAAGCCGCGACTTTAGGCGCGCTTCCAGGCCCTCGACTTCGCGCGGGTACCGGTCGCAGGTCAGGATGATCTGCTGCTTGCCGTCGAACAGCGCGTTGAAGGTGTGGAAGAACTCTTCCTGGGTGCGGTCCTTGCCGGCGAAGAACTGGATGTCGTCGATCAGCAGCGCGTCCACCTGCTGGAACTGGCGCTTGAACTGATCCATGGTCTTTTCCTGCAGGGCCCGGATCATCGCGCTGAAGAACTGTTCCGAACGCAGGTACAGCACCTTCGCACCCGGGTTGGCCTGGCGCATGGCGTTGCCGGCGGCGAACATCAGGTGGGTCTTGCCCAGGCCGGTGCCTCCGTACAGCAGCAGCGGATTGTGCGCGCGGTCGCCCGGCTTCTGCGCCGCCTGGAAGGCCGCAGCCAGGCCCAGCTGGTTGCTGCGGCCTTCGACGAAGTTGGCGAAGGTGTAGTGGTTGTCCAGGTTGCCGGCGAACGGCACCTGCGGCTCGGCCACCACTGCCGTCGATGCACTCGAAACCGGCGCGTTCTGCGCCTCAGAGGGCCGCGGGCGCGAGCCGATTTCAAGGAAAACGTCGCCGAAACCTGCGAAGTGCGTCAGCAGCTCGCGGATCCGGGCCAGGTACAGCTCGCGCACCTGGTCGACGATGAAGGCGTTCGGGGCATACAGCACCAGGCTGTCCGCGCGCAGATCGGCCTGCAGCGGCTTCAACCAGGTGTGAACATCTTCCGGCGGAAACTCCGCTTCAAGGCGTTCGAGACTTCGGGACCAGGCATCCATCGGCAATAATCGTCCGGTGGCCTGTGGATAGGCGCGACAATGCGCCCAAACACAGGCCTGAAAGGGGGAAATGGATGGCTCAGACTACCACCGAGCGCCCGGCTTCGGAATGCTTGTCCCCTACTTATTCACAAAAACATCCACAGCTATTGCACAGGCCGATGAATTCGCGTAGTCACCAGGGGTTGACGCGAGGGGGGAGACCTCTCTAGAATTTCCGGTTCTTTCCCGTCCCATTCATACGAGAGGCCCACATGGCCACCAAGCGCACCTACCAGCCCAGCAACCTCAAGCGTAAGCGCGACCACGGCTTCCGTGCCCGTATGAAGACCGCTGACGGCCGCAAGATCCTGTCGCGTCGCCGCGCCAAGGGCCGCAAAGTCCTGAGCGCCTGATTGCCATGCCGCACATCGCGGCAGACGCAATCCCTTCGACAGTGAATACTGCAGACCCGCGCAAGCGATTTCCTCGCTCTGCGCGGGTTCGCACGCGTGCCGAATATTCAACGGTCTTCAACGGCGCCCGCCGTGTGTCCGATCCGCTGATGACCCTGCACTGGCTGCCGGCTGACCGGCCGGCCAGGCTGGGTCTGGCGGTTTCCCGCAAGGTTGATCCGAACGCCGTCGGGCGTAACCGGATCAAGCGCGTCCTGCGCGATATCCTGCGTCAGACACGAACCGATATCCAGCCAGGCGACTTCGTCGTCGTGGCCCGTAGTGCTGCGCGTTCTGCCAGCAACGACGAGATCCGCCAGACCTTCCTGCGCCTGCTGCGGCGCCTGCGCGCATTGCCCGCGCCGGGCGCGGACGGCACAATGCCGCCGCCAGATGGCACTGCATCTCCCTCTTTGACCGAGCCGGCATCGCGTCCCGGCACCGCCGAGCCTGCCCGCTGATGAACCAGACCCGCGTATTCCTTATTTTTGCCTGGCTGATGGTGGCCGTGCTCCTGTGGATGGAGTGGGGCCGTGAAAAGGCTGTCCCGACTCCCGTTCCGACCACGCCCTCGGCCCAGGCGGCCGCACAGAGTGTTCCAGGCGCGACCCCGGGCAGCATCCCCAGCGCGCAGGTCCCCGGTGCCCCGGGCCAGGCCGCGGCGCAGCAGGCCCAGGCCAGCGCCACCCCGGCCGCGCAGCGCGTGACCATCACCACCGACGTGCTGCGCCTGGTGGTGGACGGCGGCCGCGTGCTCGACGCCGAGCTGCTGCAGTTCCCGCAGTCCAAGGACGAAGGCAGTGCGCCGGTGCGCCTGCTGACCGAAGACCCCGCGCATCCGTACAGCGCGATCAGCGGCTGGGCCAGCGAGGACAGGAACACCCCGGTGCCGGGCGCCGATGGCTTCAAGCTGGTCGGTGACGTCCGCGACTTCGTCCTGGCCGACGGCCAGAACGAACTGCAGATCCCGTTCGTGTGGACCGCCGACAACGGCGTGACCATCAAGCGCACCCTGACCGTCTCGCGCAACGAGTACGCCGTGCGCTTCAAGGACGAAGTCAGCAACACCGGCGCCGCCCCGTGGAACGGCTACGTCTACCGCACCCTGGACCGTACCCCGACCATCCTGTCGCGGAACATGACCAACCCGGATTCGTTCAGCTTCAACGGTGCCACCTGGTACGACAACGACAAGAAGTACCAGCGTCGTGCGTTCAAGGATTATCTGGACGACGGCGCGCTGAACCAGAACATCACCGGCGGCTGGCTGGCGATGCTGCAGCACCACTTCTTCACTGCCTGGATCCCGCAGAAGGACCAGACCGCGCACTACGTGCTGTCGCAGGTGGCCGGTCGTGACCTGATCGAAGCGCGTGGCCCGGCCTTCACCGTGGCCCCGGGCCAGTCCACCAGCACCGAAGCGCGCCTGTGGGTCGGCCCGAAGCTGGTCAACCAGATCGCCAAGGAAGACGTGCCGGGCCTGGACCGCGTGGTCGACTACAGCCGCTTCTCGATGATGGCGGTGATCGGCCAGGGCCTGTTCTGGGTGCTGAACCAAGTGCACAAGCTGGTTGGCAACTGGGGCTGGGCGATTGTCGGCCTGGTGGTGCTGCTGAAGCTGGTGCTCTACCCGCTGTCGGCCGTGCAGTACAAGAGCGGTGCGAAGATGCGCCGCTTCCAGCCGCGCATCGCGCAGCTGAAGGAACGCTATGGCGATGACCGCCAGAAGTTCCAGACCGCGATGATGGAGCTGTACAAGAAGGAAAAGATCAATCCGATGGGCGGCTGCCTGCCGATCCTCATCCAGATGCCGATCTTCTTCGCCCTGTACTGGGTGCTGGTCGAGTCGGTCGAACTGCGCCAGGCGCCGTGGCTGGGCTGGATCCAGGACCTGACCGCACGCGACCCGTACTTCATCCTGCCGATCATCAACATGGCGGTGATGTGGGCTACGCAGAAGCTGACCCCGGCACCGGGCATGGACCCGATGCAGCAGAAGATGATGCAGTTCATGCCGCTGGTCTTCGGCGTCATGATGGCCTTCATGCCGTCCGGCCTGGTCCTGTACTGGGTGGTCAACGGCGGTCTGGGCCTGCTGCAGCAGTGGTGGATGACCAAGCGCCACGGCGGCGAGCCGCTGCCGGCGACCACCGCCCCGGCCCCGGTCAAGAAGAAATAAGCCGACCGACCCGCAAAAGCCCGCCGCAAGGCGGGCTTTTCGCATGCAGGGTTAGAATCGCCCGCACACCGCGTCCCCAGTCTCCGAGTCCGCCATGCCGCGTGCGCCGTCGTTCCGCCTGTTCCTGCCCTCGCTGCTGTTGACCCTGGCCGTTGCCGGCTGCGGCGACAAGGAGGGCAAGGAGCCCGCCACCGCTACTGTCAGCCAGCCCAGCGCACAGGCCGCCGCCGCCGCCGATCCGGCCGCCGCACCGCTGCTGGCCGCGTTGCAGAACCAGCTCGATGGCTACCGCCGCATCGTGGTCCTGCTGGCCGATGAAGAAACGCAGAACGATGCGGACAGGCAGACGTCCGCCCGCATCGGCCAGCAGCTGTTCCACGATGGTCTGGAACAGCGCACGGCCATCGCCGCGCAGTTCGACAGCCTGCTGCGCGGTGGCAGCCCGCAGCGCTTCGCCACGCTGGGCACCGTGCTGGACTACATCGAATCGGCCCCGGAACTGTTCGATGCCGATCGCCTGGCCTTCCGCGAAGTGCTGCGTGACCTGCACGACCGCGTCGGTGCCGATTCCTCGCTGCCGGCGGTCAAGCTGCACCAGCGCATCGGCGAGGACCTGGACGCGCTGGACGAGATCGAGCGCAACTACAACCAGGAACTGACCCGCATCTTCAGCCGCTTCGAGCGCACCCGCGCCATCGACCTGAAGCGCGAGAAGTGGGAGGACTACATCGCCCACCTGCACAAGGACTACAGCCGCGAGGCGATCCTGCGCGACTACGGGGTGATCGAGCCGTACCCGATGTCGATGAAGGACAGCGACCGCGAGATCTTCGGCCGCGACCTGCCGGCCAAGACCGTGGTGCTGACCTTCGACGACGGCCCGCACAAGGCCTACACCGATGAAGTGGTGGCCATCCTCAAGCGCTACGACGTACCGGGCGTGTTCTTCGAAGTGGGCCGCAACCTGGGCAAGGTCGAAGCCGACGGCAAGGTCAGCCTGGGCCCGATGGCCAGGATCAGCCGCAACCTGATGGAAGAGGGCTACGCGGTGGGCAACCACAGCCTGACCCACGCCCAGCTGTCGCGCACCACGGGCGAGGCACTGCGCCAGCAGGTGCTGGACACCGACACCCTGCTGAAGGATGTCGACAGCAAGCGTGCGCCGCTGTTCCGCTTCCCCTATGGCGCACGCAACGCTGAAGGCCTGCAGCTGCTCAACGAAGCCGGCCTGAAGTCGATCATGTGGAACATCGACTCGATGGACTGGGCCGACCCGGTGCCGGAATCGATCGTGCAGCGCGTGCTGGGCCAGGTGAACAAGGAACAGCGCGGCATCATCCTGTTCCATGACATCCACGACCGCGCGGTGAAGGCGCTGCCGCAGATCCTGGATCGGCTGATTGCCGATGGCTACCAGTTCGCCGGCTGGAACGGCCGCGAGTTCACCGTCGCCCGTGCACGCAAGGGTGCCAGCAGCGATGCCACCGTCACCACCGGCTACGAGAAGTCGTGGGCGATCGTGGTCGGCATCGACAACTACGCCAAATGGCCGAAGCTGGAATACGCCAGCCATGATGCACAGGCAGTGGCCGACACCCTGACCGGCCAGTTCGGTTTCCCGTCCTCGCAGGTGATCGTGCTGAAGAACGAGCAGGCCACCCGCAACAACATCCTGGCCGCCTTCCACGACCGCCTGGCCGACGACCGCACCGGCAGGAACGACCGGGTGTTCGTGTTCTTCGCCGGCCACGGTGCGACCCGCCAGCTCGCCTCCGGGCGCGACCTGGGCTACATCATTCCGGTGGATTCGGACCCGAAGGAATTCGCCACCGACGCCATCGCGATGACCGACATCCAGAACATCGCCGAGAGCATGCAGGCCAAGCACGTGATGTTCGTGATGGACGCCTGCTACAGCGGCCTGGGCCTGACCCGCGGTGGCCCGTCGTCATCGTCGTTCCTGCGCGAGAACGCACGCCGCAGCGCGCGGCAGATGCTGACCGCCGGCGGCGCGGACCAGCAGGTGGCCGACGCCGGCCCGAACGGCCACTCGGTGTTCACCTGGGTGCTGCTGCAGGCCCTGGCAGGCAAGGGCGACCTCAATGGCGACGGCCTGATCACCGGCACCGAACTGGCCGCCTATGTGGCGCCGGCGGTGTCGGCCGTCTCGCAGCAGACCCCGGCCTTCGGCAGCCTGCCCGGTTCGCAGGGCGGCGAGTTCGTGTTCCAGGTGCCGGACAGCCAGGAATATCTCAACGCCGATACGCGCCAGCTGACGGCCGATGCCATCGCACTGAACAACAAGGTCGATGCCGCGCAGGATGCCAAGGGCGCGCAGGCGCCGGTGACCGTGGCCGACCTGCAGGGCGGCAAGGCCAGGCTGGTGGTGCCTACCGCCGGCCCGGCCTCGGACCGCCAGCGCGCGCAGCAGGCCAACGACCGTGGCCTGCAGCTCTACCGCGAGAAGCAGTACGACGAAGCCGTCGCGCAGTTCACCGAAGCGTTGAAGCTGCGCCCGGACTTTGCCCAGGCGGCCAACAACCTCGGCTTCGTCTACTACCGCCAGCAGCGCTACGCCGAAGCGGCGCGCTGGCTGGAAAACACCCTGAAGATCGACCCGTCGCGCGCGGTGGCCCACCTCAACCTGGGCGACGCCTACTTCAACGCCGGCGACAAGGCCAAGGCGAAGCAGGCCTACAGCACCTACCTCGCCCTGCAGCCGCAGGGCAGCGGGGCCGCGCAGGCGCGCGCGCAGCTGGAGAAGCTTTGAGCCATGAACGATGTGACCCGCACCGACACCATCGTCGCCATCGCCAGTGCCCCCGGCGCGGGCGGTGTCGGCCTGCTGCGCCTGTCCGGCCCACGTGCCGCCGCCATTGCCACCGCGCTGGGCGCGCCCACGCTGCGCCCGCGCCACGCGCACTACGCGCGGCTGCGCGATGCCGACGGTGATGTGATCGACGATGGCATCGTGCTGTGGTTCCCGGCGCCGAACAGCTTCACCGGCGAAGAGGTGGTGGAACTGCAGGGCCACGGCAGCCCCGTGCTGCTGCAGCAGCTGGTCGCGCGCTGCATCGCGCTCGGCGCGCGCCAGGCGCGGCCCGGTGAATTCAGCGAACGCGCCTTCCTGAACGGCAAGCTCGACCTGGCCCAGGCCGAGGCCATCGCCGATCTGATCGCCGCCGGTGACAACCGTGCCGCGCGTGCGGCACGTCGCTCGCTGGACGGCGTGTTCTCGCGCCGCATCGAGGCGGTGGTCGAACAGCTGGTACTGCTGCGCATCCACGTGGAAGCGGCCATCGACTTCGCCGATGAACCGCTGGATACCCTGGGCGGCGCACAGGTGCGGCATGGGCTGGAACAGGCGCGCGCTGATCTTGCCCTGCTGCGCCGTGATGCCGAGCGTGGCCGTCGCCTGCGCGATGGCCTGCATGCGGTGCTGATCGGCCCGCCGAATGCCGGCAAGAGTTCCCTGCTCAATGCCCTGGCCGGCAGCGAGCGCGCCATCGTCACCGACATCGCCGGAACCACCCGCGACACCCTGCGCGAGACCATCCGCCTGGACGGCCTGGAGCTGACCCTGGTCGACACGGCCGGCCTGCGCGACGGCGGCGATGCCATCGAACGCGAAGGCATGCGCCGCGCCCATGTGGAAATCGAGCGCACCGATCTGGCGCTGATCGTGCTGGACGCGCGCGACCCGTCCGCCGGCGAAGCCGCGCTGGGCGAAGCTGTGGCCGCCGTGCCACACAAGGTCTACATCCACAACAAGTCGGACCTGCTGGGCACGTTGCCGGTGCTGGACGACCCGGACCGCGTGTTCGTTTCGGCCGCCACCGGTGCCGGCCTGGAAGACCTGCACACGCGCCTGCGTTCGATTGCCTCGGCCGGGGCAGGGGAGCAGGTGGATGGCGAATTCTCCGCACGCACCCGCCATGTGGATGCGATTGAACGCGCGCAGGAACATGCGCAGCGTGCCGATGGCGAGCTGGTGCACGAGCACCTGGAGCTGGCCGCCGAGGAACTGCGGCTGGCGCACGATGCGCTGGGCGAGATCACTGGGCAGATGAGTGCCGATGATCTGCTGGGCAGGATCTTCTCCAGCTTCTGCATCGGCAAATAACGCAGGGGTCAGGCTCTGCTAGATGCCAACCTTGGTTGGCATACGGCCCCGGCAGAGGCAAACGGAGGTTGGGGTCAGAGCCCCTGCGGGGATCCGACCCCGGGTCCCCCACCTGTCATATTCCCGCCGCATACTGATCCCCATCACATACCGCTTGGGGAAGTCGCAGTGAAGTCGTGGGGTTGTGCGTTGCTGTTGTCGCTGGCCGTGGCACCATCGGTGGCCATGAGTGCTGAATCTTCCACCACCAGCACCGGTGCCAAGGCATCGGTCTACGGCCATCGCGGCGCCAGCGCGCTGCTGCCCGAGCACACGCTGGCCGCCTACGCCCAGGCCATCACCGATGGTGCCGACTACATCGAACCGGACCTGGTGATGACCAGGGACGGCGTGCTGGTAGCCCGCCACGAGAACGAGATCGGTGGCACCACCGACGTGGCCGAGCACAAGGAATTCGCCAAGCGGAAGACCACCAAGGTCATCGACGGCGAGAGCGTGACCGGCTGGTTCACCGAAGACTTCACCCTGGCCGAGCTGAAGACCCTCTATACCCGCGAGCGCCTGCCGGAGCTGCGCAGCACCGCGTTCGACGGCCAGTTCCGCATCGCCACCCTGGACGAGATCCTGGCCTTCCTGATGCAGCAGGCCGGCCGCGCCAACCGTGGCATCGGCCTGGTGCCGGAGATCAAGCACCCGACGTACTTCCAGTCCATCGGCCTGCCGATGGAAGACAAGGTGCTGGCCGCGCTGCGCGGCAACGCCTACACCGCCGTCGCGCCGGTGACGATCCAGTCGTTCGAGACCGCCAACCTGCGCTACCTGCGTGGGAAAATCGGCCGTGGCAGCAACATCCGCCTGCTGCAGCTGCTGTGGAAGGGCGATGCCCGTCCGGCCGATGTCGCCAAGGCCGGTGGCACGCTCACCTATGCGCAGATGATGACCCCGGCCGGGCTGAAGGACATCGCCAGCTACGCCGATGGCATCGGCCCGGAGCTGCGTTCGATCATCCCGCTGGAGGCCAACGGTGCGCTGGGCACGCCGACAGCGCTGGTGCGTGACGCGCATGCGGCCGGCCTGATGGTGATCCCGTATACCTTCCGCCCGGAAAACCACTTCCAGGCCAGCAACCTGCGCAAGGGCGCCGACAGCGCGCGCAACCCGGAAGGCTCGATTGCCGAGATGCGCGCCTACCTGGCCACCGGCATCGATGCGTTCTTCACCGATGACCCGGCGCTGGGCCGGCAGGCGGTGGATGGCGTGGGCGCGGCTGCGAACTGAGCGGCTTGGGGCGTGCCCTGGTAGGTGCCAACCTTGGTTGGCACACAACAATCGCGCCGACCAAGGCCGGCCACCACCGGGCAATGACGCGACGCTTCAACCGCGCGGGTCTTCCGGCCGGCGGAACGGAATCACCACGTAATCCTGCCCCTCGCGCGGCTGCCACAGCACCGGCACGCGGCGCGGCGAGGGCGGCTCCAGCTCGTCGTCGGCCAGCGGCTCGACTTCGTCTTCCTCGTCCTCCCAGCTGTAGTGCGGGCGCGGCGTCATCGGGTCGGCGTTGCGGAACAGCAGCGCGGCGATGATGCCGGCGAAGGCGCCGCCCATGTGCGATTGCCAGGACACGCCGTCGGCATGCGGCAGGATGGTCATCAGCATGCCGCCGTAGAACAGCATGCCGATCAGGCCGGTGGCGATCGCCGCGCGGTCACGGCGCAGCAGGCCCAGGCTGGCCAGCAGGAACATCAGGCCGTGGGTCACGCCGCTGGCACCCAGGTGCACACTGCCGGGGTTGCCCAGCATCCACGCGCCGATGCCCGAACCCAGCCACAGCAGGGGCAGGGCACGCACGGTGGCCTTCGGGTATACGCTGCCGGCCAGGGTGCCGAGGATCAGGATCGCAAAGCCATTGGCGGCGATGTGTTCGACCGAGGCATGCAGCATCGGACCGCCGATCAGCCCCAGCAGGCCCTTGGCCTCCAGCGGCGCGACCGCCCACGGCCGCCAGTCGAAGCTGCCCTGCAGGGCGAACACGGCCAGCAGCACCAGCACGGCGCCGAGGCTGACATTGAACGCCCGCAGGATGCGCATGCGGTCGTTGCGGGGGGCCGGCACGTCACCGGCGGGCAGGGGCGTGTTGTTGTCCATACCTCAGCAATGGCGGTGGCCGGCGCGAAACCAAGGCCACCGCTACGGGAAAGTGGAGGCGGCCGACGGGACAATCCCACCGGCCGCGCGCTGCATACCGGTCAGGCTCAGGCCTGGCCGGCGTCTTCCTTCGGCGGGTACTTCAGGCTGAGCACCACGGTGGCGGCGATGATGACCGCGACCACGCCCAGCGACACCGGGGTCGGGATCTTGAACAGGTCGATGATCATCATCTTGATGCCGATGAAGCCCAGCACCAGCGCCAGGCCATACGGCAGCAGGTGGAAGCGGTCGGCCATGCCGGCCAGCAGGAAGAACATCGCACGCAGGCCCAGCACCGCGAACACGTTGGAGGTGAGCACGATGAACGGGTCGGTGGTGATGGCGAAGATGGCCGGGATGCTGTCCACGGCGAAGATCACGTCGGTCACCGCGATCAGGATCAGCACCGCGAACAGCGGGGTGAACCAGCGCTTGCCGTCGCGCATCACGCTCATCGCGTTGCCGGCGTAGTCCGGCAGCAGGCGCAGGTGCCTGCGCATCCAGCGCAGGGCCGGGTTGGTCTCCAGGTCCGGCTCCTGGCCGGCGGCGAACCACATCTTCCAGCCGGTGAAGAGCAGGAAGGCACCGAACACGTAGAGCAGCCAATGGAACTGGCTGATCAGCACGCTGCCGGCGAAGATCATGATCGTACGCAGCACGATCGCGCCAAGGATGCCGATGATAAGCACCTTCTGGCGCTGTTCCTCCGGCACCGCGAAGTAGCTCATGATCATCAGGAAGACAAAGATGTTGTCCACCGCCAGGGCCTTCTCGACCAGGTAGCCGGTCAGGAATTCCAGGCCGACCTTGTTGGCCACCACCTGGCCGGCGGTCTCGCTGAGGTAGTACCAGAGGCCCGCGTTGAACAGCAGGGCCAGCACGACCCAGCCGATGGACCACCACAGGGCCTCCTTGAAGGTGACCTTGTGCGGTCCGCCATGTCGCATCAACACCAGGTCGACGAGCAGGGCGATGATGACCACCGCCACGAAGCCGCCCCACATCCACACATTACCGATCGTCTGCATTGGGAATATCCGTTGGAAAGATGAATGCCAGGCCGGACGGCGAGGATCTGCAACGGAGGATCGGGAGGGGGATCCAGGGACAGAGCTTCGCCAGTACGGCGAAGGTCTCGCTCGCAACCCCACGCGGGTGGGATTGCCGTTGCACCGGAGCCTGCGGGCTCGAATTGACGGCGACAACGTCTGGGAGCTACTCCCCTTCTGGGGCCGATTCTGCGGCCTGGCCGGGCCGCCGTCAAATGGGGCGGCGGGGTCGGATCCCCAACGCGGCTCCGACCCCATTCCTCGCCCCGGTAGGTGCCAACCTTGGTTGGCACGCTGGTCGCGGTCAGAGCCCCGTTGGGGATCCGACCCCGGCGGCCGGTTTACAATAGCCCGATGAATACCCCCCTTCCCGTTGTCCGCCTCAAGAACGCGTGGCGCTCCAGCCACCCGTGGATCTTCCAGAAACTGGTCGAGAAGCCGACCGTCCGGCCCAAGCCCGGTTCCATCGTCGACGTCGTCGGCATCGATGGCGAGTTCATCGGCCGTGGCTTCTACAACGGGCACTCGCGCATCGCCGTGCGCATCCTCGAAACCGACCCGAACGTGCCGGTCGATGCCGGCTGGTTCTCGCGCAAAATCGCCCAGGCGGTCGAGCTGCGCCGCGGCGTGCTGAAGCTCGATGCGGTGTCCGACGCCTGGCGCGTGGTGCACAGCGAAGGCGATGGCCTGTCCGGCCTGGTGGTCGACCGTTACGGCGACCTGGTGGTGGTCGAATTCTTCGCCGCCGGCATGTTCCGCCATCGGGAATGGATCTACGACGCCCTGCGCGAACAGTTCCCGGGCTGCCGCTTCCACAGCTTCGCCGACGAACATGTGCAGAAGCAGGAAAGCTTCGACTTCCACGGCAACACCACCACCGAAGCGTCGGTGATCACCGAGTACGGCATCAAGTTCCGCGCCGACCCGGCCGGTGCGCACAAGACCGGCTTCTTCGCCGACCAGCGCGAGAACCGTGAGTGGCTGAGCCAGCAGGTGGAAGGCAAGACCGTGCTCGACCTGTGCTGCAACACCGGCGGCTTCGCCGTGTACGCGGCGGCGCGTGGCGCTTCGGAAGTGGTCGGCATCGACATCGATGAAGATGTCATCCAGATCGCCAAGGGCAATTCGCGCCTGAACAACGTGCGCCCGAAGTTCGTCCAGTCCGACATCTTCCCGTGGCTGCGCGATGCCGCCAACCGCGGCGAGCAGTACGACGTGGTGATCCTGGACCCGGCGAAGATGACCCGCGACCGCGACCAGGTCATCACTGCGCTGAAGAAGTACCTGGACATGAACAAGCTGGCGCTGGGCGTGGTCAAGCCGGGCGGCCTGTTCGCCACGTTCTCCTGCACCGGCCTGGTGGCCGAGGACCAGTTCCTGGACATGCTGCGCCGCGCGGCCTATTTCTCCGGCCGCACGATCCAGATCCTGAAGGTGGCCGGCGCCGGTCCGGACCATCCGTTCATGGCCCACGTGCAGGAATCGCGTTACCTGAAGGCCGTGTTCTGCCGCGTGGTGGACTGATTCCAACGTGTAGAGCCGAGCCCACGCTCGGCTCGCGGTGCTCTACAAATCTGCTGGCCACGGCGCTATGGTCGGGCTCTTCTCCTAACCGGTGAGAGCCCATGCCGTCGCTGCGTCGCCTGTCCCTGCTGCTTGCCCTGGCGCTGAGTGCGCCGCTGTCTGCCCATGCCATCGAGTTCAGCGCGCAGGAGCTGGCCCGCGCCAAGGCCCTGCAGCAGCGCCTGCTGACCCTGGACAGCCACCTCGACACGCCGGCCAACTTCGGCCGCGTCGGCTTCGACATCGAACAGCGGCACGACCACAACGCGCTTTCGCAGGTGGATTACCCGCGCATGGTCGAGGGCGCGCTGGACGGTGGCTTCTGGGCGATCTACACCGACCAGGGCGACCGCAGCGCCGCCGCCCACCTGGCCGAGCGCGACCATGGCCTGCAGCGGCTGCTGGAGATCCGGCAAATGCTGGCGGCCAACCCCGAGCGCTTCGAACTGGCGCTGACCGCCGATGATGCGGCGCGGATCAAGGCTGCCGGCAAGCGCGTGGTCTACATCAGCATGGAAAACGCCAGCCCGCTGGTGGAAGATCCCAGCCTGCTCTCGTTCTACCACCGCGCCGGCCTACGCCTGCTGAGCACGGTGCACTTCGCCAACAACGAGTTCGCCGATTCGGCCACCGACCCCAAGGGCGCGGAGTGGAAGGGCCTGAGCCCGGCCGGCAAGGACCTGGTGCGCGCCGCGGTGAAGCTGGGCATCGTCATCGACCAGTCGCATGCGTCCGATGCAGTGTTCGATGACCTGCTGGCGATGATGCCGGTGCCGTTCGTGCTCTCGCACAGCTCGGCCAAGGCGGTCTACAACCACCCGCGCAACCTCGACGATGCGCGCCTGCGCCAGCTGGCCAAGGCCGGTGGCGTGATCCAGGTGAATGCCTATGGCGGTTACCTGATCGATACCGCCAAGACGCCCGAACGCAAGCAGGCCGAAGAAACGCTGAGCAGGCAGCTGGGTGGCTGGGAAGGCATGACCATCGCCCAGGGCGTTGCCCTGCAGCAGGCCGAGCAGGCGCTGGACCATGAACACCCGATGCGCCACGCAAGCCTGGAC
This sequence comes from Stenotrophomonas sp., assembly GCF_035634915.1. Lineage (GTDB taxonomy): Bacteria > Pseudomonadota > Gammaproteobacteria > Xanthomonadales > Xanthomonadaceae > Stenotrophomonas. The sequence goes on from NZ_DASQCB010000005.1 coordinate 394,843, forward strand.
GACTTCTTTGCCCACTTCGAGCACATCCTCAAGGTGGTCGGCCCCGAGCATGTGGGCATCGGCCTGGACTGGGATGGCGGCGGCGGCCTGAGCGATCTGCCCGATGTCAGCCAGCTGCCGAAGATCACTGCGTGGCTGCTGCGCGAGGGCTACAGTGAGCAGCAGATTGCCGGCATCTGGGGCGGCAACCTGCTGCGGGTGATGCGCCAGGCGCAGGATTACGCGGCAAAGCAGGGCGGCTGACCGCCCTGAGGAAATGCCGGCCAGCGGCCGGCACTACCGGTGATGCGTTTATTTCGCGATCAACGCATTGCGACGGCTGTACAGGAAGTACAGCACCAGGCCGACCACGTTCCACACCAGGAAGTACAGCTGGGTGGTGTGCGGCAGGCTGATGAACAGGTAGATGCAGCCCAGCGCGGCCAGCGGACCGACCACGAAGGCCAGCGGCGTGCGGAAGGTACGTGCACGGTCCGGTTCGCGCAGGCGCAGCACCACCAGGCAGATGCCCACCGCGGTGAACGCGGCCAGGGTACCGGCGTTGGCCAGTGCGGCGATTTCGTCCAGGCGCGCCACGCCGGCCAGCGCCGATACAACCACCGCGGTGAACAGCGTGGTGGCCACCGGCGTGCCGGTGCGTGCGTTGACCTTGGACAGACCACGCGGCAGCAGGCCATCGCGGCTCATCACGAAGAAGATGCGGCTCTGCCCGTACAGGAAGGCCAGCAGCACGGTCGGCAGGGCGATGATCGCGATCACGCCGATCACCATGGCGGCGGTCGGATGGCCCAGCTGGCGCATGATCAGGGCGAGCGGTTCAGCGCTGTGGCCGAACACCGCGTAGCTCATCGCACCCACCGCAGCCAGCGCCACCAGCACGTAGACGATGGTGCAGCCGATCATCGAACCGATGATGCCGATGGACAGGTCACGGCCCGGGTTCTTGGTTTCTTCTGCCGCAGTGGAGATCGCATCGAAGCCGTAGAAGGCAAAGAAGATGATCGCCGCCGCCGCCATCACGCCGTGTTCGACGCCATCGGGACCCATCGACTTGGCAAAGCCGTACGGCATGAACGGCTGCAGGTTGGCGCTGTCGAACGCGGGCAGGGCCACGGCCACGAAGATCGCCAGCGCAATCAGCTTGAACACCACCAGGATGGCGTTGAGCGTGGCGCTTTCCTTGGTGCCGGCCATCAGCATCAGCGCGACCAGCCAGGTGATGACGATCGCCGGCAGGTTGATGAAGCCACCGGCGACATGCGGGCCCGCAGCGAGTGCGGCCGGCAGGGTGATGTTCCAGCCGAACTGCGTATGCGCCCATTCGAGGAAGCCGACGAAGTAGCCGGACCAGCCGACCGCCACCGTACTGACCACCAGCGAGTATTCGAGGATCAGGCTCCAGCCCACCACCCAGGCGAACACCTCGCCCAGCGCGCTGTAGCTGTAGGTGTAGGCGCTGCCGGCCGCCGGCATCATCGTCGACAGCTCGGCATAGGACAGCGCCGCGCAGGCGCAGACCGCACCGGCGATGGCGAAGGAGATCAGCACCGCAGGACCGGCCAGGTTGGCGCCGACGCCGATGAGCGTGTAGATGCCGGTACCGACAATGGCGCCGATACCCAGCGCGATCAGGTGCGGCCAGCTGAGGGTCGGCACCAGGCGCCGGCCGGCTTCGTGGACAGTGACGGAATCTAGTGACTTGCGCCGGAGCAGGGACATGCAGGCCTCGGAAGGGGATGACTTGGAACGACAAGTCCCCGAGTGTGACCGAACGCAGCGCAGCATTACCACTGACGGGGGTCATGCCTGGCCGGGCGCGCGCTGCGCCCCGACCAGGCTGCCGGAATCGGCACAATCCGGCGGCTACGACTCGATGTTGGCCATGCCACTGACCGAATAGCGCTCGCCGGCCGCGGCGTTCAACGGGAAGGCCGCATCCAGCGCGTCCAGCGTGGCGGCATCGAGTTCGACCTGCAGCGCACCGAGGTTCTCGTCCAGCCGTGCCCGCCGCGTCGTGCCCGGGATCGGCACGATGTGCTCGCCGCGCGACAGCACCCAGGCCAGGGCCAGCTGCGAGGCGGCGATGCCGCGTTCGGCGGCCAGCGCCTGCACGGTGTCCACCAGCGCCAGGTTGCGCTGGAAGTTCACGCCTTCGAAGCGCGGCGAGGTCCGCCGGTAATCGTCGGCCTCGAAATCATCCGGGCTGCGGATGGCACCGGTCAGGAAGCCACGGCCCAGCGGCGAATACGGCACGAAGCCGATGCCCAGTTCCGCCGTGGTGGCCAGCACCCCGTTCTGCTCGGGTTCGCGCGACCACAGCGAGTACTCGCTCTGCACGGCGGTGATCGGGTGCACCGCGTGGGCCCGGCGCAGGGTGGCCGCCGAGGCCTCGGACAGGCCCAGCCAGCGCACCTTGCCCTGTTCCACCAGGCGCGCCATCGCACCCACGGTGTCCTCGATCGGCACGGTCGGGTCGACGCGATGCTGGTAGTACAGGTCGATGTGGTCCACGCCCAGGCGGCGCAGGCTGGCCTCGCAGGCGGCCTGCACATAGTCCGGGTGGCCGTTGACCTGCCGTGCCTGCGGGTCGGAAGGGTCCAGGCCGATGCCGAACTTGCTGGCCAGGAACACCTGGTTGCGGCGGCCGGCGATCGCGCGGCCGACCAGTACTTCGTTGGTGTGCGGGCCATACACATCGGCGGTGTCGAGCAGGGTCAGGCCACGGTCCAGCGCGTGCTGGATGACGGCAATGGCGTCCTCCTCACTGCTGCGGCCGCCGTAGTAGGCGCTCATGCCCATGCAGCCCAGGCCGAGGGCGGACACGGTAGGGCCGGCGGGGCCGAGGGTACGGGTCTTCATGCGGATCTCCTTGGGGGAAGCGCCTCGCCCGGATGGGCGGCGGCGTGGGGCTTAGCTTCCTCCTGTCGATCATGTGGATAAACTGCGTACAACCTGACTAACCTTGAAGGCTGGCTTCACAATGGATGCCTCCGCTCCGCTGACCGCCGTGGTCGCGTTTGTCCACGTCGCCGAGCATGCCAGCTTCACCCGCGCCGCCGATGCGCTGGGCGTGTCGACCTCGGCGTTGTCGCAGAGCGTGCGCGCGCTGGAAGCACGGATGGGCGTGCGCCTGCTGCAACGGACCACGCGGCGGGTGGGCCTGACCGAACACGGCGCGCGTTTCCTGCAGCGGGTGCGGGGCGGCCTGGACCAGATCGACCAGGCCTTCGCCGAACTGGACAGCGCGCGCTCGGTGCCGGCCGGGCGGCTGCGGGTGACCCTGCCGCGCATCGTCGCCGACCGCATGGTGCTGCCGCGGCTGCCCGATTTCCTGGCGCGCTACCCGCAGGTGCAGGTGGAACTGTGCGTCGACCCGGCACTGACCGATCTGGTGGGCGAGGGCTTCGACGCCGGCATCCGTCTGGGCGAATCACTGGCCCAGGGGATGATCGCGGTGCCGGTCGGGCCGCCCGAGCGGCAGGTGGTGGTGGCGACGCCGGCCTACTTCGAACGCCATGGCGTGCCGCAGACCCCGCATGACCTGCAGGGCCACGCCTGCATCGTGCACCGCCTGGCCAACGGCCGGCCGATGCCCTGGGAGTTCAGCCGCGAGGGCCACGAGCTGGACGTGGAAGTGAGCGGGCGGCTGGTGTTCAACGATGCCGGCGTCGCCCATCGTGCCGTGCTTGCCGGGCTGGGCATGGCCCAGGGCTTTGCTTCGCTGATGGCCGACGACATCGCCGCCGGGCGACTGCAGAGCGTGCTGCAGGACTGGCAGCCGCCGTTCCCGGGCTTCCATCTGTATTACCCGGCGCGCGAACAGATGGCACCCAAGCTGCGGGTGTTCATCGATCACCTGCGCGCGGAACTGCACGACCGGTAGAGTCGAGCTTGCTCGACTGCTCCGTCGCCTTTGTAGAGTCGAGCCATGCTCGACTGCTCTTTGCTTCAGTCGAGCAGGCTCGACGCTAAGGTGAGCGGTTCGACACCCGGCCAATGGCAGCCGTCTTCCTGCCACGCCTCAAGGTCTTCACTGAACTCCGTGCGGCGCCCATCGCGCGCGCGTTCGTAGCTGAACCCGTAGACGCGCGCACCCTGCGTGGTCAGGTAGTAGCGTCCGTTGAGGCGGCCCTCGATGCGCTCTTCCCACACGCTGTCGAACTGGTAGGGGCGGTCTTCGGCCAGCACCGTGGTGTCCAGCGAAAGCTGCTGCACGTGCAGCCGCGCGCGCTGCCCGGCGTACTGCACATCGGCGCTGCCATCGTCCAGCCAGCGCCACAGCAGGTGGATGCGGTCGTTGCGGCCGCCGGTCAGGCAGCGATGGTCCTGCGCCGTTGCCGCCGCCGCGGTGTTGGCCAACAGCACCGCGCACACCAGCACTGCCAGCCGCCGGATCATCCGTTCAACCCCAGGCGGATGCCGAAGCCAACCAGAAACAGGCCGGCCACGCGGCGCAGCACGGTGCTGATGCGCGGGTGCTGGATCAGGTGGCGACGGGCCAGGTTGCCCGCGCCGATCAGCAGCGAGCAGTAGGCCACGCTGACCACGAAGATGATGCCGGCCAGCGCCGCGAAGGTCGCGATGCCGTGGTGCGCCTTCGGATCGATGAACAACGGCAGGAAGGCCATGTAGAACAGGATCGCCTTCGGGTTGAGCAGGCTGACCAGGATCGCCTGCTGGAAGTAGCGGCCGGGCTGCATGCGGATCGGGCCGGCATCACCGCCCTCGGTCTTCGGCGTGCGCAGCAGGCTGATGCCCACCCACACCAGGTAGGCCGCGCCGAGGTACTGCACGGCGTGGAAGACCAGCGGGTTGGCTTTCAGCAGTGCGGCCACGCCGGCCAGCGCCAGCCACATCAGGATCTGGTCACCAAGCAGCAGGCCGGCCAGCGCGGTATAGCCGCCACGCACGCCGCCGCGGCCGGTGGCGGTAAGCAGGGTGAAGGTGCCGGGCCCGGGCAGGGCGAGGAACACCAGCACGGCGAGCAGGAACGTCCACAGGTCCTGGATGCCCATCCACGGCATGGCATGGCTCATTGTTGTTGCGGGGGGGCGCCATTGTCGGCCACTGCTGCGGCCGGCGACAGGGGGCCGCCCTCGCCACCGGGCAGGCCGGACAGCAGCGGTTGCAGATGGCCGCGCAGCTGCGCGTGCAGCTGCCGCACCGCTGGCGAGAACTGCTTGCGGTGCGGGCACACCAGCTGCAGCGGGATGTGGCTGCCGACGCCGTCCAGCAGCACCTGCAGGCGGCCTTCCAGCACGTCCTGCCGCAGGTCCAGCCAGGATTTGTAGGTGATGCCTTCACCGGCCACGGCCCAGCGCCGCACCACGTCGGCGTCGTCGCAGACCAGCGGGCCGCGCACCGGCACCACCACGCGCCGGCCCTCGACCTCGAACGCCCAGCGGTCGTGGGTGCGTCCGCCCAGCTGGTAGGCCAGGCAGTCGTGCTCGCGCAGGTCCTCCAGCCGCGCCGGTACGCCACGCCGCTGCAGGTACGCGGGCGACGCCGCCAGCACGCGGCGGTTGCCCTCCAGCAACGGCAGGGCCACGTAGCTGGCATCGTCGAAGTGGCCCAGGCGGATCGCCACGTCCACCGGGTCGCGGAACACGTCGGCCACCTCGTCGGACAGGCGCAGGTGCAGCCGCAGCCGCGGGTGCGCGGCGCGGAACGTGGCCAGCCACGGCAGCAGCAGGTTGCGGCCGAAATCCGATGGCGCCGACAGCTGCAGGGTGCCGTGCAGGTCGGCGTCCTCGCCCTGCACGCGGGCCTGGCCCTCGCGCAGGGTCGCCAGCACGTCCTGCGCGTAAGGCAGGTACAGCGCGCCCTCGCCGGTCAGGCGGAGGCTGCGGGTGGTACGCACGAACAGGCGCAGATCCAGCTCGCGTTCCAGCCGCGCCACCGCGGCGGCCACCTGGCCGGGCAGCAGGTCGGCCTCTCGCGCGGCCTGCGAAAAGCTGCCCAGCGCGGCGGTGCGGACGAACAGCTGCAGATCGTCGAAACGGATCATTTTCATTGCCCGAGTGAAAGTGCTGATCGATTCTGCGCCTTTCCGGGGAGCCGCGCGCGGCGCACGCTGTGGATTCCTTTCCCCCCTGGACCGCTGCCATGCGCGCCATTGCCTACACCCACGCCGGCCTGCCGATCGATGACCCGCAGTCCCTGATCGATATCGACCTGGACCTGCCCCAGCCCGGCCCGCGCGACCTGCGGGTGGCAGTGCGCGCGGTGGCGGTGAACCCGGTCGATACCAAGGTCCGCCGCAATGCCGCCACCGAGGGCCCGCGCGTGCTGGGCTGGGATGCGGTGGGCGTGGTCGATGCGGTAGGCAGCGAAGTGACCCTGTTCCAGCCCGGCGACGCGGTCTACTACGCCGGTGTGATCGACCGCCCGGGCAGTAATGCCGAATACCAGCTGGTGGACGAGCGCAGCGTCGGCCGCAAGCCGGCCAGCCTCGACGATGCCGCCGCCGCGGCTCTGCCGCTGACCGCGATCACCGCCTGGGAACTGCTGTTCGACCGCCTGCGCATCGCCGAGGGCGGTGGTGAGGGCCAGACCCTGCTGGTGATCGGCGCGGCCGGCGGGGTCGGCTCGATCCTGGTGCAGCTGGCACGCACGCTGACCAAGCTGACCGTGATCGGCACCGCCTCGCGCCCGGACACGCAGGATTGGGTCTATGCGATGGGCGCGCACCACGTGATCGACCACAGCCTGCCCCTCACCGAAGGCCTGGCCCGGCTGGGCATCCCGCAGGTCGAGCACGTGGCCAGCCTGACCCACACCGACCAGCACTACGCGCAGATCGTGGAAGTGCTGGCGCCGCAGGGTCAGCTGGGCCTGATCGACGACCCCGGCCAGCTGGACGTGATGGCGCTGAAGCGCAAGGCGCTGTCGCTGCACTGGGAACTGATGTTCACCCGCCCGCTGTTCAAGACCGCCGACATGCAGCGCCAGCATGACCTGCTGAACCGCGTGGCCGAGCTGATCGATGCCGGTGTGCTGCAGACGACGCTGGGCGAGCACTTCGGGCGCATCAATGCCGCCAACCTGCGGCGCGCGCACGCGCTGCTGGAAAGCCATCGCGCCAAGGGCAAGATCGTGCTGGAAGGCTGGTAAGGATCCACGCCAACGGCTGAGCCCCTCGTGGCTGGTCGCGGAATGCAAAACCCTGCGCTTGGTCGGGCGGGTGGGTTGCGCGGGGGACGCCGTGAATCCGTCCATGGAGGCTTGTCAGCCGCATCCATGCGGCCGACACCCCCGCGCAACCCACCCGCCCGACCTCTGACAATTTCCATGCGCGTCCAGCCACGGAAAAGAAAAAAGAAGAGCAGAAGCCGGTCGCTTCGCTCGTGTGTCGACCAAGGTCGACACCTACCAGAGCAGGTCCCGTGCCGACCAACGGTCGGCACCCACCAAGGCCGTACGCCGTTCCGACAGATCGCGGGAAACTGTCGAAGGCGGGGTGGGTCCGGTTGAGGGGGTGTGAGCGGCATGGATGCCGCGACCAAGCCCCCATGGATGGGTTTACGGCGTCCCCCTCAACCGGACCCACCCCGCCATCCCACGGATAGCCAGCTTCTGAAGTTGACGTTGACGTTGATTGCAGCACGTGCAGGGCTGCAAGCCCTGCAAACAAACCAAACCCTCAGGCAACCCCGTTGTCGACGTGCGCCGCAAACCCCGGCTGCCGCCGCAACCGTTCGAACCACGCATCTACATTGGCCAGTACCGGCTTCCCGCCCGGCGTGCTGCGCCAGCGCTGCGTCGACAGCCCCAGCACGATGTCAGCCAGAGTGAAGTCATCGCCGGCCACGTACACGTGGCGCGCCAGCTGCGCATCCAGCATCGCCATCAGCCGGTTCCACTGCATCAGACTTGCTTCTGCCCGTGCGTCGTCCGGGTAATCCGCATGCCCGCGCACGCGCGCCATGAACACGTGGCGCCACGCCGTGTTCAGATCGGTGGCCTGCCAGTCCATCCACTGTTCCACCCGTGCCCGCGCCTGCGCCTCGGCCGGCAACAGGTTGTGGCGCCCGGCGCGCGCGGCCAGGTAGCGGCAGATGCTGTTGGATTCCCACAGTACGAAGTCGCCCTCGCGCAGCACCGGCACCTGTGCGTTCGGGTTCAGCCCACGCAGCAGGTCCGCATCGGGGGCGGCGTGGTGCTGCACCGCCAGGTCCAGCCCGGTGCACAGCCACAGCACCTTGCGCACGTTGATCGAGGTCGGCTTCCCGTACAGTTCGAGCATGGTCAGACGCAGCGTTTGAGACGGGGCCAGCCTACACTGGTGGCATGCAAACCGAATTCCTGCTCATCGGCGGCCTCCTGCTGGCCGTCCTCGTCCTGCAGCTGGTCGCCCTGCTGCGCCGCCCGCCCCATGACCGCCTGGAACAGGCGGTGCGCGAAGAGGCGCGGGCCGGCCGCAGCGAACTGCGCGAACAGCTCGACGGGTTTGCCCGCGCGCTGACCGACCTGTCCACCCGCACCGACCAGCGCCTGGACCTGCTGCGCGAAGCGCTTGGCGAAGATGCGCGCAAGGCACGTGCTGAAGCGGCCGAGAGCCAGCAGCGCAGCGGTGCATTGATGGGCCAGCGCCTGCAGGAACTGCGCGCGCAGCTGGAAGTGTTCGGCCAGCAGCAGGAGGCGCGCATCCACGCCTTCGGCCAGCAGCTGCAGGAACTGACCACGCGCACCGACACCCAGCTGGGCGCGCTGCGCCAGACCCTGGTGGACGATGCGCGCAAGGGCCGCGAGGAAGGGGCGCAGTCGCAGCAGCGCCTGACCGAAAGCCTGGGCCTGCGCCTGCAGGAACTGACCCAGCGCAACGAGCAGCGCATCGCTGAAATGCGCGCCACGCTGGAAGAACAGCTGCGCGCGCTGCAGACCGACAACGCGCAGAAGCTGGAACAGATGCGCGTGACGGTGGATGAGAAGCTGCAGACCACGCTGGAAACGCGCCTGGGCCAGTCGTTCAAGCTGGTCTCCGAGCGCCTGGAACAGGTGCAGCGCGGGCTGGGCGAGATGCAGCAGCTGGCCACCGGCGTGGGCGACCTCAAGCGCGTGCTGACCAACGTCAAGACGCGCGGCAGCTGGGGCGAAGTGCAGCTGGAGAACATCCTGGAGCAGACCCTGATCCAGGAGCAGTACGCGCGCGGCGTGAAGGTGCGCCCGGACAGCGGCGAGATGGTCGACATCGCCGTGCGCCTGCCCGGCCGAGGCGATGATGCGCCGGTCTGGCTGCCGATCGATTCCAAGTTCCCGCGCGAGGACTACGAACGCCTGCTGGATGCGCAGGAGCAGGGCGACGCCGAACTGGTCCGCATCCAGGGTGCGCAGCTGGAGCGTGCGGTGAAGGTGCAGGCCAAATCGATCTGCGACAAATACATCGTGCCGCCACACACCACCGATTTCGCGGTGATGTTCCTGCCCACCGAGGGCCTGTACGCCGAAGTCATCCGCCGCCCCGGACTGGTTGATCTGCTGCAGCGCGACCATCGCGTGGTGGTGGCCGGCCCGACCACCATCACCGCCCTGCTCAACAGCCTGCAGATGGGCTTCCGCACGCTGGCCATCGAGAAACGTTCCAGCGAAGTGTGGAGCCTGCTGGGCGCGGTGAAGAGCGAGTTCGGCAAGTTCGCCGGCATTCTCGAGAAAGCCGAGAAGCAGATCACCACGGTCGGCCGCAGCATCGGCGCGGCCAGCCGCAAGACGCGCACCATCGAGCGCCGCCTGCGTGGCGTAGAGACCCTTGCCAACGAACAGGTGCAGCAGCTGCTGGGCGATCTGGGCGAGGCCGAGGAAGAGGGCGGCGAGGATGAGGCCAGCGAGGGCGAAGAGGCCTGAGTGCGCTGACACACCACCTGCACCACGCCATGCGTATGCTGGCGGCCTCGATCACCGCCTGCAGGTCCGACCATGCGCATTCGCTTCCTTGCCAGCCTGGCCCTGGCCGTCCTGTTGGCGGCCTGCAGCAGCACGCCGCCGGCCGCCGATGCGGCCGCACAACCGGCCGCACCTGACACACCGGAAGCCACCGAGGCCTACCAGGAAGCGCGCGACGTGGATTGCCGCGCCGCCGGCGGCACCCTGCAGCCACTGGGTCGGCTGCAGCGCGTGCAGTGCGTGATTCCCTATGCCGATGCCGGCAAGACCTGCAGCAGCAAGCGCGACTGCAGTGGCCAGTGCCTGGCGTCGGGCGAAACCGAGGCGGGCGCGGTGGCCACCGGTACCTGCCAGCGCGATGCCAGCCAGAACTTCGGCTGCCGCCAGCGCATCGAAGACGGCAAGGCACAGGGCACGATCTGCGTGGATTGAACGCACCTGACGCATACGCGCAGCGCTATGCTGGTGGACCTTTCCACGGCATAGCCGGAGCCCCCGCGTGAGCACCCCGATCCAGGACATTTCCCTCACCACCATCGACGGCCAGCCGTCCACCCTGGGCGATTACCAGGGCAAGGTCTTGCTGGTGGTGAACGTCGCCTCCAAGTGCGGCCTGACCGCGCAGTACGAAGGCCTGCAGGCGTTGTACGCGGACAAGCAGGCACAGGGCCTGGAAGTGCTGGGTTTCCCGGCCAACAACTTCCTCGGCCAGGAGCCGGGCAGCGAAGCGGAAATCCAGCAGTTCTGCCAGCTGACCTACGACGTGACCTTCCCGATGTTCGCCAAGATCAGCGTGGCCGGTGAGGACACCCATCCGCTGTACCAGCAGCTGACCGCGGCCCAGCCGCAGGCGATCGGCGAAGGCCCGCTGCGCGAGCGCCTGGCCAGCAAGGACATCCCGATCCACGCTGCACCGGCGGTGCTGTGGAACTTCGAGAAGTTCCTGGTCGGCCGCGACGGCAAGGTCATCGCCCGTTTCGCCCCCGACGTGGCACCGGACGATGCACGCCTGCGTGAAGCGATCGACGCCGCCCTGGCCGCCTGACGCAATCAGGGTCGGATCCCTTTCCCCCGGAAAGGGCTCCGACCCCCGGCAGCAGTCAAGAAAAAACCCCGCCAAGGCGGGGTTTTTCATGCACCGACCGCAGCGGTCAGTTGCTCCAGTTCGGCATCGGCATGGCATCGACCGGGATCGGCGAATTCGCGTCGTCACTGCCACGCTCGCGCTTGCCGCGCAGGTCGTTCTCGATCTGGTAGTTGCGACGCTGCAGCCAGGCATCACGCACCAGTGCGTACTCATCCACGGCCGAGCTGCGCAGGTCGTCCACCGCCATCAGCTGCGCGCGGGTATCGACCAGCTGCAGGCCCTGCAGGCCGATGCGGATCTTGTCTTCCTCGATGGTGCGGATCGGTGACAACGGCATGTCGCCGGCCAGGCCGAACACATCGCGCACGGTGCGCGGGCCGAAGAACGGCAGTTCGACGTAACGCGAACGGCGCCAGCCCCAGGCACCCAGGGTCTGCCCGAAGTCCTCGCGGCGGTTGGGCACCATTGCCTTGCTGGCCGGGTCGAACAGGCCACCGACACCCAGCGTCGAGTTCATCAGGAAGCGGCCGAAGGTATCCCATGCATCATCGGGGCGCCCCTGCAGCAGCTGGTTGACGATGGTCACCGGCGACTTGAGGTTGTTGAAGAAGTTGCTCACACCGGTACGTGCGAAACGCGGCACGACATGGGTGTAGGCCGTGGCCAGCGGGCGCGCGATGACGTTGTCCACGCCCACGTTGAAGCGGTGCACGCGGCGGTTCAGCGGCTCCCACGGGTCATAGGCGGCGGTGGTGGCGGCCGTGCCGGTGGTGCCGTACAGCGCGTCGAAGTCGTCATCGCCACCGGGCGCAGCCGCGGCGGCCGCAGTTGCGGCATCGCTTGCGGTGGCGTCGGCTGGCGGTGGCGTGGTCGCTGCCGGCGTGTCGTCCACGACGGCGGTCGGTGCCGCTGCAACCGCACCGGTGTCGGCAGCGGATGCATCGGCGGGGGTGCTGGCCGGAACCACGGTGTCGGCCACCGGCGCATCGCTGCGCGCGGGCTTGCCGGCACAGGCGCTCAGCGCCAGGGCCAGGATCATCAGGGGAATGGCGCGTACGACGTTCATGTCAGCTCGCAGCAGAAGGTGCATTGAAATCCAGATCGGGCGACAGCCGGTAGGCCGCGCTCAGTTCGTTGAAGCCAGCCGGCGTGCCGGAGATCGCCAGCGGATGGCCCTGCGCGCGTGCACGCGCAGCCAGTTCAGCCAGCAGGGCCAGGCCGGCGCTGTCCACGCGCTCGACCTCGCCCAGTTCCAGCCGTGCCAGCTGTGCCGGCAGAGCCTGCAGCTGCGGCCAGAGCGCAATCACGGCAGCGCGGTCGAGCACCCCGCGCAGGCGCAGGGTGTCGCCTTCCAGCAGCGCCAGTGGCTTACTTGCCATTGCCGGCCGGCCCGGCCTGCATGCTGCCGCTGCGCAGTTCGCTGGCCACCTGCTTGATGCCCTTCTGGCGCAGCGGGGCATCGAACTGGTTGCGGAAGGTCTGCACGTAGGAGATGCCTTCGATGTTGACGTCGAAGATCTTCCACTGGCCGTTGACGTTGCGCATCCAGTACTCGACCGGGGTCGGCTCGTTGCCGGCACGCACCAGTTCGGTGGCCACGCGCACGCCGCGGTTGCCCGGCAGCGGGCTCTCGCCCTTCAGGCGGAAGCTCGGCTTGCCCTGGATGTTCAGCAGGGTCGAGCCGTAGCGCTGCATCAGGCTGTCGGCCATCGCATCGGCGAACAGCTTGATGTCGGCGTCGGAGGCGCCGCGGGCGTGCGTGCCCAGCACCAGGCGCGCGGCATAGTCGCGGTCGAAGGTGCGGGTCAGTTCGCTGTCGATGTAGCTGCGCAGGCTGGCCGGGTTGCTGGTGAACTCAGCGCGGCGCTGCTGCAGGGTCGACATGATGCGGCTGCTGGCGTCGATCACCACCTTGCCGGCCTGGCCCTGCGGGGCGGCGGCAGCGGCGGGCGCGGACTGCGCCTGGGCCAGGAACGGAGAAGCCAGCAGCAGCGAGGAGGCCAGCAGGGCCGGGATCAGTTTCATCTTCATGGTTGCGGTTCCGTTGCAGGCGACTGCTCGCCATCGTTGGGTTTCTGGCCGGCGCCACCGGCGCTGCCACTGAACATGTACTTGCCGACCAGCTGCAGCAGGTCCACCGCCGGCTGGGTGAAGACGATCTCTTCGCCGGGCTTGAGCACCTCCGGATCACCACCGGGCTGCAGACCGATATAGCTCTCGCCGAGCAAACCGCTGGTGAAGATGCCGGCGGAGGTATCGGCCGGCAGGTCCTTGACCTTGCTGTCCATGCGCAGGGTCACGATCGAGTCGAACTTGACCGGGTCCAGTTCGATCGAGGCGACCTGGCCGACGGTGACGCCGCCGATCCTCACCGGCGCCTGCTTGCGCAGCTGGCCGACCTGGGAGAAGCGCGCCTTCAGCTCGTAGCCCTGGCTGCCCCAGCTCCAGCGCTGGTTGGTCGAGGCCACGGCCAGCACCAGCAGCGACGCCAGGGCCAGCAGCAGAAATGCGCCGACGGAGAATTCGAGTCTGGGACCGCGTATGGCCATGTGGATTACCTGATCGAGTCGTGGTGGCCGCGCGCCCTGCGCACCGCCGGAGGAGGGGTTAGGTGAACAACATTGCCGACAGCACGAAGTTGAACATCAGCACCAGCAGCGAGGCGTTGACCACCGCACGGGTGGTGGCCACCGAGGTGCCTTCGATGGTCGGCTCGGCGTGGAAGCCGACGTAGGAGGCGACCAGCGCGGCGGTGCCGCCGAAGATCGCCGATTTCAGCATCGCCACGCCGAAGTCATCCCAGAAGTCGACGCTGTTGCGCAGCGCCGACCAGAACACGCCATTGTCCAGGCCGAGCACGTGCACCGCTTCGAAGTAACTGGCCGTGATGGCCAGCGAACAGAAGATGCCGGTCAGCAGAGGCACGGTCAGCACCGCCGCCCAGAAGCGCGGTGCCACGGCCTTGGCCACCGGGTCGATGGCCATCAGCTCCAGCGCCTTGATCTGGTCGGTGGCGCGCATCAGGCCCAGTTCGGCAGCGATCGAGCTGCCGGCGCGGCCAATGAACAGCAGCGCGGTCAGCACCGGCGCCAGTTCGCGGTACAGCGACAGGCCGAGCAGGGTCGAGAGCGCGTCGGCCGCACCGAAGGTGGTCAGCGTGCGGTAGCCCTGCAGGGTCAGCACCAGCCCGACGAAGGCGCCACCGACGGCGATGATCGGCAGCGAACGCGCACCGATCTTGTAGATCTCGCGGGTCAGCTCGGCGAGGAAATCACGCGTGGGCAGCGAACCGCGCAGCACGGTCAGCGAGAACAGGCCGGCGCGGCCCAGCGAACGGGTGGCTTGCACGAACGGCATCAGGCAACCCTCGCGCGCGGCGCGGCATCGAACGGAATGGGGCCATCGGGCTGGCCGTGCAGGAACTGCCGCAGCAGCGGGTCCTGGCTGGACTGCAGCGCTTCGGGCGTGCCCTGGAACACGATGCCGCCATTGGCAATGGCGATCACCTGGTCGCAGATCGGCAGGGTCTCGTGCACGTGGTGGCTGACGATGATGCTGGTCAGGCCCAGGCTGTGGTTGAGGCGCTGGATCAGGCTCATGATGACGCCCGAGGCGATCGGGTCCAGCCCGGTCAGCGGCTCGTCGTAGATCATCAGCGGCGGGTCCAGCGCCAGCGCGCGGGCCAGTGCCACGCGGCGCGCCATGCCGCCGGACAGCTCGCGCGGCCACGCATCGGCGGCGGCCAGCAGGCCCACCGCGTGCAGCTTCATCTGCACCAGCCGGCGCAGCACCGGCGCCGGCAGGCGGGTATGGGTGCGCAGGGGCAGGGCGACGTTCTCGGCCACGGTCAGGTCGGTCAGCAGGCCATTGCCCTGCAGCAGCACGCCCACGCTCTTGCGCATCTCCAGCAGCGCACCGCTGTCCTGCGGGATCGGCTTGCCGAACAGGGTGACCTCGCCCGCCACCGGACGCAGTTCGCCGGTCAGTGCCGCCAGCAGCGTCGACTTGCCGCTGCCGGACGGGCCCAGCACGGCGGTGATGCTGCCTTGCGGAACCTGCAGGGAAACGTCGCGCAGGATCGTGCGTCCGCTCCGGTCGATGCGGACGTTGGATAACTGCACCAGACTGGAGGCGGAAGCCGACATGGGCACCATTAACGTTTTTTAGACATCGAAGGGTGGGGTCAGCCGGCTGAACATAAGCAGACTGGACGGTGCAGTATTGTGGCACGTTGCAGCCGTTGGCAGGCCGGGATAATTGCCGGGGGCGCCGGAACAATCCATCGCGGCGCTGGCTGCGTCCCCCAGTGACGTCCGTCACCATTGAATACTGGCAGGCGTACTGCACACACTGTGCATGATGACCGACCCGTCCAGCGACTTCCGCCTCTACCATTCCAATTCCCTGGACGTGCTGGCCGCGCTGCTGGCCCGCAACGTGCGCGCCCCGGTGCCGGGGCAGCCACTGCTGGCACCGGAGGTGGTACTGATCCCGCAGGTGGCGATGCGGCGCTGGCTGCAGGCAACACTGGCGGCCGAATACGGTGTGGCGGCCAACCTCGAATTCCTCACCCCCGGTGAGTTCGTCGCGCGGGCGCTCAATGCCAATGTCGAAGGCGAAGCCGACGATCTCGATGCCGCCGGCCTGCACTGGAAGCTGTACCAGGCGCTGCGCGACCCCGTGCTGCTGGCGCAGCCACCGATGCGTGCGCTGCAGGCCTATCTTGCCGGTGGCGATGCCCTGAAGCCGTGGGCGCTGGCCGGTGAACTGGCCTCGGTGTTCGAAAAGTACCAGGCCTGGCGCCGTGACTGGCTGCTTCGCTGGGATGCCGGCGCCGAGCCGGCCGACCCGCAGGCGATCCTGTGGCGGGCCATTGCCACGGATCGTGGCTACCGCGCGCGCCGCATCCAGGACTACCTCGACCGTTTCGAGGGCCCGGACAAGCCGCTCCCACAGGGCCTGCCGCCGCGCCTGTCGGCGTTCGCCACGCTGAACATCTCGCCCGACGTGCTGCGGGTGATGGCCACCCAGGCCCGGGTCGGCGAGCTGCACTTCTATATGCCGACCCCGGTGCAATCCTACTGGGGCGACCTGCAGACCCTGGCCGAGCGCCTGCGCAGCGGCGCACCCGATCCCTTTGGCGAGGCCGCCGGCGAGAACCGCCTGCTGGAAGCCTGGGGCGCGGCGGGCCGCGACTTGATGGCCGTGCTGGGCAGTTACGAAGTGGTGCATCCGGCCGGCGAGATCGCCGCGTACTCCGATCCCGAGGAGGACACCCGACCGACCCTGGCCGAGGGCGGCCTGGCCGACAGCCTGCTGCACCGCCTGCAGCGCGACCTGTTCCACCGCCGCGCACTGCCCTCGGGCGAGCTGCGCGAGGAACCACGCAGCGATGACCCCAGCCTGCAGGTGCATGCCTGCCACACCCGCCTGCGCGAACTGCAGGTGCTGCATGACCAGCTGCGCAGCCTGCTGCAGGACGCGCGCTTCGATCCACCGCTGCAGGCCCGCGAGATCGCGGTGCTGGCACCGGACATCGATCCCTACGTGCCGTACCTGGAAGCCGTGTTCGGCGGCCGTGGCGGCGACGAGGAACACATTCCCTATGCGCTGGCCGACAGCAGCCCGCTGGCGGGCGAGCCGCTGGCCGATGTGTTCGTGCACCTGCTGTCGCTGCCGGTATCGCGGTTCGGCCTGAACGAGATCCTCGACCTGCTGGCCAGCGCACCGCTGGCCGAGGCGGCCGGGCTGGAGGCGGTGGACTTCGACCGCCTGCATGGCTGGCTGCAGCAGGCCGGCGCGCGCTGGGGCATCGACGCCAACCATCGCGGCCAGCTGCAGGCACCGCGCGACGACGCCTACACCTGGCAGTTCGCGCTGGACCGCCTGCTGCTGGGCCATGCCACGGGCAGCGATGTCGATCTGGCCGGTGTCGCGCCGTGGATCGAGCTGGAAGGCGGCGCGCTGGACGCCCTGGACCGGCTGCTGCGCCTGCTGCGCGTGCTGGCGCTGTACCAGCGTCGCCTCGGCGAGACCCTGACCCCGGCCCAGTGGCGGCAGCGCCTGCTGTCCCTGCTCGATGCGCTGCTGCCGGAGGCACCCAGTTCGCCCAACAGCCAGCGCGCGCTGGAGCGCCTGCGCAAGCTGCTCAACCAGTTCGCCGACGATGCGCGCAAGGCCGGCTTCGAGGATGGCGTACCGCCGGAGGTGGTGCGTGCGCACTTTGCCGGCGCGCTGTCCGAAGCCGATACGCGTGCGCCGCTGCTGACCGGCGGCATCAGCTTCGGCCGCATGGTGCCGATGCGCCTGCTGCCGTTCCGGGTGATCTGCGTGCTGGGCCTCAACGATGGCGATTTCCCGCGCCGCGACCCGGCCGCCGGCCTGAACCAGCTGACCGCCGAGCTGGACACGCCGCGCCGCCGCCCGGGCGACCGCTCCACCCGCGAGGATGACCGCTTCCTGTTCCTGCAGCTGTTTGCCGCCGCGCAGGACGTGTTCTACCTGAGCTATCTCGGCGCCGACCCGCGCGATGGCAGCGTGCGCGAACCCTCGGTGCTGGTCAGCGAGCTGATCGACGCCGCCGCCGAGTACCACCAGGCGCCGGAGGCCGCCAAGCGTGCGTTCACCGTGCGCCACGCGCTGCAGCCGTTCTCTCCGGCCGCGTTCGGCGAGGGCGACCCGCGCCGCTTCAGCTACCGCCGCCAGTGGCACCCGGCCGCCGGGCGCATGGCCGGCCAGCGCGGCGGGCTGCAGCCGTGGTTCGACGCCGCACTGCCGCCACCGCTGGATGACGCCGTGGAAGACGAAGTAGCCCTCGATACGTTGCGCCGCTTTCTGTGCGACCCCGCCGGGCAGTTCCTGGCCCAGGCGCTGGGCCTGCGCCTGGCCGACGATGTGGAGGAGGTGGACGACCTGGAACCGCTGGTACTGTCTTCGCGCGGACCGGAAAAGCGCAGCGTGCAGGCCGCGGTGGTGCGCGCCACCATCAGCGGCGATGCCGAGCCGCTGTACCCGCGCCTGCGCGCCCGTGGCCTGCTGCCGTCCGGTGCGCTGGGCGAGCGCCAGT
The DNA here is from genome assembly GCF_035634915.1 of Stenotrophomonas sp. Taxonomy (GTDB): domain Bacteria; phylum Pseudomonadota; class Gammaproteobacteria; order Xanthomonadales; family Xanthomonadaceae; genus Stenotrophomonas. Next base: position 412,875 of record NZ_DASQCB010000005.1, read on the forward strand.
TCGAGGCCGAACAACTCAAGACCCGCCCCTACGCCAGCGCGATGCTGGGCTGGATGCAGGGGCAACCGCTGGAAAGCCGCCGTTACGAGGTGGAGATCGACGGCGTGCGCCTGCACGGCCGCGTGGCCGATCGCCATCCCGAAGGCCTGGTGCGCCTGCGTGCCGGTACGCTCAACGGCAACGCGGTGATCCGCCAGGGCCTGGACTGGCTGCTGGCCAATGCGGCCGGCGATGCGCTGCCGCTGGTGCAGTTCCACGATGGCGGTGATGCCGGCCCAGGCCCGCACATCCACCCTGCACCGGGCGCGGCGGCCGCACGTAGTGCCCTGCGCGCGCTGCTGCAGCTGCGCCAGCGCGGCCTGCGCGAGCCGCTGCGCTTCGCGCCGTATACCGGCTGGGTGCTGTTCACCGCGCCGGTGGAAAAACAACGCAGCGAAGGCTGGAAGCAGTGGCACGGCAGCGACCGCAGCTGGGGCGAAGCCAACAGCGATGCCTGGCAGCTGCTGCTGCGCGGCGCCGATCCCTTCGCCGATGACGACAGTTACGCTGACCTGCTGCGCAACAGCCAGGTGGTATTCGGCGCGGTGCGCGACGGGCGTGGCCCGGGTGGCACCGGCAAGGAGGCCGACGCATGAGCACCCCCGTGGATCCCTACCTGCTGCTGCCGCTGCAGGGCATCGGCCTGATCGAGGCCAGCGCCGGTACCGGCAAGACCTTCACCCTGGCCACGCTGTTCACCCGCCTGGTGGTGGAACAGGGCCTGCGCATCGGCCAGATCCTGGCGGTGACCTTCACCGATGCCGCCACCCAGGAGCTGCGCAAGCGCATCCGCGAGCGCCTGGCCCTGGCTGCGCGCCTGGTCGATCTGCCGCCGGCCGACGACGAGGCGCCCGATGCGCTGCTGACCCGGCAGGTGCTGCAGCGTCACCTCGACGAGGGTAGGGAAAGCGCTGCCGCGCTGAAGCGCCGCCTGCAGGTGGCCGCCGACGAGATCGACCTGGCCTCGATCTTCACCATCCATGGCTTCTGCACCCGCGTGCTGCGCGAACATGCGCTGGAAAGCGGGCATACCTTCGATCCGCCGGAACTGCTGGCCAGTGACCGCGAGCTGCTGGAGGAACTGGCCGCCGACCTGTGGCGCGTGCACGCCAACGACCCGGCCACGCTGGAGCCGCTGCTCTGGCTGTGGTCGAACCCCGATGCGCTGGCCTCGGACCTGCGCGCGCTGCTGGCTTCGCCGCCGCTGTACCCGCGCCCGCAGCCGCTGGCGGTGGAAGATCCGCGCCCGGCCCTGCAGGCCGCCGCAGCCGACCTGTCGCTGGCAGTGCGCGAGCATGGGGAACGGTTCTTCCTCGATCTGTGCGAGGCGGTCGACAACAAGTGGATCAACGGCGTTTCCTACAAGCTGGGCTGGCTGCACCCGCTGGGCCGGCAGCTGCTGGCCTGGGCCGCGCGCGACGATGCCGGCGAGCTGCTGAGCAGCGACCGCCTGCCGGCGCTGCTGGCCGATGCGCTGGTGGCCAAGACCAACAAGAAGTTCGTCGACCGCACCCCGTCCTCGCCGCTGCAGGCACCGCTGCAGCGCTACGTGGCGCTGCTGGCCCAGCGCGAACAATGGCTGCGCGCGGCCGCGCTGAACTTCCTGCACAGCCTGCGCGAGGAAGCCACTCAGCGGCTGGCCATGCTCAAGCGCACGCGCCGGGTGCAGACCTACGACGACCTGATCGACGGCGTGGCGCAGGCGCTGGAGGGCCAGCAGCGGTTGGAGCTGGTGCGCAAGCTGCGCCTGCAGTACCGCATCGCTCTGGTCGACGAGTTCCAGGACACGGACGATCGCCAGTGGGGCATCTTCCACACCGTGTTCGGCGATTCGCCGGAGGTGCAGGCGCTGGGCCTGCCACCGGCGCTGTTCCTGATCGGTGACCCGAAGCAGGCGATCTACGGCTTCCGTGGCGGTGATATCCACACCTACCTGAAGGCCAAGCAGGCCGCGCGGCCGGCACCGCCGCTGGACCAGAACTTCCGCTCGCGACCGTCGGTGCTGCGCGCGCTGCAGGCGCTGTACGACAACGGTGGCGAAGACGCCTTCCTGGAAGCGGGCATCGGCTTCGAGCCGGTCCGCCCCGGTGGCGTGCGTACGGATGAAGACTACCTGCGCGACGGTGCCGCGGCCCCGGCACTGACCCTGCGCGTGCTGCGCAGCGAAGGCGACAAGGCGATGAGCGCCGACGCCTCGCGTGCCGCCGCGACCCAGGCCTGCGTGGCCGCCATCCACCAGACCCTGCTGGATGCGCGTGCCGGTACCGCCGTCCTGCGCGGCCGCCCGGTGCAGCCCGGTGACATCGCCGTGCTGGTGCGTTCCCACCGCGAGGCGACGCTGGTGCAGCGCGCGCTGGCGGCGGTGGGCATTCCGGCGGTGGCGGCGGGCAAGCAGAGCCTGTTTTCCACCAGCGAGGCACGCGACCTGCGCACGCTGCTGCTGGCCCTGCTGCAACCGGCGGATGAAGGCCGCCTGCGCGCGGCGCTGGCGACGGTGCTGCTCGGCCAGCGGGCCAGTGCCATCGCCAACATGGAACGCGAGGGCGACCTGCAGCGCGCGTTCCAGGCGCAGCTGCTGCACTGGCGCGAGCGCTGGCAGCGCGGTGGCCCGTTCGCGGTGGTGGCCGATGTCTGCGCCGCACAGGGCGAACGCCTGCTGGCGCTGATCGATGGCGAGCGCCGGCTGACCAACTACCTGCAGCTGGGCGAACTGCTGCAGGAAGCCTCCGCGCAGGCGCTGGGCATGCATGGCCTGCTGGACTGGCTGCAGGGGCAGATGGCCAATGCCGACCAGAACGACGAGCAGCAGCTGCTGCGCCTGGAATCGGACGCGCGGCGCGTGCAGATCATCACCCTGCACAAGAGCAAGGGCCTGGAATACCCGCTGGTCTACCTGCCGTTCGTCGGCATCGATGGTGGCGCACCCAATACCGCCGCGCACTGCACCGTGCACGTGGACGGCGAGCGCCAGCTGCATTGGAAGCTGGACAAGGACGAGGCCTGGGAAGCGGCCAGCGGCCAGCGCGAACGCGAGCAGCGCGCCGAGGATGCGCGCCTGCTGTACGTGGGTCTGACCCGCGCCGAGCATGCGCTGTGGATCGCCATCGGCGATCTCGCCGGGCTCGGCAGGACCCGCCTGGCGCCGCTGCTGGGTGACCTGCAGGCGCTGCGCGCGCACACCGATGTGCATATCGACGACAGCGAGCAGGTGCTGCGGCTGCCGCAGCTGCCGGTCGAACAGGATGGCGAACTGCCGGCCGTGCGCAGCCTGACCCGGCGCGTACCACACGACTGGTGGGTGTACAGCTTCACCCAGCTGGCGCATGCCGATGCCGGTGACGACGTCGAAGCGGCGGCGACCGAACTGCCGGCACCGGCCGCCGACGAACCGGCGGGTGCGGAACTGCCGCTGGAACCGGCCCTGCCCGAGCCCGCAGCTGTCGACGCCGCACCGTTGGATCCGCGTTTCATGGGCAGCCGCTTCGGCAACGTCCTGCACGAGGCGCTGGAAAACGTTGATTTCGCCGCCTGGGGCGGCTGGACAGCCGAACAGCCGGCGCCCGAAGGGCAGGCCGACCTGCTGCGCAAGGCGCTGCACGACGAAGGCTACGCCGACGCGGACCTGGATGATGGCGTGGCGGTGCTGGTGCCGCTGGTCGGTCACACGCTCACGGTCGCGCTGCCCGAGGGCGGTGCCCTGCACAGCCTGGGCGAGGGCGAGCGCCGTGCTGAAATCGAATTCCACTTCGCCATCGAACCGACCGCCGTGCCCGCGCTGCTGCAGCTGCTGCACGCGCACGGCATTTCCAGCGCGCGGCGTGGCTTCGGCCTGCGCCGCCGGCTGGAAGGGCTGATGACCGGCAAGATCGACCTCACTTACGTGCGCGATGGGCGTTGGTACGTGCTCGACTACAAATCCAACCGCCTGCCGGGCTACAGCCCGGACCTGCTGCAGATCGCCATGCGCCACAGCGAGTACGACCTGCAGGCGCTGATCTACACCGTGGCCCTGCACCGCTGGCTGCGCTTCCGCTTGGGCCGTGCCTACGATTACGCGCAGGACATGGGCGGCATCCGCTACCTGTTCTGCCGTGGCCTGGATGGCAACGGCAATGGCGTGCACGTGGACCACTTCGCGCCAGAGCTGGTGGATGGACTGGACGCGCTGTTCGCCGGGGGCGACGCCGCCCATGCCGACCTGGTCGCGCGTGCCCTTGGAGCCAGCGCATGAGCGAGACCCTGCTGCAGCAGCTGTACCGCGGTGGCCACCTGCGCACCCTCGACCATGCCCTGGCCATCAGCCTGCTGCGCCTGCGCGCCGACACCCCCGATGGCGTGGCCGTTGCCGCGGCGCTGGCATCGCTGGCGGTGTCGCAGGGCCATGCCGCCTTCGATCCGGCGCAGCCGCAGCGTCTGCTGGAAGGCTTCCAGGCCTGGCCCGCACCCGCGCAGTGGCTGGCCCAGCTGCAGGCGTCGCCGTGGGTGGCGCAGCCGGAGGATCCCGAGGCGGCCGCCGATGAGGCACCGCTGGTGCTGGAGAACGGGCTGCTGTACCTGCGCCGTTACCGCGAATACGAGCGGCAGCTGGCCTCCGGCCTGCAGCGCATCGGCCGGCACCCGTTGCCGGCGCCGGACATGGCGGCGCTGGCGCCGTTGTTCGCGCGCCTGTTCCCTGCTGCCGCCAGCCAGGAAGACCACCAGGCCCGGGCGGCCAGGGTGACCTTGCGCCACCCGTTGGCGCTGGTCACTGGCGGCCCGGGTACCGGCAAGACCACCACCATCGCCCGCCTGTTGCTGCTGCTGGCCGCGCAGGCCCTGCATGCCGGCCAGCCGCTGCCGCAGGTTGCGCTGGCGGCACCGACCGGGCGTGCCGCCGAGCGCATGGCCGAAAGCCTGCGCCTGGCCGTGCAGCGCCTGCAGGAAGAAGGCCTGGACCCGGCGCTGTGCGCGGCGCTGCCGAGCACCGGCACCACCCTGCATCGCCTGCTCGGGGTCATTCCCGATTCACCGCGCTTCCGCCACCACGCCGACAACCCGTTGCCGGTGGACGTGGTGGTGGTGGACGAAGCCTCGATGATCGACCTGCCGCTGATGGCCAAGCTGGTCGATGCCATCGCCAGCGGCACGCGGCTGATCCTGCTGGGCGATCCGGACCAGCTGCCCTCGGTGGAAGCGGGCGACGTGCTCAGCGCCATCCTGCGCGCCAGCGGCGATGGCAGCGGCACCCGCGCCGATGATGCGCAGGCCCTGCATGGGCTGCTGGCGGCGTCGACCCTGCAGCCGCAGGCCGTGCCACGCGCCTTCGCCGGCCGTCGCGTGCAGCTGCAGCGCGGCTACCGGCAGAGCGATGCCCTGCAGCTGGCGCCATTGGCCCAGGCGGTGCGCGAAGGTGACAGCGGCACCGCGCTGGCCCTGCTGCGCAGCGGCAGCCTGTCCGGTGTCAGTTTCCACGAGAATGATGCCGACCCGCTGCGTGGCCAGCGCGAACACCTGCTCTCGCACTGGCGCGCGCTGGCCGAGGCTGAAGACCCGGGCCGCGCGCTGCAGCAGGCCGGTCGCCTGCGCGTGCTGACCGCCCTGCGCGAAGGCCCGCAGGGCGCGCGCGGGCTCAACAGCCGCATCGAACAGCTGCTGGCCGGCAACACCCCCGGCTACTTCCAGGGCCGCCTGCTGCTGGTGACCGAAAACAGCTACCGCCATCGCCTGTTCAACGGTGACATCGGCATCTGCCTGCGCGATGCCAGCGGCGCGATGGTGGCCTGGTTCCCCGGCGATACCGCCGAACAGCCCCGCGCGTTCCACCCGGCTGCGCTGCCCGCACACGAGAGCGCCTTCGCGATGACCGTGCACAAGGCACAGGGCTCGGAGTTCGATGAAGTGTGGCTGCAGCTGCCGCGGCAGGACAGCCGCGTGCTGTCGCGCGAACTGGTCTACACCGGCCTCACCCGCGCCCGCCAGCGCCTGCATGTGGCCGGCAGCGAAGAGGTGCTGGTGGCCGCGTTGAAGCGGCACGCGAGCCGGTTGGGTGGCCTGGCGTGGCGGTTGGGTGCCGAAGCGGGGTCGGATCCTTTTCCCGACGGCAACGGGCTCTGAGCCCATCGCGCTGATGCGCCCCTGTAGAGCCGAGCCATGCTCGGTTGCAGTTCGTGCGAGGTCCGCAGTCGAGCATGGCTCGACTCCACAAGAGCATCCACGCATGGCGTGGATCTACTGCAATGGATCTACCGTGCCGACCAACGGTCGGCGCCCACCAAAGCAGAACGCCGATCCAACAGACCGCAGGAAATTGTCGAAGGCGGGGTGGGTCCGGTTGCGGGGGCGTGAGCCGCATGGATGCGGCGACCGAGCTTACATGGACGTACTTGCAGCGTCCCCCGCAGCCGGCCCCCCCCCCCGCCATCCCACGGATAGCCAGCTTTTGACGTTGACGTTGACGTTGCATCGAGCAGGTGCAGGGCGCAGCCCTGCCGCCCCCTTCATTCCGCGATCAACACCAGTCCATCCGGAAACACGATCGCCGCTTCATCCGCACTCAGGTCGAAGAACCCCACGCCATGCTTCTCGGCCAGGTCCTGCACGCGGCCGTGCGCGCGCTCGGCCACCGAATACGCGAACGCCCCGTAGATCACCTGGCGGCCGATGCTGTAGTCAGTCACTTCGGGACGGTCGTCATCGTCGTTGCTCAGCGGCCCGTTCATCGGTGGGAAGTCCTGCGCCATCTCCGCAAACCATGCCTGCAGCGCCGGGCTGCTCACCGCCGGATCGTCGTACTCGTGGTTCTCGCCCCACTGCGCCTGCTTCTCGAACCAGGCGATGAAGGCCGCAGCGTCGCGTGGTGCAGCACTGGCCTCAAACACCATCATGTCGTAACTCATTGAAGCTTCCTGTTGTCGGGGCGAAAGGCCGCCGGGCACGGCCCGGCGCTACCGAACGGCAATCATCGCATCACACGGACGGCGCGGCGGCGTCCGCCAACCCCCGTGCCAACGCCTTCGCCTCGGGGAACAGCGCGAAGCGCAGGCCGATCAGGCCCATCAGCGCCTCATCGCGTGCCTTGCAGGCGCCTACGCTGCCCACCCGGCCCAACGAGGTGTCCAAACGCTCGCGCAGTGCTTCGGCCGCGGCAATCGGGCGGCGTGCGGCAATCTGCCGACGGTAGTGCGCGGCGATTTCTTCCAGGATGTGTTCGACCGCCTCGCGGCTGCGTTCGGGCAGCTCCAGGCGGGCACGGCGCAGCTGCAGGATGTTCAGGCCGATGCGGGCCTCGTTGAGCATGTCCACCGAGGCGATGTCGCTGCCTTCCGGCGTCGCCGCCAGGCGCGGCGCGAGCAGGCCCAGCAGGTCGAGCATGCGTGCGGCGAAGCGCTGGCGATCCTGCTGGCCGCGCCCTTCGGCGGCCTCGGCCAGCGTGGTCCAGCCCTGGCGCACCAAGCGGCGCGCCGTCCACTCGGCACCCACCGAACGGAACAGGCGGGTCATCACCACCGCGAAGCCAATGCCGATGAACATCGCGATGGACGAGTTGAGGAAGCTCTGGATGTTGGCGCTGTAGGTGTTCTGCAGGCTCAGCAGCGCCGCCAGGTTCACCGTCAGCGGCAGCGCGAACAGCGCGCTCTTGGGGTGGTGCAGCAGCAGGCCCAGCGGCAGGAACGCCACCGCCAGCACCAGCGCCAGCAGGCCGAAGTCATGCACGGCCGGGAACACGCCGAACAGATACACGCCGGCCACCAGCGAAGCGACGATGGCCCAGACCAGGAACGAGACCATGCTCGGCGCCGGGTCGTCCTGCGCGGCAAAGAACGCGGCCGTCACCGCCGCCATCATCGCGCCGTTGCCGCCGCCTTCCCAACCCAGGCCGATCCACAGCACGCAGTAGCTCATCAGCGCCACGCCGGCGCTGAGCGCGGAGAACAGCGCCATGCCGTAGTCCACATGCTTGTCGGTGGCCACGCGCTCGGTACGGATACGGTAGTGCGCGCGATCCAGCGGCGCGGTGCCGTGGTCGATCGCGTGCTGCAGGGTGCGGCAGTCCTGCCACAGGTCCACCAGCTCCTCCAGGCGCAGCAGCAGGCTGGCCAGCTGCAGGTGCTGCAGGTCACTGTCCACCTGCGGCTTCAGGGCACTTATGCGCGCGCGCAGGCGGGCGTAGTCGCTGGCACTGGCAGGCGTATCGATCCAGTCGTGGATGTCATCGACCAGCGCCGGCAGGCCCTCCGGCAGCGTCTGCCCCTCGCTGCGCAGCGCGCTCAGGCGGTCGGCAATCGAAGAAAGCACCGGCAACAGCAGCAGCATGCGTTCGCGCAGGCGCTCCATCGAAATCGCAGAACCCGCATGGCGCGGATCATCGCGGCGCAGGAACTCGATGAGCGCCTCGAACTGCACCAGGTCGGCGGCCAGCCGGTTGCGCGGGGCATGGGCGCGGCCACGCTCGAGGATCTGCCGGCACCACTGTGCGGCATCCTCCATCCAGTTGCCGATGCGGGTGCGCAGCATCGGCTGCACCGAGGCCGGGAACAGCAGCGATGCCGCCAGCACCGCCACCACCGTGCCGAGGATGATTTCCTCGCTGCGCGCCACCACCGTATCGAAGATGGTTTCCGGCGAGGTCACCGCCGGGAAGCCGATGAAGGCGGTGGTGTAACCGGCCAGCAGGAACGCGTAGCCGCGTGGGCCGCGGTTGAGCAGGGCCAGGAACAGGCAGGCGGCCAGCCACACCGACATCGCCGCGCTCAGAATCATCGGGGTTTCCACCAGCGCCGGCAGCACCAGCAGGGTGGCCAGGCCGGCCACCAGGGTGCCGACGATGCGGTACACGCCCTTGGCCCGGGTCGGGCCCAGCAGCGGCTGGCTGACGATGTACACCGTGCCCATCGCCCAGTACGGGCGCGACAGGTTGCCGGCCATGGCGATGTACAGCGCGGCCACGGCGGCCAGGTAGGTCTTGATCGTGAACAGCCAGGCCTGGCGGTCGGTCAGCGCGTTCATCGCTTACTTTGCCGTGGCCTGTGCGGTGGCGGGGGCGGCCGGGGCCACCGTCGTCTGCCAGCCACCGCCCAGCACCAGGAACAGGTGGATCTGGTCACGCGACACCTGCGCCTCGGCTGCGGCCAGGGTGGCATCGCTGGTGGCCAGGCTGCGGTCGGCATCCAGGCTGGACAGGTAGGGCGTGCGTCCGCCCTGGTACAGGCGGCGGTTCTGCTCGGCGGCCAGTGCGGCCTGCTGCTGGGCTTCGCGCAGCGACTGCAGGCGGCGCAGGTCCTGCGCGTAGCGGTCCAGTGCGGTCTGCGTCTCGCGCAGGGCCTGCAGCACGGCATGGTCGAACTCGGCCAGCGCAGCATCGGCACCGGCCTCGGCGGCGTGGATGCGCGCGTGGGTGCCCGAGGACGGCAGCGTCCAGGAGATCAGCGGGCCGATCGACCACTGCTGGGTCATCGGCGTACCGAAGTCCTCCAGCAGGCCGGCGGCACCGAGCGAGGCGCCCAGGCGGATGTCCGGGTACAGCTCGGCGGTAGCCACACCAATCCGCGCGGTGGCCGAGGCCAGCTTGCGCTCGGCCTGGCGGATGTCGGGGCGACGCTGCAGCAGGGCGCGGCCATCACCGACCGGCAGCGGCTGGGCCAGGCGCGGCGCGTCGGCGCAGTCGATCACGCCGGCCGGCAGCTGGCCGGGGGTCTGCCCCAGCAGCGCGGCCAGCGAATAGGCAGCCGCCGAACGCTGCGCGCGCAGCGGCGGCAGTGCCGCTTCCAGCAGGGCCACCTGTGCGTTGGCGCGGGCCAGTTCCGGCGGCGTGCCACGGCCGGCATTGATCAGGCGCTGGGTCACCGAGCGGCTGCGCTGCTGCAGCTGCAGGGAATGCTCGGCCACATGCAGTTCGTGGTTGGCGTGGCAGATTTCCAGATAGCTGTCGGCCACTTCGGCCACCACGCTCACCTGCGCCAGGTCACGTGCGGCGGCCACCGACTGCTCGTCCGCGCGGGCGGCTTCGGCACCCCGCTTGAGCTTGCCGAACAGGTCGAACTGGTAGCTGACCGCGAACTTGCCATCAGCCAGGTTGATCACCGGCAGCTCGTGTTCCTGCAGGAACGCTTCGGCCGACAGCTGCGCGCGGCTGACCCCGGCTTCGGCTTCGTACTCAAAGCCACCGGCATCCATCGCCTGTTCGTACACGGCGGCGGCGCGGCGCAGGTGCGCATCGGCGGCCTTCAGCTCCACGTTGTCACGCAGCGCTTGGGTGATCAGGCCATCCAGCACCGGATCGTTGTACAGCGACCACCAGCGGTCGGGCAGCGCCTGGTTGGCAGCCACGTCCGGGTTCTGGGTGTCGATGAAGGCGGCGTTGGCCTGCGGACGCTTGAACGCCGAGCCTTCCGGCAGGGCGTAATCCGGGCCGACGGTCCTGCAGGCCGCCAGGCTGGCCAGCGCAACGATCAGGCCGAGACGGGGCAAGGTGGTGTTCACAGGCCCGCCTGTGTCGGCGCGGTGCCGGCCTTGTCTGCGTGCTTCCTGCTGTTGGTTTCGACGGTCACCGTGGCGGTACGGCCGGCGATCAGTTCCACGCCCTGGGGCACGTCATCAATGGCGATGCGCACCGGGATGCGCTGCGCCAGCCGCACCCAGTCGAAGGCCGGGGTCACGTTCGGCAGCAGGGTGCTGCCGTTGCTGCGGTAGCGGTCCTCGATGCCGGCGGCGATGCTTTCGACGTGGCCGCGCAGCGCGGTCGATTCGCCCATCAGGCGGATGTCCACGGCCTGCCCGGGTGCCACGCCGCGCAGGCGGGTTTCCTCGAAATAGCCATCGATGCGGAACGAACCGGTATCCAGCAGCGCCAGCACCGGCTTGCCGGCCACCACGTAGTCGCCCGCGCGCATGGTGCGGTCGTTGACCCGGCCGTCGGCCGGTGCGTGCACTTCGGTGCGGGCCAGGTTCAGATCAGCCAGGTCGACCGCTGCCTGGGCGGTGGCCAGCGATGCCTGCGCGGCCTGCAGCTTGGCCCGGCGCACTTCGGCGTCCTCGGCGGCCACCAGGTCCTGCAGGCTGCGGTCGCGGCCGATCTCACGGCGCAGCTGCGCCACCGAGGCCTGGCGTTCGGCCAGGCTGGCCTTGGCCTGTTCCAGCGCGATGCGGTAGCGCGCGCGGTCGATCACGAACAGCACGTCGCCCTTCTTCACCGCCTGGTTGTCGGCCACGTTCACCGATTCCACCAGGCCGGACACATCGGGGGCCACCTGCACCACGTCGGCGCCGACATGGGCGTCGCGGGTCCACGGCTCGTCCATGTAATAGACCCAGAGCTGGCGCAGGACCAGCAGGGCCACGATCACCGCCGCGCTGGTCAGCAGTATGGGAAGTGTCTTCTTCACGATCTTGTTCACGATTGCATCCAACGCAGGAGGTGGAACAGCAGGCCCAGCACGATCCCGTACAGCGCCAGGTTGAACAGCGCCGGATGCCAGACATGGCGGTAGGCGCCGGCACGCTGCAGCAGCGCGTGCAGGCCGCTGTTGACCAGGTAGGCCAACAACATCAACCCGAGCAGGGTCGGGACGAACACTCCGTGGAGACTGAATTCACCGGGCATCGGTAGGGCGGGGGCGAGATGGGGGAGGGGAGGGGCAACACACAGGACAACGACAACGGGCAAAAGCCGCTGGCGCCTGCACGGCAGCGGCGGTGTTCCAGCGATAACGGGCTTACGTGATGCGGTCGGCCGCCTCGGCCAGCAGGCGCCATGTCTTCAGCACGGCCTGCAGTTCATCCATGGAAAGTTCGCCGAACACGTCCTGGCGCAGGCCGATGAGCTGTTCTTCCAGCTCACGCACCAGCGCCTGTCCCGCGTCGGTCAGCCACAGCAGGTTGGCGCGGCGGTCGCTGGCGTCGCTTTCGCGGCGGACCAGGTCGCTGGCGCACAGCTTGTCCAGCAGGCGTACCAAAGACGGGCCTTCCATGCCCAGCTGCTGGGCCAGCGCCACCTGGCGGATACCGCCGCCGGAGCGGCCGATCATCAACAGGGGCATGGTGCAGGCGGTGGAGATGCCGTAGCTGCCGAGCCGGCTGTCGGCCAGGCGCTGCCACTGCCGTCCTGCATAGAGCAGGCCGGAGCTGAGCTGCATCTGCAGCCGGGTACGGTCGTCGAGGGTTCGGTCCATAAGAGATAGATAGGATACTACTAATTTCATTCCTATCAATAGTTTTTGCTGAATGGGTGATTGGGGGTGGGTCGGTGTACTGAGGAAAGCGCTTCGCCTGCTGGTTGTCGGTGGGGCAGCGGGGGCCGGACGGGGCAGGACACGCCGTAAACCCGTCCTTGGGGGCTCGGCCGCGGCATCCATGCCGCGGACGGTCCTGCCCCGTCCGGCCCCCGCTGCCCGCCCATCACCCCGCGAGCGCGGTGGGTTGGCTCTTTAAAGGCAGGAGCAGTGCGGACCAACGGTCCGCACCTACCAAGGCAGCGGCGCGCGGAGCTTCCGGAGCCATGAACCCCCGCTTTTGCCACCGCTTTCGGGTGGCCTCGCCGCGCCCGCAGGAAACTGTCAGGGATGGGGAAGGGCGGCAGGGCAGGACCGTGAGGCGCATGGATGCGCCGACCGAGCCCCCATGGATGGGTTCACGGCGTGTCCTGCCCTGCCGCCCTTCCCCATCCAAACCGATAGCAGGCAGGCGCCACGACGACCCCCGATGAACCGTCCCCACAGGACGACCCACCCCCCGGTCGGGTACGATGCTCGCCCCCCGTTCGGGACGCTGTACGCAATGAGCATGAACAACGAAAAGGCCGCCCCGCAGGGCGACGTGACCCAGGACCAGGCCGAGGATGCCGTGCGCACCCTGCTGCGCTGGGCCGGTGAGGACCCGTCCCGTGAAGGCCTGCTGGATACCCCGCGCCGTGTCGCCGAAGCCTATGGCGACTGGTTCAGCGGCTACCGCGACGACCCGCGCGCCTACATGGAGCGGACCTTCGAGGAAGTGGCCGGCTACGACGAACTGATCGTCCTGCGCGACATCGAGTACGAAAGCCACTGCGAACACCACATGGCGCCGATCATCGGCCGCGTGCACGTCGGCTACCTGCCGGCCGGCAAGGTGGTGGGCATCAGCAAGCTGGCCCGCGTGGTCGAAGCCTACGCGCGCCGCTTCCAGGTGCAGGAAAAGATGACCGCGCAGATCGCCCAGTGCATCCAGGATGTGCTGCAGCCGATCGGTGTCGGCGTGGTCGTCGAAGGCGCCCACGAATGCATGACCACCCGTGGCATCCACAAGCGCGGCGTCAGCATGGTCACCTCGAAGATGCTGGGCAGCTTCCGCGACGACGCGCGTACCCGCGCCGAGTTCCTGCGCTTCATCGAAGTGGGCGGCAGGCGCTGAGCCGCTTGCCCGCACCGCGCCGGCCCCGCGTGGCCGGCACGTCCACGGCTGCCCCCGCGGCGGCCGTGCATGGCTGCCCGCAGCCGCCAGCGTCCATGACTCCTTTCGCTGCATGAAGCACCGCGAACGTATTGCCCGTTACCGCCATCTGCGCGAACAGCCCCAGTGGAAGCTGCTCGCCGCCGACCACGCCCCGGAAATCATCGGCCTGCTGCAGGGCCTGCTGATGGACGGCGAGCGCACGCTGCCCTCCTCGGTACTGAACGAGCGCCTGCAACGCGCGCTGGACCAGCTGGCCGGCGACGAACTGTCGCGCGAGCTGCCGCGTACCGCCCAGGCCTACATCGCCCACTGGCTGGCCCAGGGCTGGCTGGAACGCCGCCTGCCCGAAGGCGCCGACCAGGAGCAGTACGAGCTGTCGACCCCGGCGCTGCAGGCGATCCGTTTCGCCGACAGCCTGGAGCAGGCCCGCGTGGCCGCCACCGAAAGCCGCCTGGCGCTGGTCATCGAGCAGCTCTCGGCACTGGCCGCACAGACCGAAGCCGATCCGGATGCGCGTCTGTCCGCGCTGCACGACGAGCGCGACCGCATCGATGCCGAGATCGCCCGCGTCGGCGCCGGCCGCGTGGTCGCCCTCGACGGCAAGCGCGCGCTGGAACGTACCCGCCAGATCATCGGCCTGGCCGACGAACTGACCGAGGACTTCCGCCGCGTGCGCGATGACTTCGAGCAGCTCAACCGCGATTTCCGCGAACGCATCATCGACGACGAAGGCGAGCGCGGCGACGTGCTGTCGCAGCTGTTCGAAGGCGTTGATGTCATCGGCGAAAGCGATGCCGGCCGCAGCTTCCAGGCATTCTGGCGCCTGCTCAACGACGCCGAACAGAGCGCCCAGCTCGACGCCGCGCTGGAGGCCGTGCTCGCGCGCGGCTTCGCCCGTCGCCTGGACCGCAACGAACGCAACTTCCTGCGCGGCTTCACCAGCACCATGCTGGAACGCGGCGGCCAGGTGCACGACGTGCTGCAGAACTTCGCGCGCAGCCTGCGCGGCTTCGTGCAGAGTCGTGGCTATCTGGAACAGCGCCGCCTCAACCAGCTGCTGAAGCAGGCCCAGTCCGAAGCCCTGGCCCTGCGCGATGATTTCCCCGCACAGCGCAGCATCGGCCGCGACCTGCAGCTGACCACCAGCCGCCTGCGCTCGTGGTCGCAGTGGAAGCTGCACGACCCGCGCAGCGCGCAGGTCGATGGCAACGTCGAATACAACGATGCGGCCGCCATCAGCCTGGAAAGCGTGGGCGACCTGGTGGCCTCGTCGGAAATCGACTTCCGTACGCTGCGCCGAGACCTGCATGAACTGCTGGACACGCAGCCGCGCCTGAGCATCGCCGAAGCCCTGGCCCAGCGCGAAGCGCCGCAGGGCCTGGGCAGCGTCATCGGCTACCTCTCGCTGGGCACGCGCTTCGGCAACGTGGTTGCCGGCGAGCAGGAGCTTGCGCAATGGCGCGGCGGCGACGGCCAGGTGCGCCGCGCACGTATTCCGCTGGTTTGGTTCACCCAGGAGAGACGCCATGAGCTGGCATGAAGATCCCATCGAAGCAGCGGCGCCCGACCTGGTCGAAGACGCCTACGAGGCCGAACCGGCACCGGTTGCTGCCGCGCCGCGCCGTGGCAACGACGTCTACTACATGGGCGATACCGGCCGCCTGCCGCTGGATGCGCGCCGCGCGCTGTGCCAGCTGCTGATCGGCCCCAGCATCGACCAGCTGCGCCACGCCAAGCTGTGGCCGGCGCTGATCCGCAGCGAAGCCGCGATCCGCTCGGCACTGGCCGACCTGTTCCTGGAACTGGTGCTGGACCGTGACAGCGGCGTGGCCTTCACCCGCCAGGCCGATACCGAAGACGTCGACGCGCCGGTGCTGCTGCGCACCTCGCCGCTGACCTTCATCGATTCGGTGCTGCTGCTGTACCTGCGCCAGCAGCTGGCCGAGGCCGATGCGCGCGGCAACCGCGCCGTCGTCGCCGATGCCGAGATGGCTGAAGCGCTGGCCATCTACGAGAAGAACCTGTCCACCGACCGCGCCGGCTTCAACCGCCGCGTGGCTTCGGCTGTGCAGAAGATGAAGGACAACCACATCCTGACCCGCCTGGGCGGCCAGGAAGACCGCCACGAAGTCTCGCCGGCGCTGAAGCTGCTGTTCTCCGCCGAAGACGTGTCCCAGCTTTCGGCGGTGTACCGCCAGCTGCGCGAAACCCCGGCTGCCGAAGCCTGAGAGACCCGAGCACCGCATGGCCATTTCCAAGCACACTCCCGCCCTGTTCAACGAAGGCCTGCCGGACCCGCGCCTGCAGCAGTTCCGCATGCGCCGCCTGCAGGTGCACAACTGGGGCACCTTCAACGGCCTGACCGAAGTACCGATCGCCGAGCGCGGCTTCCTGTTCGTCGGCCGTTCCGGCTCGGGCAAGTCGACCCTGCTCGATGCGATGTCCGCGCTGCTGACGCCGCCGGCCATCGTCGACTTCAACGCCGCCGCACGTGAAGCCGAGCGCAGTGGCCGCGACCGCAACCTGGTGTCCTACGTGCGTGGCGCGTGGGCCGACCAGCAGGACAGCGGCACCGGCGAGATCGCCACCCAGTACCTGCGCAAGGGCGCGACCTGGACCGCACTGGTGCTGGAATACCGCGCCGGCGATGGTCGCGTGGTGTGCCTGGTGCGCCTGCTGTGGATCTCCGGCAACGGCACCTCGGCCGGCGACGTGCGCAAGCACTACATGATCGCCGAGCGCCCGTTCGACATCGCCAAGGACCTCGGCGGCTTCGACCTGGACCTGCGCAAGCTGAAGCAGAAGCTGGCCGACATCCACCACTTCGATACGTTCTCCGGCTACGCCGAGCGCTTCCGCCACCTGCTCGGCATCGACAACGAGATGGCGCTGCGCCTGCTGCACAAGACGCAGTCGGCGAAGAACCTGGGCGACCTCAACGTCTTCCTGCGCGACTTCATGCTGGACACGCCGCGCACCTTCGATGCAGCCGAGCGCCTGGTCAGCGATTTCGCCGAACTCGACGGCGCGCACCAGGCGGTGGTCACCGCCCGCCGCCAGGTGGAAACCCTGCTGCCGGCGCGCGCGCACTACACCGAACTGAAGGACATGCATCGCCAGCGCGGCGATGACGAGACCCTCAAGCTGGGCATCGACAGCTTCCGCGAAAGCCGCCGCCAGCTGCTGATCGAAGCACGCCTGCGCGAGATGGACGTGCGCGACCGTGGCCTGCTGGGTGAGGAATCCCAGCGTCGTGCGGCGCTGGACAACCACACCGAGCGCCTGGCCGAGCTGGAACTGCAGCGCCGCCAGCAGGGTGGCGAACGCATCGAGGAACTGGAACGCGAACAGGGCCGCGCCGAAAGCGAGCGCGACCGTCGCCTGGCCAAGCAGACGCAGGCCCGCGACGCTGCGCGCCACCTGCAGGCCGAGCTGCCGGAAGACGCGCACGGCTTCTCCGAACTGGTCGAGCGCGCGCAGAACGAACTGCAGGACCGCCAACGCGCTTCGGCGGCGCTGGACGATGCGATCAGCGAACGGCTGGGCGGCAAGCGCGATGACGAACGTCGCTTCGGCGAAGTGCGTGGCGAACTGGAAGCGATGCAGCGCACGCCGTCCAGCATTCCCGCGCCGATGCAGAAGCTGCGCGCACGCCTGGCCGAGGAAACGGGTATTTCCGAAGCCGCGCTGCCCTTTGTTGGTGAACTCATCCAGGTCCGCGGCGAAGAGCAGAACTGGCAGGGCGCCATCGAGCGCGTGCTCGGTGGCTTCGCACAGTCGCTGCTGGTCGACGACAAGCATTACAACGAGGTTGCCGACTGGGTGAACCGCACCCACCTAGGCATGCGCTTCACCTATTACCGCGTGCGCCGCAACGATGATGCGTTCGCCCGCGAACCGTCCGCGCGTTCGCTGCTGCACAAGCTGGAACTGCGCGACCACGCCTTCGAGGGCTGGCTGCGCCGCGAGCTGGGCAAGCGCTTTGACTATGAGTGCGTCGATGCCAAGCAGCTGCGCAACGTTGACCGCGGCATCACCCGCGAAGGCCAGGTCAAGCATCCGGGCGACCGCTTCGAGAAGGACGACCGCAGCGCGGTGAACGACCGCCGCCGCTGGATCCTGGGCTTCAACAACCGCGACAAGCTGGTGGTGTTCGAGCGCGAAGCGCAGGAACTGGCCAAGCGCATCGCCAGCTGCGATACCGATATCGCCAGCCTGCGCAGCCAGCGTGACCGCGACAACGAACGCCGCCTGGCCTGCCACGAACTGATCGGCATCCAGTGGAATGAGATCGACGTGGCCGCGCCGCAGCAGCGCCTGGCCGACATCGAAGCCACCCTGCGCGACCTGCGCGAAGGCAATGCCGACCTGGCCCGCCTGGCCCAGCAGATCGACGCCGTGCGCGCCGATATCGAGCAGGCCCGCCGCACCTATGAAGACACCCGCGTCGAGCGCGGCCAGCTGGTGCGCGAACGCGACCGCCTGGACCGTGCCCGCCAGCAGAGCCGTGCCCTGGTGCTGCCGGCGCTGGCCGAAGACCAGGAAGCCGGACTGGCCGAGCGCCTGCAGGAGCAGGGCCCGCTCAGCCTGGAAACGCTGGAAGCGCACATGCGCCAGGTCAGCAATGCACTGAACGAGCAGCTGTCGTCCTCGCAGCAGGACGTCAACCGCGTCGAGAACCTGCTGCTGGGCTGCTTCCGCCGCTTCATCCAGCAGTGGCCGGAAGAATCGGGCGACTTCACCGTGTCGGTGGCCTCGGCCGAGGATTTCCTCGCCCGCCTGGAACGCCTGGAACGCGATGGCCTGCCGCAGCATGAAGAGCGCTTCTTCGACCTGCTGCAGAACCAGAGCAAGAACAACCTGCTGGCCCTGCAGCGCCACAGCGCAGAGGCCCGGAAGTCGATCGGCCAGCGCCTGGACGAGGTCAACGCCAGTCTGGAACAGGTGCCGTTCAACCGCGGCACTCTGCTGACCATCGAGCTGAGCGACCGCCGCCTGCCGGAAGTGGGCGAGTTCCACCTGCAGCTGCGCGAGGTGCTGTCGCAGCAGCAGACCGAACAGCGCGAGCTGGCCGAGTCGCAGTTCACCGTGCTGCGCCAGCTGGTCAACCGCCTCGGTTCGCAGGAAGGCGAGGACAAGCGCTGGCGTGAGCTGGTGCTGGACGTGCGCATGCACGTCGAGTTCATCGGCGTGGAGCTGGACGCGGAAACGCGCCAGCAGGTCGAGATCTACCGCAGCGGCGCCGGCAAGTCCGGTGGCCAGCGGCAGAAGCTGGCCACCACCTGCCTGGCCGCGGCGCTGCGCTACCAGCTCGGCGGCGCCGACAGCCAGCTGCCCAGCTATGCCGCCGTCGTGCTCGACGAAGCTTTCGACAAGGCCGACAACGAGTTCACCGCGCTGGCGATGAACATCTTCGACAACTTCGGCTTCCAGATGGTGGTGGCCACCCCGCTGAAGTCGGTGATGACGCTGGAGCCGTTCATCGGTGGCGCCTGCTTCGTCGAGATCAGCGGCCGCCACGATTCAGGCGTCCTGCTCATCGAGTACGACGAAGAAGGCAAGCGCCTGAAGCTGCCCGAGCGCAGCCGCCAGCAGGCCAACGAACCGGAAGAAGCCGAGGCCTGAGCAGCCAGGTAGCGCCGGGCCATGCCCGGCAATCCCCTGTAGAGCCGAGCCATGCTCGGCTGCTCTGCGCGACCGGCTACAGCGTGCCAACCAAGGTTGGCACCTACCGGATTGCGTCGCGCCCTCACGCCCCGCGGAACGTATCCCACGCCATCCGCGCGATCAGCACCACCACCAGCCCCACGAACAGCTTGCGGATGAACGGCGTGCCGCCCTTCAGCGCCAGCCGCGTGCCCACCACCGAACCGAAGATGTTGGCCGCCGCCATCGGCAGCGCGAACAGCCACAGGATGTTGCCGGTCGGGATGAAGAACGAAATCGCCGCCACGTTCGTCGCCAGGTTCACCACCTTCGATGCCGCCGAGGCGCGCAGGAAATCCAGGCCGAAGAAGCGCACGAACAGGAAGATCAGGAAGCTGCCTGTGCCTGGCCCGAAGAAGCCGTCGTAGAAGCCGATCGCCGCACCGATGGCCAGGGCGATCACCAGTTCGCGGCGGCCGATGTCCTGCGTCCGGTGCAGCGCACCGAAATCCTTCTTCCACAGCGTGTAGCCCAGCATCGCCACCAGCAGCACCAGCACCAGCGGGCGCACTGCGTCCTTGGGCAGCAGGCTGACCGCCGTGGCACCGGCAAAGGAGAAGATGAAGGCCGTACCGGCTGCGAACAGCACCGGTTTCCACGGAAAGCGCACATTGCGCGCATAGCGCCAGGCCGCCGCGCCGGTGCCGAACATCGAGCTGAACTTGTTGGTGCCAAACAGCATCGCCGGGGTCTGCTGCGGCAGCACCGTGAACAGGCCCGGCAGCTGCACCAGCCCGCCGCCGCCCACCGCCGCATCGACCAGGCCTGCGATGAAGGCAATCACCACCAACCACCACAACTCAGGGGGAACCAGTTCCAGCACGGCCATCGACACTTGAATGGGGGGCGACAGCATACGCCTATCGCCGATGGATGCTGGCTGCGTCCCGCGCGACAATACCGGCATGACCCGCACCCCTGCCGATCCCTGCCCCTGTGGCCTGCCCGCCGACTACGCCGCCTGCTGCGGCCGCTACCACGCTGGTGAAGCCGCCCCGGATGCCGAGCGCCTGATGCGTTCGCGCTACAGCGCCTACGTGCGCCAGCTGCCCGACTACCTGCGCCAGACCTGGCACCCGGACACCCGCCCGGCCGAACTTTCGCTGGACGAGGCGCCGGGCCAGCGCACCCAGTGGCTGGGCCTGTCCGTGAACGAACACACTGTCACCGGTCCGGACAGCGCCGAGGTCCGCTTCACTGCCCGCTACCGCATCGGCGGCAGCAGCGCGGTGCGGATGACCGAGCACAGTCGTTTCCTGCGCATCGACAACTGCTGGTACTACCTCGACGCGGTCTGAGCGGGCGCCGCGGCGCAGTGTCCATGTGAATGCGCTGACCTCATGCAATGACATTGCGCTCACCCGGCGCAGCCGAAGCTGGGCCCATGGACAGCGCAACCCTCGCCGTCGCTGCCCCGCAGCGTGAACTGGCCGCCCACTTCGCCCACGTACGCGGGCGCAGCCAACAGCTGGCCGCACCGCTCAGCGCCGAAGACGCGATGTTGCAGAGCATGGACGATGCCAGCCCGGCGAAGTGGCACCTGGCCCACACCACCTGGTTCTTCGAACGCTTCGTGCTGGCCAGCGTACCGGGCCACACGCCGTGGGATCCGGCCTGGGATTTCCTGTTCAACAGCTACTACAAGAGCCTCGGCCCGGCCCACGCACGGCCGCGCCGTGGGCTGCTGTCGCGGCCCTGCCTGCAGCAGGTGCGCGATTACCGTCGGCACGTCGACGAACAGGTGCTGGCACGCCTGGTCGATGGCGATCTCGGCCAGGAGGCGCTGCAGCACCTGCAGCTGGGTCTGCAGCACGAACAGCAGCACCAGGAGCTGCTGCTGACCGATATCAAGCACGCGCTGTGGTGCAATCCACTGCAACCGGCCTACCGCGCAGACCTGGCGGCGGTTACCAGCGTGGCCAGCGCACAGGGCTGGGTCGCGCAGGACGAACGCATCATCACTGTCGGCGCAGCGCGCTGGCCGCAGCACGCCGCCTTCGCCTACGACAACGAATCGCCGCCCCACCGCGTGCTGCTGCCCGCACACGCCATCGCAGACCGCCCGCTCAGCAACGGCGAGTACCGCGCCTTCGTCGACGCCGGCGGCTACCGCGACCCACGCTGGTGGCTGAGCGAGGGCTGGGCCCTGTGCGAGACCGAAGGTTGGCAGCACCCGCTGTACTGGCATGACGACCTGCAGCGCGAATACACCCTTGGCGGCTGGCGTGCGCTCGATCCCCACGCACCGGTCTGCCATCTCAGCTATTACGAAGCCGATGCCTGTGCCCGCTGGCATGAGGCGCGCCTGCCGACCGAGTTCGAGTGGGAAGCGGCCGCCGCCATGCAGCCGCCCAGCGGCCACTTCGCCGACGACGACCACCTGCACCCGCACGCAGGGCAGGGCACAGGCCTGCGCCAGCTGTTCGGCGATGTCTGGGAATGGACCCGCAGCGCCTATGGCGCCTATCCGGGCTTCCAGCCGTTTGCCGGCAATCTGGGCGAATACAACGGCAAGTTCATGTGTGGCCAGTGGGTGCTGCGCGGCGGCAGCTGCGCCACTCCGCGGGGCCACGTACGCAGCAGCTATCGCAACTTCTTCATGCCACCGGCGCGCTGGCAGTTCTCCGGCGTGCGCCTGGCAAAGGATCTTCAATGAGTACCGTACAGGACGCGCTGCAGGCGCTGACCGACCTCACCCCCGGCCGCCAGCAGATCATGGCCGACGCCGTGGCCGGCCTCTCGCGCGCCGCGCGCCAGCTGCCCTCCAAGTATTTCTACGATGCGCGCGGCTCGCGCCTGTTCGAGCAGATCACCCATACGCCCGAGTACTACCCCACGCGTACCGAACTGGCCCTGCTGGACCGGGTCCTGCCGGACATCGCCCGTGCCGTGGGCAGTCATGCCCACGTGGTCGAACTGGGCAGCGGCAGCGGCCGCAAGACCGCACGCCTGCTCGCCGCGCTGCACGACCCGGTGGCCTACACCCCCATCGAGATCTCACGCGCGGCGCTGCTGTCCAGCATCGATCACCTGGCACCGGCGCTGCCGCAGGTGGAAATGCTGCCGGTCTGCGCCGACTTCACCCGGCCGGTGCAGGTGCCTGTGCCCGAACGCGCGGCGACGCGGCGGCTGCTGTTCTTCCCCGGCTCCACCCTGGGCAACTTTGCCGGTGAAGAGGCCATCGCCCTGCTATGCGCGATGCGCCAGACCATGGGCGATGACGGCCTGGCACTGGTCGGCATCGATCTGCACAAGGACCCGGCATTGATCGAGGCCGCCTACAACGATGCCGATGGCATCACGGCGGCCTTTACGCTCAACCTGCTGGCCCGCCTCAACCGCGAAGTGGGCAGCGACTTCGACCTGGATGGCTTCCGCCACCAGGCCCGCTACAGCACCGCGCGGCTGCGCATCGAAACCGACCTGGTCAGCCAGCGCGAGCAGGATGTGCATCTGGAT
Source organism: Stenotrophomonas sp. (assembly GCF_035634915.1). Taxonomy (GTDB): domain Bacteria; phylum Pseudomonadota; class Gammaproteobacteria; order Xanthomonadales; family Xanthomonadaceae; genus Stenotrophomonas. The sequence continues at coordinate 435,483 of NZ_DASQCB010000005.1, forward strand.
GGGCAGACCTTCCACTTCCAGGCCGGCGAACCGATCCGGGTCGAGTACAGCCACAAGTACACCGATGCCAGCTTCAACCACCTGCTGCAGCAGGCCGGCCTGGAAACCGTCGGCCTCTGGAATGCGCCTGATCCCGCATATGGCCTGCGCCTGCTGCGCGCCTCCGCCCCATGACGGTCGCGCCGGGCCATGCCCGGCGGCGCATCACCACCCGCGCTACCATGGCCCCAGCACCGGCAACACGGAGGACGCCATGCCCTTGATGACCACGCTCGGCCTGGCCGCCGCGCTGGCTGCGCCGTCGACGGTGCAACCCGCGCCTGCCGCTGATCCGGCCTTCGCCCGCTGCATGGCGCAACTGCAGGTCACCGCCGGCAGGCAGGGCATCGCTGCGGATCGCTTCAACGCGATCACCGCCGGCCTGCAGCCTGATTCCACGGTGCTGCCGCTGCTGGATGCGCAGCCGGAGTTCACCACGCCCATCTGGGATTACCTGGCAGCACTGGTTGATCGCCCACGTGTGGACGACGGCCGCGCGATGCTGCAGCAGCATCGTGATCTGCTGCAGCGGGTATCGGCGCAATATGGCGTCGATCCAGCGACCATCGTCGCCGTCTGGGGCGTGGAAAGTGATTACGGCCGCGTGTTCGGCAAGCGCCCGCTGCTGCAGTCGCTGGCCACGCTGTCCTGCGCCGGGCGGCGCCAGCCCTTTTTCCGCGGTGAACTGCTGGCCCTGGTCAAACTGATCGACCAGGGTGATCTGCAGGCGCAGGGCCTGACCGGCTCGTGGGCCGGTGCCTTCGGCCACACCCAGTTCATGCCCAGCACCTATGCGCGTATCGCCGTTGACGGTGATGGTGATGGCCGCCGCGATCTGGTGGGCAGCATCCCCGATGCGCTGGCCTCCACCGCCAACTACCTCAAGCGTGCCGGTTGGAACCGCGGTGAACCGTGGGGCATGGAAGTCCGCATCTCCGAGGGCTTCAAGACAAGCCTGGCCGGCCGCACCCAGCGTCGTGCGCTGGCTGACTGGCGCGCACTGGGCATCACCGGCCTGGATGGCAGCGCCCTGGCACCGCAGGGCCTGCCGGCCGACGCCCGCGCGGCCCTGCTGCTGCCCGCCGGCAGCAAGGGGCCTGCGTTGCTGGTGTTCCGCAATTACGATGCGATCTACAGCTACAACGCCGCCGAAAGCTACGCGCTGGCCATCGCCACGCTGGCCGACCGGTTGCGCGGCGGCAGCGGCCTGGCCACGCCCTGGCCCACCGATGACCCCGGCCTCGGCCGCGACGAGCGTCGCCAGCTGCAGACCCTGCTGCTGGCCCGTGGCCACGACATCGGCAGTGCCGATGGCATGATCGGCAACGCCAGCCGGCGCGCCATCCAGGTCGAGCAGCGCCGCCTGGGCTGGGCCAATGCCGATGGCCGCCCCGGCCAGCGCATCCTGCGCACCCTGCAGGCCGAACCGCGCACGCCGGCCACGCCCACCCGTTTCAGCCTTCCCCCCAACTACAGTGCCGCGCAGTCGCCGGCCATACGGAGTCGATCCACCGTGCAACAGATCCAAGGTGTCAGCACCGGCCAGTTCCAGGGACTCGATGCCTGGCTGGTGGAAACCCCCGAAGCGACCGCCGCCATCAGCGTGTTCGGCGGCCAGCTGCTGTCCTTCGTGCCCAAGGGGCAGCCCGATGTGATGTGGCTCTCACCCACGCGTGCCGAGCTGCCCACCCCGATCCGTGGCGGCAGCCCGGTGTGCTGGCCGTACTTCGGCCGCCAGGGCCAGGGCAATGATGTGCCGGCGCACGGCTTCGTCCGCACCGTGCCGTGGGAACTGCAGCAGGCGCGCCGGCTGGATGACGGCAGCATCGAGCTGACCCTCGCCCCGCCGGCCCTGCAGGATCTCGGCCTGCGCCTGAGCATGACCGTGCGGGTGGGCCGCGAACTGCGCCAGCAGCTGGTCACCGAGAACACCGGCAGCGTTCCGGCCAGCATCACCCAGGCCCTGCACAATTACTTCCGCGTGGGCGATGCCACCCGCGTCGAGGTGGACGGCGTGGACGGGGTGACCTACCAGGACAAGTACGAGAACTACGCCCAGACCCGCCGCCAGCAGGGACCGTGGTCACTGCGCGACCCGCGCGATCCCGGCCGCAGTGACCGCATCTACAGCCCGGCCGGCGGACGCTATGTGCTGCGTGACCCGGTGCTCAAGCGCCGCATCGAGCTGCGCACCGAAGGCAGCCGCGCGCTGGTGGCCTGGAACCCCGGCGCTGACGCGGCAGCAAAGATGACCGACGTCGGCGACGGCTGGCGCGACTACGTCTGCCTGGAGGCGGCCAACGCCGGCCCTGATGTCATCACGGTGGCCCCCGGCGGTCGCCATGTACTGGTGCAGGTGCTGTCCTCAGCACCGCTGTAGGCACGGCGACGGCGGTACGGGCGTCCTGCGGTCGCGTCACTGGCCCATCAGGCCGTCGTGCGCGGCCGCAGCACCAGCAGGCACAGCGAGCCGGCCACCAGGCCCCAGAAGGCCGAGCCGATACCCGCCAGTGATACGCCGGAGGCGGTGACCAGGAAGGTAACCAGCGCCGCCTCACGGTCGCGCTCCACGGCCAGGGCGCTGGCCAGGCTGTTGCCGATGGTGCCGAACAGGGCGATACCGGCCACGCAGGCCACCAGTTCCCTGGGGAAGGCGGCGAACAGTGCCGCCACCGTCGCCCCGAACAGGCCGATCAGGATGTAGAACGCACCGGCCGCCATCGCTGCGGTGTAGCGACGGTCGGGATTCTCATGGGCGTCGCGGCCCATGCAGATCGCCGCGGTGATCGCCGCCAGGTTCAATGCATAGGCGCCGAAGGGCGCCAGCAGTGTATTGACTACCCCGATCCAGCCGATCACCGGCGAGATGGGTGCGCTGTAGCCGGAGGCGCGCATGACCGCGACGCCGGGGATGTTCTGCGAGGCCATGGTGACCACGAACAGGGGCAGGGCGATGCCGGCCACCGCCTGCCAGGACAGTGACGGCGTCACCCACTGCGGTGTGGCCAGCTCCAGGTGCAGGTCCTGTGCGTGCAGCAGCCCACGGCTGGCGGCGATGATGATGCCGACCAGCAGGGTGGCGATCACCGCATAGCGCGGAAACAGCCGGCGCCCGGCCAGCCAGGTAGCGAACATCGCCAGCGCCAGCAGCATCTGGGTGTTCATGGCCACGAACACGTCCAGGCCGAAACGCAGCAGCACTCCGGCCAGCATGCCCGCAGCCAGCGCCATCGGCACCCGCTGCATCAGCCGGGCGAAGATGCCGGAGAAGCCGGCAATCATGCCGAGCACCGCAGCGAGCAGGAAGGCACCGGTGGCTTCGGACAGCGACGCGCCGCCGGCACCGACCACCAGCATGGCCGCACCCGGGGTCGACCACGCGGTGACCACCGGTACCCGATAGCGCAGCGACAGGCCAATACAGGTCACACCCATGCCAAGGCCCAGCGCCCACATCCATGAGGCGATCTGCGCCTGGTCGGCGCCGACGGCCTGTGCGGCCTGGAACACGATCACCGCCGAACTGGCAAAGCCAACCAGTACCGTGATGAAACCAGCGACGATCGCCGGCACCGAAAGATCGCGCCACCACACCTGTCGTACCTGCGTGCCCATCGTTGTCTCTTCTGTATGCATCCGTACATACATAGCGCCTGCGGCGTTGACCGCGCAACGCGCGGGCAACGCCGTTGTCATCCAGCTGAAAAAACAGTTGACGAATCCGGCAGGATCTCTAGAATTCGCTCCCTTGCTGCGGCGCGGCAGCTTCCCCGGAAGTCACCCGCCAACAGCGACGCCACACCGGCGGACGAGATGATCGAACGAAGGTGTTGACGGACTCGAAAAGTCCGGCATAATAGGCGGCTCGCAACGACGAAAGGCCTTCGGGTCCAACGACGAAGCGGCATCGGCAACAACGTCCACCCCGGTGAGGCGGCCTTGAAAAAGGTGTTGACGAAGCGGAAAAGCCGGCTATAATGGGCGGCTCGCTACGAAGGAAACTTCGCAGCACACGGGAATGGCGCTGAGGCCACTTCCCCTGATCTTTGAAAGTATGCGCAGGTATCTTGTGAAGGCGCCTGCAGGAAGGATGATTGTCCATCTTGCAGACGTTTGATCAAGCAACTATTAATTGTTTTA
>NZ_DASQCB010000006.1:0-22315 GCF_035634915.1 Stenotrophomonas sp.
GCTGATGGTGGGTGCCGACCGTTGGTCGGCACATCTGTCGGATATCGAATGAATTCATCCACGCATGGCGTGGATCTACTGGGACGCGCGGCTGTTGGTAGGTGTCGACCTTGGTCGACACATCTGTCAGATATCGAATGAGTTCATCCGTGTCGACCAAGGTCGACACCTACCAGATCCGACCCCGTGCCGACCAACGGTCGGCACCCGCCCTCAGCAGCAGGTCCCAACAGCTCGCAGGAAACTGTCGAAGGCGGGGTGGGTCCGGTTGAGGGGGTGTGAGCGGCATGGATGCCGCGACCAAGCCCCCATGGACGGGTTTACGGCGTCCCCCTCAACCGGACCCACCCCGCCAACCCACGGATAACCAGCTGTTGCTGTTGCTGTTGCTGTTGCTTCGGCAGGTGCAGGGCTGCAAGCCCTGCAAACAAGGCCCTCATCCACGCATGGCGTGGATCTACTGGCCCATCGCCTGCCACCACTGCGCCAGCAGCTCCGGCCTGCGCAACCGCTCCCGCCACCAGCGCAATGCCGCACCATCCTCACCCGTGCGCCACGCCAGCCAGAACGTCTCCTCCGGCTTCGGCTCTTCCACCTCGCGGATCACCAGCTGGCCACGCGCCACCGCTGCGCGCGCGCAGGGCTCGGGCAGGAAACCGAATCCAACGCCCTCACACTGCAGCTTCAACTTGCTGGCCATGTCCGGCACCGTCAGCATTTCCTGGCCCATCAACAGGCCCACCGTTCGCGGCAGCAACCGCCGCGCGGAATCGGATACCGCGATCGCACAATGCTCGGCCAGCTGCTCGCGGCCCAGAACGCCCGGCACCTGCGCCAGCGGATGATGCGGCGCCACCGCGAACACGAAATCGACGCTGCCCAGCGGCTCCACCACATACCCCCCACCACTGGGGCCCTCGCCCGCAGCACCCACCAGCAGATCGGCACGCCGGTCCAGCAACGCCTCCCACGTGCCCGACAACGCTTCGCCGAACAGACGCAGGCGCGTAGGCGCTTCAATGCCACGGAACGCGGCAATGTCCGAGCCCAGCAGCCAGGTCGGAAACACAGAATCCACCGCCAAGGTCAGCTCGGCCTCCCAACCGGAAGCCACCCGGCGTACCCGCAGCTCGAGTTCACGGGCAGCCCGCAGCAGGTGACGGCCCTCGTCCAGCAGCGCCCGACCGGCCTCGGTCAGCTCCGCACGGGGGCCGACCCGGTCGAACAGCTGCACGCCCAGGTCCTCCTCCAGCTTGGCCACGGTGTAGGAGATCGTCGAGGGCACCTTGTGCAGGGCCTTGCCGGCGGCGGCAAACGAGCCGCGGCGGTCGATGGCATCCAGGATCTGCAGGGCATCGAGGCTGAGCTTGAGCATTCGAAATTTTCGATGATGGCTGTCAAAACTATCCGTTTTTCAAACCCGGGGTGCAAGCGGATACTTCTCTCCAACGGGGAAACACAGCGGCCATCGGCCCACCCCGCCCCATCGAAACCATCGAACAAGGAGAAATCATCATGCTGCAGATCCGCAAGAGCGCTACCCGTGGCCTGGCCGAGCATGGCTGGCTGTCCTCCCGCCACACCTTCTCCTTCGCCGGCTACTACGACCCGCGCTACGTCAGCTTCGGCCCGCTGCGCGTCATCAACGAAGACAAGGTCATCGGTGGCCAGGGCTTTGGCACCCACAGCCACAGCAACATGGAAATCATTTCCTATGTGCTGGGCGGCGCGCTGGAGCACAAGGACTCGATGGGCACCGGCTCGGTGCTGCGCTACGGCGACGTACAGGTGATGAGCGCCGGCAGCGGCGTCAGCCACAGCGAGTTCAACCACTCGGCCACCGATCCGGTGCACTTCCTGCAGATCTGGGTCTTCCCGGACAGCGAGAACATCGAGCCGTCCTACCGCGAGACCCACTTCGCGCCGGAGACCAAGCGCGGCCAGCTGCGCCTGATCGCCTCGCCGGATGGTGCCGACGGTTCGCTGCGCATCCAGCAGGATGCCCGCATCTACGCCACCATCCTCGATGGCAGCCAGAAGCTTCACCACGCACTGGGCAACGGCCGTGGCGCCTATGTGCAGGTTGCCCGTGGCCAGCTGCAGGTCAACGGCATCACCCTCGATGCCGGCGACGCGCTGCAGGTCAGCGACGAGGCGCAGCTGACCCTTGAAAACGGCAACGACGCCGAAGTGCTGGTGTTCGACCTGCCGCTGTAAGGGTTGGGCCGCAACGTGCAGCAAGGCCCGCGATGCCCAACGGCAGCGCGGGCCTTTGCATGTGGGCCGGGAATGCTGCATTCGTATTCGCAGCGCGATGGCGCGAATGGCACTTGCCCGAGGTGCTTGCAAACGTTTCCATTACAGGGATTCTTCAACGCCTTCCAGCGCATGACGCCTTCTTCCCCGCGTGCCCAGCAGCACGCCACCCGCGCCGCCTTCTTCATTCCCGGCTTTGCCACTGCCGCCTGGGCGCCGATGGTGCCCTATGCCAAGGCCAAGGCGGGCCTGTCCGATGCCAGTCTGGGCGCCGTGCTGCTGTGCCTGGGCCTGGGCTCGCTGCTGGCCATGCCGCTGGCCGGTGCACTGAGCGGACGTCTGGGCTGCCGTCGCCTGATGGTCATCACCACCGCGCTGATCCTGCTGGCGCTGCCGCTGCTGGCGCTGGCACCGTCGCCGCTGGTACTGGGCGGGGCGCTGTTCCTGTTCGGTGCCGGTGTGGGCGCGATGGACTGCACGATGAACATGCAGGCGGTGGCGGTCGAACGCGATGCCGGCCGCGCGATGATGTCCGGTTTCCACGCGTTCTACAGCATCGGCGGCTTCGTCGGTGCCGGCTGTATGACCGGACTGCTGTTGCTGGGCACGCCGCTGTGGATGGCGGCGCTGCTGTCGGTGGCAGCCATGCTCGTGGTGGCCGTGTTGTCGGCGCCGCACTGGCGGCCGCAGCGTATCGCCCACGAGGGCCCGATGCTGGCCATTCCGCATGGCGTGGTGCTGTTCATCAGTGTGCTGGCCTTCATCGTGTTCCTGGCCGAAGGTTCGATGCTCGACTGGAGTGCAGTGTTCCTGGCCGACGTGCGGCAGGTGCCGCGCGACCAGGCCGGTGCCGGCTTCGCGGTATTCACCCTGGCGATGACCGCGATGCGCCTGTTCGGCGATGGCATCGTCGAGCGCCTCGGCCGCACGCCGACGATCGTCATTGGCGGCATCACCGCGGCAACGGGCTTCGCGCTGGCCACGCTGGTGCCCTCCTTCGCCGTGGCACTGGTCGGCTACGTGATGGTCGGCCTGGGCTGCGCCAACATCGTGCCGGCGCTGTTCTCGATGGCCGGCCAGCAGCGCGCGATGCCGGAGAGCATCGCCATCACCGCGGTGACCACGCTGGGCTACGCCGGCATCCTCGCCGGCCCGGCCGCGATCGGCGGACTGGCCCACCTCACCACCCTGGGCATCGCCTTCCTGTGCGTGGGCGCGCTGCTGCTGGGCGTCGCCGCCTCGGCCCGTGCCCTCGCCCGCCGCCTTCCTTGAACCCAAAAAAGGGGACGGAGGGGATTAAGTCGTTTGTGCCACAAGCGACTTAATCCCCTCCGTCCCCTTTTTTTCAGGTGCGCACCCGCCACTCGGCCTGGGCGGGCAGCTGCGGTGCCGGGCAGGTCGCGCGCGGATGGTGTTCGTCCTGCGCCATCCAGTCGTCGACCACGCCGGCCAGCAGGTCCAAGCGCAGCGGCAGGGTGATGTGGTCTTCGCCGCGCATCTCGATGTAGTGCGCGCGCGGGTTGGCCAGGGCAAGCTCGCGGCCTTGGCTGACCGGAATATGCTGGTCGCCCTGGCCGTGCAGCAGCAGCACGCAGGCGCGGGTATCGGCCAGCGCGCGGGCCACGTCCACCTGGTCCAGGTCGACATCGATGCGACGGCTGGCCGCGGCAATCACCTGGTTGATGTCCTGGCCGCCGTAGCGCCAGCGCGCGTAGGACGCGACCGCCTGCGCCTTCAGGCCCTCCGGCTGCAGCGCCATCAGGTGCGGGATCATCGTGCGGATCGCCACGCCGGCATTGGCAAATGATTCCATCGCCACCACGCCCGCCACCTGGTCGCCCAGTTTGTCGGCGGTGAACACCGCAGTGGCCGCGCCGTAGGAAACGCCGAACAGGTACAGCGGCCCGGTCACCTCGCCGCGCGCACGCAGTTCGCCAATCACATCGACCACGTCGTCCGATTCATAGGTGCCGTAGCCGGATGGGCCGCGCCCGGACTGGCCGTGGTTGCGCAGGTCCAGGGTGACCACGCGGTAGCCCGATTCGGCCAGCTGCAGCGACCAAGGCAGCATCGAATCACCGTTCATCATCCAGCCGTGCAGCAGCACTACGGTGCCGCGCGGCGCCTGCGCACGGAACGGCTGCGGCACGCTGAGGCTCAACCCGGTGTCAAGCGGCTGGCCGTTTTCATGGCGCTGCGGCAGGTAGTGGTAGCGGGCGCCGTAGTCGCCCGGATCGAACGCACGCCAGAAGATCGGCACGCCATCGCGTCCCGGCAGCAAACCATGGCGGTTGGGCAGCTCGGCGATGGCCGCGGCGATGCGCGGCTGGTCCAGCAGCGTGGACACGCCACCGGGCGCGATCAGCTGGTCGCTGAGCGAGGTGGACGAGGCGGTGATCGAGGATGAGCATGCAGCCAGCCACAGGCCGGCGCACGCCAGCAACAGCAGCAGCGGGCGCTTCATGGCAATCAGGGAAAAAGTGCGACAGCGTGGCAGGTTAGCGGGCACGACCGGGCGCATCTATCGCAGATCGATGACGGGTTGATGACAGACCGGCATCGATTCAGCTTTGTCCGCGCGCCCTTCATGCCAAGGGCGCGCGTATCCGGTCAGCGCTTGACCAGCTCGACGCGGCGATTGCGCGCCCTGCCCTCTTCGCTGCCGTTGTCAGCTACGGGCTTGTCGGCGCCGAAGCCGGCCGCCTGCAGCCGGTCGGCGGCGATGCCCTTGCCGGCCAACGCCGCCACCACCGATGCAGCGCGGGCGTCGGACAGGCTGCGGTTGTGGGCCGCCGCGCCGCTGTTATCCGTGTGGCCCTCGATCGACAGCTTCAACGCAGGATCGGCCCGCAGCAGTTCCAGCACCTGCGCCAGCTGTGGTTCGGAGGTCGGCAGGATGTCGGCCTTGTCGGTGGCGAAGTTGACCTGGATGGCGACCCGGCCCGCACTGTCCAGCTGCTTCTTCAGTGCGTCGGCCGGCAGCAGCGCCGCGGTCTGGTTGAAGCCCTTCCGCTCGACCACGACCCAGCCCGCACTGAGGTATTCCAGCCGCGCATGCACCCACAGCTGGCGACCGTCTGCCAGGTCGACCTGGTAGACCTGGGTTTCGTAGTCCTGCCAGCTGAAGCCGGCGGCATGGCTGTAGGCCGACTTCACCTGCTGCGGCACGCCCTCGGCCGCGTCGCGCGGAATGTGGCCGTCGAACACCTTGCGGCCACCGGCCTGCGCCATCATCGCCTCGAGATTGCGCCGCACCTCGTGCACCGAATACGCGTGCTCGTCCTTGTCGAAATCCTGGGCCCAGGTGCGCCCTTCCACCTGTTCGAAGCGCTCGCCGTTCCAGAACGGGAATGCGTCGAAATCACGCTTCTGCGGCGCGTTGCGGTCCGCGTAGCCGGCTGGCAGGCCCAGGTGCGGGAAGCTGTCCGACCATTGTGCGGTCGCCTTGAATGGCACTTCATCCAGCACCACCAGACCCGCGCCGTTGCTGTCCACGGCCAGCTGCACCCACACCGTGCGACCGGCCTGACGCACCACGTACACCGTGGTCGACGCTTCCTGCTCCAAGTTCACCGCATCGATGAAGCCGCCGCCGATCTCATCTTCCAGCTGCGGGCCGTAGTAGATGTCACGCAGCAGCTTGCCCTCGAACACCTTGTGGCCGCCGGCCGCAGCCAGTACGCCATCGAAGTTGCGCTGCACTTCCAATGCGGAGAAGGTCTTGTCCGCAACGTTGCTGTCGGCAACGATGCGCGCCGACCAGCTCGGGCCTTCCACCCAGTGCACGCCATCGCCGATGCGGAACGGGAAGCGCGCCCATGCACGCGTGCTGGCGCTGTTCTGCGGCGCATAGCCCTGCGGCAGGCTGAAGAACGGCAGTTCGCCCAGGGCCACACTGCTGCTCGAGAGCTGGGTGGTATCGAAGGACAGCACCGGCACCGGCTTGCCATCGCGGTCGGTGATGCCCTGCGCATCCTGCGTTGCCGGTGTGGTGCCGGCGGCGGCGGGCGCTGCATCCGGCGCGCTCGTCGCAGGCGCGGGTGATGCGTCGTTGCCCGGTACGGGGGTGCGTTCGCATGCCACCAGCGCCAGCATCACCGCACTGCCCAGCCAGATCTTCGTCCACGCCTGCATCGCCATACCTCACATCCATTGAGAAGGGCCCCGAGCATAGCCCATGGCCGTGACGGGCCACACACTGCCATCGTTCCTGCGTATTCACGTCACTTCCATGTCATTGCCGCTGCCGACACTCCGGGACTTTCCCCCTCCCAAGGTCCGGTTTCGATGCGAACGATTGCGCGTTTTCCCCGTGTTTCGCTGCTTGCCCTGCTGATCGCCCCCGCACTGGACGCCTTGGCCGAAGCACCGCAGGGCGAGGCCGCCGAAACGCGCAGCGCCGACGCACGTACCCTGGACCAGGTGCAGGTGATCGGCCAGGCCACCAGCTACGCCAAGACGTCGGTGCGCACCGAAACGCTGAACCGCCAGACCGTGCTGAGCAGCGTCAACGGTGCGCTCAACGAAGTGCCGGGCGTGGTGGTCAGCGAAGCCGATGCCACCGGTTCGTCGGTGTGGGGCACGCAGATCAGCATGCGCGGCTTCGTCACCAATCGTGATACGCAGCAGATCGGCACCACCATCGATGGCCTGCCCAATGGTGGCTCGGGCTACGGCGGCGGCTCGATGGCCAACCGCTACATCGACACCCTCGACCTGGAAACGGTGGAAGTGAGCCAGGGCACGGCCGACATCTCCTCGCGCTCGAACGAAGCACTCGGCGGCACGCTCAACTTCCTCACCAGTGATCCGCTTCATGACAGCCGCCTGCGCTTCGTCGTCGGCGCCGGTGACAACGATGCGCGCAAGTACTACGTGCGCTACGACACCGGCGTGCTCGGCGGCCACACCCGCGCCTGGGTCAGCGCATCCTCGGCCCGCGTGAGCGACTGGATCGATGGCAGCGGCAAGACCAGCAACGACCATATCGCCGGCAAGTTCATCACTGAACTGGACCGCTGGACGCTGACCGGCTACCTGTCCTACAACGATGCCGACGAGCCGGAATACACCAGCGTTTCGCCGCAGGGCTTCGCCACCAACCCGGACCGCGACAACCTGGTCGGCACTCTCACCGGCATCCCCTACCTGGACCAGAACTACCGTTCCGGCTCGCGCGCCCTGCGCGAAAACACCTTCGGCTACCTGCGCGCGGCCTTCGACGGCGGCAACGGCTTCAAGGCCTCGATGGCCGCCTACGGCCACCGCATGCAGGGCCGCGGCGACTGGCTGCCGCCCTACCTGGCCGACGTGACCAATGATGGCGCCGGCCGCCCGCAATCCGAATACCTCGGCGGCAGCACCGTCCACGGCGGCAGCAACCTGGGCCAGATCTATTTCGTGAACCCCGATGGCAGCAGTGCCCAGCCGATCGCCGGCTGCACGCCGCGCGTGGGCTTCAGCGCCGAATATGATCCCAACTGTTACTCCGGCAACGTGCTGGGCGCGCAGTCCTACCGCCACACCCACTACGACAACGACCGCATGGGCGTGACCGCCGATGTCGAATGGCGGCAGACCTTCGGCGGCGTCGACAACAGGATCCGCGGCGGCCTGTGGGTGGAGAAGCTGGATCGCTCCGCACGCCGCGACTGGCACCGCCTGCTCAACGTCGGCCAGGACATCGGCTTCGACCACCAGCCGTACTGGGTGCAGTTCGAGGACAAGTACAAGGTGGACGAGCAGATGTACTACGTCGAGGACGTGGCCCGCTTCGGCCCGTTCAGCGCGCGGGTGGGCGTCAAGCAGTTCTTCGTCGACCAGTCGCGCAACCGCGTGATCGGTGCCAGCGAGCACGTCACCTCCGATTCCAAGTCCGATCCGCTGCTGTCCACCGGCTTCACCTGGACACCGGGCGTTGAGGGTATGGAACTGTTCGCCGGCTACTCGCAGAACTTCGCCGCGATTCCTTCCGGCGTACTCGGCGAAACCGACCCGCAGCGCTTCCGCAACGTCGAACCGGAAACGGCCGACAACATCGAAGTGGGCATGCGCATCAGCCACTGGCCGCTGACCGTCTCGGTAACCCTGTACAACATCAAGTTCGACAACCGCATCGTCTACCTGCCGGCCGGCTTCGTCAGCGGCATCGATTACCTGGGCGAGACCGACGGCGTCTACGAGAACTTCGGTGGCGTGGAAAGCAACGGCCTGGAAGCCGCCTTCGGCTACGGCTGGGACAACGGCTGGCGGGTCAACGCGGCCTACACCTACAACCGCTCCAAGTACCTGGGCAGTGGCGACGCCGCGCGTGACACCCAGCTGGGCATCGTCGATGGCGCCAAGGTGATCGGCCAGCCCGAGCAGATCCTGGTGCTGTCGGCCGACTGGCAGGGCGAGAACTGGAACTTCGGCCTGTCCGGCCGCTACCTCGGCACCCGCTACCTGGACGCGGCCAACGTCAACAAACTGCCCTCGGCCACCGTCTTCAACGCCAACATCGGCTTCGACCTGCAGGGCCTGTCGCCGCGCCTGAAGGGCATGGGTGCCAACCTGGTGGTGAGCAACCTGACCGACAAGCGCTATCTTGCAGGGGTGGACGGTGCCAACGCGGCCTTCATCGGCGCCCCGCGCACCGTCGGCATCTCCTTCCGCGTGGATCTGTGAGGAATTCGTGACTGATATCGGCCGACGCCGGTTGTTGCAGGCCGGCGTCGCCGCCGGCCTGGCACCGCTGCTGCCCAGCATCGCCCGGGCGGCGGCCATCGCTCCGTCCGCGCGGACGCGCAGCCTGCAGGACCTGCAGCACATCGTGGTGTTCATGCAGGAAAACCGCTCGTTCGACCACTACTTCGGCACCCTGCCGGGCGTACGTGGTTTCGGCGATCGCTTTGTCGCCCCCGCTGCGCCGCTGGCCGGCGCGGCGGCCCCGCGCAGCCTGTGGCTGCAGCCCGATGCCAGCGGCCAGCGTGCGATCGCGCCGTTCCCGCTGGATACGGCCGCACACTTCGGCTACATGCGCGTGGAAGGCACCCCGCACACCTGGCCCGACGCACAGCGCGCCTGGGATCACGGCCGCATGGGGCACTGGCCGATGGCCAAGCAGAACCACGCAATGGGCTATTTCCAGCGCGCCGACCTGCCCTTCCAGTTCGCCCTGGCCGAAGCATTCACGATCTGCGATGCCTACCACTGCGCCATGCAGGCCGGCACCAACCCGAACCGGGTGTTCCTGTGGACCGGCCACAACGATGCCTTCGCCCGCGCGGGCGGGCCGGTGATCGCCAACTCGCATGACAACTTCCCCGAGCACGGCGGGCATCCGGAGTCGTACCGCTGGGCCAGCTATGTCGAGCGCCTGCAGCAGGCCGGCGTGTCCTGGCAGATCTACCAGGACATGGCCGACAACTTCACCGACAACCCGCTGGCCGGCTTCGAGACCTTCCGCCAGGCGTACAGTGCCGCACCGGGACACGATGCCGCGCTGCGCCAGCGCGGGGTCAGCACGCGGGGCCTGGCCCAGCTGCGCCAGGACGCCATTGATGGCCGCCTGCCGCAGGTCAGCTTCATCATCGCCGACGCCGCCGGCAGCGAGCACCCCGGCCCCTCCAGCCCGGCCCAGGGCGCGGCTTACACGGCGCGCGTGCTCGACGCGCTGACCGCAGACCCGGAAGTGTGGAGCCGCACCGCGCTGCTGCTGATGTTCGACGAGAACGATGGCTTCTTCGATCACGTGCCGCCGCCAGCACCTCCGTCGGCACGATCCGACGGCAGCTGGGCGGGCGCTTCGTCGGTCAGCACCAAGGGCGAGTACCACCAGCACCCGGCACCGGGCGACGAGAAGTACGACGCTGCCGAACTTCGCGGCCGCCCCTATGGCCTGGGCCCGCGCGTACCGCTGTATGTGATCTCGCCCTGGAGCCGCGGCGGCTGGGTCGATTCGCAGGTGTACGACCACACCTCAGTGCTGCGCCTGATCGAACGCCGCTTCGGCGTGGCCGCACCGGACATCTCGCCGTGGCGCCGCGCCGTGTGTGGCGATCTGACCGGGGCCTTCGATTTCGCCCAGCGCGATACCCGCCCCTTCGTGCGCGGACTGCCCGATGTGAGCGCCACCGCCGCACGCACCGCCGCCCTGCCCGGACGCACCGTGCCTGCGCTGCCCGAAGGCCTGCAGGCGGCGCGCCAGGAAGCGGGCACGCGCCCGTCGCGGGCATTGCCGTATCGCCCACAGGCGCAGGTGGATGCGCTTGCTGCAAACGCTGTCAGCCTGCATCTGTCCTGTGAGGGCGCGGCCACGGTACTGCATGTCTACGATCGCCTGCAGCTGACCGCCGTGCCGCGCCGTTACACGGTGCTGCCCGGTGCACCGCTGCTGGACCGCTGGGCACTGGATGCGCACGGCCGCTACGACCTGTGGCTGCTGGGCCCGAACGGCTTCCACCGGCACTTCCGTGGCACTGCCGGTGCGCCGGTGCTGCAGGCCCAGGTTGAACAAGCCGATGGCCAGCTGCGGTTGCAGCTGCGCAATGCCGGCGGTGCCGCGCAGTCGGTGCGCGTGCATGCCGGCGCCTATGCCGGGCACATGCCGGAGAAGACGCTGACCCTGGCTGCCGGTGCACAGACCACGCTGGCATGGGACGCTGCGCCCACCGTCGGCTGGTATGACCTGCACGTGGTGGCCGGTGGCAGCGAGCTGCGCCTGGCGGGCCGCGCCGAAGACGGCCGCCCCGCCACCAGCGACCCGGCGATGGGCGGCCAGCCGCTGCGCTTCGAGCACGGCTGAGGGTGTTTGTAGAGCCGAGCCCACGTTCGGCTGCATTTTGTAGAGTCGAGCCATGCTCGACTGAACCGAGCCGCGCAGTCGAGCATGGCTCGACTCTACAGAAGCGAAGCAACCAGACATTCGCGCAGACCCAAGCCGTGCCCGTCTATCAGCAGCACGGGCACGCACCTACGCTTGTCTCCTCGGTGGCCGCGCAGCGCCCGCGCGACGCCTTCTGGAGAACGCCATGAACCACACTATTTCCCCCATCGATACCGACCCGCAGGAAACCCGCGAGTGGCGCGAGTCGCTGCAGGCCGTGCTCGAGATCGGCGGCCGCCCGCGCGCGCACTACCTGCTCGACCAGCTGTCCGACCTGGACGCAGACCGGTACGGCGACCTGCACACGCGCGCCTGGACTGCCTACACCAACAGCATCCCGCTGCACCGGCAGCCGCCCTACCCCGGCGACCTCGCCATCGAGCGCCGCCTCAACGCGATGATCCGCTGGAACGCGATGGTGATGGTGCTGCGCGCTGGCAAACACTCCAACGTCGGCGGCCATATCGCCACCTACCAGTCGGCGGCAGTGCTGTACGACGTGGGCTTCGATCATTTCTTCCGTGGCCGCACCGAGACCTTCGACGGCGACATGATCTACATCCAGGGCCACTCCGCCCCCGGCATCTACGGCCGTGCCTACCTGGATGGCCGCCTGGACGAGCAGCAGATGGACAACTTCCGCCGCGAAGCCGGGCGCGAAGGGCTGTCTTCCTACCCGCATCCGCGGTTGATGCCCGGGTTCTGGCAGTTCCCCACGGTATCGATGGGCCTGGGCCCGCTCACCGCCGCCTACCAGGCGCGCTACATGCGCTACCTGGAATACCGCGGACTGAAACCACACCAGGGCCGCAAGGTCTGGGCTTTCCTTGGCGATGGCGAGATGGACCAGCCCGAGTCGCTGGCCGCCATCTCCCTGGCCGGGCGCGAGCGCCTGGACAACCTGGTGTTCGTGGTCAACTGCAACCTGCAACGCCTCGACGGGCCGGTGCGTGGCAATGCCAAGGTCATCCAGGAGCTGGAAGGCACCTTCCGCGCCGCTGGCTGGAACGTCATCAAGGTGATCTGGGGTGGTGGCTGGGATGCGCTGCTGGCCGCCGACCACGACGGCCTGCTGCGCCAGCGCATGATGGAATGCGTGGACGGCGACTACCAGACGTTCAAGTCGCAGAACGGCGCGTACGTGCGCGAGCACTTCTTCGGTGGCCACCCGGAACTGCTGGCACGCGTGGCGCACATGAGCGACGAACAGATCTGGGCGCTGGCACGCGGTGGCCACGATCCGCAGAAGGTGCACGCGGCCTACCTGCAGGCCATGCAGACCACCGGGCGGCCGACGGTGGTGCTGGCCAAGACGGTAAAGGGCTTCGGCATGGGCGAGGCCGGCGAAGGCCAGAACATCAACCACCAGCTGAAGAAGATGAGCGCCGACGCAGTGCGCGCCTTCCGCGACCGCTTCGACCTGCCGGTCAGCGACGCACAGCTGGAGGACATGCCCTACCTGCGCCCGCAGCCGGGCAGCGCCGAAGCGCAGTACTTCGCCGAACGCCGCCGCGCACAGGGCGGGCAGCTGCCGGCGCGGCGTACCCATGTGGAGCCGCTGCCGGTGCCGCCGCTGTCCACGTTCAGTACGCAACTGCAGGGCAGCGGCGAGCGTGGCCAGTCCACCACCATGGGCTTCGTGCGCATCCTCACCACGCTGTTGAAAGACCCCGCGCTGGGCAGGCTGACCATTCCGATCGTGCCCGATGAATCACGCACCTTCGGCATGGAAGGCCTGTTCCGCCAGATCGGCATCCACTCCTGGCTGGGCCAGCTGTATACCCCGCAGGATGCAGGGCAGCTGAGCTACTACAAGGAAGCCACCGACGGGCAGATCCTGCAGGAAGGCATCAACGAGTCCGGTGCGATCAGCTCGTGGATCGCCGCCGGCACCGCCTACAGCAACCACGGCCTGGCAACGATCCCGTTCTACATCTTCTATTCGATGTTCGGCCTGCAGCGAGTAGGCGACCTGGCCTGGGCTGCCGCCGATGCGCGTACGCGTGGCTTCCTGCTGGGCGCTACTTCCGGCCGCACCACGCTGATGGGCGAGGGCCTGCAGCACGATGATGGCCACAGCCACGTGCTGTCCTCGGTCATTCCCAGCTGCATCTCCTACGACCCGACCTACAACTTCGAGCTGGCGGTAATCATCCACGACGGCCTGCGCCGCATGTACGTGGACCAGGAAGACATCTACTACTACATCACCCTGCTCAACGAGAATTACCCCCACCCTGCCCTGCCCGAAGGTGCCGAGGCCGGCATCCTCAAGGGCCTGTACCTGCTGCAGCCGGCAGCGGCCGACGCCAGCGCGCAGCCGCGCGTGCAGCTGATGGGCAGTGGCGCGATCCTGCGCGAGGTGGAGGCCGCCGCCACCCTGCTGCAGCAGGATTTCGGCATCGCCAGTGATGTGTGGAGCGCCACCAGCCTGACCGAACTGCGCCGCGACGGCCTGGCCGCCGAACGCTGGAATCTGCTGCACCCGGCCGCCGAACCGCGCGTGCCCTACGTGCAGCAATGCTTGGCAGCGCATCCTGGCCCGGTAGTGGTGGCCACGGACTACATGAAGATCGTCGCCGACCAGATCCGACCCTTCATCGATGATCGCCGCTTCATCGCGCTCGGCACCGATGGTTTCGGCCGCTCCGACACGCGCGGATCACTGCGAACGTTCTTCGAGGTGGACCGCCACTTCATCGTGCTGGCTGCGTTGAAGGCATTGGCCGATGACGGTCGCGTCGAACGTACGCTGATGCAGGTCGCCATCGAGCGCTACGGCATCGACGTGGACAAGGCTGATCCGGCCGCGGCCTGATCAGCCGTTCCAGCCCAGCCCGCGCGGTTCATTGCTGAATCCCGCCGCGCGCAGGGCGTCGACGGCGGGCCCGCGATGGACGGGTTCTTCGTTGATCCGCTCCAGGATGAAGGACAGGCGCCGGCCACGCCGCAGCCCCACGGCCAGCGCCTGCGCCGCCGCTGCCCAGCGTGTGCCCGCGTCGGGTGCCGTGTCGTCGATCCAGCTGCTCAGCTGGCGGCCGCCCTGCGGCAGGTACAGTTGCAGGCGGCCTTCGCCGATCACCACCATGGCACCGGCCCGGCGCACCGGCCGCGGCCCGGCGATCGGCTGCGGCCAGGGCAACAGGCTGCCGAACGGATTGGCCGGATCCAGCGCCGACAGCGCAATGCAGGCGCCATCTACGCCTGCCCGCTCGGCGCTGGCACGCAGTCGGTCGATGTCGTCGCGCTGGGCGAACTGGGCACCGCCCATGCCGTCCACGAAGCGACCACGCAGCAGCTGGCCGGCATCCTCCATGCTGCGCAGCACCGGGCGCAGTGCCGGGAATCCACCGGCCACGGCTTCGCTCATCGCTGCGCTGCGGGTGACCACCGTGTAGCGGTCCAGCAGCGCCTCGGTCTGCGCCAGCGCGCGCAGCGTGTCACTGGCACGCTCCCGCGGCAGCAGCGACCAGCGTCCTGCCAACGTAGGCCCCGTGCTGCTGGCCAGCTCCAGTCCTGCGGTGTCCATCGTCAGTGGCACGAAGGCAAAGCCGCGGCGGCGGCGCGACACCGGCGTCGGCCGTGCCCGTGCGGGCCGCGCTCCGCCCAGCGCACGCAGCGGCGCCCACAGGTCACTGCTGATCTGTCCGCGCCAGGCCAGCTGCCACAGCGCCGCCTGGAAGTCCTCGCCCGCCGCTTCTGCACCGGGCAGTCGCGGCTGTACCTGCATCGCCAGTTGCCGGGCGAAGAACGCACCGCCGTCGGCCAGCACCTGCAGGATGGCCTGCTGCATCGGTGAGTCTTCGCCCTGCTCCGGTGTGACCGGCAGGGTCTCAGCGGCACGCTCACGCAGGTGCAGCGACACCAGTCCATCGTCGTCGCCCAGCCGGCCATGGCCGACCCAGAGCACCGTGCCGGTGGCCAGCAGTTCATCCAGCAGCGCTGGCGTGTAGCCGGGCACGCGCGCGGGCAGTACCTGCTGTTCCCACAGCGATGCCGGCAGTGGCAGCCCCGCCAGTTGCTCGATCACCTGCAGCACGCCTTCGCTGTCACCCAGGCGTGCGCCCCCGGGCAACACGTTCTGCCACAGTACGCCCTGCCCCTGCAGCAGCAGACCGACATAGGCCTGCACCGGTACCGGGCGGGTCGCCTCGCGGGCGGCCTGCAAGGAGCGCAGCCGCAGCCGCTGCAGCACCGCTGTGCCCACCCACTCATGGCCTGCATGCGGTGAAGCCGCCGCTGCGATTTCGTCTGCCGCGCGACGATCCAGGCCGAACCGGCCGCGTACCACCCGGCCCTGTTCCTGCAGCACGTGCAGGGCAGCATCCACCACCGCCACACCGAGGCCGAAACGGGCGGCCACGCTGCCACTGCTGAAAGGCCCATGGGTGCGCGCGTGGCGGCCAAGCAGATCGCCCAATGGATCCAGAACCGGGGCCAGGAATACCTCGGCCACCTCCGCAGGCGGAATGATGCCCAGGGCATCGCGCAGGCGCGCGGCATCTTCCACCGCCGCCCACTGCTGGGTCCCTGCGACGGGAACGCGGATTGCACGACCCGCCGCGTGCAGCGCCTGCAGCCAGGCATCGGCCTGCGCTGGCTCGGTGATGCGCTGCGCGACCTCCACGGCCGGCAGCGGGCCCAGCTCACGCAGCAGGTCGGCCACGCCTTCGCTGCCACGCGCGTGGCGGGCCGGATCCAGGCGTTGCTGCTCGCACTCCACGGTGGCCATCACGGCATCGTCCAGCAGTTCGCCCAGATCCACCTCGCCGAGCAGCTCCGCCAGCAGGCCACTGTCGAGCGACAGCACCGATGCACGCCGCTCGGCCAGCGGTACATCGGCTTCGTACATGAACTCGGCGACATAGCCGAACAGCAGGTTCGCCGCGAACGGCGATGGCACGGCCGTATCCACCTCGACCACCTGGACCTGGCCGGCCTGCACGCGCAGCATCAGCGCATCCAGTGCGTCCAGGTCGTAGACGTCCTGCAGGCATTCGCGCGCGGTCTCGATCAGGATCGGGAACTCATCGTGGCCACGGGCGATCTCCAGCAGCTGCCCCGCACGCAGTCGCTGCTGCCACAACGGCGAGCGCTTGCCCGGCGTGCGCCGCGGCAGCAGCAGTGCGCGCGAGGCACACTCACGGAAACGTGCGGCGAACAACGCGGAACCGGCGACCGAGCGGTTAATGACCTGGCGCAGGTGGGACGCATCGAACAGGAACAGTTCCGCGCCAGGCGGTGTGCCACTGCGGTCGGGGATGCGGACGATGATGCCGTCGTCGCTGGCCACCACGGCCGGATCGATGCCGGCCTGCTCACGCAGGCGCGCGGCCACCGCCAGCGCCCAGGGATCATGCACACGACGCCCGTAGGGCGAATGCAGCATCACCCGCCAGTCGCCGAGTTCGTCACGGCAGCGCTCGACGACCAGGCGCAGGTCGGTCGGCAGCACACCGGTGGCCTGCTGCTGTTCGGCCACGAGTGCCAGCATGTTGCTGATCGCGCTTTCATCCAGTCCGCGATCACGCAGCCGGGCGAGCAGTGCGGGCGACGGCTCGCCAGCGCCACCAGGCTCGGTTTCGAGTTCCGCCAGGAAGGCACCGGTGGCCTGCCCCAGCTCGGCCGGGCGGCCGATGCCTTCGCCCCGCCAGAATGGCAGCCGCGCCGAGCGCCCCGGCGCTGGCGTCACCACGACCTGGTCGAGGGTGATCTGGTCGATGCGCCAGGACGTGGCGCCGAGGGTGATCACATCATTCACCCGCGACTCGTGGACCATTTCTTCGTCCAGCTCGCCGACACGGCGCGATCCCGCCTGTTCTTCTCCTTCAGGCAGCACCACCGCGTACATGCCACGGTCGGGAATGGTGCCGCCGCTGGTCACCGCCAGCTGGCGGGCGCCAGGACGTGCGGTCAACGTGCCGGTCTTCCGGTCCCATACAAGCCGCGGGCGGAAACCAGCGAACGCATCGGACGGATAGCGGCCGGCCAGCATGTCCAGCACCGCGTCGAAGGCGCTGCGAGGCAGCGTGCGGTACGGTGCAGCCCGTCGCACACGCGCGAACCAGGCCTCGGCATCGAGTGGCTCCATCGCTACCGCAGCCACGGTCTGCTGGGCCAGCACATCGAGCGGATTGCGCGGCGGATCGAGGGCTTCGATGCGTCCATCCAGCATGCTGTCGACCACCACCGCGGCATCGACCAGATCACGGCGCGTACGCGGATACAGCAGGCCACGCGACAGGCCGCCCACCTGGTGGCCGGCACGGCCCACCCGCTGCAGTGCACTGGACACCGAAGGCGGCGCCGCGACCTGGATCACCAGATCCACCAGGCCCATGTCGATGCCCAGTTCGAGGCTGGAGGTGGCGACCACGCAGCGCAGTTCGCCAGACTTCAGCGCCTGCTCGATGGCCGCGCGCTGTTCCTTGGACACCGAGCCGTGGTGCGAGCGGGCGATCACCGAGGCCGGCGTGGTGACGCGGTTCACCGTGCTGCCGGTGAACGATCCGTAGGCGGCTGTACCCGCAGTCTCCGCTTCGCCCGCAGGCTCGACGCCCGTGCGCTCGGCATGCAGTTCGTTGAGTCGCGCCGTCAGCCGTTCCGCCACCCCACGCGAATTGGCAAAGACAATCGTGGAGCGATGCCGCATCACGTTGTCGAGAATGCTGGCCTCCACATGCGGCCAGATCGAACCGGTGCGTGCGCCAGCACCGCGTCCTTCGCCGGGACCGTGCACGACAAGGTCGGTCATGTCTTCCACCGGCACCACGATCTTCAGTTCCAGCTGCCGCTGCGAAGGCGGCTGCACCACCTGCACCGGGCGATCACCGCCGAGGAAGGCGGCAACGCCCTCGACCGGGCGGACCGTGGCCGACAGGCCGATGCGCTGTGCGGGCACCTGCAGCAGCGCGTCGAGCCGCTCCAGGCTCAGCGCCAGGTGCGAGCCACGCTTGCCGCCTGCCACCGCATGGATCTCGTCGAGGATCACCGTATGCACATCGCGCAGGATCTCCCGCGCCTGCGAGGTCAGCATCAGGTACAGCGACTCGGGCGTGGTGATCAGGATGTCCGGCGCACGCCGCAGCAGGCGCGCGCGTTCGCTGCTGCTGGTATCACCGGTGCGCATGGCCACGGTCAAGGCCACCGCGGGATCGCCGCGCTCGCTGCGGCGGGCGCAGATGCCCTGCAGGGGCACCTCCAGGTTGCGCTGCACATCGCTGCCCAGCGCCTTGATCGGCGACAGGTACAGCACGCGCGTGCGCGCCGAGGGCTGGGCGGCAGGCTCGCGGCGTGCGTCGCCATCGCGCTCGGCGAACACCTGGTCGATCGCATGCAGGAAAGCGGCCAGTGTCTTGCCCGATCCGGTTGGCGCCACTACCAGGGTGTGCTGGCCCGCGGCGATGGATGTCCAGGCCTCGTCCTGCACCGGCGTCGAGGTAGCGAACGCGGAACGGAACCAGTCACGGGTGGCGGGATGGAAGTGCTGCAGGGAATCCAAGGCAGGGCCGGTCGCCATCGATGTTGGCTTCGATGATACGGCGAAGAAATCGTTTGTCGTTACGAATAGTTACGTTATAACATTTCACCCCATTTTTACGGAGCGTGTCATGCGTCGCCACCTGCTAGCTGCAGCCATCCCCCTCGCCCTTCAGTCCGTCGCCCTCCATTCCGCCCGGGCGGCAGACGCGCCCACCCTTCCCACCCTGCAGGTGGAAGCCAGCCAGCCCTCGCGCATCGACAGCCGGGTCACCGTCGACAACCCACAGGCCCAGAACCGCACCCTCGGCGGCCTGCTCGAGCACGTCTCCGGCGTGCAGAACAGCGCCTTCGGGCCCAACGCCGGTGCGCCGGTCATCCGCAGCCTCAGCGGCAACCGCGTGCAGATCCTGCAGGACGGCCAGTCCATCCTCGGCATGAACGCGATCAGCGGCGACATCAACATTCCGTTCGACCCGCTGTTCGTGCGCAGCGTCACCGTCAACAAGTCCTCCGACACGGTGCGCTACGGCGGCAACGCCATCGGCGGCAGCGTCGAGGTCGATTCCGGCCTGATCCCGCGCACGATGGAAGACAAGGACCAGTCGCTGGAACTGGTGCTGCGCAAGGGTTTCAACGCAGCCGATGCGCAGGGCTTCCGCATGAATTTCAACAACCAGCGCAACGTCTCCACCAACCTGCAGGTCTCACGGCAGCGCATCTCGCACTACGATATTCCCGGCAACAGCAAGGCGGCCGCCTGCAACACCCAGCTGTTCCCGGCCGCCGGCGGCGTCAACTCGGCGCTGGCCGATGCCTGCCAGAAAGAAGCCCGCGTGCAGCAGGTCTACAACAAGGCCTCGCAGCCCTACATCGACCAGTTCATGACCGAGAACCCGGACTGGGCCGATGGCGAGTTCTCCTTCTACACCAACAGCCCGACCTCGGTCTGGCAGCGCCAGACCTACGTCAATCCTGCCAACCCGGACTACGTCGCCGGCACGCCGTCCTATGTGCAGAAGCGGATCAACAACGACGTCACCCCGGATTACCACCACCGCCTGGGCAACAGCTACTCACGCAGTTCGCAGGTGGCGCTCGGCTCGACTCTGTTCTTCGACCGCGGCTACGTGGGTGTCAGCATCGATGCGAAGGACAGCGAGTACGGCGTGCCGGGCTTCTCGATGCAGAACCTGTCCTTCGGTTCCAACTATGCCGACGGCCTGCCGGTGGGCGTGGTCATCAAACAGGAGCGCTATGCGCTGGAAGCCCTGCTGCGTGACCCGGTGCCAGGCGTCGAGCGTGCCGAGCTGCGCGTCTCGCAACTGGACAATACCTCCGGCGAACGGCTGGGTGCCAGCAAAGCCAACGACTACGATTTTGAAAGCACCCAGGCCGAACTGCTGCTGGCCCATCGCCGCGTCGGTCCGCTGAGCGGCCTGCTTGGCCTCAGCCAGCAGTCGCGTGATGTCACCGGCAGCGGCGCGCTGCGCTACCTGCCCGATGTCGATACCCGCAGCCAGTCGGTGTTCCTGAAGGAAACACTGGACTTCGACTGGGCCTCCTTCGACGCCGGCGTGCGCCATGAACGCGTCGATCACACGTTGCGGCCCAGCAGCTTCAAGACCGCGCGCAATTCGGCCAACACCGCGCTGCAGGACCGTGACTTCCGCCTCAACAGCTACAGCCTCGGCTCCCATGTCGAACTGGGCCCGCTGTTCGCTGCCAAGCTGCGCTACTCATCGTCGCAGCGTGCGCCGGAGATCAACGAACTGTACGCCAGCAATGCGCACTACTCGGTGATGACCCAGGAGGAAGGCAACCAGAACCTGCAGCCGGAGCGTGCGAAGAACCTGGAGCTGACCGGCCAGTTCCAGCTGGGCGGCTTCCAGCTGTCGGCCACGGCCTACCGCATGCGTTACGAGAACTACCTGTACTTGGGCTATTCCGGCCTGCAGACCGCCAACCGCCTGCCGCTGAAGTACTGGAAGCAGACCGACACCACGGTGAAGGGCTTCGAGATCGATGCGTCGCAGTCCGTGGCACTCGGTCGCTTCGGCAGCCTGGAGGTGTCCGCCTTTGCCGACCTGGTGAAGAACAAGGCCGACCATCCCGATGCGCTGCGTGCCCACAACGATGGCGAGTATCTGCCCAACATGCCAACCAACCGTTATGGCGCCACGCTGCAATGGCAACGAGAGAGCTGGAAGGCACAACTGTCGAGCACCTACTACGACACGCAGAAGTACCTCGGCCGCAACGTAAGTGAGGAAGTGCCGCTGGATGCGTTCAATCCGGTCGACCTGCAGCTGAGCCGGGAGATTCCCCTGCGCACGACTGCCGTCGCGGGAATGGAGGTCTTCATCAATGGCAGCAACCTGCTCAACGAAGAGGCGCGCCCGCACAACTCGCCACTGAAATACATCGCGCCACTGCCGGGGCGTGGCTTCCAGGTGGGGGTGAGCGTGCGGCTCTGAGGCCGGGCCGCACGCACAGCGCCCGCGGAAGGTGAACGCCGATTGTTGCTGCGTGCACGGCAGGCTTGATTGCCACCGCCCCTTCGGGCAACGATCCATGATCAACGAAAGGAGGATTCAATGAACGGAATGAAGGCAGTTCTCTGTGCGCTGCTGTTGGGTGTTTCGTCCACTGCGGGCGCGGCTTCAGCTGTTTCCCATGATGCAGACGGCGCCTACGGCTACTCGATGAACCAGGCGACGGTGAGCGGAGCCATGCAGAACGCACTGAAGTACTGTGTCGCCCGCTCCCGCAACTGCGGGCAGTCGGCCGTCGCCACCGGAGAGGGCTATTCGGCCATCGTCACCGGAACAGTGTCCATGGGCTTCGCGCTGGCCGAGGCCAGTCCGGAGGCCGCGCAGCGCAAGGCCGAGAAGATGTGCCGGGAACGCGCCAACGACTGCACGCTTGCGGTGATGTGGCGTGAGCAGCCGCCGCAGGTTATCGAGTGGCCGGGGCACCCGGCTGCGCCGGCATCGGCGCCGGCAGCGGCGAACGCCCGCACTGACTGATCGCGGATCGGTGGGACAGCCGCCCAGCGTCGATGACGTTGGGCGGCTGCATTGCCCCCGGTGGCTCAGTAGCTGACGCGCAAGGTCAACATCCAGTTGCGCGGTTCGCCGTAGTGGTTGCCATGCGCTGGACCGTCCAGGGCCTGACGCATCACTACGCTGGCGACGCCGTGCTCAGAAACAACTGGTTAGATGGATCAGTCATGCCACCCTTCAAACACCACTTTGCGGTGAATACCCAGGTAGTGGCGCAGGGCTGCATCCGGAGTGCGGGTAAAACTCATGTCCGCGCGCACCATCCCGCGGTTGACCAGATCCTCTTCCAGGCCACTGTCCGCAAAAAGAACGCGACCGTCATCATTGAACGTGATGAAGCCCCGATCAAACAGCGCATCCAGCGTGGCAACCAGCGGCAAGCCATTGTTTGCATCCAGACTAGGCTCCAGTATGCCTGGCATCGCGGGCGCAGACGTGCATGCCCACGGTTGGATATGCGAAGCCTTTATCACCTCCGGTACCTCACAGCCCGTCACTGCACATCGCCCTCCCCACAGTGACAGGACGTCGCTCCGGAACTTCCCTTGCCCAAGTCGTGCGTCGATAAGCTGCTGGCGAGTTGTTGTAGGCGCCAATGACTGCAATTGATCAATGTCACGGATGAGCTTCTCCCCCCCCCCCCCCCCCC
>NZ_DASQCB010000007.1:0-4281 GCF_035634915.1 Stenotrophomonas sp.
CCCGCGCGGCGCTTCGCTGAAGCCCAGCGCAAAGCGGTTCGGGATATAGGTAAAGCCTTCCACCATCAGCTCGCCGCCCGGCAGGTTGTCGAGGCCGAAGTCGATCATGTTCAGGGCGGTGTAGACCTCGTTGATGCGCACTTTCAGGCGGGAAATCACGTCGCAGCCCTGCTCGGTGTGGACCTCCATCGGCAGCAGACCGTAGCCGACAAACGGGTGATCGGCGCGGGTGTCGCGGGCGTGGCCGCTGGCGCGCACCATCGGGCCGACGTTGCTGAAGTCGCGGGCGATCTGCGGGTCGAGGCGGCCCACGCCAACGGTGCGCTGGTCGATGTTTGGCGTACTCAGCAGGATATCCACCAGATCCTGCACCTCGCGGCGCATCTGCTGGGCCAGCAGGCGGGTGGCGATCATGTCCTCTTTCAGCAGGTCGCGACGGATGCCGCCGATCAGGTTCAGGCCGTAGGTTTTACGCGCCCCGGTGAGGATCTCCGCCATCTTCATGGAGGTCTCACGCACGCGGAAGAACTGCATAAAGCCGGAGTCGAAGCCGACAAAGTGGCAGGCCAGGCCGAGGTTCAGCAGGTGCGAGTGCAGGCGTTCCACCTCCAGCAGGATGGCGCGGATCATCTGGGCGCGTTCCGGCACCACGATCCCCATCGCGTTCTCCACCGAGGTGGTGTAGGCCGTGCTGTGGGCAAAGCCGCAGATGCCGCAGACGCGATCCGACAGGAAGGTGACTTCGTTGTAGCCCATGCGGGTTTCGGCCAGCTTCTCCATCCCGCGATGGACGTAGAACAGGCGGTAGTCGGCGTCGATGATGTTCTCGCCGTCGACGAACAGGCGGAAGTGGCCCGGCTCATCGGAGGTGACGTGCAGCGGGCCAATCGGCACCACGTTGTTCTTCTTGTCGCCGAGTTCGTTGATGAACTCGTAGGTCTCTTTGTCGGTGGTCGGAGCCGGGCGCTGACGGTAGTCCATGCTGTCTTTACGCAGCGGATAGAGTTCGTCCGGCCAGTCATCCGGCAGCACCAGACGGCGCTCGTCCGGCAGGCCCACCGGCACCAGGCCGTACATGTCGCGCACTTCGCGCTCGCCCCACACCGCCGCGGGCACGCGCGGGGTGACGGACGGGAACTCCGGCTTGTCGGCGTCCACTTCCACGCGCACGGTGAGCCAGCAGCGGGTGCCCTGCTCCATCGACAGCACGTAGTAGACGGCGTAGCTGCCGCAGAGCTGGCGTTCGTCGTTGCCAAACAGCACCGACAGCCAGCCGCCCTGTTTGTAGTACAGGAACTCGACCACTTCCGGCAGGTAGTTAATTTTCACCGTCACGGTGATTTGATCTTGGGTCTGCCAGGCTTCATCCAGCACCACGCCCGGAAAGGCCTGATGCAGTGCGGCGAGATAGTGTTGACCAACTTTTTCTTCAGACATGGTTATTCTCTACAGTCACGCCGCCAGCAAGGAGACGAAAGCTAAAAATGCCAGACCGAAACCGGTCCAGGTAATGCGTGAGGTGGCGTTAAAGCGCAGGCGCGCCATGCTGTTCTCAAACAGGGCGATGACCAGCACGCCCACGACCAGCTTCACCACGGCAATGACGATCGCCAGCAGCAGGCCGCCTGTGGAGAACTGCGTCATCTGTCCCCAGGGGATAAACACCCCGACGAACATCTGCAGCACCACCAGCTGTTTCAGGCTGATGCCCCACTTAAGCAGCGCAAAGCCCGCGCCGCTGTATTCCGACAGCGGGCCTTCCTGCAGCTCCTGCTCGGCTTCGGCGAGGTCAAACGGCAGCTTGCCCATCTCAATAAAGGTGGCGAAGGCGCAGGCGCACAGCGCCAGTAGCAGCGTCACGGAGTGCGCCACCGGCCAGTGGTAGATGGTCGCGGTCACGGCGCTGATGTGGGTATTGCCCGCCACCTGGGCGGCGACCCACAGACCCAGCAGCAGGATCGGCTCCACCAGCACGCCGAGCATCGCTTCACGGCTCGCGCCAATCCCGGTGAACGGGCTACCGGTATCGAGCCCGGCAATGGCGAAGAAGAAGCGGGCGATAGCGAAGAGGTAGATCAGGGTGATCAGATCCCCCAGCGCAGGCATCGGTGAAGCGATAGTGATCACCGGCAGCGCGGTGGCAATGGCAAACATTACCGCCACCATCACAAACGGCATCAGGCGGAAGACCCAGCCGGAGGCCGCCGGGGCCACGCTCTGGCGGCCCAGGAGTTTAATCAGATCCCGGTACTCCTGGAAGATATCCGGCCCGCGACGGGTATGCAGGCGGGCACGCGCCACGCGGGTAATGCCCGCCAGCAGCGGCGCAACGGCAAACAGCACCAGCGCCTGAATCAAAGCAAAGATGAGGTTCATGCTCAGGCTCCTCGGGAGATAACGACAACCACCAGCACCGCCAGCTCAATCAGGGCGATACGGTGGAACAACACGGCGGTACCGTCGCACTGCCAGCCGGGGATCAGGCGCACCGGGTTAAGCCACTTGCGCAGCTTCAGCACCGGGGCAAAGGACTCTTTCACCGGCATCGCAAAGCCGTGAGCGGTGATGACCATCGCGGCTTCGTGATCGTACCCGCAGACCCAGGCAAAGCCGCGGGAGCGGTTCGCCAGACGGTCGCCTTTGAACAGCACCATCACGATAAACGGCAGCAGCAGACCGGCGAGCAGCAGCAGGGTCATCATCGGCTGCGAGACGGTGGACATCTCACCGCCGCTGACCGGGAACAGGCCACTGATCATCGGCAGGAACCACGGGGCCGCCACGCCGCCCGCCACGCAGAGCAGCGCCGCCAGCACGGTGCTGAAGGTCATCATCCCCGGCGCGCAGCGGGCGTTTTCGGCTTCGACAGTGCGCGGAGCACCGAGGAAGGTGACGCCATAGACTTTCGCCATACACATCACCGCCAGCGCGCCGGTGATTGCCAGGCCGGTCGCCAGCAGTGGCCCCAGCAGACGGGCAACAAAGGCGTCGTGAGTGCCGAGGTTAAAGAAGGACTGATAGATCACCCACTCGCCGGCAAAGCCGTTCAGCGGCGGCAGGGCCGCCATCGCCATCAATCCCACCAGCATGGCCAGCGAGATGAGCGGCATTTTTTTGCCGATGCCGCCGAGCTTCTCGATGTCGCGATGGCCGGTGCGATACCACACCGCGCCCGCGCCGAGAAACAGCGTGGTTTTAAACAGCCCGTGGCTGACCAGGTGGTAGAGTCCGCCGGTAAAGCCGAGCGCAATCAGCAGGTTGCTGTGCAGCGCAATACCGGTGACGCCCGCCCCGAGGCCGAGCAGGATAATGCCGATGTTTTCCAGGGTGTGGTACGCCAGCAGGCGCTGGATGTTGTGCTCCATCAGGGCGTACAGCCCGCCGATAAAGGCGGTGAGCATCCCCATCACCAGCAGCAGCACCCCGAGCCACAGCGGCGGTAAGGCTCCACTGAGGGAAACGGTGAGCATGCCGTAGAGACCGACCTTCATCACTACCGTGGAGAACAGAGCGGCCGCCGGGGCGCTGGCGTTAGCATGGGCCTGCGGAGCCCAGCCGTGCAGCGGGATCACCCCGGCCAGCAGGCCAAAGCCCGCCAGCCCTGGCAGCCAGATGCTGGCCCCCGGTGCCTGGGCGGTAGCCAGGGCACTCATCGCCCCGAAGTTCAGGGTGCCGTAGTAGATCCACGCCTGCCAGCAGGCGATGGCCAGCAGGATCGTCCCCAGACGACCCAGCACAAACCACAGCTTGCCGGACTGGGCGCAGCCGGTGAGAAACGCGGCGCAGAGGGCCATCACCTCGGCCATCACCACCAGCCAGCCGAAGTTATCGACCATGATGGCGGCCACGGCGGCAGCCATCAGCAGGTTGGTCAGCAGGCCGTGGCTTCTGGCCTGCGGGGGGCGGATCCAGGCGACGGTATACAGGCTGATAAGAAACGCCGGCAGGCCGATGGCGATAAGCCATACCGCGCGGATGCCGGTCATCTGCATGCCGATGTGAAGCCAGGTCATCTCTGCGTGCTGAGGTTGCGAAGAGAGCAGCGCGATCGCCCCTGCCCCCACTGCCATGGCGCTGGCAATCGCCCCGCCGATCCCGGCGATGGCACCGCTGAGCGGCCGGTGGGCGCAACACACCCACGCCAGCACCGCGCTGATGACATACCACGCCAGCGCCTGGTTAATTAACGATAAGGCGTTCATCAAAGCTCTCCTTGTTGCGACTGGAACAGCGACAGATCGCCCAGATCCGTATGCAGGGTGAGTTCGCGCTTGTTCCGGC
>NZ_DASQCB010000008.1:0-21469 GCF_035634915.1 Stenotrophomonas sp.
GACTCGTCTGTCGGCTCGACTCCGCAGATGCTTGCTTGACGGTCCCTCCACCCTGGCTCCTACATACCTCGTGGGAGCCGGGGGGAACATACAAGCTTGCTCGACTGCTGTGAGGATCAGTCGAGCAAGCTCGACTCTACACAGACAGGCAACGCGGCCCGTCAGGCCGCGTCGCACCGGGCCGCTCAGGCGGCTTCGTAGGTGCCGTAGCTGCGCAGGCGGGTGTAGCGCTGTTCCAGCAGCTGTTCGGTGGACAGCTTGTCCAGCGCTTCCAGCTCGTTCAGCAGCACGGCCTTCAGGCGCTTGCCCATCTGGGTCGGGTTGCGGTGGGCGCCACCGGTCGGTTCGCGCACGACCTTGTCGACCAGGCCCAGGCTCTTCAGGCGCGGGGCGGTCAGGCCCAGCTGTTCGGCGGCGTCCTTGGCCTTGCCGGCGTCCTTCCACAGGATCGAGGCGCAGCCTTCCGGGGTGATGGTCGAATACACCGCGTATTCCAGCATCACGGTGCGGTCGCCCACGCCCAGCGCCAGCGCGCCGCCGGAACCGCCTTCACCGATGACGGTGCAGATGATCGGCACCTTCAGCTCGGCCATCTCCATCAGGTTGCGGGCGATCGCTTCGGACTGCCCGCGCGATTCGGCGTCGATGCCCGGCCAGGCGCCGGCGGTGTCGATCAGGGTCAGCACCGGCAGGCCGAAACGCTCTGCCATCTTCATCAGGCGCAGGGCCTTGCGGTAGCCCTCCGGCTTGGGCATGCCGAAGTTGCGCTTGATCTTTTCCTTGGTGTCGCGGCCCTTCTGGTGGCCGATCACCATCACCGAACGGCCGTTGATGCGGGCCAGGCCACCCATGATGGCCTTGTCGTCGGCGAAGGCGCGGTCACCGGCCAGTTCCTGGAACTCATCGAAGATGATGCGCAGGTAATCGGCGGTGTACGGGCGCGACGGGTGGCGGGCCAGCTGCAGCACCTGCCACGAGGTCAGGTTGCGGAAGATCTGCGCGGTGCGCAGGCGCAGCTTGTCCTGCAGGGCGTGAACCTCGGCCTCGACATTGACCGCCGGTCCGGCACTGGCGTTGCGCAGCTCCTGGATCTTGGCTTCCAGGTCGGCGATGGGTTGCTCGAAGTCGAGGTAGTTCGGATTCATCGGAAGCCGTCGTGTAAAGAAGAGGGGAATTCTAGCCGAATGCGCAGCAAGGGCCCGTACGCCTTCGTCTGGAAGGCGACGGTACCCCAGCCGGGCAGGGGGCGCCAGCCAGACCGGGTGTGGGCCGCTGGGGTCAGTTGGCCCACGGCGGGCTGTAGCGCACCTTCAGCGTGCGCACGGCGGGGTCGGCGCGCAGCGCCTCCATCAGCTTGGAGTCGATGCGTACCGCGCTCTGCCCGGACACATCAAGCATGCCCGCCACGCCGCCCTGCGGGCCCTTCAGCAACAGGTCCAGGCGCAGTGGCGTGCGGCCGGGGCGATGGCGGTCGAGCACGGCGTTCACGCGCTCCCAGACCGGGCGCTGCTGGCGCAGGTCCAGGCGCAGCGACAGGCGCGTGGCGTAGTTGGCGCAGACCTCGTCGAAGTCCCAGCACTGGCGGATGCGCAGCGCATAGCCACCGTTGAACTCGTCCTCACGCAGGCCGCCCTTGACCACCAGGATGCGGTCCTTGGTCATCAGGTGGCCGAACTCGGCCATGGCATCGGAGAACGCGCTGCACTCGACGCGGCCGCGGCCGTCTTCGAGCTGGATGAAGATCTGGCTTTCGCCCTTGCGGCGCACGCCGACTACCTGGCCGGCCAGCACGGTCGGTACTTCCGGGCGCCAGCGCTTTTCGCCGCCGCCACCGCCACCGCCACCGCCGCTGCTGCTGGAACTCCAGATCTTTTCCACCGAGCCCAGATCGTTGCCGACCAGATCGCGCACGTCGTCACGCCACGGGTCGAACGGATGGCCGCTGAGATAGAACCCCAGCGTGTCGCGCTCGCCGTTCAAGCGCTGCAGCAGCGGCCATTCCTCGGCCTCGGCAAGGTCCAGCTGGATGGTCACCGCGCTGGGGTCGGGGCCGCCGAACAGCGAGTTCTGACCGGAGGCACGCTCGCGCGCCATCTGGTCGGTGGCCTTGATTACTTCCGGCAGCTGCAGCATCAGCGAGGCGCGGTTGTGGCCCAGTTCGTCCAGCGCACCGCAGTTGATCATCGCTTCCAGTGTGCGCCGGTTGAGCTTGGCCGAACCGACGCGGGTGCAGAAGTCGAGCAGGTCCTTGTAGTCGCCGCCCTTCAGGCGCTCGTCCACCACCGCTTCGCAGGCACCCTGGCCGACGCCCTTGATCGCGCCCAGGCCGTACTGGATGGTGTCCGGGGTGACCGCTTCGAACATGAAGGCAGAGTGGTTCACCTTCGGCGGCAGCACGGTCAGGCCGAGGTTGCGCACCTCGTCCAGGAAGCCGACCACCTTCTCGGTGTTGTCCAGGTCCGAAGACAGCGTGGCCGCCATGAACTCCGCCGGATAATGGCGCTTGAGCCAGGCGGTCTGGTAGCTGACCAGCGCATAGGCAGCGGCGTGCGACTTGTTGAAGCCGTAGCCGGCGAACTTCTCCATCAGGTCGAAGATCGCATCGGCCTTGGCTTCGTCGACGCCGTCCTTGGCCGCGCCCTCGCGGAAGATCTCGCGGTGCTTGGCCATTTCGGCCGGCACCTTCTTGCCCATCGCACGGCGCAGCAGGTCGGCGCCACCCAGCGAGTAGCCGCCGACGATCTGCGCCATCTGCATCACCTGCTCCTGGTACACCATGATGCCGTAGGTGTCTTTCAGGATCGCTTCGGTGCGCGGATCGGGGTAGATGATTTCTTCCTGGCCGTGCTTACGCGCGTTGAAGGAGGGAATCAGGTCCATCGGGCCGGGGCGGTACAGCGACACCAGCGCGATGAGATCTTCGAAGCGGTCGGGCCGCGCGTCCTTCAGCAGGCGGCGCATGCCCGAGGATTCAAACTGGAACACCGCACCGGTATTGCCGTTGGCGAAGATGTCCTTGTAGGTGGGCGCATCGTCCAGCGGAATGGCAGCGATATCCACCGGCGGAATGCCGGCGCGCTCGTGGCGCTTGTTGATGGCCTTCACCGCCCAGTCGATGATCGTGAGCGTGCGCAGGCCGAGGAAGTCGAACTTCACCAGTCCGACTTCTTCCACGTCGTTCTTGTCGAACTGGGTGACCGGGTTCTTGCCCAGGCCGTTTTCATCGTGTTCGGCGTACAGCGGGCAGAACTCGCTCAGCGGCTCGGGCCCGATCACCACGCCACCGGCGTGCTTGCCGGCGTTGCGGGTCAGGTCTTCCAGCTGCAGCGCCAGGTCGATCAGGTCGCGGACATCGTCCTCGGTCTCGTAGCGTTGGATCAGTTCGGCCGAGGCCATTTCCGAGCCGGGGCCTTCCTTGCCCTTGCCCAGCGCATCCTTCAGGTGAATGCCCAGGATGTTGGGGATCAGCTTGGAAACGCCGTCCACCAGACCGTACGGGAAACCCAGCACGCGACCGGAGTCGCGCACCACCGCCTTGGCCGCCATGGTGCCGTAGGTGATGATCTGGCTGACGCGTTCGCGGCCGTACTTGCGCGCCACGTAGTCGATCACCTCGTCGCGGCGGTCCATGCAGAAGTCGATGTCGAAGTCGGGCATCGACACGCGTTCCGGGTTGAGGAAGCGCTCGAACAGCAGGTTGTACGGCAGCGGGTCCAGATCGGTGATCTTCAGCGCCCACGCCACCAGCGAACCGGCACCCGAACCGCGGCCCGGGCCGATCGGGATGCCTTGGTTCTTGCCCCACTGGATGAAGTCGGCAACGATCAGGAAGTA
The DNA here is from genome assembly GCF_035634915.1 of Stenotrophomonas sp. GTDB lineage: Bacteria > Pseudomonadota > Gammaproteobacteria > Xanthomonadales > Xanthomonadaceae > Stenotrophomonas. The sequence goes on from NZ_DASQCB010000008.1 coordinate 3,835, forward strand.
ACCCGGGAAGCCCATCTTGATGATGGTGTTGAGCTCGAACTCCAGGCGCTCGAAATACTCTTCGCGGGTCTTGCCCGGCGCCAGCGGATTCTTCTCCAGGCGCTCTTCCAGGCCGTCGCGCGACATCTTCTGGATCCAGGTGTCCAGGGTCTCGTCGTCGGGCACCGGGTAGTTGGGCAGGAAGTAGGTGCCCAGCCGCATCTCGATGTTGCAGCGCTCGGCCAGCGCCAGCGTGTTGTCGATCGCATCGGGGATGTCGGCGAACAGCGCGCACATCTCCTCGGCCGATTTCAGGTACTGCTGGTCGCTGTACTCGCGCGGGCGCTTTGGGTCGTCCAGCACGCGGCCGGTGGAAATGCACACGCGCGCTTCGTGCGCGCTGAAATCGGTCGGCGCCAGGAAGCGCACATCGTTGCTGGCCACCACCGGCAGGCCGCGCTGGCCGGCGGCCATCAGGGCGAAGCGGTTGAAGGTTTCCTCGCCTTCGCGGCCGGTACGGGTCAGTTCCAGATGCAGGCCATCGCCGAACGCGCGCTGCCAGTCGGCCAGCTGCTGCTCGGCCAGGTCGTGCTTGCCGTCCAGCGCCAGGCGGCCGGCCAGGCTGTCACGGCCGGCGAGGGCGAACAGGTTGGCGTTGCCCGCCTTCAGCCAGTCCGGGTGGATGGCCACGCCGCCTTCCGGGCGGTGGCCTTCCATCCAGGCGCGGGTCAGCAGCCGCGACAGGCTCAGGTAGCCCTCGCGGTCGCGGCACAGCAGGGTCATCCGCCACGGGTCCTGGCCTTCCTCGGCGATCATCACGTCGGCGCCGGCAATGGGCTTGATGCCCACGCCTTCGGCGGCCTTGTAGAACTTGACCAGGGCGAACAGATTGTTGAGGTCGGTCACCGCCAGCGCAGGCAGGCCGAGTTCGACCGAGCGCGACAGCAGGTTGGCCTGCTTGGCCTTCTTCGGGTCCGCCTGGTCCGGTTTGGCCGGCACGCGGATGGTCGAGTCCGCCAGCGAGAACTCGGTGTGGACGTGGAGATGTACGAAGCGGGCGTTGGACATGCGGGACCAGTTTGGAGCGCGCTGGCCCCGGGTGCTGACGGGGGAATCGTCGCCGGGGTCGGGAAGCGCTGGAGTGCCCGGTCAGGGTAGCGAGGGCAGGGGGTGGCGACAAGGCTTGACGGTACGGGATTGCGCGATTGCCGCCGGTGCGTTCACGCGTTCATCGTAGCGCCGGGCCATGCCCGGCGGCCGTTGTTCAGGCGATCGCGATGTCGGCCGCCACAACCTGCGGCACTTCCAGGCATTCGCGAACCGGGGCGAAGCTGCGGCGGTGCTCGTCGCAGGGGCCGTGCGCGCGCAGTGCGGCCAGGTGGGCCGGGGTGCCGTAGCCCTTGTGCTGGTCGAAACCATACTGCGGGTGCCGCGCGTGCAGGTCCTGCATGTAACGGTCGCGCGAGACCTTGGCCAGGATCGAGGCGGCCATGATCGCGCGGTCGATGCCATCACCGCCGACCAGCGCCTGTGCCGGCAGCACCAGGCCCTTGGGCACGACGTTGCCATCGATGCGGGCGAAGCCGGCCACGTGGGACACCGCAGCCACTACATCGCGCATGCCCTGCAGGGTGGCCTGGTAGATGTTCAGGCGATCAATGGCGTTCACGTCCACCAGCACCACCTTCCAGGCCAGCGCCCGTTCGATGATGCGGTCGTGCAGCTGCTCGCGGCGCGCCGCAGTCAACTGCTTGGAATCGTCCAGGCCGTTGATGCGTGGCCGCGCCGGGTCGAACACCACGGCGGCCACGGCCACTGGCCCGGCCAGCGGGCCGCGTCCGGCTTCGTCCACGCCCGCCACCAGGCGCTCGGGCTCGACCACGGCCGCACCGTCGAACAGGGCCAGGCTGGCCGCAGCGGCGGCGCGGCGGCTCATGCGGCGTCCTGGTTGCGCACCAGCAGCTCGCCCACCGCGTCGGCAGCACGGGCCGAGGCATTGCGGCGCAGGCGTTCGTGCAGGCGCTCGTAGGTGCCCTGCAGGTCGGCGCTGCGCTGCGGGTGGTCGAACCACTGCTGGATGGCCGCCGCCAGCTTGTCCGGCGTGCAGTCGTGCTGCATCAGCTCCGGTGCCAGATCCTGCGCGGCGAGGATGTTGGGCAGGGCGAAACGATCGACCTTGATCAACCCCAGCGCCTTGACCAGCCGGTAGGTCAGTTCGTTGACCCGGTAACCGACCACCATCGGCCGCTTCACCAGCATGGCTTCCAGGGTGGCCGTGCCGGAGGCCAGCACCACCACGTCGGCGGCGATCATCGCGGTGCGGGCCTGGCCGTCGAGGACATGCGAGTACGCCACCGGCAGTGCCGAGCGTGACAGCTGTTCCTCGATCAGGCGGCGGCAGGCGGCATTGGCTGCCGGTACCACCACGTGCAGGCCGGGGATGCGCTCGGAGACCTGCCAGGCGGCCTCGAAGAACGGTTCGCCCAGGCGCGAGATCTCGCCCAGGCGGCTGCCGGGCAGCACCGCCAGCACCTTGGCAGAAGCCGGCAGGCCGAGCGCGGCGCGGGCTGCGTCGCGGTCACCGTGCAGCGGAATGTCATCGGCCATCGGGTGGCCGACAAACCGCGCATCAATGCCGTGTTTGGCATAGATGGGCGGTTCCATCGGGAACAGGCACAGCACCAGGTCGGCACTGCTGCCGATCTTCTCGGCGCGCTTCTCGCGCCAGGCCCACACCGAGGGGCTGACGTAATGCACGGTGGGAATGCCGCGCTGCTTCAGCCAGCGCTCGATGCCCAGGTTGAAATCCGGGGCGTCGATGCCGATGAACACGTCCGGCTGCCAGGCCAGCGCACGCTCGCGGAACGCCGAACGCAGCTTCAGCAGGCGCGGCAGATGGCGCAGGACTTCGGTCAGCCCCATCACCGCCAGCTCGCTGGCATCGTGCCAGGTCTGGCAGCCCGCCGTGCGCATGGCATCGCCGCCGATGCCGGCGAACTCGGCATGCGGGAAGCGGGCCTTCAGTTCACGTACCAGGCCTGCACCGAGCAGGTCGCCGGAGGCTTCGCCGGCCACCAGCGCGATCCGCAGCGGGCGCTCGCTGAGCACCCGCTGCGCCGGCACGCTGCCGGCCATCGAGGCCAGCGGGATGACGGCGGCGCCGGCCGGCGCCTGGCCGGTCGTGCTGCTCATCGCAGCAGGTGCCTCTCGGTATGCTCGATGAAGTCGAGCATGGCGCGGACGTCATCGCTGGCCTGCGCCTGCTCGGCCAGCTGCTGCTTGGCTTCGGCCAGCGGCAGGCCGGCCACGTACAGGGTGCGGTAGGCACGCTTGATGGCGGTGATGCGCTCGGCATCGAAGCCACGGCGCTTGAGGCCTTCGCTGTTGATGCCGCGCGGGCGGCCCAGCGAATCGGTGCCGACCATGGTGAACGGCGGAACGTCGCCATTGGTCAGCGCGCCCATGCCAAGGAACGCGTGGGCACCGATGCGGCAGAACTGGTGGGCACCGGCGAAGCCGCTGATGATCACGTAGTCGCCGACGGTGACATGCCCGGCCAGCGTGGTGTTGTTGGAGAAGACGCAGAAGTTGCCCACGTGGCAGTCGTGGGCCACGTGCGTGTACGCCAGCATCCAGTTGTCGTTGCCGATGGTGGTGATGCCACCGCCGCCGCCGGTGCCACGGTTGAGGGTGACGAATTCGCGGAACACGTTGCGGTCGCCAATCACCAGCTCGGTACGTTCACCGGCGAACTTCTTGTCCTGCGGCTCGCCGCCGACGGCGACATGGCCGATGAAACGGTTGTCGCGGCCGATCCGGGTCGGGCCGTGGATGCTGCAGTGCGGACCGACCTCGGTGCCGGCGCCGATCTCGACGTCCGGACCGATGATCGTGAACGCGCCCACGCGGACGTCGTCGGCCAGTCGTGCCGACGGATCGATCACCGCGCTGGGATGGATCAGGGGAGCGTTGCCAGTCATTGCTGCCTCCAGTGGATCAGCCCTTGGCGCCGGCACACATGACTTCGGCCGAGGCAACGACTTCACCGTTGACCTTGGCTTCGCCGTAGTACCAGCCCATGTTGCGGATCAGCCGCTTCATCTGCACGTCCAGCATCAACACATCGCCGGGCACCACCTGCTTGTTGAAGCGGGCGTTTTCCACCTTGACCATGTAGAACAGCTTGGACTGCGAATCACGGCCCAGGGTGAGCTGGGTCATCACGCCACCGGCCTGGGCCAGGGCTTCGATGATCAGCACGCCCGGCATGATCGGCCGGCCGGGGAAATGGCCCTGGAAGAAGGGCTCGTTGATGCTGACGTTCTTCTGCGCCAGGATGCGCTTGGCCTCGATGTCGAGTTCAAGCACCCGGTCCACCAGCAGGAACGGGTAACGGTGCGGGAGCAGTTCCTGGATCTGGCAGACGTCGATCGGAAGCTGCAGCGTGTCGTTCATTCTTTCTCCTTGCCAGCGGCGAGGACGCGGCGAGCCAATGCGTCCAGCTGCTTGAAGCGCGCGGCGTTCTTGCGCCACGTGCGGTTGTCGGTCAACGGGGTGCCGGACGAATACTCGCCCGGCTCATGGATGGAATTGCGGACCACCGATTTGCCGGTGATCACGACCTTGTCGCAGATTTCGAGGTGGCCGACCACGCCGACGTGGCCGCCCAGCAGGCAGTAGCGGCCGATCTTGGCGCTGCCGGCGATGCCGGTGCAGCCGGCGATGGCCGAGTGGGCGCCGATCTGTACGTTGTGGGCGATCTGCACCAGGTTGTCCAGGCGCACGTCTTCGGCCAGCACGGTGTCTTCCAGCGCGCCGCGGTCAACGCAGGTGTTGGCGCCGATCTCGCAGTCATCGCCGATGCGTACGCCACCGAGCTGCGGCACCTTGATCCACTTGCCGGCGTCCATTGCCAGACCGAAGCCATCGGCGCCGAGCACGGCACCGGGGTGCACGCGTACGCGCTTGCCAAGCTTCACGCGGGTGACCAGGGTCACCCGGGCGATCAGTTCACAGCCGCTGTCCAGGGTGCAGTCCTCGCCGATGATGCTGCCGGCGCCGATGATGCAGTTCTCACCGACCACGCTGCGCGCACCGATGGTGACGAACGGGCCGATGTGGGCGCTGGCGGCCACCTGGGCCTGCGGGTCGATGACCGCGCTGGGGTGGATGCCCGGCGGGCGGGTCGGGGCGATGTCGAACAGTGCGCCGATCTTGGCAAAGGTGGTGTAGGGATCCTTGGCGACCAGGGCGGTGCCGGGCGCGGCTTCGGCGTCTTCGGCACGCAGTACCACGATCCCGGCCTGGCTGTCGGCCAGCTGGGCGCGGTAGCGCGGGTTGGCAAGGAAGGTCAGCTGGCCGGCACCGGCATGGGCGAGGGTCGCCACGCCACCGATGGCGGTGGTGGGGTCGCCATGGACCTGCAGGCCGAACTGATCGGCGAGTTGCTGGGCGGTGTAGGTAGGAGTATTCACGGCGGGAGTTTAACGTGTGGAGCCAATCCGGTCATGCGGCGCGGTTCCACGGCGTCTATCTGCTAACGGGCAGAGGCGGCGGGGCGCCCTGGTCAGGACACGCAAAATCCCCTCCATGGTGCTCGATGGCGCCATCCATGGCGCCAACGGTCCTGCCCAGGGCGCCCCGCCGCCTCTGAACATATCCCTGCGGGCGGCCAGCATTAGAAGCCATGGAGCGGAGCCATGCTCGGCTCACCGCATGTGAACGCGGTAACGAAAACGAAAACGCCGGGCAATGCCCGGCGCTTCGTAACCCGTCTGGTGGAGAGCCCCCCTTTGTTAAGGGGGGCGCGCCAGCGGCGCGGGGGATAGGTGGAATGCGGGGGCAGTTCTGGTGAACCGCCACGCGGTTCGTCAGAACTGCCCGCCGAACGTGAACTGCAGACGCTCGATTTCGTCGCCGTCTTCCTTCTTCAGCGGGAACGCATAGCTGATCGAGATCGGGCCGACCGGGGCGCGCCACAGCAGGGCCACACCGGTGGACACACGCAGTTCGTTGGCCTTGAAGTTCTTGGTGCCGTTGTACACGTTGCCGAAGTCGACGAAGGCCGACACGCGGGCCGACGGGCTGTCGAACAGGCGCGGGAAGTAGGCTTCCACCGAACCGACGGTCTTTACTGAACCACCCAGCGGCTGGCCGTTGGAGTAGCCACCAACAGCTTCCGAGCGCGGACCCAGGGTGTTGTCCTCGAAGCCACGCACCGAATTGGTACCACCGGCATAGAAGTTCTCGTAGAACGGCAGGCCCGTGGCGGTCACCGTCTTCACGTAATCCGAGGAGCTCGGGTTGCAGTCGACGGTCTGGGTCGGGTTCGGGTTGTCGGTGGTCGGCGCGGTGTAGCAGAGGTCGCGGGTGTAATCCTTGCCATAGCTGTCGCCGTAGCCGATTTCCGCGCGGGTGTTGATCACCAGCGAAGGCATGATCGGCCAGTACTTGCTGATCTGGTAGTTCAGCTTGTAGTACTCGACGGTCGAACCGGGCAGGGTGGTCTCCAGGCCGATGCGCTGGTAGGTACCGTTGGTCGGCATGAAGTAGTCGTTGCGCGAATCCCGTGCCCAGCCCAGCTCGGTGCGCCAGGCGTGGAAGGTGCGCGTGCCGATGGCATTGATGTAATCGATGATCGCCTGCGGGGTCGAGCCCGAATACGTCGTGATCTGGTTGCTGTCGATGCCGAACATCAGCGAGACGCTGTCGGTCTCGGTCAGCGGCACGCCGAATACCACCTGCGCCGAACCATTGGTGCTGTTGTACTGCGCGGTGTTGAAGTCGGAGTAATCCAGTTCACGCCAGGACAGGTTGTAGCCCAGCGAGACGCCGTCATCGGTGAAGTACGGGTTGGTGTAGCTGAAGCCGTAGCGCTGCAGGTAGCTGCTGCGCGAGGCTTCGACCGACACGCGGTTGCCGCCGCCGAGGAAGTTGTTCTGCGACAGCTGCACCGAGGTGGTCATGCCGTAGGACTGCGAGTAGCCCAGGCCGAACACGAAGCTGCCCGACGTGGTTTCCTTGACGTTGTAGACCACGTCGACCTGGTCGTTGCTGCCGCTGACCGGCGGGGTTTCAACGTCCACCGACTCGAAGTAGCCCAGGCGCTGCAGGCGCACCTTGGAACGATCGATGGCGGCCTGCGAGTACCAGCTGTTCTCGAACTGGCGCATTTCGCGACGCATCACTTCGTCGGAGGTGCGCGTGTTGCCCTTGAAGATGATCCGGCGCACCGATACGCGCGGGCCGGGGACGACCTGCATGTTCACCGCGACGGTCTGCTCGGCACGGTTGGTGGTCGGGATCGGGTTCACCTTGGCGAAGGCGTAGCCGATGTTGGACAGCGAATTGGTGATCGCGTCGGAGCTGAACTCCAGCAGGCCACGCGAGAAGGTGTCGCCGGCCTTCTGCACGACCATGCGCTCGACATCTTCCTGCGGAAGGATGGTGTCGCCGCTGACCTTGATCTCGGAGATCTTGTACTGGTTGCCCTCGGTCACGCCGGCCGTCACGAACATGTCGCGCTTGTCCGGGCTGATCGAGACCTGGGTGGAGTCGATGCTGAAGTCGACGTAGCCGCGGTTCAGGTACCAGGAATTGAGCTTTTCCAGATCGCCGGACAGCTTTTCCTTGGAGTACTGGTCATCGCGGCGGTACCACGACGCCCAGTTGTGCTCCTTCGATTCCCAGGTTTCCAGGATGTCCGCGCTGTCGTACTTCTCGGTGCCGACCAGGTTGACGTGACGGATCTTGGCCGCCTTGCCTTCCTTGATGGCGATGGCGATGTCCACGCGGTTACGGTCCAGCGGGCTCACCGTGGGGGTGATTTCCACGTTGTACTTGCCGCGGTCGTTGTACTGGCGGCGCAGTTCCTGGGTCACGCGGTCCAGGCTCAGCCGGTCGAACGTGCCGCCCTCGGTCAGGCCGATGTCGGACAGGCCCTTGAGCAGCTGGTCGGACTTGATGTCCTTGTTGCCGGTGACGGTCAGCTTGTTGATCGCCGGGCGTTCCTTGACGGTGACCACCAGGATGCTGCCCTGGCGGTCCAGCTGCACGTCTTCGAAGAAGCCGGTCTTGTAGAGCGCGCGGATGGTCTCGCCGACCTTGCTGTCGGTGACCGTCTCGCCACGTTCCACCGGCAGGTAGGTGAACACCGTACCGGAGCTGATGCGCTGCAGGCCGTCGACGCGGATGTCGCTGACAGTGAAGGGCTCGGCTGCCTGGGCCAGGGCGGGAGCGCCGGTGACGGCGGCGAGGGCGAGGGCCAGCAGGCGGCGATTGGGGAGTCGCGTCATGTCACGTCCGGTAGGAAGGTCGATTTCAGTGGTACGGGATGCCGGCGCTGTAGACGCCAAATGCGTGGAAAAGTTCATCGCGTGGCCAGGCCGAGGATGTCGTTGTAGAACGCCAGACCCATCAACCCGGCCAGCAACGCCAGGCCGATGTACTGACCTGCGGCGATGGCACGCTCGCTCAGCGGGCTGCCCTTGACCAACTCGATAAGGTAATACAGCAGGTGCCCGCCGTCCAAGATGGGAATGGGCAGCAGGTTGATGATGCACAGGCTCAGCGAGAGCAGGGCCAGGAACTGCAGGAACCAGTCGAGGCCGCGCTTGGCCGAAACATTGGCCACGCGGGCAATGGTGACCGGGCCGGAGACGTTCTGCAGCGAGGCCTTGCCGGTGACGATGCGGGCCATCATGCCCAGCGAATCGGCGGCCAGGCGGCCGGTTTCGCGCACGGCCACGGTGACCGCGTCCAGCGGGCCGTAGCGCATCAGGGTGTCGTAGGCGGGGCTGTAGGTGCCGGAGAAGCCGATACCGATCTGCCAGACCGGCTTGCCCTGGCCATCCTTGCCCTGGCGCGGGGTTACTTCCAGCGCCAGGCGCTCGCCGCCGCGCATCACTTCGATCATGCCCGGCCCGCCGCGGCGGCCCAGGTCCTGGATCTGTGCTCCGACCTGGTCGGCACCGTCGATGCGCTGGCCGTCGATGGCGACGATCAGGTCGCCGGGCTGCAGCAGGCCGGCCACGGCCGAATCGGCGGTCAGGCTGTCCACCTGTGCCGGCTGCAGCCACGCCTGCCACTGCAGGCCGGCCAGGCTCGGCACGCGGCGTTCATCGAAACCGGCCGGCAGCTGCGACAGGGGCAGGGTGCGCGTGTGCACCTGGTCGCTGCCGTCCAGCACTTCAAGGGTGACGTCGCGCCGATCCATCGCTGCAGCGGTCAGGGCCATGCTGGCATCGCCCAGGGTGACCACCTCGCGGTCGTCCACGCGCAGCATGCGGTCGCCCCCGGCCAGGCCGGCGCTGGCGGCGATGCCGGTGGTACGGCCGATGGTGGCCGAATAGTCCTGCTTGCCGATCACGAACATCGCCCACAGCAGCAGGATGCACAACAGGAGGTTGGCGACCGGGCCGGCGGCGACGATCGCAATGCGCTGCCAGACTGTCTTGTGATTGAAGGCCTGCCCGCGCTCATGCGGGTGCACCTCGACCTCGCGCTCGTCGAGGAACTTCACATAGCCGCCCAGCGGCAGGGCGGCGATGGCGAACTCGGTGCCGTGCCTGTCGCGGCGCGACCACAGGGTACGGCCGAAGCCGACCGAGAAGCGCAGCACCTTGACCCCACACAGGCGCCCGACCCAGTAATGCCCGAACTCGTGGAAGGTGACCAGCAGCCCGAGGCTGACGATCATCCACCAGACCGATCCGATGAAGTCAGTCATGCAGGCTCACGGCGGTGGGCGAAGGCGGTGGCGTCATGCGGTAAGGGCGTGGCGTTCAGGCGGCGTCGATGGCGGTGAGGGTCAGTTGGCGGGCCCGCTGGTCGGCGGACAACAGGCCGTCCAGTGTATCGGCTGCTTCGGTCGGCAGTGTTGAAAGAGCGTTAGCAACCAGCGCCGGAATGCTCAGGAAACCGATTCGGCCCTGAAGAAACGCTGAAACGGCCTCTTCATTGGCCGCGTTCAGCACCGCCGGGGCGGTGCCGCCGGCCTGCATGGCCTGCCAGGCCAGTGCCAGGCACGGGAATGCGTCGGTGTCGGGGGCTTCAAAATCGAGCCGGCCCTGGGCCAGCAGGTCCAGCCCGGACACGCCCGATTCGATGCGCCGCGGCCAGCCCAGGCCAACGGCCAGGGTGGTGCGCATGTCCGGCAGGCCCAGCTGGGCCAGGGTCGAGCCGTCAACGAACTCGACCAGCGAATGGACCAGGCTCTGCGGGTGGACCAGCACCTCGATGCGCTCGCCGGGCACCTTGAACAGGTGGTGCGCTTCGATCACTTCCAGGCCCTTGTTCATCAACGTCGCCGAATCGACCGAGATCTTCGGTCCCATGGACCACTTCGGGTGGGCAACGGCCTGGGCCGGGGTCACCTGCTCCAGTTCGGCCCGGCGGCGGCCACGGAACGGGCCACCGGAGGCGGTCAGCAGGATCCGGCGCACGCCGGCCCCGTCCAGGCTGGCATCGCGCGAGCGCAGGCACTGGAAGATCGCGCTGTGTTCGCTGTCGATGGGGATGATTTCGGCGCCGGCGCGTTCGGCGGTGCGGGTCAGCAGCTCGCCAGCCAGTACCAGCGATTCCTTGTTGGCCAGCAGGATGCGCTTGCCAGCGGCGGCCGCTGCCAAGGTCGAGGACAGGCCGGCGGCACCGACGATGGCCGCCACCACGGTGTCACAGACGTCGCTGGCGGCCAGCTGGTCCAGCGCGGCGGCACCGGCATGGGCCTCGGTGGCCAGGCCGGCGTCGCGCAGGCCGTCGCGCAGTTCGGCGTACAGGCTGTCATCGGCGATGACGGCATGGGCGGGGCGATGCTGGCGGCACAGCGCCAGCAGGGCCTGCACCTGGCGGCCGGCGGCCAGCACAGTGGCCTGGTAGCGCTGCGGGTGGCGTGCGATCACGTCCAGCGTGGAGGCGCCAATCGAGCCGGTGGCGCCGAATACGGCGACCCGGCGCAGGTCTGCAACAGCGTCCATGGTCAGAATCCGAAGATTTCCTTGCCCAGCGCGAACACCGGCAGGGCAGCCAGCACACCGTCGACGCGGTCCAGCACGCCGCCGTGGCCAGGAATGAGGTGACCGGAGTCCTTGGCGCCGGCGTGGCGCTTGATCAGGCTCTCGTACAGGTCGCCCAGCACCGACGCGAACACGGCCACCACCGAGGTGACCAGCAGACCCGGCAGGTGCGCAACGTCCAAGCCGGCCAGCCAGCCCAGGCCGACGGCCACGGCGACGCCGGCCAGCAGGCCGCCGAACAGGCCTTCCCAGGTCTTGTTGGGGCTGATGCGCGGGGCCAGCTTGTGCCTGCCGAAGTGGCGGCCGGCGAAATAGGCGCCCGAATCGGCAGCCCACACCAGCGCCAGCGCGGCCAGCAGCCACAGATGGCCCTGTTCGCCCGGCGGATCTCCGCCGGCGTGGATGAGCACCAGCGAGGCCCAGGCGGGGACGATGGCCAGGGTGCCGGCCAACAGCTTGAGGATGCGGGCGGGACTGCCCGGCTGCGCGCCGAAGGTGAAGAAGCGCAGCCAGACCAGTGCCGCCAGCCACCAGGCCACACCCACCAGCGTGGCGATCTGGAAGAGCACCAGCGAACTGCCGTCGGCCCACACCATCAGCACCATCAGCAGCAGGTTCAGCACCAGCAGCACGGTACGGGCCAGGGTGTCTTCGATGCCGGCCAGTTTCAGCCATTCCCACAGGCCGATCAGGAACACGGCGGCGGCAGCCGCAGCCAGCCACTGGGTGGGCAGCAGCAGGATCGCGGCAATGGCCACCGGCGCCATGATCAGCGCGGCGAGGACTCGGGTTTTGGTCATGGGCTGGGCGTCTCGGTGGCCAGGGCGGCGATCTGGGCGCTGGTCAGGCCGAAGCGGCGTTCACGACTGGCGTAGGCGTCCAGCGCCTGCTGCAGCTGCCCGGAATCGAAGTCCGGCCACAGTGCCTCGGTGAACCACAGTTCGGTATATGCCAGCTGCCACAGCAGGAAGTTGCTGATACGGGTATCGCCACCGGTGCGGATGAACAGGTCCGGCGGCGGCAGGTCGGCCAGGGCCACCTGGCGGCCCAGCAGCGATTCGTCGATCTGCTCGGGCAGCAGGCGGCCGGCGGCCACTTCCGCAGCCAGCACACGGGCGGCGCGGGCGATGTCCTGGCGTCCACCGTAGCTGGCGGCGATCGACAGGGTCAGGGTGGTGTTGTCGGCGGTGCGCTGTTCGGCCAGCTGCATGCGGCTGACCAGCCCGGCGCCGAAGCGCTCGCGCTCGCCGATGAAGCGCACGCGTACGCCGCGGCGGTGCAGCTCGTCCACTTCACGGTCGAGGGCACCCAGGAACAGCTTCATCAAGGCATCGACTTCTTCCTGCGGACGGCCCCAGTTCTCGCTGGAAAACGCAAACAGGGTCAACGCCGGAATGCCCAGTTCAAGGCAACGGTCGATGGTGCGGTTGACCGCGCGCGCGCCGGCACGGTGGCCGATCACGCGCGGGCGGCGGCGCTGCTGTGCCCAGCGCCCGTTGCCATCCATGATGATGGCGACGTGGCGGGGCAGGGCGGCCGGCAACGGAGGCGGGACTGAAGGCATCGACTTCAGACCGACAACAGTTCCTTTTCCTTCTCGGCGACGACCTTGTCGACGTCCTTGATGCTGCCATCGGTCAGCTTCTGGATATCGTCTTCGCCGCGCTTCTTCTCGTCTTCGCTGATGGCCTTGTCCTTGACCAGCTTGGCGATTTCCTTGTTGGCATCCTGGCGGATGTTGCGCACGGCGATCTTGGCGCCTTCGCCTTCCTTCTGCACCTGCTTGACCAGCTCCTTGCGGCGCTCTTCGGTCGGCGGCGGCATGTTGATGCGGATCGCGGCGCCCAGCGTGTTCGGAGTGAACTCGTGGTTGTACAGGCCCTTCTCGATTTCCTTGATCATGCTCTTGTCGAAGGGCGTGACCAGCAGCGAGTGGGCATCGGCGTTGGAGATCGACGCGACCTGGTTCAGCGGGGTGCTGGCGTTGCCGTAGGCATTGACCGTGACGCGGTCCAGCAGGGCGGGAGTGGCACGCCCGGTGCGGATCGAGGTGAGGGTGTGCTTCAGAGCGTCGATGCTCTTGGCCATGCGCGTCTGCGCGTTGTTCTTGATGTCGTTGAGCATCGCCCGGGTCCTGGATGTAACTGGAATCGGGCGATTATAGGCGAATACGGGACGCTGCCGGGCCTGAATCGGCCCGGAGCACGCCTGGCGCTCAGGCTCAGGCCGGGTCGCGGCCCTGGACCAGGGTGCCGATGTTGGCGCCGCCGAGGATCTTCAGCAGCTCGCCCGGCTGGCCCATGTCGAACACACGCATCGGCAGGTCGCTGTCACGGGCCAGGGCGAAGGCCGCCGTGTCCATCACTTCCAGGCCGCGACGGATCACTTCGTCGTAGCTCAGGCTGTCGAAGCGGACCGCATCGCTGTGCTTGTTCGGGTCCTTGTCGTACACGCCATCGACCTTGGTGGCCTTCAGCAGCAGGTCCGCGCCGATTTCGATCGCGCGCAGGGCAGCGCCCGAATCGGTGGTGAAGAACGGGCTGCCGACGCCGGCGGCGAAGATCACCAGGCGGCCCTTTTCCAGATGGCGGATGGCGCGGCGACGGATGTAGTCCTCGCACACGTCGTTGATCTTGATGGCGCTCATCACCCGGGCCTTGGCGCCGAGCTTCTCCAGCGCGTCCTGCATGGCCAGGGCGTTGATGACCGTGGCCAGCATGCCCATCTGGTCGCCGGTGACGCGGTCCATGCCGCCCGCCGCCAGGCCGGCGCCGCGGAAGATGTTGCCGCCGCCGATCACCAGCGCCACTTCGGCGCCCGCCTGCTGGGCCTCGATCACTTCACGGGCCAGGCGGTTGATGATCTTCGGGTCGATGCCATAGTCCTCATCTCCCATCAGCGCCTCCCCGGACAGTTTCAGAAGGATGCGGCGATAGGCGAGCTTGGACATGGGGACCTCGTGAGCGTGGAAATCGCGGGGGATTCTACGCGCATGCGGCGCGCGGCCAAAGCATTTTGTGCACTGCGGCGCAGAAGACCGCACCGCCCCGTTCAGCCGGGGCGGCCGCTTCAGCCCAGTTCCGCGCCGGCGGTGGCGGACAGCTCATCATGCCCCAGTTCGCCGGGGGAGCGCGCGATGACGCGGTTGCGGCCCAGGTTCTTGGAGCGGTACAGCACGTCATCGGCGGCACGCAGCAGGTCCTGCACGCCGGCAAAGCGCTCGTAGCCGCCCTGGGTGGCCACGCCGGCGGAGAAGGTCACAAACAGCGGCCCGCTCTCCAGCTCGACCATCGGCGTGGAGACGATGTTGGCCAGTACCCGGCGGATCACGTCCAGGGCGACCGCTTCGCTGGTATTGGGCAGCAGCGCCACGAATTCCTCGCCACCGAAGCGGGCCACGGTATCGCTGTTGCGCAGCTGGCCCTGCAGCTTGCCGGCAAACGCGCGCAGCACTTCGTCGCCGGTCAGGTGGCCATGGGCGTCGTTGATCTTCTTGAAGTCGTCCAGATCGATGAAGGCCACCGACAGTGGCCAGCCCTGCCGGCCGGCGCGCAGGAACTCCTGCTCCAGCACCGTTTCCAGCTGGCGGCGGTTGAGCACGCCGGTCAGCGCATCGCGGTGGGCCTGGTCGGCCAGGCGCTTGGCGCGTGCTTCGAATTCGTCGGCGCGGCGGCGCGCCTGCTCGGCATCCTGCATCTCGCGCAGGTTGCGCAGGGTAGTCAGCTCCTGCGCGTGGTCGATCAGTTCGCGCACCCGAGAGGGCGAGCTGAGGCCGGTCTCGAACAGGCTGGCGATGTCAGGCAGGGCGTCACTGATGCGGGCCAGGACCTGGTCGAAGCGGGCGCTGTCCATCTGCAGGCGGTCGTGCACCTGCTGCAGGGCGCGTTCGCGGGCGCTGTCGGCATCCTCGTCCAGCCAGATGTCGGCCACGGCGCCGGACAGCTGCACGCAGGCCTGGAACGGGTTGTCGCTGCTGGGTTCGGATTCGCTCAGGCGGATGCCGTCCACGAGGTAGCGCGGCAGCCCCCACTGTTCGGCCACCCAGGCGCCTACGTCGGCGTGGGTGCAGCCCAGTTCCTCGCGCTCGCGGGCCAGCAGGTCCAGGTTGTCACCGGCTTCGCGCAGCAGCGGCAGGTAGCGTTCCGATTCGGCCTGGGCCAGGCACAGCACGCCCATGTCCTGCAGCAGGCCGGCCAGCATCAGTTCTTCCAAGCGGCGCAGGCCGCGGGCATGGCCCAGCTGGCTGGCGGCCAGGGCACTGAGGATGCTGCGTTTCCAGGCGCGCTGGCGCAGGTCGTGGTCGGCGCCACTGCCGCCGGTCAGGCCCTGGGTGACGGTGAAGCCCAGCGCCAGGCTGATCGTGGCATTGAGCCCGAGCATGGTCAGGGCCTGGCCAAGGTTCTCGATGCGGCGCCGGCTGGCATACAGCGGCGAGTTGGCGATGCGCAGCATGCGAGCGCTCAGCGCCATGTCGATGGCGATGATGTCGGCGGCGGTGGCGATGTCCGCTTCCGGGTCCTGGGCCAGTTCGATGATGCGCAGGGCAATACCGGGAGGCGAGGGCAGGTTGCGGCACAGCGCCAGGGCAGCAGTCAGCTCAGGAGGCATGTCGGATCGTTCAATTCCATTAGGACAAGAATACCTAGGAATGCATCACAGTCTGCGACTTCTGTTCCTGTTATGTGATTGCGTATTCCCCTGTGCCGAGTATCGGCTTGAATCGCCGATAACGCAAAGTCTGGTTTTGCCGGGGGCGGGTGTGCACACCCGCAGGCCTGCAGGCAAAAAAAAAGAGCCGCGGTTTCCCGCGGCTCCTTCTGGTCGTTTCGCAGCCGGTGGGCTGGAATCAGACCTGCATCGCCTTGGCGACTTCGGCGGCGTAGTCTTCAACCACCTTTTCGATGCCTTCGCCCACGATCAGCAGCTGGAAGCCAGCCACGTCGGCGCCGGCGGCCTTGACCACCTGCTCGACGGTGGTGTCGCCCAGCACGTAGGTCTGGCCGTACAGGGTCACTTCGCTGACGATCTTGTTGATCTTGCCGCTGATGATCTTTTCCAGGATGTCGGCCGGCTTGGACTTGTCCTTCTCGGACATCTTGGCCAGTTCGATTTCCTTTTCCTTTTCCACGAACTCGGCCGGCACATCGGCGGCCTTGTTGTGCGGCGGCTTCAGCGCAGCCACGTGCATGGCCAGGCCGCGAGCCAGCTCGACGTCGCCGCCGATCAGGTCAACCAGCACGCCGACCTTGCCGTTGGTGTGCACGTAGGCACCGACGTTGCCGGTGGTGTCGACCTTGACCAGGCGACGGATCTGGATGTTTTCACCCAGCTTCTGGATCGCGGTGGCGCGGGCTTCTTCGACGGTTTCGCCGGAGGCCAGCTTGGCGGTCTTCAGGGCTTCGGCGTCAGCAGCGCCCGATGCCAGGGCGGCAGCGGCGACGGCGTCGACGAAGGTCTTGAAGTTGACGTCGTTGGCAACGAAGTCGGTTTCCGAGTTGATCTCGACCAGCACGGCCTTGCCGCCGTCCTGGGCCAGGCCCAGACGACCTTCGGCGGCCACGCGGTCAGCCTTCTTGTCGGCCTTGGCGGCGCCCGACTTGCGCAGGGCTTCAGCAGCGGCGTTGATGTCGCCGCCGGCTTCGGTCAGCGCCTTCTTGCATTCCATCATGCCGGCGCCGGTGCGCTCGCGCAGTTCCTTGACCAGGGAAGCAGTGATTTCCACGGGATTTCCTCACGAAAGAAAGGGGTTGGGCCGGCATGGTGGCCGGCCCGTGTGACACGGTCCTGTCACGCGCCAAGGGCTGCGCGCAGGGAGGGTGGACGCCGGGCGTCCACCCCGGGGCCTGGATCAGGCCTGGGCGTCGTCGCCCTTCTTGGCAGCCTTCTTCGCCGGAGCGCGGCGGGCGGCCTTGTCTTCGCCTTCAGCAGCAGCGGCGTCGGCGAACTCTTCTTCACGCACCGAAGCAGCGTGCGGAGCAGCAGCCTTGCCTTCCAGCACGGCGTCGGCAGCGGCGCGGGCGTACAGCTGCACAGCGCGGATGGCGTCGTCGTTGCCCGGGATCGCGTAGTCGACCAGTTCCGGGTTGTAGTTGGTGTCGACCACGGCGATGACCGGGATGCCCAGCTTCTTGGCTTCCTTGATCGCGATGTCTTCGTGGCCGATGTCGATCACGAAGATGGCGTCCGGCAGACGGTTCATGTCCTTGATGCCGCCCAGCGAGGCTTCCAGCTTGTCGCGCTCGCGACGCAGGCCCAGCACTTCGTGCTTGACCAGCTTCTCGAAGGTGCCGTCGGTTTCACCGGCTTCCAGTTCCTTCAGGCGGGCAACCGACTGCTTGACGGTACGGAAGTTGGTCAGGGTGCCGCCCAGCCAGCGCTGGTTCATGAACGGCATGCCGCAACGCTCGGCTTCTTCGCGGATGGTTTCGCGGGCGCTGCGCTTGGTGCCCAGGAACAGGACGGTGCCGCGCTTCTGGGCAACCGACGAGATGAAGTTCATCGCATCGTTGAACAGCGGGACGGTCTTTTCCAGGTTGATGATGTGGATCTTGCCGCGGGCGCCGAAGATGTACGGAGCCATCTTGGGGTTCCAGTAGCGGGTCTGGTGGCCGAAGTGGACGCCGGCTTCCAGCATCTGACGCATG
>NZ_DASQCB010000009.1:0-342161 GCF_035634915.1 Stenotrophomonas sp.
CTTCTTACGCTCGACTTCACGGGCGTCACGGGTCATGAAGCCAGCCTTGCGCAGCTCGGACTTCAGGGTTTCGTCGTACTCGACCAGCGCACGGGCGATGCCCAGACGGATCGCACCGGCCTGGCCGGTGGTGCCGCCGCCAGCGGCGGTGACCAGGATGTCGAAGCTTTCGGTGTTCTTGGTCAGCTCGAGCGGCTGGCGCACGATCATGCGCGCGGTCTCACGACCGAAGAACTCGTCCAGCGGACGGCCATTGACGGTGATGTTGCCCGAACCCTTGCGCAGGAACACGCGAGCGGTGGAGGACTTGCGGCGGCCAGTGCCGTAGTTTTGAGTGATAGCCATGATTAGATATCCAGAACCTGCGGCTGCTGTGCGGCGTGCGGATGCTCAGTGCCGGCGTAGACCTTGAGCTTGCGGTACATCTGGCGACCCAGCGGGCCCTTCGGCAGCATGCCCTTCACGGCGATCTCGATCACGCGCTCCGGGTGGCGCTCCAGCGCCTGGGCCAGGGATTCGGTCTTCAGGTTGCCGATGTAACCGGTGAAACGGTGATACATCTTGTCCTGCAGCTTCTTGCCGGTGACGGCAATCTTTTCTGCATTGATGACGACCAGGTAGTCGCCGGTATCAACGTGGGGGGTGTAGACCGGCTTGTGCTTGCCGCGCAGACGGCGGGCCAGCTCGGTGGCGAGACGGCCCAGGGTCTTGCCCTCGGCGTCGACGAGGTACCAGTCGCGCTGGACGGTCTCGTTCTTGGCAGTGAAAGTGCTCATGAAGAACTCTAGGTTAGGTCGGGCTCATTGCGGCGAAAGACTCGCCGGAACTCTGCCACGCGTTGTGAAAAGGTGAAGCGTAAGAGGCGGGATTGTACTTACCCCGGCGGCCGGGCGCAAGCCAGACCCTGCACCGGGTTGGCAGGGGGCCGGGGCCGGGCGAGAATCGGGGGTCTCCCGCCCCACGCCGTGCCGCCATGACCGTGCTCCGCCAGACCACCCCGCTGGACCACCTGCTGACCGAGGCGCAGCGCGCCCTGGACACGGTGTTCGGCAACCCGCCGGCATCGCGGCCCTACCCGGCCGCCGATACCGATGAGCCTGGCATGGACACCGCGCAGCGCCGTCATGCCGCGGGCCTGATGCGGATCAACCACGTCGGCGAGGTCTGCGCGCAGGGCCTGTACTTCGGCCAGGCCGCGGTCGCCCGCGACCCGTCCACCCGCGAGCACCTGCTGGAAGCGGCCCAGGAAGAGACCGACCACCTGGCCTGGTGCGCGACCCGGCTGGGCGAGCTGGACAGCCGCCCCAGCCTGTTCAACCCGCTCTGGTACGCCGGCAGCTACACCATCGGCACCCTGGCCGGTCTTCGCGGCGATGGCTGGAACCTGGGCTTCGTGGTCGAAACCGAGCGTCAGGTGGAAGCCCACCTGGACGAGCATCTGGTCGATCTGCCGGCCGGTGACCTGCGCAGCCGCGCGGTCATCCGGGTGATGAAGGAAGACGAGGCCCGCCACGCGGACCATGCCGAGCAGGCCGGCGCCCGCCGCCTGCCGTTCCCGATTCCGGGCGCGATGGCGCTGGCATCGAAGGTGATGAAGCACATCGCTTACCGGCTGTAAGGCCCCCGGGCATGGCCCGGCGCTACCGGACGCTAGCGTCGGGCTTGCTCGACTGCTTAATTGGGCGATACCAGCTTCAGGCCGATTACGCCGGCCACGATCAGGCCCACGCAGGCCAGGCGGGCCGGCGAGGCGCTGTCGTTGAACAGGAAGATGCCCAGCACCGCCACGCCCATGGCGCCGATGCCGGTCCAGATGGCGTAGGCCGTGCCGACCGGGATGGACTTCATCGCCTGGCTCATCAGATACAGGCTGATCAGCGCCGACACGACGGTGGCGGCGGTGGGCAGCGGCTTGCTGAAGCCCTCTGAGTACTTCATTCCGAGCGCGAAGCCGATCTCGAACAGACCGGCCAGCAACAGGTAGATCCAGGGCATGGGGGCACTCCTCACCTTGTTGAAGAAAAACAAAACGGCCCGGTGTTTTCACACCGGGCCGTGGATCGGTACATCACCGTGGAACTGGAAACTGCGCGGGAAGCGCGTTCCACGGGGCGGGTCGTCCCGCCTGGG
Organism: Stenotrophomonas sp.; assembly: GCF_035634915.1. GTDB lineage: Bacteria > Pseudomonadota > Gammaproteobacteria > Xanthomonadales > Xanthomonadaceae > Stenotrophomonas. Next base: position 2,131 of record NZ_DASQCB010000009.1, read on the forward strand.
TGGCGATGCCGAGGGCATCGCACACGGGTCTTACTCGGACAGGTTGCGCCCGTGGAACAGCTCTTCGATCTCGCGCTTGAGCAGCGCTTCGATCTTCATGCGTTCCTTGAACGACAGGTTCTTGGCCTTTTCCTCGAACAGGTACTGGTCCAGGTCGAAGTCCTTCAGGTGCATCTTCGTGTGGAAGATGTTTTCCTGGTAGACGTTGACGTCGAACATCTCGTAACGCGACTTGATGTTCTTGGCCAGGAAGTTCTGGATCGAGTTGATCTTGTGATCGATGTAGTGCTTCTTGCCCTTCACATCACGGGTGAAGCCACGGACACGGTAGTCCATGATCACGATGTCCGATTCCAGGCTCTCGATCAGGTAGTTCAGGGCCTTCAGCGGCGAAATGACGCCACAGGTGGCCACGTCGATGTCAGCGCGGAACGTCGCGATACCTTCCTGCGGATGGGTCTCCGGGTAGGTGTGGACAGTGATGTGGCTCTTGTCCATGTGCGCGACCACGGCGTCGGAGATCAGCTCCTTGCCGGCCTGCTTCTTGTCGATCACCGGCTCTTCGGAGATCAGGATCGTCACCGAGGCACCCTGCGGATCGTAGTCCTGGCGGGCCACGTTCAGGATGTTCGCGCCGATGATCTCGGCGACATCGGTCAAGATTTGAGTCAGCCTGTCGGCGTTGTACTCTTCATCGATGTATTCAATGTAACGCTGACGCTCCTCTTCGGTGCGCGCGTAACACACGTCATAGATGTTGAAGCTCAGCGCCTTGGTGAGGTTGTTGAAACCCTGCAGCCTCAGGCGAGGCAACGGCTTGACCACGGCGGTCGATTCCTGTGTAAGAAGGGAAAGGGTGAATTATGGGGCAAAGTGCCCCCGGGGGGAACGTGAAGAGGTCACGACTCTGGCACACTATTTGCCCTTAACAGGTGCGCTGGTTAAGCTCCGCCATCGAACCTGTGAATCCGTTCATGCGCAGAGGGAGCGCCCCTATCGTGTCAACCGTGCGCCTAGCTAGCAGCCCATTGGCCTTGGACATCGCCACCATCGACCGCTTCCTGGCCCACAGCCACCGGCGGCGTTACCCCACCCGGACCGACGTTTTCCGCCCTGGGGACCCGGCGGGAACCCTGTACTACGTCATCAGCGGCTCGGTCTCGATCATGGCCGAGGAAGATGACGACCGCGAGCTGGTCCTGGGCTACTTCGGCGCCGGCGAGTTCGTCGGTGAGATGGGCCTGTTCGTGGAATCGGACCGCCGCGAGGTGATCCTGCGCACGCGCACCGCCTGTGAACTGGCTGAAATCAGCTACGAGCGCCTGCACCAGCTGTTCCTGGGCCCGCTCTCGGCCGATGCCCCGCGCCTGCTGTTTGCGCTGGGCCAGCAGATTTCCAAGCGCCTGCTCGATACCAGCCGCAAGGCCAGCCGCCTGGCGTTCCTAGACGTGACCGACCGCATCGTGCGCACCCTGCACGATCTGGCCCAGGAGCCGGAATCGATGAGCCACCCGCAGGGCAGCCAGCTGCGCGTCTCGCGCCAGGAACTGGCCCGCCTGGTCGGCTGCTCGCGTGAAATGGCCGGCCGTGTACTGAAGAAGCTGCAGACCGATGGCCTGCTGCATGCCCGCGGCAAGACCGTGGTGTTGTACGGCACCCGTTGACCACGCCCGGTGGGTGCGGACCTTGGTCCGCACGCCCTCGCACGTTCCGCACACGCGCATCCGCTAGGCTCGGTGCATGGAACTGAGCAGCGAATTCTGGTGGTTCATCCTCATCGGCCTCGGCGCACAGCTGGTCGATGGGGCGCTGGGCATGGCCTTTGGTCTGGTGTCCTCGTCGGTGATGCTGGCCATGGGCATCCCGCCGGCGCAGGCCAGTGCGGCCATCCATACCGCCGAAGTGTTCACCACCGGCGCCTCCGGTGTGTCGCATCTGGTCGCCGGCAATGTCGATAAACGCCTGTTCTTCCGCCTCGCCATTCCCGGCGCGGTGGGCGGTGCGGTGGGCGCCTACGGGCTCACACAGTTGCCGGGCGACGTGATCCGCCCGCTCATCTACCTCTACCTGCTGGTGCTGGCCATCATCATCCTGGCCCGCGCTGCCGGGCGGCTGATGCCCAAGGGCGAGGTCAAGCGGGTGCCCGTGCTGGGCTTCGTGGCCGGCTTCCTCGATGCCAGCGGCGGCGGTGGCTGGGGGCCGGTGGCCACCTCCACCCTGCTCGCCCGGGGCGGCCAGGCACGTACCACCATCGGCACGGTGAACGCCTCGGAGTTCGTGGTCACGCTGACGGTTTCAGCCACGTTCCTGATGTCGATGGGCCTGCATCACCTGCAGATCGTGGCCGGCCTGCTGATCGGCGGCATGATGGCCGCACCGGTGGCGGCGCTGCTGGTGAAGCGGCTGAAGGAGCGCTGGGTGCTGATCGCCGTGGGTGTGCTGGTGCTGGCCATCAGCCTGTTCCAGATCGGCCATGCGGTAGGCGGGTATCTGGGGCGCTGACTGCCCGCCGGGCCATGCCCGGCGGCTCTTCGCGAAACGCAGTCGAGCATGGCTCGACGCTACAACAGGCGCCGGTCAGGCCTTCTCGCCGCCGCGGTCCACGCAGCCCCAGTTGAGGATGCGGGTGCCCGCCGGCAGCACGCTGCGGAAGAAGTCCACTTTGGAGCGCTTCGGGTTCACCACCACCGGGGCCTTGGCCGCCAGCAGCAGCGGCAGGTCGGCGGTGCTGTCGGAATAGGCGATGTCGATCTGCCCATAGCCGCGCTCGCGCAGCATGCGCATCTTTTCTTCGTTGTGGCAGTGGCGGGTCGGGCCGACACCGCCCAGGCGCGGGCCGACCTCGGTGCCGATCACCGGCACGTCCTGGTGGGCCACGAAGCCGAGGATGGCGCGGGCCAGCTCCGGCGGTGCGCCGGTGGCAACCACCACGCGGTCGCCCTTGGCGCGGTGCGCGGCAAACACCTCCAGCGCCTGCGGCAGCAGCTTGGCGCGCATCTGCGCCTCGTTGCGCAGCACGTAGGCGTCGATGACCTTGTTGAAGTCACGCGCCCGGTGCAGGCCGAAGCTGCCGATCCACACATAGACCGAAATGCCGGCACGGCGGGTCGGCAGCAGGGCCACCATCGGCCCGGCAATGGGCGTGACCAGCAGCGCGGCCAGCATGCGCAGCGGGTTGCGCTTGATCAGCGAGGCGAACAGATGGGTGCCCGAATCGCCGTCGTAGAGGGTGTGGTCGAAGTCGAAGACCACCAGCGGCGCATCCTCGCGCGGCGTTGGATAGTGCGTTGTCATGCCGCGAAGAATAGCTGACGCAGGCCCTCGCCCGGCTCTTCCACGCGCATGAAGGCCTCGCCGACCAGGAAGGCGTGGATGCCGGCGTCGCGCATCAGGGCCACGTCCTGCGGGCCGAGGATGCCGCTTTCGGTCACCAGCAGGCGGTCGCGCGGCACGGCGTTCTGCATGTCCAGGGTGGTCTGCAGCGAGACCTCGAAGGTGCGCAGGTTGCGGTTGTTGATGCCGATCATCGGCGCCGGCACCTGCAGCGCGCGCTCCAGTTCGTCGATGTCATGCACTTCCACCAGCACGTCCATGCCCAGCGACAGGGCCAGTTCGGACAGGGTGGCCAGCTGGGTATCGTCCAGCGCGGCGACGATCAGCAGGATGCAGTCGGCGCCCAGCACGCGCGCCTCGTACACCTGGTAGGCGTCGATCACGAAGTCCTTGCGCAGCACCGGCAGCGTGCAGGCCTCGCGGGCCTGCTGCAGGTAGGCATCGGCACCCTGGAAGAAATCGACATCGGTGAGCACCGACAGGCAGCTGGCGCCGCCGAACTCGTAGCTGACGGCGATGTCGGCCGGGCGGAAGTCCGGGCGGATGACGCCCTTGGACGGGCTGGCCTTCTTCACCTCGGCGATGACCGCCGGGTCGCCGTTGGCCACGGCCGCCTGCAGCGCACGCACGAAGCCACGGACCGGCGGGGCACTGGCCAGGGCGGCCTGCAGCGCCTCCAGCGGGCGCTGGGCGCGGCGCTGGGCCACTTCTTCGGCCTTGCGGGCCAGGATCGTCTGCAGGATGTCGCTCATCGTCGTCGGTTCAATGCGGGGGCGGTGAGTGCGGCCATTATCGGCCATCGGGTGGGTCAGGCTGAACCGCGCGCTCAGGCAACCAGCGCGCGGGTGGTGTCAACGTACTGCTGCAGGCGCCCGCGGGCGCTGCCATCGGCGATGGCGGCGCGGGCACGGGCCAGGCCGTCGCCGATGTCGCTGGCCACGCCGGCCACGTACAGGGCCGCACCAGCGTTCAGGGCGACGATGTCCAGCGCCGGGCCCGGCGTGTTGTCCAGCACCGCGCGCAGCATCTGGATGGACTGCTCGGGGCTGTCCACGCGCAGGTTGCGGCTGGCCGACATTGCGATGCCGAAGTCTTCCGGGTGGATCTCGTATTCACGCACCTTGCCGTCGCGCAGCTCGCCCACCAGGGTGCCGGCACCCAGCGAGATCTCGTCCATGTTGTCGCGGCCCCAGACCACCATGGCGCGTTCGGTGCCCAGTTCGCGCAGCACGCGCGCCTGGATGCCGACCAGATCGGGATGGAACACACCCATCAGCACCGACGGTGCGCTGGCCGGGTTGGTCAGCGGGCCGAGGATGTTGAAGATGGTGCGCACGCCCATCTCGCGGCGGACCGGCGCGACCACCTTCATCGACGGGTGGTGGATGGGCGCGAACATGAAGCCGATGCCGGTCTGTTCGATGGCCGCAGCGACCTGTGCCGGCTGCAGTTCGATGGCCGCGCCCAGCGCTTCCACCGCATCGGCACTGCCGGACTTGGACGACACGCTGCGGTTGCCGTGCTTGGCCACGCGCGCACCGGCGGCGGCGGCGACGAACATCGCGCAGGTGGAAATGTTGAAGGTATGCGAGCCATCGCCACCGGTGCCGACGATGTCGACCAGGTGGGTGGTATCGGCCACCGGCACCGCCAGCGCGAACTCGCGCATGACCGTGGCCGCCGCGGCGATCTCGTCGATGGTTTCCTTCTTCACCCGCAGGCCGGTAAGGATGGCGGCGGTCATCATCGGCGAGACGTCGCCGCGCATGATCTGCCGCATCAGGTCGACCATTTCGTCGAAGAAGATTTCGCGGTGCTCGATGGTGCGTTGCAGGGCTTCCTGGGGGGAGAAGCTCATGGGAATGCTCCTTGGATCAGGCCGCCGGGCGCTGCAGGAAGTTGCGCAGCAGGGCGTGGCCGTGTTCGGTGAGGATGGATTCGGGGTGGAACTGCACGCCTTCCACCGGGAACTGGCGATGGCGCAGGCCCATGATCTCTTCGATCGAGCCGTCCTCGTTCTCGGTCCAGGCGGTCACTTCCAGCGCGTCGGGCAGGCTGTGCTTGTCCACCACCAGCGAGTGGTAGCGGGTGGCCTGGTAGCGGTCCGGCAGGCCGGCGAACACGCCCTTGCCTTCATGGCGGATGGGCGAGGTCTTGCCATGCATGATGTTGCCGGCGCGGATGACCGTGCCGCCGTAGACCTGGCCGATGCCCTGGTGGCCCAGGCAGACACCGAGGATGGGCGTGGTCGGGCCCAGGCGCTGGATCAGCTCCAGCGACACGCCCGCTTCGTTGGGCGTGCACGGGCCGGGCGAGATGACGATGCGCTCGGGCTTCTGCGCGGCGATCTCGTCCACGCTCATCGCATCGTTGCGCACCACCTTCACCTCGGCGCCCAGCGTCTGCAGGTACTGCACGAGGTTGTAGGTGAAGCTGTCGTAGTTGTCGATCATCCACAACATGGTCAGGTTCCGTCGCTTATCAGGAAAATGGCGTATACGTTTCGGTGTAGGTGATGGGGCCGGAGGCGATGACTTCGCCACTCTCATTGAAACCATCCTGCGGCGGCGCCGACACCGGGCTCGGCTTGGGCGGGGAAAGGTTCTTGAGCGCAGGCGGCCCGTTCTGGCCGCGCGGCCAGTCGCCGGCCTGCACGCCGTAGGCGAAGTCCGGCGAGACATCGGAAATGCTGTAAAGGCCAATGACCTTTGCGCCATAGGCACCGGCCAGGCCGGCGGCCGACTCGCGGGTCTGCCGGGCCGCCTCGGCCTTCAGCTCGGCACGCAGCTTTCCCTCTGCCGAATAGGCCGGGTTCTGGGTGGTGACCTGCACTTCCTTGCTCGCCTGCAGCGCGCCCAGGAAGCGCTGCAGACTCGCGCCATCAGCGAAGCTCGCACTCAGTGACTGGCTGACCGAGACGCCGACGAAGACGCTCTCACCATCCTTGTACCGGCTCTGCGGACTCACCTGCAGATTCTCGGACTTGATGGTGTCGGCCAGCGCATCGCTGCGCTTGAACAGAGCCAGCACCTGGCGACCGTTGTCCTGCACGCGCCGGCGTGCCGCCTCGGTCTTCAGGTCCACCGAATTGAGGCGTACCGAGACACCGAAACGATCCGGCATGACCTGGCGCTCGGCGCTGCCCTTCACCAGCAGGTGTGGCTGGGAGGGAATGGTGTTGGCCTGCGCCCACGCAGACGGGGCCATCGTGGCCAGCAGCGACGACCACAGCAATGCGCTCAGCAGCTTCATGCGGTACTCCTTGTCTTGATCGGGAACAGCGGAGGGTGCCGCAGCGCAGGCCACGGCACAGAGAGGCTTACAGGCCCTTGGCGGCCTGGGCGACAGCGCGGAACAGCGCGCGGCCCTTGTTCATCGTCTCGTCCCATTCCTTGTCCGGGTCCGAGTCGTAGACGATGCCGGCGCCGGCCTGCACGTACAGGCGGCCATCCTTGATGACGGCGGTGCGGATGGCGATGGCGGTATCGGCATCGCCGTGCCAGCCGATGTAGCCGATGCTGCCGGCGTAGACATTCCGCTTGATCGGTTCCAGCTCGCGGATCACTTCCAGCGCACGGATCTTCGGCGCGCCGCTGACGGTACCGGCCGGGAAGGTGGCGCGCAGCACGTCGGCATAGCTCAGGCCCGGCTGCAGCTGCCCGGTCACTTCGCTGACGATGTGCATGACGTGGCTGTAGCGTTCGATCACGAACTGCTCGCCCACTTCCACGGTGCCGGCCCTGGACACCCGACCAGCATCGTTGCGGCCCAGGTCGATCAGCATCAGGTGCTCGGCGCGTTCCTTCGGATCGGCCAGCAGTTCGGCTTCCAGCGCCAGGTCCAGCTCGGGCGTGGCGCCGCGCGGGCGGGTGCCGGCGATGGGGCGCACGGTCACTTCGCCATCCTGCAGGCGCACCAGGATTTCCGGCGACGAACCGACCACCTGCAGGTCGCCCACATCGAGGAAGTACATGTACGGCGACGGGTTCAGCGCACGCAGCGCGCGGTACACATCCACCGGGCGCGCCTTGAACGGCACGCTCAGGCGCTGGCTCAGCACCACCTGGAAGATGTCACCGGCGCGGATGTATTCCTTGCTGCGCTGGACCGCATCGACGAAGCCCTCGCGGGTGAAGCCGGAGATGAAATCGGATTCGTCCAGCACGTCACTGGTCAACGGCGCGGGATAGCCCGCACCCGGCGCACGCAGCTTGGCGGTCAGCGCATCCAGGCGGGCCTGGGCCTGGTCGAACGCACCGTCGACCCGCGGGTCGGCATGCACGATCAGGTACAGCCGGCCCTTGAGGTTGTCGAACACGGCCAGTTCGTTGGAATCCAGCAGCAGGATGTCCGGCGTGCCCAGTTCGTCGCGGCCGGCCGGCGGAGCCAGGCGCGGCTCGATGTAGCCGATGCATTCGAAGCCGAACCAGCCGACCAGGCCACCGGTGAAGCCCGGCAGGCCGTCCAGCTTCGGCACCGAGTGGGCGCTGCGCAGCGCCTCGACCTCGGCGAAGGGGTCGGCCACTTCGCGGGTTTCCACCACCTCGCCGTCCTCGCGCACGGTCAGGGTGTGGCCGTGGAAGGCATACACGCGACGGGCCGGCAGGCCGATGATCGAGTAACGACCAAAGCGCTCGCCGCCTTCGACGGATTCAAACAGGTAGGTATTGGGGCCGTCGGCGAGCTTCAGATAGACCGAAAGCGGCGTGTCCAGGTCGGACAGCACTTCGCGGACAACGGGGATATGGGTGTGGCCTTCAGCGGCCTGCTGCTGAAACTGAGCGAGCGAGTTCAAGACGACTTTCCTTCCGGGACACAGCGTTATGGGGGCGGACGACGGCAACGGGCCACCATCGCCACCAACGGCGTGCGGAAGAAAGGGTATGCGGGGTCGTCAGGCTGGACACCCGTTGACTGTAACGCAGGTTCGGCGGCAGGGAAACCCTGCGAAACTGAACCACGGCAAGCGCGGTGCCGGTTGCAGGGATCGGGGCGGAGGCCGGTAGAGTCGACTGTTGGTCGACTGCTCTTCCATCGGTGGCGGAAATGCCCGCGCTACGCGCGTTAGTCGACTGACAGTCGACTCTACCCAGCCGAAGCTACCCCTGCCCCGGAAAGCAGCTCGCAACCGGCCGGCAGATGCATGCGCACCCGACCTGCCACGCAATCGATGCGGAAGCGGCGGGCCTGTACCGGCTCGCCGTCCAGGTTCAGCGTCAGCGCCTGCGGCGCGTCAATCTGCAGCCACGGCAACTGTGCGCGGGTCGCCACGCGCTCCAGTGCGGCTTCCTTGCCACCGGTCAGCATCTGGCCCAGCGTCGCGGCCACCTCGCCTTCCAGCTGGGGCACCACGGTGACGTCCAGCAGGCCATCATCGATCAGCGCCTGCGGGCACAGCTGCTGGCCGCCACCGGCCTGGCGGCCGTTGCCGATGCCCAGGGCGATGAAACCACCGTCCCAGGCGAAATCCGGACCGGTCAGGCGCGCGGTGATCGGCTCGATGCGGCCCAGCTTGGCGATGCCGGTGATGACGTAGGCCAAGCCGCCCAGCATTTTCTTCAGGCCCGCATCGGTTTCCACGGTCACCTGGGTGCCGAAGCCACCGCTGGCCAGGTTGGCACACCACCAGGGTTTGCCATCGGCATCCACCCGCAGCAGATCGATGGGCCGTGCCGGCGCCTGCGCGATCAGCGCGAATGCCTCCCTGGGCCCGGTGGGAACACCGGCCGAGGTGGCGAAATCATTGGCCGTGCCCATCGGCACCAGCGCCAGCGACGGCAGCGCGTCGGCCGGCTCATCGCGATGGGCCAGGGTTTCGGCCACGGCACTGAGCGTGCCGTCGCCACCCGCTGCCACGATCACGTCCACACCATGGTCGATGGCTTCGGCCACGTAGCGCTCGGCATCGCCCTCTTCCCAGGTCACCCGTACTTCCAGTTGCACGCCCTGCCCGCGCCAGTAGCCGACCGCCTCGCGCAGTGCTTCATCGCCCGCGGATTTTCCGTTGAGGATCAGGCGCCAACGCGGGGTGGTCATGCAGGATGCTTCCAGTGAGGGTGGCACAGGCTATCAACGCGGCGTTTGCCGCCGGTGAAAGGCAACGCGGGAGGCATCCACGCGTGGCGTGGCTCTCCTGGGTGCGGTGTCACGCAGGTGTCATCGCGCACCCGGAGAATGGAAGGCCATAGCAGGGACGATGGATGGAGGCAGGATCAGCCTCCCACGAATGCAGCGAAGCCGCGCCGGGGATTGGCGCGGCTTTTTTTTGCACGCTCGAGCAGTGCAAACCAAGGTTCGCACCCACCGGGTTGCGGTTCGCAACGACCACACCCGGGTTGAGGCGCCGGCCCAGTAGAGCCACGCCATGCGTGGCTGCCTTGCGCCTCAACCGTTGGCGAAATCGTGCAACGCCTGGCCCTGCAGGCGGTACACGGTCCACTCATCCTGCGGCTTTGCGCCGGCGGCGGTGTAGAACGCGATGGCCGGCGTGTTCCAGTCCAGCACCGACCATTCGAAACGACCGCAGCCTTCGGCCACGGCCTGGCGCGCGATGTACTTCAGCAGTGCCTTGCCGGCACCGCCGCCGCGCTTTTCCGGGCTGATGTACAGGTCTTCCAGGTAGATGCCCTTGCGGCCCAGCCAGGTGGAATAGTTGTAGAAGTACACCGCATAGCCGATGGCTTCGCCCTCGGCTTCGCAGATCAGCGCGCGAGCACTGGCATCGGCACCGAACAGGCTCTCGGCAATGCCGATCTCATCGGTCTGCACCGCGTGCTCAGCCTTCTCGTAGATGGCCAGTTCGCGGATGAAGCGCAGGATCAGGCCGGCGTCGGCCACGGTGGCCGCGCGGATGTTCAACAGTGCCATGAAGATCAAAAAAGGGGACGGAGGGGATTAATCGAGCTTAATCCCCTCCGTCCCCTTTTTGTCAGCGGGCGGCAGCGACATTCGCGCGCATCTGCGCGATCACGTCCTGGTAGCTGGTCTTGGCGTTGAAGATGGCCGAGCCGGCCACGAAGGTGTCGGCGCCGGCAGCAGCGATCGCGCCGATGTTGTCGGCCTTCACGCCACCGTCGATCTCCAGGCGGATGTCCTTGCCGCTGGCATCGATCTTCTGGCGGACCACGCGCAGCTTGTCCAGCGCCGAAGGAATGAACGCCTGGCCGCCGAAGCCCGGGTTGACCGACATCAGCAGCACCAGGTCCAGGTCATCCAGCACCCAGTCCAGGATGTCCACCGGGGTGGCCGGGTTCAGCACGATGCCCGGCTTGCAGCCCAGCGAGCGGATCAGCTGGATGGTGCGGTGCGGGTGGCGGCTGGCCTCCGGGTGGAAGCTGATGTAGGTGGCACCGGCCTCGGCGAAGTCCGGGATGATGCGGTCCACCGGCTCGACCATCAGGTGCACGTCGATCGGCGCGGTGACGCCGTGCTTGCGCAGGGCCTGGCAGACCATCGGGCCGATGGTCAGGTTGGGCACGTAATGGTTGTCCATCACGTCGAAATGGACCCAGTCCGCACCGGCGGCCAGGACGTTGTCCACTTCCTCGCCCAGGCGGGCGAAATCGGCGGACAGGATGGACGGGGCGATGAGGCAGTTGGACATGGCCGGGGCCTTGGAGACGAGGGAAAGGGGTCAGCGCTTGCGCAGCGTCTTGATGCGGTCGTAGGCGGCGTTGATCCGCCGCGACTTCTGCTCGGCCTGCTGCTGCAGCTCGGGGGCCGCGCCGCCGAGCTTGTCGGGGTGGTACTGGGAAATGAGCTTGCGATAGGCCCGCTCGACCTCGGCGTCGGTGGCCTCGGAGGTCAGTCCCAGCTCCCGGTACGGGTTTTCCTTGTTCAGGCGGAACCAGTCCGAATCGAACGCATGGCCGAGCAGCAGGCCGATGACCGCCCCGAACAGCGGGTTGGGCCGGAACAGCAGGGCGCCGGCGATGAAACCGAGCAGTTTTCCGTACCAGCGCATGGCGCCCCAGGGTCGACCGGCGAAATGGACGCTCATTTTACGTCACAGCGGGCCCGGACCGCTTTACACTAGGCCGCCCGCTGGTCAGCGGGCCCGCCGGGTCCGTTGGGCAGCCGTATCGACGAAGCCCCAGGAGTGCCCGTGCCAACCACGCTGTTGCAATCCGATCTCCCCGGCCTGCCCTTGCGCCATCGCGGCAAGGTGCGTGATGTGTTCGATATCCCGCGCGAGCGGCTGCCTGCAGGGACCCCGCCGGGCGACTACCTGCTGATGGTGGCCACCGATCGCCTGTCGGCGTTCGACGTGGTCCTGCCCGACCCGATCCCGGGCAAGGGCGAGATGCTCTGCCAGGTGTCCAATTTCTGGTTCGCCAAGACCGCGCACCTGATGCCCAACCACCTGACCGGCATCGACGTGGCCAGCGTGCTGCCCGAGGGCGTGGACCCGGCCCTGTACGCCAAGCGCGCGGTGGTCACCCGCAAGCTGAAGCCGGTGCCGGTGGAGGCCATCGCCCGCGGCTACCTGATCGGCAGCGGCTGGAAGGATTACCAGCGCACCGGCAAGGTCAGCGGCATCGACCTGCCTGACGGCCTGCGCCAGGCCGAGCAGTTGCCCGAGCCGATCTTCACCCCGTCCACCAAGGCCGCCGTCGGCGACCATGACGAGAACATCGATTTCGATGCGATGGTCAAGCAGGTGGGCGCGGACCTGGCCGAGCGCGTGCGCGATGCCACCCTGCGCATCTACAAGTTCGCGGCGGACTACGCCCGTGAGCGCGGCATCATCCTGGCCGATACCAAGTTCGAGTTCGGTACCGATGCCGATGGCCGCCTGTACATCATGGACGAGATGCTGACCCCGGATTCCTCGCGTTACTGGCCGGCCGACGAGTACGAAGTGGGCACCAGCCCGCCGAGCTACGACAAGCAGTTCGTGCGTGATTACCTGGAGACGCTGGACTGGGGCAAGACCGCCCCGGGCCCGAGCATCCCGGCGGACATCATCGAGCGTACCCGCGCCAAGTACGCCGAGGCGCTGCAGCGCCTGGCAGGCATCAGCGTCGACTGATTGCCCCAGCGCCCCCGGCCGGACTGGCTGGGGGCGTTCTGATGCCGGCAACCCCACACGCCCGCCCCACCGCGTCGGCCCCGCCCGTTCGGGATTACCCGGTCGGCGCCCTGCCCCCGCACCGCTTGGCCCGGGCGGAGTATGCTGGCCGCATGCAGACCACCACCCAGCTTGCGCGGCCGATCGACCGCTACTTCGCCAGCTATTCAGACGACCACCGCAACGTCATCAACCAGCGCATCCATGTGGTGGCGGTGCCGGCCATCCTGTGGTCGGTGGTGGCCCTGCTGTGGTGCCTGCCGCCGCTGATCACCTGGTTCCAGTACGGCATCTGGTCGGCCTTCGCGATGTTCAGCGCCTGGTGCTTCTACAACAAGCTGTCGCGCCCGCTGGGCATCGGCATGCTCATCCAGTTCTTCGTGTTCGGCTGCCTGTGCCGCCTGCTGGAGGCCGAAATCGGGCTGCAGGCCCTGCGGTGGCTGGCGCTGGGCGTGTTCGTGGTGGCCTGGGTGGCGCAGTTCATCGGCCACAAATTCGAAGGCCGCAAGCCCAGCTTCCTGACCGACCTCACCTACCTGTTGATCGGCCCGGCCTGGGTGATGGCCAAGGCCTACCGGAAACTGGACTGGCGCTACTGACCGCTCTCTGCGCGTCACCGCCCGTCGTTTCCTGAACGGGCCGGCTCCGTCACCCCTGCTCCACGATCGACCTGCCAGCCTGCGATTCACGGGTGGCGGCGGCCTGCCTGCGCGCCTGCCGAGCAGCTTCCAGCCGTTGCCACATGGGGCCGCAGGTGCCCATGCGCGAGCGTAGGGAGCCGAACCGGCAAAGCCGGCGACCACACCCTGCAAGGCACGAAAATCGCCCTGCCGCACCGCAAAAAAGATGAATAGCGCACGTTACATGCTGTTTGTGGCCGTTACATGGGTTTCGGCGACATTTGGCTGACTGTTAGACTCAATGACCTGCTCGTGAATCATGGATTCCCTGCATGCTCCCCAGCCTGCCCCTGCTGCTGGCCCTGCCGTTCCTGATGGCAGTGGCGGTTGCGGCCTTCCCCCGTAGTTCCCGCTCGACAGCCGCCTGGCTGGCGGCGCTGGCGCCGTTGGGCGGACTGGCCATCCTTGGCTGGCTGACCCCAGCAGTGATGGGCGGGGAGATCGTTCGCAGCCTGGTGCCCTGGCTGCCGCAGATCGGGCTGGACTTCGCCCTGCGCCTGGATGGGCTGGCCTGGATGTTCGCCGGCATGGTGCTGGGCATCGGCGCGCTGGTGGTGCTGTATGCGCGCTACTACCTCAGCAGCCAGGACAACGCCCACCGCTTCTACTGCTACCTGCTGCTGTTCATGTGCGCCATGCTGGGCATGGTGATCTCCGGCAACCTGCTGTTGCTGATGATCTTCTGGGAAATGACCAGCATCAGCTCGTTCCTGCTGATCGGCTTCTGGTCGCACCGCAGGGATGCCCGCGAGGGCGCGCGGATGGCGCTGGTGATCACCGGTGGCGGCGGCTTGGCCCTGCTCGGTGGCGTGCTGCTGATCGGCCGCATCGTCGGCAGCTTCGACCTGGACGTGGTGCTGGCCGCCGGCGACCAGATCCGCGCCAGCGCGCTCTACCCCTACGCCCTGTTCCTGGTGCTGGCCGGCATCTTCACCAAGAGCGCGCAGTTCCCGTTCCATTTCTGGCTGCCGCACGCGATGGCCGCGCCTACGCCGGTATCGGCCTACCTGCATTCGGCCACCATGGTGAAGGCCGGCGTGTTCCTGCTGGCGCGCCTGCACCCGGCGCTGGCCGGCAGCGACCTGTTCTTCTACACGGTCAGCGGCATCGGCGCGCTCACCCTGCTGATCGGCGCCTGGAACGCGATCTTCCAGCACGACCTGAAGGGCCTGCTGGCCTACTCGACCATTTCCCATCTGGGCCTGATCACCCTGCTGTTCGGCTTGTCCACGCCGATGGCGGTGGTGGCCGGCGTGTTCCACATCCTCAACCACGCCACCTTCAAGGCCTCGCTGTTCATGGCCGCCGGCATCATCGACCACGAGACCGGCACCCGCGACATGCGCAAACTGGGGGGGCTGCGGAAGCTGATGCCCTTCACCAGCGCGCTGGCGATCATCGCCTCGCTGGCGATGGCCGGCATCCCGCTGCTCAACGGCTTCCTGTCCAAGGAAATGCTGTTTGCCGAAGCGCTGACCGCTGGCGGCCCGGGCACCATGCGCACGGCAGTCTCCATCGCAGCGCTGCTGGCCGGCGTGTTCGGTGTGGCCTACAGCCTGCGCTTCGTGCACGACACGTTCTTCGGCCCCGGCCCGCACGATCTGGACCGCGTGCCGCACGAGCCGCCGCGCTGGATGAAGGTGCCGGTGGAGATCCTGGTGGTGATCTGCGTGGCGGTGGGCATCGCCCCTGCACTGACCGTCGCGCCGGTGCTGCATGCGGCGGCCGGTTCCATCCTCGGCAGCGCCATGCCCGAATACAGCCTGTCGGTCTGGCACGGCTTCAACCTGCCGCTGGCGATGAGCGCGATCGGCGTGGTCGGTGGCGTGGCGCTGTACTTCGGCCTGCGCAAGCTGATCAACCTGCACGGCGTGGAGAACACCGCCACTGGCCGCAACGTCTTCCACGCGCAGCTGGATACGATTTCCGCGCTTGCGATGCGCCTGACCAACGGAATCGCCAACGGCAGCCTGCAGCGCATGCTGCTGGGCCTGGTGCTGGTGGCGATCACGGTGGCCGCTGCGCCCTACGTGGCCAACCCGGCCTCGCCCAACTGGACTGCACCGCAGCCGATCCCGCTGCTGGGCTGGGCACTGTGGCTGGTGATGATGGCCTGCGCCGTAGCCACCCTGCGCGTCTACAAGCAGCGCCTGCTGGCGGTGCTGCTGGTCGGTGGCGTCGGCCTGATGGTGGCGCTGACCTTCGTGTTCCTGTCCGCACCGGACCTGGCGCTGACCCAGCTGCTGGTGGAGATGGTGACCCTGGTGCTGATGCTGCTGGGCATGAACTACCTGCCCGCCCAGTCCGGGCCGGAGCGGCCGCGCTGGCGCAAGCGCCGCGATGCGGTCATCGCCATCATCGCCGGTGCCGGCCTGGGCGCGCTGGCCTACAGCGCGATGACGCTGCCGCCGAACACCATGGCCGGCGAGATGCTCGCCCGCGCCCTGCCCGAGGCCTATGGGCAGAACGTGGTCAACGTGATCCTGGTCGACTTCCGCGGCTTCGATACGTTCGGTGAGATCACCGTGTTCGGCATCGCCGCGCTGGTGGTGCATGCCCTGCTGCGGCGCACGCGCATGGCCCCGGAACAGATCATGCCCGGGCCGCCGATCAAGCTGCCGGTGCCGGCCGATCTGGCCCAGATCATGTTCCCGCTCACGTTGACCGTGTCGATCTTCCTGTTCCTGCGTGGCCACAACGCACCCGGTGGCGGCTTCATCGCCGGCCTGGTGCTGGCCGTGCCGCTGCTGATCCAGTACGTCATCCAGGGCACCGCCTCGGTCGAATCGCGCTTCGGCTTCGACTACATCCGCTGCATCGGCGTGGGCCTGCTGATCGCCCTGCTCAGCGGCAGCGCCTCGATGCTGTTCGGCGTCCCGTTCCTGACCAGTGGCCACCTCGACCTGCACCTGCCGCTGATCGGCGAGGTGCCGCTGGCCAGCGCGATTGGTTTTGATATCGGCGTGTACCTGGTGGTGTTCGGCGGCGCCATGCTGATGCTGTCGATGATGGGCACGGTCAAGCCGTCGCGCACGCGCACCGCGCGGCGCGGCGAGATCGACCTGCAACGCCGTTCGGCCCGTACCGGGGAGATGCACTGATGGAACTGGCCTTGGCCACCGCGATCGGCGTGCTGACCGCCATCGGCATCTACCTGCTGCTGCGCGCGCGCAGCTTCGATGTGATCCTCGGCATGACCTTCCTGTCCTATGCCACCAACCTGCTGATCTTCGCCGGTGGCCGCGTGGTGCTGGGCAAGGCACCGGTGCTGAAGGACGGCGTGGACAGCCACCTGGGCAACTACACCGACCCGTTGCCGCAGGCGCTGGTGCTGACCGCCATCGTCATCGCGTTTGCGATGACCGCGGTGAGCATCGTGCTGGCCATGCGCAGCCGCAGTGACAACCACAGCGACCACGTCGATGCGCACGAACCGGATGAGGACGCCCCGCCGCGTCGGGACGAGGACCACGCATGAACCATCTGGTGATCCTGCCGATCCTGATTCCGCTGCTCGGCGCCGCCCTCTCGCTGTTCGTCGAACACCGCCGCTACGGACCCAAGGTGCAGCGCAGCGTGGCCTGGACCGCGATGGCGGCGCTGGCAATGGTGGTGGGCCTGCTGTTCGCGCAGACTGCCGACGGCGACATCAACGTCTACCTGCTGGGTGACTGGCCCTCGCGGCTGGGCATCGCGCTGGTGGCCGACCGCCTGTCGGCATGGATGCTGCTGACCACCCTGCTGCTGGCCATTCCCTGCCTGATGCATGCCTGCTCGGGCTGGGACCGGCGTGCGCCGCACTTCCATGCGCTGTTCCAGTTCCAGCTGGTCGGCCTGAATGGTGCGTTCCTGACCGGCGACATCTTCAATCTGTTCGTGTTCTTCGAGGTGATGCTGATCGCCTCCTATGGCCTGCTGCTCAGCGGCGGCCGTGGCCTGCGCATGCGCATCGGCCTGCACTACGTGGTGTTCAACGTCACCGCCTCGACCCTGTTCCTGATCGCGCTGGGCCTGCTGTATGCCTCGCTGGGGTCGCTGAACATGGCCGAGCTGTCGCAGCGCATTGCCGAAGTACCGGCCTCGCAGCTGACCCTGGTGAAGGCGACCATCGGCCTGTTGCTGCTGGTGTTCTGCGCCAAGGCCGCGCTGATGCCGCTGTACCTGTGGCTGCCTGAGTCCTATGCGCGCGCGCCGGCTGCGGTGGCGGCGCTGTTCGCGATCATGACCAAGGTCGGCCTGTACGCCGCGCTGCGCGTGCAGATGCTGTGGTTCGGCGAAGATGCTGGCGCGCTGGCCGGCTACGGCCGCGACTGGCTGCTGTGGGCCGGCGTGGCCACCTTGGTGCTGGGCGGCCTGGGCGCACTGGCCGCGGCCCGCCTGCGCGTGCTGATCTCGTATCTGGTCATCGTTTCGGCGGCGACGCTGTTCATCGCTTTCGCGGTGGGCACGCCGAAGGTGCTGTCGGCCGGCCTGTATTACCTGCCGCACAGCACGTTCGTGGCAGCCGCCCTGTTCCTCGTCGCCGACCTGATCCGCCGCCGCCGCGGCGGTGCCAGCGACCGCAAGGAAGTGGTGGCACCGATGCCCGGCAAGGAAACGCCGGCCGTGCTGTTCCTGATCGGTGCGGTCTCGGTGGCGGGCCTGCCGCCGCTGTCCGGCTTCCTGGCCAAGGCCGCGCTGCTGGCCGGCATGCCGGCGCAGTACACCGGCGCGGTGTGGACGGCGGTGCTGGTCAGCAGCCTGCTGGTCATCATGGGCCTGACCCGCGGCGGCATCCGCCTGTTCTGGCGCGTGCCGCTGCCCGACCCGGACGCGCCGCCGCCGCGCAAGGCACCGCTGCGCCGCATCGAACTGTATGCCGCCTGCCTGCTGCTGGCCTATGGCATCGGCATGACCTTGGGCGCGGCACCGCTGATGCGCCACACCGATGCCATCGCCGCCCAGCTGCTGCAGCCGGGTGACTACGTGCAGCAGTTGCGGGCGACCCCGCCGGAGATCCGCCAGCCATGACCGCCAAGCGTTCCCTCCGCCGTCGCGTGTTCCCCTCGCCCGCCCTGAGCATCATGGTGGTGGCGTTCTGGCTGCTGATGTCCGACAGCTTCACCCTCGGCCAGATCGTGCTGGGCGTGGTGCTGGGCGTGGTGGTGCCGCTGTTCGCCGCCCGCCTGGACCGCGAATTCGCCCGCATCGGTACGCTGCGGCCGGTGCCCAAGCTGCTGTTCGTCACCCTGTGGGACATCCTGATGTCCAACATCCGCGTGGCGATCCAGGTGCTCGGCCCGGAACGCAACATCCACCCTGGTTTCATCTGGTTGCCGCTGGACATCGCCAACATCCACGGCATCGCCGCGCTGACCAGCATGATCACCCTGACCCCGGGCACCGTGTCGGCCGCGCTGAGCGATGACCGCAGATACCTGCTGGTACATGTGCTGCACCTGGACGACCCGCAGGACCTGATCGACACGATCAAGCGACGTTACGAAGCCCCGTTGATGGAGATCTTCCCATGACTGGATTCCAGATCATCCAGACCACCCTGGTGGTGTGCATGCACGTGGTCGGCCTGGCCATGCTGCTGGCCACCTGGCGCCTGCTGCGCGGCCCGACCGTGCCCGACCGCATCCTGGCACTGGACACCTTGTCGGTGACCGCCATCGCCGAACTGATGCTGTTCGGCATGTACCTGAACTCGGCGATCTACTTCGAGGCGGCGCTGGTCATTGCCATGCTCGGCTTCGGCAGCACCGTGGTGCTGAGCAAGTTCGTGCTGCGCCGGGACATCGTCGAATGATCACCTTCATCCAGATCGCCCTGTCGGTGCTGCTGCTGTTCGGCTGCTTCTTCATCCTGGTGGGTGCGCTGGGGCTGGTGAAGCTGTCGACCTTCTTCAAGCGCCTGCACGCGCCGACCAAGGCCAGCACGCTGGGCGTGGGCTGCGTACTGGCGTGCTCGGTCTGCTACCACATCTTCCTGGGCCAGGACCCGCAGCCGCGCGAGCTGCTGATCACCGTGTTCCTGTTCATCACCGCGCCGATCAGCGCGCACATGATGGCCAAGGCCGCGCTGTCGCTGCTGATGGAAACCCGCCCCAGCCTGCCGGGCAACGAGCGCGCGAAGGAAGAGCAGCTGCCGCCGCCGGAACCGGCGCGGGAAGAGGAAACCGCACAGAACCGGTAGGTGCCGACCGTTGGTCGGCACGGCCCGTCATCCACGCATGGCGTGGATCTACATGACCAGCGCGATCTCCAGCCCCAGCCAGGCCACGAATGCGCCCAGCAGGATCGTGCCTTCGGCGCGGCTGATCCTCAGATCGCCGCGCAGCATCGGGTACAGCACCAGGGCGAAAGCCAGCAGCGCCGGCAGCTCCAGCCGCACGAACGACGCCGGCAGGGCCAGCGGCTGCAGCAGCCCCATCGCGCCGATCACCAGCAGCAGGTTGACCACGCTGGAACCCAGCACGTGGCCCAGCACCATGTCGCCCTGGCCACGCCGCGCCGCTGCGATGGCCGCGGCTGCTTCCGGCAGCGTGGTGCCGATGGCCACCGGCAGCAGGCCCACCAGCAACGGCGTCCAGCCCAGGGCCGCACCGAAATCCGCCGCAGCGCCCACCACCAGGCGCGCGCCCCAGTACAGGGTCAACGCGGCGATCAGCACGCGCAGCACGTTCAGCGGCAGGCTGGTGCGGCTCAGCGCGGATTCGGCGATGACCGCCTGCACGTCCGGCGCTTCCAGGCGCCCGCGACGCAGCAGCACGATCTGCACCAGCACGAAGCCTGCCACCAGCACGCCGGCTTCCCAGCGCTGCAGGCGACCATCCAGGCCGAACACGATCAGCAGCAGGCCGGCGGCCAGCAGCGACCACCACAGCACACCCTGCAGCCGCGCGCGCAGCAGCAGCGGCGCGGCGATGGCGGCCACGGCCAGGGTCAGGCCCAGGTTGGCGACGCTGCTGCCGATGGCGTTGCCCAGGGCCAGCTCAGGCTGGCCAACCCACAGCGCGCGCGCATTGACCGCCAGTTCCGGCAGCGAGGTGGCGACGCCCAGAAGCAGCAGGCCGGCAGTGAAGGCGCTGGCGCCGAAGCGCTGCGCAAGACCGGACACGGCCTTGACGATGGAATCCCCGCCCAGCGCCAGCAGCAGCAGGCCAAGCAGGAACCAAGCAATTGAAATGGCGATCATCGAGCACTCCCCAGCGGTCGTGGCGCGATTCTACGCGTGCCCCACCCATCGCGGGCGGGGCACGCCCGCCGTGGTCAGCCGCAGCCTTCCACGTAATCCACCTGCGGGGTCTGGCCGACCCGCCAACTGCCGACCTTGCCGTCGGCGCCCAGCGCGAAATCGATGATGGCCGCGCCCTCCTGGGCCGGGCGTACGCGCAGGTGCTGGGCCTTCTCGTCGTACTTGTCCGGGCCAACGTCAGCACGTTCGGGGTACAGCAGCTGCAGTTCGCCCAGGGTCATGCCGACCTTGCCGCCGCCCGGGGCGACGATGCCGGTGCTGCGCACGTCATAGCGCACCAGCTTGCGGCCCTCGATCATCAGGCGCGGGTCTTCGGCATCCTGCGGGCGCAGGAAATAGCAGCCATCGTTGTTGTCGTCAGCCGGCAGCGGCTTGCCTGCCGCATCGGTTCCCAAGCCCTGCAGCGGCGCGCCGAAGCCACTGCGCACATCGGCGATGGCCGCGCCCAGGCGGGCCCCGCCGAAGCCGTCCAGGCGTGCCGGGCTGTCGCTGCGCGGGTCGACCGGCGAGGTGGTGGCCAGATCGGCATCGGCCGGGGCAGTGGCCGATGCAGTGTCCTTGGCCGGAGCCGGGGCGGCATCAGGTGTCTCGGGGCTGCGTGAACAGGCGGCCAGTGACAACAACAGCAGGCCGGCAATCGGGAGGTGTTTCATGGCGCGGTTCCTTGGCACGGGATGGCTGCACGCTAGCGCAGCGCGCGTGCAGGTGCTGCATTGTCATCGCCGTTACATGCCCCGCGTTCAGGCTCGGCGTGCACCGACTTGGCTGTCCCTCCCATGCAACCGCGCAAGACCGACCTCGCCCGAACCGCGCTGCAGGCCCACCGCGCGCCGCTGGACATGCGCCAGCGCCGGCTGCTGATCCTGTGCGATGGCCAGCGCAGCATTGCCGACCTGACCGGATTGATGGGCCAGGAAGCGCCGGCCATGGTGATCCAGCTGATCCAGGGGGGCTACCTGGAAACCGGCGCGGTGGCATCGCCAGCACCGCCATCCGTGCCGAAAACGACACCCCAGCCGGCACCGCCGCCTCCCGAGTCCCCAGCACCCAGCGTGCCGGTGGAACGCCGCCGTTCGCTGGTGGCCGCGCGCATCTACCTGCTGGGCATCCTGGAAATGCAGCGCAACCCGATGGCCGCGGCGCTGTTTCGCGACCTGCAGCAGGCGCGCGCCGAGGATGACGTGGTGAAGGTGCTGCAGGCGGCCCTGCAGGCGCTGCCGGGCATGACCTCCGACGGCTATTGCGAGCGTGTGCGGCTGCGCCTGCTGGAAGCGCTGCCGGTCGAGCATTGCGACGCCTTCGCGGCCACGGCGTAGGTAGAGTCGACCGTTGGTCGACTGTTCCGTCCCCTTTTTTGATCAACGGAAGTTGTTGCGCAGGCCGTTCCAGCACTGCTGGTAGTCGCCCTGGCGGTGGCTGGCGGCCAAGGCCTGGGCGCTGGGGCGGATCACTGCGCGGGTCTCGAACATGAAGGCCATCGTGTCCTTGATGACATCGGCCTTGGACAGATCGGCGTTGGATGCCTTGTCGAAGGTCGGCGCATCCGGGCCATGGCCGCTCATGCAGTTGTGCAGTGACGCGCCACCGGGCACGAAGCCTTCGGCCTTGGCGTCGTAGGCGCCGTGCACCAGGCCCATGAACTCGCTGGCGATGTTGCGGTGGAACCACGGCGGGCGGAACGTGTTCTGCGCCACCAGCCAGCGCGGCGGGAAGATGGCGAAATCCATGTTGCTGGTGCCGGGCGTGTCGCTGGGCGAATGCAGCACCAGGAAGATTGACGGGTCCGGATGGTCGTAGCTGATCGAGCCGATGGTGTTGAAGCGGCGCAGATCGTAGCGGTACGGCGCGTAATTGCCATGCCAGGCCACCACGTCCAGCGGCGAATGGTCGATGGGCGCGCGCCACAGGCGGCCTTCGAACTTCGCGATCAGTTCGAAATCACCGTCCACATCTTCGAACGCGGCATGCGGGGTTTCAAAGTCGCGCGGGTTGGCCAGGCCGTTGGCGCCGATCGGGCCCAGGTCCGGCAGCTTCAGCAGGGCACCATGGTTCTCGCAGATGTAGCCACGGCTGGGGCCATCGGGCAGCTCGACGCGGAAGCGCACGCCACGCGGTATGACCGCGATCTGCTGCGGTTCGATCTCGATCACGCCCAGTTCGGTCAGCAGGCGCAGCGCGCCCAGCTGCGGCACGATCAGCAGTTCGCCATCGGCGTTGTAGAAGTAGCGGCCGACCATGTCCCGGTTGGCGGCATACAGATGGATGCCGACGCCGGCATGCGCATCGGGGGCGCCGTTGCCGCCCATCGTGTACAGGCCTTCGACGAAATCGGTCGGAAGTTCCGGCAGCGGCAGCGGGCTCCAGCGCAGCTGGTTGGGCGAAGCCGGCTGCGCGCTGAAATCACACTGCAGCTGCGACTGCGCGAACGGGGTGAATTCGCCATGGGTCACCGCCGGGCGGATGCGGTACAGCCAGCTGCGGCGGTTGCTGCCACGCGGCGCGGTGAACGCGGTGCCGGACAGCTGCTCGGCATACAGGCCGTGGGCCACCTTCTGCGGCGAGTTCTGCCCGACCGGCAGCGCGCCGGCGACGGCTTCGGTGGCGAACTCGTTGCCGAAACCGGACTGGTAGCCGCGGGCGATGAGGGCGGTGGACATGGTGGCTCCTGGAACGCGATGCCGGAACGGAAAGCAGCCGGGCATGGCTCGGCTCTACGGGTGAGCAGCCGCCGGGCGTGGCCCGGCACTGCCGATGAACGTTACAGCACGCCGCGGCGGATCTGGTCGCGCTCGATGCTTTCAAACAGCGCGGTGAAGTTGCCTTCGCCGAAACCTTCGTTGCCCTTGCGCTGGATGATCTCGAAGAAGATCGGGCCGATGCAGTTCTGGGTGAAGATCTGCAGCAGCTTGCGCTGGTGGGTTTCCGGGTCGGCGTCGATCAGGATCTTGTTCTTGGCCAGGCGCGCCACGTCTTCACCGTGGTTGGGCACGCGCTGGTCGATCACATCGAAGTAGGTCTCCGGCGTGTCGAGGAAATCCACGCCCTGCGCGCGCATGGCTTCGACGGTCTCGTAGATGTTGTCGGTGAAGCAGGCGATGTGCTGGATGCCCTCGCCCTTGTACGCGTCCAGGTACTCGTTGATCTGGCTCTTCGGGTCGGACGATTCGTTCAGCGGGATGCGCACGATGCCGTCCGGCGCGGTCATCGCCTTGGACACCAGCCCGGTCTTCAGGCCCTTGATGTCGAAGTAGCGGATCTCGCGGAAGTTGAACAGGCGCTCGTAGTAATCCGACCACTGCTGCATGTTGCCGAAGTACAGGTTGTGGGTCAGGTGGTCGATGAAGGTCAGGCCGAAGCCGAACGGATGCAGGTCGGCGCCGGGCACGGCTTCGTAGTCGCCATCGAAGACGCTGCCGGCGCTGCCGTAGCGGTCCACCAGGTACAGCATGCAATCGCCGATGCCCTTGATGACCGGGGCGTTGACGGCCTTGCTGTCCGGCTTGAAGGCGATGGCTTCAGCGCCGTTGCCCAGGGCGGTCTGGTAGACCTCCTGGCCCGGCTTCTTGAAGCGGATGGCGAAGCCGCAGGCGCACGGACCGTGCTTTTCGGCGAAGTCGGCGGCGAACGAATCGGGGTCTTCATTGACCAGGAAGTTGACGTCGCCCTGGCGATAGACGGTAATCGGACGCTGCTTGTGCCTGAGCACCGCGCTGAAGCCCATCTTGCGGAAGTACTCGTGCAGCTCCTGGCCACGACCGGCCGGGGCGGCAAATTCGACGAACTCGAAGCCGTCGATGCCCATCGGGTTTTCGAAGGTGGTGACCTGCATGCCGGGGTTCGGGTGCGAGGCGGTCGGGACTGCGGTATTCATGGCGTGGCTCCGAATCGGTACCGCATCGGTACAAACCAGGTGCGGGCTGGGGTGGACCCGGCGAGAATGCAGGGTCCGGACATACCACTTATAGTTACACTTGAAACCACCAGCAAGGTGCACCGCAGCATGAGCCCAGCCGACCCCGCCTCCACCCGTGTGCGTGCCTCGCACGTCCTGCTCGACCTGGAACAGTTCCTGCCGTATCGGCTGAGCGTGCTGTCCAACCGCGTGAGCGGCAACATCGCCAAGCTCTATGGCGACCGCTATGGCCTGGCCATTCCCGAGTGGCGGGTGATCACCATCCTGGCGCTGTACCCGGGGTCGTCGGCCAGTGAGGTCTCCGACCGCACGGCCATGGACAAGGTGGCGGTCAGCCGGGCGGTGGCGCGGCTGCTCGAGCGCGGTTTCATCAAGCGTGAGACACACGGCGATGACCGCCGGCGCTCGGTGCTGGCGCTGTCCGCGGCGGGGTTCGAGGTGTACGAGACCATCGCGCCGCTGGTGATCGAGATCACCCGCAAGCTGATGTCGGTGCTGAGCGAGGAAGAAGAGCAGCTGCTGGAAAAGCTGATCCTGCGGCTGGCCGGTGACGGCCTGGAGCGGATGGGCGAAGGGGTCTGAGGGCCCCTTTCCCAAGGTAGATCCACGCCACGCGTGGAGGATGTTGCCTGCCATGCGCGACCTGTCGTCGCTAACCCTGCGAGGGTGCGCAGGCCCGTTGTTGATGACGCTGGATGCACGTGGCTGGGGTTTTGCCGACGAACGGCACTCGGGCCTCGCGCGTCACTAACTGTCGGCTTTGCCGCCCGATGTTTCGGGATCGGCCCGTTGGCATCGCTCAGGACAGGTCAGGCCTATCAAACCACTCGCATTGAGTGGTTCTGGCTATTGGACGAAAACCCCAACCCGAGCGAGGTTGGGCATGCAGCGGAGCACCGCTGCCGGGGCACAACGCCCGTCGATCCAGGCTCAGGAATCCCGCCATGTCCCGATCCGCCCGCCGCAAGGTTCCGGCGCCCGCCCCGGCCCTCGATCACGAGGCCGACCTGCAGCGCATCGATGAGGCGCTGGCCACCGTGGAATCCATCGCCGAGGTCTGGTTCGAGCACCATCGGCTGAAGCCCTGCCCGCCCGGGTTCCTGCTGTCGCTGAACCGGCTGCGCGATTTCACCAGCTACGCCAAGGCGTACGCGACCGCGTTGCGGGTGGTACGCGAGTAGATCCACGTCCTGCGTGGATGACGCTCACCCGGCGGGGTCAGATGGCTTTCCCGCGGAGAGGGATCCGACCCCGGCGCATCAGCTCAAATGCTTGCGTCGCGCATGGATCCACGGCACGGCCAACGCGGCGATGGCACCGCCTGCGAAGCCCAGCGACGCCGCGACTGTCGCCGCCTCGATCGCACCCGGCAACGCCAGCGCAGCGGCTACCAGCAGCAGGGACGGCAGGCCCACGAAGGTGCCCAGGAAGAACGTCCAGCGCGGCGACCAGGTGTTGAGCTGCAGCAGGCTGACCGGCTGCCAGGTCTCGGCGGCGGCGTCTTCGGCGATCTTCGCCACGACCTTGCCCAGGTCCACTTCCGGCACCAGCCGGCCCGGCCGGGCGGCGGCGATGGCTTCGGCCACGGCGTCCACAGGCGGGAAGCTGGCCGGCCATGCCACGGGCGCCGCCACGCCATAGGCGGTCAGCAGCGGCACGCTCAGCCACGGCGCCAGCAGCGGGCGCACCCGGCGTCGGCCATGCACGCACCAGATCTGGGCCAGACCATGCGCGGTCACGCTGTACAGCGCCAGCTCGCCCGGCGCCGGGTAGCCGAGCATGGTCACCCGCGCGGCAAGGCTGTCCTGGTTCATCGCGCGCAGGAACCCGGGACGGCTGCGCCCCTCCTGCATCCACGCCAGGCCCAGCGCGCCGACCAGCCAGGCGTCGGCCACATCCTTGCTGCCTGCGGTCGCGCGGTCGTCTGCTGCCAGGTACCAGGCCAGCGATTTTGGTTCGGCCACGTCGTCCACGCCCCAGCGGCTGTCATCACCCAGCACATGGCGTACCGGCACGCGGGCCGGCGCGGTCTCGCCGCGTTCGCCGGTCTGCAGGAAGGGCAGTACGCCCTGCACGAAGCTGGGCAGGTCGATCGCACGCAGGCCGTTGCCTTGCCACTCCTGCGGCAGCAGGCCCCCCAGCAGGCCCTCGGTGGCCAGGCGATCCAGGCGGGATTTCTGTTCGACCAGCTTCTGCACCGCGCCGTTCAGCACGACGTTGTCCGGCAGGGCGATCTGCGGCAGGCGATGGCGCGGCGGTGCCAGCTCCACGTTGTCCTGGCCGGTGCCCGCATCATCCAGCAGGGCATCCTGCGGCGGCAGGCTCACCCCCTCGGGGGCGGCGTCGCGGGTCGCGTCGGGCTGGCGTTGGGCGTGGTCGCTGTGCATGGGCGCTCCGGTAGGGGCAGCCGACAATCCTGTCGACTGACGTCCTTGCCGTTAGCGGCCATGGGGTGGGTTTCTAAAGCATTCGAGCGACCCGAGTAGTCGAGCAAGCTCGACTCTACGAGAGCACGGCAGTCGAGCATGGCTCGACTCTACAAAGGCAGGGCATTCGGGGTCAGCGCTGTGGCGCCCACTTTTCCAGGAAGGCCATGAACTTTGCGCGGTTGTAGCCTTTGCCTTCGCTCTTGGCTTTTTCCAGTTCGCCAGTGAACTGCGACTGCAGCAGGGTGCCGTCCGAATCGAGCACGAACAGGTGCGGGTAACCCTTCACCTGCGGATACTGCGAAAGGAACGCCGCGTTCTCGTTCTCTTCGCTGTAGTTGACCTTCATCCACACATAGTTGGCATCGCGGAAACGGCGGATCCCAGCATCGCCTTCCACGAACTGGTCCATCAGGTGGCACCAGGGGCACCACTCGCCGCCCACGTCCAGGATGATGTGCTTGTTGCCGCGCTGGGCTTCGACCTTGGCGGTTTCCAGATCGGCAGCCGGGTCGCGCGCCGGGTCGAAACTGGCATTGAGGCCGGCGATGGCGGCGATGTCGGCCGCGGCCGGGGTGTTGCCCGAGGCCACCGGCGCGCTGGGGTCAGCGGCCGGTGGCTCGGTGGGACGGGTATCGAGCGGCTGCGTCGGTTCGGCCGGTGCCGGCGGCGGTTGCTGGGAACAGGCGCTGATCAGCGCCGCACACACCACTGCCACCACTGCACCGCCGAACGTTGTACGCATGCCTGCTACCCTCTGTGTTTACTTGACGCCGTGCATCAGCTTGTTGATCAGCGGGGCGATCAGGAACAGCACCACGCCGGAGCCGATCAGGGCCCAGAACCCGAAGGTATACCCCTTCAGCGCCGATTCGATCGTCATGCCGCCTTCACCGGACACCGCGCCGGCGAAGATGCCCGACAGGTTGTTGCCGATGCCGGTGGACAGGAACCAGCCCCCCATGCCGAAGCCGACCAGGCGCACCGGGGCCAGCTTGGTCACCATCGACAGGCCGATCGGCGACAGGCACAGCTCGCCCACCGACTGGATGACGTAGACCATGAACAGGGTCCAGAACGGAATCTTGCCGTCCACGACCATCTGCGACAGGGCGAACATCAGCAGGGCGAAGGCGGCGCCGTTGAACAGCAGGCCCAGGCCGAACTTGCGCGGAATGGACGGATTGGCGCTGCCCATTTTGACCCAGATCCAGGCAATGATCGGCGCCAGGGCGATGATCGCCACCGAGTTGACCGACTGGAACCATGCGGTCGGGAAGGTCCAGTCGCCCATCTGGCGGTTGACGATGTTCTCGGCCAGGAAGGTGAAGGAGCTGCCGGCCTGTTCGAAGAACATCCAGAACATCACGTTGAAGGCGAAGATGATCAGCATGGCGATCACGCGGTCGCGCTGCACCTTGCCCTCGCGGATGCCTTCCACCAGCAGCAGGATGGCCAGGGCGGTGAACATGGCGCCCAGGATCCAGGCCAGCGCCGTAGCACCGGTGGCCAGCAGGAAGTAGGCCACCGGAATGGCGACCACGGCACCGGCCAGCACCATCACGATGCGACCGAAGCCTTCGGCACCGGCCGGCGGTGCGCCAATGCCCTTCAGGCCGGCGCGACCGATGTAGAACCACACCAGCGAGATCAGCATGCCCACGCCCGAAGCGATGAACACGACCTTGTAGGACGGCATCGCATCGGTACCGAAGACCTTGCGGGCCAGGTACTCGGTCAGCACCGGAGCGATCATCGCGCCGATGTTGATGCCCATGTAGAAGATGGTGAAGCCCGAGTCGCGGCGCTCATCCTTCAGGCCGTACAGCTTGCCGACCATGGTGGAGATGTTCGGCTTGAACAGGCCGTTGCCGACGATGATCGTGGCCAGGCCGAGCTTGAAGATGTGCTCCTGCGGCAGCGAGATCATGAACAGGCCGGCGGCCATGATGACCGCGCCGGTCAGGATGGATCGCTGGTAACCCAGTACCCGGTCGGCCACGTAGCCACCGAAGATCGCCGCGGCGTACACCAGGGCCAGGTAGGCGCCGTAGATGCGGCTGGCGTCGCCTTCACCGGCAGCACTGCCGTTGTAGAACTGGGCGACGATGTACAGCACCAAGGCCCAGCGGATGCCGTAGAACGCAAAGCGCTCCCAGAACTCGGTCATGAACAGCATCCACAGCGGGCGCGGGTGGCCCATCGTGGTCTTGAAGTCCGGCAGCGCCGGCTCTGGGGTGTTCGCAGTGGCGTTTAGGCTCATGCGGATTTCCTGGTTCGGTGGATGGACGGCACATCCGATGTGCGCTGGAGCAACGCGCGAGGATCACCGACTTGTGGCGTTCACGTCAAATACACGCCGTTTGAGGCAGGTCACGGCCTGCTCGCTGAACTTGCATCTGAAACGATCCAGCCAATCGCCAGCGCCCTTGCTGAATGGGGCTCAGGCCGGGTCTGCCGGTGGCCCCGCCTGCAGGCTGGTGCGCACCTGGAACAGCTCGGGGAAGAAGGTCAGCTCCAGCGCCTGTCGCAGGAAGCCCACGCCGGACGAGCCACCGGTGCCGCGCTTGAAGCCGATCACCCGCATCACCGTGCGCATGTGGCGGAAGCGCCAGAGCTGGAACGCGGTTTCCAGGTCCACCAGGTCCTCGCACAGCGAATACTCGCGCCAGTAGCGGTCGGTGTCCTGGTAGATGCGTTCGAACACCGGCTGCAGGCTGTCATCGGACACGTGCGGCTGGGTCCAGTCGCGGTCGCTGTAGAGGTCGGGGATATCGTGGCCGAAGCGGGCCAGGTACTTCAGGAATTCCTCGTACAGGCTGGGCGCTTCCAGCACGCTGCGCAGCTGCGCCTGGCCGTCCACGTCGTATTCGAACACCTGCAGCATCTGCGCGTTCTTGTTGCCCAGCAGGAACTCGATGTAGCGGTACTGCAGCGACTGGAAGCCCGAGGACGGGCCCAGCACGTCGCGGAAGCCCATGTACTCGGACGGGGTCAGGGTTTCCAGCACCGACCACTGTTCGGTCAGCTGGCGCAGCACCTGCTTGCTGCGCGCCAGCACCTTGCGGCACTGCCAGACCTCGTCGCGCTGCAGGAAGCCGATCGCCGCACGCAGCTCGTGGCCCAGCAGCTTCAGCCACAGCTCCGAGGTCTGGTGCTGGATGATGAACAGCATCTCGTCGTGGTGCGGCGGGTTGGACAGCGGCTGCTGCGCGGTCAGCAGCTGGTCCAGGCGCAGGTAGCCGCCGTAGGTCAGGCGCCCCTGCAGGTCGGTGTGGATGCCAGCTTCGAGATCGCGTTGGTTGTTGTCGACGGACATGGGCGGGACCAGAACAGGGGCGGCAAGGGTAGCGCGTTGCCTGCCGTGCGGGCAGCAGGCAGACCGTACCGGGGCGTGCGGTGGCCCGTGGAGCCAGCCGCGAGCCTCCGGCTGCGCGTGGAACCGTTTGCGCCGTTGCGCCAGCAGTCAGCCAAAGGCGTATTCTGATGCTTTGCAGCAACGACTGAATACGTTGTTGTTATTGGCCCCCCACCCGTCGGCAGGGGTACAACGGGGAATTGCCGTGTTGCGCCGCAGGAAGGCTATTTCGTACGCCTTCCTTAACATGGCGATTCATATCATTTGTAACTTCTCTGTCGAAGGTGCAGTACGCAATGACGGTAGCCGCCGAGTTCAAGATCGAATACCTGCAGTACCTGGACGCGGACGGCACGCTCGTCCGCAACGACCTGCCCGCCTCCCTGAAGGATCCGGCCGTCCTGGTGCCGCTGTTCAAGCAGATGCTGTACGTGCGCACGTTCGACAGCAGATCCATCGCGCTGCAGCGCACCGGCAAGCTCGGCACCTATGCCGCCTGCCTGGGTCACGAGGCCGCGCACGTGGGCATTGGCGCTGCGATGAAGCAGGGTGACGTGTTCGCCCCCAGCTACCGCGAGTACGGCGCCATGTTCATGCGTGGCGTGCGCCCGTACGACGTGCTGATGTACTGGGGCGGTGACGAGCGCGGCAACGACTACACCGGCAACGCGGTGAAGGACTTCCCGTTCTGCGTGCCGATCTCCACCCAGTGCCTGCATGCTGCCGGCGCTGCGCTGAAGTTCAAGCTCAACAACGAGCCGCAGATCGCGGTGGCGGTGTGCGGCGATGGCGGCAGCTCCAAGACCGACTTCTATGCCGCGCTCAACTCGGCCGGTGCCTACAAGCTCCCGCTGATCCTGTGCATCGTCAACAACGGCTGGGCGATCTCGGTGCCGCGCTCGGCCCAGACCGGTGCCGAAACCCTGGCCCAGAAGGGCCTGGCCGGCGGCCTGCACTGCCTGCAGGTGGACGGCAACGACCTGATCGCCGTGCTGGCCGCGATGGAACAGGCCCGCGAACGCGGCCTGGCCGGCGAAGGCGGCACCGTGCTGGAACTGATGACCTACCGCCTGTCCGACCACACCACCGCCGACGACGCCCGCCGCTACCGCGACGACGCCGAGGTGAAGGACGCCTGGACCCGTGAGCCGATGCTGCGCCTGCGCAAGTACCTCATCGCCAACGGCGTGTGGAGCGACGACGAAGAAAAGACCTGGGTCGAGCAGTGCGCGGCCAAGGTGGACGAGGAAGTGAACCAGTACCTCAACACCCCGGTGCAGCCGGTCGAGGCCATGTTCGACTACCTGTATGCCGACCCGCCGGCGGACCTGCTGGCCCAGCGCGCGGCTGCCATTGCCCTGGAGCAGCGCCATGGATGAGATCAAGCACGGCGCTTCCGCTTCCCGGGCCAATGCCGCCGACAGCGCCGCTGTCGCCGGTGGAGACATCGCAATGACCGCTACCCCCATCACCCTGATCGAAGCCATCACCCAGGCCCTGGCCTGGGAGCTGGAACACGACCCGTCGGTGCTGGTGCTGGGCGAGGACGTGGGCGTCAACGGCGGCGTGTTCCGCGCCACCGCCGGCCTGCAGCAGCGCTTCGGTTCGCAGCGCATCCTCGACACCCCGCTGGATGAAACCACCATCGCCGGCCTGACCGTCGGCCTGGCCGCGCAGGGCATGAAGCCGGTGGCCGAAGCCCAGTTCGACGGCTTCGTCTATCCGATGGTGGACCACATCATCTGCCACGCCGCGCGCCTGCGCACCCGTACCCGTGGCCGCCTGCACTGCCCCATGGTGCTGCGCGTGCCGTGGGGCGGCGGCATCCGCGCGCCGGAACACCACAGCGAAGCCAACGAATCGATCTTCACCAACGTGCCGGGCCTGCGCGTGGTGCTGCCGTCCAGCCCGCAGCGTGCCTACGGCCTGCTGCTGGCCGCCATGCGCGATCCCGACCCGGTGATCTACATGGAGCCCAAGCGCATCTACCGCCAGTACAAGGAAGTGGTCGTCAACGACGGCGAAGCCTTGCCGCTGGACGTGTGCTTCGTGCTGCGCGACGGCACCGACGTGACCCTGGTGGCCTGGGGCGCACAGGTGAAGGAAGCGCTGGAAGCGGCCGACAAGCTGGCCGGCGAAGGCATCAGTGCTGAAGTCATCGACGTGGCCACGCTGCGTCCGCTGGACTTTGCCACCATCGCCGAATCGGTGGCCAAGACCGGCCGCTGCGTGGTCGTGCAGGAAGCTCCGAAGACTGCGGGCTTCGGTGCCGAGATCGCCGCGCGCCTTGCCGAGGAATCCCTGTACGACCTGCTGGCCCCGGTCGAGCGCGTTACCGGCTACGACACCCACATTCCGCTGTTCCGCCTGGAAATGAAGTACCTGCCCAGCGTGGACCGGATCGTGACCGCGGCCAAGCGCGCGGTGGCGGCGGGCTGACATGCGGGCCCGCCTCCTTGGGGCTTACCGCAGCCAGTATTCCAATCCGCTCCGGTTCCGCTCCGGCCAGATCGTCGAGGTAGGTGTTCGTGACGAGGAATGGCCGGCGTTTGCCTGGGTACGCACCAACGATGGGCGCGCGGGATGGGCGCCCATCGCCTGGCTGCAGCTGCTGGATGAAGGTCGCGCCGAAGCCCTGCGCGACTACGACGCCCGCGAGCTGGATGTGGAAAACGGCGAGATGGTGAAGCTGCATCACGAACATGGTGGGTGGTGGTGGTCCGAGCGCGCGAACGGCGCGACGGGCTGGCTGCCGGCCCGCGAACTGGAACTGCTGGAAGAGAACTGCACATGAGCCAGACCAAGAATTTCAACCTGCCCGACCTGGGTGAAGGCCTGCCGGACGCGACCATCGTCGAGTGGTTCGTCAAGGAAGGCGATGTGATCAAGCTGGACGCGCCGCTGGTGTCGATGGAGACCGCCAAGGCCGTGGTGGAAGTACCCTCGCCGGTGTCCGGCAAGGTGCTGAAGCTGTCCGGCGCGGCCGGCGACATCATCCCGACCGGTGCCGTGCTGGCCAGCTTCGAGATCGACCCGAACCTGCCGCAGCGCGCCGATGGCCAGGACACCGGCCACAGCCACGGGCACGCCCCGGCGGCCCCGGCGGCCCCGGCCGCACCGAACCCGCCGCCGCTGCCGGCCGCGGCCGCTCCGGTGGCTGCCGCTGCCGAGGAAAAGGCCGAGCGCGATGACGCCGGCACCGTGGTCGGCGCGATGCAAAGCTCCAATGCCGTGCACACCGAACAGGCGCTGGCCGTCGGTGGGGTCAAGGCCGTGCCGGCCGTGCGTGCCACCGCGCGCAAGCTGGGCGTGGACCTGGCCCGCGTGCGTGCCACCGGCGCCGATGGCGCGGTGACCATGGCCGACGTCAAGCAGGCCGCGGCCGACGGCAGCGCCAAGCTGGGCGCCGCCCCGGCCCCCGTTGCGGCCGCTGCCTATGCCGCGCCGGCCCCGGCGCAGGTGTCGGCCCCGGTGCAGAGCGAAGCCCGCACTCCGCTTTCGGCCGCCGGCAAGCCCATGCGCACCCAGCCGCCGGGCGTGGTCGCCAAGGGCCAGCCGGAACCGCTGAAGGGCGTGCGCCGCAACATGGCACGGGTGATGGCCGACGCGCACAGCAAGGTCGTGCCGACCACGCTGAACGACGACGCCGACATCCACGCCTGGCTGCCGGGCAACGACGTCACCGCCCGCCTGGTGCGCGCCATCGTGGTCGCCGCGCAGAAGGTGCCGGCGATGAACGCCTGGTTCGACGGCGACGCGCTGACCCGCACCCTGCACGCGCAGGTGGACATCGGCATTGCCGTGGACACCGACGACGGCCTGTTCGTGCCGGCGCTGCGCAATGCCGACATGCTCGATGCACGTGGCATCCGCGAAGGCGTCAACCGCCTGCGTGAGCAGGTGGAAGCACGCTCGATCGCCGCCTCGGAACTGAGCGGCTACACCATCTCGCTGTCCAACTTCGGCATGTTCGCCGGCCGCTACGCGACCCCGGTCGTGGTGCCGCCGTGCGTGGCCATCATCGGTGCCGGCCGTGCGCGCCACCAGATGACCCCGGTGATGGGTGGCGTGGAAGCGCACAAGGTCATCCCGCTGTCGGTGACCTTCGACCACCGCGCCGCCACCGGCGGTGAAGCGGCCCGCTTCCTGCGCGCGATGATGGACGACCTAGCGCTGGCGAACTGATCCACCGCCCAGGCTGGTAACCGCAGAAGGCTGCGATCCTCCGGGATCGCAGCCTTTTCTTCATCCGCGCGCCGGCTTCAGTGACGCGCCTTGGCGCGCCGGTAGGGCTTGTCGCCGCCCCCGCGCGGTGTGCCCGCTTCGGGGTTGATGCACACGCGGCCATCGCAGATCGCCGCGTCCGAAGCGTAGTACGCCTGCAGCACCGGCAACGCGTCGTCATAGCGCTGCAGCGCTTCCTTGCTGCTTGCCAGTTCGCCGCGGTAATAGCCCAGCACGGCCCAGCCGACGATCAGCACCAGCACCAGCAGGCCACCGGCGGCGATGCTCCACATCCACAGCGTGGCGCCGGTACGCCGCAGGACCGTGGCAGCGGCGGCAAGGTCGCGCCCGTACTGTGCGGTAACGGGTGCCACGGCATCCTTCGCATCTGATGCGATGCGTGCACTGGCACCGCCCACGATGGCTTCGACCTTGCGGTTGAGTGCCTCCATGTCCGCCTGCAGCGATTGCACGCACTGGTCAAAGGTTGCCTGCATGCGCGTCTCGCGCTGCTCGAACCTGGACAGCATGGCGGCCTGCAGCCGCAGCGAGTTCTGAAGCGCCGCCAGCACGGCGGCCGGGTCCTGTTCGCCCACCCTGTCTGCTCCTGCGTTGCGCCCTTCAGGCGTCCATGCTGCGTGCGTGCGGCTGCTGCGCCGGAGGCTGGCGCTGTGCGGCGTCAGCATTCTGGGCCTGCACCTGCGCCTGTTCCTCGGCTGCGTGGCCCTGCTGCGCCAACGCGGCCACTTCCGGCGACCGTGCGATGTTCGCGGTGGCACGATTGAATGCGGCATCGTCGCCGGCATACAAGGCACTGGCCATGCGATCCAGGTCCGCATCGCCGGTGGAGAAGCCGGCATTGCCGCCCTGCCGTGGTGCCTCGCCTTCGTTGGCACTGATGCGCAACGGGCCCGAACCGGAATGCGACTTCGCATCGGGGTCCAGCGGCACGGTCTTCTCGCCATCGCGCGGCGGCTGGATCCTGCGGTCGTCGCCGTCGTACCACTGCTTGCCATCGAACCAGTAGCCGCTGCGATGCGAGCCGAGGCCGACATCCTGGTGCAGGTTCTCGCCGAAATCCGGCGCGTCCACGCTCTTGCCATCCTTGTCCCTGGGCAGCGATGGCGTGATGTCGGCCGCCTTCATCAACGTGCTGGTGACGCCGTTGCTGTTGTTGTAGAGCGGCGAATACTCCATCTGCGCATCGTTGATCTGCTGCCCGGCTGCCTTGGCCGCAGCGAGCTTCTTTTCCAGTTCCTGGTCGCTGCCCTGCCAGACCACCTGGCGTTCATGGGTCTCGCCGGGGAGCGGCCAGTCGGGTGAGCGCTGCTCGCCCACCAGCACCTTGCCCTCGGCATTGCGCTGCAGTGCCGGATCATCCAGCCGCGCCTGGTCCAGTGGCACCCGGACATGGCTGCCATCGGCCTGGCGCTGGCTGACGAACTGCTGCGGCGGTTCATACGGTGCTGCATCCACCTGGATATGGCCGTAGTTGTCCGAACCCAGCAGGGTGCTGCCGGCCAGGTTGGACAGCGCATTGCCTTCGGGCTGCGTATCCGGGCCGCCGCGAACCACCTGCTGGCTGCCATCGGAATGTTCGAACAGCAGGTAGGTATGCCGCCGCCCGGCCGCAACCGGGCTGGCCCCTACGATGATCTTCGCGTTGCCGTCCGGCATGGCTCAATCTCCCAGATGGGCAGGCGTACGGGACACATCGAGGTGCTGCACACGCACGCCATCTTCCGATTCCAGCGTCACGATCCAGTGCACCGGCGTGGGCGGCGCGGTAACCCGCTGGTCTGCCGGCAGCGGCGGTGGCGATTGCAGGCTGCAGTAGAAAGCGGCCTTGATGGTGGGCGCCTGCGGCTGCGAGGGCTGGCAGTCAAAGCCCTTCGCGCGAAGCTGCTGCACCGCCTCGGCCAGTACGCTGCCGGGGCCTGCCCACTGGCCGAGCTGGGCCTTGCCCGCAGCCGTGGACTGCTGTTCGTGGAAACGGGAGGCTTGCTGTCCGGAGTCATTCATGGCGGAACATCCTGTCGCAGATGTCAGAAGGAACAGGGAAACCAGGAGCGGGACGGCGGCGGACCGTGTCGCCCCGGGGATACGTATCCCACGGCTGCCCCGGGCGCGCCCGGGACGGGGGAAGGTGGTAGCCACGCTGGAGTTACCCCGCTGCAGTGTCGATGGGCAGAAACTAGCATGGAACCTTCGGCGGAAAGGTGAGGGAACCGCAGGAAAATTCCTGGAAATCCGTAGGAAAATCCCTCAACGTGACGCACATACAGAAACCGGGTGTGGTCCCCCTCTGCTCACTCGCGCGCCACCCGGTTTTCCGCGCGGCTGTACACGCGCAGCCGATGACCATCGGGATCGACACCCACGAAGGTGTGGCCGAATTCCAGGGTGACCGGTGCCTGGGTGATTTGTACCCCCAGTGCGCACCACGCATCATGCAGGTGCTGCACTTCAGCGGGATCGGCAACCACCATCGCCAGCTCGGCGGCGCCGGCCTGCGCGGTGACCGGCGGCAGCACGCCATCGCGCTGCCACAGGCCCAGGGCCGCGCCATCACCGAGCAGGAACAGGGCGAAGCCGGGCGACTGCTCGAC
Source organism: Stenotrophomonas sp. (assembly GCF_035634915.1). Taxonomy (GTDB): domain Bacteria; phylum Pseudomonadota; class Gammaproteobacteria; order Xanthomonadales; family Xanthomonadaceae; genus Stenotrophomonas. Next base: position 38,986 of record NZ_DASQCB010000009.1, read on the forward strand.
CGGCGCGGTGCCGAGGATGGCGCTGTAGAACGTGGCACTGCTGGCGACATCGCGCACGTACTGCAGCAGGGTACTGGGCTTGAACATGGACAACCTCCGTTGTTGGGAGTGCCCATGGTGGTACGGCCCTGCTGACAGATCCTGTCAGCAGCGTCGCACCGTCGCCTTGGTAGAGTCGACTGTCAGTCGACTGCTCTGGCCGGAAAATCCCGCGCTGCGCGCGATAGTCCACTGACAGTCGACTCTACCGCCGCCGTTGCCCACCTCACGAACGGTCCAGCCAATCCGGGGCGATGCCCTGCGCCTTCTGCCATCGGCGCAGCAACGTGGCGCGTGGCACGCCATAGCCCTCGGCCAGCGTGCGTAGCTGGCGGATGCGGTCCAGGCGGAAATGGCGGAAGTCCTCGCGGGCCTCGCACCATGCCGCCAGCACCTGCACTTCATCGAAGTAGCCCAGTGCGAACGGCCAGACCACGCGCTCGGTGCGCCGGCCCTGCACATCTTCATAGGCGAACCGCAGCCGCTGCTGTGCGCCCACCGCTTCACGCACCGTCTGCAGGCGTGCCGGCGGCACCTTGGCCGCGTTACGCGAAGGCCCCACGCGCAGGCCACTGTCGCGCAGCGCCTCACGGCGTGCGGCGGGCAGCACGTGTGCGATGCGCGCCAGCGCATCACGCGCAGCGTCCGCCAGGGCCGGCTCGGTGCGTGCGGCTACCCAGCGCAGGCCCAGTACCAGCGCATCGACCTCGGCCGGTGGCAGTGTCATCGGTGGCAACACGTCGCCAGGCACCAGCTGGTACCCCACCCCGGCCTCGCCGCGCAGGTCGGCGCCCTGCGCCCGCAGGGTCTCGATATCGCGGTACAGCGTACGCAGGCTGATGTCGAGCGCGTCGGCCAGGGCCTGCCCGGCCACCGGTCGGCGGTACCGGCGCAGCAACTGCAGCAGTTGGGTGAGGCGTACTGCGCGCGACATCAGCCGACCAGTGCGCCCGATGCCACCACGTGCTCGCCGGGCGGCGGCGCCAGCGCCGCGTCCACCAGTGCCCTGGCAATGCGGCTGGCCGGGTTGATCCGCCATGCCCGTGGCAGCACCGGCCCGAGCACACCCGCTACCTGGAGGGCGAAGTGCTCGCCACGGCGCACCTGCTGCCGCTGCCCACCAATCAGGCCCGGCCGCACCAGGGTGAGCGAGGCAAAGTCCAGTGCGCGCAGATCGCGCTCCAGCTCACCCTTCACCCGGTTGTAGAAGAAGGCCGAGTCCGCGCTGGCCCCGGCCGCCGAATTCAGCACGAAGGCGCGTGCCCCCTGGGTGCGGGCCATCCGGGCGAATGCCAGCGGGTAATCGTGGTCGATGCGGTAGAAGGCCTCGCGGCTGCCCGCCTGGGCCATCGTGCTGCCCAGCGCGCAGATCACCGCATCCACCTGGGCCCAGTCGGGGCCCTCGGGCAGGGCATCGAACGGCAGCACCGGCGCATGCAGCTTTGGATGGCTCAGGCCCAGTGCGCGCCGGGTGGGGGCCACCACCGCGCGGCACAGCGGCTCGTCCAGCAGCATCGGCAGGGCCAGCCCGCCCACCAGGCCGGTCGCCCCGAGCAGCATCACGCGCATCCCCACCTCCACTGCGGCATCCTGTCGGCCATCGTAGCCGTTCAAGGCGTCGGCGGGCGCGCCGATATGCTGTCACCAGCCCCTGCCAGCCCCAGGATTTTCCCGATGACGGACCAGCCAGACCACCGCCCTGCCCCCGGCACTGCCCTGGGACCGCTGGCGCGCGTGCGTGCCGTGCCCGACGATGGGCGCGGCGACCGAGTGGTCCTGCAGGGTGGCACCGCCGTGGCCCTGCAGCAGTTGTTTGCCGGCGCCGATACCCCCGAACCGCTGCTGGCGGCCTTCGCCAATGGCATGGCCACGCTGCCGGGCGAGCTGGGCGACATGGGTGACCGCCTGCAGTCGGCGCAGGCCACGGCCGATTGGCCACGCTACGGCCGGGCGATGCGCCAGCTGATCGACAAGTACATCCGCACCATCGAACAACATTCACCCGATGGCCAGCCCGACAGCCTGCGCCTGTCCGAACAGCTGCGGCTGCTGCTGGGCGGTGCAGTGGCATCGCTGCTGCAGCACGACCCGGATCTGCGCGGGCAGGCCCAGGCGCTGGCCACGCAGCTGCGGCAGTGGCAGCCCGGTGCCGCGCTGGACCCCATCGAACAGGGGGTGCGCGAGCTGGGCCATCAGGTGGGCGTGCGCGCGGAGAGCTGGCAGGAGCAGCAGGCCCTGCTGCTGGAACTGTTCGCGCTGTTGCTGGAAAACGTCAGCGAGCTGCTGGATGACCGCAGCTGGCTGCAGGGCCAGATCGCGGCGGTGCGCCAGCTGCTGGCCGGGCCGCTGGAAGCCGATGCGGTGGAGCGTACCCGCGCCGAACTGCGCGAAGTGATCTACAAGCAAGGGCTGCTGCGCCAGGGCATCGACGATTCCAAGGCGGCCATGCGCGGGTTGATGGGCGAGTTCATCGAACGCATGGACGGCATGGCCGCCAGCACCGGGGAGTACCACGACCGCATCGGCAGTTATGCCCTGCAGCTGCGCGAGGCGCGCAGCATTGCAGACCTCAACCAGCTGCTGCAGGACGTGATGCATGACACCGGCAAGGTGCAGCAGCAGGCCGCGCAGGCCCGCGACCACCTGGCCAGTGCCCGGCAGGAAGTGGAGCGAGCCGAGCAGCGCATCACCGAACTGGAACAGGAGCTGCGCGAAGCAGGCGACCTGGCCCGCATCGATCCGCTGACCCAGGCGCTGAACCGGCGTGGCCTGGACGAGATGCTGCAGCGTGAGCTGGCCCGTGCAACGCGCAACAACACGCCATTGGGCCTGGCGGTGATCGATCTGGATGACTTCCACCAGACCAACGATACCCATGGCCATGCCGGCGGCGATGCGCTGCTGCAGCACCTGGTATCGATCTGCCGCCTGCTGCTGCGCGCCACCGATGGCATCGCCCGCCTCGGCGGTGACGAATTCGTGCTGGTGCTGCCGGAAACCCCGGGTGCCGACAGCATGGCCACCGTGCAGCGCCTGCAGCGTTCGCTGGCGCACCGCGTGCTGACCGTGCAGAACCAGCGCGTGCCGGTGCACTTCAGCGCCGGCCTGGCGCAGTGGCAGCCGGGCGATGATGCCGAAGCCCTGCTGCGGCGCGCCGATGAGGCGCTGTATGCGGCCAAACGGCAGGGCAAGAACCGGGTGCAGGCGGGGTAATCCCGCACCACACCGGAGCACGCTTTGGCAGGAGCACGCTTTGGTAGATGCCAACCTTGGTTGGCACCCATGGCATGAAACCGCCGACCAAGGTCGGCCTCTACCGGGAAGTGCGCCGCCGCTTACTTCCCGCGCAGCTTCTGGATGCCGGTCACCGCGGCCAGCACGATCGCACCGGCAACGATGCCGACCACCATGTTCGCGGCCGCGCTGATCAGCCAGCCCCACTGCCCTTCGCCACCCAGTGCCTGCACCGCGTGATGCAATGCCGGCACGTTGTGCACAAGGATGCCGCCACCGACCAGGAACATGGCGATGGTGCCGGCCACCGACAGGAACTTCATCAGCCACGGCGCGGACACCACCAGGCCACGACCGAACGCCGCTACCGCCCCGCCCTTGCGCGACAGATACAGGCCCACGTCGTCCAGCTTCACGATGCCGGCCACCAGCCCGTAGACGAACACCGTCATCGCCACGGCCACCACCGAAAGGGTCAGAAGCTGCTGGGTGAACGCCGCCGTGGCGACCACGCCCAGGGTCAGCACGATGATCTCGGCCGAGAGGATGAAATCGGTGCGGATGGCGCCCTTCACCTTGTCTTTTTCCCACGCCACCATGTCCACCTGCGCATCGGCCAGTGCCTTGCGCCGCTCGGCCTGGTGCTCGGCGTCCTCGTCGGCCGAGTGCAGGAAGCGGTGCGCCAGCTTCTCCACGCCTTCAAAGCACAGGAAGGCGCCGCCGATCATCATCAGCGGCACGATCAGCGGCACGTTCCAGCCACGGCTGTGCAGCCAGGCTTCGAGCGCGCTGATCGCCAGCGCCGCCGGCACCAGGATCACCTTGTTGACCAGCGACCCCTTGGCCACCGCCCACACCACCGGCAGTTCACGGTTGGCATTGACGCCGGTCACCTGCTGCGCGTTCAGCGCCAGATCGTCGCCCAGGACGCCGGCGGTTTTCTTCGCCGCCACCTTGGTGAGGATCGAGACATCGTCGAGCAGGGTGGCGATATCGTCGAGCAGGGCAAACAGGCTGGCACCGGCCATGGTGGATCCAAAGAGGGAATGGACGGATTCTGACCGATCCGGTGCCCGCTGCGGAAGCGGGTTCACCGCGTGCCTACCGCACAGCAGGGACACTGGCAGGGTCCCGCTTCTGCCGGGCATGTCCGCCGGGCATGGCCCGGCGCTACCAGAGCAGCGCACCGCCCCGAGGAGTTCCGCTTGAGCAATCCGTCCACCGCCACGGCCAATCCTCCGCTGGTCACGGGCATGAACCGGCGCAGCCAGATCCTGCGCCTGCTGATGCGCTACCGCCATTCCGGTGTGTTTTCCGGCATGAACCTGGATGCGGCCGGCAGCCACACCGATGTGCCCGCCGACGGCAACCCGGAACAGTTCGTCAGCGACCTCGAAGCGCTGGGGCCGACCTTCGTGAAGCTGGGGCAGATGCTCTCCACGCGCCCGGACATGGTGCCAGCGGAGTTCGCCACCGCGCTGGAGCGCATGCAGGAGAACGTCGCGCCTATTCCGGTCGAGCGCATCCACGCCATCGTCGAACAGGAACTGGGTACCGGGGTGAACAAGCTGTTCGCCTCGTTCGATCCGGAACCGCTGGGCTGCGCATCGATCGCCCAGGTGCACCGGGCGGTGCTGCATGACGGCCGCCAGGTGGCAGTAAAGGTGCAGAAGCCTGAAGTGGCCGCGCAGCTGCGTTCAGACCTGGAAGCGCTGCGCAGCTTCGCACTGGCCGCCGACCACCTGACCCAGGTTGGCCGCCGCGTGCGCCTGCGCGACTGGCTCAATGAGTTCGCCAAGACCCTCATGCAGGAGCTGGATTACCAGGCCGAGGCCGAGAACCTGGCGCGCTTCGGCCGCCACCTCAAGCCGTTCCGCCGCCTGTGGGTACCGCAGCCGCTGTGGGACTACTGCAGCCAGCGCGTGCTGACCATGGAGCTGGCCTCCGGCGTGCGCGTGGATGCCATTCCCGAGGTGCGCCGCACCGAACAGGCGATGGACCCGCTGGCCGCGGCGCTGATCCGTGGCTACCTGGACCAGATCTTCGTGCATGGCGAGATCCATGCCGATCCACACCCGGGCAACCTGCGGGTGACGCCCGATGGCCGCCTGGCGATCTTCGACCTGGGCATGGTCGCGCACATGCCACCGCGCCTGCGCGAGCGCCTGCTGAAGATCCTGTTTGCCGCCGTCGATGGCCGCGGCGAGGAAGTGGCCGACGACCTGATCAGCATCAGCACGCGGCTGGAAGCCTTCGACGAGGAGCGCTACCTGCGCGAGACCGGCCAGCTGATCGCGCGGTACGCGGCCAGCGGCAGCTTCTCCGAAGGCCGCGTGGTGCTGGACATGGTGCGCATCGCCACCGCGTCCGGCCTGCGCACGCCGCCGGAACTGAGCCTGGTCGGCAAGGCGCTGCTGAACCTGGAAACCGTCTGCCGCCTGCTGGCACCGGATCTGGATACGCGCCGCATCGTCGAACGCCAGCTGCAGCATGTGATGCGTGCGCGGCTGAAGAAATCGCTGTCGGCGGCCAATCTGGCCAGCGAGGCCATGGAGCTGCAGCAGCTGCTGCGTGACGGGCCGCGCAAGCTGACCGACATCATGGCGCTGCTGGCCGAGAACCGCCTGCAGATGAAGGTGACCGGGCTGGAAGAATCGCGGTTGATGGAGAACCTGCAGAAGATCGCCAACCGCGTCGCCGCCGGCATCATCAGTGCTGCACTCATCATGGCTGCATCGCTGATGATGAAACTGGAGACCGGCTGGCATCTCTTCGGCTACCCCGCCATTGCCCTGTTCCTGATGCTGATCGGCGTCGTACTGGGGCTGGGCATCGTGACCAGTGCCCTGCTGTTCGATCGGCGCGCACGTGCGCGCGAGGAGCGCGGGCATCGTTGAAGAAGCGGGACGTCACGCGAGTTTTTAATGAAATCGCGTAGTGGCTTTCACGTAGGTTTTACCTGCAGCGCGCGATTTCACCTCATGTAACAAACAAACATTTCAGTCAGGTTCGTACATGCACTATCGGGTCATCAGCCTGTCATGCATGTGTGCTTGAGGCAGCGCTGGTCGGATGGACACGCGTCGGTACGACGTCCATCACCACCTCCCGTCACTGCCGAAGCCGCTTATGCTCTGGATCCTGCTGCTGTCGCTGTTGCTGTTGGCCTGGCTGTTCCTCGCCTCCGATAAGTGGGTGTGGTGGAAGGCGAGCACGTTCTCGCTGCTGCTGCTCTGCCTCAGCACGTGGTGGTTGATCGACAAGCTGTCCGGCGACGGCCTCAATGCCGCCACGCTCTATCACCTGGGCGCCGACATGGAAGGCGCCGGCATCGCCGATTTCAAGGGCTACATCGCCGGTTACGTCGCACTGATCCTGGTATCGCTGCTGCCGCTGTCTGCCACACGGGTCAAGCGCTGGCGCCGCCCGGGCCATGGCGGCGCATGGTTCGCCGGCTTTGCGGTGGTGTGGATCGCCACGATCATGATCAGCCCGCTGGCACGTGATGGCCAGCGCCTGTACCAGCAGCTGCGCCCGGTCGATTTCGCCCGCATCGCCCCCGAGTACCAGGTGCCGACGCAGCCGCTTCAGCGCCCGCGCAACATCGTCTGGATCTACGGCGAAAGCCTGGAACGCACCTACCTGGACGAAAACGTGTTCCCGGGCCTGATGCCCAACATCAACCGCTTGGCCAGCCAGTCGCTGGACGTGCGCGGGCTGGCCTCGGCCGAAGGCAGCGGCTGGACCATCGCCGGCCTGGTGTCGTCGATGTGCGGCGTGCCGCTGACCACCTCGCAGGGCGATGAAAACAGCATGGACCGCATGGGCAGCTTCCTGCCCAAGGCCGTGTGCCTGGGCGACTACCTGAAGCAGCAGGGCTACACCAACCATTACCTGGGTGGCGCCAGCGGCCGCTTCGCCGGCAAGGGCCAGTTCCTGGCCAGCCACGGCTTTGACGAAGTGCACGACCTGGACTGGTTCAAGCAGCAGAGGAAGATCGGCCGCGTGCATTACTCGCCGTGGGGCGTGCACGACGACGTGCTGCTGGACACCGCCTACCAGCGCTTCGAACAGCTCTCGCGCAAGGGCGAGCCCTTCATGCTGACCACGCTGACCATGGATACCCACCACCCCGCCGGCCATCTGCCGGTGGCGTGCAAGGGCCAGCGTTATGAAAGCAGGTACGGCAACATCAACATGCTCAACGCGCTGAAGTGCAGCGACCGGCTGATCTCGCAGCTGGTGCAGCGCATCCAGGCCAGCCCCTACGGCAAGGACACGCTGATCGTGATCGCCTCGGACCACCTGGCGATGCCCAACGATCTCACCGATATCCTCACAAAGCAGAAGCGCGAGAACCTGCTGCTGTTCCTCGGCGATGGCATTGCCCCGCGCCAGCTGACCGCCGACGCAGGCACCACGCTGGATTCGGGCGCGACCCTGCTCAGCCTGCTGGACCCGCAGTTGAAGACGATGGGTTTCGGCCGCTCGCTGATCGACACCCAGCGCGCGCCCAGCGCCAGCGTGGCCACCCAGCGCGATGGCGGCCGCGATTATCCGCAGTACCTCGCCTTCGCCCGCTCGCTGTGGCTGGGCGAGCCGACCCGCGAACTGAAGATCGATGGCGATGACCAGGTGGTGGTCGGCCTGCAGCATGTGCAGCCACCGGTGCTGCTGGAGTACGACAAGGACTGGGGCCTGAAGTCGGTGTATCTGGAAAACACCTCGCGCCAGTTCGACGATGCCGACCCGGACAACACCCTGGCCTACGTGGACCGCTGCACGGCGTTCGAGGATGGCTCGGCCGACGGCGACTGGTGCGCGCTGCTGGTGAACCGCGACAACGGCATCAAACTGTTCCGCGATGACGACCTGCGGGGCGGCATCGCAGTGGATGCACCGCTGGAATCGTTCCAGGGGCCGCGCCCGAGCGTGCGCCAGGCGCACATGATCACCCAGAAGGGCCGCCGTACCCGTGCCGGCCAGTACATGCTGGAGCTGGTCGCGAGCCAGCGCCCGGACCGTGGCTTCTGGATCGAAGCGGTATCCTCGCAGCGCAAGGTGGTGCTGGCGCAGCAGTGGGTGCAGCCCGATGCTGACGGCAAGATCAACGTCTCCTTCGGTTTGGACCACGAGGTGGATGATCTGGAGATCCGCGCGTGGTTGAACCATGCCGAGAAGCTGGCGGTGGATACCTTCGCCCTGGTGCCCTCGCGCGTGCGACCGCGGGGGTAAAGGGTGTTCTTTTGCAGGGCTTGCAGCCCTGCACCTGCTCACGGCAACGGCAACGTCAAAAGCGGGCATTCCGTGGGATGGCGCCGCACGCGGCTGTTGGCAACTGCGACTGTGCGGCTGTTGGTAGGTGTCGACCTTGGTCGACACATCTGTCAGATATCGAATGAATTCATCCGTGTCGACCAAGGTCGACACCTACCAAAGCCGCCCCCGTGTCGACCAAGGTCGACACCCACCAGAGCAGAACGCCGTACTGACAGATCGCGGCCAACTGTCGAAGGCGAGGTGGGTCCGGTTGAGGGGGTGTGAGCGGCATGGATGCCGCGACCAAGCCCCCATGGATGGGTTTACGGCGTCCCCCTCAACCGGACCCACCCCGCCATCCTGCGGATAGCCCGCTTTTGACGTTGACGTTGATTCTGCAGGTGCAGGGCTGCAAGCCCTGCAAAAACCCCACCTATTCCGGCGGGGTGTCGCGTACCAGGTGGATGTCCGTCGGGGTCGACAGCGGGATTTCCCGCTCGGCCAGGATCTGCAGCAGGCTGAAATACAGATCACTGCGCGTGCCATACACCTGCCGCGGGCTCGCCACGTACGCGAAACTGTTGAAGGTGATCTGGCCACCGGCAATGCTGTCAATGAACACCGACGGCGCCGGCTGCTTCAATACCGCCTGGTGCGCGGCATAGGCATCCAGCAACGCCTGCCGCAGGCCCGCCACATCGGTACTGGTGGGCACCGCGAACTGGATCTGGATCCGGCCCTGGTTGTTGCCCATCGTCATGTTGCGGATGGTCTTGGTGATCAGCTCCGAGTTCGGCACGATCAGCGTCGACTTGTCGCCCACCTGGATCTCGGTCGAACGCACGTTGATCCGTCGGATGTCGCCTTCCTGGTCCCCCAGCTTCACCCAGTCGCCAATCTTCACTGGCCGCTCGGCCAGCAGGATCAGGCCGGAGACGAAGTTCTGGATGATCGCCTGCAGGCCAAAACCAATACCCACCGACAGGGCGCTGGCCAGCAGCGCCAGGTTCTTCATGTCCAGGCCCATCGCGGTCAGCGCCCACAGGCCCACCAGGATGATGCCGACGTAACGCGTGATCATGCTGATCGAATTACGCGCGCCCAGGTCCAGCTCGGTCTTTGGCAGATACGTGTCGGTCAACCAGCGCTGCAGCAGCTGCACCACGGCCAGGCCCACCATCACCACCAGCAGCGCGATAGCGATGCGCGCCGGTTTCAGGGTGATGTTGCCGATGGCGATGCCGCTGGCCAGCGAACCCACGCGCTCGACAACCGAACCGATGTTGCCGAAGGGAGCGAGCAGCGCCAGCAGCGCAATCAGCACGACAAACGTACGCAGTACCGCTGACAGCAGCACGCCCGCCTGTTCCAGCCGTGACACGCTCAGACCGGTACTCAGCAGGATGGTCTGGCCGACCCTGCTGTCGGCGTTGAGCAGCCAGGTGCAGAGGTCATCGACGAACTTGAACAGCAGCATCGCCGCCAGCACCACGATGCTGCCGCCGATCAGCTGCTGGTTCACGAACTTGGCGAAGTTCACGTAGCCCAGCAGGGTGGCGATGATGGCGGCGGTGACCGCGATGTTGCCCGCCACCCGCGCCAGCACCAGCCAGCTGCTGCGCCGCACCGGCACCGCCGCACCCATACCGTCTGCCTGCGCCTCCAGCTTGGCTTCAGCTTCTGCCGTCTGCCGCCGGTGCAGGCGCGCCAGGGTCACCAGCATCGCCATGATCAGGCCGAGATAGGTCAGTGCGATCACACCGTCCAGCGCCACCGTGGTGACGTCGCTGGTACGCGTGGCGCGGTCGATGGCCACCAGCACCGTGCTCAGCCAGGCCAGTGCCGCAGCGCCCCAGGCGTACTTGCGCAGCTTCAGTGCGGCAGTGTCATCCAGGTTCAACAGGCGCCACGAGGGCCGCGTGGGTACCAGCAGGCAGGCACTGAGCGCGGCGATGAAGGCCGCGGCGAAGGTCGCCTGCTGCACGCCTTCGGCCACGGTCTGCAGGCGCGGGGCGATGCCACCAATGGCGTTGAGCGAGGCGATGAACACCACCATCGCATAGCCCGGCAGCAGGGTGCCGACCAGCAACAGCCACATGGCCAGGCCCGAGCGGCGCAGGCGTCCATCGGGCGCACGCTCGGAGGCCGCGAACCGCCGGCCCAGCGCGCGCAGCCACAGCCGCAGCGGGAACATCATGATGAGCGCGGCCAGCAGGCCCAGCAGTGGCGTGCTCCAGCCCTCCTTGCGCAGCGCGGCAGCCAGGGCATCGCGGCCCTGCGCGGCCAGCGGGGTGACACGGGCGATGTCCACCGGCAGCTGTTTTGCCACCTTGCGCCACAGCGCGGGCGACAACGGCGAATCGACCTTCTGGCCCAGTTCCTCGGTGCGCTGTGCGTTGCGCTGCTTGTCGATATCGCTGGCCAGCTGGCCGGCGCGCACGCCGCTGGCCTTGGCCTGGGCGATGGACGAGGCCAGCGCATCGCGCTGGCGGGTCAGGTTGCGGCGCTGTGTTGCCAGTTCGGGCAGCTCGGTGGTGCCATCGGGTGCTGGGCCAAGCTGGGTCAGCTGCTCGTTCAACTGGTCCAGCTGCGGCTGCAGGCTCTTGTCCAGCGCCTCGGCATCGCGGCGCACCTGCGATGCGGTCTCGGACAGCATCGCCAGCGTTTCAGTGGCCTCGGCGGCGTCGCGCTTGCGCTCCACCTCCTTCAGGCTGGCATCGAACTGGGCCAGCTGCTGCTTCGGCGTCGGGTCGTCATCCTGGGCCAGCACCGGCGCGGCCAGCAGCAGTGCCCCGCACAGCAGCAGCGCCATCGAGGGGCCACGCACCAGGATCGTTCTGAAGAAGGAAAGCAAGCCAGCCACACCGGTTCGCGCGGACCACCGCGCCTGCGCGCGACTATACGGCACGGCGGGTCACGCCCGCGTAGAGTCGAGCTTGCTCGACTGGCGTGATATCTGGCACCACGAGAAAAGCAGTCGAGCTTGCTCGACTGACGGAATGCCCGGCACCGCGCAAAGAGCAGTCGACCAACGGTCGACTCTACCCGCGCCCTCAGTACTTCAACCGCAGCTCTTCCACCTGTGGCTGCTGCAATGCATACCAGTCCTGGAATTCCTCTTCGCTGATCTCATCGGGCGCGTACACGGCGATGGGGTGCCAGTCGTGGTCGGTCGGCAATGGCTGGCGCGGGCCCGCGCGCAGGCTGTAGCTGACGCCCTCGTAATCGACCACATCGTCCACCTGCGGCCACTGCTCGCGGGCAAACGCGCTTTCACTCTTCAACAGGATCACCTGGTACATCGGCACCTCCACTTCGCTTGTAGGGGAAAAACCCGGCGCTGGCGCAAGGATAGCGCCGCGCCGGTGACAGCTGGCACGCCGCGCGGGCGACGCAATGTTCTGGACGCAGCCCTCGCCCCGGCTTCACCTGCCCATGGCGAGCACGACGGCATGGTGGGGGTCCGTTCCCAACCCGCCTGTCCATGACCGACCAACCGCCGTTGAAGACCGTTGCCGACCTCAAGCTGCCCCGCTACCTGGGCACCTGGTACGAGATCGCACGCCTGCCCATGCGTCACGAGCCGGAAGGCTGCACCGACGTATCAGCCCACTACCAGCTGCTGGACAACGGCAACGTGCAGGTTCACAACCGCTGCCGCATGGACGGCGAGGTCGAAGACGCCATCGGCGAAGCCAGCCCCGTGGACAATGACAGCGCGCGCCTGGCCGTGAGCTTCCTGCCCAAGGGTCTGCGCTGGCTGCCCTTCACCAAGGGCGACTACTGGGTGATCCAGGTGGCACCGGACTACAGCGTTGCCCTAGTCGGCAGCCCGGATCGGAAATACCTGTGGCTGCTGGCCCGCGAACCGCGGCTGGATGCCACCGTGCGCGACCATTATCTGGCCACGGCCCAGCAGCAGGGCTTCGATCTGTCCGAACTGATCCATACCCCCCACACCGGCAACCCCACCGCCTGAGCCCTGCGCATGGACCTGAAGAGCGGTTACCCGTGGTGGGCGGTGCGCAATGGCCTGGTCCATGCCTTCCCGCCGCTGCAGCAGGACCTGCGCTGCGAGGTGCTGGTGGTGGGCGGCGGCGTCACCGGCGCCCTGATCGCCCACGAACTGGCCGGCCATGGCCACCACGTCGCGGTGATTGAACAGCGTGACATCGGCTGGGGCAGCACCGCCGCCAGCACCGCCCTGCTGCAGTACGAGATCGACACCCACCTGCTGGATCTGGCCCGCCAGTACGGCAACGAAGCCGCGGAAGCGGCCTACCGCGCCTGCGCCGAGGCCATCCCGGCCCTGGGCCAGGTGGCGCGCGGGCTGAAGGATGTCGACTTCAAGCGCATGGACAGCCTGTACCTGGCCAGCCGCCACCGTGACGTGCCGGTGCTGATGGCCGAGGGTGCCGCACGCCGCCAGGCCGGGCTGGATGCACGCTGGCTGGGCCGGGAGGATCTGCAGGCGCGCTTCGGCGTGGACGGCGGCGGTGCGCTGCTGACCCGCCAGGCCGCACGGGTCGATCCGTATCGGCTCACCTACGGCCTGCTGCAGCGGGTGCAGCGTCGTGGTGGCACCGTGCATGACCGCACCGTGCTGCAGGCCCTGCAGTCGGGTGCGCGTGGGGTGGTCGCCCGTACCGAGGCCGGCGCGACGATCCACGCCAGGCACGTGGTGCTGGCCATGGGCTATGCCAACCAGCACTGGATCAAACAGCGGGTGGCCCGCAATCGCAGCAGTTATGCCTTCATCACCGACCCCATCGACGCCGGGGTGCTGGGCCCGCTGCAGCGCACGATGGTGTGGGAAAGCGCCCGCCCCTACCTGTACCTGCGCGCCACCGGCGAGGGTCGGCTGCTGGTGGGCGGTCTGGATGATGCCATCGACATCCCGGCGCGGCGCGACCGGCGCGTGCAGGGCAAGGCCAGGCAGCTGATGAAGCAGCTGCAGCACTGGTTCCCGCAGCTGGACCCGACCCCCGCATTTTCCTGGGGCGGCACCTTTGCCGAGACCGCCGACGGCCTGCCGTTCTTCGGCCCGCACCCGCAGTGGGGGCCGCGCGTGCAGCTGGCGATGGCCTACGGCGGCAACGGCATCACCTATTCGATGATCGGTGCGGGGCTGCTGCGGGCGCGCATCGAGCGGCGGCGGCACCCGCTGCAGGAACTATTCGGGTTCGAACGGGTCTCGTAGAGGCGAGCCATGCTCGACTGCGCCTGAAACCTTGGTAGAGTCGAGCTTGCTCGACTGCTTCTGCCAACCGCAGTCGAGCATGGCTCGACTCTACAAGTGCGGCGGTCGCTCGACTCTACGGCCCGGCGACAGGCATCATTCAAACAGCGCCTGTTAGCGTCGGCCTGTCCCGCCGCGCTTGCCGCGGTCCCTGCCTGTTGGAGCGTCGCGATGATCCGCCCCCTGCCCCTGCTGCTCTGCCTGGCCTGCCTGCCCGGGACGGCCCTGGCCCAGTCCGCCGCCGGCGCCACCGCGCCGCAGGCCGACGGCCTGGACCTGTCCGTGCCGCAGGCGCCCATGCGCTATCTGAACGACCCGACCGTGCAGCAGGACCCGCCGGGCACCTATTACGGTGACAAGAGCGGCCCGCGTGTGCACGATGACGCCAGGATCGCCGATGTGACCGACGACAAGGTCAAGGTATCCGGCAGCTTCACCACCGGCATCGGCTATTCCAAGGGCTACGGCAACAGCCACTACAACGCCGCCACGCTGAACCTCAGCAAGAACTACACCACCGATGAGGGCAAGACCCGCGGGGTCAACCTCAACATCCACGTCAGCGAAGGCAAGGGCCCGGGCTTCTTCGGCCCCTACGGCGGTGGCTACTACGGCGGTGGCCCGGGTTACTGGGATTACCCGCCGCCGTACGGCTGGTAAGCCAACAACCCGGCAGGTGTCGACCTGGGTCGACACGCTCTGCCGACCAAGGTCGGCAGCTACCAACGCCCGGTCAATCCAGCCAGCCATCCCGCTCGCTGTGCAGAATGCGGCCGTCATAGCCGCTCAGGCGCACTTCCACCTTCTGGTTGCGGGCATTGCGCGCTTCCAGCGACCAGGTTGCACCATCGCGTTCCAGCGAATGGATCTCGCGCAGGCCGTGGGCCTGTGCCTTGGCCAGCACCTGCTCGGTGCCCAGCAGCGCGCGACCGTTGTGCTCATCGAAGATCTCACCGGTCTTGGGGTCCACGTAGACCTCGCTGAAACGGCCATCGGCGCGGCTGACGTCGGCCTCCCACACGCCGTCATCGCGCTCGATCTCGTGAATCTGGGTGTAGCCGGCCTTGCGCAGGGTCTGTTCCACCTGGGCGATGCCCAGCGGGGCGGCCTGTGCGGCGGGGGCCAGGGCGAGTGCGGCCACGGTGGCCAGGGCGAGGGACTTCAGCATGGGGGTTCTCCTGTTGGGGCCGGACCAGCCCGGCAACACCAGCTTGCCCACGCTGCCTAACAGGCCCTTAGCCGCGCCTGTTAGTCGATGGTTAGCCAACGCTGGCACACTCGCGCCAGCTCCCGCTCTCCAGCCTTCGCATCACGCCGTGAACGTCTTCCCTGCCCTGTCCCTGCTGCTGGCCCTGGCCAGCGCCCCCGTGGCCGCCGGGCCCAGCCAGGACCCGGAACAGCAGGTGGCGCGCCGCGCGGTGCAGCAGGGCCGCTATGTGCCGCTGGAGAGCGTGGTGCGTGATGCACTGAAACGCCACGCCGGGCAACTGCTCGAAGTGGAACTGGACGATGGCGTGTACGAGGTCGAGATCCTGCGCGCCGACGGCCTGGTGGTAGAGCTGGACTATGATGCGCGCACCGGCAAGCTGCTGAAGACGGAGCTGGACGACTGATGCGCATCCTGCTGGCCGAGGACGACGCGGCGCTGGCACAGCGCCTGCAGCCGCTGCTGGAACAGGCTGGCTACGTCGTGCAGATCGTGGCCGATGGCCGCCAGGCCGAAGAGATCGGCCAGATCGAGGATCTGCAGGCCGCCATCGTCGATCTCGGACTGCCCGGGCTGGATGGCCTCAGCGTCATCGAGCGTTGGCGCGCCAATGGCCGCAGTTTCCCGGTGCTGGTGCTGACCGCACGCGGGCGCTGGCACGACAAGCTGGCCGGCTTCGATGCCGGCGCCGACGATTACCTCACCAAGCCCTTCCAGGCCGACGAACTGGTGCTGCGCCTGCGCGCGCTCATCCGCCGCAGCCACGGCCACGCCAGCCCGCGCCTGCAGTGCGGCCCGCTGCAGCTGGACGTCAACGCCGGCCGCTTCGAACTGGATGGCCAGGCGCTGGCGCTCAGCCCGCAGGAGTTCCGCCTGCTGAGCTGCTTCATCCACCACAGCGGCCAGGTGATCGGCCGCGACCGTCTGGGCGAACAGGTGTTCGAGGGTGGGCTGGACCCGGATTCGAACGCGCTGGACGTGCTGCTCGGGCGCGTACGCCGCAAGCTGGGCAACGACCTGATCCAGACCGTGCGTGGCCAGGGCTGGCGGCTGGCCGCGCCGTGAGCGGGCAACCTTCGCTGCGCCGTCGCCTGCTGCTGGCCGGCGGCCTCGGCCTGCTGGTGGTTTCGCTGCTGGCCAGTGCGTTGCTGGGCGAACTGTACAAGCGCAGCGCGCGCGACCGCCTGGACCACGAGCTGCAACAGGACCTGCTGACCCTGGTCGCGCAGATGGAAACCACGCCCGACGGCCGCCTGCAGCTGCGCCAGGAACCCAACGACGCGCGCTTCCAGCGGGTGTTTTCCGGTGCGTATTGGCAGATCACCGACGGCCACGGCCAGGTGCTGCTGCAGTCGCGCTCGCTGTGGGATGAAACCCTGCCGGCTGCGGCGGCCGTTGAAGCCAGCCGCAACCTGCCCGGTCCGCTGCAGCAGGCGCTGCGCGCGCGTGTACAGCAGGTGCGCCTGCCGCGCGCCAGCGAGGTATATCGAGTAACCGTGGCCACCGACCGCAGCGCACTGGATACCGACGTCGCCGCGTTCCGCCAGCGCAGCGCGCTTGCGCTGGGGGTGCTGGTGGCGGTCTGGCTGGCGGTACTGGCAACCCAGGTGCAGTTCGGCCTGCGCCCGCTGCGGCGCCTGGCCACGCAGCTGGAACGCGTGCGCCGCGGCCAGGCCCAACGTATCGACACCGCTGGCCTGGGCAGCGAGATCGTGCCTCTCGGTGAGGAGCTCAACGCCTTGCTGGAACACCAGCAACGCATGGTGGCACGCGCACGCACCAGTGCCGAAGACCTGGCCCATGCCCTGAAAACGCCACTGAGCGTGCTGGCCGCCGAGGCCGATGGTGACGGGACGGCATGGCGGACGACCGTGCGCGAACAGGGCGCGCGCATGCAGGCCAGTGTCGACCGTCATCTGGCGGTAGGCCTGGCGGCCGACCATCGCCAGCGCACCAACGTGGCCGCCGTCGCGCAGGCCCTGTGCGGGCTGATGGCGCGCGTGCATGGCGAGCGCGGCGTTGGGTTCACTGCCGAAGGCATCGACCCGGCATTGCAGTTTGCCGGTGCGCGTGCGGACCTGGAGGAAATGCTGGGCAATCTGCTGGACAACGCCGGCAAGTGGGCACGGCAGCGGGTGACGATCAGCGCGATGAGTGACCAAGGGCAACTGCGCGTGGATGTACGCGACGACGGCCCGGGGCTGGCCACTGAGGCCCTTGCAGAGGTCACCCGTCGTGGCGTGCGCCTGGATGAGCGCGAAGGCAGCAGCGGGCTGGGCCTGGCGATTGTGGGAGACATCGCCACCAGCTACGGCGGGCGCCTGGTGCTGGAGAACGCGGAGCCGGGGCTGCAGGCAACGGTGTGGTTGCCGATGGGGTGACCTGCCGTTGTGCGCGCCCCGCCCACGCCCGGCAGGTGTCGACCTTGGTCGACACGCCATGCCGACCAAGGTCTGCCCACGCCCGGTAGGTGTCGACCTTGGTCGACACGCCGTGCCGACCAAGGTCGGCATCTACCAAAGCTCAGCGGTGGTGCATCCACCAGCAGTCGATGGCGTCCAGCACGATGTGCACCATCAGGCCGACACCCACCAGCCGCGTTTTCTTCGGCACGCACAGCCCGGCATACACCGCAATCGCCGGTGCGGTGTGCAGCGGGTGGAAGCCGATGCTGCAGCGGTTCGGCGCGTAGATCGGGTCGGCCAGCAGATGGTCCAGGTCGATGATCCAGCCCAGCAGCAACAACAGCCAGGCCGAGGCAAAACGCCTGCGCCAGAACAGCCATGCCAGCAGGGCTGGCACGGCGGCATGCAGGAACAGGTGGAAGATCGCGCGCGCGCTCATCAGATCAGGCAGCACCGGGCCATGCCCAGCGTTCCCATGAACATCACACCAGCGGTTCGTCGGACAGGTAGGTGTAGCCGGTCAGGCCTGCTTCCAGCGCTTCGGACAGCTCCTGCGCACGTTCCGGTGACAGCGCGGCCGCGGCCACGCGCTGGGCATAGGCCGCACGCAGCTCGTCCAGCCTGTAGCCCACGTAGTCCAGCATCACGTCGGTGGTGTCACCGCGGCGCTGCTGGGTGATCGCGTAGCCATCGGCATCGGCCACCACTTCCACGGCGTCGGTATCGCCGAACAGGTTGTGGATGTCGCCCAGGATTTCCTGGTAGGCACCGACCATGAAGAAGCCGATGCGGTAGCTTTCGCCGTGCTTGATCGCGTGCAGCGGCAGCGACGTGTCCAGGCTCTCGTTCTCGACATAGGTCTTGACCATGCCGTCCGAATCGCAGGTCATGTCGGCGATGATGCCGCGGCGGTCCGGGGTCTCGTTCAGGCGTTCGATCGGCACGATCGGGAACACCTGGTCGATCGCCCACGCATCGGGAATCGATTCGAACACGCTGAAGTTGACGAAATACTTGTCGACCAGGCGCTCGTTCAGTTCATCCAGCGCCGGGCGGTGGCTCTTTTCGTCGTAGCTCAGACGCGCACGTACGCCGTGGGCGATGGCGTAGAACAGATCGTCGATGCGCGCACGCTGCGGCAGGTCGATCTGGCCCAGCGCGTAGCTGGCCAGGCCTTCGGCGTGGAAATGCTGCGCTTCCTGGAACAGTTCCACCGCCGGGCGCGTATCCAGTTCCTCGTGGATCTCGCGCAGGTGGCGGATCGAGGCCGGCTCATCGTCGTGCTGGTCGGGCACGCGGCCTTCCTGCGCCTGCTCCACTTCAGAGACGTTGGCGATCAGCACCGCGTGGTGCGCGGTCATCGCGCGGCCGCACTCGGTGACGATGCGCGGCGGGGCCAGGCCATGTTCTTCGCAGGCATTGGCCAGCGGCTGCACGATGTTGCTGGCGTACGAATTGAGCCCGTAATTGATCGAGCAGAAGCTGCGCGAACGGGTGCCTTCGTAATCCACGCCCAGGCCGCCGCCCACGTCCACATGTGTGATCTTCGCGCCCAGCTGTGACAGCTCGACGAAATAGCGGGTGGCTTCGCGCATGCCGTTGGCGATGTCGCGCACGTTGGAAATCTGCGACCCCATGTGGAAGTGCAGCAGGCTCAGGCAGTCGGCGTATTCGGTATCGCGCAGCGATTTCCACAGGTCCAGCAGCTGGCGCGGGGACAGGCCGAACTTGGCCTTGTCGCCACCGCTGTTCTGCCACTTGCCGGCGCCCAGCGAGGCCAGGCGCATGCGCACGCCGAGGCCCGGCTTCACGTCCAGCGCCTTGGATTCTTCCAGCACCAGCTTCAGCTCGGAGGGCTTCTCGATGACGATGAAGGTCTGCAGGCCCAGCTTGCGGCCGATCAGGGCCAGGCGGATGTATTCGCGGTCCTTGTAGCCATTGCAGACGATCAGGCCACCCGGGCGCGACAGCGCCAGCACGGCCATCAGTTCGGGCTTGCTGCCCGCTTCCAGGCCGAAGCCTTCACCGTGGTGGCTGGCCAGCGTGCCGGCCACGCCGCGGTGCTGGTTCACCTTGATCGGGTACACGGCGGTGTAGCCGCCCGGGTAGTCCCAGTCCTGCTGGGCCTGGGCGAAGGCCGCCTGCAGCTTGCCCAGGCGCTGGCCGAGGATGTCTGGGAAGCGCACCAGCAGCGGCAGCTTGGCGCCGCCGGCACGTGCGGCGTCCACCACCTTGGGCAGCGACACCACCGGGCCGTCTGCCCCGGTCGGTCTCACCACCATGTGCCCGGCCTGATCCACATCGAAATAACCATCCGCCCAATGCGGGATCGAGTAGGTCTTGCGGGCTTGGTCGAGGGACCAATCGGTCATTGCAGTCGGCCTTGTTGGCAATAAAAGGGGGGGCATGATAACGCCTATATGCCCACAGGTTCGTTATCATGCGCGCCCGCGCCCGTGACAGGTCTGAACCTGAACGGGCCGATCCGTCCGGAAGCGAGGCACCCCGCCGTCAGCCCGGCTCCATCCCCTCCGAACAGGACCGTATCTCCATGACTGACAGCAGCAACTGGTACATCGAACACTTCGAACGCACTGGCTCGGCCATCGGCTACCGCATCACCGGCAAGCTGGACGAGGTGCAGTCGCCGTTCCAGAAGATCGAGATCTTCCAGACCACCGACTGGGGCAACCTGATGACCATCGACGGGGCCATCATGCTGACCAGCAAGGACAACTTCTTCTACCACGAGATGATCAGCCACCCGGTGCTGTTCACCCACGCCGCGCCCAAGCGCGTGGTCATCATCGGTGGCGGCGACTGCGGCACCCTGCGCGAAGTGCTCAAGCACAAGGGCGTGGAGAGCGTGACCCAGTGCGATATCGACGAGCAGGTCACCGTGATGGCGCGCAAGCACTTCCCGGAACTGTGCGATTCCAACGATGACGCCCGTGCCGAACTGCTGTTCGACGACGGCGTGGCCTACATGGCCAACTGCCCGGCCGGCAGCGTGGACGTGGTGATCGTCGATTCGACCGACCCGGTCGGCCCCGGCGAAGGCCTGTTCAACAAGGCGTTCTACGAGAGCTGCTTCAAGGCCCTGAAGGACGACGGCATCCTGGTGCAGCAGTCCGAATCGCCGCTGATGCAGCTGGAGCTGATCAACGAGATGCGCACCGAGATGGGCAAGGCCGGCTTCGGCTCGTTCAAGACCCTGCCGTTCCCGCAGCCGTGCTACCCCACCGGCTGGTGGAGCGTGACCATGGCGCGCAAGGGCGAGAGCGGCTTCGACTTCCGCCAGGCCGATTCGGCTGCCAAGACCTTCAACACCCTGTACTACACCGCCGCACTGCACACCGGCGTGCTGGTGACCCCGCCGTTCGTGCAGGCGGCATTGAAGGGTTGATTGGAAAGCGTGCCAACCAAGGTTGGCACCTACCCAACAAAAAACCCGCGCTGGCGACAGCGCGGGTTTTTCGTTTCCGTGAAACCGGCGATCAGATCGCCCAGATACCGGCAATCACCGCCACCACCAGGCCCCACTTGATCACCTGGTAGGCCACCACGCTGCGCTCGCGCAGGGCCTTGGCCTTCAGGCGCACCTTGTACAGGCCACCGAAGGCCTTGTTGACGCCACCGGTCGGGTCACCCGGCAGGTTGGGCGAAGCGCCACCGGCCAGCAGCGTGGCCGCCACCGCACGATTGAACAGGCCCGGCAGGCCGAAGCGCAGCGGGCGAGCGATATCGCAGAACAGGATCACGCGGTCCTGGTCGGTTTCGTTGTGCGCGTGGTGGATGTAGGTCTCGTCGAACATCATCCACTCGCCATCGCGCCAGCTCTTCTTCACCCCGTCCACCACGATGTAGCAACCATCGTCGTTGGGCGTGCTCAAGCCCAGGTGCAGGCGCAGCGAACCGGCGAACGGATCGCGGTGCGGGCGCAGCTCGCTGCCCGGCGGCAGCTGCGCAAACATCGCCGCGCGCACGTCGGGAATCGATTCGATCAGCGCCACGGTCTTCGGGCACATGGCCTTGGCCGACGGATGCGACGGGCCGTACCACTTCAGGTAGAAGCGCTTCCAGCCACGGCGGAAGAACGAATTGAAGCCGGCATCGTTGTAGCTGCTGGAGGCGGCGATCTTCTGCGCGTCACGCAGGGCCAGCGCCTCGTCGCGGATCACCTGCCAGTTCTGCCGCAGCGGTTCCAGCTGCGGAAGCTCCTTGCCCGGGTCCAGGAACGGCGTGGTCGGCACCTTCGAGAACAGGTACATGATGACGTTGATCGGGGCCATGAAGCTGGAGTGGTCCAGCAACTGGCGCGACCAGCGCGCGCGGACCTTGCCGCGGTAATGGATGTACAGCACGCAGGCCACGAACAGCGCTGCCAGGACAATCTTGATGATCAAAACACTTTCCTCCAGCGGGCGCCGGACAGGGAAACGAACGATGCGGCCGCGCGGCCTGCACCAGGGGGGACGCGGCAGGGGACGGGGACGTGCCGGGTGGGGGCGGCCGCCGATGTCGCGGGTTAACAGCTTATGGTCGGCAGCCGATGCGCCGCGGTCAAGTTGCCCGTGCGCCCGGTTCAGCATCACCTCGCTGAACGGCTGGCCTACACTGGCGTGATGCCTGCCCGCGACCTCGATCCCTACCCCGCCCTCAGCGGCCGCTATGCGGCGTTTTTCCCCGGCCAACCGGCGGCCGACCCGCGCAGCGAGGCCTTTGCCTGGAACGGAGGCAGCGTGCGCCTGGACCGCCACGGCTCGGCCGACGCCGGCGTGACCGTGCTGCTGGTGCATGGCGCCGGCGGCTATGGCCGGATGTTTGCGCCGCTGGCGGCCGTGTTGGCCAAGGCCGGGCATGAAGTGCTGGCACCGGACCTGCCCGGCTATGGCCTGAGCGCGGCCCCGTGGACATCCATCGACTACAGCGTATGGAAGCGGGCGCTGCTGGCATTGATCGAAGCCGAGCACCGGCGACGGCCGCGCCCGATCGTGCTGCTGGGGGCCAGTATCGGCGGCTACCTGGCCTATCTCGTGGCGGCCGAATCGCCGTGGGTGCGGGGCCTGGTGGCGACCACCCTGGCCGACCCGCGCGACCCGGTGGTGCAGGCCGCGCTGGTGCGCAGGCCGTGGATGCGCGCCCTGTTGCCCACGCTGCGTCCCTGCAGCCGCCTGACCCGCGGCCTGCGCCTGCCGGTGCGCTGGTTCACCCACATGCAGCGCATGTCGCGCGACCCGGCCCTGACCGCACTGGTCTGCGCCGACCCGCTGGGCGGCGGCAACCGCGTGCCGCTGGGGCTGATGGCGTCGTTGTTCGACACCGCCCCGGCGCTGGAACCGGAGCAGTTCCAGCGCTGCCCGGTGCTGATGCTGCACCCGGCCTGCGACGACTGGACCCCAGTGGCCATCAGCGATCGCTTCTTCGAGCGCCTGGCCGCCCCCAGGCAGCGGGTCCTGCTGGACGCGTGCGGCCACTTCCCCATCGAACAGCCCGGGCTGGACCAGATGCGCGACGCACTGCTGCCGTTCTTACAGCGCATTGCTCCTCATATTTCTGGCAAGCCATTGATTGAAAATGACCAATCGTCAAAGTGAGACGACATTGTCCGATCCGGCGTGACGAACTGTTCCAGCCACGGCCCCGACATTTCTCCGACGAAACGTGGATTAGCAAACTTGCCGGTACTAAAATTAGCTTAACGAAAGTTTAGCTCTTCCCCCCAGTCGTACCGGTTCGCTTGACGCTTCAGCGCCGCCCACCGGATCGTCCGAGACCCCGCCATGACGTCCTCTGTTTCCCCCTCCCCTTCCTGCGGCGATGATGCCGTGGCACCGCTGCTGCTCAAGCGCGGCGATCGCTTCCTTGCCCCCGATGTCTACCGCACCTGCCTGGACGGCCGTCCAGCGGTGGTGAAGGACTATTCCCGCTACCGCGGCACCCCGGTTTCGCTGATCGCCCGGCTGATGGTGCGCCGTGAAGCGCGCATCCTGCAGCGCCTGGGCGGCTGGAAGCACGCACCGGCCCTGCTCGGCACCCTCGGTGGCCTCGCCCTGGGCATGGAATTCATTCCCGGGCAGACGCTGAGCACCGCGCAGGCCGTGGGCAATGAAGTGTTTGACCAGCTGCAGCACGCGCTCAGCCGCCTGCACGCGGCCGGCATCACCCACAACGATCTGCACGGCACCAACGTGGTGGTGAGCGGTGGCGTGCCGGTGCTGCTGGATTTCACTTCAGCGTGGCGCGCCCCGCGCTGGCTGCGCCGCAATCCGATCAGCCGTCAGCTGCGCCGCAGCGACATGAAGAACCTGCTGAAGATCCGCCAGCGCGTCACCGGCCAGGCGCCGAGCGCCGCGCAGGCCGCGCTGGTCGCCGACCCGGGCTGGGTGGCCGCCGTGCGCCAGGGCTGGAAGCGGTTCTACAAGTGGGCGAAGCAGCGGTAAGCGCTTGCGTAGAGTCGAGCCATGCTCGACTGCTCTGCCTGCATCACGCGAAACGCAGTCGAGCATGGCTCGACTCTACATAACGGCGAAACGGCAGCCGAGCGTGGGCTCGGCTCTACAAAAACGGATTACAGCGCGTCCGCGTCCAGTTCACCGGTACGGATACGCACCACGCTGCCCAGGTCGTACACGAACACCTTGCCGTCACCAATCTTGCCGGTGCCCGCCGCCTTCACGATCGCTTCCACCACCAGTTCCACCTGGTCGTCGGTCACCGCTACTTCCAGCTTTACCTTCGGCAGGAAGTCGACCACGTATTCGGCGCCACGGTACAGCTCGGTATGGCCCTTCTGCCGGCCAAAACCCTTCACCTCGGTCACCGTAATACCGGTAACCCCACGCTCGGCCAGCGCTTCGCGCACGTCGTCGAGCTTGAACGGCTTGATCACCGCCATGACCATCTTCATCGTCGATCTCCTGTATTACGGCGTGGAGGATAGCGCCTGAGCGCGCCCGGCGCGAAACCAGCGTCGCCTGTGCGGGCGCGCGGGCCGGCGGTATCCTTATGCGCAGAACGGCCTGCCAGGCCACGGAGTACCCCCATGATCGACCTGAATCACCTCGATGACCTTGCCCGCCGTCTGAGCGACCTGGTCCCGCCGGGCCTGCGCGAATCGCGCGAGGAACTGCAGGCCACCTTCAAGACCGCGCTGCAGGCCGGCCTGGCCAAGCTGGACCTGGTGACGCGCGAGGAATTTGAAGTGCAGCGTGCGGTGCTGTTGAAGACGCGCGAGAAGCTGGATGCGCTGGAAGCGGTGGTGCGTGAGCTGGAACAGGGCCGCGACGCCAGCTGAGACAACGTCAATGCGCGCCCTGACCCGGCCCCGAGTTCAAGCAGTTCCAGTTTCTGGGCGTGGCGCGGAGAGCTACTTGTGGTCAGGCAAGACTAGATTCCAGCCACGTATCGCGCAGCCCGCGGCCCCACCCAATCGAGTGGAAGATGGAGGTTCTGCACACCGCCTTTCGCCTCCTCTCGCCTTGGAGTCAATGGATTGAGACTCGTTAGTTCGGCCCGTATCCACTTTTCGCGTCCTTCGTGAATGAAAGACTTCTGAGGCGAACAGGGTTCCCTCCGATCAAGAAGACTGCCTGGTTACTCCTGCTCGGGCTTCCCCCGCCCACCCCAGTCCGGCCGATTACTCAACCACGACGCAACAGCTTCATCCCGAACGTCCATGTTTCTCTTCAGTTCCTCCTTCTCGTCAAGCATCGTAACTCCGCTGTCATTCATTTCAACTCCAGCAGCAGTCATCTCTGCTTGCAACCGTTCAAGCAGATCGTTCAAATACTTCATTGGACGCTGACCATCCCTCGTGCCTGCAGATGCACAGCTCGTCAGTACGCCGATCAGTATCACGAAGGCGCGAGTCACTCCACTCAAATATATAGAGCTTTTGCGCGTAAGGCATAGGGCAATTAGAACGCCAGCTGCGATACTTTCGAACTCAGCCACTCTATCCGCATCATGAAGAAGGTCGCCACGCTCCTTCTGCTTTTGGAAAAATATATCTGTCAAGAATCGTCCGGAAAATTCATCTGCATCAAACTCCATTGCCGACCGGACCTCATCCGCCGCGCGGCCGACCTCGCCAGCAGAGCCAAGAAACTCCTCATTAAGACGCATCTTCGATTTTCCGAGATGCCCTCTGAAGCAGTGGGCGATCTCGTGACAGAAGATGGCGACTGTCGCATACATTGCGCACCGCAGCGCTCGCTTTCGCCGCTCAGGATCAACAGGCAAGGGAAAATCTTGCCCGGGGCTGAAGCGCGAACTTGCATTGACAACATTCTTGCCAAGCTCTCCATCCTGGAACCCGGCAAGTCGGTAGGCAGAAACTGTTACACGAAGCACCACCCCTGCATTGACTGAAATCAGAAACTTCTCGCCCAGATGAAGCATCATTGCGAATGCATTCATATCCAGCGAATTGGTCATCACGCCAATCACAGGGCTGTACTTGAGAACTTCCCTCGCACTCTTCTGTTCAAACATGGATCGCATTATTTCGAATGCGCCACTCGCTACGTCATGGACGGGGAGCTTGGTGTCCCCACTCTCAAGGACGTCATCAGGCAGCGCACCATCATCAAGAAGAAGATAAGGCTTGATCTCCTCTCTGATCTGCATGCGATCACGGTCCTCAATCGGGCCAAACTCAAAACGCCTAGCTTTTTCACGCCCGAAAAAAACTGACATTACCGCCTACTCCTTTTGCCGTGGAAGCTCCTGAGGGGCATCCTACAATCACACCTGCCACCCAGGTCAAGAAGTACACCTACTCCACGTCCGCTGCGGGGAAGCAGCCCCCGTCCGGGCTGGCGCTTCACCGACTCCGCGCCAATTGGCACCCTATCCTGCTGGCATGTCTACTCGAGTGGACCTTCGATCCCAGTTGTCTACTCGATTACTCAAAAGGACTGGCCAGAATCACGCGCGACGGAGAGAATTCCATCCAACGCATGGAGTGCTCTATGTTCGATCAACAAAAGCCGCTACACGCAAGCGTTGCACAGGCCTTCATCCGGGCCATCAGGCGAATCTCAGGGGCAAGGCCCGCCATTGACGAGGAAGGCGAACGAACCATCGTGAGTCAGGAGCAGCTTGCAGAAGATGCAGGCATGGCGAGATCTTCATTGACGAAGCTGCTCAAGCAGGATGATGCGGCAAATCCGACGCTCAAATCCATCTGCCAGATTGCCAATGCGCTTGGCGTGCCTCCAGCTTTTCTATTGATGCGCGATCGTGACTGGAAGGTACTCGCCGCTGCAGTTTTTACGCATGAAGCGGCTCGAACGGACCCAAGGTTCAACGATTTCGCGAAGCGTCTCTGCACTTCCAAAGACCATGGCCCATCCGCCAGCGTCCAAAACGGCCGCGAACTGGCGCGACTGACCAATCACCTGCAGGAACTTCCTGCAGGCGCAGACAAGATGGTCAGAAGCAACGTCGAGGCTCAGGCGTACCGAATTGGTGCGACTAGTGCCGCACCACCACTACAGCAGTTGCACACGTCCAATCCAGAGTACGTCCCGCTCCTCCTTACCCTCTGCGCCGCAATGGGCGCCAACTTCCGAGACTGATCATGATCGCCACCGAAACTCTCTCCAACGAAGACATCCGTGCCACCAACGACTTGGGCGTAATCCTGGCCGAGGCTGACGCCGAGGACTTGGATATTCTGGTCGACTACATCACCGACCGGGGCGCCGGTCGGCTCACCTTGGACAGCGCCATGTGCAGGATCTTGGTGAACGCAAAGGAGAAGCAGAACTATGGTTCGACCGAACGTGCACTGATCGCTCAGGAGATTCTGGAATTCGGCGGCAACACGGTCAGCAATGCTTTCCGGAAGGCGCGCGGAATGTTCGCGGGCAGCTTCCTCGACAGTGTGCTTCCGAATGCCGCACCGACCATCGCATACAGCGAGATCGTCAATGATGTAGCAAGCCATCTCGGGGTGAAGATGCCCACCGGTTCCGCTGTCGCGGACGTCGAGCTGGTCATTATCCGAAAGATTCTCGGCAAAGCTGTCGAAAAGATGTCGGATGAAGAGAAACAGACGATTGCCGACGAGCTGGGCCTGGGCAGCCTGCCGAAGGGGCCCGGTGCACTTGCCTTGTTGATTCAGACTGCTCGCCTGGGAGGCTTTGCCACCTATAAGGTCGTCACTATCGTTGCCCATGCCGTTGCAAAGGCGATCCTGGGTCGTGGCCTCTCTTTCGGAGCAGGCGCAATCATTACCAAGGGTGTCAGTGTAGCGTTGGGGCCCATCGGTTGGGCGGTTACCGCGGTGTGGACGCTGGCAGACCTTTCCAGCCCGGCGTATCGGGTGACCGTGCCCGCCGTGATTCAGATCGCCTACATGCGGAACAAAATCATCGCAAAGAAAACATATGCGACGTGCGCAGGGTGCGGGACGGTGATCGAGCGTTCCGCGAATTTCTGTCCCAACTGTGCTGCTCCGCAGAAGGGTGCCGCTTGACGTTCGGCCCTGATCCTGGACTGTTGTCAGAGTGACGCGGATCTGAAATTCGATTGATCCGACCTAGTCACTGTGGAGATCCGGACCGCATATGGGCCGGATTTCTGCGCTTCCGATCTACCTTCACCGAAACGCTTCCCAGTGCAGGGACCAGTATCCGCTCCCTCGATCTGCTATCGGCCCGGCACAGGTACAATAGCGCTTGAGAGGCCGCGCCGTGCACCGGATGCCTCTCCAGGATCCCGACAGGAGTCACGATCATGTTGCGATGTCTTGCTGTGTTGTTCGCGCTGGCCCTGCCCGGCGCCACGATGGCCGCCGACGGCCTTGACCCAGCAGCCACCGAGCGCTGCGTGGCCTGGATGAAGGAACGGCCATCCAGCGCACCGGCCGAGGTCCGCACGGTCGCACCCGATACGCTCTGTGCCGACTTCACCAGCAGCCTGACCAGTGATAGCCGCGATGCGTTCCTCACGCCGCTGGCGAACATCCCTGCTGACATCAAACCGCAGGTGATCGTGCGCTCGCTGGGCGGCGACGTCGAGCTGGGCATGGACATGGGCGATGCAATTCTTGATCGCAAGGCCAGCGTCCATGCCTATCAGGTATGCGTGTCGTCCTGCGCCAACTACCTGTTCCTGCCCGCGCACACGCGCCACGTCATGGCCGACAGCGTCGTGCTGTTTCATGGCGGCATTGTGCCCCGCATGAAGAATCTGCCCGACGTCACCGCCGAAGGCAGGCAACGCCTGCAGCGCAACATCGAACGGCAGGATGCGTTCCTGCGCCGCGCGTCAATTTATCCGCAGCTGTTCGAATGGATGGACCGACTCAATCAGCCCAATCTCATTGTCATGCGGCATTGCCCCACCGACCGCAAGATCACCTTGATGCAGCTCTCTGACGCGGTACTGGCCGGCATCGGCGCGCCGGTGTCGAGCAACGAAGGCCCCCGCAGCCAGCAAGCGGTGGATGCATTAGTGGCGCGCTACGGGCCAGCGATGGCGGTCTGCTACTGGGACCATCCAGTAAAGCTATGAGCACGAACAGTACCGCCTCGCCATTGCATGTGCCCTAGTCGCTCACACCCACTTCCATCGCCACCACTTTCCCATCCTTGGTGTAGTAGCAGAGATTCAACAGGTCTTCGGCGTACTTGCATACGCGTTCAACCGCGACTGAGCCCAGCTTCACCTGCTCGGTTTCCGCTTCGCCCTCTTTGCGGGCTTCAGCCAAGGCTTTGGCGGCCGGGTCACCGATAGCAACACCCTTCAGCGTGATGCCGCGCAGACTTTCGGTCTTGCCTGCGGGCTGCTTGCCGGTGGTGATCGACGACACCCGGATCACATCAACGGTGCGGTGTTCTGCGCCGCCATCCGCGTTGGCGATCACCATCACTTCCAGCCCCGTGGTCGGGTCGGCGTAGCGGCGCTGGACCTGGCCCATGGCAACGGTTTTGTCACCTGCACCATACCGCTGGATCAGCTTGCTCTCATCGTAGACGTGCGGAACGAAATCACCGTCACGGAAGGCCTTGGACACATAGTCCACGGCAGGGGTCGCGGCGTGGGAAGAAACCGCCGACGTCAGCAGTGCGAGGGCAAGAAACAGAGGGGTACGCGTCTTCATGGGGCTTGTCTGATTCAAAAGAGGAGGGGACCGAACCTACGCACTTCAATTGCTGCAAGGATAATGGCATGGCG
Organism: Stenotrophomonas sp.; assembly: GCF_035634915.1. GTDB lineage: Bacteria > Pseudomonadota > Gammaproteobacteria > Xanthomonadales > Xanthomonadaceae > Stenotrophomonas. The sequence goes on from NZ_DASQCB010000009.1 coordinate 68,558, forward strand.
AGGTTTCGGGCCGCCACGCGTGAGCCCCAGCGTCAACTGGCCGGTCTCCCTAGGCAGATTGCAGGGAAGCCCTGATGGCGACCAACCGCACGCCTGCCTCACCATCAGGCGCCCTTTCGCAGGAGACCATCCATGAGCCTGGCGCTGGTCTACAGCCGTGCCCGCGCCGGGGTCGATGCCCCGCTGGTGCGGGTGGAAGTGCATCTCTCCGGCGGCCTCCCGGTGACCCAGATCGTCGGTCTGGCCGAAGCCAGCGTGCGCGAATCGCGCGAGCGCGTGCGTGCTGCCCTGCTCTGCGCGCGCTTCGATTTCCCGCAGCGGCGCATCACGTTGAACCTGGCTCCGGCCGACCTGCCCAAGGAAGGCGGGCGCTACGACCTTGCCATCGCGCTGGGCATCCTCGCCGCCAGCGGCCAGGTCGAACCGCAATCGCTGCTGGGTTACGAGTTTCTCGGCGAGCTCGGCCTGACCGGCGAGCTGCGTCCGGTCAGCGGCGCGCTGCCCGCCGCGATTGCCGCCGCCGAGGCCGGGCGCATCCTGGTGGTGCCGCCGGGCAATGCCGCCGAGGCCGCGCTGGCCGAACATGCCGACGTGCGCGTGGCCCGCACCCTGCTGGAGTGCTGCGCCGGGCTGGGCAACCCACGCCTGCTGCCGCCGGTGCAGCGTGTGGACACCACGCCGATGCCCCTGCCCGACCTGGCCGACGTGCGCGGGCAGGCACACGCGCGTCGCGCATTGGAAGTGGCCGCGGCCGGTGGCCACCATCTGCTGCTGATCGGCAGCCCGGGCTGCGGCAAGACCCTGCTGGCCTCGCGCCTGCCCAGCCTGCTGCCGGACACCGAGCAGAACGAAGCGCTGCAGCTGGCCGCAATTGCATCGGTGAGTGGCGAAGGGCTGGACCCGCGGCGCTGGCGGCAACGGCCGTTTCGCGCGCCCCACCACAGCGCGAGTGCGGCGGCTTTGGTGGGTGGCGGCAATCCCCCCTGCCCCGGCGAGATCTCGCTGGCACATCACGGCGTGCTGTTCCTGGACGAGCTGCCGGAGTGGAACCGCAGTGCCCTGGAGACGCTGCGTGAGCCCTTGGAGTCCGGACATATCCGCATCGCACGTGCGGCGCGCAGTGTGCAGTACCCGGCGCGCTTCCAGTTGGTGGCGGCAATGAATCCTTGCCCGTGTGGATGGGCGGGCGATCGCAGCAATCGCTGCCTGTGCACCGATGAGCGCATCACCCGCTACCGCGCGCGGGTCTCAGGGCCGCTGCTGGACCGCATCGACCTGCACATCAACGTGGCGAGGATGGATGCAGTGGAGCTGCGGGAAAGCACGCCGCTGGGCGAGTCGAGTGCGGTGGTGCGTGCGCGGGTTGAAGCGGCCCATGCGCGCCAGCGCGCGCGGGGCGGGTTGAATGCGCATCTGCCGCCCGCAGCACTACGGGCGTGCACGCGGCTGAGCGAGGGCGACCAGGATCTACTGGAGCAGGCGATTGAACGCTTACAGCTCTCAGCGAGGGCGATGCACCGGATTCTGCGGGTGGCTCGCACGATTGCGGATCTGGATGCGTGCGAGGGGATCGGGACGGCGCACCTGGCAGAGGCGATCGGGTATCGGCAGTTGGATCGCGGGAAGGCGGGGGCCTGAGGGCGCTCTCGCTTACGCCCAGAGCCCGACTAACCCAACTCAGCCGTCTCGCGGTCCTTCCGAACGCACCGCGCTCGGCATCTGGAACGTGAACACAGTTCCCGCGCCTTCATCCGATGTCACGTCGAGCGTCCCGCCGTGAGACCTGGCGATTTCCGAAGCGATGTAGATGCCCAGACCCAGGCCGGGCCTGGGCTCTTCGCCCTGCTCGCGGGAAAACGGGCTGAAAATGCAGCCCAGCCTTTCCGACGGGATGCAGCCTGCATTGTGCACAGCCAGCACCAGACCATTGGATGCGGCGTGAACCTTCAACGTGACAGGCGCAGAGCGCTCACCGTGCTGCGCGGCATTGGTCAGCAGGTTGGCCAGCAGTTGCGAAAGCCTGCTGGGGTCGCAGACCACGCTGCCCTCGATCTGCATCTGGACGCTGATGTCCTGGCGACCGGTCGCGATCGCCACCTCCTCCGCCACGCGTTCAAGGTCTGCCTGCAACGAGTGGCTTTCGCGGAGCGAGATCGGAATGCCGCCGCCCAACCGACCGCGGGCGAAATCGAGCACGTCGTTGATCAGTCCATCCATGCGGGTGACGCCCGATGCGATGTGCGCGAGCATCTGCTGCTGGCGCTCGGAGGTTGCCTCCGTGTCCAGCGAATCCGCAGCAACGCTGATCGCCTGCAGGGGGCTGCGAAGATCATGGCCCAGCACCGCAATGAACTGATCGCGCAGGTCTGAATCCCGCTGCGCATCGGACAGCGCTGTCTGTGCTTCCAGCAGGCGATCCTCCTTGTCGAGGTAGTGCCCAACAAGGTCGGCAAGCAGCTCCATCGAGCGCCGGACATGGGCTTCATCGAAGTTGCCCGGCGTTGAATCAATGGCGCAGAGGGTGCCGAAGAAGCTGCCGTCCGGCCGATGGATCGGAACCGACGCATAACTCTCAAGCCCATAGATCCGCGGGGTGTGGTGCTTGGAATACAGCGGGTGTGCACTGGCTTGCGCGAACACGACCGAGGTGGGCGACTGCCTGATCTCGTCGCAGATGGTGGTTTCCAGGACCAGTTGCCCGCCGGGAACGAGCCCAAACCCCAGCGTGTCCAAGGTGGCGCAGGCCGTCCAGGTCGTCTCGGTCACCCGGGCAATCGCCGTGAATCGCGAACCGGTGATATGGGCCACTGTTTCGAGGATGCGCGGCACCGCCTCGATACGACCGATCTCAGCGATGTCGTTCAGCAGATTGGGATCGGTCAGGGTGTGCATGTTGGGGCAGTCGGGGCGCGGTGGCGCATCATCCCATGAAACCGCCGGGGCGGCCGGGAAGGCTCAAACGGCGTGTTCGGCTGGGGATGGATGTCCGCCGCCGGCCAGAATCGTCGTTGTCGACCAACCGCAACCCGTTCAGATCCTCCCATTCCGCTCATACCAACCTTGGGTGCGGTTCACGATCCGAACAACGGACAGCATCACCGGCACCTCGATCAGGACCCCTACAACAGTCGCCAATGCCGCTCCCGAATGCACACCAAACAGCCCTACGGCGGTTGCTACGGCAAGCTCGAAGAAGTTGCTCGCGCCGATCAACGCCGAAGGCCCGGCAATGCAATGCGCCACCCCAAGCTGACGGTTGAGCAGATAGGCCAGGCCCGAGGTGAAATGAACCTGGACCAGGATGGGCACGGCGATCAAGGCGATCACCAGCGGCTGCCTGAGAATCTGCTGCCCCTGGAAGCCGAACAGCAGCACCAGGGTCAGCAGCAATGCCGCCAGCGACACCGGTCCGAGCATGCGCAATACGCGTTCCAGACCGACCGCGCCGTTGCGGGCGAGCAGCCAACGCCGTAGCAAGGCAGCCACCAGCACAGGTGCCACGATGTACAGGCCTACGGAGAGCAGCAGCGTGGCCCAGGGAACCGTGATCGCTGAAATGCCCAGCAGCAACGCGACCACCGGGGCATAGGCAAGCACCATGATCGCGTCGTTCAGCGCCACCTGGCTCAAGGTGAAGTTCGCATCACCGCGGCACAGGTTGCTCCACACGAACACCATCGCCGTGCATGGCGCAGCCGCCAGCAGGATCAGCCCCGCGATGTAGCTGTCGGTCTGCCCAGCCGGCAACCAATCCGCGAAGACGTGGCGCAGGAATATCCACCCAAGCAATGCCATCGAAAACGGCTTGACGGCCCAATTGATGAACAGCGTCACCCCGATGCCTTTCCAGTGCTGCTGCAACTGGCGGATGGCGCCGTAGTCCACCTTCAGCAGCATCGGAATGATCATCAGCCAGATCAGCACCGCCACCGGCAGGTTGACCTTCGCCACCTCGGCAGAGGCCAGTGCTGCAAACGTGCCCGGCAGGAAGTGGCCGAGCAGCGTGCCAGCTGTGATGCAGAGCGCAACCCACAGGGTCAGGTGGCGCTCGAACAAGCGCATCTGTGCTGGTGCGTTCACGGTGAGCTGTCGGCCGGTTGCAGCTGGCCGATGCCGTCCAACGCACGCTGCAGCGCCGGGCGATCAGCCCACAGGTGTTCGGGCAGGTCCAGCAGTGCGCGCAGGCGCGACTTCACCAGCATGTGCGCCTGTGCAAATGCCGCTGCCTTGTCCGCATCGTTGCCATCCACCGCAGCCGGGTCTGGCTGGCCCCAATGGCTGCGGATGAAATCACCAAAGACCACCGGGCAGGATTCGGCGGCGGCTGAATCGCATACGGTGATCACCAGGTCCATCTGCGCGCCATCGGCGAGTTCATCCCACGATTTGCTGCGCAGCACATCGATGGGCATGCCTTCGGCCTGCAACTGCGCGAGCGCGAATGGGTTGATCTGACCCGTAGGTTGGCTGCCAGCGCTGAAGGCATTGAAGCCGCCGCCGCCCCACGCGCGCAGCGTGGCTTCGGCAAGAACGCTGCGGGCGCTGTTGCCCGTGCAGAGGAACAGGACGTTGCGGGTCATGGTGCCGTCGCTTTGATTGAAGAGGGTGGGTGTGGCTTCAGCGCTTGCACTGCGGGGCCGTTGGCGCGCACTGCTCGCTGGGCGAGCCCGCGCAACAGTTGTGCGTGAGGTACTCGATCAGGCCCGTCATGGCAGCGAAGTTCGCGCGGTAGCAGACGTTCCGGCCCTGGCTTTCACTCTCCACCAGGCTGGCCTGGACCAGCTCTTTCAGGTGGAAGCTGAGCGTTGCCGGGGGGACCTGCAGGGCCGTGGCGATGTCGCCGGCCATGCGGCCTGCCGGGCCGGCCTCCACCAGCAGGCGGAAGGCGGCCAAGCGGGTGCCATGGCCCAAGGCGGTCAGGGCGGAGATTGCATTAGATGTTTCCATATTTCTAGAATAATCGAATGAATGAGCCGATCACAAGCCCTGACCTTCCCAACCTGCTGGAAGCCTCACTGCCCCAGCCCGACCACAGCCTGCTTGCCGCCGGTAATCCGGGGCCGCCAAGGATCCTGCTGCTCTATGGCTCCCTCAGGCCGCAGTCGTTCAGCCGCAAACTGGCGCTGGAGGCCGAGCGGCTGCTGCGCCACCTGGGCTGCGAGACACGCGTATTCGATCCGCACCTGTTGCCGATGCTGGACAGCGTGGACAAGCGCCACCCTGAAGTGCAGCGGCTGAGGGAGTGGTCACTGTGGTCGGAGGGACAGGTCTGGGTCAGCCCGGAACGGCATGGCACGATCACCGGCGCGTTCAAGAACCAGATTGATTGGTTGCCGCTGGAGGATGGCAGTGTGCTGCCCTACGCAGGGCCGCACCCTGGCCGTGATGCAGGTGAGCGGCGGTTCCCAGTCGTTCAACACGGTCAACACCCTGCGGGTGCTTGGCCGCTGGATGCGCATGCTGACCATTCCCAACCAGTCGTCGGTAGCCAAGGCATGGCAGGAATTCGATGACCATGGCCGAATGAAAGCCTCGCCCTACTACGACCGGGTGGTGGATGTGATGGAAGAGCTGGTGAAGTTCACGCTGCTGACCCGGGGGCGCGCGGACTACCTGGTGGACCGTTACAGCGAGCGGAAGGGAGACGAGGTCGCGGCCGCGTTGGCTCGAGCGGCGGGGGCTACGGCCAGCTGATGGCCTGGGGTTGTGCAGCAGCCGCGCACGGGCGTTGCTGCTGCACAGAGAGACGTGCTGTCGAGCCGAGGCCATTCGCAGCCAACAAACAGTCACGCATCAGACCAACCCAAGTACCCGCGGATTCCCGGTGCGCCAGACGTTGTCTACGGTCACCTGCTCGATCACCCACACATCGCCCTTCCGGGAGAGCGCAACGTCGTAGCGATTCTTCATCAGGTAGTGGCTGCCTGGGTCGTCGCGGGATGCATGCTGGGCCTCCACCAGCAGGTCTACGCTGGCGCTGTCGCCATCGATCCTCACGCGCGGATTGCTGATGGAGTGGGTTGTATCCACCTGGCTGAGCGAGCTCGCCAGTGCCTCTACGATGATGTCCCTGCCCTGCAGGACCGGGTACTCGAATCCGGCTTTGGCGGCCGCTGGTCGGAAATCGGAAATCGCGTTCTCGGCGAACGCAGATGCAAGCAGAGTCCGATCCCGCAGGTCGATGCCCGCGGCAAACCGGTAAAGCGCTTCCAGAACGGATTGCTTGTCGCTGGCGAGATGCTCGGTAGTGCTGGGAACTGACATGTCATGATTCCTTAGAGTGTGTGCGCAACTCGCGCGCCCTGCAGAGTGATGCGGGTGTCGGCGATGGATTCGGCAAAGCCACTGCCAAAGATGTCGACCGGCGTCTGGAATCCCGCACGCACCTCACCCGCCAGCACACGGCGCGCGGCCTCTATCGCAGCCAGAGGGGTGAAGGTGTATCCGTTCACGGTATCCAGCACGGCATAGGCGGTCGAACCGTCGGCATCCATGACTTCCACTGCCGCGTGGTAGCGGTTGTCGGCGCGTTCCTGTTCGGTGGGTCCGTCCGGCAATGCTTCAATTCCCCCCTCGGGGAATGCGGTTCCGGACACGTGCACGTAGGTTTCGATATCGGCCACGCCGCTTTGGCGGGCCATGGTGATCAGATCCGGCAGGGTCACCGGGAAACAGCTGGATGCACCGTTGCTAAAATCGAAGTCGCGCAGCTCGCCCGGATCGCGGGGGACAAGCTCGCCGCCCCTGCGCATCAGGCAGTGCGCGGTGATCTGCTGGCTGGCACTGGTTGCCGAACCCCGGGACATCGCACCCGCAACGTGCAGCGCGATGCGCAGCGATGTCGGCCGTTCAACCTGTTCCATCGCGCGCGCGGCGAGGCTGCCCAGCATCGCCACACTGCCCCCGCTTCCCGGCATCAACATCACACCCGCTTTCACTGCATCCTGGTCCAACGCTGCAGCGAGCTCATAGCTGACCAGCTCGGCGGCGATATCCAGATAGTGGGTACCGGTGCGCAGGCATGCCGCCATCAACGGCGCAGCCGTATGCACGAACGGACCGGCACAGTTGAGCAGCACGGCAATTCCGTGCAGCCCGCGCTCCACATCGGTCACCGTATCCAAGGGAAATACGCGGTACTCGACGCCCAGCGCGGTCGCCAAGGCGCGCAACGGTGCCTCGTCACGGCCCGCCAGGACCACGTCCAGCCCGGCCTCCTTCGCGCGTGCCGCTGCCATGCGCCCGGTGTAGCCGGGGGCACCGTAGATCATCAGTTTGCTCATGGTGTGTTCCTCGCCGCCCTACTCAAGTGCGGCATCAATGCGGGAAATCCTGCCGTGCGCATCCACGGCAAGGTCAAGGCGACCGATCTCATGTCCGAAGTCACCGGTGAAGTCGACGCGGGCGCGGATGCCGGTCTTTCCCAATACCGTTACCGAGAGCAGACGGGTGACCGTGTGGTAGCCGACGAAGTAGCGTTGCAGGTACTCCCGTACGCCGGCGCGTCCGCGGAACGTGTGACCGGTCGAGGGGTCATCGATCACGGCGCCTGCGGTGAACAACGCGAGGCCCGCCTGCACGTCGAAGGCGTTGGTCGCGGCAATGAGGGCTTTCACGGTGGCTTCCAACGGCAGCAGCTCCAAAGCCTTATTCATGCCCGTGCTGCCAGCGCTTGTAGACGAACTCGAGGCTGTAGCCGTCCGGATCGCGTACCTGCGCGGCGTAGTAGCGCGGGTCGTAATGCAGCTGCGCGCCTGGGGGATGAATTTCGGTAGCGCCCGCAGCGATGGCCGCGGCGTAGGCGGCATTGACCATGGCGGTCGAGTCGGCAACGAAGCCGACGTGCACGGCCTGCGCTGCGGCCACTCCCTGCCGCAGCCAGAAGAACACGCGCCCATGCGCACCGAAGCCCTTCAGGTCAGGGTGCCCAGGCGGACCCTGGTGACCGTCGTAGTCGAGCCGGTTGACAATGCCCAACGGCGCCAGCGCCGCAGTGTAGAAGGCGATCGATCGCGTGGTGTCTGTCACCGTCAGAAAGATATGGTCCAGCATGTCTGTCTCCCGTTGAAGTTCAGATGATGTAGCCGCCGGCCACTTCCAGCGTCTGTGCATTTACCCAGCCGTACCCATCCCCCAGCAGCCCGGCCACGACCCGGCCAACATCGTCCGGCTCGCCCACCCTGCCCAGTGCAGTCTGTGAAGCCAGCAGTGCTTCGAATTCGTCATTCAGGCCGCCGCCCAGCTCGGTACGGATCGCACCCGGTGCCACCGCATTCACGCGGATTCGCCTTTCACCGAACTCCTTGGCCATGTAGCGGGTGAGCACTTCCAGCCCGCCCTTGAAGGCGGCGTACGGCGCCACTCCTGCGGTTGCCACACGCGTGGTGGCGCTGGTGATGTTGACGATGCTCGCACCTGTGGCCATCAGCGGCAGCAATGCCTGGGTAAGGAAGAACGGGCCCTTCAGATGCACGTTGTAAAGGCTGTCGAACTGGTCCTCACTTACCATCTCGATGGGATTGAACACCCCGAAGCCGGCGTTGTTGACCAGACCCGAAAGTGTGGTTGCGCTCCAGGTGTCCTGCAGTGTTTGCGCCAGCTGCATAGCGAATGACGCGAAGCTGTCGGTCCTGCTCACGTCCAGCTGCAGGGCGACGGCGCTGCCTCCCTTTTCCTGTATGCAGGCGACGACCTGCTGGGCAGCATCCGGCTGGGCGTTGTAGGTGAGCACGACGCCCATGCCCTGCTGCGCGCAGTTGAGGGCGGCACTGGCGCCGATGCCACGGCTGCCGCCGGTGATCAGTACGTGTTTCATGCAGGGATCCTGTGCGGTGAGTGTTGATGCACAGGCTAGGCCTGGCTGCCCGGCGGCGCCGTTCAGATCCTCGCCGATTCTTGCCTATTCCTGCTTTCCGCCTTGCCAGGCCGATTCCGGGGGTGTCCAATGCCGGCATGGACAACGCCCTGCAAGAGCTTCGCCGCTTGGCGGCAAAGGCCGAGAATCGCCGGACAGAAACCGGGATTCCCCGCGTTGCCATGGTCCAGGGCGAGATTCCCGAGCATGCGCTGGCCGCCGTGTACGAGCCGATGATCAACCTGATCCTGCAGGGCAGCAAGTCGATGACGGTGGGCGAGAAGACCCTCCACTACGACCCGGCGACCTACTTCATCATGTCGGTGGACCTGCCCGCCGTCGGCGCGGTACACCCAGCGCCAACGGGCGAGCCCTACCTGGCCGTGAGTCTCACCCTGGACGCAGACATCATTTCCACTCTCCTCTGCGACACCACCGATGAGGCCAGTGGACGCGGCGTGCCTTCATCGCAGACCGAGGCATTCAATGTGGCTGCGGTAACCCCCGAGCTGATGGACGCATGGGTGAGGATGCTGCGCCTGATGGAGCAGCGCTCCGACATTCCGGCGCTGGCTCCGGTATACGAGCGGGAGATCCTCTATCGCGTATTGCAGGGGCCGCATGGCTGCATGTTGCGCCAGCTGGCGACGCCGGATTCCGCACTGGCCCGCATCAGCAGTGCCATCCAGCGCATCCGCCATGACTTTTCAAAGCCGTTGCGCGTCGCCTCGCTCGCCCGGCAGGTGGCAATGAGCGAGTCGGCATTCCACCGGCACTTCAAGGCGGCGACGGCGCTCAGCCCCCTGCAGTACCAGAAGCAACTGCGCCTGCTGCGGGCGCGTCAGATGCTGGCGACCCATGGCAAAGGCGTTACGACGACCGCGATGGAAGTCGGCTATGAGAGTCCCACACAGTTCAGCCGCGAATATGCACGCGCGTTTGGATTACCGCCTTCGCAGGATATGGCACGGATGTTGGCGAGCCGGCGGATGCAGTTGCCGGAGTAGCTGCCCTCCACAATGGAGGTGTTTGGGGCCCGGTTCCGTAGACTTGCTGCGCTTGCTACTGGGGTGTCCGTTTTCGGCCAGTAGCGGACGCTCAACTCTGGAGTCAAGCCGACCGGGGGGGCGGGCTCGGCTTGAATGAACTGTTAGGCCACAAGCTATGGGAACTTCACTTGCGACCCATACACGACCTCACCAGCCTGGACTCGTAGCTCAACGTCCGCAAGGCGCTGATAGATCCTGCGCCAGTGTCGCACCCAATGCACCAATAGCGGCAGGCCGAACAGGACGTAGCTGACCGCCGCCAGGAAGATGGCCGCAGAAACCTCTCCAGGGCGTACCCAAAGCCATGCCGCGAGCACGAAAGCGCTGAAGATGATTCCGCCGACACCTGCGGCAAGAATTGATCGTAAACGCATGACCGATACGGCCTTGCGGACATCTGAGAGATCATCAAGCGATATGCGATCAGAGCTGTCCATGCGGCTTGATTACCTATTAGACGGACCCCGGAGTCTGGTTACACGACTTACCCACAAAGCACCCCATGGCGGGCTCTCCCCTTGGTACAGCGCGATCCTTGGTTAGACCGCGATGCCAGCGATGCTATTTAGCATCGAATGCCTGAAAGAATTGGACGCTGCCCCATGTGCCAAGTGCAGTGGCAAGAATAGCTAGCGGGACAGATAGCCAGTACAGCACGACCGATTGGCTTTCAGGAATATGAATGAAATACGGGAGCGCCCTCATAAGGAAGGCGGCTATCGCGAATACAGTTGAGATTGCCAAAGTAAGGAAGAACTGCTTCCTGTGTTTGCGATAGGCACGCGCCTGCATGTAAAGAATTACAAATGCACATAGCGCTGTCGCTAGAAATTCAATCTGAAAAGCTGAGACCAAAGCGTTCACTGAGCAATCCTTGGCGGTCCAACTACCTGGTAGACGGTCCCGTGGGTCGGGGCATACGACTTACCCACAGAGCAGCGTATGGTGGGCTTCCCCCTTGATACAGCTTGATCGTAGGGCGGCCGGGTCCGGCTAACAAGCCAGCGTACAACCAGTCCCAGCAGGCTCGATGGACAAGCGTGGGCTTGGCCAAAGCTTCGATCGAAGAGCCGTCAGCCCCCCCTGCCTCAATGCGCCGGGCCCAGATTGCTGGGCATGCCCTTGCGCAGCACCGACAGATACCGGACGTACTTGCCAACGAAGATGCCGGTGAACCCGCCGGACAACAGCAGATACGCGGCACTGAAGTTGCCGTTGGCGCTCAGCGCAGGCGACACCGCAAGCGCCACCTCGAACCCGTACTTCACCAGGAACGTGACCAGCAGCAGCGGTAGCAGGCTGTAGTCCGCACTGCGCCACAACCGGCCCGTCGCTTCATCCACGGTCAGCGTCGCCCGGCGCAGCAGCACCCAGCCCAGCATCGCACCCGCACAGATGCCGGCGAGCCACTCGCTCCACGCCACCAGCGAACCGCCGTAGCGGTGGCTGATCGACCAGATGCCCCACACCGTGAACAGCGCCGGCACGATCGCCAGCCTCCGCAGCGAGGTCTGCCCTGGCCGCATGGCCGCGACGCCGCGGGTGATGAGGTAGGCCAGGATCACCCAGACCCAGATCGGGGTGTGCGAGAGGATGGGCAGCAGCAGGGTCACGAGAGGTCCTTTCAGTGAGTGCCCGCACGGAGGGCGGTGGGTGGCGCTCACTATTGACGGACCGGAGCTGCTGGACAAGTGACAGGTGTCAGCGACTGTTTCAACGCGTTCGGCCGCCGCGCACGGGCGTCGGACGGCCGATCTCACTTCTTCAGAGCATTGCCAGCGCCCCATCCAAAGACTCGAGCTTCTCCCCATACGGCGCACGCAGCCGCGGGTTCGACGCCCCATCCTTGGCCTGCACCACCACCGCCTTGCGATGGCTGAACTGACGGAAGCCATGCACGCCGTGGTAAGCGCCCATGCCCGACGCGCCCACACCACCAAACGGCAGTTCTTCCACCGATGCATGTGTCATCACATCGTTGATGACCAGCGCGCCCGACGTGGTCTGCTGGGTAAATGCCGCCTGCCCTTCCGCGGTGTCGCCGAAGTAATAGGCTGCCAATGGGCGCGGGTGCGCGTTGATGTAGGCAGTGGAATCCGCGGCAGCGCCATAGGCGATGACAGTGAGTTACCCCAACCGCAACGAGTAGAAGCTCTCTACGTGATGCTGCTCAGTCGTAAAGCGGGGGACTCCAGGTAGCGAGCCAGCTTATAACCGGACCCAGCGCTGGACTCGGAGACCAGTGCAGCCTTTTGAAGACCTGAGTACATTTTTCTGCTCTGGGTCAGAAGCCCACGTCAGCACCGGGCCAGCTGTTTTCGTATTGCTGATGTCGCTTGCGGCCAAGAGTACGTGTCCACCGGGCCCGCCTGCCGGTCATCGTCATCGCGGAGACTGGCGACTGGCGATGCTCGCGACGGCTACATAGATGCACAGATGTGACACCACCCGAAAGCCCGTCGGCCGAGTGCGAAGGTAGAAGTTATGAGTTGAGTTGGGAGTGAGTTGCCAGCGCCTGAATGGCTGTGCTAGAACTTGAATCGTAGCAACCAGCAGTAGCGACGGAGCGATGATCTGATCTCGCTCTGAAATGGATCTTCGCTTTCTGAAAAGGAGGTTATGACGTGTCTCTGGATGAGCATCTTGCTCCTCGCACCATCACGATGATCACGACGTACGGCTGCACTGCGGAATGCCGGCAGTGCTGCTTCGAGTCGAGCCCCCGCGTGAAGGGGCGCCTATCTCTCGAAGAGATGACGCAGTCAATCTCTGACGCGAAGCGCAATTTCCCCTCTCTTCTGGTTGCAGTCTTCAGCGGTGGCGAGGCCACTATGCTCAAGGCTGACCTTACCGCAGCCATTGCGCATGCAACTAACGAAGGCCTTTCGACACGAATCGTCAGTAACGGATCGTGGGGGAAAACAATGGCCAGCGCACGTAGAAAGGTCGCTGAACTGGCTGGCGCAGGACTCAAAGAACTGAACCTCAGCACCGGCAAGGACCATCAGGAATGGGTTCCTGCCAAGAGCATCATGCATTGCGCAGTTGCTGCTGCCGAGCATGGGCTTTTCTGCTTGATCACGGTCGAAGCGGACGTCGAGGGAAATCCTCACTTCCGCGCAGTGGTGGAGCAGCCAGAGGTCCGGGCATTGGTCCAGGACAGAAAGCTGGTCATTCAGTCCAACTCCTGGATGCCCTTCCAGGAGACTGGCGATGTGCGAGGTGGAACGGTTGCGAAGCAGACTCTGCGCAAGGGGTGCGGCCAGATCTTCGACAACATCGTTGTGACGCCCTACAGAGAAGTCTCGGCGTGCTGCGGCCTGACGCTGGAACACATTCCAGAGATGAAGCTCGGCAGCATCAATGATGAAGCGGTATCAAAGATCTACCAGAGGCAGACAGATGACTTCCTCAAGTACTGGATTCATGCTGACGGTCCGTACCAGATCATCGAAAAGCTCTTACCAGAGCAATCCGCCAACGATCTTCTCAAAGACGTCGTCCACATCTGTCAAGCCTGCGTAATCCTTCACAAGAACCCTGATGTACGCAATCGCTTGCTCGAAAGGCATAAGGAGTTCATGCCGTCTGTCATGACGCGCTTCTTCCTAGCCAAGGCTATCAATGAAGTGGGCTTGAAGCGAGTTGCAAGTCAACCTGCCATGGAGGCAATTCAATGAAGCGTCGTCGTTTCCTCCAATCTACCCTCGTCGCTGCCACCGCAGCCCCTGCTGCGGCAGGTTTGGCTGCTTCCAACGCCGGCACGCGACTCTATGGTGAACCAGGGAGTTTGACCGGTGGCTCGCAGGGAGCCGCTCGCTTCATGTTGCCCATCTCCAGAGCGGGCGTTCCAGTAGAAGGCTGGCTGGAGTACTCAAGGTTCAGTTCCCTGATCGAGGATCTGTTGAAGGACCGTGCTGCCAGTACAGCATTCAATCAAGATCCTGCAGGCTTTCTCAAGAGTCGAGGCATGGACGGCTCGGAGCTCGTAAAGGGCGATGCGAATGTTGCATTGTTGATTGCAATGTCCCAGCCAGAGGTAAAGCAGGCGGTCTTGGACAAGGACTACCGGGCAGTTATCTCCTATCTGCAAGCAGCTGGCACTTTCTCGCCTGTGTCTACTGACGCTCTCACGAAGAGAGTTGGTACCGTTATCCAGCACAACCGGAATGAGATCGCCAGCGGCCTCAAGTTGGCTCCCGGCACCAAACTTGATCTCAAGACCTACAAAAAACTGCTCGCAAGTTCAAATGGTGGCGCCACTCCCCTGGACGCAGCTGCCTTAGCCGCGGTCGGAGATAACAACGATGCATCGCTACTACTCGGCGCTTTCGCCCTGGTTGTTGCTGCCGTTGGTGCTGCTGTGGGTGTGCACTCCGTGGTGGTTGCCTTCACTTGGCTGGCAATCGTGTCGAGCGTGACAGTTGAAGGTGGCGGCGAAGATGATGACGAGAAAAGTCGCTCGGCCCGAGCATATGGAGACCTGCTGCAAAGCTCGGATCCTGGCGCCCAGCAGAACATCGAAATTGCGGGCCGACTAGCTCAGCTTACTGGCTCAACTCGGGTCTTCGAGCTGACCAAGGACGAGCTGGCCAAGGCGGAGCTAGGCGCGTTCTTTGCAGCGATGAAGGAGCACAGCCTACTTGACTACGATGAAGCGGAGCTTCCCGATCTCGTAGAAGCAACGCTTAGCTTCACCGATAAATCGGTTGGATTGAGCTAGGAGTTTCGGACGTATGCAATGCACTATCCCCGTCTCTCTGTTCAATCGCGGCATGCTCTTCCAAGAGCTCACCCCCGCGGCGGTCCTCTTCATCTGTGCTATAGGCCTCGCATTCTATGGCGGCCTGGAGCCCAGAAAGAAGTTGTTTGCAATCGCCATCCTTTGCGTCGTTGGAAGCGCGACCTCGGCATCCACGGCGATGCTGGCGCTGCGTTCGAAGATCGATATCAACGGGGGCACTGCCACCTTGCATGCGGGCTTCTGGAAAGCCAAGTTGCCCACGGCCGCGCTAGTGAATGCAGGAGCAACTGAAGAGGTCAGCGATTCGCTAAGGAAGCGCAAGAATGGCATGAGCTCGCGCGGTGTCAATGCGGGCTGGTTCGAGGATCCAAACGGCAAGCGTGTCTTCGCACTTTCCGCAGGGCGAACCCCCGTTCTTTTGACCACCAACAGCGGCTTCAGCTTGGTACTGGACCAGTCGACAGCTGATGAGATCGCTCAGTGTGTTCACAGCGAATCCAGCCGCTAGCTACCGGCTGCTGCGCAGCGAGGCGATGGGTTATGCGTCGAGCTAGGCACTGCAAGGGCTCTCGTTCCATGCGCACTCTGATGGCGCGGGCTCGTTCGAGATTCGGTGCAAGGGCGTGGCGGTGATGGAGGTGGAGAACGCGCCCGCTCGTGTGTTGCTGCGGATGCCGTCGGGTGCGCTTACGCGTGCGCCGGATGTTGCGCGGCTGCTGGAGAGCTTCCAGCAGTGGCTGTTGGAGGAGCCGAGCCATGCGCGATCGGTGGGCGAGCGCGGTGAGCCGTCGTGGCTGGAGGCGCGGTTGCGGGACGTTGTGGAGGGCGTGCCGCAGGAGGAGCGGTGCGTGTTTGGGGGATAGGTGGTAGGTGAGGCGTAGTCGAGCAAGCTCGACGCTACGGGTCGGATGCTAGGTGAGGTGGAAGGAGGCGCGGTGGGTGGCGTCGAAGTGGAGGGCAGCTACTGGCACGGTACCGACCATGGGCAGCAGCCCTTGTGGGTGCTTCTCCCACGGTTCCACTGCGTCTTCCACATCGGTGCCCACGGTGTGCACGCGGTACTCGGCTGCGTAGTCATCCAGGGCATCGTCAAAGGGGCAATCGAGCAGCCACTGGCGTGAAGCCTCATCGGCCACCCACATCAGCCGCGGCAGGTCATGGAACTCGCGATAGGCAAGGATGCGGTAATGGCCTGGGGGCAGAGGCATCGGCGTTTCCTGCGTTGGCGCGGATGGGTGGCCGCGTCTCTACGATACGCCGTGAGGTAAGGTCAGAGCCCTTTCCTGCGGAAAGGGATCTGACCCCTGGCAGCGACGGTGGCCAGGCGGCGGCTGACGAGGCCGTAGAGGTCCTGCAGCTCGGCGGCGCGCTTCGCCGTCATGTTGCTGCCGAAGAGCACGCGGGCGAGCGCGGCTTCGTGGGTGTCGTCGGGGAAGCGTTCGCGGGCGCGGTAGACGTTCTGGAAGACCAGCCAGGCCAGCCGCAGGCCGCCGCCCGGGAGTGGGCGCACGAGGCGTTCGTAGGCCTGCCAGAACTGGTATTCGGCCTGCAGATCGACGGTTGGCGCCGCGTAGGGCACCGGACGCGGGCGTCCGTGTGCACGCGGGCGGGTGGGCAGGAAGACGGGGTCGGGCTGGGCCATGGTGGACAGCATGCCGCAGGAACATTGTGGGAACCTTGCGTTGGTGCCGGAAAATCAGTGCGGGTTGTGCAAAGTGCGACAGCGAGAGAGGGGTCGGATCCCTTTGCGGAGCAAAGGGCTCTGACCCCGGGTGCAGGTCTCACGGTGATGGGGTCAGAGCCCTCCGCATTCGCGGAGGGATCTGACCCCTGCCCCACCCAACCTCAGAACTGCATCGCGGTGCTGAACATCACCTGCCGTGGGGCGCTGCGCTGCAGCGTCTGGTAATCGCCCGAGAACGAGGAGCCGGCGATCGTGGCGGTGCCGATGTTGTTGCGGTTGAACAGGTTGCTCACATCCAGCCGCAGCTCCAGCCCAGGCAGCACACTGCCCTCGCCCAGCGTGTACGCGACATAGGTGTTCACCTGGCAGAACGTGGGCACGCGGATATCGTTCTCGTAGGAAAACGGTTGGCGCAGGTACGACGTGCTGGTGGCACCAAAGCGCCAGTCACCAAAATGCGCGGACAGATCGCTCACCAGCGAAACCTGCGGGTAGCCGGGCTGGGCATTGCCCTTGATGGGGTACACGGTATCGCCCACCACGAAATCGCTGCCGTAGTACGAGCGAGCCACAGCCACGCCCTGGTAGAACTGCACGCGATCGGTAAGGTCGGCGGTAATGCCCAGGTCGGCACCAATCACATGCATCTTCGGCATCAGCCGCACGGTGTTGATCTGCGCGAACTGGGTGCCGATGGCGGCTGACAGCAACCGGTTGCGGATATCGTTGTAGAACACATCACCGGTCAACGTCAGCCGCTCGAAGCGGTGCGTTGCGCCCACGGTGAAGTTCCAGTTCTTCTCCGGCCGCAGCGTGCCGGCCACGCGGTCGAACTCGTCCTGGTCGCTGATGGTCCACGCCGAGGCGGTGTAGCCGATGTTGCCGCGCTGAGCCACGCGGTAGCCGTTCAGGGTGTTGGCGGTGTCGATGAAGGCATCGGTCGATTCGCTGGGGCTCCAGAACAGCGAGACATGCGGCAGGACGTTGTCCTTGGCGCGCAGCGCGCCATATACCGGGCGATCCGGCGCATCGCCGAGGCCGCCGCCTTCAGTGCGGAAATCCACGGCCTTGAAGCCCACGCCCAGTTTCAACGTATCGCCCAGCGCGATGTCATCGTGCAGGTACAACTGCTGCGAGCGCGTGACCCAGCGCGAGGCGTTGCCGGTGAGGAAGGCCGGGCCATACACATCGAATGGACCGGTGGCCTTCAACGGTTTGCCCTGCCCCAGCAGCGGCTGCTGGTACCAATCGGTTCTGGCGGCGGCCTTGCTTTTTTCCTGCCACACGCCTGCGGTGAACGTGTGCGCGCCGGCCTCGAACTGCAGGTTGGCCATGCCACCCAGACGGTTCACGCGCGGGGTCTGCACCTGTTCGGAGAACGGCGCGCCGTTGGGCGATGGCACGGTGGGATCAGTCAACGTGGCCTGGGTGCGGCTGTTGGCGTTGTACAGCTGCACGTTGCCGCTGAGCGCAGGCGTGATCTGGAAGCGGTGATTGATGGACGCCACGCGGTCGCGGGTGATCTGGCCGGTGTCGTAGGGAATCAGTTCGGACAGCTCGCCACAGGTGTAGGCGCCGCAGGACTTTTCGGCATTTTCCGGCGAGGCGACATGGTACGCCCATGCGTAATCGGGATAGAAGCTGTCGGCCTTCCAGCCCAGCTTGCGGATCATGTCGAAGGAGATGTTGTTGTAGCCCCAGACCTTGGCCTTGCTGTCGGAGACAAACACGGTGAAGTCACCCCAGGCCACATCCTGCTGTGCCTTCAGGTTGCCGCGCAGGACATCCTGCGTGCCGGCGCCTTGGTACTTGTCGGCGGAGACGCGCTGCAGGTCGACCAGCACTTTCGGGCCGTGCTCGCCCAGCTGACCGCTCTGCCCGGACACCGTGGTGACCCGCGTGCGGTTGCTGCCCACGCCCTGCGTGATGCGCAGGCTGGGCGTGTCCTGCAGGTCGCGCAGGCGGTATTCCAGGCTGCCGCCATTGGCGCTGCTGGAGAACACACTGACCGGCGCGCCGCCCGGGCTGACGGTGATCGCGCCGATGCCATCGGGCACACCCACGTTCACCACGCTGGTGCCGGTGAGCGAAAGAAAGCCGCTGTCGTTCAGTGGCACGCCTTCGAAGGTGATGCCCATTTCATTCATGCGGAAGCCGCGCACGAACAGGCTGGTGGCGGAGATATCCAGGCCCAGGCCATCGGTGGCGGTGTAGCTGGCGCCGGGCACGGCCTTGAGCATGGCCAGGCCGTTGTTGCCGGTGACCATGGCATCTAGATCGGCAGCGTTGATGATGTAGCGGTTGGGGCCGACCACCTGCGTGGGTGCGACCGCCGCACCGCGCGGCGTGGCGATGACCTGCAGGGCGTTGAGGGTGGTGGGGGCGTCGTTGGTTTCGGCGGCGTAGGCCGGCGCGGCGAGGGCGGCGCTGAGTGCCAGGGCGAGCAGGGTCGTGGGTGGAGTGTTCATGGCCAGATCCAGGTGCAGGGAGGGAACACGCAGGCGCATGCCCAGCGCGTGGCAGCAGCGCGTGGCGATGCTGTGGCTGGAACATGGCTGCGTGGGAGCGGCGGTGGAGGATCGCCGATGGGTGGAAATCAGCGGCCGGAGCAGTGCGTGATTTCGACGGGCGGAAGTGTTGCACTGCTGCGGCGCGTGCACCATTGCACCGTGGTGCAGCGTGGATATACGCAGGTATCGTGCCGTCTTGGTAGGTGCCGACCTTGGTCGGCGCTTTGCTTCTATGTGTGCCAACCAAGGTTGGCACCTACCGGAGCTGAAGGCTCTGCTGCGTGTGCCAACCAAGGTTGGCACCTACCAGGGCAGTGGGTTACTGCAGCACGAACTGCTCGATCGCCCTTGCCACGCCATCGTCGGCATTGGTCGTGGTTTCAAAACGCGCCACTGCCTTCACTGCGTCGATGGCATTGCCCATCGCCACGCTGGTGCCGGCGAACTGCAGCATGGTCAGGTCGTTTTCCTGGTCGCCGATGGCCATCACGTTGGCGCGGTCGATGCCCAGGTGCTCGGCCAGTTTCTGCAGGCTGGGCCCCTTGCCCGCGCGGTGGTCGAACACTTCCAGGAAGAACGGTGCGCTCTTCAGCACGGCGAAGCGTTCGGTCAAAGCGGCCGGCAGGTGCGCAATGGCTGCATCCAGCACCTCGGGCTCATCGATCATCATCAGCTTGATGAAGGACATCGACGGGTCCATGTCCTCCACGCGGCGGTACGACAGCGGCACGTGCGAGAGGTGCGAGTCGATGACGGTGTAGCGGCTGATGTCCTGGTTGGTGGTGTACAGGCGCTGGCCGTCGAGGGCCTGGAAGTGCACGCCGATATCGCGCGCGACCTGTTCGCAGTAGCGGAAATCCTCGAAGCTGAGCGGGAACTCGGCCACGTTCTCGCCGGTACCCAGGCGCCGCACCAGGCCGCCGTTGCAGGCGATGCAGTAGTCGTCGTCGCCGTCGATGCCCAGTTCGGCCAGGAACGGTGCCAGCCCGGACACGGGGCGGCCACTGGTCAGCACGATATGCACGCCCAGCGCGCGCGCCTGGGCGATGGCCGCCTTGGCCCGCACAGTGAGCTTGTGGGCCGGGTCCAGCAGGGTGCCATCCATATCGATGGCGACCAGTGCGATGGTCGATTGCCTGCGGCCCATGTCCATCAACGTCCAACCTTGCATGTGGGCCCACCATTTTAGGGCAGTCGCGGGCCTGCCCGCCTCATGCGCGGTTCATACCGCCGGGCGCGGCTGCGGAGATACTCTGGAAGCCTGTGCGCCCACACCGCAGGACGGCCCCATGACCGCCCTACCCTGGAGATCCAGACGCATGACCTACCGTGCCCCCGAGGCGACCGACACCGCGCCGTTGGCGGAGCAGATCGAGGACCTGATCCACGGCCTGCCCGGCGAGCAGATCCGCGTGGGCACCCTGCTGCAGGCGCTGGGCGATGAGGGGCTGATGCTGATCGTGATCCTGCTGTCGGCGATCTTCCTGATTCCGGTCTCCATTCCCGGGCTGAGCACCGTATTCGGTGCGTCCATCCTGCTGATCGGCCTGAGCCGGGTACGCGACCGCCCGCTGTGGGTGCCGCGCCGGTTGGCCGAGCGCGAGGTGGCGACGGAGAAACTGAAAACCAACCTGGGCCGCGCCCTGAAGTGGGTGCACCGCATGGAGCGCCTGTCGCAGCCGATGCGGCTGGCGGTGATGGTGCGGTCGAAGAAGATGATGCGGCTGAACAACCTGGCGCTGGTGTTCGCCACGCTGCTGCTGATGGCCCCGGCCGGGCCGATTCCTTTCAGCAATACCTTGCCCGCGCTGGCGCTGATGGCGTTTGCGATCGGCTTCATCCAGCGCGATGGCGCGGCGGTGGCGGCGGGTTATGCTTTTGTGGTGGCAACGGTGGTGTACTTCGGCGTGCTGCTGGGGGGCGTGGGGCTGGCCGCCGAATCGGTGTTCAGCGGGCTGCGTGGCAGCACCGCGTCTGTGTAAGCGCGTGCTGGCCGTTTGTAGAGTCGAGCCGTGCTCGACTGCTTCTGATCTTCTGTAGAGCCGAGCCCACGCTCGGCTGCTTCTACCAACAGCAGTCGGGCATGGCTCGACTCTACAAAAGCCAGAGCCAGAGCAGCCGAGCGTGGGCTCGGCTCTACAAATACAACGCTCCGGCTATTTTGCGGAAACCCGCCACACCACATCGCCCACGTCGTCGGCCACCAGCAGCGCGCCGTCGGCGTCCATCGCCATGCCGACCGGTGCGCCCATCAGGGTCTTTTCATCCTTGGACGTGAAGCCGCTCACCACCGCTTCCGGGCGGCCGGTCGGCTTGCCGTCCTTGAACGCGACGTACACCACTTCGTAGCCGCTCAGCGGTGAACGGTCCCAGCTGCCGTGTTCGCCGATGAACGCGCCACCGTGGTACTTCGCCGGCAGCGCCTGGCCGGTGTAGAACATCAGGCCCAGCGGGGCCACGTGCGAGCCGATGGCGTAGTCCGGCACGATAGCCTTGGCCACCAGGTCCGGCCGCTGCGGCTGTACGCGCTCGTCCACGTGCTGGCCGTAGTAGCTGTAGGGCCAGCCGTAGAAGCCGTCTTCCTTTACCGAAGTCAGGTAGTCGGGCACGAGATCGGCACCGATCTCATCGCGCTCGTTGGCCACCGCCCACAGCTTGCCGGTGCTCGGTTCCAGATCCAGGCCGGTGGGGTTGCGGATGCCCGACGCGTAGATGCGGCTGCCACGGGTGGCCACGTCCACTTCCAGCACCACCGCGCGGCGGTACTCGACGGCCAGACCGTTCTCGGTGATGTTGCTGTTGGAGCCCACGCCCACGTACAGCTTGCTGCCATCGGCGCTCGCGCGCAGATCCTTGGTCCAGTGGTGGTTGATGGTGCTGGGCAGGTCGGTGAACTCGCGGCCCTTGTCGGTCATGCGGGTTTCGCCGGGCACGTAGTGGTACTGCATGATGTTGCCGGTGTTGGCCACGTACAGCGTGTCACCGATGAGCTGGATGCCGAACGGCGAATGCAGGCCTTCGATGTAGACGTGCTGGGTCCAGGTGTCGGTGCCCGGCGTGCGGCGCAGCAGCGTGACCCGGTTACCGCCCTTGCCGGCCTTGCCCGAGCGCGCCTTCACCTTACCCGCAATCCACTGCTTGGGCGTGGTGACCGGCTCTTCGCCTGGGCCATTGCCTTCCACCACCAGCACATCGCCGTTGGGCAGGGTGAGCAGGCGGCGCGGGTGCTGCAGGTTGGCGGCGATGCGCTCGATCTTCAGGCCCTCGGCCACGGTGGGGGCCTGGCCGTCGGCCCAGCCCACGCCCTTGGGCACCTGCATGGGCGGCATGAGGAAGTTGGCCGGCTTGGGCAGCGGTGGCTGCGCACCGGACTGGTCGGCCGGGTGGTATTCGGCCTTGCCCGCGCAGGCGGCCAGCATCACCGCCAGCGAGAGGATGCCCAGCGTGGGCAGGATGCGATCAGCCATGACGACCTCCGTGCAGCACCGGCAGCTGCAGCGACAGCAGGATGAAACCGATGGCGATCAGGCCCACGGTCAATGCGGAAAGAATGGTGCCCGGTACGGCCACCGCGTAGGCATCGCGGCTGTGCACGAAGGCGTTCCAGATGGCCAGCATGATGGCGACCAGGTTGAGCAGGAAATCCACGCGGTCCGTGCCCGTGGCGGTGCCGTTGCGGCGCCACACCGCGAACAGGTTGATCAGCCGCGGGATGATGGCGATGAGCAGGCCGAAGGTGATCAGCCAGGCGGCCGCCTTGCCCCACATCACCTCGGCGGTGTTGAGGTAGAGGATGTCGAAGATGAGGGCGCCGACGAAGAAGCCGAACGGTATTGGATTCAGCAGGCTGAAAAGCGTGGTACCCAAGCCGCGATGGGCCTGGGCGACGGGGTTGACCATGGTCGTGCTCCGGAGAGGAAGGGGGTACACGGCCGTAGTAGCACAGCCGGCCGGGAGGTCGCGCGATGATGGTCGATGGGGGTGACGCCGGGCTTGGATGGATGTGCCGACCAACGGTCGGCACCCACCTGGATGGGTGATGCCGGGATCAATTGCCGGGATGGACGTGCCAACCAAGGTTGGCATCTACCAGTAGATCCACGCCATGCGTGGATGGATGTGCGACACCCGCCAGTCGTGGCATCACCGATCAGGCCGGCAGCAGCCTTCCGTCTTCACTGCGTTCGAAGGCGGCACCCGCCGGGGCGTCCACCACTGCCAGGACGGCACGATCGTAGTTGGCGATGGTGTTTACGTTGTACACGCCAGAGTTTCCCGGTTCGTCCAGGTAATCCTCGGTTTCGTCGCCGGCCAGAAAGCGCCAGCCGCTGTCCACGTCGTTGTCCGGCTCCTCGCGATAGCAGTAGCCTACGGGCTGGCCATCAACGGTGATGCGATCGGTGGCGATGCACGCGCCATAGCCCTCCAGCAGCGGGCTGATCTGATCGGCGGTGAGACGGAATTGTTTCGGCTTCATCGTGCCTCCTCAGGGAACGTAGACCAGATGCAGGGTGTACTCGAAACCGGCCTCGGATTCGATGATATCCACGTCCATTACCAGATCACTTCGCCCTTCCGCAGCCGTATGCAGGTCGACCAGGACTTTCCAGCGCTCGCCATACCACTGGCTGACCGAGGTTTCCCAGGCGGCCTCGGGGAGCGGCACCAGGGTTCCGCCGTAGTCCTCGAGGATGCCGGTGATGATGCGCCAGGTGTCGGCGCTGCATGGGGGCACGTTTGCAGCCCGCGGCGCGCGGCCGGCGGCGATCTCGTTGGCCATCCAGGTCAGGGTGGGACGGAATGCGTCGTCCACGGGGGTTTCGGTATGCGGGTCTTTCCTGACCATCGGTCTTCCTTGAGCAAGGGCCGCGAGACATGGCCCATGCATGATGGCATGGGTGGGCGTGCCGCGCCCGGAGGGTGCCGGGGTTCATGGCCCGGAGGGATGTGCCAACCAAGGTTGGCATCTACCAGTAGATCCACGCCATGCGTGGATGTGCCGACGAACGGTCGGCACCCACCACGCCGACGCGCCTCAGGCCAGCGCGGCCAGCGCTTCCACCAATGCGTCCATCTGCTGCGGCCGGGTGAACACCGACGGCGTCACCCGCACGCAGGCGCCCGATTCCAGGCCGTCGCGGTGCGTGGTGAACACGCGATGCTCATCCAGCAGGCGCTTCTGCAGGGCCATGTTGTCGGCCACGCTGGTGCGACCGCGCAGGCGGAAGCTGGCCAGTGCGCTGGCCAATGCCGGGTCCGGCGAGGACAGCACTTCCAGGTGCGCCATCTGCCGCGCGGGCACCGTCCAGCGCTCGCGCAGGTAGCGCAGGCGTGCCTGCTTGTTGGCAGATCCGATGCGCTGGTGCAGGGCAATGGCTTCGGGCAACGCCAGGTACGCGGCGAAATTGACCGTGCCGGTATGCACGCGGCTGCCCACGCGCCCATCGTCGGTCTCGCCCATGTACGGGTCGAGGTCGGCCACGCGGCCCTTGCGCACGTACATCGCGCCCACGCCCACCGGCGCGCCGATCCACTTGTGCAGGTTGATGCCCACGAAATCAGCCTTCAGGTCCGGCACCGCGAAGGCGATCTGGCCGAAGCCATGGGCGGCATCGACGATCACATCGATACCGCGTGCACGCGCACGCTCGGCAATCTCGGCCACCGGCAGCACCAGGCCGTGGCGGTGGCTGACCTGGGTCAGCAGCACCAGCTTCAGCTTCGGCAGCCGCGCGAAGGCCGCGTCGTAGGCCTGCAGGATCTGCGCGCGGTCGGGCACCGCCGGCAGGGCGATGCGCTTCACCTGCACGCCGCGCCGCTGCTGCAGCCAGCGCATGGCGCCGATCATGCTGTCGTAGTCCACGTCGGCGTACAGCACTTGGTCGCCCGGCGCGAGGCGGTTGTAGCCGCCGATCAGGGCCAGCATCGCTTCGGTGGCACCACGGGTCAGTGCGATCTCGTCGGCGCCCACGCCCAGCATGTCGGCCACCTGGCGGTGCACGGCCATGTACTCGGCGGGGAAGGTGTGGCGTCCGTACCAGGCGTTGCCGCGGTTCACCTCAGCAGTGTGCCGCTGGTAGCTGGCCAGAGTCTCGCGACCCATCGCGCCCCAGTAGCCGTTTTCCAGGTGGTTCACTTCATCGGTGATGTCGAAGTGGCTGGCCACGGCGGCCCAGTAGCCTTCATCGCGGGCCAGCACGTCCGGCGCCACGGTCGTTGCAGGAATCTCCATGGCCGCAGGGTAGCGTGCAGCGGCCATGGCAGGCAGTGAAGACAGCGCTGCGGCGGCCGGCAGCAGGGTGCCGGCGCGCAGCAGGTTACGGCGGCGGCTGTCCATCAGAAGGTCAGCCGGTACTGCGCGTACACGTTGGCACCGTCGGTGTCGTAGGGTGCGTTGCGCGAGTAGATCAGGCCGCGGCTGGCCTGGAAGGTCGCCTCGTCCGGGTAGCGGTCGAACACGTTGTCCACGCCCACGCGCAGGCTGTGGTGCTCGTTGATGCGATAGCCTGCGGCCAGGTCGAGGAAGGTCATGTCACCGAAGCGCTGGTAGATATCACCGGTCGCATTGCCGGTCGAATCGGTCCACGCGCCGTAGTAGCGCACGCGCGCCATCAGCGACCACGCACCCACATCCCACGTACCGGTGAAACTGCCCTTGTGCTCCGGCAGGCGGTCTTCGAACAGCACGCGCTGGGTTTCGTTGGTGGCCACCGAGGTGCTGCCGTTGTCCACGCGGGTGCGGTTGAAGTTGTAGGCCAGGGTCAGCGTCATGCGGCCGGTGCCGAGGTCGCGCAGATAGTTGCCGACCACGTCGACGCCACTGGTGGTGGTGTCGAAATCGTTGGTGAAGTAGTTGACCGAGGTGTAGCCCAGCGGATTGGGCGTGCCGGCCGGAATGGCGAAGCTGGCCGACTGGCTGAAACGGTCGCTGAGCTTGATGCGGTAGACATCCACCGAACCGGACAGGCCCATGTCGGTGCGCCAGGTCAGGCCCAGCGAGGCGGTGCGCGATTCTTCAGGGGTGAGCGGCTTGGCGCCGAGCAGCTGCGCCAGCGGATCATTCGGCGACAGGCGGCCGCTGGTGAAGATCTGCAGGGTGCGCGTGTCCAGGCCCTGGGTGGTGCTGGTGGTGTTCAACTGTGCCGGGGTGGGCGCGCGGAAGCCGGTGGAGAACGTACCGCGCAGGGCCACGTCCGGGGTGATCGCAAAGCGCGCCGAAAGCTTGCCGTCCACGGTGTTGCCGAAGCTGGAGAAGTCTTCATAGCGGCCGGCGGCACCGATGCTCCAGCGCTCGCCCAGCGGCACTTCCATATCGACATACGCAGCGTGGCTGCGCTGGTCCCACTTGCCAGCCTGGGTATCGGAGAAGCCCGGTGCGCCGTTGGCATTGGCCTCCAGGCCGGCCGCTGCGCCGGGGCCGACCGCGTACGAGGCCGGATCGCCGGCACGCACTTCATAGGTTTCCTGGCGGAACTCGGCACCGAAGGCGACGTTGACCGGCTTGGCCAGCGCGGCGACGTCCCACTCGTAGTTGAAATCGACGTTGGCGTTCTTCTCGGTCTGGGTCAGGCGGCCGAGGTCGAACGAGGTCGGGCTGTCCGGGCCAAGCGAGGCATTGATGGAGTTGTCCAGGCTGTAGTCGATGGCATTGCGGCCATACGACGCGCTGGCATCCCAGCGCAGCTTGGGGGTGATCTCGCCGCGCAGGCCACCGACCAGCTGCAGGTCGTTCTGCACGTTGCCGTACTGCGGGCTGAAGCCCACCGGATAAAGCGAACGCAGATCCCAGCCGGGGAAGATGCTGGTGGTGCGGTAGGCGCCGGTGGTGGTATCCGGGTTGCGCCAGTTGAAATCGCTGACGCCATCGCTGTGGCTGTACAGGCCGAAGGCATAGATTTCCATCGTGTCGCTGGCATTGGCCTTCAGGTTGAAGCCCACGCGGCGGCTTTCCAGCTCCGGCTGGCCCCAGCGCTGCACTGGGTTGGGCACGTCCAGATCCGGGTGCGCGGCCTGGAAGGCGATGGCATCGGGGCGCTGGCGGGTGCGCGAGGTGGCATCGGAGTTCGACGATTCGGCGAACAGCGCCAGGCTGCCGTAGTCGCCCAGCGCCCAGCCGGTGCGGGCGCTGAAATCACGCGAGGCACCATCGCCCTGCGCGTACTGCGAGTAGCCCGCGGTGATCTCGGTGCCGGGGCTGTCTTCAAGAATGATGTTGATGACGCCGGCGATGGCGTCGGAACCGTACTGCGCCGAGGCACCGTCGCGCAGCACTTCGATGCGCTTGATGGCGCTGGTCGGAATCTGCGCGAGGTCGGCGGCCTGTGCACCGCGGTTGCCCAGCAGCGCGCTGCGGTGGAAGCGGCGGCCGTTGACCAGCACCAGGGTCTGGTCCGGGGACAAGCCACGCAGGGTGGCCGGGCGCACGAACACCTGGCCATCGGCCATCGGCAGGCGCTGCACCACGAACGACGGCACCAGCTGCGCCAGCACGTCCTTCAGGTCGGTGGAATCGACGGACTTGATGTCTTCCTTGGTGAACACATCCACCGGCGCCAGCGTTTCGAACTGGGTGCGGTTGGAGGCGCGGGTGCCGGTGACCAGCATGGCGTCCAGCTGGGTCGGCGCGGCATGCGTGCCGCCATCGGGGGTGTCTGCCGTACTGGCATCTGCTGCGATCGCGCCTCCTGCGCTGACCATGGAAAGGGCGAGGAGGATGGAACGCGACAGCATGGAACGGTGCACGGGAGGACTCCAGGAATACACGACAGGGCCGGGCCGCGCCTGTGAAAGGCCGACCTGGACAAGCCGCGCAGTCTCGACGCGATGTGTGAAGCGGGCATGACGTGAACGCGACAGGAGGAAGTCGCGGGGAGATGGCCAGTAGATCCACGCCATGCGTGGATGGGCCGCACGCGAACAACGCCCGTAATAGAATCAACGCATCGCGCACGCAAGGAGACCGCATCATGCGCCTGCTACACCTCACCCTGCCGGTGTCCGACCTGGGCACTGTCGCCGCCTGGTTCCACGACGTGCTGCAGCTGCGCGTGGTCGGCAACCGCGTGTACATCGGCTGGAGCACGATCGAGCTGCAGGCGGCGAACGGACAGCCGCTGGGCGGCGTGCACCTGGCCTTCAACGTGCCCGACAACCGCTTCAACGAGGCCATGACGTGGCTGCGCGAGCGTGTACCGCTGCAGCGCAATCCCGAAGGCATCGATTACTTCGCGCTGGAGAGCAGCTGGCAATCGCAGTCGGTCTATTTCACCGGGCCTGATGGATTGATCCTGGAACTGATCGGCCGCAAGCGTCTGCCCGCCAGCACGCATGGCGGCGCGTTCCACGGCAGCGAACTGACCTGCCTGAGTGAAGTGGGCCTGCCGAGCGCGGACGTGGATGCGGTGCGTGCGGAGGCCAGCGCGCGTTTCGGATTGCAGCCGCTCAGCCTGCCCTCATCGCATTTCGCGCCGATGGGCGATGACGAGGGCTTGTTGATCGTGGTGGCCGCCGATCGCCGCTGGTTCCCCGAGCAGAAGGACCTGCCCAACGCGCAGGGCCTGCTGCTGCGCGTGGGTGATGTGCAGGGAAGCGGCGAGATTGCCGATGCCGCGCAGGGGTGGCGGGTGGTCGCGTAAATTCGCGGTCCACGGTAGCGCCGGGCCATGCCCGGCGGACGCTGTCCCGGCGCGGAGAGACGTGTCAACCAAGGTTGACACCTACCAACTGCCTGACGCGCCGCCACCGCCACTGCTGCCACCGCCGCCGGACCAGCTGGACGACGAAGAAGACGACGAAGAACTCGACGACGACGACGAGGAGCGCGAGCTGCCGCCCGAACCGCCGCCGCCACCACCGCCGCCCTTGGACATCAACAGGATCCAGCCGACGTACGCCGCAAATCCTGCCACCGACGACAGGAAGATGCCGGCATCGGAATCGCGTGTCACATCGACGATCCACAGCGCGGCCAACCCGGCCACGATGAGGAACACCAGCAGGCGCACCGCGAACTCGACACGGCTGCGCTGCCAGCAATCACGGGCAACGATGCAGGGCAGCATGACCAGGAACGCGAGCACGCCCAGCGCGATGTAAGCCGCTACGTGGATGACCAGGCCGGGGAACACGCCGCGCGTGAGCTGCAGGGTCACCGCCAGCACCGCGCTGATGGCCAGCATGGCGAACAGCGTGCGGCGGGTGCCGCGGCTGCGCCGCCAGCTGCGCCCGCAGCCCCAGGTGACGGGCACGAAGAACGTCAGCAGCATGCCCATGCCGAGCGCCGCGCGCGGCTGGAAGATCGTCGTCAACAGCATGCCCACGATGATCACGCCCAGCCACTCCAGCGGTGCGCGCCACCAGCGGCGCGGCTTGGGGCCATCGCCCACCACTGCCTCCGCAGTCTTTGCAGCGGCTTTCCGGCGCTTCCTGCGCGGCCCGCCCGGCCGCCGCAGTGGTGGCGGGTCCATCATCTGCGGAGATCGCCACAGGCCGACGAAGAACGCCAGCAACGCGGTACTGAACACCACCGTATCGAAGTTGCCCCAGGCGATGTCCAACGGATTGTTGCTGGGCGGCGGTGGCAGCGGTTCGCCATCGATGAGCTGGACCAGCTGCGCGCTGCCGTCGATCACGCCCTGGTCGATATCGCCGTCGCGGAAGCGCGGCAGGATCGTTTCTTCGATGATGCGCTTGGCATAGGCATCGGGAATCGCGCCTTCCAGGCCATAGCCCGGCTGGATGCGTACGTGCCGGTCCTGCACGGCCACCAGCAGCAGCACGCCATCATCCACGCCCTTGCGCCCCAGCTGCCACTGGTCGTACACGCGCTGGGCATAGGCTTCGATGCTCTCATCACCGGTACTGCCCACCACCAGCACCTGCAGCTGCGCACCGCCACTGCGCTCGAACAGCGCGCGCGACTGCTGCTGCAGGCGGTCGGTGGTGCTGGCCGAAAGCACGCCGGTGGGATCGACCACCGGCGAATCCAGCACGGGGATCTGGGTCTGGGCCATGGCCAGCAGGGGCACCGCCAACAGCAGCATCGCGCACCACAGGTAGGCCAGCAGATGCCGGTGCATGTGTTGCGGTCGTGACATCAGTTTCTCCATCGTCGTTCCTTCAGCCGCCCTGCCCGGCTTCGATCTGCGCATGCAGCGCCTGCAGGCGCGCCACCTGGGCGTCGAACACCTGCAGGTCCGCATCCACCAGCGCCGACCAGTCCGGTGCGTGGCCCAGCAGCTGCGCCACCTGTTCCTGCGGCGCGCGGTCGAAGCCTTCGGACAACACGGCCAGATAGCGCTCGCGGAAGCCCTGCGGATCCTGCTGCTCCTGCACGTACAGCTGTACGGCGACGAGACCGGCGAACAGATAGTTGGCCAGGTACAGCGGATCTTCGTACATCAGTCGCTTGGTTTCCCAGGTGGCACCCAGTGCGGGGTAGCGCTCGGCCATCATGCCGTAGCCGGACAGCACCTTCAGGGTCAGCGCATCGAGATCATCGGCAGTGCCGAGCGTGCCAGCGGCCACCCCCTGGTAGATCGACTGCTCCAGCTGCGCCTCCTCGGAGGCGATGAACAGCTGCAGCACGATGTCATCCAGCAGCGACTTGAGGTAATAGGCCTTGGCACGCGGGTCCTGCGCCTGCCGGTACAGCTGGTCGCGGAATTCCAGCTCGTTGAAGATGGCGTAGGCCTCGTTCAACCACGAGGTGCCGTTGCGATAGAACGCCGACACGTTCCCGCGCTCCATCCATTGCCCATGCACGGCATGCCCGGCCTCATGCACGACCTCCACATCGCTTTCCAGCGTGCCACCACGCTGGCCGACGAACAGCAGGGAGGGCACGCCAGGGGCTGCGACCGGGAAGGCATCGGCGCTGCGCGGACCCAGCGTCGGGGCCATGTCCATGCGCCGCTGCGCCGGGTCGAGCAGCGCGCGTACTTCACCGGCGTACTCGGGTCCCAGCCCACGCATCGCGTCGGCGGCGGTATCGCGCACCTGCTCAAGGGTGAGGACCGGCGGTACGAAGCCTGCATCGGGCAGGCTGAGATCCCAGATCTGCGGGTCCGACGAGCCCATGCGTCCGGCATGCTGCAGCAGCACCTGCTGATAAGCGCGGCGCTGTGGGGCATGGCGCTGCACGGCGGCCAAGGTTGCCTGCACCGCGTCCGGGTCCAGGCCCATGCGGCGGTAACTGTGCTCGGGGGCACTGCCATCCCCCTGCAGTTGCGAGGCGCGATCGTTGACCTGCACCAGCGCCAGCAGCGTGCTTGCCATGGCCTCACGCTGCGATGCCACGCCCTGCCAGTAGCCCTTCCAGCCGGCCTCGCGCAGCGCACGGTCCGGGTGCCGTGACAGCGCCGTGCTGTCCTTGCGGCTGTCCAGCAGCCCGCCGTTGCTAGGGATGGACGGATAGCTGGCGTGCTGCAGCAGCTGCCGCTGCAGGCGCGCGAATGCATCCAGGGCCGGGCTGGCCACCTCGTCCACGACATCTCCCACGCCTGCAGCAGGCGGCGGCGTGGAGGTGCTGGTGTTGCCCAGCGCGCGCGTGCGCAGCCAGGCGTAGGGTGCCACCGAGCGCGCGTCGGCCGGTGCATCGACCAGCGCCTTGCGTGCGATGCCGGCGGCGTCATCGCACACATCCGCGACGGCCCGCTGCGCCTGCACCGGGCGGGAGTCACGTGCATTGCGGGCGGCCTGCAGGTGCAGGTAGGCGCGATGGCGCTGGCATTCGCCGAGCAGGCGCTCGGCCTGCTGTACGCGCGTCGCGGGGTCCGTCGGGCCGGCATCACGCAGCGTGGCGACGGCAGCGGAGAGTCTGGTGCGTGCCGCCTGCTCGGCCGCCGCATCGGCGAACCAGCTGCGGTCGTCGGCGTGCAGCGTCTGCGCGCTGAGCGTGCCGGTGGAGAGCAGCAGCACGCTGGCGGTGATCGATCGCATCCTGCGGGTGTTCATGACAACGTCCTTTGTAGAGTCGAGCCATGCTCGACTGGATTCTTCTGTAGTCGAGCAAGCTCGACTCTACGCCATGACCCAACCGGCGGCAGGGTCAGATCGATTCGTCTTCACGCTTGACCAGCTGCCAGCACGGCCGGCGGGCGAAGGTGTAGGTCTGCTGGTCGCTGGTATCAGGGGTGCGCATCTGCACCTGCATCTGGCCATCGGCGAGGGCGGTGACCTGCATTTCGCGGCCGCGGCCCTTCAGCGTGGCCGGGTCCGGCATCACCGGCCACTCGACCTCGGCCAGCGCGACGGTGCGCTCAACCGTGGCCGGTTCGGGCTCGGCACCGGCATCGATGTAGCTGTCCAGCAGCGGATCGGCCGTGGCCGCTTCCTGCAGGGCGATCTCATGACCGAAGTGCGCGAGGAACTCCTCGAAGACCGGGTGGGGGCATTGCGTGCCTGCATCGGCCATGGCCGTAACCGGCGCGGCCGGGGCACTGGCAGTGGCGGCCGTGCTGGTCGGGGCCGGCGCCGCAGCTTCGGCCGGTGCGGCCTGTGGTGCGGGCTTGCAGGCCGACAGCGCCAGCCCGAGGGCAAGTGCCAGGGCGGCGTAGTGAAGCTGGTTCAAGGGATCCTCCTGATTCCGGGTCGGTCGCGCGGGTGCCTGGCGCGGGGCAGGCAAGCATAGCCACGGCCGGGTTAACTGCGCTTCCACATCCGTGGGCGGGAACCGCCGCGGGCGGCGGGAGTAGACTAGCCCGCTCCCGCCCGACCCTGGTTTCCCATGCGCACCTTCCTGCTGGTCATCGGCCTGCTGCTCTCCCCGTTCTCGACCGCGCTTGCCGCAGGCGTCCAGGTCCGCGAGGGCGACCTGCTGTTCGTCACCGCCGGGCACAGCGGCCTGAGTGCGGCCATCGACGATGCCACCGCCACGCAGGGCGCGACCAGCTTCGACCACGTGGCCCTGGTGGCGGCTGGTGCGCACGGCTGGCAAGTGCTGCATGCCGATGAGAAGGGCTCGCGGCAGCAGACGCTGGTGGACTTCCAGCGCGATGCGCGCAGCAAGCAGCGGCAGATCGTCGTGTACCGGCTGCGTGCGGCGCCGGCCGGTGCGATCGCCGATGCGGTCGCCAAGGCACGCACGATGCTGGGCAAGCCGTACAACACGGCCTACGTGTTGAACGAGGACAGCTACTACTGCTCGGATTTCATTGAGCGTGCCTTCCGCGCACATCATGTGTTCGCGCTGCAGCCGATGAACTTCCGCAACCCGCAGACCGGGGAGATCTCCCAGCATTGGGTGGATCTGTACCGCAGCATGGGCATGGACGTGCCACAGGGCCTGCCCGGCACCAACCCCAATGACATGGCGGCCAGCGCGGTGCTCGAACGCGTCGGAACGCTGTAACAACGAAGCCCCGCACGAGGCGGGGCTTCAGTGTTCACACCTGGTGGGGGGCCAGGGTCATTCTTCTTCGTCGTGGCTGCCCTGCTGCTGGTTGCGCTTCTGCTGCTGGTCCTGCTGCTGTTGCTGCTGCTGGTCACGACCGCGACCCTGCTGCTGATCCTGCTGGTTCTGCTGACCCTGCTGGTTCTGCTGACCCTTCTGGTTCTGCTGGTTCTGCTGTGCCATGTCCGTGTCTCCGAAGCCACGCGCGGAATGCGGTGGACGGGGCCATCGTCTGCAGCCGAAGGTTAACCGCGCGTTGCAACGCAGCTAGGCTGGCGTGCACGCGTGCCGGCAATCGCCCCAAGCCCCTTGCCGCACAAGCCCCTGAAGGATTCATGCGGCATCTGCATGTGCTCATGCCGCTGCGGCAACAGCCGCATTCAGCGGTTGGCCGCTAGGTTGCACGCGCATGACAGCCTACATCCAAGGTCCCATTTGCAGCGGCGCGCAGCACCGCTATGGTCAGGCGGACACCCGCCGGAGACGCGCATGGCCCCGCAGACTGCAGTACGCCCGCCTTACGATGAAGCCCGCGACCGCTTCGATATCGCGCAGTGGCAGCACCGCTTCCAGGGCCGCCTGGACCAGGGCATCAATGCCTGCGTGGAGTGCTGCGACCGCTATTGCGGCAGCGACCGCCTGGCCCTGCGCTGGATCGACGCACAGGGCGCACTGCACCTGTACAGCTTCGATGACCTGCGCGATGCCGCCGCCCGCGCCGCACAGGTGCTGCGCGCGGCCGGTGTCGGCCCCGGCGATGTAGTGGCCGGCCTGCTGCCGCGTACGCCGGACCTGCTGGCCACCATCCTGGGCACCTGGCGCATTGGCGCGGTCTACCAGCCGTTGTTCACCGCGTTCGGCCCCAAGGCCATCGAAAGCCGCCTGAAGACCGGCCACACCCGCCTGGTGGTGACCGACAGCGCGCACCGCAGCAAGCTGGACGAACTCGATGCCTGCCCACAGGTGGCGACCGTGCTGACGCCCGGCCAGGCACTGCGCGACGGGGACATCGACTGGCGTGCTGCCACTGCGGCGGCCGCGCCCACGCTGCAACCCGTGCTGCTGCCGGGCGATGCGCTGATGGCCCTGCTGTCGACCTCCGGCACCACCGGCAGCCCCAAGGGCGTGCCCGTACCGCTGCGCGCGATGATGGCCTTTGCCAGCTACATGGAACTGGCCGTGGACCTGCGCGCGGACGACGTGTTCTGGAACATCGCCGACCCCGGCTGGGCCTATGGCCTGTACTACGCGGTGATCGGCCCGCTGCTGCTTGGCCATGCCACCACCTTCAGCGAAGCCGGCTTCAGCGTGCAGGGCCTGAACACGATCATCGGCCAGCTGGGGGTGACCAACCTCGCCGGGTCGCCCACTGCGTACCGGCAGATCATTGCCGCCGGCCCTGCGGCCAGTGCCGGCATCAAGGGCCAGCTGCGCGTGGTCAGCAGCGCCGGCGAACCGCTGAACCCGGAGATCGCCCGCTGGTTTGCCGAACACCTGCAGACCCTCGTGCTGGACCACTACGGCCAGACCGAGACCGGCATGGTGGTGAACAACCACCACGCGCTGGCCCACAGCGTGCGTCCGGGTTCATCAGGCTTTGCGATGCCGGGGTACCGCGTGGCGGTGCTGGACGAACAGGGCCACGAGCTGCCACCGCGCACGCCCGGCGTCCTCGCGGTGGACCTGAAGCAGTCGCCGATCATGTGGTTCACCGGCTACTACCAGGCCGAGACGCCGGCCATCGCCGACGGCTACTACCGCACCGGCGATTCGGTGGAATGCGAGGACGACGGCTCGATCAGTTTCATCGGCCGCTCCGATGACCTGATCACCTCGTCCGGGTACCGCATCGGCCCGTTCGATGTAGAGAGCGCGCTGATGGAGCATCCGTCGGTGGCCGAAGTGGCGGTGATCGGCGTGCCCGATCCGGAGCGCACCGAGATCGTCAAAGCGTTCGTGATCCTGCGCGACGGGTTCGAGGGCAGCGACGCGCTGGCGCACGAGCTGCAGCAGCACGTGCGCCACCGGCTGTCCGCGCATGCCTACCCGCGCCAGGTGGAATTTGTGGCGCAGGTACCGAAAACGCCCAGCGGCAAGGTGCAGCGGTTCCTGCTGCGCAAGGCGGAGATCGAGAAGCAGGCGGCGGGCTGAGGTAGAGCCGAGCCCACGCTCGGCTGGTTTTTGTAGAGCCGAGCCTATGCTCGGCTGTTGTTGCGAGCAGCCGAGCATGGGCTCGGCTCTACAGGGAGGCGTTGCAAGCAGTCGAGCAAGCTCGACTCTACAGGGCGATCCGCTACGGCATCACCGGCGGCACGTACGTCAGGGTCATGCCCAGCAGCCACAGCAGGCCCAGCACCAACGGGATGTGCACCAGCAGCTGGATGAAGGTGAAGCCGACGATGTCGCGTGCCTTCAGGCCCAGCACGCCCAGCAGCGGCAGCATCCAGAACGGGTTGATCAGGTTCGGCAGCGCCTCGGCGGCGTTGTAGACCTGCACCGCCCAGCCCAGGTGCGCCTTCAGTTCGTTGGCGGCCTGCATCACGTAGGGCGCTTCGATGATCCACTTGCCGCCACCGGACGGCACGAAGAAGCCCAGCACCGCCGAGTAGACACCCATCACCAGGGCGAAGGTATCGGTACTGGCCACGTGCACGAACAGGCTGGACAGGCGATGCGCCAGAGTCTGCCCGTCGCCGCCGGCCGCATGGGTGAGGATCATCGCGATGCCGCCGTACAGCGGGAACTGGATCAGCACGCCGGTGGTGCTGGGCACCGCCTTGGCCACCGCGTTGAGGAAGCTGCGCGGGCGCCAGTGCAGCAGCAGGCCCAGCGAGATGAACAGGAAGTTGTAGGTGTTGAGGTTGGCGATGGCGGTGACCACCGGCTTGTTGGCGAACTCGTTGAACAGCCAGCCGAAGGCCAGCAGCGAGAGCAGAACGGTCAGCAGCGGGCTGTATTCCAGCCATTCGCCCGGGCGCGTGCGCTGCTGCAGCGGCTCGGGCTCGGCCTGCGCGGCGCCCGGGAAATTCTCGGCGGTGCGCGCACTGCCCGCGGCCGGCGCGGTCATCCAGGCAATCAGCAGCGACACCAGGATCAGCACCGCGGTCAGCGCGACCGACTGCCACAGGAAGATGGTTTCGGTGAACGGCAGCACGCCGGTGATCTCCACCAGGCCGGGCGGCATGCTGGCCGGGTTGGCCTGCAGCTGCGCGGCCGAGGAACTCAGGCCCATCGCCCACACGGCGCCGAGGCCCAGGTAGGCCGAGGCACCGGCAGCGCGGTAATCCATGCGCAGCTCGGTGCGGCGGGCGAGCGCGCGCACCAGCAGGCCGCCGAACACCAGCGAGAAGCCCCAGCTGAGCAGCGAGGCCAGCATGCTGACCAAGCCGACATAGACCACGGCGCCGCGGCCGGTGCGCGGCACCCGCGCGAGGAAATCGATGAAACGCGCCACCACCGGCGCGGTGGCCAGCGCATAGCCGCCGATGACCACGAAGGCCATCTGCATGGTGAAGGGAATCAGGCTCCAGAAGCCGTCGCCGAAGGCACTGGCCGTGGCCTGCGGGGTCGAGCCGAAGCCCATCGCCGCCACCGCGACGATGACCACGCCCAGCACCGCGAACACGTACGCGTCGGGGAACCACTTTTCCGCCCAGGCGGCCGAGCGCAGCGCTGCGCGCGCCATCCAGCCATCCTGTACTGCTGCCGTTGCTGACGAGGCCATCGCCTACCCTCCCAGGTTCGATGGACCGATTCTGGGCGGGAAGGTGCGGGCTGTCAGCCACCTATTGGTCGTAGAGTCGAGCTTGCTCGACTGCTCTGGCTTGGCTACACGGATCAGTCGAGCAGGCTCGACGCTACGGATATGCGGCTCCGGGATTGCCCCCTGTAGAGCCGAGCCCACACTCGGCTGCGCTTCTCAGCGCAGCGCGAGGTCCACCGCGATGCCGGCAAACAGCGCCGCACCCACCCAGTTGTTGTGCAGGAAGGCCTTGAAGCACGGCCCGCGCTCACGGTTGCGGCAGATCCAGAACTCGTACACCACCAGCACCGTGGCCACGGCCACACCGGCCAGGTAGTACCCGCCCAGCCCGCCGCGCACGCCCACCAGGGCCATGGTGGCCAGGAACAGCGCGTACAGCACGCCTTGGATGACAAGGTCCAGCTCGCCGAACAGGATGGCGGTGGAATGCGAGCCCATCTTCAGGTCGTCCTCGCGGTCGACCATGGCGTACCAGGTGTCGTACGCGGTGGACCACAGGATGTTGCCCGCATACAACAGCCAGCCCAGCATCGGCACCTCGCCCTGCACGGCGGCAAAGGCCATCGGGATGCCCCAGCCGAATGACATGCCCAGGTACACCTGCGGCAGGTGGGTATAGCGTTTCAGATAGGGGTAGCTGGCGGCCAGGAACACGCCGATGAAGCTCAGGCCGATGGTCAGCCCGTTCATCGTCAGCACCAGGCCGAAGGCCACCAGCATCAGCACCGCGAACAGCGCCAATGCCGCGCGGCCGCTGATCGCGCCGGTCGCCAGCGGGCGCGATCTGGTGCGTTCCACGTGCGGGTCCAGCCAGCGGTCGGCGTAATCGTTGATGACGCAGCCCGCCGAGCGGGTGAGCCAGACGCCGGCGGTGAACACGAACAGCGTCCACAGCGGCGGCAGGCCGCCGGCAGCCAGCCACAGCGCCCACCAGGTGGGCCACAGCAGCAGCAGGGTGCCGATCGGGCGATCGGCGCGCATCAGGGACCAGTAATGACGCCAGCGCGGCGTCGGCGCCGGGTGCGGCGCGGAAAGGGGGGTGTCAGCCATGTGACAAGGATACTCCTGTCCAGTGGCGTGCCGGCGTCTAAACTGCTTACGATTGTCTTCGCGACCAAGATATCGATCAAGACCACCACAGGCTCAATCGTTAGGGGAAAACACGTTGACCGCCCATCCCAAACCACCCTCATCATTCTTGAACGTTCGCTTTCTCGGCTTTGCGGCGGCTCTGGCCTTGATAACGACATTCAGCTGTGGCGCGTCAGATTTTGTTCATCCGGGAATTCTTGTCGATCGCCAATCAATTATCGACACACAGACCCTTCTGAAGCGGAATGACCCAGTTCGGACCCAAGCAATTGCGGTCATGAAAAAGTCTCCGCTGGCAAAACTCACTTACAAATCCCAGCCGCATGCGCAGGTATTGTGCGGCCCATACTCACGACCCGACATTGGCTGCTCAGATGAAGTGCGCGATGCCCAAGCAGCGTACACCCACGCACTGCTGGGCGCCTATCTGAATGATTCGCGTCACTTCATGGTCGCCGCAGAAATCATGGATTCCTGGTCCGAGACTCTCACCGGTCGCCATCTGGGAACCAATAGATCGTTGCAGGCTTCGTGGGCAGCTGAACTGTGGACGCGTTCGGCTGAAATCCTGAGATATACGAGTCGGGCCTGGCCGGAAGATAGAGCAAAGCTATTTGGAGAATGGCTGCTTGAGCAGTACCTGGGCGACATCGACGCGATGCCCGAATGCGTCAATGGCAATTGGTACGCGAGCGGCATTGAGGCTCGCATGAATATAGGCGTGTACACAAACCGGAGGGACATCTATGACAGTGCTGTGATGGATTGGAAATCACAGTTCCCCGCGTACGTGTACATGAAGTCCGATGGCGCCAAGCCCAAACCCCAACCAAATTGCAGCAAACCATCGCCATCGAACTGGTTCAACCAGAAGCAGATGGCATCTGGACTCGCACAGGAAACCTGCCGCGACCTGCCACACACTGCCTTTGGCTTGGCCGCGTTTATAAATGCTGCAGAGACAAACAGGATCCAGGGCGGCACGCTGTATCCGGACTATGCCGATCGACTCCATCAAGCCATGGAGTTCCAGACGAGCATGGCATTGGCTCCTACGCCACCCAAATGGCTCTGCAGCGGCCAGCTGAAGGGCTCACTGGCCGGCACTCTGGAAATCGGCTACGCCCAACTTCACGGCCGCATGAAGCGCCCGATGACAAATACGGGAAAGTGGCTTTCTTTGAATCGGCCAAGCCGCGGCCAGCTACACTTCATCTGGGAGACCGCGACGCACGGCATAGAAATCACCGGTGCAGCTGGCGCTTCCTCTCCCTGATTGGCAGCCATCCGAGGAGCGGAGCTGCGAAGACGGGCAAGTCTTCACAGCTCCAGTATCAACATCCGTTATTCCTTACCATCCGACTGGTACTCGTAGTACCCGTAGCTGTAGTAACCAGTTGCGCGCCTTTCCACTGCATTGAAGATCGCGCCCTTGATCTGAACGCCATTCTGCTCAAATCGCTGCAATGTCAGCTCGATCTCCTTGACCTGGTTCACGCCAAATCGAGTGACCAGGAGACTGGACCCGGCGTGCGCTGCCACCAACGCCGGATCAGTGACCGCTAGAATTGGAGGGGTATCTACAAGAATCAGATCGTAGCGGCTCGACATATCTTGAAGCAGCTGCGCAAATCGGGGATGCATCAACAACTCTGCCGGATTAGGCGGAACGTCCCCTCGCACCATGTAGTGCATATTGTCCAGGCCGGAAACTGGATGGATGACGTCATCTGCAGCCAACTTCCCACTGATCACATCAGACAGGCCGGACTGCGCTGGCACGCCCAGGATCTTGTGCAGCGTGCCCTTGCGCATATCAGCATCGATGACCAAGACACGCTGTCCAGCCTGGGCGATGACTGCAGCCAAGTTGGTGGAGACGAAAGTCTTGCCTACGCCGGGGCGAGGGCCGGAGATTGCCAGTATGTTGTTCTTTGCTTCCAGCATTGCAAAATGCAGGCTGGTGCGAAGGCTCCGCAACGCCTCCACAGTTGGATCAGCGGGAGCTGTGAGAGCAAGAAGGTGCTGGCGACCATCCGCGATTACGCGCGTACCGTGCCTGCTTTTACGCAGCCTTGGCAGCGTAGTTGACACACTGAGAGGAATCGCGGCGTAGACAGGCAGCCCCAGGGCTTCAATATCCGCAGGATCTTCGATTCCGGGATTCAGCATACGCTGGAGCAGCGCTACACCGGCAGCCAGAAACGCGCCAAGCAAGGTCGAAATGATAACAACCAGGCCCTTGCGCGGGCGAACCGGATTCGCCGTATCGACCACAGCGGCGTCAACAATCCGAACATTGCCAACTGCACCAGCACGGGCGACATCCAATTGCTGGGCCTGGTTGAGCAATGCAGTGTAGAGCTCATTGCTGACCTGAAGATCACGGGTAAGACGGAGAAGCTCCTGCTGCGTGTTCGGAAGATTACCTACTTCGCGCTGGAATCCAGACTTCCTGGATTCCAACTCGCCGATCTGCCGAAGCAGGGCACGATATGCTGGATGCTCACGGGTAAAGCTGCGATCCATCTCTGCCTGCCGCAAGCGAAGCTGCTGGATGCTGGCCTCGACCGCAACTTCCTGTTCAAGCAAACCCTTGGTCTGCATTGTGATATCAACCGCGTTGGAACGGGATTGATATGCACTCATTGCAGCCTGGGCCTGCTCGACCTGCAGCCGAATAGTGGGCAACTGCTCCTTGACGAACTGCAGCTGCGAGGCAGCCTCCGCAGAACTACGGTCCACGTTCTGCCTGACATAGGATTCGACAACACGCTGGACGACTGCCTGCGCGCGATCAGCATCTACGTCTTCATACGTCAATTGGAGAATCCCGGAATCCTTGCCGTCCTCGCTGGCCTGTAGATTCTCCCGGACCTCGCCCACGACATCCAAGCGACGCTCTTTGGTGATACGGAAGTGCGTTCCAGGGTTTGCACGAATAGCGGCAACGTCTATTTTCAGGTTCTTGGCCTGAGCGGTAGTGCCTGCCTTTCCTTTCAGCAGTTCCGCACCATCTTCGTCCAGAAGACTAAAGCTGCCCGCCTCCTCCCCTGCAATCAGAGTCAATGCCGAGCCCACTTTCGACTGGGGAACAACAAGGCTTGAGACGCGAAGCTCTTCGCCGCCCCAGCCATATCGAGAAATGCCCAGCCAGGGAGCGGCAACCTCATTGGGAAGCTCTGGACTGAACCGGCGGGCCATGAAGCCACCGATGAGCGGGAAACGGTAGGGCTGCACGGTCACGTCCAACTGCAAATCATCCACGGCCGTGCCAACAACAGTCCTGGACGTCAGGAGCGCAACCTCCGTGGTAGAAGCAGTGCTCCCGCTTCCTCCAAGCGAAGCCAGATCGGCCAAGCCCGGGATGGAAGGAACCTTGGA
The DNA here is from genome assembly GCF_035634915.1 of Stenotrophomonas sp. Lineage (GTDB taxonomy): Bacteria > Pseudomonadota > Gammaproteobacteria > Xanthomonadales > Xanthomonadaceae > Stenotrophomonas. The sequence continues at coordinate 110,030 of NZ_DASQCB010000009.1, forward strand.
TTCGACCTGCACCATGGCCTGCGCCTGGAACACGGGGGGCGCAAGCAGCGCGTATGAAACGCCCACAAGGAAGAAGAGCACCGTAGTGCCGACGATCCACCACTTGCGATCAAGGAAGATGCCCGCAAGTTCGCGCAGATCAAAGTCGTCTTCCCTAGAAGAATTCCGCGATTCCATTTTGTTGTTCATTGCTTCCACTTAGGTTTTAAATCGACGTCAAAGCCCATCAATACGCGATGCGCGCCGAGCGCTCCCGCCCACTATTGCAATCGAACCAGCGGCATACGACATCAAGGCCCGCCTACCCTTCCCCAAGGGGGAACTCCCGCGCTGTCCAAGGCCAATGCGGCATTGACCATGCTGTTTTTTCAGGCTAGAACCTTACAGTGTACCTGATCCTGATCCCGATGCGGACAGCCCGCCCGCCATGTGAACCGATACCCCATCGGCGCAGCAGGCATGCAGCCCTGCCGGGCACCCTTCCAGACCAACATCATGATCAGGAGGCCGAACGCCCGGAAATCCCTACCTGCTATGATGGGCCGTTAGGCGCCATGCACCGAAGCGCCTCGCAACCAGAAGGCCTCTTGTTCCCAGGCCAAAGACAGCAAGGAAGCTGCTTACGAGGACTCCTGATGTGCACGATGCACAAAAAGAACGGCCCGCAGTTCCAACGGCTACCGCAGACCACCTCAAGGACGAAGGACCGCTAATCGCGCAGCAAATTGATCAGGCCCAAGGCGCAACAAGGCGCATCAGCATGCTCGCACCTACATCGACGCCACAGGGGGAGCCAGGACGAGCGCTTTCTCGTCGACCTCCCGTGCAACTGCAACCCCGCGCCGATAGATGGCATTACGGTGCGCCAGACTGCATGCCTTGGCGCACAAGGCAGAGGCACCGTATGGCGCCAGCCCCCTTAAGCACAGAAGAACAGCAACCAAAGAACTGGCGCAGCACTCTTGATGATTGACTTTATTCGCAACAAGCTCAAAGGCGGAGGCGGAGAAACTGCAAAGGCGGCGATAACGGTCGTTTTGGCTAATGTCGCACGCCTCGCGGCACAAGCTCTCTATTTTGTCGCATTTGCGAGATCCGTGGGCCCTGACAGCTTTGCCCATTTTTCGGCCGCGATGGCACTCTCGATCATCATGTCTCCATTCATTGGACTGGGCAGCGGTGCGCTGATCGTAAAACGGTGTTCGCGCGACCCAAGCAAACTCTCTTCCTACTACGGAAGTGCACTTGCCTTCACGCTTGGCACGCTGTTCATCGCCAGCCCCGCCTATCTGCTCATTCTAGATGGAAGCCTCGGACCGGGAGGGTGGGCGATTGCCACAGCGGTGCTTCTCTCGGAGCTCCTTGCAACCAAGCTGCAGGAGATCACGGTTCAGGCATTCCAGTCACAAAGCCGGATCAACGCGGTGGCAGGCGCCACAGTCCTGACGTCCCTCTTCAGGATCGCGGCAGCTGCTCTTGGCTTCATGATTGCCGAAGACAACCTCGGGATCTGGCTTTCGCTGTACATGGCGAGCGCAATCATCCCATGCGCGATCTACGTGTCTGTATTCATAAAAAATTACGGCATCAAAAGACGCCTGCACACCACTGAAATTTTCGACGGACTCAAGTTCTCACTTGGAATTTCGTCCCAGGGAATCTACAACGATGCGGACAAACTGATCATGCCAAGGCTTGCATCAGCCGACATATCCGGAAACTATGCTGCGGCCTATAAGATCGTCGACGTTGCCTTCTCGCCTGTTCGCGCTCTTCTGACGGTTACATATCCGGGCTTTTTCAAGGCCGGAGCCAATGGCATTTCCGAGTCTCTCGCCTACTCCAGAAAGTACCTCCCAGCCACAGTCGGCCTGGGACTGATTGGCAGCATGGGAATATTTGCGTGCTCCGGAATGGCAACATGGATACTTGGGCAGGATTATGAGCAGACTGCCACGATCCTGAAGTATCTTGCAGTAATTCCGCTGCTTCGATCATTCCACTTCCTCATGGCAGATGCAATGACGGGAGCCGACTACCAGGGGATTCGCAGCGTCATACAGATCATCGTCGCCGGCGCAAACATCGTCGGCAACATAATCCTGATTCCGCAACTAGGCTGGAAGGGTGCAGCGTTCGTGTCGATCGCCTGCGATGCCGTGCTTTGCCTGCTGCTCTATGCAACGGCCGTTGGACTGCGCAATCGGGAGAGCAACGCCCATGGTTAAGACCTTCAGGAACGTCATTGCAGCCACTGCTCTTGCAGCAGGCTTTGCTGGCATACTCACACTCTTTTCCGCAGGCCACCAGGATACCGCCTCATTGGCCGGATCGATAATAGGTCTGGTGCCTGTTTTCCTTCTTTCCTTCATCCTGTACCCAGCGGCAGTAGATGTTGCACGCAAGCCAGATGTTGCCTTTCTGGCGGCACTGGTGGCCTATTACGGCTTCGGAATTGTTTCCTTCACGACGTATCGTGGATACATAAATCAATACATGTGGGCGGGCATTCTGCTGTTGGCAGCAGCCGCGTATCTAATAGGCCGCCAGATCGGACGGCGCACCAGCCAATTGCCAACGGACGCACCCAGCTACCGCCTCAAGAGTTGGGCCTGCTACGGAATTCTGATTGCCTCAACCGGCGCAGCCCTCTCGATTGTGGCAACGCACGGGCTGGTTCTGCTGAATCCAGAGGCTCGGTTCGGGGTATCTGCCAAGGCATCCTACCTGGTTGAACTTTCAATTCCCGTTGTGCTTTCAAAATTCTGCATCGACATGATCCGTCAACAGCGCTTCCGCTGGTCCATGCTCGGACTTCCGGCTCTCGCGTTGCTCATGCTGCTTTGCTTGGGCTATAGAAACCAGCCGATTCTGCTTGTACTGGGAATCGGGCTGATTGTCCTGATGTCTTTGAAGGATGACGCGAAGGTCAAGCGCTTTCGCCTGGCGTTCGCTGCAATCGCGCCAGTTGCGATGTTTTCCTTTGGTCTTTCATATCTGATTCGAACCAACAACTCGATCGGCCGGACCTTGAGCTGGCAGGGGATGATTCGCGAGTTTGACGTCAAACTGCCAGAGTTCAGCCTGCCGTACATTCCACTCCATCTTGCCTCCAGAGAGGGCATGGGCGTTGCTGAGGCATCGATGGAAAGGGCCGATGACATGAGCTCATATATTGAGCGGTCGTGGTTCTTCTTCTCTGACTTTTTGACGATGCTGCCAGGTTACTCGCTTACATCTGGGCGCATTCTTGGCATGGTCGTGAACGGCAGAGAGGACTCGTCGCTGACACCCTCAATCCTTGGGGGCTTGATGATCGGCTACGGCTACATCGGTGTAGTGGTCTACTTCCTCCTGTCAGGCTGGCTGCTTGGAAAGCTCACAGCGCGTTTCAACGTCACGCGCGATCCGAAGACACTTGCGCTGCTGACCATTTGCTTCCTTTACACCTTGGAGCTGATGAACCGCGGAATCTTCAAGCCCATGTACCTGATAGCACCACTCGTTACTGTTTTCATGTTCCGAAGAATTGAAGAAAAAAATAAAGCCCGGCTTACAGCGACCCGAATGGAAATTTCAAAACCTTGCAATGGAGGCAAAAATTGAGCGCCCGGCTGACCATCAAGAAGCTTGTCGTCGAACTAGCCAACGTCGTACTCAGCGCAGCCTTCTTTTTCCCTGTTCGACGATTTATTGTTTACCTGGCTTTCGGCCCCATCGGAAGCGGGACGACCATTCACGGGTTCGTGAGATTCTTTGACCTCAGGAAGTCTCGCATCGGAAGCAACACAACCATCAACAGGTGGTGTTTCATTGATAATCGAGGCGGCGTGACCATAGGATCCAACGTCAACATCTCCCATGACTGCAGGATATACACGATGGGCCATGACATGAAGGATCCTCATGCACGGGTATTCTGTAGCGAAGTCACCATTGGTGATGATGCTTGGTTGTTTCCGGGAGTCCGAATCATGCCAGGGGCCAGCATCGGCCGCGGAGCAATTGTCTATCCGGGCAGCATCGTAACCAAGCCGGTGGAGGATTTTGCCATCGTCGCCGGCTCACCCGCGCGTAGAATTGGAAGCAGATCACCTGACATTCAGTACACCGCCTCATTCCCCGTGCATTTCTCGATATGAAAAAAAGCAGCTCAATGATCGCCTGGGTCGGCTTCCAGCGGCGCGCAGAGACAATGAAGGCGCACTGGGGTTATGACATCGCATATTTCCCAAAAGTATTCAAAAGCCGAAAGCTCATGGCCTTTGACTATATGGCCAGAATACTCAAAACCATGTGGCACCTGCTCATTGGAGCCCCGAAGACAGTCTGGATTCAGGCTCCACCGAGTTTCCTTGTCTACTTGGCTGCACTGTACAAGATTCTTCATGGAGAGAAAGTCAAAGTAGCAATAGATGTGCACAACAGCTATTTCCGAGAAAAATGGCTCGCCTTCCCCGGCTTGAATTTCTGCATGTCGAAGGCGGATGCGGTGATTGTTCACAACGAGCAAGTGCGCCATGAGTGCCAAGCGATTTTCCCGAATCTGCATAACATCTTCGTACTCGAGGATCGCGCGGCCGATGAAGCCGTGGCAACTGGTAAAAAGGGCTTCATCCGATCCGTTTTGTTCCCTTGCTCGTTTGACGAGGATGAACCGATAGAAGTTGTGTTTGAGGCTGCCAGGTTGACCCCCGATGTTGAATTCCATGTGACTGGGCGTTTTGATGGAAAGATTTCAAACGACACCATTGCGATGGCACCGAGCAATGTAAGATTCACTGGATTCATGCCGCTGGAGGATTTCGACGACCTTCTGGCCAATTGCGGCGCGGTCCTTGGCCTTACTACCCGATCAAATGTCCAGCTCAGCGTTGCCAACGAGGCCATCAGCTTTCGGAAGGCCATGGTTCTTTCCGACACACCGACACTTCGGGAACTTTTTCTTGGCGCAAAGTTCGTGGATACACTTGACGCGCGATCGATATCAGAAGGAATTCTAGAGGTACTCTCTGATATCCCCGCATTTGAGGAGGCATCCAGGCGTGGCCTACAGCTGAAGAATGAGCGATGGCGTTCCCAGGCAAGCGCACTTTCCGGAGTGCTCAATGGATAAGCGGGTACTGCTCATCTGTTCGGGCGGAGGCCACTTGGTGCAGATGCAGCGCATCGCCGTTGCGGCAAGGACCACTGGCACGCTGACTCTTGCCACGGTAGCTGCCGAGCAGGAATTGAAGGGCGACGTCTACGACGCCGTGGTGTCTCTTCCTGATTTCAACCGGCAATCCCCGTTCGCGGCACTGATGGGGATCCCGAAGGTTTTCTTCAAGGTCATTTTCCTTCGGCCGACGCACATCATATCTACCGGGGCCGCCCCTGGCATCATCGGGATTATTGCCGGTAGATTCGTTGGCGCAAGAACGCTGTGGATTGACAGCATAGCCAACACCCGAAGATTGTCGGTATCGGGTAGAATTGCCCTTCGAGTATCTCATCAGGTGTTCACGCAGTGGCCAAGCCTTGCTGACGGTCACAAGGTGCTCTACAGCGGAAGAATAATATGATCCAGATCTTTGCTTCCGTGGGCACTCAAGCACCTTTCCCGAGGCTCATCGAGTACGTTTCCCAGTGGCTTTCCGCGAACAGCGAAGCTGTTGGATATGCGCAATCGGGGCCGTCCTCGAGTGCTCCGTCTTTCGGCGGCGCAGCAATGATCAGCATGCCAGAGTTTTCCAAGAGGATTTCAGAGTGTGATGTGCTGGTTACGCATGCGGGAATGGGAAACATCATTCGCGCGCTTGAGGAAGGTGTACCTGCGGTGATCATCCCTCGGCAGCACAGGCTCGGCGAACACGTCAATGATCATCAGGTTGATACTGCCGCTGAATTTTCGATGGTTCCGGGTATTTTTGTATGCTCCTCCGCTGATGAGTTTGCAAAGGCGATGAAGAACGCGCTAGCCCACGACCGTGGTCCCGCAAAGGCGGGATCTTTGGAAAAAGAAAAACTCCTCCAATCGATCAGGGACTTTCTTTCAGCTGGCTAGTTGCTCCGGCCAGGGGATCCGGATGGATTCTTGATCCTCAGCTTTCAATTTCTCTGAATGCGCAGTTCACCTGGCGCCATGGTATCTGGGAAACTTAAATGAAAATTTCCGTCGTCGGCACCGGCTACGTTGGCCTCTCCAATGCCGTCCTGCTTGCGCAGAATCACGAGGTAGTGGCGCTCGACATCGACGCAGGTCGTGTCCAGCTGCTCAACTCCCGCAAGACTCCCATCGAAGATCGCGAGATCGAGGAGTATCTGGCGCAGCGGTCTCTGAATCTCCGGGCGACGCTCGATCCGAAGGACGCCTACACCGGCGCCGCGTTCGTGATCATCGCTACGCCTACGGACTATGATCCGCAGACGAACTATTTCAACACCGGCTCGGTGGAGTCGGTTGTCCGCGATGTAGTGGCCATCAGTCCCGACGCGGTGATGATCATCAAGTCCACCATTCCGGTGGGTTGCACGGACGAGCTTCGCAAGCGCTTCGGCACCAGTAACATCATTTTCTCACCCGAGTTCCTGCGCGAAGGCAAGGCCCTCTACGACAACCTGCACCCCAGCCGCATCATCGTGGGTGAACGCTCGGAGCGTGCAGAAGCGTTTGCCGCGCTGCTGCAGGAAGGCGCGGTGAGCAAGGATGTGCCCACCCTGTTCACCGATTCGACCGAGGCCGAGGCGATCAAGCTGTTCGCCAATACCTACCTTGCCATGCGTGTTGCGTACTTCAACGAGCTGGACACCTACGCTGCGTCGCATGGGCTGGACACACGCCAGATCATCGATGGTGTGAGCCTGGACCCACGCATCGGCAGCCACTACAACAATCCTTCGTTCGGCTATGGCGGCTACTGCCTGCCCAAGGACACGAAGCAGCTGCTGGCCAACTACAGCGATGTGCCGCAGAACCTGATCCACGCCATCGTGGAAGCCAACCGCACCCGCAAGGATTTCATTGCCGATGAAGTGATCCGGCGTTCGCCCAGGGTGGTCGGCATCTATCGGCTGGTGATGAAGTCAGGCTCGGACAACTTCAGGGCTTCTGCGATTCAGGGTGTGATGAAGCGCATCAAGGCCAAGGGTATCGAGGTCGTCGTCCACGAGCCCGTCCTGCAGGAACCTTACTTCTACAACTCTCGCGTCATCAATGACCTGGAGCGCTTCAAAGCCGAGTGCGATGTGATCCTGGCCAATCGCCTGTCGCCGGAAATTTCGGACGTCACCGGGAAGGTCTATACCCGGGATCTGTTCGGAAACGACTGACTTCAGGGCCTTGGACGGCAAGGCGATCCTCCCTGGCAAGCCATGCGCCCCCCCAGGGCAGATTTTTGCCGCGGAGTCCGCTAGAATTCCCTGCCACCACCGGGCAATCCGGTCGTGGCAGTCCAACGCGCCCGTAGCTCAGCCGGATAGAGTAGTGGCTTCCGAAGCCATTGGTCGGGGGTTCGAATCCCTCCGGGCGCGCCATCTTCCCCCTGTCACCGCCTTACGCCGCGGTTGAGCAGTGGCGATCAGCCCCCGTTCCCATCTCATTCGACCGCGCCCGTGCATCCTGGTTGCCCGAACACAGCCGGATACCACCACCCCTGGCGTCGCCGGAACCAGCGTGCGAAGCGCCGCTCGTCGAACACCCGCAACTGCCGCAGGTCCACCTGATAGCGATGGAACAGCGCCAGGAGTTCCCCCAGCGCCTCATCATCCACTCGCCCTCGCTCCACCTGGACATGGATGACCCGCCCCTTCCCGGCAACGTCGACCACGCAGGGCAGCTGCTGCAGCCACGCGAAGAAGTTCGCCTCATCATGCCTGGAGTAGAACACCACGCTGTCTGCCTGGAGTTCCACCACGTCCCGATTCTCCACCATCTCTCCCCATCTCCTGCCTTTCAGGGCACTGCGGCAAACCCAAACCGCGCCCGCACCCCCATCATCCCTCTCCACCAACGGTGTGGCTATCCACCCACTACGCGCCGCACTGGCGGAAGCTGTCGCGATCCATCGCAGCCGGCTCTGGTGGAATACCTGGCCGTTACGTACAACCGAGGATTCGATGCCACAGGGACCGATGAAACGTTGGGAGTGTAATGCGGGCGGCAGGAACAGCAGTCGAGCAAGCTCGACTCTACGGCAGGCACGCCGGGCATGGCCCGGCGTTGCGTTGAAAGCAGTCGAGCATGGCTCGACTCTACAAAGGCCGGTCAGTACTTGCCGTCGAAGGCGAAGATCGGCTTGCGCTGCTTCCATGCACCGGCGGTGAAATCCGGGAATTCCAGCGTCTGGAAGCTGTTGGCGATCGACTGCTCGCTCAACGGGGTGATCGCGCTCCAGGTCACCGCATCGTAGATGTCGATCGGCATCGGTGCCTTGGCCTTCAGGGCTTCCACGAAGGCGTGAATGACGAACCAGTCCATGCCACCGTGCCCGGCGCTGGCGGCGGTGTCGGCGTTCTGCTTCCACAGCGGGTGTTCGTACTGGTCCTGGTAGGCCTTGAACTCCTCCCACTGGTGCGGCGGGCTGCGGCCTTCGATGTGGATCGAATGGTTCACGTCCATCCACAGGCCCTTGGTGCCCTGCACGCGGAAGCCCAGCGAATACGGGCGCGGCAGCGAGGTGTCGTGCTGCAGGATGATGGTCTCGCCGTTCTCGCAGGCCAGGGTAGTGGTGACGATGTCACCCAGCTTGAACTTCACCTTGGTGCTGGGGTGGGTGGTGCCGCCACTCTTGGCCACGGTGTACTCATGCAGGCCTCGTGCCTTGCTGGCAAACGCGTTGATGTGGGTGAAGCGGTTGCCGCGGTTGATGCCGGTGTACATCGCGCACGGGCCGATGCCGTGGCTGGGGTACAGCTCGCCATTGCGCTGCACCGAATGCTCGGTGCGCCAGCGCGCTTCGCTCCAGCCCTTGGGCCCGAATTCCACGCCGCTGTCGTAGGGCTGGTTGGGGTTGCCGGAGTTGAACTTCACCCCGCGCAGGTCGTGCTGGTAGCCCGCCTGCAGGTGCACCAGTTCGCCGAACAGGCCCTGCCGCACCATCTGCAGCGCCGCCATCACGTCGCGGCGGTAGCAGACGTTTTCCAGCAGCATGTAGGGCGTGCCCGTGTTGAGCTGGGTCTTCAGCACATCCCAGTGGTCCTGCAGGGTGATGCCGGCCACCACTTCACAGCCCACGGCCACGCCGGCCTGCATCGCGGCAATTGCCATGGGGGCGTGGTACTCCCACGGCGTGGCGATGATCACGCCATCGATGCCCTTCTGTTCCAGCAGGCGCTTCCACGCGTTGACGTCGCGGTCCTGGCCGTAGGCCTTCGGCGCGGACTTGCCGGCCTTGGCCACCATCTCCATGGCGCGGCCCAGCATGATCGGCTCGATGTCGCACAGCGCGACCACCTCCACATCGTCCCGGCGCACCAGCTCCTTCAGCAGCACCAGGCCACGCATGCCGGTACCGATCAGGGCCAGGCGCACCTTGCGGCCGGCGGCCCAGGCGGGGGTCTGCGGCAGCAGGCTGCTGGCGGCGACGGCGGCACTGGCCGCGATGAACTCCCTACGCTTCATGGCAAACACTCTCCTCTGGAAGGTGCGCCGGCCACGACCGGCGCACCTGGGTCACACGAACGGAATCACTTGAACCGGTAGCCGACGGTCACACTGTAGCCGCGGCCGAAGATGGTGGCGTAATCGCTGGAATCGCCCAGGAAGCTGTTGGGATCGTAGAACGGCAGGCGATCAAACAGGTTCTTGACCGTGAAGCTGAGGTTCCAGGCGTCGTCCGGGCGCCAGGTCACGCTCAGGTTGGCGGTCCACCACGACGGTGCGCCGTCGCACTTGCTGGCTTCCAGGGCCAGGAAGCCGGCGGTGCAGGTCTGCTTGTTGTTGTCCACCTCGTCCACGCGGTCGTAGGCCCACTTGGTGCCACCCACATAGTTGACGAACATGCTGGTGGTCACCTGCCTGTAGGTCCAGTCAGCGTTGAGCGTGGCGCGCAGGCGCGGGTTGTTGTAGTAGCCCACCACGTCGCCGTAGTACCAGCCGCTTTCATCATCCAGGTAGGAGCGGTTGCGGTTGGCGATGGTGGCGGCCAGGCCGATGTTCAGCCCGCCCCACTCGCCCAGCGAGAAGCGGCTGCGCGCATCCACATCGAAGCCGTCGATCAGGGTCTTGCCGCGGTTCTTGTACTGGCCCACCACGCTGGCCACGTTGCCCACGCTGTAGCCGGGCAGAACGCCGGGGCAGGCCACGCCACTGGCCGGGTCGGCGCACATCGCCGCCAGCTGGGCCAGGTTGGCGCGGTCAGCGTCGGTGATCGGCGAGCGCGAGGACGAGATGATGTCGGTGTCGCGGCTGAAATCCGGGGCCACGATTTCGTTGTTGCGGTAGATGAACCAGTAGTCGGCCGAGACCGACAGCCAGCTGGCCGGCTCGTAGACGAAGCCCAGGGTCGCGATCTTCGCCTTTTCCGGCTTCAGGTCCTGGTTGGGCTGGGTCATGCGGGCCACGGTGCGGCTGCAGTCGGCATTGAGCAGGCCCTTGCCCAGATCCACATCACCGGCACGCTGCGATTTCAGCAGCAGGTTGGCGATGGCATTGGTTTCGGCGCAGCGCACTTCATCGCGGTAGCCACCGAGCTGGGCGAACACACCACCACTGCCCGACTCGGCCAGGCTGGGCGCACGGAAGCCGGTGGAATAGGTGCCGCGCAGCATCAGCTGGTCGAAGGCCTGGTACTTGAAGCCGATCTTCGGGGCGATGTTGGCGCCGAAATCCGGGTACTTGTCCACGCGCAGTGCGGCGTCCAGTTCCAGCTTGTCGGTGATCGGCGCCACCGTTTCGGCGAACAGCGCATAGGTGTTGCGCGCGCCATCGAACCACGAGCCACCCTGTTGGGTGATCAGGCCAGCGGCCGCATCCGAATTACCCGGGGTATAGAACGTTTCGCGGCTGGCGTTGAAGCCGAACGCCGCGCGCATCTCACCGGCCGGCAACTGCGCCAGCGGGCCTTCGATCTTGCCGTCCAGGGTATGCAGGCGCGTCCAGGACTGGATGTCGAAGGTCGGGAAGGCCTCGCGGATCAGCGCCGCGTTGGCCTCGCTGATCTCGCCGAATTTGTAGGCGGGGTGGTCGGAGATGATGACGCGGCCGGTGCCCGGATCCACCGAGTATGGGCCGAACGCCTTCTCGAAGCCCTTCAGGTTGACGTTGATGGTCTGGTAGGTGACCGAATGGGTACCGGCGGTGGCGAATGCGGTTTCCCAGTTCCAGTCACCCACGTTGCCACGCGCACCGGTCAGCACGCGGTAGCTCTGGTCGGTGTTGCGCTGGCCGAAGTAATTGGCGCCTGCATCCTGCAGCAGGTACTGCAGGCCGACCACGCCACCCATCATCGCTTTCAGTTCGGGGCTGGCGTGGTTGTACTCGTTGTTCGGGCCCAGGTACGGGTACAGGAACTGGTTGACCGACGTACCGGTATCGCGCGAGAACCAGCTGGTCGGGTTGCCGGTGGTGGTGCCGTAGACGCGCGGCGTACCGCCGTTGGCGCGCAGGTCGATATCGGTGTACGTGGCCTCGGCGAAGATCTCGGTGTTGTCGCCCACCAGGAAGGTGCCGTTGAGGTAGGCGGTGTTGCGCTCGGACTTGGCGCCGGCATCGATCTCGTTGTTCATCCACGTTTCCCAGACGCAGCTGGGGCCGGCGGCCTGGCCCTGCAGCACGTTCTGGCAGCCCGGCGCGGCTTCCTGCACGCGGCGGCCGGTCACCGGATCGAAGGCGAAGTAGGTGCCCGGGTTGAACTGGCCCGGCTTGCTGCCCACGCCCAGGCGCAGGTTGGTCAGGTAGTTGGGGTTGTTGACGTAGAACTGGTCGGGGCGCTTGTCGTAGAAATCGCTGAGCGGAATCGCGTCGCGGCGGTACATGTTCACCGCGCCATAAACGTTGAAGCGGTTCTCGGTCAGGTCACCGAAGCCTGCCGTGATGCTGGCCTGGCGTTCGCCGTAGGAATCGACGCGCGAAGACGTGTCGTTGGTGAAGTTGATCTCCGCGCCCTGGAAGTTGCGCTTGGTGATCACGTTGATGACGCCAGCCACCGCGTCGGTGCCGTACACCGCCGAGGCGCCGTCGGTCAGCACTTCCATGCGTTCGATGGCCGCGGCCGGAATCGCATCGATGTTGACGAACTGGGTCTGGAAGCCGGCCGGTGCACCGTAGTACGACAGGCGGCGGCCGTTCAACAGCACCAGCGTGCCCTGCGCGCCCAGGCCACGCAGGTTGGCCTGCGAGGCACCGTCCGAACCACTGAACAGCGAGCGCGAATCCTGCTGCGCCGGGCGTGCCGCAGGCAGGTTGTCCAGAACCTGCAGCAACGTGCGCGCACCCATGTTCTGGATGTCCTGCTTGCTGATGACCTGCACCGGTGAAGCGGTTTCGACATCGGTGCGGCGGATGTTGGAACCAGTGACCTCGATGCGGGCCAGATCGGTGGCGTTGTCCTTGCTGTCCTGGGCGGCAGCAGGCAGGGCGATCGACAGCAGCACGCCGGCGATGGCCAGCGACAGCGGGGCGAGGGAACGACAGGGCGGACGGGGGTGGCGTGCGGGCAACATCGGGGTTCTCTCCTGGCAGGGGTGCGGCGCGGGTGGGCGGCGCGAAAGCGATTGGCGGGCAAAACGCTCCCGGGCCACGGCTCGAAAGCCGTAGTCGGAATGGGCGGGGGAGGAGCGGTGTTACGTGGGGGTCATGGGGCGACGATGCTGGCGGAGTCGCCCTCCTGGCCGATCAGCACGGCGTTGGCCCAGTTGGCGCAGACCTGGGCGGGTTGGCTGCCCTGCGCACCCAGCGTGCGCAGGCTCAGGGTGGAAAGACCACGGATGTCCAGTTCCGGCTTGACCACGCCGGGTGCCTTCACCAGGCCGCTGTCGTACAGCAGGCGGCCGTCGCCCCAGACCTGGAACTGCAGGCCCCCGGCGGTGCGGCAGGCATCGTCGATGCCCAGATCGGCGCGCAGCAGGTTCCAGCCGCCCTGCAGGCGCAGGTCGATGCGGCTGTTGCCACCAACGCCCAGGCCACGGCGGAACTGCAGGCCGTTCATGCGCAGGCCGGCGTCGCCACGGAAGGACTGGTCGGCGCGGACCTGGCTGGCCAGCGCGGCCGGCACCGGCAGCTCGGAGAGATACTGCTGCCGGGCCGGTCGCTCCGGTTCCTGGTGTTCGAGGATGTGGAAGGTGGACAGCGCGATCGGGCCGACATCGCGCGGCTGCAGTGCATCGAAGGCGCGGGCGCTGCCCTGTGCAGCGGTGACCATCGGATCGGTGCTGCTGGCACCGTCGCCTTCGGGGTTCTGCACGCTCAGCACGCGGAAGCGCAGCAGGCGGCCGGCATGGGCCGGGAAGTCGATGCGCTGCACGCCTTCCTTCAACTGCAGGCGGCCACGCGCGATGGGTTCGCCCCACTCGCCGTTGCTGTCGCCCAGGTAGACCTCGTAGTCGCGCACCTGGCCGTGCTTCCAGTTCTTGTCGTTGCGCGGGGCAATCTCGATCCCGTCGATCATCTTCCGCTCGCCGAAGCCGACCACCCACTCGTGCGCGCCGGTACGCACGGCCTGGTTGCGCACGCTGCGGAACCAGGTGTCGGGGTCATCGTCGAAAGCATTTTCCAGCGCGTGGCCCGGTTCTTCGGCCGGGCGGTTGACCACCAGCAGGCTGTCGGCCGGCAGTTCGCGGCCCAGCACCGGTGCGGCCGGGAAGGCGTCATCGGCGGCCGCGGCGGCCACGGCGAAGTCCAGCTGCAGCTGCAGCGGCTGGCGGATGTCCTGCGTGGCCGTGCGCACATGCAGCGTGCCACGGCGATCCTTGGCATCGAAGTACCAGCCCTCGCTGGCGTCGTTGAATGCAGCGGCATCGGCCAGCGCCGGCAGCGCGCGGCCACCGGCCTGCACCGCGCGCGGTGCCTGCCGGCTGAGTACGCGCAGGCCATAGCGGCGCTGTGCCAGCTGGCCGTTGTAGCTGCCCTGCACCGCATCGATCTGCACCTGCACCGGGCCACTGCCCTGCGCCGGGGCCTGTACGCGCACCACCTGCGTGCTCGATTCGCCCTTCTGGTAGCGGCGGGTGGTGCCGTCGTCTTCGTACAGGGTGTACTGCGCATCGCCCTGCGGGTACAGGTCGAAGGTCACTTCATCGAGCGGCTTCTCGCCATCGAACAGCATCGACGGGTACATCGGCAGGATGGCACCAGCGCGCACGAACACCGGCAGCGTGGCCAGATCCACCTGGCGGTCCAGCTGCAGGCCGTCAGCACCGGCCTGCACGCGGCGGCCATCCCAGTAGTCGATCCAGCCACCGGCGGGCAGATGGATGTCGCGGCGCCAGCCACGGCTGGCGGCCTGGCTGCGGTACACCGGCGCCACCAGCAGGTCGCGGCCGAGCAGGAACTGGTACTTGTAGGTTTCATCCTGCGCATGCGGATCGCGCGGGTTGTCCCACATCAGTCCGCGCACCGGCGGCGCGCCGGTCTGCGCGGCCTCGTGCACCAGCCCGTACATGTACGGGGTCAGGCGCATTTTCAGCTTCAGGTAATCGCGGTTGATGCTGCGGTAGGGCTCGTCGTACCACCACGGGTGCTTGCGCGCGTTCGACGACCAGCCGCTCATGCCCATCAGCACCGGGGTAAACGCCTTCCACTGCAGGTCGCGGGTGAAGGTCTCGGCGCTGCCGCCGAAGATCGCGTCGACGTCGCCGCTGGCGTAGGCCATGCCGGACAGGCCCGAACCCACCAGGGTCGGCACGTGCCAGCGGATGTAATCCCAGCTGCTGCTCTGGTCGCCGGTCCAGGCCACGGCGTAGCGCTGGATGCCGGCCCAGCCCATCACCGTCCACAGGAACGGGCGCGAGTCGGAATTGTCGAGGATGCCGTTGAAGGCTTGGCGGTTGGCATCCATCGCGAACTGGTAGCCCTTGCCGGTCCAGGCCACGTCCAGCTTCTGCACGCGGGTACCTGCCTTGCCCACTTCCCAGGCGATCTTGTCGACGCCGTTCTCGGTCCACAGGCCGGTACGGAAGCCATATTTGGCCAGCCCCTGCACGGTCTCCGGCAGCTTCTGGTAGCCGCAGCCGTAGCCGTCGTTGGGCAGGATCCAGCCGCCGGGCATGTCATGTTCGCGGTACTGCTTCGCCACGCTGTCGATCACATCCGGCGTGGTGCCGGTCGGGCCGTCGCTCCAGCCTTCGGGCACCGTGCCGGGCTTCTTGCTGTTGTCGCCGTCGTTGTAGCAGTCGGCATCGCCGTAGGACAGCGCCCAGCGCGCGACCATGTTCGGGCGGCCGGTCAGCTGGGTGTAGCGCTCGATCAGCTTCGGCAGATCGGCACCGACGAAGTAATAGGCATCGAAGCGATCTTCTCGATGCAGCAGGGTGGCCTGGTCGGCCTGGCGCAGGTCGTAGCTGCCATCGCTCCAGGTGTTGCGCAGCATGCCCCAGCCACGGCTGCTGAGCAGCATCGGCGCCGGACTCGGGCGATCGCCTTCTTCCCAGCCACCGGAATAGGACACTTCCAGTTCGCGACCCTTGAACTGGTAACGGCCGTTCTGCTGGCCACCACCGAAATAGCCTTCATCGGCCTGCGAAGAGAGCACCTGCACGCTCTGCGTGGCATCCAGGTCCAGCGGCTGCAGTTCCTGCCACAGCGCGGTCGGCTGGCCGTTGTCCAGACGCTCCAGGCGCAGCCGCAGCGGTTGCCGCTGTACATGCAGCACCAGCGCTTCGGTGCGCACGCGGATTTCCTGTGCGTCTTCTTCCAGCTGCGCCTGCACGTTCGCCTTGGGCTGCGGCAGCACGATCGGTGCGGCCTTGTCACCGCCCCCGGTCAGGGTGCCCTTGCGGCCGGCCTGCACGCGGATGATGTCCGCGGCCGGCAGTTCGATGCGGATGCGCGCGCCGCTGTCGGTCTGCAGATCCCAGCCCTGCACGCCCTCGCGGCTGTCACTGGCGCTCACCGAGCGCAGGTTGCCGACCGGTTCGGCCTGGGCCGATGTCGCGGCCAGCATCACGGCCGGCAGCAGGGCCAGCAGCAGCGGCGAGCGACGAATGCGGTTCTCCACACGAACTCCCAACCCGTTCACGGGGCGTTTCGAAAGCAGTTGCGGCCGACTCTAGGGCAGGGATTCGAAAGATGTCAATAAACTGAAAGGAAAAAGGAAGATATATTTGATTGAAACGAAAGTTTGTGCGTCGCAATACTTTGTGTAATCGCTTGCAAACGCCTGTTAAGCATTGTGCGATACGGCACTCGCGCGATTCTTTCGTTTCTCGATCAGGGCGACGAAGACGGACGGGGCGGCGCTATTTCTTTCTTTTTTTCTTTCGATGTTTGACATTTCGAAAGAAAACGATGATGGTGCGCTGGCCCAACTGGAACCTCCGAATGGACGTCACCCTGCTTTCCGATGTGTCCGCCTGGCAGCGCTGCGGCGGAGCCGATACCGCCACCGAAATCGCCCAGCAGCCGGCGCTGTGGGAAGCCCTTGCACAGGACCTGTCGCGTGTCCGCGACCGCCTGCAGGCCTTCCTCGGCGACAGCCTCAACGATCCGAACCAGCGCGTGCTGTTCACCGGCGCCGGCAGCTCCGGCTTCATCGCCGAAATGGTGGCCGATGCGATCAATGCGCAGTGGCCGGCCGAAGTGCGCGTGGTGCATACCACCAGCCTGCTGACCCACCCGGCGCTGTACCTGCAGCGCGACCGCCCCACTTTGCTGGTGTCGTTCGGCCGCAGCGGTTCCAGCCCGGAAAGCGTGGCCGCGGTCGACCGCGTGCGCAGTGACGTGGCCGATGCCCGCTTCCTCGACATCACCTGCAACGCCGATGGCGAACTGGCCCGCCGTGGCGCCGGCCGCAGCGATACCTGCACCCTGCTGATGCCCTCGGCCAGCTGCGACCGCGCGTTCGCCATGACCAGCAGCCTGACCTGCATGCTGCTGGCCGCGCTGACCGTGTTCGACCGCGCGCCGTGGGAGGCGCGCAGCGCACGCCTGAAGCAGATCGCCGCGCTGGGCCGCGAAGGCCTGGCGCAGTGGGATGCGCCGGTGGCGGCACTGGCGCAGCGCCCGTTCAACCGGGTGATCTACCTGGCCAGCGGGCCGCTGGAAGCGCTGGCCCGCGAGTGCGCGCTGAAGGTGCTGGAGCTGACCGCCGGCCGCGTGCTGGCGCTGGCCAACACCCCGCTCGGCTTCCGCCACGGCCCCAAGTCCACGCTGGATGGCGACACGCTGGTGGTCGTACTGCGCAGCGTGCAGCCGCTGGCGCGCCGCTACGAACAGGACCTGCTGGAAGAGCTGCGCCGCGACGGCGTGGCGGGGCAGGTGCTGGCCATCGGCCCGCATGCCGATACCGCCGCCGAGGATGACCATACCCTCAGCGTGCCCATGCTTGAACCGGCGCTCGATGATCCGTGGCTGGCGCCGGTGTGGCTGGGCTTTGCCCAGCTGTTCGCGCTGCAGCGTTCGGCCGCGCTGGGCCTGACCCCGGACAATCCGTTCCCGGACGGCACCGTCAACCGCGTCGTCCAGGGCGTCACCATCCACCATGGCTGAGCTGATCGCCCACGCCTGCTACGGCATCGACATCGGCGGCACCAAGATCGAGCTGGTGGCGTGCGATGCGGCGATGCAGGTTACCTGGCGCCGCCGCGTGGCCACGCCGCAGGGCGACTACGCCGGCTTCCTGCAGGCCGTCGTTGCGCTGGTGGAAGAGGCCGATGCCGCGCTGGGGCGCAGTGACGCCGCCATCGGCATCGCGCTGCCCGGCGTGCGCGACCGCCGCAGCGGCCGCCAGTTGAGCGCGAACGTGCCGGCATTGACCGGCCAATGCGTGGCGCAGGACCTGCAGGCCCGCCTGCAGCGTCCGCTGCACTTCGGCAATGACCTGCAGTGCTTCGCCTTGTCCGAGGCGCACGGGGGTGCTGCAGAGGGTTACCCCAGCATGTTCGGCGCCATTCTCGGCACCGGTGCCGGTGGTGGCTTCTGCCTGCAGGGCCGCCTGCTGACCGGCTTCAACGGCCTGGCCGGCGAGTGGGGCCACTGGAGCGTGCCCGGCCACCTGCTGCAGCGCCACGGCCTGCCCCTGCTGGACTGCGGCTGTGGCCTGCAGGGCTGCGTGGAGCGCTACGTGTCCGGCAGCGGCGTGGCGATGATCGAACGCCATCTCGGCGGCAGCGCGCGCGACGCCAGCGCGGTGATCACCCTGGCCGAGGCCGGCGACGTGCGTGCCCGGCAGGCGCTGGACATCCACCGCGACCTGCTCGGCCACAGCCTGGCTGCACTGGTGCTGGCACTGGACCCGCACGTCATCGTGCTCGGTGGCGGCCTTTCGCAGTACGCGCCGCTGTACCAGCTGCTGCCCACCGCCGTTGCCGCGCATCTGTTCAACGGCGCACAGGTGCCGCCCATCGTGCCGCCGCGCTTCGGCGATGCCGGCGGTGCCCGCGGTGCCGCCCTGCTCGCCTGCCAACCCTCGTTTTCCTGATTGACTGGAGCCTGACCATGTCCCCGCTGCAGACCCTGCTTGCTTCCCACCGTGCCGGCGCCAACGTTGGCCTGTACAGCGTCTGCTGCAGCAACGAACAGGTGCTGCGCGCGGCCATGCACGTGGCGCTGGCGCACGGCACCGTGCTGTTGATCGAGGCGACCTCCAACCAGGTCGACCAGTTCGGCGGCTACACCGGCATGACCCCGCCGCAGTACCGCGATTACGTCGGCGCGCTGGCCGATGAAGAGGGGTTCCCGCGCGAGCGGCTGATCCTAGGCGGTGACCATCTCGGCCCGAATGCCTGGCAGAAGCGCCCGGCCGCCGAAGCGATGACCCACGCGCGCGTGCTGATCGAGGCCTACGTGGCCGCCGGCTTCCACAAGATCCACCTGGACTGCAGCATGTCCTGCGCCGATGATCCGGTGCCGCTGCCCGATGCGATTGTCGCCGCGCGCTCGGCCGAACTGGCCGGGATCGCCGAGCGCACCGCCGCCGAACACGGCCTGCCGCCGCCGGTCTATGTCATCGGCACCGAAGTGCCGGTGCCCGGCGGCGAAGCCTCGTTGGCCGGTGGCCTGCAGGTGACCACGCCGGCCGCTGCCGCGCAGACCCTGGCCGTCCACCAGCAGGCCTTCGATACGCCACAGCTGCGCGATGCCTGGCAGCGCGTGATCGCGATGGTGGTGCAGCCGGGCGTGGATTTCGACCACAGCAGCGTGCACGAGTATGACCCGGCGGCCGCCAGTGCGCTCGCGGATTTCCTCGAACAGCAGCCGCGCATCGTGTTTGAAGCGCATTCCACTGATTACCAGCGCGAAAGCGGCCTGCACGCACTGGTGCGCGACCACTTCGCGATCCTCAAGGTGGGCCCGGCGGCGACCTTCGCCTACCGCGAAGCGCTGTTCGCGCTGGCCGCCATCGAGGCCGAACTGCTGCCGGAAGCGCACTGCTCGCGCCTGCCGCAGGTGCTGGACGAGGTGATGCAGGCGCAGCCGAAGTACTGGCAGCCGTATTACCAGGGCGACGAAGCCGAGCTGCGCCTGCTGCGCCGCTTCTCCTTCAGCGACCGCTGCCGCTACTACTGGGGCGAACCCGCATTGCTGCAGGCGGTGCAGACCCTGTTCGCCAACCTGGACCGGCAGGCACCGCCGCTGGTGCTGCTCAGCCAGTACCTGCCCGGGCAGTACCGCGCCGTGCGCGAAGGCGCCCTGGCCAATACCCCCAGCGCGCTGGTGCAGCACCGCATCGGCCAGTGCCTGGGCGAATATGCCCGCGCCTGCAGCGCCAACCAGGCTGGCAGCCGCAAGCAGAACGCAAGTTCGGCTGCCTCCGTTCTTGCGAACGGCTAATCTCTACCTTTCCAGACGAAACCGAGAGATGGCCATGCGCAACACCCGCTCCCGCCGGCAACAGATCCTGCAGCTGCTGATCGAGCATGGCTCGGTGCAGGTGGCCGATCTGGTCGAGCGCTTCGGCGTGTCGGCGGTGACCATCCGTGCCGACCTCACCCACTACGAAGCGCAGGGGCTGGCCACCCGTACCCACGGTGGCGCCACCCTGGTGCGCACGCCGCCGCAGGAACAGGACATCCACGAAAAGGATGCGCTGAACCTGCCGCTGAAAGAGTCCATCGGCACCGCCGCCGCGCGGCTGGTGCAGGCCGGCGACAACATCATCATCGACTCCGGCTCGACCACCATGACCCTGGCCCGCCACCTGCGCGACCACCGCGACGTGACGGTGATGACCAACGGCCTGAACATCGCCTGGGAACTGGCCAACGCACCCGGCATCAACGTGCTGCTGACCGGCGGCCTGCTGCGCCAGCAGTCGCTCTCGCTGCAGGGCAGCCAGGCCGAAGCCAGCCTCAACTCCTACAGCTTCGACACCCTGTTCCTGGGCGTGGACGGCCTGGACCTGCAGTTCGGCCTGACCACCCACGATGAAGCCGAAGCCCGCCTCAACCACCGCATGGTCGAGCGTGCGCGGCGCATCGTGGTGCTCACCGACGCCTCCAAGTTCGGCCGCGTCAGCCTGCACCGCATCGCGCTTTTGGACCAGATCCACGCCATCATCACCGACGCCGGCATCGACGATGCCACCCGCGAGGGGCTGCAGCGGCTGGGCATCGAAGTGATCATCGCCGAGACACCGCCATGACCGACACCCGCCGCCTGCACGGCCGCATCCTCACCCCGCTGGGCTGGCGCCGTGGCCATGTCCAGTTCGATTCGCACATCCGCCAGCTGCAGGTCGATGACCACAGCGGCGCCGACGACCTGCAGCTGCCAGTGATCCTGCCCGGCTTCATCGACCTGCACGTGCACGGCGCGGCCGGCGTGGACCTGATGCAGGGCGGCGACGTGGCCCGCACCATCGCCCGCACCCACCTGCGCTTCGGCACCACTACCCTGCTGGCGACCACCATGACCGCCGGCCTGGATGAGATCCAGCATGCCCTGCAGGGCGTGGCCGCAGCGATGGCGGCGCCCGATGCCGAGGCCGCGTGCATCGCCGGCGTGCATCTGGAAGGCCCCTTCATCAGCCCGCAGCGGCTGGGCGCGCAGCCCAACCGCACCATCGAGGCGACGCTGGCGCTGGTGCAGCAGCTGCACGCACTGGCACCGATCCGGGTGATGACCCTGGCGCCGGAAATCGGCGAGCACACCGCGCTGATTCCCGCGCTGGCGGCCATGGGCATCCGCGTGCAGCTGGGCCACAGCGCCGGCACCTACGAAGAAGGCGTAGCCGCGCTGCAGGCCGGTGCGTCCGGCTTCACCCACCTGTTCAATGGCATGACCGGCGTGGACCACTACCGCCCGGGCATTGCCGCCGCCGCGCTGGCGCATGCGCAGTACGCCGAGATCATTCCCGACCTGCAGCACATCCACCCCGGTGTGATCCGGCTCGCCGCGCGCGCGATTCCGCGCTTGTACGCGGTGACCGACGCCACGGCCGCCACCGGCATGCCCGATGGCGAGTACGCGCTGGGCGAACAGCGCGTGCACAAGTGCGGCGGCTGCGTGCGCCTGGCCAGCGGCTCGCTGGCAGGCAGCGCGCTGACCATGGACCAGGCGCTGCGCAACCTGGTGCAGGTGGGCCTGGACCTGGCCGATGCCTCGCAGCGTGTGTCCACCTTCCCCGCCGCCTACCTGGGCCTGGAGGATCGCGGCCGCATCGCGCCCGACGCCCGTGCCGATCTGGTGGTGCTCGACGCCGGCCTGCGCCTGCAGCAGGTGGTGGTGGGTGGGCGCGTGGTCGATCTGAACGCTGCACACGCCTGACATACCGCCGCTCGCAACAACCGAAAACGTCTGACGTACCGCCTCTCGTAGAGTCGAGCTTGCTCGACTGCTCTTCCACGCCGTGCGCGCTCAGTCGAGCAAGCTCGACGCTACGAAAGCAATCCGCACCGAAATGCCGCACAGGAAACCTGTCGATGACTGCACGCACCGCCCCGCGCTGGCCCGTCCGCTACCTGCTCTTCATCGGCGGCCTCGGCGGCCTGCTGTACGGCATCGACATCGGCATCATCGCCGGTGCCCTGCCCTACCTCGAAGCCACGGCCAGCCATGCCTGGCAGCTCAGCAGCCAGCAGCTCGGTTTCGTCGTCGCCGCCGTGCTGCTGGGCAGCGTGCTGTCCTCGCTGTTCGCCGGCATGGTGGCCGACCTGATCGGCCGCCGCGGCGCGATGTTGCTGGCCGGCCTGCTGTTCACCGCGTCCATCCCTATCATGGCGCTGGCTTCGGGCTACACGCCGCTGCTGCTCGGCCGCCTGCTGCAGGGCGTCAGTGGCGGCCTGATCGGCGTGGTGGTGCCGCTGTACCTGGCCGAAGTGCTCAGCCCCGAGCGGCGCGGGCGCGGCGCCGCCATGTTCCAGCTGCTGCTGACCATCGGCCTGGTGCTGGCCGCACTCATCGGTCTGTACCAGGCGCATGCCGTGGACGCCGCCGCCGAGGCCGTGCGTTCGCTGCCGCTGGCGCAGCAGGCACAGGAACTGTTCGTGGTGAAGGACCACGCCTGGCGCACCATCTTCTGGAGCTGCCTGGCACCGGGCCTGCTGTTCTGCGCCGGGATCTTCTGGCTGTACGAATCACCGCGCTGGCTGGTACGCCGTGGTCGCGTGGAGGATGCGCGCCGCAGCCTGCAGCGCGTACTGCCCGCTGCCGACGTCGAGGCCACGCTGGCGCAGATCCAGGCACCGGAATCGAGCAGCAGCGACGGTCGCCGCGATCCGCTGCTCAGCCGCCGCTATGTCGTGCCGTTCCTGCTGGCCTGCGTGGTGCTGGCCTGCACCCAGGCCACCGGCATCAACTCGGTGCTGGCCTACGCGGTCAACATCCTCAACCAGGCCGGCCTGTCCGGCTCGGTGGCCAACGGCGCGGATGTGGCCATCAAGCTGCTCAACGCGGTGATGACCGTGGTCGCCCTGCTGCTGGTCGACCGCAAGGGCCGCAAGTTCCTGCTGATGCTGGGCAGCGGCGGCATCTGCGTGGCGCTGCTGGCCGCCGCCACGCTGTTCTTCCAGGCCGAGCGCGGCCGCGCCGACGTGCAGCCGCAGCTGCAGGCCGCGGTCAGTGGTGACGGCCTGCAGCTGGTCCTGGATGACGCGCAGTGGCAGCGCCTGGCGGGCAGCACCGACCGCGAAGGCCGGCCGCTGCAGCTGACCGTGTCCTATGCCTATGGTGATTTCACCAACGTGCGCGCCCTGCGCAGCGACAACCTGGGTGACCGCGAACTGCGCATCGAACGCTCCGGAACCGTGCAGCCGGACAGCGTCATCGGCGCCTTCTTCCGCCACCTGCACCTGAACCCCTTCGCCGACCCGGCCAGCGCCGCACAGGCACCGCTGCGCATCGAACAGGCGCGCATCGGTCCGGTGCCGCCGCCGGCCCATGGCTGGGCGGTGGCCACGTGCATCCTGGTGTTCGTGGCGTTCTTCGCAGTCGGTCCCGGTGTCTGCGTGTGGCTGGCGCTGTCGGAGCTGATGCCCAACCGCATCCGTTCCAACGGCATGAGCATCGCCCTGCTCATCAACCAGTTCGTGTCCACCACCATCGCCGCGCTGTTCCTGCCCACCGTCGGCCACTACGGCTACGCGAGCATGTTCCTGTTCTGGGCCGGCTGCACGTTCGTGTTCTTCCTGGTGGCCGCGCTGTGGCTGCCGGAAACCAAGGGCAAATCGCTGGAGGAGATCGAGGCGCGGTTTGCCAGGTAGCGGTCGACCTTGGTCGACCTCCGTGGACATCGCGGGGGTATCGGTGCGCCGATCACTGGCCGGTGATGTGCTTCTCCAGCGCCTGCGCTTCGGCCACGCTGGGCAGGCCACTGAGCATCATCGATTCGCCGAACGGGCCCTGTACCGTTGCCACCATCAGCACGCGGCCGTCCACGCTGATCGCCGCACGCTGGCCCACCAGGGCCTCCGTGCCAGCATGGATGCGCTGGCGCGCCTCGGGCCGGTAGCGGATCTGCAGGCCGGGTTGATTGGCCTGGTCCAGCACATAGCGCACATCGGCGATATCGGCACTGCTGGCGATCGGCGGCTCGCGCAGGGCAATGGTCCCGCCCTGCCACTGCGCGGGCGTGCCCTTGCCGGCCGCGTCGACCGCGCTCAGGCGTACGTCCACGCCCGAACGCGGTGCATGCGCCGGGCCCGTCATCGCCTCAGGCGTTGCCGCCGGCATGCATCCGGTCAGGGCCAGCGCCGCGCTCAGCAACAGTGCTCGCGCGCCCCTCATTTCAGCTTCCTCAACTTCAGTGCCACCACGATCTGCAGCAGCCCATACAACAGGCTACCGATACCGATCCACAACGTGGTGACAGCCACCCCGGCCAGCGGGTTGGCCGCAAACAGCAGGCCCAGCACGATGGCCAGCATGCCGCTGAGGATCAGCACCCATTCGCCCTGGATGTGCCTACGCACGCGCACGGCGAACACGATGCGGTAGATGCCCGCCACCAGAAGCCAGGCGGCCAGCAGCAGCACCAGCACGCTGGCGGTGGCCAGCGGGTTGATCACCGCCAGCGTGCCGAACCCCAGCGACACCAACGCGTACAGCAACAGCCAGCCGCGCGGCGCCCCGCTGCCTCCGCCGATCAACGCCAGTATGCTGATGACACCTTCGACGATGGCCATCAGGCCCAATGCCCAAGCCAGCGCCGTAGCCGCCGCCATCGGCCAGCCGATCGCGGTGATGCCGAAGCCCAGCGCGACCACGCCATACAGCAGCAGGATCGACCAGCTGCGGCCGATGGCCGACAACAACGGCGACGGTGAGGATTCGGGAGACAGCATGACCACTCCTTCGATCAGGTTCCGTGCCCCATCCTAGCGCCAGCGCCGTCGACGGCTCCATCACGGCAGCCGCGCGCCGGCTGGGTAGAGTCGACTGTTAGTCGACTATCGCGCGCAGCGCGAGGTTTCTCGCGATCTGAAGGGAGGGAAGTCGACTAACAGTCGACTCTGCCGGCGTGCATCACAGGCGCGAGCGCTCACGGCACCCGCGCGCACACCCATACACGCACGTCTCTTGCCCCCACCAGCCGCAGCGTTTCCGCCACTTCCAGCACGGTGCTGCCGGTGGTCATCACATCGTCCACCACGGTCAACCGTGGCGGTACCGCACCGCGCACATCGAAGGCGTCGAACAGGTTGTCGCGGCGCTGTTCGGCAGTGCGCTCCGACTGCGGTGCGGTATGGCGACGGCGGTACAGGCCACGCCACACCGGCTGCCGCAGCAGGCGGCACAGCTCCCCGGCCTGGTCATAGCCGCGCTGGCGCAACCGACGCGCGTGCAGCGGCACCGCCACCAGCGGCGGGCACGCCCACGGTGGCGGCCTGCGCTGCATCAGCTGCGCAAGCAGGCGACCCGCCGCCAGGTCCTGATGGAACTTGTAGCGCACCAGCAACTGGTCCACCGGCGGCAGGTACAGCAGGCTGGCATGGGTGGCAGCCTGCGGCGGCGGCTCCTCGCGGCAGGTGCCGCAGACCGGCAGCGCGCTGTCGGGCAATGGCAGCGCACAGCGCAGGCAGGCACGGCGAGACCAGGGAACATCGGCCAGGCAGGCGGCGCACAGGTCCAGGCCATCGTGGCCAGGATCGTCGCAGACCAGGCAGCGCAGCGGCAGAAGCAGGCGCAGCGCACGGGAAGTGAGTTCGAAAACGTGCATGACGCAGGTTTGCCGCCATCGGCGGGCAAGTGCCATCGGGATACATCGCTTGCACAGGTCAGGAACGACCGAACTTCAACCCTCGGGATAGCGCCGCTCGTAGCTGGGATCAGCATGCTCCCATTCCGCAACGGACTGCCCCGCCAGATAGGCGAACACCTGCTCTGCATCCACCTCGGGCGGAATGTCCACAGCCAGATAGTGCTTCGAAGCACCCTCATAGCTGCAACCCAGCGCTACCAGTTGCGTGAGTACCCCGTCGGCAGCATTCCCCGGAATCGCGGGCGTTTCGAACTTCACGCGGACGGTGCGGTGGCCCGCGCGCACGACCACCGCCTCGAACGTCGGCAGGCCTTCGGCTTCGTTGAAGGGCGCCAGTACGATGTCATTCCAGGACACGTCGTAGGCGTAGAAGGGAACGTTGTCGAGCTTGTAGCGACCATCACCCAGCGACTCCGCCCACAGGGTCTCAACGATCGCGCCATCGCCACCGTCTCCATCCGGCACCCGGAACAACACTTTCGCATTGGGATTGTTCATCGGCGATTCCATTCGTCTCGTGCCCGGCCATCATCATGGCGCACAGACCCACCTGCAAGCCCGGCCCACGCCAGGTGTCGCTACGCCTCACCCGCCAACAACGGCGGTAACACCTCCGCCAACCAATCAATGAACACCCGCAGCCGTGGCGTCACATGGCGGTTGTTCGGGTACACCACATGGAACGGGTACGGCGCAGGCCGCCATGGCTGCAGCACTTCCACCAGCGCCTTGCTGCGCAACGCAGCGCTGGCCGCGTAGCTGAAGGTCTGCACCAGGCCCATGCCTGCAACGGCGGCAGCCAGATGCGCATTGCTTTCGTTGATGCCGATGCGGTGCTCGGCCTTGATCTCGAACGCACCGTCTTCGCCACGAAAGCGGAAAGGGACCGCACGGCCACTGGACGGCAGCAGGTAGCTGACCAGGCGGTGGCCGTTGCGCAGCTCCTGGGGATAGGCAGGAATGCCATGCGCCCTCAGGTAGCCCGGGCTGGCACAGGTGATCAGGTGCGCATCGCCCAGGTGGCGGGCGACCAGAGACGAATCATCCAGTGCGCCGCCGCGGATCACGCAGTCGACGTTCTCGCTGATCAGGTTCACCGTTCGGTCGGACACACCCAGTTCGATGCGGATGTCCGGATGGCGCGCCATGAAATCAGGCAGCACGGGAATCAGCACATCACGCGCGGTGGATCCACCGATGTCCACGCGCAGCAGCCCGCGCGGTGCACCGCGTGCGGCGCTGAAGGAGGCGTCGACATCCTCGAGGTCGCGCAGCAGGCGGCCGGCTTTCTCGTAGTACGCCTGGCCTTCGGCAGTGACCGCCACACGCCGCGTGGTCCGCTGCAGCAGGCGCACGCCCAGATGCGCTTCCAGTTCGCGCACCAGCTTGCTCAGCGAGGTGGTGGGCATGTCCAGCGAATCGGCGGCGCGAGTAAAGCTGCCGGCCTCGACGACGCGGGCAAAGGCACGGATGGCAGTGAGCTGGTTCATGCCGCCGATTATGCATGCACGTGCACAGTTATTGTCATTGCGCATTATTTATCGCAGCCGCGCCGCCGCCGATCATTCTCCCACCCGCTGCCACCCCTCCCCCGGCAGCCCTTACAGGAGAACACCGTGAGCACTGATTTCAACGGCAAGATCGCCCTCGTCACCGGCGGCACCACCGGCATCGGCCTGGCCACCGCCAAGCACCTGGCCAGCCTCGGCGCCAAGGTCTTCATCACCGGCCGCCGCCAGCCGGAGCTGGACGCCGCCGTGGC
The DNA here is from genome assembly GCF_035634915.1 of Stenotrophomonas sp. Classification (GTDB taxonomy): domain Bacteria; phylum Pseudomonadota; class Gammaproteobacteria; order Xanthomonadales; family Xanthomonadaceae; genus Stenotrophomonas. Next base: position 137,564 of record NZ_DASQCB010000009.1, read on the forward strand.
CGCCATCGGCGCACAGGCCACCGGCATCCGCGCCGACGCCGCACAGCCCAGCGACCTCGATGCGGTCTACGCGCAGATCGCCCGCCAGGCCGGCCGCCTCGACATCCTGTTCGCCAACGCCGGTGGCGGTGACATGCTGCCGCTGGGCGCCATCACCGAAGAACACTTCGACCGTATTTTCGCCACCAACGTGCGTGGCGTGCTGTTCACAGTGCAGAAGGCGCTGCCGCTGCTGGTCGATGGCGCTTCGGTCATCCTCACCGGCTCGACGGTCTCGATCCAGGGCACGGCCAACTTCAGCGTGTACAGCGCCAGCAAGGCCGCCGTGCGCAACTTCGCCCGCTCGTGGGCGCTGGACCTGAAGGAGCGCCGCATCCGGGTGAACGTGGTCAGCCCCGGCCCGATCCGCACCCCCGGCCTGGCCGACTTGGTGCCCGACGAAGCACGCCAGGGCCTGTTCGATCACCTCGCCGCGCAGGTACCGCTGGCCCGCCTCGGCGAACCGCAGGAAGTGGCCAATGCCGTGGCTTTCCTGGCCTCGGATGCGTCCAGCTTCGTCAACGGCATCGAGTTCTTCGTCGATGGCGGCATGGCCCAGGTGTGAGGCGCGGTGGCCCGTGCGGCCACGGCTGCATCAGCGCTGCCGGCTCAGGCCGGCATGCGCTCGCGCCATCCGCGCTTTTCCACGGCCCGGATGTTCGGCGCCTGCCGCAGCAGTTCCAAGTAACGCGGGAGATGCAGCAGTTCGTCGTCGCCCAGGTCGCCGACAAACTCCTGCACCTGCACGAGGTTCCCGTAGTTCTTCGCGTACTTCTCCGGCGTGTCGTCGATGCCGGCCACCTGCTCCAGCGAGAACCCCAGCCGCTTCAGCTTGTACAGCCGCTTCTCGCTGGAATGCCCGCCCGTTTCCCAGTCACGCGCGATCGAGCAGCGCTGTGATGACCACAGGAATTCGAGCGTCCGCCCTGGCATCAACCAGGCCACCAGCGGCTCGGTATATAGTTGTCCAGATGAAGTCCACACGCCCACATCGAAGTGCGCGAACGCGAAATCGAGAAAGGCATCGACGTGGGGGCGCTTGTAGACGTGGTAACCGACCACCCGCGCGTCAGCCGGGCGATCCAGTTCGTGCGCACTGGCATGCACCAGGGTTTCGTCCAGATCCAGGACCAGCAGCTTCCGCTCGCGTCTACTCATGGTCTCATCCAACGTATCCCAGTCGATGCAGGACGTGGGTCAGTTCCAGCTGGTTGCAGCCTCGCTCCGGCAGCGCACCGTCTTCGCCGGGGACCCCCACCTCGAATCCGTCTTCCACATCCTCGTAGTAGAGCCACCCGTCAGCGAGATGGGCGACGACCCAGACCGGCTCGACCTCACCCAGGCGATGCAGTGGCACCGTGTGGAACGCCACGCGCCGGGCGGCGAAGACGGCCTGCTGGTCAGGCGTGCAGTTGCCCAGCTGCTCCGCGACCAGCGCTTCCATTTCCACCAGCGTGAGCGGTTGCCAGGTGTCCGTCATGCCATCAGTCCCAACATGTACCGGCTGCCGCGCGCCCGTCTTCGACGGTGTCCTGGCATCCAAATATGTCGTGCGTGTCCTTCTGGCAGGTGCCAGTGGTGGCTTCGCCGATCACGGCATCATGTCCAGCGAGGCATGCGCCCTGGCAGTCCAGCTTTCCCCTGCAGGCCTTCCCCGCATCGAGGTAGGGCTTCACACATGCAGGCGTGGCGAACATGCCAACGTCGCGCACCACACCTCCCTCGGCGCTGCACGCTCTGGGATCAACCCGCGCGTAGGGCCGGGTGCTGCACCCGCCTATAAGTGCCATGCCTGCCAGCATGGGGATCAGCCATCCGCACCTCGCGAGGCTTTGCCCTGCGACGTCGCGGCTCATCCCGGATATCGTCCCTGCATCTGATCCCGCTCCTGTCAGTCGCAATCCTGGTAACCACCCACCACGCCACAGTGCCTGCAGCGGAACAGGTAGGCCGTCGGTGATCCGTCCTTGTCCAACGCAGCAAGGAAGTGCTGCCACTGCGGCCCGTCGTCCAGCCCGGTGCTGTCCTGGATCGCCGCCACCGCGGCTTCACCGTGTGCTTTCAGTTCGGCGCGACCGGCGCGGCCGATGAACTGCGCGGCATCCCCGCAATGGGTCCACCACTGTTCCTGCTGCCAGCCATTGAAGCCGGGCGTACGCTGCGCGATCACGTCGATGATCTCCTCATCGACTTCATCCCACTCGCCGCCACCACCGACGCCTTCCTCATCACTGAAAGTGACGCCGAGGCGCTCATGCGCGGAGCCATCAGCAATGCACCACGGGCAGATTTCGTGCCCGTATTCCTCTTCGGCATAGACCGGGCCGGTGTAGACGTAGCCGCGCGACTTTCCGCAGCACACGCACGGCGTATCGGCGGCCACCACGCTGCCGGTGGCGATGGGATCGGGGTGGTAGGTGAAGCGCGGCAGATCCATGGCAAGTTCCGTTGCTGGGCGGCCCAGTGTAGCGGCCCGCTCGTGCCTGCAGCCGCTACGGGCCGGCAAGCGGCGCATCGCGTTCGGGACCGCCTTCCATGGCAGGCAGGCAGCCGTTGATGGCCAGCAGGCGAACCAGCACGTAGTGGCCGAATGCCTGCAGTTCCTCGTTCGACAGGATCGACGGATCGAGCTGCCCCGCCGGGTAGTCCTTGAAGGTCACGAGCGCGTGGTGCTTCCACAGTCCGGGCGGATCAGTCTGGCGCAGATCATCCATCACCACGCGCAGGCCGCCATCAGGCAGTTCGGCCAAGCTGCACAGCACCGCATCGCGACGGATCGAATAGGGCTGGTAGGGGTTCATGGCACGTGTTCGCAAGTCCGTATGCAGTCATGAACTTACACCGTTGCGCGAACTTCTGGCAGCGCCGTTCTGTAAACCACTGGTAATACATTTCAGTTGACAGCCTTCACCAACCCACCCACACTGCCGCCCTCGCTCCACGCCCCTCCAAGGTCCCGCCATGGCTCCTGCCATCCGCCACGACTGGCAGCACGATGAACTGCAGGCGCTGTTCGACCTGCCACTGCCCGAACTGCTGTTCCGCGCTGCCAGCGTGCATCGCGCGCACTTCGATCCGGCCCAGGTGCAGGTATCCACGCTGCTGTCGGTGAAGACCGGTGGCTGCCCGGAAGACTGCGCGTACTGCCCACAGGCGCAGCGCTACAACACCGGCGTGAGCGCGCAGAAACTGATGGATACCGAGGCCGTGCTGGCCAAGGCACGCCAGGCCAAGGCCGCCGGTGCATCGCGCTTCTGCATGGGCGCGGCATGGCGTTCGCCGAAGGACCGCGACATCCCGAAGGTGGCTGCGATGATTGCCGGCGTGAAAGCGCTCGGCCTGGAAACCTGCGCCACCCTCGGCATGCTCAGTGGCGAGCAGGCGCGCGCGTTGAAGGATGCCGGCCTGGACTACTACAACCACAACCTGGACACCGCGCCGGACTACTACGATTCGATCATCCACACGCGCCAGTACCAGGATCGCCTGGATACGCTGGGCCATGTGCGCGATGCCGGGCTGAAGACCTGCTGCGGTGGCATTGTCGGCATGGGTGAAACGCGCGCGCAGCGTATCGGCCTGCTGCTGGCGCTGGCGACGTTGCCGGCGCACCCCGATTCGGTGCCGATCAACAAGTTGGTGCAGGTGGCCGGTACGCCCCTGCATGGCAGCGCGGACCTGGACCCGTTCGAGTTCGTACGGATGATCGCGGTGGCACGCATCGCCATGCCGCGTTCAATGGTGCGGCTGTCAGCCGGTCGCGAAGCCATGAGTGATGAGCTGCAGGCGCTGTGCTTCCTGGCCGGCGCCAACTCGATCTTCTACGGTGAAAAGCTGCTGACCACCGGCAACCCGGAAAGCGAGCGCGACCGGGCCCTGTTCGCGCGCCTGGGCTTGCAGCCCATGCCGGTGCAGGTGGATGCCGATGGCCACGACCATGGCGGCACCGTGCACGCCGATATCAGCGCCGATGTCTCCGGTTGCGGCTGCGCCCACGCGGCCTGAGCGGGGGGCCGAGCAGGCGTGGCGGCAACGCGCTACCCTAGCCGCCCCGTCGTCGCCTGAAGCCAACATGGCCCGCCCCGACCTGACCGCCCGCCTCCAAGCCCAGCGCGCGTTGCGCGATGCACAAGGCCGTCGCCGCCCGCGGCGAACGGTCACCCGTCGTGATGGTGTGCGCCTGGAAATTGACGGGCGCTGGCTGACCGGGTTCTGCAGCAACGATTACCTGGGCCTGGCCCAGCAGTTCAGCGTGGTCAACGCGCTGCAGGATGCGGCCGCACGCGATGGCACAGGCGCCGGTGCCTCGCACCTGGTCTGCGGCCACCACGCGCTGCACGACGCGCTGGAACGCGAAGTAGCCGACTGGCTCGGTTACCCGCGCGCCCTGCTGTTCGGCAGTGGCTTCGCCGCCAACCTTGCGGTGCAGCAGGCGCTGCTGAGCGAAGAGAACGACGTCTGCGTGCAGGACAAGCTCAACCACGCCAGCCTGCTCGATGCCACGCGGCTGGCCGGTGCGCGCCTGCGCCGCTACCCGCACCTGGATCCGGAAGGCGCCATGCGCCAGCTCAAGCACGCACCCGAGGGTGTGGCGATGCTGGCTACCGATGGTGTCTTCAGCATGGACGGCGATGTTGCACCGCTGCGTGCGCTGTCGCTGGTCGCGCGCCTGCAGCAGGCGCTGTTCTACGTGGACGACGCGCATGGCGTGGGCGTGCTCGGCGATGGCCGTGGTGCCGTCGCCACGGCCGGCCTGGGCGTTGACGACGTGCCGCTGCAGCTGGTCACCCTGGGCAAGGCGCTGGGCAGTTCCGGCGCACTGGTGCTGGGTCGCGAGGACCTGGTCGAGCATCTGGCTGAAACCGCGCGCCCCTACATCTACACCACCGCCCTGCCGCCGGCCCTGGCCGCTTCGGCCCTGGAAGCGGTGCGCCTGGCCCGCCGCGACCACTGGCGCAGGGCCAAGCTGGCTGATCTGATCGCCCTGTTCCGCGGCGAAGCGCGCCGCCATGGCCTGGACCTGATGGCCTCGGAGACCCCGATCCAGCCGCTGCTGTGTGGCGATGACCACACCGCCGTGGCGATGTCGCAGGCGCTGGAGCAGGCCGGCTGGCTGGTCGGCGCGATCCGTCCGCCGACGGTGCCTGAAGGCAAGGCGCGGCTGCGCGTCACCCTGTCGGCACTGCATACCCCGGAACAGGTGCGCGAGCTGGTCGACGCCATCGCCCAGGCGCGCGACCGCGTCGCTGCCGGGCCAAGCGAGGCGCTGCCGCCGGCCCTGCCTGCGCTGGCCTGACCTGCACGCGTCGTACCCATGCATATCGATGTCACCGGCCACGGGCCGGACCTGGTTCTGATCCACGGCTGGGCCCTGCAGGGCGGCGTGTTCGCGCCCCTGGTGCAGCGCCTGGCCGACCGTTTCACCCTGCATCTGCTCGACCTGCCCGGCCATGGCCACAGCCGCGATGACAGCACGCCGCTGCGCCTGCCGCACGTGGTCAACGCCATTGCCGCGGCCACGCCGCCGGCGGTGTGGTGTGGCTGGTCGCTGGGCGGGCTGTTCGCGTTGCACGCGGCAGCCACCCTGCCGAAGGTGCGCGGGCTGGCGATGATCGCCGCCACGCCGCGTTTCGTGCGCGGCGAGGATTGGCCGCACGCGGTGGAACCGGCAGTATTCGAGCAGTTCGGGCGTGACCTGGCCATGGACTTCGGCGGCACCCTGGAGCGCTTCCTTGCGTTGGACGTGATGGGGTCGGCGCATGCGCGCGAGGAGCTGCGCACCCTGCGCCAGCGCCTGGTCGAGCGCGGGGCGCCCAGCGAGCGTGCCCTGCTGGAAGGCCTGCGCCTGCTGGAAGGCACCGACCTGCGTGGCGCCCTGGCCACGCTGGGCCGACCCAGCCTGTGGATTGCCGGCCAGCGCGACCGCCTGGTGTCGCCCGCCGCGATGCAGGCCGCTGCCGCCCTGGCCCCGGGTGCGCAGGCGCTGACCGTCGCCCACGGCGGCCATGCGCCCTTCCTCGGCCACGCCGACGAGGTGGCCGCTGCCCTGCAACACTTCGTTGCCGGCCTGTCACCGGCCGATGGCGGACAATGAGCACTTTCCGCATTCGGCAGGGTTGACGCATGGATCTGGGTATTTCCGGCCGCTGGGCACTGGTCTGCGGCGCAAGCAAGGGCCTCGGTCTGGGCTGCGCGCGCGCGCTCGTGGCCGAAGGCGTGAACGTGGTGATCGTGGCCCGTGGCGAAACCGCCCTGCAGGCTGCCGCTGAGGAACTGCGCGCCCTGCCCGGTGCCGCCGAGGTGCGCACGGTCGCCGCCGACGTCACCACCGAGGCTGGGCGCACGCAGGCACTGGCCACCTGCCCGCAGGTCGACATCCTGGTGACCAACGCCGGTGGCCCGCCGCCGGGCGATTTCCGCACCTTCGAGCGCGACGACTGGATCGCCGCGCTGGATGCCAACATGCTGGCCCCGATCGCGCTGATCCGCGCCACGGTGGACGCGATGATCGCGCGCGGCTTCGGTCGCATCGTCAACATCACCTCGTCCTCGGTGAAGGCACCGATCGACACGCTGGCGCTGTCCAACGGCGCGCGCAGCGGCCTCACCGGCTTCGTCGCCGGGCTGGCGCGGCGCACGGTCGGCCACAACGTCACGATCAACAACCTGCTGCCCGGCCAGTTCGACACCGACCGCCTGCGCGCCAACTTCGCCCACGCTGCGGGCCAGGACGGCGACGTGCAGGCGGTAGCCGACCGCCGCCGCCAGCAGATCCCCGCCGGCCGCTTCGGCACGCCGGACGAATTCGGCGCCGCCTGCGCCTTCCTGTGCAGCGCACAGGCCGGTTACCTCACCGGGCAGAACCTGCTGATCGACGGCGGCGCCTACCCCGGTACGTTCTAAGAGACTTCCGCAATGCCGTCCCACTTCGATGCCCGCCACGTCCGCCGCGCGTTCGCCCGCGCCGCCAACAGCTATGACGCCGCCGCTGCCCTGCAGCGCGAGGTGCAGTCGCGGCTGATCGAATCGCTGGACTACCTGGAAGCGCGCAAGCCCGAGGTGGTGCTGGACATCGGTGCCGGCACCGGCCACGCCAGCGCGCTGATGAAGAAGCGCTGGCCGAAGGCGCAGGTGATCGCAATGGACGTGGCCCTGCCGATGCTGGACCAGGCCAAGCGCCAGGCCGGCTGGTGGAAGCCGTTCCAGCGCCTGTGCGGTGATGCCGCCGCGCTGCCGCTGGCCGACAACAGCGTCGATGTGATCTTCAGCAACCTGTGCCTGCAGTGGCTGGACGACCTGCCGGCGGTGTTCGCCGGTTTCCGTCGCGTGCTCAAGCCCGGCGGCCTGCTGCTGTGTTCCACCTTCGGCCCGGAAACGCTGGTGGAACTCAACGAAGCGTTCGCCGCCGCCGACGACCGCCCGCATGTCAGCCGCTTCGCGCAGATCGCCCAGTTCGGCGATGCGTTGATGATGGCCGGCTTCCGCGACCCGGTGCTGGACCGCGACCTGTTCACCCTGACCTATGACGACCTGCCGGCGCTGATGCGCGAGCTGCGCGCGATGGGCGCGACCAACGCACGGGTGGACCGCCGCCACACGCTGACCGGCCGCGGTCGTTTTGCCGCTGCTGCGGCAGCGTACGAACCGATGCGCCGTGCCGACGGCAAGCTGCCCAGCAGCTGGGAAGTGATCTACGCCCATGCATGGGCGCCGGACCCGGGTGCGCCGATCCGCGAAGGCGGGCATGACATCGCCTCGGTGCCGGTGTCGGCCATCCCGATCCGCCGCAAGCAGACCTGACCGTCGGCCACGATCCGTTTTGACGACCGCCCGGGCCCGCTTATGACGATTGCCCACGATCCGCTTCTGTCGACTGCCCGCGATCCGCTTCTGCCGACCGCCCACGATCCGCTTCTGCCGACCGCCCGCGATCCGCTCTGGTAGGTGCCAACCTTGGTTGGCACAGCCTCTCAGATCGCGCTACGGCCAGCATCGTGCCAACCAAGGTTGGCACCTACCAAAGCACTCCGTCAGATCGCGGTACTGCCGGCATCGTGCCAACCAAGGTTGGCATCCACCCAAGACGCCGCCGAACCTGGCGCTCAGGTATTGGCCGTCGAACTCAGCGGCGGGCGCACCAGGTCGCGGTGGAAGAAATAGATTTCCTGCACCAGGAAACGCCAGCTGGTGTGGAAGCTGCGGAAGCGCGTGCTCGGTGTGGACGAGGCCAGCGCGTCGATGCCCAGGGCCTGGCTCAGGCGCAGCGCGCGCGCCATGTGCAGCGGGTCGCTGACGATGATGACCGTGTGCAGGCTGCGCTGCTCCATCAGCCGCTTGGCTTCCACCAGGTTCTGCACCGTATTGCGCGAGGCGGTCTCGATCAGGATCGCGTCATCGGGCACGCCATGCTTGAGCGCATACCGACGCGCCACCTGCGATTCGGAAAAGCGCGCACCGGTACCACCGTAGCCACCGGTGAAGATCAGCAGCGGCGCATAGCCGGCCTGGTACAGATCCAGACCATGGCGGATGCGTTCTTCGAACACCGGCGAGGGCTTGGCATCGTAGGCCGCCGCGCCCAGCACGATGATCGCGTCGGCCTTGGCGGCCTGGTCGCGCTCACCCACCCAGACGATCCAGGCGGTCACGCCCAGCAGCCACACCAGCACCAGGACGAACAGGCGCCACAGCCAGCCCAGCAGGCCGGTGCGCGGTCGATGACGGCCGCGGCTCACGCCACCTCCCAGCGCAGCGCTGGCAGATCGACGTTGCCGCCGGACAGCACCAGGCCCACGCGCTGGCCGGCAAACCGCGCCGGCTGGGCCAGCACCGCGGCCAGCACCGTGGCCGAGGACGGTTCCACCACCTGCTTCAGGATCTCCCACAGCAGGCGCATTGCCGCCCGGGTGGCATCGTCGTCCACCACGATCACCTCGGCACCGGCGGCCTGCAGCAGCTGGAAGTTTGGCGCGCCGATCAGGGTACGCAGGCCATCGCAGATCGTGTCGGGGGTGAAACCGGTGACGCGCTGGCCGGCAGCCAGCGAGCGCGCCGTGTCGTCGGCACCGGCCGGCTCGGCCAGCACCAGCTGCGTCTGTGGGCTGGCGTGCTGCAGGGCCAGGGCGGTACCACTGGCCAGGCCGCCACCGCCCACCGGCACCACCAGCACATCGAACGGTCCATCACTGTGCAGCAGTTCAAGCGCGGCGGTGCCCTGCCCGGCCATCACGGCCGGGTCGGCATAAGGATGAACCAGGGTCGCGCCGGTATCGGCCTGCACCCGGGCGCAGGTGGCCTCGCGGTCGGCGATCGTCGGCGGGCAGCGCCACAGGGTGGCACCGTGGCGGGCGATATTGGCCAGCTTGGCCGCCACCGCCCCTTCGGGCACCACCACATGGCACGGAATGCCGCGGGTACGGGCGGCCAGCGCCAGCGCGGCGCCATGGTTGCCCGAAGAATGGGTGACCACACCGGCCGCAGCGCGGTCGGCATCCAGCGACCACACCGCATTGCAGGCACCCCGGAACTTGAACGCACCGCCGCGCTGCAGGTGCTCGGCCTTGAACGCCAGCTGCGCACCGGCCAGGCCGTCCAGCGCATGCGAGCGCAGGACCGGCGTGACGTGGGCATGCGGCGCGATCCGCGCAGCGGCGGCCAGGACGTCTTCGGCGCGGGGCAACAGTGAATCGCTCATGACGCAAGATTAACGTATGCCCCCGTGCTGGCGACCACGCATCCCGTCGTGCCAGCATGCAGGCCTTCACCGCCATTCATCCTGGCCGGGTCAATTAAGGAGCGATTCAATGCCCACGCATGAAGCTGGCCGTACACCCGTCCTTGGGGGGACCCTCATGAAGATGCGTCTGTTGCTTGCCGGCGGCCTGTTGCTGGCCCTGACCGGCTGCTCCACGTACGACTATGTCGGCGGTGGTGGCGGCGGCAGCTACTATCACGGTGCGCCGTCGACGGAATACAACTATCCGTACGGCTACCCGTCCACCTATGGCTACCCTTACTACGGTGGCTATGGTGGTTATGGCTACGGCTACTACGGCAACCCGTACTACGGGCGTCCGGTCTACCGTCCGCCGCACAACAATCACCGCCCGCCGCCGCCGCGTCCGGGCAATGGCGGCGAGAACCGTCCGCCGCCGCCGCCGCGCCAGAACAATGGCGGCTCGCCGTGGCGGAACATGGACTCGATGCGCCGACCGCCGCAGTCGGGCGTGCCGTCGGCCCGTCCGTCGGCTCCGCCGCAGGCGCGTCCCTCGGCCCCGCCCCAGGCGCGTCCGGCACCGGCACCGCGTGCGCCCCGCAACAACGGGTCCCCGTGGCGCAACCTGGAACGATGAACGGTTCCCTGTGGCAGAACATGGATCATGGGACGCAGCGCACAGTTGAGCCCTGATCCATCTTGCATTTCACGCGGTTCAGACCGCACTCTACGCGGGTGGTGACGGCCCGCGTCACAAAGTGACAAAAGTGTTAAGGGCCGGTCCCAAACAGCTCTACGTCGATATCCGACAGGAACATCTGGATCCCCCCTGTTCCGGCCCTGTCGGATGTCGGCACCTCTGAAAGCAGACGGCCCCGCAATGCGGGGCCGTTTGTTTTTGGGGTCGCCAAGTCTGGCCGGCTCCAGTAGATCCACGCCTTGCGTGGATGGGCCTCTCCCGGCAACCACCAAAAAAACAGGGCCGGACAGTCCCCCGACTGCCGGCCCTCTGCTTCCCCACCGTGCGCATGTACCGGCCCCTGTTCCAATTCCGGTCAACGGCGCCTGCGGCGCCAGCCACGATGGGTGCTATTGGGTTATCTGCAAAAATCCTGCCAACTTTAGGGCCGATTTCATCCCGACCCCGGATCGGGCCCGGCGGCCCCCTTCGAATGGCGCTAAAATCGCCACCCCGGCGCTGCCTCCGGCCGCGCCCGCCCCCTGCCGACCTGCCCCCATGACCCACTCCTTCCATCGTTACGACGTCATCGTCATCGGCGGTGGCCACGCCGGCACCGAGGCCGCGCTGGCCGCGGCCCGTACCGGCGTGCGCACCCTGCTGCTGACCCATAACATCGAAACCGTGGGCGCGATGAGCTGCAACCCGGCCATCGGCGGCATCGGCAAGGGCCATCTGGTCAAGGAAATTGACGCCCTCGGCGGTGCGATGGCGCATGCCGCCGACCGCGCCGGCATCCAGTGGCGCACGCTCAACGCCTCCAAGGGCCCGGCCGTGCGCGCCACCCGCTGCCAGGCCGACCGCAATCTGTACCGCATGGCGATCCGCGCCATCGTCGAAGGCCAGGCCAACCTGACAGTGTTCCAGGCCGCCGTCGATGACCTGGTCATCGAAGGCGACGCCGTGCGCGGGGTCATCACCCAGACCGGCCTGCGCTTCGACGCCGAAGCCGTGGTGCTGACCGCCGGCACCTTCCTGGCCGGCAAGATCCACGTCGGCCCCACCCAGTACGCCGCCGGCCGCATGGGCGACCCGCCGGCGACCACGCTGGCCGCGCGCCTGCGCGAGCGGCCCTTCCAGGTCGACCGCCTGAAGACCGGCACGCCGCCGCGCATCGATGGCCGCTCGCTCGATTACAGCGTGATGGACGAGCAGCCCGGCGACACGCCGCGCCCGGTGATGTCCTTCCTCGGCTCGGTGGACGAGCATCCGCAGCAGGTCAGCTGCTGGATCACCCACACCACCGAACAGACCCACCAGATCATCCGCGACGCCCTGCACCGTTCGCCGCTGTACAGCGGCCAGATCGAAGGCATCGGCCCGCGCTACTGCCCGTCCATCGAGGACAAGGTGGTGCGCTTCGCCGAGAAGGCCAGCCACCAGATCTTCGTCGAGCCCGAAGGCCTGGGCATCGTCGAGATCTATCCCAACGGCATCTCCACCTCGCTGCCGTTCGACGTGCAGCTGGAGATGGTGCGCAGCATCCGCGGTTTCCAGAACGCGCACATCACCCGCCCCGGCTACGCCATCGAATATGACTTCTTCGATCCGCGCGGCTTGAAGGCTTCGCTGGAGACCAAGCTGGTCAACGGCCTGTTCTTCGCTGGGCAGATCAATGGCACCACCGGCTATGAAGAAGCCGCCGCACAGGGCCTGCTGGCCGGCCTCAACGCCGCACGCCAGGTCCGTGGGCTGGACGGCTGGTGCCCGCGCCGCGACGAGGCCTACCTGGGCGTGCTGGTGGATGACCTGATCACCCACGGCACCAACGAGCCGTACCGCATGTTCACCAGCCGCGCCGAGTACCGCCTGCAGCTGCGCGAGGACAACGCCGACCAGCGCCTGACCCCGGCCGGCCGCGAAATGGGCCTGGTGGATGACCGCCGCTGGAGCGCCTTCGAGACCAAGCAGGCTGCGGTCGCCGCCGAGCGTGCGCGGCTGGGTGCGCTGTGGGCGACCCCGGCCAATGCGCTGGGCCGCGAAGTGCAGGAAACGCTGGGCGTGGCGGTCAGCCGCGAAACCAACGTGCTGGACCTGATCAAGCGTCCGGAACTCGATTACGCGCAGCTGATGCAGGTGCCGTCGCTGGGTCCGGCCGTGGCCGATGGCAAGGTGGCCGAGCAGGTGGAGATCGGCGTGAAGTACGCCGGCTACCTGGACCGCCAGCGCGATGAGATCGAACGCCAGCAGCGCCACGAGGCGACGCCGATCGGCGAAGGCTTCGACTACGCCACGGTGCGTGGGCTGTCGGCTGAAGTGCTGCAGAAGCTGGAACGCGTGCGCCCGCAGACCATCGGCCAGGCGCAGCGCATTCCCGGCATGACCCCGGCGGCGATCTCGCTGCTGCTGGTGCATTTGGAACGCGCCCGCCGCGGCCGCGTGGCGTAACCCCCTGTGGGCGCCAACCTTGGCTGGCGCGCCTGCCTGCGTGTCGAGCAAGCTCGACACCTACCGGAACCGGTTGGCAGGTGTCGACCTGGGTCGACACGATCCCCGCCTTGGTAGGTGCCGACCTGGGTCGACACGATCCCTACCCTGGTAGGTGTCGACCTTGGTCGACACGCATGCATGCGCCACGCGTGCGTTACAGTCGAGCACGCTCGACTCTACGAATCTGCACTGCATGGACGACATCCACCCGATCGCGCCGGACAAGCGCGCCGCCATCCTCGCCACCCTGGCCGACATCGAACGCACGCACGACGTACGCGTGCTGCTGGCCTGTGAATCCGGCAGCCGCGGCTGGGGGTTTTCCTCGCCGGACAGCGATTACGATGCGCGCTTCATCTACGTGCATCGCCAGCCGTGGTACCTGAGCGTCAATGAATCCACCGGCCCCGGCCAGGCACAACGCGATGTGATCGAACTGCCGATCGATGACGAGCTGGATGTCAGCGGCTGGGACCTGCGCAAGGCGCTGCGGCTGGTGTCCAAATCCAATCCGACGCTGATCGAGTGGCTGCGCTCGCCCATCATCTACCAGCACGATGCCGACGCCGTGCGCGACCTGTGGGACGCCGCCGAGCGCTTCTACTCGCCCTTGGGCACCTGGTGGCACTACTACAACATGGCGTGCTCCAACCACCGTGGCTACCTGCGCGGCGAAACCGTTCGCACCAAGAAGTACCTGTACGTGCTGCGCCCGCTGCTGGCGTGCCAGTGGATCGAGCACGAAGGAACACCGCCACCGATGGCCTTCGAAGACCTGCTGCAGCGGCTGCTGCCGGACGGTGCAGTGCGCGAGGCCATCGACGCGTTGCTGGTGGTCAAGCGTGCCAGTGCCGAGATCGCCGCAGGCCCGCGCATCGCGGCCATCAGCGACTACATCGACGCGACGTTGGCCAAGCGCACCGAGGGCCCGCAGCTGCCCGCCGGGCACGGTGATGCCACGTGGCTGGATGGGCTGTTCCGGCAGATGCTGGCCACGCACGCGCCGGCCTGAACCGGGTGCTCATCCACGCATGGCGTGGATCTACTGCAATCGCCGCGCCGGCCTGAACCGGGTTCCATCCACGCATGGCGTGGATCTACTGCAATCGCCGCTCTGGTAGGTGTCGACCGCCGCTCTGGTAGGTGTCGACCTTGGTCGACACACAGCATCAGGTGCCCACAGAGCCGCCATCGACGGAGCAGGTATCATCGTCGTGTTTGCCCCACCCTGGAGACCGCGATGAATCCCCTGCGCCCCTTCCGCGACAAGATGCCCATCCTTGGCCAGCGCGTGTACGTCGACCCCGCCTGCACCCTCATCGGTGATGTCGACCTGGCCGACGATGTCTCCATCTGGCCGGGCACATTCATCCGCGGCGACGTCAACTTCGTCCGCATCGGCGCACGCACCAACGTGCAGGACGGCACCATCATCCACGTCAGCCACCACAGCCCGTTCAACAAGGCCGGCTACCCGACCCTGATCGGCGAAGGCGTGACCGTCGGCCATGGCTGCATCATCCACGCCTGCACCATCGGCGATTACAGCCTGATCGGCATGGGCGCCTGCATCCTCGATGGCGCGCGCGTCGAGCGCCATGCCTTCGTCGGTGCCGGCGCGGTGGTCGGGCCCGGCAAGGTGGTCGGCGAGGGCGAGCTGTGGGTGGGCAACCCGGCGCGCCCGGCGCGCACGCTCAGCGACAAGGAGATCGAGTCGCTGCACTACTCGGCCGAACACTACGTACGCCTGAAGGACGAATACCTGGGCTGAGCCGCGTCGCCGGCCGCTGTGCTCTGCTAAAGTCGGGGCCCGACCAGGAACCGTCGAGACCCCCATGCCTGTGGCAGCACGCCGGAGAGGACTCCAGCGCCCACGATCCAGGCCATCGCCCTGATGGCCACGCCGATGCTCGATACCTACCGCGAGGTGGTAACGCCGGAAGGCGTGCCGCTGCAGTTGCCGACCGCCGGGCCGATGGCGCGTGCGCTGGCGTGGCTGGTCGATCTGGTCATCCGCTGCGGCGCGCTGGTGATGCTGTCCATTCCGCTGGCGCTGCTCGATGAGTTCGGCCGCGGCATCTACATGGCGGTGATGTTCCTGCTGATGTGGGCCTACCCCATCGTCTGCGAGGCACTGTGGGGCCGCACCCTGGGCAAGCGGGCACTCGGCCTGCGCGTGCTGTCACGCGATGGCGCGCCCGTGGGTTGGATGGCCTCGATCACCCGCAACCTGCTGCGCACCGTGGACATGCTGCCGTTCGCCTATGCCTTGGGCCTGATCAGCAGCCTGTTCGATCCTTACGGCCGCCGCCTGGGCGACCTGGTGGCCGGCACCGTGGTGGTGCACGAGCCAATGCGTTTCCTGCAGCCGCCGGCCACCATCGACAGCGTGCTGGTGCCCCCGCAGCCACTGCGCCCGCAGGAACAGGCCGCAGTGCTGGCCTTCGCCGAACGCGCCCCCCGCCTGTCGCCGGGCCGCCAGCAGGAACTGGCCGGCATTGCCGAACCGCTGACCGGCACGTCCGGCCAGGTCGGCGTACTGCGCCTGTATGCGATGGCCAACTGGCTGCTGGGCCGCCGATGAAGCAGGAGCAGTTCGTCGCCCGCCACCAGCAGGAGTGGCAGGATCTGGAACAGTGGCTGCAGCAGCGTGCCGGTGCCTCGCGCCGCACGCGACGCAGGCCCGAGGCCAGTGACCCTGGCGATGTCGCGTTTCCCCAGCGCTACCGCCGCCTGTGCCAGCAGCTGGCACTGGCCCGCGAACGTGGCTACAGCCCACCGCTGGTGCAGCGCCTGCAGCAGCTGATGCAGCAGGGCCACAGCGTGCTCTATCGCACCCCGCCGGCGCGCTGGCGGCGTGCCCTGGAATTCCTGGTGGCCGACTTCCCGCGGCTGGTGCGCAGCCAGGCACCCAGCATGTGGGTGGCGCTGGCGATGTTCGCGCTGCCGGCCCTGGCCTGCTTCGCACTGGTGCAGCTGTACCCGGACAGCATCCATCTGCTGCTGGACAACAGCGAGATCGCCGCAAAGGAACGCATGTACGACCCGGCGGCCGACCGCCTGGGGCGTGACAGCGGCACCGACTGGATGATGTTCGGCTTCTACATCCTGAACAACATCAGCCTTGCCCTGCGCACCTTTGCCGGCGGCCTGCTGGCGGGGCTGGGCACGCTGCTGGTGCTGCTGTTGAATGGCGTCAACGTGGGCGCGCTGGCGGGCCACCTGCAGAAGATCGGCCATGGCGATCCGTTCTGGCGCTTCGTGGTCGGCCACGCCGCCTTCGAGCTGACCGCCATCGTGATCGCGGGCGGTGCCGGCCTGCAGCTGGGCATGAAGCTGCTGGCGCCCGGTCGCCGCCGGCGCATCGACGCCCTGGTGGAAGGTGGCCGCATCGGTGCGCGCCTGTGTCTGGGCGTGGCTTTCATGCTGCTGCTGGCGGCCTTCCTGGAAGCGTTCTGGTCGTCGATCGCGCAGATCCCGGCCTGGGTCAAGTACAGCGTGGCCGGTGTGTTGTGGGCCGGCGTGCTGCTGTGGCTGTGGCGCGGTGGCCGCGGGGGTGAACGTGCGGATTGACCATCTGGACGTGGCCCTGCGCGCGCGCAGCGGCTGGGAAGCCATGGAGCTGGGCACCGCCCTGGCCCGCCGCCATGCCCGGGCGGTGTGGGGCAGCTGGCTGCTGGCCAGTGCACCGCTGTTCGTGTTGTTCAACGCGCTGGCCTGGTGGCTGGACGGCTTCGCCTGGGCGTGGCTGGCAATGTGGTGGTGCAAGCCGCTGTTCGAACGCGCGCCGCTGTACGTGCTGTCGCGTGGCATCTTCGGCGAGCAGGTGGGCGCACGCGCGGCGCTGGCCGCGCAGCGCCACTGGGGCAACAGCGGTTTCTGGGGTTACCTGGGCTGGCGCCGTTTCAGCCTGCTGCGCAGCCTGTGCCTGCCGGTCAACCTGCTGGAAGGCAACGCACCGGCGCAGCGTGGCCCGCGCCGCCGCGCGGTGGCCGCCGGTGCCGCCGGCTCGGCCATGACCCTGGCGCTGATCTGCCTGGCCTTCGAGCTGGTGCTGGTGGTGGGCGCGATCGCAGCCGTCTTCATGTTCATTCCGCTGGAACTGCTGCCCGATTCATGGCGCGCCGCATGGGCGCTGCTGGGCGTTGAAGTTCCGCCGTGGGCGGATCTGGTGCTGAACCTGCTGAGCTGGCTGGCCGCAGCCCTGATCGGGCCGTTCTACATCGGCGCCGGCTTCGGCCTGTACCTCAACCGGCGTACGCAGATGGAAGCCTGGGACGTGGAAATCGCCCTGCGCCGGCTGCGCGAGCGCCTGCTGCCGGCCGCATCGACGCTGGCCCTGCTGCTGTGCCTGGTGCTGCCGCTGGCCCCGGCCCATGCACAGGATGCGGAGGCGGACGCTGCCCGCCAGGCCGCAGACGAAGCCTGGGCTGGCGGGCAGGCCGACGACGCTGCGGGCGAGGACGAAAACGAAGGCGAAGAAGCCAACGCCAGCAACGATCCGGCCAATACCAGCGTCGGCATTTTCGGCGAGGCGCCGGTGGACACGGCCGGTTTCCGCCAGGCGGTGAACCGTGCCTACGAAGATCCGCTGCAGCGGCCGCTGCGCCAGGTCACCGAGTGGAAGCCGATCGACGATGCTGCGGAGAAGGACAAGGAAAAGAATGACCGCAAGGACGACAAAGCCAAACCCGGCAGCAACCGCCACCGCAATCTGAAGCTGCTGGCGCGCGCCGCCGAGTGGGGCCTGTGGGGCCTGCTCGGCGCGGTACTGCTGGTGCTGCTGCTGACTGCCCGGCTGTGGTGGCCCTGGCTGCGCGGCACCGGGCGGCGCAAGGCCAGGCAGGACGCGCCACGCGTGCAGGAAGAAGCGGTGCAGATGCCGGTGGTGCTGCCGCCGGACGTTGCCACCCAGGCCGGCCTGCTGTGGGACCAGGGCCGTCCGCGCGAAGCGCTGGCCCTGCTGTACCGCGCCAGCGTGCGCACCCTGGTCGAGCGCACCGGCACCGCGCTGCCACCGGGTGCCACCGAGGCGCAGTGCCTGCGCGCCTCACGACGCCTGCCGGAGGCGGCTGACCGTGATCTGTTCGCACGCATCGTGCGCATGTGGCAGTACGCCGCGTATGGCGGGCACCTTCCCACGCGCGAGGCATTCGATGCACTGGCCACCTCCCTGCGCCAGCAGTTCGGGTGGACGGCATGAGCCCGCGCGTTTTCTGGTCCCTGCTGCTGGGCCTGCTGGTCCTGCTGGGCGTGCCGCTGACCATCCTGTTCCTGCGCACGCACGAAAAGGTGACCGAGACCGTGGTGCTGCCGCCGCGCGGCGAGGCCAGCTACAACCCGCTGTACGTGCTGGGGCAGGCGCTGCGTGCCGACGGCATCGAGGTGCAGTCGCGGCCGCGCCTGCAGTTGGCGAAGATGGCACTGGCCGACACCGATACCGTGGTGCTGCTGCAGGACACCCGCGAGATGCCGCCGGGCACCGCGCAGGCACTGCTGGACTGGGTCGCCCGTGGCGGCCACCTGCTGCTGCGCACGCCGCCACCGGGCAAGGACACGGCCAGCACCACCCAGGGCCCGCTGCTGGATCGCATCGGCGTGGAAAGCCTGTTCCATGAAGCGAGCTGCCAGCGCTTCCACGTCGAGGATGACCCACGCCACGTGGAGTTCTGCCGCGGCCGCCGCTTCAGTCTCGGCTTCCAGGCCCACGCCAGTGCCGAACGCCGCTGGGGCCCGGAGGATGATCTGGTGTTCGTCCGCCTGCGCCACGGCAAGGGCCGCATCGACGTGCTGGCCGACATGGATTTCATGCGCGGTGCCGGTACCAGCCCGCCACCGCGCAAGCACGCGCCGGCCAAGGATGCACCGCCGCGCGATGGCCTGCACGACTTCGCCCACCGCGACCTGACCCGCCACCTGCTGGACCCGAACTACGGGCGCGGCACGGTGTGGCTGGTGTACGGCAGCCGCCCGCCCACGCTGTTCGCGCGCATCGTGCTGCAGGGCTGGCCGGTGTGGATCCCGCTGCTGCTGGCCGTGCTGGGCTGGCTGTGGGCGCGCGCGCAGCGCCTGGGCAGCGTGCTGCCTTCACCGGTGGTCGAGCGCCGCTCGCTGCTGGAACATGTGCGCGCCAGTGGCGAACTGCTGCTGCGCTTCGGCCACGCTGCGCCGCTGTACAACGCGGTGCAGGCGCTGTTCCTGCATCGCCTGCGCCTGCGCGCGCCGGTGGCGGCCGCGCTCGATGGCGCCGCCCGCGACCAGGCCATTGCCGAAGTCCTGCAGTGGCCGGTCAGCCGCGTGGCCACCGCCCTTACCGCTCCTTCGCCGCACGATTCCTCCGCCCTGCGCGAGCGCATCCGCTTGCTGCTCCAGATGAGATCCCTGCTATGACCGATGCCCCTGAGCTTCCGGCGGCCGCTGCCGCCCGCCTGATCGAACGCGTCGATGCCATCCGCGATGCCGTCGGCCGCGCCTTCATCGGCCAGGCCGACGTGCTTGACCAGATCATGGTGGCGCTGCTGGCCGGCGGCCACGTGCTCATCGAAGGCGTGCCCGGGCTGGGCAAGACCCTGCTGGTACGTGCGCTGGCGCAGGCCATGGAACTCGATTACGGGCGCGTGCAGTTCACCCCCGACCTGATGCCCAGCGATGTCAGCGGCCACGCGGTATACGACCCCAAGAGCGAGAGCTTCAAGATCCGCCGCGGCCCGGTGTTCACCAATCTGCTGCTGGCCGACGAGATCAACCGCGCCCCGGCCAAGACCCAGTCGGCCCTGCTGGAAGTGATGCAGGAAGGCCAGGTGACCATCGAAGGCAAGGCCTTCACTTTGGCGCCGCCGTTCATGGCCCTGGCCACGCAGAACCCGCTGGAGCAGGAAGGCACCTACCCGCTGCCGGAAGCGCAGCTGGACCGCTTCCTGCTGAAGGTGCTGATCGACTACCCGCAGCTGGACGACGAGAAGCGCATGGTCGCCGCCATCACCCACGGCCGCGCCGCCAGCGATTTCGACCTGAGCCAGGTGCCGCGCGTGCTTGGCGCCGGCGAACTGCTGGCCCTGCAGCAGGCCACCGCCGCCATCACGGTCGATGACGAAGTGATCGACTACGCGGTGCGGATCGTGGCGGCCACGCGTTCCTGGCCGGGCATCGCCGTTGGCGCCGGCCCGCGTGGCAGCATCGCGCTGGTGCGTGCCTCCCGTGCGCAGGCGGTGCTGGCCGGCCGCGACTTCGTTACCCCCGATGACGTGCGCGACATCGCCCGCCCGGCCTTGCGCCATCGCATTGCGCTGGCTCCGGAACTGCAGATTGAAGGCCAGGGCCCGGACGACGTGCTGGGCGCACTGCTGGCCAAGGTGGAAGCGCCGCGCCGATGAGGCCTGCGCCGCTGCTGCTGGTCCTGCTGGCTGCCTGGGCCGCGCTGGGCGGCCTGGTGCTGGGCGATCTGCTGCCGCGCTGGGGCTGGGCGCTGGGGGGCGCCGTGGTGGCTGCGATGGCGCTGGCCGACCTGTGGCGGCAGTGGCGACGCCCTTCGCCGCAGGTGCAGCGCCAGGTCCCCGAAGCCCTGGCGCTGGGCGTGCGCCGCGAGGTCGGCCTGCGCCTGCTGGCCGAACAACCGATGCACGTGCAGGTATTTGATCGCGTGCCCGGTGGCTGGCTGCTGGAAGCGCTGCCGCAGCGCCTGCACCTGCGCGCCGGCCACGCCAGCACCCTGCACTACCAGGTGCTGCCGCAGCAGCGCGGACGCTTCCAGTTCGACGGCGTGGACGTTCGCATCCGCTCGCCGTGGCGGCTGTGGTGGCAGCAGCGCACGCTGCCGCCATCACTGGAAGTGCGGGTCTATCCCAACTTCGTGCCGCTCACCCGCTTCGCGTTGTTCAGTGCCGACCAGGCTTCGCGGCTGGTCGGCGCGCACGTCAAGCGCCGCCGTGGCGAAGGCACCGATTTCCACCAGATGCGCGAATACCGCGTCGGCGACAGCCTGCGCCAGCTCGACTGGAAGGCCACCGCCCGCGCGCGCAAGCTGATCTCGCGCGAATACCAGGACGAGAAGAACCAGCAGCTGCTGCTGATGCTCGACAGCGGCCGGCGCATGCTGGCCAGCGAAGGCGGCCTTTCGCATTTCGACCATGCCTTGAACGCGTCGCTGGTGGTGGCGTATCTGGCGTTGCGCCAGGGCGATGCCGCCGGCCTGTTCGCGGTGGGGGGCGAACGCCGCTGGGTGGCGCCGCAGCGCGGCATGGGCACGGTGGAACACCTGCTGCGCGCCAGTTACGACCTGCAGCCGCAGGCGGTGGCCACCGATTACCTGGCCGCTGCCACCGAGGTTTCGCTGCGGCAGCGCCGGCGGGCACTGGTGATGCTGGTCAGCAACGTGCGCGATGAGGACATCGAGGATCTGCTGGCCGCCGTGCGCCTGCTGCAGCGCCGCCACCTGGTGTGCGTGGCCAGCCTGCGCGAACGCGAACTGGATACCGCGCTGGAAGGCGAGGTGCACACACTGGAAGACGCCGCCCAGGCCGGTGCTGCCGCGCTGTACCTGCAGCAGCGCGCGAAAGCCCACGAGGCGCTGCGCAGCGAGAAGGTGATGGTGCTGGACGTCACCGCCGACGCCCTGCCTGCCGCGCTGGTGGAACGGTATCTGGCCGTGAAGCGCGAAGGGCTGCTCTGAGCGGTTCGCAACCGCTCTGGTAGGTGCCAACCTTGGTTGGCACGAAACCCACGGCGCCAACCAAGGTTGGCATCTACCGGAACCGTTACGCGGCCGCCAGCAACCGCCGCTGCAACCGCTCCACCGCACGCTGCAGCAGCACCCGGTTGCGGGCCAGCTTCATCCACTGCGGCAGGCGCGAGAACATCGAGGCGTTGCGCACGCCGCCGTGCTCCCGCAGCGCCGACGTCGCGTAGTCGTGCAGCGCCTGCAGGTGCTCGGCGTTGTAGGCCCACAGCAGTCCGGCACGGGTGGCTTCCACCAACCGCAGCGGCAGACCGAAATGCGGATCCGCCGGCTCGGCGTCGCGCAGCGGGCAGACGCTGACCTTCACTTCACTGGTGCGCCCGCACTGCGCACACTTGGCCGGCAGCACCTCGGGCACCGTCGTCGTCGCAGACGGCCGCTGCTGGTGCACGCACACCCACTGATGGCCGCAGTAACCGCACGGGCGCCGGCCATCGATGCGCACCGCGCCCACCCAGGCACCGCTGTCCAGCGCGACGCTGCAGCCGCTGCAGCGAAAGCGCGCGGTCCAGCGGTAGGGCTGCCAGCTGGCGATCACCCAGCCCGGCGTATCACAGCGATGGCAGCGCACCGCCACATGCCCGGCGAACGCATGCAACGTGCGGCCATCATCGAAATGCCGACCCGGCACCGGCGTCGGTCGCCCGTGCCGGCCCAGCGGCCGCCGCACCGCCATCAGACGTAGATCCGCGTCGGCGCCTCGTCCACGATCGCGTGCGGCACGAAGCGCGCACTGTCGCGGGTGATCGCGCTGTCGTCCTCGCGGATGCCGATGCCACAGGCGTGGTCGCCGATCACCCAGCTGCCGACCAGCGGGTAGCCCCCTTCGAAGCGGGTGAGGGGGTGCGCACGCTGGATGATCGCCGGGCCTTCGTACGGGCCCTCGCTGCGCTGGGTGCTGCCATCGGCCAGATGCATCTCGATGTTGGCTCCTTCGCGCGAGAACAGCGGCTTGCGCACCCAGCCCGAGGCCAGCGCGCTGCCGTCATCGAAGTGGGCTTCCAGCAGGTTCGGGTGGCCGACGTTGCGCTGCCACAGCAGCGGCAGGATGCCCTTGTTGCTCAGCACCGCCTTCCACGCCGGTTCCAGCAGCTGGATGCCCGAGCCGGGCAGCGC
Organism: Stenotrophomonas sp.; assembly: GCF_035634915.1. Classification (GTDB taxonomy): domain Bacteria; phylum Pseudomonadota; class Gammaproteobacteria; order Xanthomonadales; family Xanthomonadaceae; genus Stenotrophomonas. Next base: position 160,337 of record NZ_DASQCB010000009.1, read on the forward strand.
GCGGCCGAACTCCTCGGCCATCAGGTCTTCCAGCGGATACAGCTTGAACAGCGTGCCGATCACCGTGTCGTCCAGCGCGGTAAAGCGGCCATCGACCGACAGGCCGATATCCTCGATCGCGATGGCCTGGCCCTGCAGGCCAGCCTGGGCCGCGCAGTCACGCAGGTAATCCACGGTGCCACGGTCTTCGTCCGAACTGCCCACCGCGCTGAAGTACAGCGGCGGCGGCAGGCGCGCGGCAAGTTCGCCGAAGCGCTCGACCAGGGCCTCGTGCATGCCGTTGAACTGGTCGGCGTGCTGCGGCAGGCGGCCCGCGTTGCGCTGGTCCTCCAGCCACTGCCACTGGAAGAAGCTGGCCTCGAACAGCGAAGTCGGCGTGTCGTAGTTCAGTTCGTACAGCTTGGCCGGACCGCTGCCGTCGTAGGCCAGGTCCAGGCGCCCGTACAGGTGCGGCTGGCGCTGGCGCCAGCTCTCGGCGATCCAGTCGCGGTAGTGCGCCGGAATGGCCAGCTGGTCCATCAGGCGCTCGCTGGCAATGACATCGCCCACCAGGTCCAGCGCCATCTGGTGCAGCTCGGCGCTCGGGTCTTCGATGTCCACTTCAATCTGGCGCAGGGTGAAGGCGTAATACGCGCTTTCATCCCAGTACGGCTGTCCATCAATCGTGTGGAAGCGGAAACCGGCTTCCTCCGCGCGCGCCCGCCACTGGGCGCGCTCGGCAATACGGATACGCTGCATGGGTCGATCAGCCGCCGAAGCTGCCGCCGCTGCGGCGGGCGCTGGTGCTGCCGAAGCCGCTGCGGCTGGAGGTGACGGCGCGGTTCGGCTCACTGCTGACCGGGGCCAGGCCGGCCTTGCCGGCGCCGATGCCGCTGGCGGTGTTCATGCCACCGGTGCCGCCCGGGGCCGGGCGTGCCCAGCCAGCGTTCTTGTCCTGGTAGGCCGGGGCCGAGGCCGGCGCCTGCGGGGCCAGGCCGCCGCGGTTGCTCAGCATCTGCGACATGAAGAAGCCCATCATCATCGGGCCGATGAACGAGGTACCGGCCGAGGTGTGCTGCTGCACGCACTGCTCGGGCTTGTAGTCCTGCTCGCAGGCTTCCTTGCTGGCGTACTTCGGCGCCGCATCGGCCGCCTTCTGCTGGGCCTCGGCAAAGGCATTGCGGCACGAGGACGGGTCGCCCGTCGCCTCGGTGCAGGCCTGCACGGAGGTGTACAGGCCTTCCTGCACCTGCACCTGCTCTTCCTTCTGGCAGGCGGTGAACAGCAGAGGTGCAGCGCTCATCAGCAGCAGCGCGGTGGTGCGGGAACGCTTCATGGCGTCATGCCTCGGAATCGGATCAATTCCCCCAATGATGCCAAATCCGCACCAACAACCGGAATCGGCAAAGTGGGAAAGATGAACGGAATTTCATTTTCGCCAGCCTGATCACCAACCTGGGGTCAGAGCCCGTTGCGCAGCAACGGGATCCGACCCCGTCAGGTCGCGGCCAACTGTCGGAGGCGGGGTGGGTCCGGTGGCAGGGGTGTGAGCCGCATGGATGCCGCGACCAAGCCCCCAAGGACGGGTTCACGGCGTCCCCTGCCACCGGACCCACCCCGCCATCCCACGGAAAGCCAGCTTTTGCCGTTGACGTTGACGTTGATTCCGCAGGTGCAGGGCTGCAAGCCCTGCCGGACCACCTTCGGTGGTTGCAGCAGCAACCGAAAAAATTGTCCATGATCGAGCGACCCCCACGTTGTACGGCCCGCCCGTTCCGCCAGCCATGCCTGAATACCGCTCCCGCACCTCCACCGCCGGCCGCAACATGGCCGGCGCCCGCGCCCTGTGGCGCGCCACCGGCATGAAGGACGGCGACTTCCACAAGCCGATCATCGCCATCGCCAACTCCTTCACCCAGTTCGTGCCCGGCCACGTGCATCTGAAGGATCTCGGCCAGCTGGTCGCGCGCGAGATCGAGAAGGTCGGCGGCGTCGCCAAGGAATTCAACACGATCGCCGTCGACGATGGCATCGCCATGGGCCACGACGGCATGCTGTACTCGCTGCCCAGCCGCGAGATCATCGCCGACTCGGTCGAGTACATGGTCAACGCGCACTGCGCCGACGCGCTGGTGTGCATTTCCAACTGCGACAAGATCACCCCCGGCATGCTGATGGCCGCACTGCGCCTCAACATTCCGGTGGTGTTCGTCTCCGGCGGCCCGATGGAAGCAGGCAAGACGAAGCTGTCCGAGCACAAGCTGGACCTGGTCGATGCGATGGTCATCGCCGCCGACGAAAACGCCAGCGACGAGAAAGTGGCCGAATTCGAGCGCAGCGCGTGCCCCACCTGCGGTTCCTGCTCGGGCATGTTCACCGCCAACTCGATGAACTGCCTGACCGAAGCGCTGGGCCTGTCGCTGCCCGGCAACGGCTCGACCCTGGCCACCCACGCCGACCGCGAGCAGCTGTTCCTGCGCGCCGGCCGCCTGATCGTCGAACTGTGCCACCGCTGGTATGGCGGCGAGGAAGCAAGCGCACTGCCGCGTGGCATCGCCACCCAGGCCGCGTTCGCCAACGCGATGACCCTGGACATCGCCATGGGCGGCTCGACCAACACCATCCTGCACCTGCTGGCCGCCGCGCAGGAAGCCGAAGTGGACTTCGACCTGACCCACATCGATGCGCTGTCGCGGCGCGTGCCGCAGCTGTGCAAGGTGGCGCCGAACACGCCCAAGTACCACATGGAAGACGTGCACCGCGCAGGCGGCGTGTACGGCATCCTCGGCGAACTGGCGCGTGGCGGCCTGCTGGATACCCGCGTGCCGACCGTGCACAGCCGCACCCTGGCCGATGCCATCGAGCGCTGGGACGTGGCGGTCAGCGACGAATCCAGCGTGCACGACTTCTTCCGTGCCGGCCCGGCCGGCATTCCCACCCAGGTGGCTTTCAGCCAGGCCACGCGTTGGCCCACGCTGGACGTGGACCGCGCCGAAGGCTGCATCCGCAGCGTCGAACACGCCTACTCCGCCGAAGGCGGCCTGGCCGTGCTGCGCGGCAACCTGGCCGTCGATGGCTGCGTGGTGAAGACCGCCGGCGTGGACGAATCCATCCACGTGTTCGAGGGCAGCGCGCGCGTGTTCGAGAGCCAGGACGCAGCCGTGGCCGGCATCCTGGCCGACAAAGTGCAGCCCGGCGACGTGGTGGTCATCCGCTACGAAGGCCCGAAGGGCGGCCCGGGCATGCAGGAAATGCTCTACCCCACCAGCTACCTGAAGTCGAAGGGGCTGGGCAAGCAGTGCGCGCTGCTGACCGACGGTCGTTTCTCCGGCGGCACCTCGGGCCTGTCGATCGGCCACGTCTCGCCGGAAGCCGCCAGCGGCGGCACCATCGGCCTGGTGGAGGACGGCGACCGCATCCGCATCGACATCCCTGCCCGCCGCATCGACCTGCTGCTGGACGACGCCACCCTGGCCCAGCGCCGCGCCGACGCCGATGCCCGTGGCTGGAAGCCGCGTGAGGCCCGCCCGCGCAAGGTCACCAGCGCACTGAAGGCCTACGCCCTGCTGGCGACCAGCGCCGACAAGGGCGCCGTCCGCAACACCGCCCTGCTCGGCGATTGAATCGCCGTGGGGTCGGATCCCTTTCGCAGAAAGGGCTCCGACCCCAGCACAGCACTCAGAACACGAACGGCTCGCCCTCCAGGCGGCACGCCCCTGCTGAAATGTGGATCGCACCGCCCGACTGCAGCTCAAACACCACGCGGATGAGACCTTCGGCGCGATCTTCGCTCGCCGTCACGTCGTTGATCGATGCACTTGGTCCCCAGGGTTCGCTCCTGTCCAGCATCACGTGCTCCACCGCATCGAACTGCAGGCGGCGCTCGGCTTGAGTTGAATCGCGCAGAACGAGTTCAAACGTGGCGGCGATCCAGTCACTGTGGGTCGCGATGATGGTCCAGTCGTGCATGTGGCTCTCCGCCCGTGTGCAGTTGCGCCATGGTAGCCCGATCTTCGAGGTTGCCGGCCAGCGGCCGGCACTACCCGCGCGATCTGCTACGGTGTCGGGGTACTCACTGACACGGAGGTTGTGATGACGTTGCTTTCGCTTGCCCTGGCCGCTGCGCTGGGCGCCGCGCCCGAACCATCGAAGGCGCCAGACTGCAGCTACGACCGCGATGCGATGCTGGCAATGGAACCGGATGCCTTCGACCAGGATCTGGAAGGCGGCTGGCGCCCACTGGCCGAGCGTGAATGCCAGCGCGAAGCGGCCGATCTGCTTGCCGCCTACAGCGCCCTGCCCAAGGCGGCGGGCAACACCACCATCATCTGGCACGAAGGCCAGCTGCGCGCCGAGCTCGGGCAGACGGTCCAGGCGATTGCGCTGATGCAGCGCACCTACAAGCCGAAGGACAAGGATCCCGGTTACTGGAATGCCTACGTGGACGGCACGGTTGCGTTCCTGCAGCACGACCGTGCAGCACTGGAGAAGGCCCGCGCGGCGCTGGTCGCGATTCCCACACCGGAGGAGTTCGCGGGGGCGTTGAAGGATGGTCGCTACCACTTCACGACGGCAGGCGGGCAGAAGGTGGATGTGGCCTGGCCACCGAACCTGGATGTGCTCGATGGCTTCCTGCGCTGCTTTGATCACGATTACCACAACGCCTATGGCAACCAGGCCTGCCGGAAGCCGGAGGGCGGTTGAGCGCCAGCGCGCGTGCTGGGGTCAGAGCCCTTCCTGCGGAAGGGATCCGACCCCGGTTCAGCCGATCACGCGCTTGAACGGCGGCAGCGCGTCGATGATGCGCTTGCCGTAGCGGCGGGTCAGCAGCCGCGAGTCGAGGATGACCACGCGGCCGGTGTCGGTGGACGTGCGGATCAGGCGGCCGGCGAACTGGGTGAGCGTGCGCAGCGCGTGCGGGATGGCGATCAGGTTGAAGGCGTTCATGCCGCGCGCTTCCACCCATTCGCTCAGCGTGGCGGTCTGCGGGTCGGTCGGCACCGCGAACGGCACCTGGGTGATCACCACCGTGGTGCAGGCTTCGCCGGGCAGGTCCAGGCCTTCGCCGAAGGAGTTCAGGCCGAACAGCACCGAGCCTTCGCCCGCGGCGACGCGGCGCAGGTGTTCGTCGATCAGCCGGGTCTTGGACATGTCGCCCTGCACCAGCACCTGCTTGCGGCGCGCGGTCGACATCAGGCCGGCCACCTTCTCCATCTTCCAGCGCGAGGTGAACAGCACCATCGAGCCCTTGGCCCAGTCCAGTTCCTGGTCGAGGTAGCGCGCCACTTCGCGCGGATGGCCTTCGCGGTCATCGGGCGTGACCGGGAACTTCGGAATGATCAATTCGGCCTGGTTGGGCAGATCGAACGGCGAGGCCAGCGAGACCATCTCCGCGTCCGGCGGGATACCGTTGTCGATGGCCAGCGACTGGAAGTCGCCGCCGCCGGTCAGCGTGGCCGAGGTCATCACCACCGAATCCACTTCATCCCACAGCAGCTTGCGCAGCACATGCGCGGCCGAGACCGGCGAGCCGTGCAGTACCAGGTCGCCGTCGCGGGTGGCGGTGACCCAGCGCGCGGTGGGCGGCGCGCCGTCCTTGTCCTCGCGGCGCCAGGCCTGCCACAGGTTGTACTGCTGCTCGATCATTTCCAGCGCCATGCCGAGGTTGCGCTGCAGGCGCTCGCGCGCGGCGTCGTCCGGCTTGCCCTTGGCCACCTGTGCGTTGGCGGCATGGGCCCAGTTGTAGAGGCTGCGGGTATCATCGGCCAGCGCTTCGATCGGCTCGCGCCACGCTTCGGGCAGGCGCCCGTTGGCAGCGCGCCACATCGGGTCTTCATCGGCCGGCGCCGGCATCCACACCGCTTCGATGTGATCACGGAAGGCACGCAGCTGCTTGGCCACGTTGCTGGCCACGTCGATGGCTTCGTTCGGCAGCAGGTTGCCCAGGCGGTCCTTGTCGACGGCGCGGTAGGCACCGGCAATCAGGATCTGCAGGCGGCCGGTGCGCTTGGCCATCTCGTCCAGGGCCAGGCTGGCCGCCCCCTGGTCGATGGCCACGTTGCCGATGTGGTGGCCTTCGTCCAGCACCAGCAGCATGTCCGACGGCGCGGCGATCATCGGCTGGCCGTTGTCGCTGTCACCAATGGACAGCGCCGACAGCAGCAGCGCGTGGTTGGTCACCACGATCTGCGCATCGCGCACGGTGTTGCGTGAACGCAGCACCGCGCACTGCGCCGAATACGCGCAGCGGCGCCCGGCACAGGCCGAGGCGGGCGTGGTGATGCGGCTGCGCAGGCCGGGGCTGATGGTTTCCGGCGCGTTGTCGATGTCACCGTCCCACGTACCGCTGGTGAAGGCATCGGACAGGCGCTTGGCGATGTCCATTTCGATGGGCGCCAGCGGCCGGTCGTACAGCGGCGCTTCGTCCTCGAACATGCCGCCCTGCGCGCCCTCGCCCTGCGCTTCAGCGGCATTGCGCGTGCACAGGTAGCGGGTGCGGCCCTTGGCCAGGGCCACGGTCGCTTCCAGGCCGGTGGCCTTGAGGAAATTGGGAATATCGCGCTCGACCAGCTGCGACTGCAGGGCCACGGTGCCGGTGCTGATGACCAGCTTCTTCTTGCTGGCCAACGCGATCGGCACGCCCGCGGTGAGGTAGCCCAGACTCTTGCCGACGCCGGTCGGTGCCTCGACCACGCCGACGCCGCCACTGGTGGACAGCGCACGCGACACCACGCCGATCATCTGGCTCTGCGAGCGGCGGGTGGAGAAGCCGGGGGTGTTGGCCTGCAGCGTCGTGTACGCCTTGCGGATCGCATCCTTCAAGGCGTCATCGAGCTTGCGCGGGGCGGCGACGGTTTCGGTCACGCCGGGAATTACCGTGGCTGGATCAGGCCGGCCATTGTCGCATGGCCCGGCCACCGGGACCGAGGCGCGGGCGCTGAACAGGGTCAGCGGCGTCGGGGTGTGGCGGTCATGGACTGGATGGCCGCACAGGGTCGGGGCAGATGCGGCGTTGCCGGCCCATCAACCGCCGCGCTCGCCGGGCGTGGCCCGGCGTTACCGGCCCACCGCTCTGGTAGGTGCCAACCTTGGTTGGCACACCTGCCACAGCGCCGACCAAGGTCGGCCGCTACCCAAAGCAGCCGGCGCCCGGCGTTACTGCACCGGTGGCGGCGGCGGAACCTGCCGGCTGCGCAGCACGCGCACCAGGGCCCAGATCACCAGCACGATGCCGAAGGCCGTCAGCAGCGACAGCACGAACTGCACGCCGCCCAGCACCGCGCTCATCGTCGAAATGGCACTGAAATCACCGCTGCTGACCAGCCACAGCGGCACCACGTTGGCGACCACACCGCCCAGGTTGGCCACCAGCAGCAGCACCAGCCCGGCCAGCGCACCGCTGCGGGCCGCATCACGCGGCGCGCCCACCACCCAGACCAGGCCGACGCACAGGGCGATCAGCACCGGCAGGCGCACACCGATCATGCTCAGCACGCCCAGCAGCAGCGATGAACTGTCCATGGTTCAGTCCTGGCCGGCAAAGGCACCGGCACCGGCGCGCAGCTGCTGGTAGACCTCGTCGGTCTGCGGGCGCACGCCGTGCCACTGCAGGAAGCTCTCGGCCGCCTGCTCGACCAGCATGCCCAGGCCATCGACGGTGTTGCGGCACTCGGCCGCGCGCGCCCAGGCCAGGAACGCGATGGCCGCCTCGCCGTAGTTCAGGTCCACCGCGGTGGTCATCGAATTGACCAGCGACAGCGGCAGCTTGAACTCCACGTCGCGGTCGCGGCCGGCCGAGGTGGCGTTGAGGATCAGTTCGAAATCGCCCAGCTCGCGCAGGTCTTCCCAGTAGCGGCTGATGGCCCGGCCCGGCTCGCCCATGGCATCGATCAGTTCGTCGGCGCGCTCCGGCGTGCGGTTGACCACCACCAGTTCGGTGATGCCGGCATCGAGCAGCGCCGGGGCGACGCTGCGCGCCGAGCCACCGGCACCGATCAGCAGCACGCGGCGGCCGCGCAGGTCCAGGCCGTGGCGGTCGGTCAGGTCACGCACCAGGCCGATGCCATCGGTGGTATCGCCGTGCCAGCGGTCGCCCTTGCGCAGCAGGGTGTTGACCGAGCCGGCACGGCGCGCGCGCGCGGTCAGCGTGGTGCATACCGAGAACGCGGCTTCCTTGTGCGGCGAGGTGACGTTGGCGCCGACACCGCCTTCGGCGGCGAAGGCTTCCAGACCAGCCAGGAAGGCATCCGGGGCCAGGTCGATCGCGCGGTAGTCGATGCTGATGCCTTCCTGGCGGCCGAAGGTCGCGTGGATCAGCGGCGACTTCGAGTGGGCAACGGGGTGTCCGAAGACGGCGTAACGATCGGTCATGGAATCCTCAAGCTGGCTAGACTGGTGCACTTTCGTGCAAGGACCCGGATGATGCGCATCACCCCGACCCTGCTGGTGCTGGCCGCCAGTCTACTCTCTGCCCCCGTGGCGATGGCGTTGAACGAGTACGGCATCGAGGGCATGGGCGTGGTCTCCACCCGCGCCGACGAGGGCCGGGCGACGATCAGTGCCGACGGCCAGCGCATCGTCTTCGCCCGCCGTGGCGAGGCAGGCTGGGGGCTGTGGCAGGCACGGGTGGTGGACGGCCGCTGGCAGCAGGCCCAGGCCCTGCCGGTGGACGTGGCCGGCGAGGCGCTGGACCCCTACTTCAGCCGCGATGGCCACTGGCTGCTGTTCGCCGCCGGCCGCGCGGGGAAATGGGCGCTGTACCGCGCAGCGGTGGCCGCCGATGGCAGCGTGGGCCGGCCACAGGCACTGGCCGGCAAGGACGGCAGCCGTGCCGAGCGTGGCGCGGCGCTGAGTGCCGATGGGCGTCGGCTGCTGTTCGCGCGCGACCAGGGGCGTGGCGCGGGCTGGGATCTGTTCGTGGCGCCGCTGGATGCGCAGGGCGTGCGGGGTGTTGGCGTGGCCCTTGCTGCCCTCAACACCGCTGCCGACGAGACCGACGGCGACTGGCTGGGCAACGACGGCGCGGTGGTGTTCAGCCGTGGCAACGGTGAAGCCGCGCAGGTGATGACCAGCGCCTGCGCCTGGACCGGTGCCGCGCTGCAGCCGCTGGGGCTGTCGTTCAACCAGACCGGCGGCTGGACCGGCGCGCCGGTGGTCGACAACGCCAAGCCGGGCGAGATGATGGTGGCCAGCAGTGCAGCGAAGGCACCGCGTGCCGGTGGCGTGGATGTGTACCGGTTGGCGGTGCCGAAGGTGGCGGCCGTGGCCGGGTGCGTGCCTGCCGCTCGGTGACGGCGCTGCCGGTAGATCCACGCCATGCGTGGATGATCGTCTGGTAGATGCCAATCTTGGTTGGCATGCGGGAAAGTGCCAACCAAGGTTGGCACCCACCCGTCAGCGCGCCAACACCTGGGCGCGCTGCTTCTCGTACTCGATCTCGCTCAGCTGGCCGTTGTCCTTGCGGCGGTTCAGCGCGGCCAGTTCAGCCTGCACGCTTTCCGGCAGGGCCTGCTCACGGGCCACGCGGGCGGCAGCGGAGAGCTGCTCCGGCGGGCGCCGGCTGGCCCGCCACGCAGCCACGAACACGCCGACGATGATGGCGCCGAACACCAGCGTGCCGGTGCCCCAGATCAGCCATTGCATCCATCCCATTTCCGGTCCCATCGCGTGTCCCTCCGTCCGTCGTGAGCGCTATTGTCAGCGCTCGCGCAGCCAACGCGCCACCTGCGGCGCGAAATAGGTCAGCACGCCATCGGCGCCGGCCCGCTTGAAGCCCAGCAGCGATTCCAGCACGCAGGCGCGTTCATCCAGCCAGCCGTTGGCGAAGGCGGCCTTCATCATCGCGTACTCGCCACTGACCTGGTAGGCGAAGGTCGGCACGCCGAATTTCTCCTTCACCCGGCGCACCAGGTCCAGGTAAGGCATGCCCGGCTTGACCATCACCATGTCCGCGCCCTCTTCCAGGTCCAGCGCGATCTCGCGCAGGGCCTCGTCGCCGTTGGCCGGATCCATCTGGTAGGTCTTCTTGTCGGCCTTGCCGAGGCTGCCGGCGCTGCCCACCGCATCACGGAACGGGCCGTAGAACGCCGAGGCGTACTTGGCCGAATAGGCCATGATGCGCACGTTGAGGTGGTGGTCGGCGTCCAGCGCGCGGCGGATCGCGCCGATGCGGCCGTCCATCATGTCCGAGGGCGAGATGATGTCCGCGCCGGCCTCGGCATGCGACAGCGACTGCTTGACCAGCGCTTCGACGGTGATGTCGTTGAGCACGTAGCCCTTGTCATCGATGATCCCGTCCTGGCCGTGGGTGGTGTACGGATCCAGGGCCACATCGGTCATCACGCCCAGCTCCGGGAAGCGCGTCTTCAGCGCACGGATCGCACGCTGCGCCAGGCCGTCTTCGGCCCAGGCGGCGGCCGCATCCAGCGATTTCTGCGAACTGTCGATCACCGGGAACAGGTCGATCACCGGAATGCCCAGCTCGAGCGCCTCTTCGGCCACTTTCAGCAGCTCCTCGATCGACAGCCGCTCCACGCCTGGCATCGACGGCACGGCGGTGCGGCCGGCCAGTTCGTGCACGAACACCGGGTAGATCAGGTCGTCGGTGGTAAGCGTGTTTTCGCGCATCAGGCGGCGCGAGAATTCGTCATGGCGCATGCGCCGCGGGCGGTAATGGGGGTGAGGCATGGCAGGCTCCGGGGAGGGGCTATTGCAACAGGTAGCCCTGCGGCAGCAGGGGTTCGGGCAGGGGGTGTTCGCCGAGCGCGTCGAGCTGGTCGATCTCGATGGTGCGCACCATGGCATCCACCGGCAGGTCGTTCGGCTCCAGGCCGAAGGGCTCTTCCATTTCCTCGCCCAGCTGGTCCAGGCCGAAGAAGGCATAGGCCAGCACCGCCGACAGCACCGGCGTGCCCCAGCCCAGCGAGCTGGCCAGGCCGAACGGCAGCAGCACGCAGAACATCCACGCGCAGCGGTGCAGCAGCAGGGTGTAGGCAAACGGCAGCGGCGTGCTGAGGATGCGCTCGCAGCCGGCCTGGATGGAGGACATCGCGTGCAGGCGGTCTTCCAGCTGGGTGTAGAGGATCGGCTCCAGCGCGCCGGCGCGCAGCGCCTGGGCCAGCTCGGCGGCGATCATCGACAGCAGCGCGTCGGGCACGTTCTCGCGCCCGGCCAGCTGTTCGCGCTGCGGCTTGTCCAGCCACGGCAACGCCACCAGGGCCACCACGCGCCCGCGCAGGCGTGCGGCCAGGGCATGGGCGAAGGCGGTGGTGAGGTAGGCAATGCGGCGGCGGACATCGCCATCGTCCAGCAGCAGATGCACCTGCCGCGCCAGCGAGCGCGATTCGTAGATCAGCTGGCCCCACAGCTTGCGGCCTTCCCACCAGCGGTCGTAGCAGGCGCTGTTGCGGAAGCTGAGGAAGATGGACAGGACCAGGCCGAGCAGGGTGAACGGGGTAACCGACACCCGTTCGATGCCGATGGGCGGGGCCAGTTCCACCACGGCGGCGACGGCAATCGACAGCACCAGGATGGCCAGCACCTTAGGCGCGATGGCCGGCACGATGGAGCCGCGCAGGATGTACAGCAGTTGCCAGCCGTGGGGGCGGGGACGAATGATCATGGGGTCAGCCGCGCCGGGCGCGGTTTCACAGGCACGCGGGAAGCTCGCGCAGCCCGGGATTGTACTCCCCTGCCCGGCCCCGGGCCGTGGGGCTGCGACGCCCGGTCGCACCCGCAGGCGCGACTCGGAGCAGCTTGTTCAGAGCATGCCGCTCAGAGCAGCCCGCCGCCCAGGCTCAGGCGGATGATGCCGACCAGCACCACGATGCCGTTCAGGACCAGCCCGGTCTTGGCCCGGCCGCGCTTGCTGGGGTGGGTGAAGAGGATGCCCAGCGCGGCGATGACCGCGCCCACCGCCGCGAACGGGATGAGGAACCAGTTGCCCCAGCCCAGCAGCGGGATCAGGGCCAGGATCATCCACAGCAGTGCCACGATCCCCCACAACAGACTGATCACACCCATGCCGCACACCCCTGTGGTTGGTTTCTCCCCCAACAGTAGCCGTTCCGGGTGCTGCCGCCTACCGTCGTTGGCGACACGCTCACCCGCCCCGTGCCAGCATGCGGCCATGGCCCGGGCGCGGATGTTGGCGCCGATTCAGACTTCCCGCCCGATGATCCGAACTGTCCTACAGGGGTAAATGCCATGAACATCCGTTGGATCGCCTTGACCGCCATGCTGCTGGCCGCCGCCGGTTGCGCCAGCACCTCCAAGGTCATGCTGGGCCGCGCGCGCGCGCCGATCGACCCGGCGCTGGTGCAGATCTATTCGACGCCACCGGCCGGTTCGCTGGAAATCGCCCAGCTGGAATCGTCCTCGGCGGTCGGTTTCGGTACCCAGGGCCAGACCGACGCAGCCGTCGCACGGCTCAAGCGCGAAGCGGCGGCACTGGGTGCCAACGGCGTGATCCTGATGGGCGTGGGCAGCAGCGGCTCGCCGGTGGGCATGTCCGTGGGTGCCGGCAGCTACGGCTCGCACGTGGGCGGTGGCGTGGGCATCGGCATTCCGACCACGCAGAAGCGCGCGGCCGGTGTCGCGATCTGGGTGCCGAACCCGGAAGCGCCGGCGCGGCTGCCGACGCAGACGATTACCCCGCAGCGCTGATCAATAGATCCACGCCATGCGTGGATGGGCCTTCCCGGCACTCTCTGGGGTCAGAGCCCTTTCCTGCGGAAAGGGATCCGACCCCGCCCCGGCGCTTACTTCTTCTGGTACTTCGGCACGAACTGCTGCTGCACCGCTTCAGCCAGCTGGTCCGGCGGCAGCAGGCCCTGGTCGAGCAGGAAGTTGTTGAACGCCAGGCGATCAAACCTCGCGCCCAGCGCCAGCTCGGTCTGCATGCGCAGCTCGAGAATGCGGGTGTAGCCATAGAAGTAGCTGCCCGCCTGGCCCGGCATGCGTACCGTGTAGCGGTCCAGTTCCTGGGTGGCCATCGCCTTGGACAGGCCGACCTGATCGATCAGCACGCGCTCGCCGTTGGCGCGATCGGTCAGGCCCAGGTTGAGCATCGGGTCGAGCATGGCGCGGGCCGCGCGCAGCAGACGGAACTGCAGCGCGATCAGCTGACCGTCCAGCGGCTCGTACGGCACCATCTCGGCCTCGGCGTACAGCGCCCAGCCTTCCACGTTCACCGAATTGAACGCGAACATGGTGCGTGCCAGCGACACGCCACGCTCGACCATCGCGGTGAACTGCAGCTCGTGGCCGGGGCGGCCTTCATGCGCGCTCAGCGTCCACGCCGCCGAGCCGAAGTTGAAATCGTCGTACTGCGCGCCCTCGCCGGCGGCCGGGTTGCCCAGCGGCAGCACGAAGGTGCCCTGCTGCCCGGTGTTGTTGACCAGCGGTGCCGGCAGGAAGTGCGGGGCCGGGCTGGCCGCGCTTTCCGCCGCCGAGCCCAGGCGCATCTGCATGGCACGCTTGGGCACATCGACAATGCCGTGCTCGCGGATGAGCGGATCGATGGCATCGATCACCTTGCGGTAGTGGCCTTCCAACTGGTCATTGGCAATCTTGTCGGCCTTCAGCGCGCGGATGACCGCCACCGGGTCGCTCGGGTCGGCCACCTTCAGGCCCTTCTCCTTGGCCACCAGCGGCGCCAGCTGCTGCATCGCCGAGCGGGTTTCCATGAATTCCAGCTGCGCGCGCTGCATCAGCAGTTTCGGGTCGATGTCGATGCCGACCTGCTTGAGCTGGAAGGCATACAGCGGGGCCGGCAGGCGGGCATCGGTGCGCGCCTTCGGCAGCACTTCCCTGCGGGTCCAGGCGGCGTAGTCCTTCATCTGCCCGGCCAGGGTCTGCATCGCCTCATCGGCGCCGGCAATCTGATACTTCTTCAGCAGCGACTCGATGCCGCTGATGTAGGTCTCGACATTGTCCAGCGACTGCTGCACTTCAATCTGCGTGGGCTGCAGCAGCGCGCTGTCCTTCAGGCGTTCCTCGTAGCGCTGGCGGGCCAGCGTGGTGAACGCGGTGCCACCCGGCTGCAGGCCGGCATAGGCCTTGAGGCGGTCCAGTGCCTTGGCCCGGCGCTCGGCCGGCACCTGGTCGGACAGCAGCAGGTTGAGGCCGCTGAACACGGTCTGCGGTGCGTCGCTCCATGGCAGCAGGTACTTCTCGTTGAGCGTGCTGCCTTCGATGTTCTGGTCGGCGGCGTGGATCATGATCGCCAGATCCTGGCGAACGTTGGGATCCTTCTCCGTGGCCAGCTTCGCCTTCAGCTCGTCGCGGGCCTTGGCCATCGCCGCACGGTAGCGCTTGCCGTTGTCGGGGCCGAGATCGGCCACCTTGTCGTCGTAGCCGGGCACACCGAAGAAGCCGGTCTCTTCCGGCTGGAATGGCCCCTGCGCGTCCAGCAGGATCTGCGCAAGCGCATTGCTGCGGGCCACCCAGGCCGGGCTGGCCGGGGTGGCGGCCTTGGCAGCGGGTGCGGCCAGCGCCGGCGGGGCGGACAGCAGCGGGGCGGCGGTCAGGGCCAGGGCAACGGCCAGCGCGATCGGCTTCATGGGGCACTCCGGGAAAGGGTTGCCCGCAACTTACGCGCTCAGGGCGATGGCGACAATCGGCTGGAGGTCATAGGCTGGGGCGGGCAACCGCTCTGGTAGATGCCCACCTTGGTGGGCGGTTTTCGAGGGGGCCAACCAAAGTTGGCCTCTACCGGGGCAAGGACTATCGATCAGCCGCAGCGCTCGCCGGCCTTGGCAATGACCGCCGCATTGGCATCCTTCGCCTTCAGCCGTTGAAGCAACCCGCTGCATGCCAGGCGCTCGCCTGGCCTTTCCGCGTAGATCAGAAGCTCGCCGGCCCGGTCCACACCATCCAAGTAAATCACTCGGCAATGACCGGCATTGTTATGGATTTTGATGGCGCGAATTTCTGCGACCTGCTTGTCAGTACTCGGCGCGCCCTCGCACATCCCACCGTAATAGGCGCCGCTCAGGAGCGCGAAGACGGGCTTCGTCTGCAGCTCACCCAAGCGGTCACTGCTGTTGCAGGCCGCCAGGGCTGACGCCATGCCAAACATCATGAGAAGTTCGCGTCTCATATGGATCCCGGATACCCGGCAGGGTGCAGGCCAGTCAAGCGTTCGGCCTGCGCGCGTAGCTGTAGTTGGGATCCCGCACGGCACGGACGATCTTGCTTCGTGCGTGCCTGACGGCGCCAAGGAACCAACACAGCACATACAGCACCAGCCAGATCATTCCTGCCCAGACCCATTGGCCCGTGGCAATCGCCCAGATCAAGGGCAACACCGCCAGCATCAGCAGGATCTGGGTGCACACCAGATAGAGCGAGTGCATGCCCAACGGTGGGTCAGAGCGTAGGACGACGCCGCACGCAGTACACGGTGCCTGCGCCTGGCGCTCATCTGCCGAACGCAGGGGAAAGCGCTGGCCGGGTGCTCTAAAGAGCGGGCAGGTGAAGGTCAGCAGGCGCGCCACGGAAACTCCAGTACGAACGACCAAGTGTCCAACTATCGGTTGATCACCATCTGCAATCCATCATGCAGGACGATCAGCAATGCGTCGAGATCCCGCCTTGAGATGGAAACTGGCTCCAGACCAACTGCTCCTGCGATGCCACACTGCGAGAAGAATACGTCATACGTATCAATCAACTCAGAATAAAACATCTCCATCGGCGCATTCTCAACGACTCTGAAAAGATCCGTCATGAAGTTCCAGAAGTCGATGACCGCCTCAGGGTCAACCCCGACACCCGAGCGAGCTGAAGATATCAGTGCGTCAACATCAAATGCTGACTCACCCTCCCAGTCCAAAGAACCTCCAGCACTCGCGACCGCCAGGTTCAGATCATGCCGGCTGGAAGCGCGGACAGCTGCTCCATCAATTGACATCAGATGATCATGCTCATCTGACACCCATGCAAACCAGACGACACTCTCGCCACTGGCGATTCCGATTGGATAGATGTTCATCCTTGAGCCGACATGACATTCACCCACATTGTTCAATGACGTCTTATGCAAAATGCCTCCGTAGCTCACTCGAACTTTACGCTGCTGTAGACAAGGCGTAGTTCCTCATCGTGGATGATCCAGCGATCAGCACCGCCCTCCGGACACAGGCGGAACTCGCCGGTGTATCCCGACGCGCGCGACCACGCACTGCGGGCGAACTTGGGAAACCGGCGCATGGTTCGCGCGTCCGACATCTCGGGCTTGCTTGCAGGCCTGCAGTCTTCTGGAAAAACAAAAAATCCGCTGGCTGGATGGAAGACCAACCACGTTTCGTTGGTGTCCATGTCGTGCGTCTCGCGTATATCAACAGCATCCTCGGGCAACCACGCAGGTAGCCACTTCGACTCACCGATTGCGTTCCTGGAAACAGCTTGATCCCGGTCCGCGTATTCTGTGCTTGCAACCTCCATGCAACCAGCAACGGTGAGTGCCAGCGCAGAAGTCAGGAGAATTTTAGGAGTGTTCATCGGAGGCATGCCAGTCATCAGTAGGGGAAGTTGCCGATTGATCCGCTGCGCACTCAGCGGCTGAGTTACCTTTGACGATCTGGTCAAACCATTCGCGCCCGTCACTCACGCACTGCGCAGCCGCCGCACCGTCCATTCCTCGCTGGGCGACTTGGCGGTATGTCATGCAGCGGAAGTCGTCGTCTTGGCCGATCCATCCATCGTGAGAGGCGCCAACCACATGTGTGGCTGGCCATTGATCTGCGTACGGCCCACCAGAGTCGTCAGTTCCTGAGACAGACACGCCAACGAATCCAAGGGTATTCAATGTTCCACCAACGTAGCACCGCCAGTCGACTGTGTACGCACTCGCGCTCTCCAGCGGCGTGGTCTGTGGGCCAGAATGTGGATCGAGTGGATGCCCAGTCAGTCAATCTTTACATCAGTTTCAGACCTGCGTGCCGTCGTTTCAGCTGATTGCTCTTCTACTTTTCGTTCCTTCGACACAACCTCTCCTCCAACCTGTCATTGTGACGCTGGTTCCATTGATAGATACGTTTGCTGGAGATTCCTGCCAAGGCGATCTCGCCGCGGCCTTCAGTCACCCCAGCCTGGTACTCGGGGAGATCCATGCACTTGTAGAAGACTTCGACGTCTGAGGGCAGGTCAACACCGAAACCAACCGAATCGCGAATAAGCCCGATCTGTGGCGCCGCAGATACTGACATGCCAGCCATTTTGATCTGGCCTATTGGGCTCTGCGTCTCGTATGAAGCAAAATAAAGTCCAGATTCAACGTCTGAAATGAACGTAATCGACACTGCATCTTTCGGCGTCGACAGCGCGATTGCCATAGAAAGATCGCCTTCATCATGTACATTCAAAAGAGAATCATAGGATCTTTCCTCGTAGCCGCATCCGGAAATCAAGACTGCAAGTCCGATCACATGAAGCCCCATAGCTTTCAACCACATCTGCACGCTACCACTCCGAAATGTAGTTATTCAAGAAGGGACGAAATGAAGTGGGCACATAGCTGGCACAACGTTTTGCGCAACTCTCGCCAAGTTCACATGCCGCAGCTTGCCGATTAGCAACCTTGTGACCCTCGTTGTCTGCCCAGATGATCGGGCTGGATGTAGGCGAGTGCCGGCTTAGTACGTCACCGGCAGGTCTTGCACACATGCATTGGACGCAACTCGCCACACCAGCTACTGCCAAACAAAGAATTCGCAAACCCCTTCACCCGATTCGCACAAGAACAGCCAGTACGTGCCGCCGGAGGAATACACTCGCGCTTCGTAACCCTCATACAAAAGCCTTCTGGCCGCCTTGGCATCGCCATCAATCTTTGGCATGGAGCCGTCATAGTCCGACAATCTAGCGGAGAACGAGGGATACTCCTCGGGATCGAAGATGAATCTTCCGCGCCCCGCTGAAACATCAACAGTAGTCACAACTTTCAAATCGCGCGTAGTTTCCGGTAGAAAGCCTGGGAGCCATCCTTTCTCAAAAACCCGCTCACTTCTAGCCTCGTTTATGCTGTCGTACTCATCAGACCGATCCAAACATCCGCAGAGCGCCCCCAGAGTCAACGCAAAGAGTGTCGCCACGCCGAACCCATTCCTCATCGCCATGGCCCTCCAGGCAGGTACTTCGGATTGATTCCATCGACGATGAACTGAGTGCATTGCTGCTGGCAAGCGCCACCACCAGTCACCCAGGGTCTGAGTCAGGTGACCCTGTGCGTCGTACGCATGCTTTGCCTGCACGACCCTACCATCGCCATCTCTCAATTAGGGGTTCGAACGGGTCGTAGGCAGGGCGCTGCAACTCACGATCACGCACGCGGAATCGTCGGGAGTGTGCTTGGTGATCGGGCATCGGCGTATCAGTCGAACAAGCTCGACTCGACTGTTGGACCTCCGGCCCCGGAGCGCAACGATAGCGACCGAACTCGACAGCCGCAGCTTCGAGATTAGACTCCCCCATGACGGCATCAGAACTTTCTCAACGAGCCCTTCTTACTAGAGTAAAATCATGCTCGGCATTCGAATAGTGCAGGATCCCAAAGCCTGGCGCATCCAGCAATACCCCTTGTCCAAGATATTGCCATTCCTTCGCCGAAATCCCGCTCGCGCAGGCCCCATCATCAATCACAGCAACAACCACCCCACTCATCCCGCCGCCGATATCAACCAAATCACCCAGAAACACTTTCTTCCATCCAGATATTTCACTGAAGCCACCTCACAAATTCGCCTACGGGTATCGAGCTTGGAGGTGGCGACATGTCACCTGCCGCATCAGCAGCTCCAACACTTTGCCAGAAGCACTGGCAGTTCTTCGAATTCTGGTTGGCTCTATAGAGTCTGTCCAAATGGGAGGGGGTGTCGAAACCAGGAGTGACACCACATCGCTGGTAGTTGCACCCGCATCCGTCGCCTGCTGCCCTGGGGAAACGCAGCGCCAGTTCGAACGCCACACCATCCCCATCAGGATCATTGGCCAGCATCTGTACGATCTATGGATGCTCTGCGAATTCATTCAGCGACTTGTACTGAGGGCACCCTTCCCGCGACGAGCACCTCTTGACCGCTGGATAGCCGTGGGTGGCAGCCATCCCATCTACTGTGCGAACCATTCCGCGATGCCGCCGCTACAGCCTGGCGACGCCTACGACTCGCCTTTTCGCCGGAGACGGCTCAGGCCAATAGATCCAGCTTTCAATGTGGCAGAAAACCAAACCAGAGAGACGGCCACGAAAATCAAACCCGAGTACCCGTACTTTCCACCACCATCATAAATGTCAACAACAACAAAGTATAGAATTGTCAAATTCACAGCAATTCCCAGGAAACCAACCACTCTCAATGCCCAGAAAAACATGATGTAGTACGCTCGAAGAAATCTTTTGTATGCACTCATATCAGGGACACCCGCATCCTTTGCCAGTCGGCGTAGCTAACTGCCCTGAAACTGCGTAGCCAGATGCAGACATAACGCCGAATCCAACCCCAGGCAGCGGAGGGAAGGAAGCCGACCCGCCACCAACTTTATCTCTCTCCATATCTTCTAGCGAAAATAAGCGGCGCAACCAAGCCCAATTGTCGCCATCCTTATTCCCCTTCATTAGGTTGTCGGCACCTTGCACAGACACGCCAACCGACGGCCCCCAACCCCCTGCGACTTCCGAGTATCTATAGACACCCCAGGATTTTTCAGGCAATGGAGCCGAGCTCTCCGACGCACTTACTGACGTGCCTGCGCCAAGATATGCTCCACCGCCCAACATTGCACCCAATTGCAATGAACCATAAAGCTGATAGCAGCCAACATCCTTCCAATCCTTAGGGACAGAAATTCCCAAAGTTCCAGAGAAGTTCCCTGCAAACCCAGGCACGGCTGCCGAGCCCGAGGCACCCGCTCCATATTGGCTATTCAATCCCAAAGGGTCAATGAACCAGATGGAGTTGCCAGTTACGTAAACAAAAGTCGAAATCCCACCTGCCAACCCAATAGGATCACTCTGCGAGTACCGCCCCACCGCCGGGTCATACTCCCGCTGGTAGTTGTAGAACATGCCACTCGCATCCGTCGCTTGCTGCCCCGGGAAGCGCAACGCCAGTTCTAACACCACACCATCCCCGTCAGGATCATTGGCCGGCGCCTGGTTGCCAAACACCTCGCTTTTGTTGCTCCATTCCCAGATCGCAACATCCCTCACCGGGTCGAAGACCACGCGCGGCGTACCCAGATGACCGGGCTGGATGTAGGTCAGCTCCGGCACACCCGTGCTCGGCACATTGATCAAGGCCGCCGGGTAGCTGTCCAGCCAGATCGCCTGCTGCTGCGCCACGCCCGTTGCCGAGTAGTTGCCCAGCCATTGCCCGGCTTCGTCGTACACCGTGATCTGGTCATTTCCGCCTTCGGGCGTACGCAGCACACGCTCACCGCGATGGTTGTAGCCATAGCTTTCCAGCACCGCATTGCCCTGCTTCACCGCATTCATACGGTTCGCATCGCTGTAGGTGAACGCCTTGCTGCCGATGCTGGTAGTGTTGCCCGCGGCGTCATGGTTGCGCGCCTCGCCATCCACAGCAGTCAAGCGATGGATGGTGGCGGGGTAGGTATAGCTGGCGGTACCGGTCGACGTTGTCAGCGCGGTGCGATTGCCCGTTGCATCGTAGACATAGGTTTCAATTGGCGTGCCGGTTGCACCGTCCTGGGTCTGGGTCAGGCGGCCCAGTGCGTCGTACGCATACTTGGCTTGCACGACGGTGCCGGAATCACCGGACGCACTGCGGAACCGGATGGATCTAGCATTTGGAAGCCGTTCGACCTTGCTCCCGCGGCCTTGTACCCACCGTAGTAGTCCGCGCACGGGAGGCTGGGAACAAGGTTTGCTTGCAGCTCACCGAGGCGGTCAGCGCTGCTGCAGGCGACATCGGCTGCGACTGCTGCAAAGATTTCATGGTCGCACGGGGGTTTCTGACACACGACAATTGGAGACGCAAGGCTTGTATAAGGCAACCTAGCCTGATTTGGCAGCAAGTTGGACGCGCTCCCAAACCTCGTCCGACATCGAATTCTTCCAGGTTTGAGCGAGCAATTGGCGAAAGGACACGTCATGCTTCGCAAGGCTTTCAAGCCTTGCAATCTCGCTCTCTCCATGAACAACGAGGTAGTCTTCCAAGGGACCAGCAGCGAGATTGGAAAGCAGTGAAAGGTCCACTTTCATATTTCTAACTGCCTCGATAAACGCCCAACCCTCTACAGAATCCCGCTGAATTATGTCATCAACTTCATCCAGGACCTTTGCAAGCGAATCTCGCTCGCTTGCATCCACTGCAAGTCTGGTGAACTGGACCCAAGCGTTAGCGATCCTTTCCACTTTTTCTGAATCAAACATCATCTGTCTTCTCACATTGGTTGAGACATGGTAGCCCACGACCAAGCTTCATTGCTGTAACCAGCGCAGCGCTTTGTCGAAGCTTCAGCAAGCAATCGCCTCAGCTGCGCCTGCTTGTTCTGAAATTGTTGGACATGTCCATCTATCGACATGCGGCCAGTAGCAGGAAGTCCAAGCTTATCCTGCTTAAGATCCCAGTACCTCTTCCTTAGCTCAATTACCAGAGAATCGATCTTTGCGACAAGACGACTGCAGTCTTCATCGTCGTTCTCACAGGCCGTCGAGACAATGCTACCTACAAGAATTGATGCATTGCTCTGCGGGTTAATTACGCTGCTTGAATGAGTCAGGCTCAGGATATTCAGCGCATTGCCCATGGCCGCAAAGCCAGAAGGTAAATTGCCTCGTGGATTAGATGAACGGAAGTCGGATTGACCACCCGATGAGTATGCTTGACTCGACTCCATAATCGCGCGCGAACCGATTTGCATACCGCTGCGCAACGCCTGAAGTCCGTACAGGTCAACCTGTGAGTTTGGATCATTCAGTGCATAACTGAAGGTAGCTATTCCACCCTCCAGCCCAATAGGATCACTCTGCGAGTACCGCCCCACCGCCGGGTCATACTCACGCTGATAGTTGTAGAACAACCCACTCGCAGCCGTCGCCTGCTGGCCTGGGAAGCGCAACGCTACGTCGAACGCCACACCATCCCCATCGGGATCATTGGTCGGCGCCTGATCGCCAAACACCTCGCTCTTGCTGCTCCATTCCCAGATTGCAACATCCCGCACCGGGTCGATCACCACGCGCGGCGTACCCAGGTGATCGGGCTGGATGTAGGCCAGCTCCGGCGCACCCGTGCTCGGCACATTGATCAAGGCCACCGGGTAGCTATCCAGCCAGATCGCCTGCTGCTGCGCCACGCCCGTTGCCGAGTAGTTGCCCAGCCACTGCCCGGCTTCGTCGTAGACCGTTATCTGGGCATTTCCGCCTTCGGCCGCGCGCAGTACACGCTCGCCGCGATGGTTGTAGCCATAGCTTTCCAGAACCGCACTGCTCCGCTTCACCGCACTCATGCGGTTGGCATCGTTGTAGGTGAACGCCTTGCTGCCGATGCTGGTGGTGTTGCCCACTGCGTCATGACTGCGCGCCTCGCCATCCACCGCAGTCAAGCGGTGGCTGGTGGCGGGGTAGGTGTAGCTGGTTGTACCGGCCGACGTGGTCAGCGCGGTGCGGTTGCCCGTTGCATCGTAGGCATAGGTTTCAATCGGCGTACCGGTTGCACCGTCCTGGGTATGGGTCAGGCGGCCCAGCGTGTCATAGGCGTACTTTGCAAGCACGGCTGAACCGGTGCCGTTCTTCAACTCGGTGATCGAGCCCACTGCGTCGTAACCAAAGCCCAGGGACAGGCCACCGGCGGCCGGGTCGTGCACGGCCTGCGGGCGGTAGTCCAGATCCAGCGGGCGCTGCAGCTGGCGGCCGTTGCCGTAGGTCCAGCCGGTGGCCGGGCCAAATGCCGCATAGCTCACGTCGTTGACCACGACCTGCCTTGCCTGCCCTGGCCGGGTCAGGCCGATCTGGCTGATGCGGCCCAGCGTGTCGCGCACATAGTCGGCCACGCTGCCATCGGGATAGGTCAGCGCCGTGAGGCGACCCGCTTTGCTGTAGGCGTAGCGCAGCGCACTGGCGACACCGTTGATCGTCTGCACCTTGCGGGTGACCTGGCCGAAGCGGTCATGGCAGTACTGGGTGCTGCCATTGGCGTGCAGCACCTGCCCCAGGCGGCCCTTGGCAAAGCGCTCGTCGGCGGCACAGGCAGCCGGGGCCACGTCGTAGCTGTAGCCGATATCCAGATTGGGGTCCGGGTAGGCCACGCCGATCAAACGGTTGAGCGCATCGTAGGTGTACGTGGCGGTGATGCCCCGCGCATCGGTGCGCGTCTTGCGGTTGCCCGCCGCGTCCACAGTGAAGCTGCTGGTGCCGCTGTCCGGGCTCACCTGCCCGGTCAGGTCACCAAAGCCGTTGTAGGCATAGGTGGTGTGCAGGCCCTTGGGGTCGGTCACCTGGGTAACCTGGTCCAAGGCGTTGTACTGGCTGCCGATCTCCGCCTCCACGCCGCCTACGTCCTGCAGGGTCTGCGCCAGACGGTTCAACGGGTCGTACTGCTGGCGGGTCACGCGCTGCAGGGCGTCGGTGACCGTCTGCGGATTGCCGTTGGCATCGTAGGTGAAACCGGTGGCATGGCCGCTGGCATCCTTCAAGGCGGTCAGCTGGCCCAGGGTGTTGTAGGTACGGGCCAAGGTACGCCGCAGCGTGCCACCTGCATCCACGGTGCTTTCGTCCAGGCGGTTGCCGGCATTGTCCAGCGTGTAGTGAATCGTGTTGCCAGCACTGTCAGCCACGTCGGTCAGCCGCTGTGCGGCGTCGTAGACATAGGTCACGCTGCTGCCATCGGGCTCGGTGATCTGCTGCACCTGGCCGGTCGGCCAATAGCTGATCTGGGTGACACGATCCTCAGCCGTGCTGGCCCCACGTACCGTGACCGAGGTCGGCCAGCCGCGGGCATGGTAGGTGAAGTCGGTAACCACACCGTTGGCATCCCGGATGGACAGCGGGTGCCCGGCCGGGTCGTAGGCCAAGGTCTCCACCACCTGACCCAGCGCGTTGGTCACACGGCGAAGGTCGCCTTTGCGATAGGCACAGCTTGCCCCGGTGGTGCAGCCCGCATCATCCGCCATGTAGTAGGCAAACGTTGTCGTATCGGCCACATCCGTGCGAGGCCCATCCACACTGAGCAGTAGACCGATCTGCGGGCATTCAGGGCTGATGGCGTCGCAATAGCCATTCGTCGTTACGCGCGTCGTGCCCGTCGCGGTATCACGAACCGTAATGACCGTCGGCTGATGGCGCGTGTTGCGCGTGAGGGTGGTTTCCTGCGCGCCGATGGTCTGCTGCAGCAGGCGATTGGTCGCCACAGAGGTCCGTGTTTCGGAGACGCGCTGCTGCGGCGTTCCGACCGCTTCGGTCCGGGCGGTGACGCTTACTGCGCCCAGTGGGGAATCGCTGATCTCGCTGTAGGCATAGGTGGTGCGAGCGCCGCTGCGATCCTGCGAGGTACTGACACGCCGTGCAGGATCGGAGTACACCGGCGTGTAGTCGTACGATTCCGTGCCACGGCTGTCGCTGCGGCCCGTCACTTTGCGCGCCGGGTCCTGCTGCTCACCCGGGCTGAGCGCGTAGAAGGTCTGGTGCCCCAGCGCGTCGGTGATGGTGGTGGTGCCGTCGGCCGCGTACTGCAGTCGCACGCCATCAATACCGGCACTGGGTGCTGCGGGCGGCTCTGCGGCCAGCGCCATGCCCACCGGCCAGAACAGGCAGCACACCACTGCCGCCGTCGCGCGGACAACCCGCTTCTGTGTTCGCAACATCCGTGTATCTCCTTATGAACGCGCCGTAGCGCGCTTCAGCAACGATCCTTCAATTGCAACCGGCATCATGCCGGCTGCACGTCACCCTGCCCTTGTCGTCATAGCCGAACCAGCTGAAGCGACGACCATCCTCCGGGGTGACGCCGGTGAGGTACCAGGGGAAACGGGCGTCTTCATAGTGGTAGGTCCGCGACAGCCCATCAGCGTGGGTGACGCTCACCAGCTGCCCGTGCTCACCGTAGGCGTACTGCGCATAGGGCACCCCGTTGATCGTCATCGCCGCGATCTTCTCGTCGGTGGCATCTGCGTATGCGAACTCAAGCGTGCGGCCCGTGGAGTGCCTGATCTCCTTCAGCCGGCCTGCGCCATCGTGGGTATAGGCCAGCGTCGTACCGTCTTCGAATTCACGCCGCTGGAGCAGCCCCATTCGATTGAAGCGCAGGACTTCACCGCGCCTGCTGACAATCCAGCCGTCATTGGTGCGGTCCGCACGATCACCACTTCCGTCTGTCGCCAGGTAGTAGCTGGTCTTCTGCTGGAAGGCGACGTGGCTGCCATCTTCATCGATGAGGCCAACCACCGTTGGAATGTACGAAGTGACCAGGCCGTTGGCGATGCGGATGTTGTGGGAGTGGGTCCAGTTGGACCCGAAGCCGCCGCCGGCCATCGCCGACTTCGAATGGTAGTGCCGCATCAGCTGGATCCAGGGCAGGTCGACTTCTGGTTCGTGCTGCACTTTCTCCCCCGTTGCGGCGTTGCAGGGGTTGCCTTCCATGGCCAGGCACTGCTTGGGCGACTGTCGGGTGGTGTAGGACATGAGCGATCGGTAGGTCGCCTCGGTATTGCCGTACAACAGACAGCCCCCCGCCTCTTCATCCCATTTCAGATCGCCCACATTCGGACAGGCCACTTTTCTGGAGCGCGTGGCATACGATGGGGTGGGCGTGGTGCAGCCGCCTCTCACGGTTACAAAAGAGAGGGTGACCCCCTTCGTCCAGAGGCCGCTGCTGCTGTTTTCCGGATCCTTTCCAACACCCTGCTGGCTGACCCATTCCGGCGCTGGCACGCTGACCGGGCAGAGCGAGGCAGTGCCCGAACGCATGCTGGCCAGCAGCGCTTCCTCGGAGGTGAAGGTGTTTCCACCGTAGGAATAGCTCCAATCCGCCTTGTTGAGCGGCGTAGGCTTCACGCCGTAGTAGGTCACCAGATCGTCCCGGGTCATGGCGTGCCCCCGCACGCCCCACTTCACCGGCTCGGCGGCAAAGCCAATACGCTCGCCCATCGCTTCAATGGCAGCCTGCGCGTCGCGCTCGCTGCTGTATTCCAGCGGGGCGGGCGAGCCGATCCTGTACCAGGTGTGGGTGACTTCCTGTGCCGACGCCCCGCCCGCGCACACGGCGGACAACGCAAGGGCAACCCACCCGGCGCGCTGCCGGGCCCATGAATGTTCCTTCATTGGCATTCCTCGTCCTTGAGCGCGCTGCGCGCGCAGATCTCACAGCCCGAACCGGGCGATTGCATCCGAAGGCGAAAGAAAACCAGATGATTCGGGCGGGTGCAAGGGACCAGCCGCACATTCTGCAGTTATCAGGGAAGAACCAGGCTTCCTGGGAGGTCGACGCGCTGCGGCGGCGTCATCGCTGACGCGGGAAGGTGCCGAAAGCGTCATTCGTGCTCGTTGAGGCTGGCAGGGGTGGGGCTGCCGCGCGGATGGCAGTCGAGCAAGCTCGACGCTACAAGAGCAGGTGATCCGTCGAGCAAGCTCGACGCTACAGAAGCAGGTGCTCTGTCGGGCAGGGTCGACGCTACGGCGCGATCACAAGGCCAGGGTGTGGGGGCAGTCGCCGTGCTCCCGGCATGCCTGCAGCGCGCATTCCCCCGCCGCTTCGGCATCATCCAGCGCGGTCAGGTCGAAGGTCTTCTTGTCCTCGCCCAGTACGTACATCACCGGGTAGTCCCAGACGTCGTCGCGGCGGGTGCCCTGCACGATCAATCGTCCCTCCCCCTGCGGCCCTTCCAGGGCCACGGTCAGGGCAACGTCGCGCTGGCCGTTGAAGCCGGTCTGCATGCTGCCCAGCGGCATCGCGCCGGCGCGCAGCGGCTCGCCCAGCACCTGCACCAGTTCGATGTTGCAGCCGGCACGCCGCATGGCCTCGCGCATCGGTGGGCTTTCGTGCGCGGCGTCGCTCCAGCGCAGCAGGCTCCAGGCGACCATGCCGCCCATCACCCCCAGCAGCAGCAGGACCGACAGCGGCATCGCCCAGCGCCAGTTGCGCCGCCACCAGCCAGTGCTGGCGGGGCGGTGGCCGGGAATCGGAGGTGGCAGGTGCATCGGCGGGCTCCTTCCCGTGGGTCGATCAGGGCTTCAGGCAGCGGTCCAGGAAGGCTTCGGCCACGCGGTAGCGGTGCAGTGCATCGGCACCGGACAGGCCGTGCTTGGCGCCGGGATAGGTCATCAGTTCAAACGGCTGGCCACGCTTCTGCAGCGCGCTCATCAGGCTGGTCGAATTGGTGAACAGCACGTTGTCGTCGGCCATACCGTGGATCAGCAGCAGCGGCGAGCGCAGGCCCTCGATGTGGGTCAGCACGCGCGCTTCGCGGTAACCGGCTTCGTTGCGCTTGGGCAGGTCCATGTAGCGTTCGGTGTAGTGGCTGTCGTACAGGCCCCAATCGGTGACCGGTGCGCCGGCCACGCCGCAGGCATAGCTGTCCGACGCCTTGGCCAGCAGCATCAGGGTCATGTAGCCGCCGTTGGACCAGCCCTGCACGCCGATGCGCGCCGGGTCGACCCACGGCTGCTGCTTCAGCCACGCCACGCCACGCAGCTGGTCGGCCACTTCCACCGTGCCCTGCTTGCCGTACAGCGCGCCGCCGAAATCACGGCCGCGGCGCGGGGTACCGCGATTGTCCAGCGAGAACACCACGTAGCCCTGCTGGGCCAGGTACTGGTTGAACAGGTGGTCGCCACGCCCAGGCCAGCTGTCGGTAACGGTCTGGCTGGCCGGGCCGCCGTACACGTACACCGCCACCGGGTAGCGTTTGGACGGGTCGAAGCCGGCCGGCTTGATGAGGCTGTAGTTCAGCGGGGTCTTGCCGTCGGCGGCGGTCAGCGTGCCGAACTCGATCGGGCGCTGCGCATCGCGGTAGCGCGCATAGGGATGCTTGGGGTCGGCTAGGTCGTTCTCGAGCAGGGTGGCGATCTTCTCGCCGTTGGCACGGAACAGTTCGATCTGCGGCGGGGTGGTGCTGTTGGACCAGGTGTCCACATACACGCTGGCGTTGTGCGCAAAGCTGGCGGTGTGCATGCCCGGCGCCTGGGACAGGCGCTGCGGCTGGCCACCCTGCAGCGACACGGCGTAGATCTGGCTTTCGCGCGCCGAATCGATGCCGGCACGGAAGTAGGCCTTGCCGGCCTTTTCGTCGACGGCCAGCAGTTCGTCCACCGACCAGTCACCGTGGGTCAGTGCGGTGGCCTTGCCCTTGGCATCGATGCGGTACAGGTGCTGGAAGCCGGTGCGTTCGGACGACCACAGCACGCTGCCATCGTCGAGGAAGCGCAGGCTGTTGTGCAGCGGTACCCAGGTCGGGCTGGTCTCGTGGGCGAGCACGCGCTGGCGGTCGGAATCGAGCGCCACTTCCACCAGGTCCAGCAGCTTCTGGTCGCGCGACTGGCGCTGGAAGCTCAGGTGCTGCGCATCGCGCCAGTCGACGCGGGCCAGATAGATGTCCTGTTCCTTGCCCAGGTCGACCCAGTGGGTCTTGGCCGCGGCGGCCGGTGCGATCACGCCCAGCTGCACGCGCACGTTGGCATCGCCGGCCGCCGGGTAGCGCTGTTCGACCACATCGGTGCGGTCGGCGTAGACCTCGTAGCGCTTCTGCACCGGCACCGGTGCTTCGTCGATGCGGGCAAAGGCAATGGCCGAATCGTCCGGCGCCCACCAGTAGCCGGTGTGGCGGTCCATTTCCTCGTCGGCCACGAACTCGGCCACGCCGTTGCCGATGGTGGTGCTGCCATCGGTGGTCAGCTGCAGCTGCTTGCCGCTGGCCAGGTCGATCACCCACAGGTTGCGGCCGCGGATGAAGCTGACGAAGCCGCCCTTGGGCGACAGCTTGGCATCGGTGGCGAAGCCTTCGCCGTGGGTCAGCTGGCGCACGGCCGCTGCACCCTGCTGCTTCAGGTCGTAGAGGTACAGTTCGCCGCCCAGCGGGAACAGCAGGCGCTGCGCGTCCGGCGACCACTGGTAATCGACGATGCCGGTCATCGCGGCGATGCGCTGGCGCTCGCGGCGGGCCTTTTCTTCATCGCTGAGGGTTTCGGTGCCGGGCAGCACTACCTTGGAGTCGACCAGCAGGCGGGTCTGGCCGCTGCCGATGTCGTAGCTCCACAGGTCCAGCTGGTTGCGGTCGCTGTCCTTGCCGCGCAGGAAGGTCACGCGCGAGCCATCCGGGGCCACCTTGGGTTTCATCAGGGTCGGGCCGGACAGCGGCAGCGGGCCGGTGATGGCTTCCAGGGTGAGTTTTTCAGCGTGGGCGGCGGTACTGGTGGCGAGCATGAGGGCGAGCGAGGCGAACAGATGGCGCATGGAAGATCCCGGCAAACGGCAGGTCCACCGCGCGCCAGGCGCGCAGCGGTCGTACCCCCATCCTAACCAAGCCAGTGAGCGAAGGCAGCATGACCTTCTGCCCATGCCCAGTTGCTGGGGTCAGAGCCCTTTGCGTGGCAAAGGGATCTGACCCCGGGCGGGACACCTGCCGTCAGTAGATCCACGCCATGCGTGGATGATGCCGACCCCAGGGCCGGTCAGCGCTGGCCGAACAGGTGCTTGCGCTCTTCCTCGCTGAGCGGCTTGCCTGCGTTGGGGTTCACCTGCTGGCGCAGGGCGTAGGCGCGCTGGGTGGCCGGGCGCGCGGCAATGGCGTCGTGCCAGCGCTTCAGGTTCGGGAAGGCGGCGAAATCGACCGGAAGCTTGTCGTAGGCGCCAATCCACGGGTAGCTGGCCATGTCGGCGATGGTGTATTCATCGCCCGCCAGGAAGGCGTGGTCGGCCAGGCGTTTGTCCATCACCCCGTGCAGGCGGCGCACTTCGTTGTCATAGCGCTCAACGGCATAGGGGATCTTTTCAGGCGCGTAGACGTTGAAGTGGCCCATCTGGCCGCTCATCGGGCCCAGCCCGGCCATCTGCCAGAACAGCCATTCCAGGGTAGTGACGCGGCCGCGCGGGTCGCTGGGCAGGAACTGGCCGGTCTTTTCGGCCAGGTACAGCAGGATCGCGCCGGATTCGAACACGCTCTGCGGCGCGCCGCCATCGGCCGGGGCATGGTCGACGATGGCCGGCATCTTGTTGTTGGGCGAAATGGCCAGGAATTCCGGCTTGAACTGGTCACCCGAGCCGATGTTGACCGGGTGGATGCGGTATTCCAGGCCGGCTTCCTCCAGCAGCAGGGTGACTTTGTGGCCGTTGGGGGTGGGCCAGTAATACAGGTCGATCATGGCGTCGGCTCGGGGTTCGGAAGGAACCTGAAGTCTAGTGCGTGAGTTGGCTTGGCACCGTCATGGAGGCCCGGTAACCTCGCTTCTCCCTCGAAACGCAGCATCCCCCGCATGAGTGCAAACCGCCTGCCGCCCTCCCCGCTGTCCAACCTGATCTTCGCCTCGCGCTGGCTGCAGCTGCCGCTGTACCTGGGCCTGATCGTGGCGCAGTGCGTCTACGTGTTCCTGTTCGGCAAGGAACTGTGGCACCTGATTTCGCATTCGGCCTCGATGGGCGAGCAGCAGATCATGCTGATCGTGCTGGGCCTGATCGACGTGGTGATGATTTCCAACCTGCTGGTGATGGTGATCGTCGGCGGTTACGAGACCTTCGTGTCACGCCTGCGCCTGGAAGGCCACCCGGACCAGCCGGAATGGCTGAGCCACGTCAACGCCAGCGTGCTGAAGGTAAAGCTGGCGATGGCGATCATCGGCATCTCCTCGATCCACCTGCTGAAGACGTTCATCGGTTCTGGTGCGCTCGGCGGCATTCCGCTGTGCCCGCCGGAGCGCATCGCCACCGCGGCTGCCAACATTGGCGAGCAGACCTGCTCCACCCTCACCGCCGACGGCGTGCTGTGGCAGACCATCATCCATTGCGTGTTCATCCTGTCGGCCATCGGCATTGCCTGGACCGACAAGCTGATGTCGGGCGGCCACGACAAGGCCGAGGGCCACGGCAAGCCCTCCGCGCATTGACCTGCAGGGGCGATAGCGACCCCTGATGTCGCTATCGCCTCCAGCCTGCCCTTGTACGCAAGGGTAGGCGGGATGCTAGATTGCATCCTCGCCGTTGTCGGCGGCGGCGTCGGGAAACGCCAGCCGCCACGCCTGGACCCCGGTCCGGGCCATGCAGATCCACGGCTTACGTAACGTCGTCTTCTAAAGGGGAGCAGGATGTCGCACGTCACAACGATCGCTGCCGCGCGCCGGTGGGTGCCGGTTGCCCTGGTACTGGCCCTTGCCGCCTGTTCGGGCAAGGAAGAAACGCCGGCACCGGCTGCCGCAGGTGCCACCGCGCCCGCCGCCGCGCCTGCAGCACCGGCCGTGGCGGCCAAGGTGCAGTCGATGGGCACTGAACAGCTGCGCGATTCGGCCAGCCAGGCGCTTGCCGAGAACCGCATGTACGCCCCGGCTGGCGACAACGCCATCGAGTACTACCTCGCGCTGCGCGACAAGACCCCGGACGACGCCTCGGTGAAGAGCGCGCTGACCGACCTGCTGCCCTACACCCTGATTGCCGCCGAACAGCACCTCGGCCGCGAGGACTTCACCGAGGCCCAGCGCCTGGTGGCGCTGATCGAGAAGGTGGACCCGAGCGCACCGGCCCTGCCGCGCCTGAAGGAAGGCCTGACCAAGGGCGTGCAGGTCGCTGCCAAGCGCACCGAGGACGAGACCGCCAAGGTCAAGAAGGATGCCGAGGACCGTGCCAAGCAGCTGGTCGAACAGCAGCGCCTGGCCGAGCAGCGCACCAAGGAAGCCGAAGCGGCCAAGCAGATTGCCGCCCAGCAGGATGCGGCGCGCCGCGAAAGCGAACGCGTGGAGGCAGACCGCCAGGCCGCCGCGCGTCGCGAGGCCGAGCAGAAGCAGCAGCAGGCCGCTGCCCAGCAGGCCAGCGCCGCCCGTGCGGCTGCGGCGACCGCCGCGCCGACCCTGCGGCCGGTCAGCACCCCGGCACCGCGTTACCCGGCCGAGGCACTTCGCTCGGGCACCTCGGGCGAAGTGCTGATGGAGCTGACCGTCGGAACCGACGGCTCGGTGACCAACGCCCGCGTCCTGCGTGCGACACCTTCGCGCGTATTCGACCGCGAAGCACTGAACGCGGTGAAGCGCTGGCGCTTCGAACCGGTGGCCGCCCCGGTCACCACCCGCCGCACGCTGGTGTTCGCACCGGGTGGTTGATGGCGTCACGGTAGCGCCGGGCCATGCCCGGCGAGACACCCCCACAAGGCCCGGAGCGATCCGGGCCTTGCTTGTTTCAGCGCTCGCCGTCGATCAGCTGCTGCAGCGCCGGATCACGCGCCGTCAGGACCTGGAAGAGGCCGAGCGCGTGCAATGCCGGCAACAAGCTGCGCAGATCAGCCTCGGCCGCGGCACGTGTGGTATCGCTGACTGTCGGATCCTGCCAGTCGCGGGCGCTGGCGAGGAAGGCGCCGACGCTGCCCTTGCGCACGGTCAGCCCGTTCACCTGCACGTCGTTCTGCTGGCCGGGAAGGATGTCCTGCGGTTTCATGGGAAGTGCTCTCTGGGAATGGACGCCCAGTGTCAGGCTTGCGGCACGACCGTTCTGCCGTATAACTGCCAACTGATATGGCAGACCAGCCAAACCCGACGCCCTTGATCGAACCCGCACTGGCCGACGCTGGCACCGGGCAGTGGCTGCTGGGCGCGCAGCTGGCAATGACAGGACCTCGCCGCACCGCGCGGCACCGGCACGCACGCGGCCAGTTGCTGGGTGCACATCACGGCCTGCTGCGCATTGAAGTGGGTAGCCATCATTGGCTGTTGCCTGCCGGGCACGTCGCCTGGGTGCCGCCTGATTTACCACACGCACTGGCCAGCATCGGTGTCTTCGATGGTTGGAGCCTCTACTTCAGTCCTGCGGCCTGCATCGCATTGCCCACTGCGCCGCGTGTATTCCAGCCCAGCGTGCTGCTGCAGGCGGCGGTACCGCGCGCCCTGCAGTGGCCGCATGGCGCTCTGGAGGATGCGCAGCTGAGGCTGGCGGGCGTGATTGGCGACGAGATTGGCAGCAGCACGCCGCTGCCGCTTGCACTTCCGCAACCGCTCGACCGTCGCCTGCGACGCATTGCCGCCACGCTGGCGCGCGCACCGCATGACAACCGCAGCGTTGAAGATTGGGCACTTGCCAGTGCGCTGTCCGGCCGTACCCTGGCCCGCCATTGGCTGGCCGAAACAGGCATGACGTTCAGCCAGTGGCGGCAGCGCTTGCGTGTGCTGCTTGCGCTGCCTCGTTTGCTGGCAGGGGAGACCGTCATCGAGGTCGCCCTGTCAGTGGGTTACGAAACACCCAGTGCCTTCATTGCCGTATTCAAGCGTGAGATGGGGGTGACCCCGGCGCGATATGGCGTGGAGTGAGGTCTGCCATCGCAGTTCGGAAAACAACGAGGCCCGGCATGACCGGGCCTCGCTGCACATCCGCCGGGCGTGGCCCGGCGCTACCGTTTGCCCGTCCCCTTTTTTTCAGCCGGAGATGGCGAGGCGTTCCTGGTGGTAGCGGCGCACGGCGGCGAACCACAGGATGGCCGCCAGGCCCAGGCTGGCGCCGAGGTAGATCGCCCAGATGGTCGGGGTGATCACTTCGTGGCGGATCACCTTCAGCAGCATCTGGTTCTGCGACAGGAACGGCACCGCGTACTGCCACAGCTGGCTCTTCACCGGGTAGGCCATCAACGCGTAACCCGGCAGCATCGGCATCAGCACCAGCCAGGTCATGTGGCTCTGGGCTTCCTTCATGCTCTTGGCGGCGGCCGACAGGTAGGTCAGCAGCGAGGTGCCGATCAGCAGCATCGGCAACATCACCAGCAGCATCTGCACCATCGAGAGGATGTTCATGTTGAGCTGCCGGCCGACGTTGCCCGAGGCGAACTGGGCGCTGACCTTGAACGCGACCAGTGTCAGCAGCAGCGACACGAACCCGACCACGCAGGCAGCGCCGATCTTGCCGCTGACAATCGCGCTGCGTGATCCGGGCGTGGCCAGCAGCGGCTCCAGCGACTGCCGCTCCCGTTCGCCCGCCGTGGTGTCCATCACCAGGTAGGCGCCGCCGATGAAGGAGGTCAACGTCAGCAGGATCGGCAGAAGGGCCGACAGCATCATGCCGCGCTTGGCCTCGGTACTGGCCATGTCCTGGGTGGCCACGTCCAGCGGCCGCGCGACCTGCGCATCCACGCCACGGGCCATCAGGCGCAGGGCGCCCACCTGTCCGTTGTAGGTCGACAGCGCCGCCTGCAGGCGCGCACTGGGAACCTCGGCGGCGCGGCGCGTGCTGTCACGGATCACTTCCACCAGGGCCGGCTTGCCATCGGCCCAGTCCTTGCCGAAATCCGCACTGATGCGCAACGCCACATCGATGTCCTGGGCGCGGATGGCGTCGGCGAGGTCCTTCGGCGCGGTGGTGGCATTGAGCCCCTGCGCGGCGAGGAAGCGGACCAGGTTCGGCGCGTGCTCGGCACCAATGGTGGGGATGTCCAGCGGCTGTTCGATCTGGGTGCGGAAGCGGCTTTCCGACAGCTTGCCCATGCCCAGGATCAGCAGCGGGTACAGCAGTGGGCCGAACAGCAGGGTCAGCGCGAGGGTGCGGCGGTCACGCGAGAGGTCGCGCAGTTCCTTGCGCATCACCGTCATCAGGGTCGACATCTTGCTCATGCGTGCAGGCCCTCTTCGCTGCCGATCAGTTTCACGAACGCGTCTTCCAGGTTGGTTTCACCGGCCTGCGCACGCAGTTCATCGGCACTGCCGGCGGCCATCACGGTGCCCTTGGCGATGATGACGATGTGGTCGCACAGCGCGCCCACCTCCTGCATGATGTGGCTGGACAGGATCACGCAGCGCCCTTCCTCGCGCAGGCCCAGCAGGAACCGGCGCAGCGCGCGGGTGGTCATCACGTCCAGGCCGTTGGTGGGTTCATCGAGGATGACGTTGCGCGGGTCGTGCACCAGTGCGCGGGCAATCGCGGTCTTGGTGCGCTGGCCCTGCGAGAAGCCATCGGTCTGGCGGTCGAGGATGTCGGCCATGTCCAGCGCGTGCGACAGCACCTCGATGCGTTCGCGGATGCGCTGCGCCGACAGGCCGTGCAGTTCGCCGAAGTAGGTGATGTTCTCGCGCGCGGTCAGGCGCTTGTACACACCGCGTGCATCGGGCAGCACGCCCAGGTGGCGGCGCACCTCCACCGGGTCGCGCGCGGCATCGATGCCGTCGACGGTAATGCTGCCCTGGTCGGGCGTCATCAGCGTGTACAGCATGCGCATGGTGGTGGTCTTGCCGGCACCATTGGGGCCGAGCAGTCCGGTGATCTGGCCATCGGCGGCGCGGAAGCCGACGTTGGCCACCGCCTGGACGCGACCGGTGCGGGTGTCGAAGGCTTTGTGCAGATTGTCGGCGACGATCATGGGGTCCATCCGTTGAACGAGGTGAACGCCGGCACGTGGGTCAGCGTGTCCAGGCAGCTGGTATCGAGCGCCTTGGCATCATTGGCATCGATGAACTGGCCCAGCAGGCGCGGCATGCAGCCAGCAGTGAGGGTGCCGTGGCCCTGGCCGCGGGCGACCAGCGCGCGACCGTTGGGCAGGCCCTTGAGCACCTGCTCGGCATAGCGCGGCGGGGTGACCGGGTCCAGTTCACCGGACAGCAGCAGCACCGGCAGGTCGCTCTTCAGCGGAGCGGCCAGCGTGGTGGCGGCCGGCTGGTGCGGCCACACCGGGCAGGCAGCGAAGAATGCACGCGCCGCCTCCGGGCCGAACAGCGCATCGTCGTTCTCTGCCGGGGCCTGGTAGCGCGGCGCATCCTCGCTGCAGATGACCGACCACTGCATGCCGCGGTTGATCTGGAAATCCATGGTGCGGGTGGCGCCACGTGCCAGCGAGGCCAGCGGTGCGTATCGGCCCTGCGCGGCTTCATCGAGCACCAGCGGCAGCAGCGATGAGTACTGCGGTACGTAGGAGAAAGCGAAGGCCAGGCCGACCACGCTGTCCGGGGTCAGCACATCCTGGCGCGGCGCGTTGGTGCCGGGGTCGCGGTAATCGACGGTAACCGGCGCGCGGCGCAGGGTGGCGGCCACCGTGCGCAGCTGCTCGCGGGCATCGACCGGGAAGCGCTTGCTGCAGGCGGCATCCTTGCGGCACTGCGCCGACTGCAGCGTGATGGCGTTGTCGAAGGTGCTGGCGAAGTCACCGCCGACCACCAGGTCGTTGGGTACCACGCCATCGATGACCAGGCTGCGGGTGTGCTGCGGGTAGGCGATCGCGTAACGCTGGGCCACGCGGGTGCCGTAGGAGCCACCGACCAGGTTCAGCCTGTCGGCGCCCAGCGCCTGGCGTACCGCGTCCAGGTCGGCGATGGCCTCGGCGGTGGTGTAGAAGCGCGCGTCGGCGCGGCCCTGCAGCGATGCCGCGCACTGCTGCGCATAGTCACGCATCACCGCTTCGGTCGGCGCCGCATCCTCGTCCATCTTCAGCGGGGTGCCGTCGGCCGCCAGGCAGCTGAGCGGGTTGGAACCGCCGGTGCCACGCTGGTCGATCAGGAACACGTCGCGCTGCTTGCGCACCTGGCGCAGCGCGGTATCGACAACGACCGCCACTTCGCTGGCCGCCTGGCCGGGGCCACCGGCGAGGAAGAACACCGGGTCGGGCTGGGCGTTGCCGCTTTCGTCCGATTCCAGCCAGGCGATGCGCAGGTTGATCCTGCGGCCCTCGGGGTGGGCGCGGTCCTCTGGCACCTGCAGGGTGCCGCACTGGGCTTCGACGTTGGCGCTGGCGCCAACCGTGGTCAGCGTGCAGGGACGGAATTCAATCGACCCGTAGTGCTGGCTGGGCGTGTCCCTGCCCTCGGCGGCCCCCGGCGCCGGGGCACTGCACCCGCCAAGCAGCACACTGGCCAACAGCATGCTGGCCGATAGACCGGCCAGTCCGAAATGGTGTTTTTGCATCGTGCTTGATTCCCCTGGAGGACGTTCCTGTCGACCACGACGGGTTGCCGCGGCAGATGTGACCAACTCGTTGAACAAACTTACACGGCCCTGATGCTGGCGGCGATGGGCAATCTGGCTAGGCCGACACAGCAGATGCCACCAACCGGTCGCGGCCTTCGGCTTTTGCCCGGTACAGCGCGTTGTCGGCACGGGCGATCAGGTCGGCCAGATCGCTATGGCCGTCATCCATGGCCAGGCCGATGCTGGCGGTGACCGCCACCGGACCAGTGTCCAGCGGGGCCGGCCGTTGCTGCAGTGCATGACGGATGACCGTCGCCAGACGTTCTGCTTCGCCGGCGCTGCCGGGCAGCAACAACAGGAACTCCTCGCCGCCATAGCGACTGAGCAGGTGCGGGTGGCGGCGCGCGCACTGCTGCAACACACCGGTGAAATGCTGCAGTACCTGGTCGCCCGCCAGATGCCCCCAGCGGTCATTGATCGCCTTGAAGTGATCCACATCCAGCAGCAGCACCGCCAGCGGACGCTGCAGGCGGCGCACCTGCTGCAGCTGGTCGGCCCCATCGGCCAGCACCGCGCTGCGGTTGAGCAGGCCGGTGAGGCCGTCGGTGCGGGCAGCGCGGCGCAGATCCACCATCAGGCGCTCGAGCAGCAGCAGGACCAGCGCGAAGCAGCGCGCCAGTTCCAGCATCACCCCGGCCAGATAGGTAAGGAACATCGGTGAGCCCGACCGCATGATGTCCTCGCCCGCGTCGGCATCCACCGGCAGGAACAGGCGCACGACATAGACCAGCACCTCGGCCAGGAATACCGCTGCGGCCAGCCGGCAGCTGATGCGTTGTGCCGGTGGCGCGTTGCGCAGCAGCAGCGCAGCGATCCAGCTGTTGATGACAATGGTGAACACGCTGAACACGTGCAGGCGGATTTCCAGACTGGGCCACGGCACCAGGAACAGGAAGATGCCCGCCAGGAACGCCCCCGCCAGCCCGAGCGCGCGCCACAGCGGCATCGGTTGGCCCAGGTGCAGGGCCATGCCGAGCAGCATCAGTACGCTGGAGGCGGCCATGGCCGCATTGCCGCCGAGGATGGCCGGCGCCTGCGGCAGCCATGGGCGCAGCCCCAGCAGGATCACGCCCAGGGTCAGCAGCCACAGGCTGGTCGTCCACAAACGCAGCACCGGTTGCCCGCGCAGCACCACCAGGAGCAGCGAAAAGCCCGTGGCGATACCCATGCACAGCAGCAGGCCGAGTACACCGATGGTGGGAAGGTCCAGGGACATGCGATCCGTGCAGGCCGGGCGATGCCCGCATCCTAGCGCGTTCTGGCCGATCCGCTGTCGCGGGCGGGAATACGCAGGCAAGGATGCACGCGATGCCCGCTGACCCGTTTGCATGGAAACCAGGGGCGCGATGTCATTCGTGCGTTTTTCGGAATGTCTGCAGGGTGGATGCACTGCTCTGTGCAGAGACTCCCTGGGTCTTCCACGGGTGGTTGCCTACGGCAGGCGATCCTGCGCCGACTCAAGCGGTCGTCGGCCATGCAGGAGCGCGAGTGCGGTGACAGGTGCGGATGACACCTCGTAGATGACCCTGCCCCGGGGCCGGTCGGCATGTTGCTGCGGGAGGGTGCCGGCCTTACTTGCTGCTGACGTACTTCTCGCGGCGGATCTGCGGGTTGCCCAGCCCGGCAGCCTTCAGCGCCTCGGCGCAGGCATCGACCATGTCCGGATTGCCGCACAGGTAGGCGATGTCGGTGGCCGGGTCCGGGGTGAAGCCTGCCAG
Organism: Stenotrophomonas sp.; assembly: GCF_035634915.1. Classification (GTDB taxonomy): domain Bacteria; phylum Pseudomonadota; class Gammaproteobacteria; order Xanthomonadales; family Xanthomonadaceae; genus Stenotrophomonas. The sequence goes on from NZ_DASQCB010000009.1 coordinate 199,119, forward strand.
GGCCTGCTGGACGTAGCCGTGGTGCACGTCCGGGTGCGGGTCGGCCGGCAGTTCGCGCGACAGGCACGGCACATAACGGAAGTTCGGGTGCTTTTCGGCGAAGCTGTAGAAATCTTCGCTGTACAGCAGCTCGCCCGGGCTGCGCGCGCCCTGCAGCAGGACCACCTGCACGCCGCGCTCGGCCATGGCTGTTTCCAGCAGCGGCAGCATCGACCGGTACGGGGTGACGCCGGTGCCGGTGGCGATCAGCAGGTAGCGGGCATTGTGGTCGCCGGGGTTCAGGCAGAAGCGGCCGTACGGGCCGGACGCACTGACCTGGCCGCCAAGGTCCAGCGCCTCGAACAGGGCGGTGGCGGCGCCGCCGGGCACGAAGCTGACGGCGATGTCCACCGCCTCGCCCGGGCCCAGCGCGTGGTCATGGATGGTCGCCAGTGAGTAGCTGCGCTTGGTTTCGGTGCCATCGGCGTAGCTGAAATGGACCTGGATGAACTGGCCGGGCTGGAAATCCAGCGGCTGGCCGTCATCACGCACGAACTGGTAATGGCCGACGGTGGGCGCCAGCATGCGGCGGCCGACCAGCTTGATGGGGAATTGGACAGGCACGACTTTTCGGGACAGTGTGTAGCCGGGGCAAGCCCTCGGGGTCTTCTATAATAGCTCCTCCCCGCCCCTCTCCAGCGCCAGCCCATGGGCGCGAAGGCTTCGAGCTTGGCTTCCCTGAACGATACGGCGCCCGCCCTGCGCGTGCGCGACCTGCGCAAGACCTATGACAACGGCACCCAGGCCCTGAAAGGGGTTTCCCTGGAGGTCGCCCCGGGCGATTTCTTCGCCCTGCTCGGCCCCAACGGCGCCGGCAAGTCCACCCTGATCGGCATCATCAGCTCCCTGGTCAACCTCAGCGAGGGCCAGGTGGAAGTGTTCGGCAGCGACCTGGTGCGCAACCGCAGCGCCACCATGCGACTGATCGGCCTGGTGCCACAGGAAATCAACTTCAACCTGTTCGAAAAGCCCTTCGACATCCTGGTCAACTACGCCGGTTTCTATGGCGTGGCCCGCGAGGAAGCGGAGAAGCGCGCCGAAGAGGAACTCAAGCGCGCGCACCTGTGGGAAAAAGCGCAGGTGATGAGCCGCACCCTGTCCGGTGGCATGAAGCGACGCCTGATGATCGCCCGCGCGATGATGACCCGCCCGCGCCTGCTGATCCTCGACGAGCCGACCGCCGGCGTGGACATCGAGATCCGCCGCGACATGTGGCGGGTGCTGAAGGAGATCAATGCCGCCGGCACCACGATCATCCTCACCACCCACTACCTGGAAGAGGCCGAGTACCTGTGCCGCAACCTGGCGATCATCAACCACGGCCAGATCGTCACCCAAGGCCCGATGCGTTCGCTGCTGGCCAAGCTCGATGTGGAAGGCTTCCTGCTGGACATCGACGGCGACCTGCCCGCGCAGCTGCCGGTGATCGAGGGCGCCACCCTGACCGCGCCGGACCCGCACACCCTGGACATCGACATGCCGCGCGCGATGGACCTCAACCGCGTGTTCGCCACGCTGAACGAGGCTGGCATCCGCGTGCGTTCGATGCGTACCAAGAGCAACCGCCTGGAGGAGCTGTTCGTGCGCCTCACCGGCAACCAGGAGACCTCCGCATGAGCGGTACCCCGAACACGCCCGCTGCGCCGATCACCGACGGCCAGCGCAACCGCATCGCCCTGATGACCATCGTGCGCCGCGAAGTGGCGCGCATCCTGCGCATCTGGGGCCAGACCCTGGTGCCGCCGGCGATCACCATGACCCTGTACTTCCTCATCTTCGGCGGCCTGATCGGTTCGCGCGTGGGTGACATGGGCGGTTACAGCTACATGCAGTTCATCGTGCCGGGCCTGGTGATGATGAGCGTGATCCAGAACAGCTACGGCAACATCAGCTCCTCCTTCTTCGGCGCCAAGTTCGGCCGCCACGTGGAAGAGCTGCTGGTGAGCCCGATGCCGAACTGGGTGATCCTGTGGGGCTATGTGGCAGGTGCGGTGCTGCGCGGCCTGATGGTCGGCGTGATCGTGCTGATCATCGCCATGTTCTTCACCCCGGTGCGTATCCCGCACCCGCTGGTGACGCTGACCACGGTCATTCTCGGCGCGACGATCTTCTCGCTGGCCGGTTTCATCAATGCGGTGTACGCCAAGAAGTTCGATGACGTGGCGATCGTGCCGACCTTCATCCTGACCCCGCTGACCTATCTGGGCGGTGTGTTCTATTCGGTGAAGCTGCTGCCGGGCTGGGCCGAGGCGGCCACCCATGCCAACCCGATCTTCTACATGGTCAATGCGTTCCGCTACGGCCTGCTGGGCAGCAGCGATGTGCCGGTGTGGGTGGCGTATGCGCTGATGCTCGGCTTCGTGGTGGTGCTGACGGCACTGGCGCTGTGGCTACTGCGCCGTGGCGTGGGCATGCGCAGCTGAGGGTGGCCTGCAGGGCCTGCGGCCCTGCACCCGCTGCAACAAGCCAGAGCAACGTCAACGTCAACGTCAACAGCTGGCATTCCGTGGGATGGCGGGGCGGGTCCGGTGGCAGGGGACGCCGTAAACCCCCAGTCCGGCCCAGCCGCTGGCGGCTGTGCGTTCGGGCGCTTGCGAAGCAGTGCTTCGCAAGCAAAGCGCCCTCACCCATGGGGGCTTGGTCGCCGCATCCATGCGGCTCACACCCCTGCCACCGGACCCACCCCGCCTTCGACAGTTGGCCGGTGGCCAGGACGAGGCGTAAACCCGTAGAGCCGAGCCTATGCTCGGCTCTTTTTTTGCCTGCAATCTCCGGCACAATCGGGGATCGAACACTCCCCCAGAAAACGGTGAACGTGCAATGCGCATCCTGATTCTCGGCGCCGGTGGTACCGGCGGTTACTTTGGCGGCCGCCTCGCCCAGGCCGGCGTGGACGTGACCTTCCTGGTCCGCCCGACCCGCGCCAGCCAGCTGGACCGCGATGGCCTGGTCATCCGCAGCCCCGTAGGTGACGCCAGCTTCCCGGTGCAGCACGTCACTGCCGACGCCCTGCCCGCGCTTGCCACGCAGCAACCCTTCGACCTGGTCATCCTCAGCTGCAAGGCTTACGACCTGGACAGCTCGATCGAAGCGATCGCACCGGCGGTGGGCGCCCACACCACCGTGCTGCCCATCCTCAACGGCCTGCACCACTACGGCGCGCTGGATGCACGCTTCGGTCGCGAGGCCGTGCTTGGCGGCCTGTGCTTCATCAGCGCCACCAAGGCGCCCGATGGCGCAGTGCTGCACCTGGGCAAGCCGGCCAAGCTGACCTTCGGCGAGCGCGATGGTGGTGGTGCGATCTCCGAGCGCGTGCGTGCCTTCGCCGCCGCGTGCGCGCAGGCCAACCTGGACCACCTGGCCAGCGAGCACATCGGCCGGGAGCAGTGGATCAAGTACACCTTCCTGACCGCGCTTGCGGCCGCGACCTGCCTGCTGCGCGCGGACATCGGCACGATCGTCGCCACCGATGATGGCGAGGCCATCGTGCGCGGCCTGTATGACGAGTGCCTGGCCGTGGCCGAGGCGGCCGGTGAACCGGTGCCGCAGGCCGCACAGGACACGGCACGCGGCACGCTGACCCAGGCCGGTTCTGCGCTGAAGGCTTCGATGCTGCGTGACCTGGAAGCCGGCCAGCAGGTGGAAGCCGCGCACATCGTGGGCGACATGCTGGTGCGTGCGCGCACGGCCGACCAGGAAGGCCTGCTGCTGCAGGTGGCCTACAGCAGCCTGCAGGCCTACCAGGCGCAGCGCAGCGCGTAATGGTGGCAGCCACGCCACTGCCGTCGCCGGCGCTGATTCTCGGCATGGGCTGGAGTGGGCGCGTGCTCGCCGCGCAGCTGCAGGCGCGTGGCGTGCAGGTGTCGGGCACGGTGCGCGATCCATCGGCGGTCACCGACGATGGACTGCAGCGCCACCGCCTGCATGCCGATGCCGCGCCGTCAGCGGCATTGCTTGAGGCCATCGCGCAGGCACAGGCCGTGCTGTGCTGCGTGCCACCGGATGCGCAGGGCGATCCTGCACTGCGCCAGCTGCTGCCTGCGCTGCAGGCCAGTGCGGCGCTGCGCTGGGTGGGCTATCTGTCGTCGATTTCGGTCTATGCCGATCGTGACGGTGGCTGGGTGGACGAGAACAGCGAGGCCGATGCCAGCGAAACCGCTGGCGTGCAGCGCCGCCTGGCCGAAACGCAGTGGCGGGCCCTGGCCGACGCGCGTGGCATCGCCTCGGCGGTGTTCCGTCTGCCGGGGCTGTATGGGCCTGGCCGCAATGCGCTGCTGCAGCTGGCCGAGCGCCGCGCGCGCCATGTCGTACGGCCCGGACTGGTGTTCAACCGGCTGCATGTGGAGGATCTGGCGGCGGTGGTCATCGCGGCGATGCAGCGGCCCACGCGGGACGGGCTGTACCTGCCCGCCGATGACGAACCCGCGCCACCGCAGGAGGTACTGGCCCATGCCGCGCAGCTGGGTGGATTCACGCTGCCACCGGCGATGGCCTGGGATGACCCGGCGGTGAGCGCGACGCTGCGACGCTTCTACGCAAGCAACAAGCGCATCGACAGCCGAGGTACACGCCAGGCACTGGGGTGGGTGCCGGAGTTTGCGACGTATCGGGAGGGATTGAAAGATCTGGCCGCTGCGCTCGCCGGGCGTGGCCCGGCGCCACCGCGCGACTTCTGATTCCCACCGCTTCGCTCGCCGGGCGTGGCCCGGCGCTACCGTCCTGTGTCCACCGCTCTTGTAGAGCCGAGCATGGGCTCGGCTCTACAGGGTCAGCCTGCGTCGGGCAGGCGGAAGAACGCGCGCGTGGCCGCCGTAGCATTGGCCGCAGTCACTGCCACGTCTTCGCCACGGTCGCGGGCCAGTTCCTCGACGATGTGCGGGAGGAACATCGGTTCGTTGCGGCGGTCCTTCGGCATCGGCTTCAGGGTGCGCGGCAACAGGTACGGGGCATCGGTCTCGATCATCAGGCGGTTGGCCGGGATGTTCTTCACCAGCTCACGCAGGTGCGCGCCGCGGCGCTCGTCGCACAGCCAGCCGGTGATGCCGATGTACCAGTCCTGGTCCAGGTATTCGAACAGCTCGTCACGTTCGCCGGTGAAGCAGTGCACCACCGCCGGGCCGATGCGGCCTTCGAAATTCTTCATCTGCGCCATGAAATCGGCATGCGCGTCGCGCTGGTGCAGAAACAGCGGCTTGCCATTGTCCGCCGCCAGCTGCAGCTGGCGCTCGAAGGCGCGATGCTGGGCCGGGCGCGGCGAAAAGTCACGGAAGTAATCCAGACCGCACTCACCCACCGCCACCACCTCCGGATGCGCATGCAGCGCGCGCATTTCGGCGTCGCATTCTTCGGTGTACTCCACCGCATGGTGCGGGTGCACGCCGGCGGTGGCGTACAGGAAACCCGGATGCTGCTGGGCCAGTTGCACGGCCAGCGGGGAGTGCTCGCGGCTGGCGCCGGTGATGACCATCTGCACCACGCCGGCCTGCCGTGCGCGGTCCAGGACGGCATCGCGGTCGCGGTCGAAGGAATCGTGGGTCAGGTTGGCGCCGATATCGATCAGGTGCATGGTCATCGCGGGGGAAAAGTGCCCGCGCATTGTACCCGCGCCGGCCATGGCCCCTTATCCTTTGCACATGAACGCCCCGCTCTTCCCGATTTCCCCGCTGCTGCCGCAGATCCAGCAGCACCTGGCCGCGCAGCCGCGGCTGGTGCTGGAAGCGCCGCCCGGCGCCGGCAAGACCACCCAGGTGCCGCTGGCCCTGCTCGATGCGCCGTGGCTGCAGGGCCGGAAGATCATCCTGCTGGAACCGCGCCGTGTGGCCGCACGCAGCGCCGCGTTGTTCATGGCGCGGCAGCTGGGCGAAGAGGTGGGCGGCACCGTCGGCTACCGCATCCGCTTCGAGAACAAGATCTCGGCGCGCACCCGCATTGAAGTCGTCACCGAGGGCATTCTGACCCGCATGCTGCAGGACGACCCGATGCTGGAAACGGTCGGCGCGATCCTGTTCGATGAATTCCATGAGCGTCACCTCAGTGGCGATCTCGGCCTGGCCCTGGCGCTGGACGTGCAGGCGCAGCTGCGCGACGACCTGCGCCTGGTGGTGATGTCGGCCACGCTGGATGGCGAGCGCCTTGCCCGCTTCCTCGATGCGCCGCGCCTGAGCAGCGAGGGGCGCAGCTACCCGGTGGCGATCAGCCACTTCCCGGCACGCCGCGATGAGGCGCTGGAACTGCAGGTGCGCCGCGCGGTGCAGCAGGCCCTGGCCGAGCATCCCGGCGACCTGCTGGTGTTCCTGCCCGGCCAGCGCGAGATCGCGCGCGTGCAGGCGGGTCTGCAGGAATCGCTCGACGACGGGGTAGAGGTGCTCGCGCTGCACGGCGAGCTGCCGGTGGATCAGCAGGCACGCGTGCTGCAGGCCGCCAGTGATGGCCGCCGCCGCGTAGTGCTGGCCACCAACGTGGCCGAATCTTCGGTGACCCTGCCCGGCGTGCGCGTGGTGATCGACAGCGGCCAGGCGCGCGAGCCGCGCTACGACCCCAACAGCGGCTTCACCCGGCTGGACGTGGTGGCCATCGCGCAGGCGTCGGCCGACCAGCGCGCCGGCCGTGCCGGACGCGTGGCCGAGGGCGTGGCGTGGCGGCTGTGGCCGCAGTCGCAGCGGCTGGAGCCGCAGCGCCGCGCCGAGATCGACCAGGTGGAACTGGCCGGACTGGCACTGGAACTGGCCGCGTGGGGCAGCAGCGATCTGCGCTTCCTCGACCCGCCCCCCGCCGGCCCGATGGCCGCCGCACGCGAACTGCTGCAGCGCCTGGGTGCGCTGTCGGACACCGGCGCGATCACCGCACTTGGCCGCCGCGTACTGGCGCTGGGCACGCACCCGCGCATGGCGGCGATGCTGCTGGCCGCGCCCGATGCGCGCGCACAGGCGCTGGCTGCCGATCTGGCCGCACTGCTGGAAGCACGCGATCCGTTGCGCCAGGGTGGCGATGCGCTGGCCGCACGTTGGCGTGCGCTGGCGGCGTTCCGCAGCGGTCGTGCCCCGTCGGATGCCAACCGCAGCGGCCTGGCCGCCATCGATGCGGCCGCCAAGCAGTGGCGTCGGCGCCTGCGCTGCGAGGCGACCCCGCCCAGCAGTGTCGAAGCACATGCGCTGGGTGATCTGCTGGCCCACGCTTTCCCCGACCGCATCGGCTTCCAGCACCCCAGCGATCCGCTGCGCTACCTGCTGGCCAACGGCCGCAGCGCGCGCCTGCACGAACTGAGCGACCTGCGCGCCGAGCCGTGGCTGGTGGCAAGCGAGCTGCGCTTCGAATCGCGCGATGCGCTGCTGCTGCGCGCTGCACCGGTGGATGAAGGCTACCTGCGCGCCGCGTGGCCGGAGCGCTTCGTCACCGAAGACACCGTGCGCTGGGACAGCGAGCGCCGCGCCCTGGTGGCCCTGCGCGAAACGCGCTTCGACCGCATCGTGCTGGACAGCCGCTCGGCCGGCCGCGTCGACCCGCAGCACGCCGCGCAGGCACTGACTGATGCAGTGGCCGAACTCGGCCTGTCCTCGCTGCCGTGGACCGAGGGCCTGCGCCAGTGGCAGGCGCGGGTGGAATCGCTGCGCCGCTGGATGCCCGAGCTTGGTTTGCCCGACTGCAGTGATGAGGCCCTGCTGGCCAGCCGTGCGCAGTGGCTGCAACCGGCGTTTGCTGGCAAGACCCGGTTGGATGCCTTGGACGAGAGCAGCTTCGGTGAAGCGCTGAAGTCGCCGCTGGAATGGTCGCAGCGGCAGCTGGTGGAGCGCCATGCACCGACCCGCATCACCGTGCCCTCGGGGTTGGAACGGCCGATCAGCTACGCACTGGACAGCGAGAGCGGCGAGCCGCTGCCGCCGGTGCTGGCGGTGAAGCTGCAGGAGCTGTTCGGCCTGGCCGATACCCCGCGCATCGCCGATGGCCGCGTGCCGCTGACCCTGCACCTGCTGTCCCCGGGCGGCCGCCCGCTGCAGGTGACCCAGGACCTGCGCAACTTCTGGGAAAACACCTACGCCGAGGTAAAGAAGGAAATGAAGGGCCGTTACCCGCGTCATCCCTGGCCGGACGACCCGTGGACGGCCACCGCCACGCACCGGGCCAAGCCGCGCGGGACGTGACCGGTCGTGCCGGCCGCAGACCCTGCCTGTTCCTGAATGGCTGCGGTAGAGTCACCTCATCGACGGCTCTGACTGACATACCGTTTACAGGCCGCACGACACACTGGACTTCGACCCGAGGCAAAGGACCCCCACCGATGAGCAAGCTGACCGTAATCACCGACCGCGCCCTGGAGCGCGCCCTGGAACTGGCGCACACCGCCGGAGACGGCCTGAAGAGCGCCGGTGGCAGCCTGCGCCATTTCGGCCCGCAGGCCAGTGACTGGATCAAGACCGGCGCTGCCGTGGGTGCGGTGAAGACCGGCGGCAAGGTCGCCACCAAGTTCGTGCGCCGCAACCCGGCGGTGGCCATCACTGCCGCTGCCGTGGGCGTGGGCCTGCTGGGCTATGCGCTGTACCGCAAGCAGCAGAAGAAGAAGGCGGCCAACGGCCAGGTGGTGAATGGGCAGGCCAAGCGCATCAACGCGCGTGACCGCCGCAACCACACCGTGGTGGACGAGCACAGCGATATCGGCAGCGACGCTTGAGGTCGGCCTGCGGGTCAGAGCCCTTCCTGTGGAAGGGGTCTGACCGCGATCCAGGGTCGGATCCCTTCCGCAGGAAGGGCTCCGACCCTTTTCGTTTCTGCAGTCCCGCTCAGCCGATCTGCCGCCACTGCCCCGGCTGCAGATCATCCAGTCGGTACGGGCCCATCGATACCCGCACCAGGCGCAGGGTCGGCAGGTTCACCGCTGCGGTCATCCGCCGCACCTGGCGGTTGCGCCCCTCGCGGATCGTGATCGCCAGCCAGCTGTCGGGCACGGTCTTGCGGAAGCGCACCGGTGGATCGCGCAGCCAAAGGTCGGGGGCCGGATCCAGTCGCTCGATCTTCGCCGGCAGGGTCGGCCCATCGTTCAGTACCACGCCATCGCGCAGCTGCTGCAGCTGCTCATCGCTGGGCGTGCCTTCCACCTGCACCCAGTAGGTCTTGTCAGCCTTGTGCCTGGGGTCGGTCAGCTTGTGCGCCAGCGTGCCGTTGTCGGTCAGCAGCAGCAGGCCCTCGCTGTCATGGTCGAGCCGGCCAGCAGCGTACACGCGCGGCGGCAGGCCGAAACCAGCCAGCGTCGGACGCGGTGGCACGCTGCGGTCGGTGAACTGGCACAGCACGTTGAAGGGCTTGTTGAAGGCGATGAGCATTGCGGACGCGGCAGGCGGCGGGGTGATGCATTGTCCCACGCCGCGCTGCGCGCCCGCCGGGCGTGGCGGCCCGGGATTGTGGAGCCGAGCCTACGCTCGGCTGCTGTCTGGTCGCGCGCGTAGCCGAGCATGGGCTCGGCTCTACGTTCACGGCTTCACGAAACGCAGGGTCATGCGGTCGCTTTCGCCGATGGCCTGGTACTTCGCATCATCGGCCTTGTCATGCTGGTTGGTCGGCGGCAGGGTCCAGACGCCGTTCGGGTGGTCCTTGGTATCACGCGGGTTGGCGTTGACCTCGGTGCGGGCGTCCAGCTTGAAGCCAGCGGCCTCGGCCATGGCGATCACCTGCTGCTGGCCGACATAGCCGGTGTCATCGTCGTCAGCCACGTCGGCCTTGGCGCGGTGCTCGACCACGCCCAGCACGCCACCCGGCTTGAGCACGTTGAAGAAGCCCTGGAACATGCCCTGCGCTTGGCCGGCCTTGCGCCAGTTGTGCACGTTGCGGAAGGTCAGCACCACGTCGGCCGAATTGGCCGAGCCGAACACCGGCCTGGCCGGGTCGTAGCCGACCACGGTTGCCTTGCCGAACTGGGCCGGGGCGCCGGCGAACTTCTTTTCCAGGCCATCGCGGCTGCGCTGCTGGTAATCGCGGCCCCGGCCTTCGGGCACGGCGGCCGGATCGACCACGGCGGCGATGTAATGCCCCTTGTCATGCAGCAGCGGAGCGAGGATTTCCGAATACCAGCCATTGCCGGGCGTGATCTCGATGACGGTCTTTTCCGGTGCGATCTTGAAGAAGGCCAGCGATTGCGCCGGATGGCGGTAGTTGTCGCGTTTGACATTGGCGGGGTCGCGGGTCGTTGCCTTCACGGCCGCATCGATGGCCGGCGAGACCTGGATCTTCGCCGGTGCCACCGTGGCCGGTGCGGCAAAGGCGGGAACAGCGACGAGCAGGGCAGATGCAAGCAGCAGGCGGCAACCACGCAGGGACGGAGCAGCGATCATCGGGGCGATTCCAGCGGAAGATGCGGCGAGACTAGCAGCCGCCGCAGGCAAGGTGTTCACAAAACGTTAGCTGCGCGCGCGCGACGGAACACTGTTTTGTGTGCAGCGCCGCAGCGCGGTCACACAACGCGTTCTATGCTGCAGGACTACCCCCCAAGGAGTCCGTGCCCATGACGGCAACCCGCGAACTGGGCCGCTCCGGCCTGCATGTCCGTCCGCTCGCCTTCGGTGGCAACGTGTTTGGCTGGAGCGCCGATGAAAAGGCCAGCTTCGCCCTGCTCGATGCCTTCGTCGACGCCGGCTTCAACCTGGTCGATACCGCCGATGTCTATTCGGCCTGGGTGCCGGGCAATGAAGGCGGCGAATCGGAAACGCTGATCGGCAAGTGGTTCGCTCGCAGCGGCAAGCGCGACAAGGTGGTGCTGGCGACCAAGGTGGCCAAGTGGGCCGAGCGCCCCGGCCTGACCCCGGACAACATCAATGCGGCGGTGGAAGATTCGCTGCGCCGCCTGCAGACCGATGTCATCGATCTGTACCAGGCCCACGAGGACGATGAATCCACGCCGCTTGAAGCAACCTTGGCCGCGTTCGGCCGGCTGATCGAAGCGGGCAAGGTGCGCGCCATCGGTGCTTCGAACTACAGCGCCACGCGCCTGGCCGATGCACTGAAGGTCTCCAGCGATTACAAACTGCCGCGCTATGAGACGCTGCAGCCGGAGTACAACCTGTATGACCGCGCCGGCTACGAGAAGGAGCTGGAACCGCTGGTGCAGCGCGAACAGATCGGCGTGATCGGTTACTACGCACTGGCCAGTGGCTTCCTCAGTGGCAAGTACCGCACGCCGGCCGATGCCGCGAAAAGCCCGGCGCGCGGCGAGAACGTGGTCAAGCGCTATCTGAACCCGCGAGGCCTGCGCATCCTGCAGGCACTGGACGATGTGGCCAGCAAGCACAACGCCAGCGCTGCTCAGATCGCGCTGGCCTGGCAGATCGCACGGCCGTCGATCACCGCGCCGATTGTCAGCGCCACCAGCGTGGAGCAGCTGCAGGATCTGCTGGCGGCCGCCAATGTCGGCCTGAGCGTGCAGGACATCGCGCAGCTGGATGCGGCCAGCATCGAGGGTTGATGGCGTCATCCACGCACGGCGTGGATCTACTACGGCAGTAGTTCCACGCCATGCGTGGATGGAGCGGTGCCGACCAGGGTCGGCATCTACCAGGGCAACGCCCTTCAGCGCGGCACGCTGTCCTCGCCCACCAGCGCGTGGTGCACGCCGATGCCCGCGCGCACGCCTTCGGCCATCGCCAGGGTGATGTTGCCCACGGTGGTCGCATCGCCCGCGGCGTACACGTTCGCCACCGAGGTCTGCTTCATCATGTCGACCTCCACCAGCACGCCCAGTGGGCTTTCCACCAGCGCGCAGCCGAGCTGCTGCACCAGCGGCGTGGCCATCTGCTGCATGGCCGGCACGAACAGCGCTCGCTGGGCGATGCGGCGGCCATCGGCCAGTTCCACTTCCAGCCACGTCGGCTGCTCACCCTGCACGCCCACCACCGGGGTGGTCTCGATCTGCACGCCGCGCTGCTGCATGGCGGCCCGCTCTTCATCCGTGATCGGCAGGCCCTGGCTGAAGAAGGTGACATTGCCCCAGTCGGCGAACAGGGTCGCCTTGGCCGCCGACATCGGGTGGCCACCGAGCAGGCCGATGGCACCGCCGCCGACTTCGTAGCCATGGCAGTACGGGCAGTGCAGCACGGTGCTGCCCCAGCGTTCGGCCAGGCCCGGCAGCTCGGGCAGCTGGTCGGCGATGCCCGTGGCCAGCAGCAGCTTGCGCGCGGCCAGCACCTGGCCATCGGCGGTGCGCACTTCCACGCCTTCGGCCGCGGACTGGGCGTGCACCACCTCGCCCTGCAGCCAGCGCACGGTGGGGTAATCGAGCAGCTGCTGGCGCGCGTTCTTCAGCAGCTCGGCGCCGCTGATGCCGTCCTGGCCGGGCACGCCGTGCGAATGGCTGGCGGCACGATTGCGCGGCAGGCCGCTGTCGATGATCGTGACCGGACGGCGGGCGCGGGCCAGGATCAGGCCGGCGGCAATGCCGGCGTAGCTGCCGCCGACGATGAGGACATCAGGATTCATGGGAGCCTTCCAGGGAACGGTGATGGGCAAGATGGCGGGCGAAATCGGCGCCCAGCTGGTCCAGGGTGCTGGCCTGCAGGCGCGCTTCGAGCAGGCGCTGGGCCTCGCGCGCGCCGTCCTGCAGGGCCTGGTTGACCAGGTGCTGGATGGGGCAGCCACCGCCGTTGTCGCGCTGGCCGACCTGCACCAGCGGCGGTGCGCCGACGGCCAGGTAGATGTCGTGCAGGCTGATCTGCGACGCCGCGCGCGCCAGCTGGCTGCCACCGCCATGACCGCGCGTGCTGCGCACCAGGCCGGCCTTGTGCATCTGTGCCAGCAGGCGGCGGATCACCACTGGGTGGGTCGGCAGGCAGGTGGCCAGCTGCTCGGAGGTGCGCGGGCCGTCCTGGCCGACCAGATGGGCCATGACATGCAGGGCGTCGGAAAGCGGGTTCGCGGATTTCATGTAACTACGATAGTTACATTTAAACCCGCTGTCGAGGGTCCGCTTTCGTTCCATCTGGCCACATGCGTCCTATGAAACATTTCCTTCACCTCTTTGAACGCGACAGTAATGTGATCTGCTTCGCACTTCAGAGACCTCAAGGAGGGTCGATACCGCATTGCTCCCCTTCCGAGATCCCCCATGAATGCCTCCTCCCCTGCGCCGCGGCTGCAGTCGAAGCTGCTCGGTGCTGTTTCCGTTGGGCTGGCCATCGTCCTGCTGTGTGCGCTGGCGGGCCTGGCCTCGGCGTGGCTGAAACTGTCCACTGACGTGCCCGCGGAGGTGGCGCACAGCCGCGACGCCGAACGCCTGCAGCGCGAGTTCCGCGGCCAGGTGCAGGAATGGAAGAACGTGCTGCTGCGCGGCCACGACGACGCGCTGCGCCAGCGCCATCTGCAGGCCTTCGATGACGAAGGGAAGCTGGTGGAGACGCTGGCCAGCGGCCTGGCCGACAGCCCCGATGCGCGCACCCGTGACATGGCGCAGGCGTTCAGTGGCCTGCACGCGCAGCTGCAGAAGGATTACCACGCCGCCCTGCAGGCATTTGCCGAGGCCGGCTACGACCCGGCTGCCGGCGACACCCTGGTGCGCGGCAAGGATCGGCCCGTGGCCGCCGCGCTGGATGCGCTGGGTGCGCACACCGCACAGGTGGCCGAGGCCGCCGTGAGCGCGCGTTCGCAGCAGGCAAGGCGCACGCTGGTGCTGTCGGCCGCGCTGACCATCGCGGCCGCCGTTCTGCTGCTGGCTGGCCTGGGCTGGTGGCTGCGGCGCGCGGTGGTGCAGCCGGTGCTGGCGGTGGAAGCCGCTGCGCGCGCGGTCGCCGCTGGCGATCTTGACCATGTGGTGCAGGTGCGCAGCCGCGATGAGATCGGCCGCCTGGCGCAGGCCATGCAGGCCGTGCAGGGCACGCTGCGCGACGTGCTGGCCGCGCAGGCGGCGATGGCGCAGGCGCACGAGGCCGGCACCATCAGCCACCGCATGCAGGCCAGCGCCTTCCCCGGTGCCTACGGGCGCATGGTGGCCGACACCAATACGCTGGTCGACGCGCACATCCAGGTGAAGATGCGCGCGATTTCCATCATGGGCCGTTATGCGGTGGGCGACCTCAGCCTGGACATGGAACGCCTGCCGGGCGAGAAGGCGGTGATCACCGAAGCACTGGATGCGGTGAAGCGTAATCTCGGCGCGATCAACGGCGAGATCCGCCGCCTGGCCGGGGCGGCCGCCGCCGGTGACTTCAGCCAGCGCGGCGACAGCGCGCGCTTCGAGCATGATTTCCGCGCGATGGTCGATGGCCTGAACCAGCTGATGCAGGGCACCGAGCAGAATCTGGGCGAAGTCTCGACGATGCTGCGGGCGATTGCCGACGGCCGCCTGGGTGCACGCATGCACGGCGATTTCCAGGGCGTGTTCGCACGCATCGCCGGCGATGCCAACACCACGGCGGCGCAGCTGGCAACGATAGTTACCGACATCAAGCACACCTCGGGCAGCATCCACGCAGCGGCCGCCGAGATCGCGGCGGGCAACAACGATCTGTCGCGCCGTACCGAACAGCAAGCGGCCAACCTGGAAGAGACCGCCGCGTCGATGGAGGAACTGACCTCCACGGTGCGCCAGAACGCCGAACACGCGCGCCAGGCCAACCAGCTGGCAATCGGCGCACACAGCGTCGCCTCGGAGGGCGGTGAAGTGGTCGGCCAGGTGGTGGCGACCATGGACGCGATCGAGACGTCCTCGCGGCAGATCGCCGCGATCATCAGCGTCATCGATGGCATCGCTTTCCAGACCAACATCCTGGCCTTGAACGCGGCGGTGGAAGCCGCGCGTGCCGGCGAACAGGGCCGTGGCTTTGCGGTGGTGGCCAGCGAAGTGCGCACGCTGGCGCAGCGCTCGGCGGCGGCAGCCAAGGAAATCAAGACGCTGATCGAAGCCTCGGTGGAACAGGTTGGCCACGGCGCGCAGCGCGTGCGCCAGGCCGGTGACACCATGGCCGAGATCGTCGCCTCGGTGCAGCGGGTGACCGACATCATGGCCGAGATTTCCGCCGCCTCGCAGGAGCAGAGCGCGGGTATCGAACAGGTCAGCCAGACCGTCATCCAGATGGATGGCACCACGCAGCAGAATGCCGCGCTGGTGGAAGAAGCCAGCGCTGCCGCGCGCAGCCTGGAACAGCAGGCTGACCGCCTGATCGAAGCGGTGGATGTGTTTGATCTGTCGAGTGCGGCGACGGTGGCCAGAAGCGGGTTGCCGCGCGCCGCATGAGAGATCCGCCGGGCATGGCCCGGCACTACCATCGCGCGGGCTCTGTAGAGCCGAGGCTACGCTCGGCTCACCTCAGCGCAGATAATCGCCCTGCGCCATCGCCTCGCCCAGATGATCCAGGAACGAGCTGATGCGCGCCGACACGGCGGTGTTGCGGTAGTACACCGCGTGGATTGGCTGGTAGACATCCAGCGTCTGCGCGGCCAGCACCGGTACCAGCGTGCCAGCGGCGCGGTCGCGGTCGGTGACGAAGTCGGACAGACAGGTGATGCCCACGCCTTCCACCGCCAGGCGGCGCAGGGTCTCGCCGCTGGAAACGGCAATATCCGGGCGCACCAGCAACTGCCCGTCGGCATCGCCCGGCAGCGGCCAGCGGTTCAGTGATTCCGGTTCGTTGAAACTCAACAGCGTGTGCTGGCCCAGCGCGGCCACGCTGGCCGGTTCGCCGTGCGCGGCCAGATAGGCCGGACTGGCCACCAGCTGCAGGCGGCAGCGCCCCAGCGAGCGCGCGTGCAGGGTGGAATCGGCCAGCGGGCCGATGCGGATGGCCAGGTCGGTGCGCCGCTCCAGCAGGTCGATGTAACGCTCGGAACTGTTCAGTTCCAGCTGCACCTCCGGGTAGCGCGCACGGTAGCTGGCCACCAGCGGCGCGATCACGTGCAGCACGAAGGGCATGGCCGCATCCACCCGCAGCCGCCCGGCCGGGCGCTCGCGGCGGGCGGCCATCTGTTCCTCGGCCGATTCCACCGCATCGATGATTGCCCGCGCATGGCGCAGGTAGGCCTCACCCTCGGCGGTCAGGTGCAGGCGACGGGTGGTGCGGGTCAGCAGGGTGGTGCCGAGCTTCTCTTCCAGCCGGCCCAGCGCGCGGCTGACGCCCGAGGGTGTCTGTCCCAGCTGCTCGGCGGCGGCGCTGATCGAGCCGCTGTCGATGACGGCCAGGAAGGCCTGCATTTCGTCGAGGGTGGTCTTCATGGCGCCATTATTGACCAGCAGGCAAGAGTGATTGGCGTGAAGACGTGTTTTTCGGCAAAGGTGCGCCGCGCACACTGCGCGCCTTCCTTCCCTCCGGAGCCTGCCATGACCCGTGGCATTCCCCTCGCCCTGCTGGCGCTGACCCTCGGCGCCTTCGCCATCGGCACCACCGAATTCGTCATCGTCGGCCTCATCCCCACCATCGCCGCCGACCTGCATGTCAGCCTGCCCTCGGCCGGCCTGCTGGTCTCGCTGTATGCGCTGGGCGTGGCGATCGGCGCGCCGGTGCTGACCGCACTGACCGGCCGCGTGCCGCGCAAGCAGCTGCTGGTCGCACTGATGCTGATGTTCACCCTCGGCAATGTCATCGCCTGGATGGCACCGGGCTACACCTCGCTGATCGTCGCCCGCATCCTCACCGGCCTGGCCCATGGCGTGTTCTTCTCCATCGGCTCGATCATCGCCACCGCGGTGGTGCCGAAAGAAAAGGCCGCCAGTGCGATCGCCATCATGTTCACCGGCCTGACCGTGGCGCTGGTGACCGGCGTGCCGCTGGGCACCTTCATCGGCCAGCACCTGGGCTGGCGCGCGACCTTCCTGGCCGTGGCCGGCCTGGGCGTAGTGGCCCTGCTGGGTGCGCTGCTGTTCGTGCCGCGCAACGTGCCGCAGAGCGCACCGGCCAGCTTCCGCCAGCAGCTGGGCGTTCTGGCCCAGCCGCGCCTGCTGCTGGTCTATGCGATGACCGCGCTGGGCTATGGCGGTACGTTCCTGGCCTTCACCTACCTGGCGCCGATCCTGCAGGACGTCACCGGTTTCTCGGCCAATGCGGTCAGCCTGGTGCTGCTGGTGTACGGCGTGTCGGTGGCGATCGGCAACCTGTGGGGCGGCCGCCTGGCCGACCGCCTCGGCCCGGTGCCGGCCCTGAAGCGCATCTTCGCGCTGCTGGCCATCGTGCTGTTCGTACTGACCTTCACCGCCTACACCACCTGGCTGATGCTGCTGACCGTGCTGGCCCTGGGCGCGGTGGCGTTCGGCAACGTGCCGGGCCTGCAGGTGTACGTGGTCAAGCAGGCCCAGCGCTACGCGCCGCAGGCCACTGATGTGGCCTCGGGCCTGAACATCGCCGCCTTCAACATCGGCATCGCGCTGGGCGCCTCGCTGGGTGGCCTGGTGGTGGAGCACATCGGCCTGATGCACACGCCGTGGCTGGGCGCGCTGGTGGTCGTGCTGGCCTACGCCCTGACCGTGCTGAGTGGCCGCCTGGATCGCCGCGATGGCGTCGACCACCGTGCCGAGGGCATCGCCGTTACCGCCCACTGACCGGCAACGCAATGCACCGTTGCCGGCATGCACACGGTCCCTGACCTACCCTTCCTGTTCACTCCTTTCCCCCCGTTGGAGCTTCCCATGACTGTCCCCGCCTTTGGTCTTGGCACCTTCCGCCTGAAAGACCAGACCGTGATCGATTCCGTCCGCAATGCGCTGGACGTCGGTTACCGCGCCATCGATACCGCGCAGATCTACGGCAATGAAGCCGAGGTCGGCCAGGCCATCGCCGAATCCGGCGTGCCGCGCGACGACATCTACCTGACCACCAAGGTGTGGATCACCGAGTTCAAGCGCGATGCGCTGCTGGCCAGCCTGCGCACCAGCCTGGAAAAGCTGCGCACCGACCATGTCGAGCTGACCCTGATCCACTGGCCCTCGCCGAATGACCAGGTGGACGTGCCGATGGAGGAATACCTGCCGGCGCTGGCCGAGGCCAAGGCACAGGGCCTGACCCGCGAGATCGGCATCTCCAACTTCACCATCGCGCAGACCCGCAAGGCGATCGAGATCCTCGGTGCCGATGCCATCGCCACCAACCAGATCGAGATCCACCCGTACCTGCAGAACCGCCTGCTGGTGAAGTTCCTGCAGGACAACGGCATCCGCATCACCGCCTACATGAGCCTGGCCTACGGCGAAGTGCTGAAGGACCCGGTGATCCAGGCCATCGCCGGCCGCCACCAGGCCACCCCGGCACAGGTCGCACTGGCCTGGGCGCTGCAGCAGGGCTTTGCGGTCATTCCGTCGTCGACCAGGCGCGAGAACCTGGCCAGCAACCTGGAAGCGGCGGCGATCCGCCTGACCGACGACGACATGGCGCAGATCGCCACGCTTGATCGTGGCCAGCGCCTGGCCAACCCGGAAGGCATCGCCCCGGCCTGGGATTGATCCCGACTGCGGTTAGGGACTGGAGTCGGCAGGTGCCGACCTTGGTCGGCACTGGCCCCTGATCGATCGTTGAAACACCGTGCCGACCAAGGTCGGCACCTACCAGAAGCGGGGTTCACGCCCTGCGTGGCCAGCGCCTGGCCAATCCGGAGGGCATTGCCCCGGCCTGGGATTGATCCCGACTGCGATTAGGGACTGGAGTCGGCAGGTGCCGACCTTGGTCGGCACTGGCCCCTGATCGATCGTTGAAACACCGTGCCGACCAAGGTCGGCACCTACCAGAAGCGGGGTTCACCCCCTGCGTGGCCAGCGCCTGGCCAACCCGGAAGGCATTGCCCCGGCCTGGGATTGATCCCGACTGCGGTTAGGGACTGGAGTCGGCACCTACCAGAAGCGGGGTTCACGCCCTGCGTGGCCAGCGCCTGGCCAATCCGGAAGGCATTGCCCCGGCCTGGGATTGATCCCGACTGCGGTTAGGGACTGGAGTCGGCAGGTGCCGACCTTGGTCGGCACTGGCCTCTGATCGATCGTTGAAACACCGTGCCGACCAAGGTCGGCACCTACCAGAAGCGGGGTTCACCCCCTGCTGTGCAACAGCCAGCCGCGCATCGCCGCGCTCACTTCATCCGGCTTTTCCATCGGTGCCAAGTGCCCGCAATCGGGCACCACCACCAGATGCGAGTGCGGCACCAGCGCGTGCATTTCCTCGCTCACTGCCAGCGGCGTGATGCGGTCGTTGGCACCGCACACGATCAGCAGCGGATCGCGGTAGGACGCCAGTACGTCGTGGCCATCAGCGCGCTCCAGCCCGCTCTGGCGCAGGAATACTTCCGCCCCCAACCGTGCGGTCATGTCACGCACGCGCTGCACCAGCACGTAGTCGTCCAGCCGCGAGGCATCGATGTAGCTGCGCATCAGTGCATCGCCAAAGCCATGGAATTTGCCGGGCAGGCGCACGCTGGCGCGCTGGCTGCGGCGCTGTTCGGCACGCTCTGGCGAGTCGGCATGGATGGACGTATCGATCAGCGCCAGCTGCAGCACACGCTCGGGCGCGGTGCGCAGGATCTGCTGGGCGACGAAGCCGCCCAACGAGAATCCTGCGAGGGCAAAGCGCTCCGGCGCCTGCGCCAGCACGTCGTCGGCCACCGCCTGCAGGGTCTCGCCGCGGGTCTGGTCGCCTACGGTGCAGTTGGCGATGTCGGCCAGGTCGGCCAGCTGCGCGCGCCACAGCTCGGCATCGTTGAGCAGGCCGGGGAGCAGCAGCAGGGGGATGCGTTCGGTCATGGGGGCATTGTCGCGCGGCGGGGTGGGTCAGGCCATGCCGCAACGGGCGATTGCGCTGTAGAGTCGAGCCTGCTCGACCGCCACACAGCCAGTCGAGCATGGCTCGACTCTACAAAGACCAGTCGAGCAAGCTCGACTCTACAGAAGGCAAGGACACGGACGCGATCATGGCAGACCCCTACAACAGCGGTATCCCCTCCCCTCCGGCGCTGCGCTTCGAGGATTCGCTGGTCACCACTGCCTTCGAGCTGCCCGGCTACCGGGTGGCGCGCAATCTGGGCGTGGTGCGGGGCATCACCGTGCGCTCGCGCTCGATCGTCGGCAACTTCCTCGGCGGCATCCAGACGATCTTCGGCGGCAACATCACCATCTACACCGAGCTGTGCGAGCAGGCCCGCGAGGAAACCTACCGCGACATGGTCAAGCACGCGCGGCAGCTGGGGGCCAATGCCATCATCGGCATGCGCTATGACGCCACCGATGTGATGACCGGGCTGACCGAAGTGCTGTGCTATGGCACGGCGGTGGTGGTGGAACCGCTGCGGTAATCTGGCCGTAGAGTCGAGCTTGCTCGACTGCTTTGCGATGGAGACAGTCGAGCAAGCTCGACTCTACGCAGACGGGGCAGGCACTTCGACCTGCTGCACCGGCAGGGTCACCATCATCACGGTCGGGTCGTCCGGGTCCAGCCGGGTCTTGAAGCCCAGGCTCTGGCACATCGCCAGCATGGTGCTGTTCTCGCGCAGCACCTGGCCCTCCACCACATCCAGCCCCAGCCACTTGGCGTACTCGATCATGATCGCCATCAGGCGCCAGCCGATGCCGTGGCCCTTCAGGTCGGAGCGGATCAGGATGCCGTACTCGCCGCGATGGTAGTCGGCGTCGGCATGCAGGCGCACCGCACCGAGCATGTCGCCGTTGCGCGGGTCGATCGCCACCAGCGCGATCGAGCGCGCGTAGTCGAGCTGGGTCAGCCGCGCGATGAACTCGTGGCTGAAGTGCTTCACCGACTGGAAAAAGCGCAGGCGCAGGTCTTCATCGCTGACGCGGGCAAAGAACGCGCGGAACAGCGCATCGTCCTCCGGCCGCACCGGGCGCACGAAGGCGCGACCACCATCGGACAGCTCGAGGGTGCGCTCCCACTCCTTCGGGTACGGGAACACCGAGAAGCGCGGATGGCCGCGGCCCTTGTGCAGGATGCGCGAGGGCGCGATGGCCACGCGTGCGTCGAGGGCGAGGATGCCCTTGCCGTCCACCAGCAGCGGGTTGATGTCCAGCGTGCGCACTTCGGGAATGTCGGCCGCCAGCTGCGCCAGCTTCACCAGGGCCAGCGCCAGCGCGCGCTCGTCGGCGGCCGGCACATCGCCATAGGCCTTGAGGATGCGCGAAGCGCGGGTCTGGCCGATCAGTTCGTGGGCCAGGCGAAGATCCAGCGGTGGCAGCGCCAGCGCCTTGTCATTGATCACTTCCACTGCGGTGCCGCCGCGGCCGACCACGATGACCGGGCCGAACGTGGCGTCATCGGCGATGCCGACGATGATCTCGCGCGCCTTCGGGCGGATGATGGTCGGCTGCACCAGCAGGCCGTCGATGCGCGCATCCGGGCGTAGCTGGCGGGCGCGTTCGAGGATGGCGTTGGCCGCGCTCTGCACCGCCGGCAGCGTCGCCAGGTTCAGGCGCACGCCGTCCACTTCGGACTTGTGCGGAATGTCCGGCGACAGGATCTTCAACGCGACCGTGGCACCGCGCTCCAGCAGCGGCTGCGCCAGGTCCATCGCCTCGTGCGCGTCGCGCGCATGCATCACCGGCGCCGACGGAATGCCGTAGGCCTTGAGCAGATCGTGGGTGGCCAACGGATCGAGCCACTGCTGGCCATTGGCCAGTGCGGCGTCGACCAGCGCGCGCGCACGCGCGGTATCCACGCTGAAATCCTGCGGCAGGCTGGGCGGCGTTTCCATCAGCGCGTTCTGCGCCTCGCGGTAGCGCACCAGATGCTGGAAGCCGCGCACGGCTTCAGCCTCGGTCGGATAGGTCGGCACGCGCGCGGCGTTGAGCGTGGCGGTGGCCTGGTCATCGTTGCCCAGCCAGACCGCGAACACGGGCTTGTCGCGGTGGTGGCGCGGGCGCAGGCCCAGGGTGCGGGTCAGTGCCTGCGCGGCATCGGCCGAAGAGGTGAATGCGGTGGGCACGTTGACCACCATCACCGCATCATTCTCGTTGTCGGCCAGCAGCGCCTCGATGGCAGCTGCGTAGCGATCACCATCGGCGTCGACCACGATGTCGACCGGGTTGCTGCGCGACCAGCCCTGCGGCAGCACCTTGTCCAGCGTCTCCACCGTGCTGTCGGACAGTTGCGCGAGGGTGCCACGCAACGCGACCAGCTGGTCCACCGCCAGGCGGCCGACGCCACCGCCGTTGCTGAGCACGGCCAGGCGGCGGCCGGGGAAAGTACCGAGGCGGCCGAGGGTCTCCGCTGCGGTGAACAGTTCGTCCAGTGCATTCACGCGCAGCAGGCCGGCGCGGTTGAAAGCGGCGCCGTAGACATCATCGGCGCGGGCCAGCGCCTGCACGTGGGTGTCGGCGCTGCCGGGCTGCACGCGCTCGGCGCGGCCGGATTTGACCACCACCACGGGCTTGGCGCGCGCGGCGGCACGGGCGGCCGACATGAACTTGCGCGCGTCCTTGATGTGTTCGACGTAGAGCAGGATGGCGCGGGTGCGGTAGTCGGTGGCGAAGTAATCGAGCAGGTCGCCGAAGTCGACGTCCATGGTGTCGCCCAGCGAAACCACGGCGGAAAAACCCACCGAACGTGCCACGCCCCACTCCACCAGCGCGGCGGCAATGGCCGAGGATTCGGAGATCAGCGCGAGGTCACCGGCCTGCGGGAAGTGTGCGGCGATGCTGGCGTTGAGCCTCGCATGCGGCGCGATGACGCCCAGGCAGTGCGGGCCGAGGATGCGCAGGCCGTGCTTGCGCGCCACCGTTTCCACCTGTTCGGACAGCGAGCCCGGGCCTTCGCCGAGATGCGCGGTGAGGATGATCGCCGCCTGCACGCCGCGCTCGGCAGCGGTACGCACCACCTGCGGCACGATCGCCGCGGGCGCGGTGATGACCACCAGGTCCGGCACCCAGTCGAGGTCCTTCAGCCGCTTGACCGTGCGGATGCCATCGATCTCGGCGTGGCGCGGGTTGATCCACGCCACCTTGCCGGGGAAACCGGTGCCGCGCAGGTTGCGCATCACCGCGCGGCCGGCCGAGCGCTCGCGCGGGCTGCCGCCGATCACCGCGACCGACTGCGGACGGAACACGGACTGCAGGTGGTAGGTGCTCATGCGCCTACGGTACCCAAATTCCGTGGCGATGGGGTTGGGGCCGGGGTCGGATCCCTTTCCGCAGGAAAGGGCTCTGACCCCGGCATGACCCTTGTGTGCCCACCAAGGTGGGCACCTACCAGAGCACGGGGATCCGACCCCGGCCCACACATTTTTGTTACAGCAGCGTGCCGTGCAGGATGAGGGCGGCGATGCTGAAATAGATCACCAGGCCGGTCACGTCCACGAGCGTGGCCACGAATGGTGCCGAGGCGCTGGCCGGGTCGAAGCCCAGGCGCTTGAGGATGAAGGGCAGCATCGAGCCGGACAACGAGCCGAAGGTGACGATGCCCACCAGGGCCGCGCCGATGGTGATGGCCAGCAGGATCCAGTGCTCGCCGTAGTCGTGCAGGCCGCCCAGCTGCCAGATGACGATGCGCACGATGGCCAGGCAGCCGAGGATGGCGCCCAGCACCATGCCGGTGGGCACCTCGCGCAGGGCCACGCGCCACCAGTCACGCAGGCGCAGCTCGCGCAGGGCCAGGCTGCGGATCAGCAGCGAGGTCGCCTGCGAGCCGGAGTTGCCGCCCGAACTCATGATGAGCGGAATGAACAGGGTCAGCACCACTGCGCGTGCCAGCTCGTCCTCGTAGTGCTGCATCGCGCTGGCGGTGAGCATTTCGCCGAGGAACAGCACGCTCAGCCAGCCGGCGCGCTTGCGCAGCATCTCGAAGAAGCCGATCTGCATGTACGGCTTGTCCAGTGCTTCCATGCCGCCGAACTTGTGCGCGTCCTCGGTCGATTCCTCGATGAGTGCATCGAGTACGTCGTCGACGGTGACGATGCCCAGCAGGTGCTGCTGCGCGTCCACCACCGGAATGGCCAGCAGGTCGTGACGGCGGATCAGCCGCGCCACTTCTTCCTGGTCCAGCAGGGCATCCACCGTTACCGGAGGATTGACCTGGGCCACGTCGAGGATGGATTCCTCCGGCAGGCCGGTGATCAGCCGGCGCATGGTCACCACCTGCTGCAGCTGCTGGCTGGCCGGGTCCAGCACATAGATCGCGTACACGGTCTCGCGGGTGCGTTCGACCTGGCGGATGTGCTGCAGGGTCTGGGCCACGGTCCAGGTGGCGGGCACGGCGACGAACTCGGTGGTCATCAGCGCGCCGGCGGTGTTGGGCGGGTAGCTCAGCAGCGTCTGGATGGCCTGGCGGGCATCGCTGCCCAGCAGCGGGATCAGCCGCGCGCGTTCCTCCTCGTCCAGCTCGTGGACGATGTCGGTGGCGCGGTCGTCGGCCATCAGCCCCAGCAGCGCGGCGGCGCGGGCCGGCGGCAAGGCGGCCACCAGCTCGCCACTGCGATGCAGTTCGGGTGCTTCGAGCATCTTCACCGCGCGCGGCAGCGACAGCGCGGCCAGCGTTTCAGCGGCGCGCTCCAGGTCGAGCGTGTTGAGGAATTCCACCGCGTCGGCGGTGTTGTAGTTGGCCAAGGGTGCGGCCAACGCTGCGGCGTCTGCCACCGGGCGCAGCAATTGCTTCTGGTTCATGGGCTTGCCTTGTGGGGGTGCGACCTCGCGCAACGCCAACGCAGGCAAACCGTCCCGATGTCAGGCGGTGGCCATCGCTGGCGTCGAACGAGGTCGACTTCTACTGTCGCTGGACATGGGTTGGGGACTCCGGATGGGTGTACTGCCAGACGCGCCGGCAGCGGCGGGCAGTCTGGACCTGCCGGCACGCCGGGTCAACCCTGGCGTGGGCTCGCAGTCAGGCGCCCGTGGGGTCAGTTCCCCTTGCGCCGCAAGGGGAACTGACCCCGGGGGGCGCATAATGCAGGGGCGGCCTGCACGGCCGCGCTTCCCCCCGCCGAACGAACGCACCACGGGCTTCGCGATGATCAGGTATTCCAATGCATAGCGGTGGTCTGGAACTGGCGCTGGTGCTGCTGCTGGCCGCGGTGATCGCGGTGCCGGTGTTCAAGAAGTTCGGCTTCGGCGCCGTGCTGGGGTACCTGGCGGCGGGCGTGGTGCTGGGCCCGGATGGGCTGGGCTTCGTACAGGACGCCGACCGCATCCTGGGTGCGGCCGAGATCGGCGTGGTGATGCTGCTGTTCGTGATCGGGCTGGAACTGTCCCCCGCGCGCCTGAAGGTGATGCGGCGATCGGTGTTCGGGGCCGGTGCAGCGCAGGTGGCCGTGTCCGGTCTGGTCCTGGGCGGTCTGTTGCTGCTGGACCATTTCCAGTGGAAGAGCGCACTGGTGGTGGGTATCGCGCTGGCGCTGTCCTCCACCGCGGTGGGGCTGCAGCTGCTGTCCGAGCACAAGGCGATCAACAGCGATCACGGGCGGCTGGGCTTCGCCATTCTGCTGTTCCAGGACCTGATCGCGATCCCGCTGCTGGCCGCCATTCCGCTGCTGGGCGGTGCGCGCAACCAGACCCTGCGCTGGGAAGACGCGGCGGTGGCGCTGGGTGCGCTGGCGGTGGTGATCCTGTGCGGGCGCCCGGTCCTGCGCCGGTTGTTTGGCGTGATCGCGCGCACCCGCAGCCCCGAAGTGTTCACCGCCACCGCACTGCTGGTGGTGCTGGGCACCGCGTGGTTCATGCAGGAAGCCGGGCTCAGCCCCAGCCTGGGCGCGTTCCTGGCGGGCGTGCTGCTGTCCGATTCGGAATTCCGCCATGAACTGGAAGCGCAGATCGAGCCGTTCAAGGGCCTGCTGCTGGGCCTGTTCTTCATTGCCGTGGGCATGGGCATCGATCTGGACCGCATCGCGGCCGAGCCATGGCTGATCGCGACCGGCGTGGCGGTCCTGCTGCTGGTGAAGTTCAGCGTGTTGTACGCCATCGGCCGCATCGCCAGGCTCGGTTCGCGGCAGTCGCTGCTGCTGGGCAGCGTGCTGTGGCTGGGCGGCGAGTTTGCCTTCGTGGTGTTCAACGAAGCGCAGCGCGCGCGCCTGCTGGGCGATGCCAACCATGACCGGCTGGTGGCCATCGTCGGCCTGTCGATGGCGATCACGCCACTGCTGATGATCGCGCTGCTGAAGCTGCTGGGCCGTGAGCGGCCAGCGCCGCGCGATGCTGCGCCGGCCGACAAGGTGGCGCCGGACAACAAGCCCAAGGTGCTGATTGCCGGCATGGGCCGCTTCGGCCAGGTGATCGCGCGCCTGCTGACCGCGCAGAAGGTGCCGTTCGTGGCGCTGGAAGCCAACCCGGATACCGTGGCCGACCTGCGCCGCTTCGGCAACCAGCTGTACTACGGCGACCCTACCCGGCCGGAGATGCTGCGCGCGGCGGGGGGCGAGCACATCGATGTGTTCGTGATCACCGTGGACGACCCGGAAACCAACCTGCGCGCGGTACGCATGGTGCGCCGCCTTTACCCGGACGCGAAGGTGCTGGCGCGCGCGCGCAACCGCCAGCATGCGTGGCGGTTGATGGACATGTCGGCCGAGCCGTTCCGCGAAGTGTTCGGTACCAGCCTGGAAATGAGCGGCCGCGTGCTGACCGCGCTGGGCGTGGCAGCAGACGTCGCGCAGCGCCATGTGCAGCGCTTCCGCGAGCATGACGAACAGCTGCTGCGCGACCAGTACCTGGTGTATGACGACGAAGCGGCGGTGATCCAGACCTCGCGCGATGCACGCAATGACCTGATGCATCTGTTCGAGGCCGACGCGGAAAGCGACAAGTAGATCCACGCCATGCGTGGATGATCCTGCACCGAACCACAAAGCATCCACGCATGGCGTGGTTCTACTGGGGTCAGCCGAACCCGGTTCTCAGCCGTTGTCGCGCAGGAAGCGGGCCATCGAGGAGACGCCCGGCACGCGCGGTTCGAATTCGCCGGCCACGTCGATGAAGCCGCGCATGACCGCGATCTCGCGCGGGCTGCGGTTGAGGCTGTCGCGCGCTTCCGGATCGGCACCGGCGCGCAGCAGGCGCTGCACCAGCAGCGGCAGCCCGTGCAGGGCCGCCAGGTGCAGCGGGCCGAAGCCGCGCGGGTCACGCACGTCCAGGCTCACATCTTCATCCAGCAGGCGCTCCACTGCGGCCATCACCACCTGTTCGTCGCAGGCGGTGCCCGGCTCGGCGCGTGCGCCCAGCAGCAGCAGCAGCGGGGTGACTGCACCGGCCGCCGCCAGGTCGGGCTCGGCGCCGGCCAGCAGCAGGGTATCCAGCAGAGCCAGCAGGCGCGAACGGTCGCGGGCGCTGAAGCCATACAGTGCCGCGCAGTGCAGCGGCCCCAACTGCTGCGCATCACCGGCATGCACGTCGGCACCGGCAGTGAGCAGGCGCGCGACGATGTCCGGCAGGCCCAGCGCCGAGGCCAGCATCAGCACGGTGACCCCGCCCGGCAGGCGGTGTTCCAGCTGGGCGCCGGCATCGAGCAGGGCCGAGACAATATCCACCTGGCGCATGCTGACCGCCGCCGACAGCGGGGTCGCGCCACTGGCCGCAGCGTGCTGCGGATCGGCACCCCGCGCCAGCAGCAGGTCGACCACCGCCAGGTGGCCACCGCCCGCGGCGCGCAGCAGGGCGGTGCAGCCCTGCGCATCGACGGCGTCGATGGCAAAGCCGAGATCATTCAAGCGGCGCACGGCATCGACGTCACCGGCCATGGCGGCGGCCGGCAGATCGCTTTCGCGCAGCGTGCGGCGCGGCAACGGCCACACGCGCCAGTCCAGCCAGTCGGCCAGATCGCGGCGGCCGATCGACAACGCCACGCCCAGCGGGGTCTGGCCATCGGCAGCACGCGCTTCCGGCGATGCACCGTGCTGCACCAGCAGCTTCAGCGCGCCTTCGCGGGCCAGCGCGGTGGCCAGGTGCAGGGCGGTCATGCCGTGGCTGTCGCGGGCTTCGCGATCGACACCGGCATTGAGCAGGGCCTGCTGCAGGCGCAGCCAGCCCAGGCGCACCGCCAGCGACAACGGCGGATCGCCGGCCGGCGAGGCCGCGAACGGATCGGCGCCGCGCTCGAGCAGTTCCAGCGCGAGCTGTTCCAGCCCGCGTGCGGCCTGGTCGTGCTGCGCGCAGGCGGCGAGGAAGCGGGCCAGGCCACCACGGCCGGCCGGCGACAGGCCGCGCTGCAGCATCACCTGCAGGGCCGGGACCGCATCGATGCCACGCGACAGCAGGGCAAACATCGGCGTATCGGCGCAGGCATCACGCACGTAGGGATCCGCGCCATGGCCCAGCAGCCAGTCGACCGCGCGCGGCTCCAGCGCCAGTTCCGGGTCCAGCAGCAGGCCACCCAGCTCTTCCGGCTGGCACAGCCTGGCCAGCGCGGCCATGCCTTCGGTATTGCCGAAGCCCAGCGCTTCGCGCAGCAGGGTCAGCGGCGGGCGGTCGGGCAGCAGGCCGCTGGCACTGGCAGCTTCACCGCGTTCGGCCAGGCCATCGCTGACTGCCGCCGGCAGCGGATAGGACGGATCGAGCAGGGCCACGATCGCCCAGCGGCCGGCTTCGGCGGCGTAATCCACCGCGCGGCGGCCGAGCGGATCGCGGGTATCGGCGGCGATGCCCAGGTCCACCAGGCGCTTGACCAGCAGCGGCGAGACGTCCTCGGCCGTGGCGGCCAGCAGCACGGCGTTGCGGCCTTCACCATCGACCGCCACCAGGTCGGGCTTGTGCGGCAGCAGGTGTTCGATGACGGCGGCGCGACCGGCACGGGCCGCTTCCAGCCACGGCGTGCGACCCAGCGCATCGCGCGCTTCCAGGTTGGCACCGGCCCCGAGCAGCACGCCGATGATCTCGACATGGCCGGCCAGGGCGGCTTCGTGCAACGCACTGCGACGCTGGCGGTCGCGCGCATCGGCGCGCGCCTTGTGCTTGAGCAGCAGCTGCACGCCGGCCGGATCATCATCCTCGGTGGCAGCGGCGGCCAGCAGCACCGGGGTGCCTTCGCTGGGTTCGCTGCGCGCACCGCGTTCAAGCAGGAAGCGGGCCAGGCGCCAGTTGCCGACCTGGCAGGCCACCGCCAGCGGCGACCAGCCTTCGGTGTTGAGCGCATCCACCTCGGCGGCGGCGTCGCGCAGCAGCGCGGCCACGCCCGGGTCGGAACTGCGCGCGGCATGGTGCAGCGGGGTGTTGCCATCGCTGTCCATCGCGCGCGAATCGGCGCCGTTGGCCAACAGGGTCATCACCGCTTCGGGGCGGCCATGCCAGCTGTCGCGCGTGGCGGCCAGCAGCGGGGTCATGCCACGGTGCGGGGCATTCACATCAACGCCGCGCCCGATCAGCTCGCGCAGCAGGCGCAGGTCGGGCAGCACGGCGGCGAGCACGGCCAGGCTGCGCTGGTCACGCCAGTTCGGGTCCGGCAGCGCATGCGGATCGGCACCGGCCTGCAGCAGCTGCAGCGCGCGGTCGATGCGGCCGTGGCGCGCGGCTTCGTACAGCGCCGGGGTCAGTTCCTGCGGTGCCATCGCTTCCAGCGGCGTGCTTTCGGCGGCGGCGTTGAACAGGGCTTCGGCATCGCCGCTGGGCAGGTCCTGGGCGCTACTGCGCAGGCTGACCATGGGTGCCGGTGCCACCCGCTGCAGCAGCAGGTGCAGGGCCGGCGACAGCACCAGCGTGGCCAATGCGGCAGGCCAACCGGCGCCTTCCGGCAACAGGCCCGGCCACGCCGGCAGCACGATCAGCGCGGCCAGAGCGACCACGACCCCCGCCACCAGCAGGCCACGCCACGCCGTCAGGTCACGCCCGGCCAGCGCCTGCCAGTGCTGGGCGAGGCTGCCGTCCAGGCGTTCGACATCATTCCAGAGCGGCCAGGTGCGCCAGGCCGCCAGCAGGCCGGCACTGACCAGCACACTCAGGCCCAGCACAGCGGCCAGGCTGCCACTGTCACGCAGCGCCGCCAGTGGCCACGCCAGCAGCAGGGCCAGCCCTGCGGGGGCTGCGGCCCACAGCACCAGCAACGCGGGCAGGTCCTGGCGCGCGATCAGCTTCGGTGGCTGCAGCGTGCGGCTGCGCCGCCACCACGACACGCCCAGCGCGAAGGCCGGCTGCGCCAGCGCAGCAAGCACGGCACCCGGCAGCCCACCCAGCACCGAACCGAGCGCCAGCACGGCACCGAGGGCGAAGGCGATCGACAGCGCGCGCGGGCGCGACAGCTCAGTCATAGTGGCGCCGCATCATGCTGGTCACCGACGGCGGCACCTGCAGGTAGAAGCCGCGTTCGGCCAGCTCGCTGCGGACCTTGTCCGGATCGGCCTGGGCCAGCCGGCGCTGCGCATCCAGAGTGACTTCCAGGACGAACGACAGCGCACCCAGCGAGGTGACCAGCGGCGCGGGCAGCGTGCTGAAATCATCGCGACGGGCGAGATAGACGTAGGTATCCGGCTTGAGTTGGCTTTTATAGACGTAGGCGTGCATGTCCGCGGGACGATAACCCGGGAAGAGCCATGATTGTGTCGGAAAGCCGACACCGGGGAAAGCCGTCATGCAACGATCGCGGCGTGATCGACGGCGTTTCCTGCATGGGGTTCAGCAATGTGGCGGTCGCGTTCAGGCAACCGCCACCGGGCTCAGTTGGCCGCGACCTCTTCGGTCAGCTGCGGATCGAAGGTGGGTTCCTGCAACCAGCGCACCACATCGCCGCCCAGCGCATCGGCGATTTTCTCCAGCGTGGTGCAGGCGCGGAAGGTGAACGGCCGGTTGGTCGAACGCTTCAGGCTGAAGTTGCCGACTACCTTCCCGTCCTCCTTCAGTTCACCGTAGATGCGGCCCCACTTCGGCCCGGAAATGGCGCCACCGCCGGCGGCATGCGCCTTGGTCACCACCAGGTACAGTTCGCGGCCGGCGCCGTCCTGGGTATCCCCAACGACCACGGCACCGTCGGCATGGCGCACGATGCTCTGGCTCAGGTACTGGCCGAACTGGCACTCCTGGCGGATCAGCTCGCCACCCACGCCCTCACGGTAGGGCACGTCGGAGGTGATGTGGATGGGCGCGCCTGCGGCCTGCGCGTGCAGCGCGGGCACGCACAGAAAAGCCGCTGCCAGGGCAGCGGCGTGGATCGACTTCATGGTGTTCCCCCTGTAGACCGCGTCCCCGGCAAGCCGCCGGGGACTGCGGTGATGCTTACTTTACCTTGGCGTAGGTGCCCTTGAGCGCCACGCCCGCCAGGATCGCACCGGCGTAGCATTCGTAGTTGGTCGCGCTCTTGAACTCGTTCTTCTTGTAGTAGCTGACGATGTCGACCACGGCATTGGCGCCGCGCGACTTGGCGCCATCCTGCAGCGCGCGCAGCGCCGACAGGGCCACCCAGCGGCAGGCTTCCTCATCGCTCTTGTTGGCGGCGTTGGTCTTCTTGTTGGTCACGTCCTCGCCCAGGCGCTGCTGCACGCTGACCGGCTGGCCGGCCAGGTAGAAACGGACGCTGCCGTCGATGCCGGCATCCTTGGCGGCCTGCGAGCTGACCAGCTCACGCAGGGACTGCTCGACGCGGGTCTCGCGGGCCGAGGCGGTGGAGGTGAGGGCCAGCAGGGCGGTGGCCGTGGCGATCATCAGGGTACGACGCATCGAAACTTCTCCTTGTTCGGGGTGCGGGGTGGAACGTGGTGTGGGGCGGTGGATCATTCGCTCCAGCGGCGGAACACCAGCGAGGTGTTGATGCCACCGAAGGCGAAATTGTTGCTCATCACATACTCGGCCTGCAGTTCGCGGCCCTGTCCGGTGATGAAGTCGAGCTGGCCGCAGCGTGGGTCGATCTCGCCCAGGTTGAGGGTCGGGGCGAACCAGCCGGCGCGCATCATCTCGATGCTCATCCAGGCTTCGAACGCGCCGCAGGCACCGAGCATGTGGCCGACGTAGCTCTTCAGCGAACTGATCGGCATGCGGTTGCCGAAGACCTGGGCGGTGGCCTGGGTTTCGGCGATGTCACCGTGGTCGGTGGCGGTGCCGTGGGCGTTCACGTAATCGATCTGCGAGGGCTGCAGGCCGGCATCCTCCAGCGCCAGGCGCATGGCCTGGGCCATGGTGTCGGCGCTGGGCTGGGTGACGTGCTGGCCGTCGCTGTTGGTGCCGTAGCCGACGATCTCGGCGAGGATGGTCGCGCCGCGTGCCTGCGCGTGCTCCAGGTCTTCCAGGATCAGCGTGCAGGCGCCCTCGCCCAGCACCAGGCCATCGCGGCCGGCATCGAACGGGCGCGGCGTGGTCTGCGGCGCGTCGTTGCGCGTGCTGGTGGCGAACAGGGTGTCGAACACCGCCGCGGCGGTGGCGTCGAGCTGTTCGGCACCGCCGGCCACCATCACCGTCTGCTTGCCACTGCGGATGGCTTCATAGCCGGCGCCCACGCCCTGGCTGCCCGAGGTGCAGGCGCTGGACGTGGTGTAGACGCGCCCGGACAGACCGAAGAACACGCCGATGTTGACCGGCGCGGTGTGGCTCATCATCTTCAGGTAGGTGGTGGCGCTGATGCCGTCGGTGGTGAATTCGTGCAGCATGCGGCCGAATTCGCCGGTGGCTTCATGGCTGCCCGAGGACGAGCCATAGGCCACGCCGGCGCGGCCGCTGCGCAGCACCGGGTGTTCGAACAGGCCCGCTTCGCGCAGCGCCACTTCGGTGGCGCGCACCGACATGATGGCGACCTTGCCCATCGAACGGGTGGTCTTGCGGTTGTAGTTCGGTGGCAGGTCGTAGTCCTGCGCGGGTGCGGCCAGCTTGGTGTTCAGGCCAGCATAGACATCCCATTCGGGCATCGCGCGCACGGCATTGCGGCAGCTGCGCAGGTGCGCTTCGATGGTCGGCCAGTCGTGGCCGAGCGGACTGATGGCGGCGGCACCGGTGACCACCACGCGACGATCGGCGGCCATCAGACCATGCCTCCGTTCACCGAGATCACCTGGCGGGTGATGTAGCCGGCCGGTTCGGACAGCAGGAAGGCGACCGTGGCGGCCACTTCCTCCGGTCGGCCGACGCGGCCGGCGGGGATCAGCTTCAGCGCATGGTCGATCACTTCTTCGTTGAGCATGTCGGTCTCGATCAGGCCGGGGGCCACGCAGTTGACGGTGATCTGGCGGCTGGCAAGTTCCAGCGCCAATGCCTTGGTGGCACCGATGATGCCGGCCTTGGCGGCACTGTAATTGACCTGGCCACGGTTGCCGGCCACGCCGGACACCGAGGACAGGGTGACGATGCGGCCCGGCTTGCGCCGCCGCACCATCGGCATGATGAGCGGGTGCAGCACGTTGTAGAAGCCATCCAGATTGGTGTGGATGACCTGGTCCCAGTCGTCTTCAGACAGTGCCGGGAAGGCGCCATCGCGGGCGATGCCGGCGTTGCAGACCACGCCGTAATACGCGCCGTGCGCTTCCACGTCCGCTTCCAGCGCGGCACGCGCGGCCACCCGGTCGGCCACGTCGAAGGCCAGCACGCGGGCCTGCTGGCCCAGTGCCTGGATCTCGGCCGCCACGGCCTGCGCTTCGTCCACGCGGCTGCGGCAATGCACCACCACGTCGAAGCCATCACGCGCGATGCGCTGCGCGATGGCCCGGCCGATACCCCGGCTGGCGCCGGTTACCAGCACGCTTCGATTCCCTGTCATGCCTGTCCACTCTCCAGATAGGCCATCGAGTCGGCCGGTTCGAACACCGACACGTTGGCGACTGCCCATTCTTCATCGCCTGCCAGGATCCGGCAGGCGAACATCCCCAGCCCATTGTCGCCCAACAGCTCGCAGCGCGCGTGTACGCGCAGCACACTGCCGCTGGGGAAGCGGCTGCGCGGGCTGGTGTAGCGCCGGCTGCCAAGCAGGAAGCCCAGCTGCGGCGGGTTGCCGGCCACGCGGGCGCGGCAGCCGGCCCAGGCCGCGATGGCCTGCGCCATGTACTCGATGCCGACCCAGGCCGGCACGCCGCCGTCCTCGATGAACAGCCCCGCAGCAGGCACCACCAGCTCGGCTTCGATGGTGTCCTGGTCCCAGCGCACGATGCGGTCCAGCAGGCACATGTCCTGGCGGTGCGGCACCACGTCTTCGATCGCGAACAGGGGCAGGCTCATGCAGCCACCCCCTGCAGTGCCAGCACGGCGTTGCTGCCGCCGAAGGCGAACGAATTGCTCAGTACGCGCTGCGGGGCATGCCCCAGGCGCGTGCCCGGGGCGACCAGCGGCAGTACCGGCAGGGCCGGGTCCGGGCTGCCATCCCACCAGTGTGGCGGCAGCTGGTTGCCGGGATTTTCGGCCAGCAGGATCCAGCACACGGCCGCCTCGATCGCACCGGACGCGCCCAGCGTGTGGCCGGTGAGGGGCTTGGTCGAGCTGGCCGGCACCGTAGTGCCCAGCACCTGGGCCACGGCCACGCTTTCCATCGCATCGTTGTGGCCGGTGGCGGTGCCGTGCAGGTTCACGTAATCCACGTCGCCTGCATCCCAGCCGGCACGCTGCAGCGCCTGCTGCAGGGCGTCGATCGCGCCCAGGCCCTTCGGGTCGGGCGCGGACATGTGGTGGGCATCGGCCGATTCGCCCCAGCCGGCCAGCTGCACCGGGCCGGTGTCGCGGGTCAGCAGGAACAGCGCGGCACCTTCACCGATGTTGATGCCGCAGCGATGCTGCGAGAACGGATTGCAGCGCAGCGCGGATACCGACTCGAGCGCGCTGAAGCCAGCCACGGTGAAGCGGCACAGCGAATCGGCGCCACCGGCGATGACCGCATCGACGATGCCGGCACGCAGCAGCCGCGCGGCCGACATCAGCGCCTTGGCACTGGAGGAACAGGCCGTGGACAGGGTCCAGGCCGGGCCCAGCGCGCCGCTGCGCTCACGCACGAACTGCGCGGCGGTGCCCATTTCCTGCTGTGCGTAGTCGAAGCCCTGCGGCCACTGCCCGGTCTCGGCGCGGGTGCGCAGGGCCTGTTCGGATTCACCGATGCCCGAGGTGCTGGTGCCCAGCACCACCGCCACGCGCGGCGCGCCGTAGCGGGCAATGGCCGCCTGCACCGACGGCGCGATCTGCGCCAGGGCGGCATCCAGCAGCGCGTTGTTGCGGCCACGCAGGGCCACCGGCAGGTCGTCCAGCGCCGGCAGCGGCGTGCGTACCTCGCCCAGCGCCAGGGTCTGGCCCGGCAGCAGGGTGTCATTGTCGCTGAGCCCACCCGGTGCATCGGCAAACAGCGCGGCAGCCACAGCCGCACGGCCTTCGCCGAGCGCGCAGACCACGCCCAGGTCGTTCAGGTAAATCGCTGCGGTCATCTATCCTGCCCGGCCATGTCGATCGATTCGATGCGCAGGGCGTAGCCCTCGGCGCGGTTGTCCAGCTGCACGCTGCCATCGTCCAGGCGCTGCAGCTGCAGCCACACCTGGCCATCGCGCGAGAGGCTGCGCAGGTGGCCGTCATCGGCCACCTGCCAGCCCGCCGGCAGCGCGGCGGCAATCGCTTCGGTGGGCCACAGCGCGAACTGCAGGTCATCCAGCACGCGTTCGGCACGCACCTGCGGCGGCAGCCAGGGGGCGCGCTGCTGGGTCAGCTGCCGGCCATCCCACTGCAGGCGCACGCCGGTCTGGCCCATCGCCTGCACGGCCAGCTGCACCTGCTGCGCATCGGCTTCCAGCAGTGCGTCCAGATCGCGTTCGTGGCTGCCGAAGCGGAAATGCAGCTGCTGCTGCAGCGCCAGCGGCGCCGGCAGGCTGGCCGGCGACAGCCGCAGCGGCGGCAGTTCAACCAGCGGGCGCGGCATGCGGCTGGCACAGGCGGCCAGCAGCAGGCACAGCAGCACGGCGCTGAAACGGGCGATCAGGCGCTGCACAGTTCCTCCAGTACGCGCATGCGGCGGCCGGTGGGATCGGCCACATACGGGTTGTTGGTGTCCCAGGCGTAACCGGCCAGGATGGAGCAGATCATGTCGCGTACCTGCGGCTGCTGGTCAGGGTGGTAGATGATCTTCTGGAAGCCGCCCTGGTACCAGCTTTCGACGAAGCGGCGGAAGGTCTTCACGCCCGCACGCAGGGGGATGGAGAACTCGGCTTCCCAGTCGACGTTCTCTCCGGCGTAGCGGCGCTTCAGGCATTCGCTGGCCAGCTGCGCCGACTTGAAGGCGATGGTCACACCGGAGGAAAACACAGGGTCGAGGAATTCACCGGCGTTGCCCAGCAGCGCATAGCCCGGGCCCCACAGCGAGCTGACATTGGCCGAATAGCCGGTGATGCGGCGCACCGGCAGCACCGCCCATTCGGCATTGGCCAGCAGCCTGGTCAGGTTCGGGTCTTCGCCGACGATGGCCTGCAGCTTCTGCAGATCGTCGCCCTCGTAGCGTTCGAAGAACGACGGTTCGGCCACTACGCCCAGCGAGCAGCAGCCGTTGGAGAACGGAATCGTCCAGTACCAGACGTCGATGTGCTCGGGGTGGGTGGTGATGAGGATCTTGTTGCGGTCGAAGTCCGCTTCGGCCGGGATGTTGTCGCGCACGTGGCAGAAGATCGCGCCGCGCACCGGGAAGTTGGACGGCGATTCCAGGTCCAGCAGGCGCGGCAGCAGGCGCGCGAAGCCCGAGGCATCGAGGATGAAGTCGGCTTCGATGCGGTACTCGCTGCCATCGGGGCGACGCACGTTCACTGCCGGCTGTTCGCCGGCTTCCACCGCCAGCACTTCATCGCCAAAGCGCAGGGTGGTGCCCATGCGCTCGGCGCCGCGGGCCAGCACGTTGTCGAAGTCGGCGCGCTGCACCTGGTAGGTGGTGCCCCAGCCCGGCGAGAACTTGCGGCGGAAATCGAAGGCCGTGCGCGCTTCACCGTGGACGAAGGCCGCGCCGTTCTTGTACTGGAAGCCCGCTTCCACCACGTCCTGCAGCAGGCCGGCGGCCTCGATGTATTCCATGCTCTGCGGCAGCAGGCTTTCGCCGATCGAGAAGCGCGGGAACTGCTGGCGCTCCAGCATCAGCACCTGGCGGCCCTGCTGGCGCAGCATGGCCGCGGCGACCGAACCGGCCGGTCCCGCGCCGATGATCAGGATTTCCGTACGTTCGACGTCGCTCGGTTGGGCGGGTGCATCCACGGCAGTGTTCATCGGTGCGTCCTTGTTGCTCGATCAGGTGGAAAGGAAGGGGGTGCGGTGACACGCGGTCAGGCCGGTGGCAGGTCGTGCGGCGGCGGGCGGAACAGCGGCGAGATCAGCCAGACCAGGCCGATGCCGAACAGCAGAGTGAGACCGAACGCGCGCAGTGCCGGCGTCTGCGACAGGCCCAGCAGGCCGAACGACAGCCAGGTGCTGGCCGCGCCCACGCAGACCGCCAGCCACGCACTGGCATCGCCGCGGTGCTCGATGAGGAAGATGCCGTAGTCGATGCCCATGCCCAGCAGCAGCATCAGCGCCAGCACGTTGAACAGCTGCAGCGGCTGGCCGAACAGGCCGAGCAGGCCCAGGGTGAGCGCACCGGCGATCAGGGTCGGGGCGAACACGCGCCAGGCCTGGCGGCGGTAGCGCAGCCACAGCGCACCGAACACCAGCGCGATGCCGACCAGCAGCAGCCCGCCCATCAGCTTGCGGTAGTGGCCCAGCAGCTTGGAGAAATCGGCGGTGCGGTCGACCCAGCGCACGCCAGGCAGGCCCTCGGCCGCACCCTGCAGGGTGGCCAGCGCATCGGCACGCGAGAGGTCATCGACCATCACCACGCTGACCATCTGCCCACCCACCGCGCCCACCCACAGGTGGCGGAACGGCTGCGAGGCCGGCGAGGCCAGGAAGGCCTCGGCGGTCAGCGGCGAAGCGGCGAAGTCCGGCCGCGGCAACGGCTCGCCCACGGCTTCGGACACCGCCGACAGCACGCCCGGCTCCACCTTCGCGGTCAACGCGGCATCAGCCTGCTGGCGCGCCGGCGACGGCAGCCAGTCGCTGATCGCGCGGTAGCCGCCGATGCGCTTGTCGCTGGCCAGCGCGCGCAGGCGCCCGGTCAGCGCTTCTTCGCGTTCCAGCAGCTGCGCCGCATCGGCGCCCTGCACCAGATAGAACTGGGCCGGGCTGGGCATGCCCAGCAGCTGGCTGAGGCGGATCTGCTCGGCCATCAACGCTGGCGGCGACGACTGCAGGCTGCGCAGATCGTCGTTGCTCTGCAGGCGCGCGATGCCGATGGCCGACAGCGCCAGCGTGGCGACGATGAAGATCGTGACCGGTCGCGTGCCATGCAGGCGCGGGAAGCGGTCCAGGGTGTTGCCCAGCCACTGCGAGAAACGGGTCTGGCGGATCTCGCCACCGTCCAGCCACGGGAACCAGAAGATCACCGTGAGGAAGGCGGCGGCCAGGCCGACCACCGAGAACAGCGCCATCTGCCGCAGGCCCGGGAACGGAGCCAGGCCCAGCGCCAGGTAGGCCAGCGCACTGGTCAGCAGCGCCAGCCACAGGCCCGGCAACAGGTGCCGCAGCAGCTTCCAGCGGCGGTCGG
Organism: Stenotrophomonas sp.; assembly: GCF_035634915.1. Lineage (GTDB taxonomy): Bacteria > Pseudomonadota > Gammaproteobacteria > Xanthomonadales > Xanthomonadaceae > Stenotrophomonas. Next base: position 237,509 of record NZ_DASQCB010000009.1, read on the forward strand.
CCGGTTCGGCCTGGCGCGAGGCGAACCAGTGGATGCCGTAATCCTCGGCCACGCCCACCAGCGATGCGCCGAACACCAGGGTCAGCACGTGCACCTTGCCGAACACCAGCACCGTCACCGCCAGGGCCACGCCGCAGCCGATCAGCAGCGAGGCGGCCACCAGCAGAATCGGCCGCAGCGAACGGAACGCGAGCCAGACCAGCAGCAGCACCGCCGCCAGCGAGCCCCAGCCGATCGTGTTGATTTCCTGGTTGGCCTGCACGGCCGCCGCTTCGGCATGCAGCGGCACGCCGGCATGCAGGATTTCCAGCCCGGGGGCGGCGGCCTTGGCTGCCTCGCCAGCGCGCTCCAGCAGGCCGTCGATATGGCGCTCGCCATCGAGCTGGAAGGCCGAGCCCGGCGTATCGAACTGCAGGGCGGCCCAATGCTTGCCCTCGGCTTCGAGCAGGCCATCATCGCCCAGGCGCAGGCCCGAACCCTGGGCCTGCTGCTGCCACCACTGCGGCCACAGCGACAGCGGATCCTGCCGCCAGTCGGTCAACCGCGGTGCGCCCATCGGGCCATACAGTGCGCCCAGCGCCTGTTCGGCCAGCGCACCCGGTTCGGCCTGCTGCAGCTGTTCGCGCTGGGCCGGAGTCAGCAGGCGGTCGCGATACGGTGCGTAGAACGCGCGCGCTTCATCGAACCAGCCTTCGATGGAACCACTGGGCACCAGCAGCGCGCTGTCGGCATCGCTGGCCATGGCCTTGGCGAAGGCGGCCTGCGCGCGCTTGGCAGCGGCGCCATCGGCACTGCCCAGCAGCACCACCACCTGGCGCGAGCTGCCATCGGCAATGCGCCGGGTGACATCACTCAGCAGGCGGTCGTGTGCGTCCTGCGGCAGCAGGGCCAGGATGTCGGTGTCGATCCGTGATTCCTGGCTCCACAGGCGCCACTGCTGCACACCCATCACCAGCAGCACCAGCAGCCAGGCAATGCCCAGCCAGTGCCACCAGCGGTGCAGGCGCTCCGGTCCCTTCCCTGCGGCGTCAGTCGACATATCAGTCAAAACGGCGCGCCTCGTCAGCAGACAGCGCGGCCGGCGCTTCGCTCAGCGCGCTGAACTGGATCTGCGTGCGGTCCTTGTTGGCCTCCACGATCTCCACCTGGCGCACGTAGCGGTCGCCATGCAGGGTCAGCGATTCGAAGGCCTTGGCCAGCATCGCCGACTTCGGGGTCAGCTTCAGCCGCCAGCCCTGTCCTTCGCGGCTGGCCTGCACGTTGAACTGGCTGGACAGCGCCTGCACATCACCACTCATCAGCGCGAACATGATCGCGTTGACCGAGCGCATCGCCGGCTGCTGGCGCGCATCCAGCTCGACGCGGGTGCTGCCATCACGCTGGCGGCTGAGGATGCGGTCGGCGGTGACCACCACTTCGGACGGGAACGGCTTGAGCGTGGTCCAGATGACGCCGTGCTGGCGTGCGACCACGAACTGGCCCTGCGAGCGCAGCGGGTTCTTGAAGCCGCTGACCTGCTTTTCCTGGGTGAACTGGCCACGCAGCACGTCGGGCCGCGCCACCGCCTGGGTGATCGCATCGACGGCGGCATCGGCAGCCTGCACCAGCGGCGCAGCGGTGAGCAGCAGCGCGCACAGCAGCACGCGCGGAATACGGCGGAAAGGATTCACGGGGCAGGCACTCCAAGACGCTGCCACAGCACCGGCGGGCACTGGTACAGCATTTCCTTGCTGGTCGCGTCCACCGCGACCTGGATGGTCATCGCGCGGGTCAGCACCTGGCCGCTTTCCGCATCGAGGATTTCGTATTCGATCTTCAGCCGGTTTTCCCATTCGACGATGCGCGAGACCACGCGCAGCGCCTGCTTGAACAGCAGCGGGCGCACGTACTTCACCCGTGCATCGACCACCGGCCACAGGTAGCCCGATTCGAGCATCTGCGGGTAGTCGTAGTCGTAGCGGCTGAGCAGCGCGCAGCGTGCGATCTCGAAATACTTGAAGTAGTTGCCATGCCAGACCACGTTCATCGGGTCGCAGTCATGGAAGGCCGGGGACAGCGAGATCTCGCCGACCAGTTCAGTTGCCTCATTCACCGACATACAGCTCCCAGCGTTGCGCGCGGATCTCCACCAGCAGTTCCCGCAGTTCGCGATCCAGCGCGCGGTCTTCTTCGACCAGGGCGATGCGCTGCCCCAGGTCGGCGTACATGTCGGCCAGACTGCCATGCAGCTGCGCGTTCAGGCCAACCCGTTCGCGCAGGGCCAGACCCTGGCGGGCTGCGATCAGCATCGCGGCCACCACCTGTTCGGTCAGTTCGATCACGCGCAGGCAGTCGCGCGCGGCGATGGTGCCCATGCTGACCTTGTCCTGGTTATGGCATTCGGTCGACCGCGAGAACACACTGGCCGGCATGGTCTGCTTCAGTGCCTCGGCGGTCCACGCCGACACGCTGATCTGCAGCGCCTTCAGGCCATGGTTGATGGCCGCGCGCGGGCCGGTGGCCGCCGACAGGTTGGCCGGCAGGCCGTGGTTGTAGCGGGCATCGACCACCAGCGCCAGCTGCCGGTCGAGCAGGTCGGCGACGTTGGCCACGGTGTTCTTCAGCGTGTCCATCGCCAGTGCGATGTGGCCGCCGTAGAAGTGGCCGCCATGCAGGATGCGCTCGCCATCGGCATCGATCAGCGGATTGTCGTTGGCGCTGTTCAGTTCGGTTTCGATCAGCTGGCGCAGGAACGGCAGGCTGTCTTCCAGCACGCCGATCACGTGCGGTGCGCAGCGCAGCGAGTAGCGGTCCTGCAGGCGCTGTTCGTTGCGCGGCGGGCGCTCGCTGTGCAGGTCGCTGCGCAGGCGCGCGGCGATGCGGCCCTGGCCGGGGTGCGGCTTGGCGGCGAACAGGGTCTCGTCGAAGTGATGCGCGTTGCCGTCGCTGGACAGTACGTTGAACGCGGTCAGGCGGGTGGCCATGCGGGCCAGGTAATCGGCACGCTGCCAGGCCAGGCAGGCCAGGCCGGTCATCACCGCGGTGCCGTTCATGATCGCCAGGCCTTCCTTCGGCCGCAGCTTCAGCGGGACCATGCCGATCTTCGCCAGCACCGGGCCGGCCGCCTGCACCTGGCCTTCGAACAGCACCTCGCGTTCGCCACACAACACAGCGGCCACGTAGGACAGCGGGGTCAGGTCACCACTGGCACCGACCGAGCCTTCGGCCGGAATCAGCGGCAGCACATCGTGCTGCAGCAGGGTGGCCAGGCCTTCCAGCAGCTGCACGCTGACACCGGACATGCCTCGCACCAGCGAAGCCAGGCGCGCGGCCAGCACGGCGCGGGTCTCGGCCGGATCGAGGTAACGGCCCAGGCCGCAACCATGGTAGGTGTAGAGGTGGTGCGGCAGCTCCGCCACCAGCGCCGGCGGGATGTTCACCGTGCACGAATCGCCGTAGCCGGTGGTCACGCCATAGATCACGCCGTCGTCGCGCAGCAGGCGGTCGAGGAAATCGGCACCGCGCTGGATGTGCGCGCGGAAGGCCGGCGCTTCGCTCAGCGCGGCATCACACTGGCGCTGGGCCAGGGCAACCACGTCTTCGATGGTCAGCGGTGCATCGCCGAAACGGCACACGGGTACGGCGTCAGTCGTCATGAGGAGCCTGGTCCCAGAAGGGGAAGAAATTGAACCAGTCCAACGGGGACTGGATGACCTGGAGTTCCAGCCAGCGCGCGAAGCGCTGCGCCTGTTCGGCCAGTGCGGCGTCACGCGAGCCGCGCGGCAGCACCACGCGGTCGGCAAAGTGTTCGAAGGCCACGCGGTAGCCATCGCCTTCGTGCAGGCAGGACATCGTGTAGACCGGGCAGGCCAGCGCAGAGGCCAGCACATAGGCGCCGATCGGGAACGGCGCGCGGTGGCCGAGGAAATCGGCCATCACACTGCGCCCGCCCTGCACCGGCACGCGGTCGCCGACGATGGCCACGAAACCACCGGAGGCGACCTTCTCGGCCAGCATCACCGCGGTGGCCGGGCCCATTTCGGTCACCTGCACCAGTTCCACCGCGGCCAGCGGGTCCAGGCGCTGCAGCAGGCGATTGAAGCGCTGCGCGTGCGCGGTGTGCACCAGCACGGTGATGCGGAATCCGGGCACCTGCTCGGCCAGCACCTGGCACAGTTCCAGGCAGCCGATGTGCGCGGTGAGAATCAGCCCGCCTTCGCGGCGCGCGATTTTTCCCAGCACCAGATCGCGCTGCAGGTGGATGCGCTCGGGCGGGTAACGGCCGCCGAGGCCGAGGATCTTGTCCAGCATCGTGTCGGCGAAGCTGAAGAAATGGCGCAGGCTGTCGCGCCAGCCCGGCGCATGGCCGAGCGCGCCGGTATGCGCCTGCAGCCGCTGCAGGTACTGCAGCGAGGCGCGGCGGCCGACCCGGTTGCCCAGCCAGTGGCAGACCACCACCGGCCACACGCACAGGCGGAACGGCCAGCGCCCGAACCAGCGGTGCACCCAGCACAGGAACAGCACGCCGGCCACCGAGGTAGATTCGCCGATGTCGGCCCAGTGCGGTGCCTCGTGCGCGCGGCGCATCTCAGCCCTGCCCCTGCAGGCGGCGCCACAGCAGGCGCGGCGCGCGCGGCAGCATGCCGAAGAACAGGCGGGTGTGCATGCGGCTGATGCGCACGTTGTCGCGCCACACATCGAAGTGCGAAACACCGTCGGCCGGGTAGGTCACGCGGGTGGCCAGATGTTCCACCGGCACCTGCCGCCAGTACAGGCGCACCATCACTTCGGTATCGAAATCCATGCGCCGGCCGATGGTTTCCTCGCCGATCAGGCGCAGCACCGGCGGCAGCGGGTAGACCCGGAAACCGCACATGGTGTCGCGCAGGTGCAGCGACAGCGTGTTGATCCAGACCCAGATGTGGGTGGCATAGCGGCCGTACAGGCGCGCCTTGGGCACGCTGGCATCGTAGGCGGGAATGCCGCAGATCACCGCGTCCGGCCGTGCCTGCGCGGCGGCGATGAAGCGCGGCAGGTCGCTGGTGTCGTGCTGGCCGTCGGCATCGATCTGCAGCACATGGCTGTGGCCACGGTGCGCGGCCTCGGCAAAACCGGCCAACATCGCCCCGCCCTTGCCCTGGTTCACGTCCAGCCGCAGCAGGTCGACGCCGTCGCGTCGTGCCAGCGACTGCAGCACCGCGGCGCAGGACGCGCGCGAGCCATCGTCGACCAGCAGGCACGGCAGGCCGGCGGCCTGTACGCCGTCAACCACCGCGCCGATGGCATGTTCGTGGTCGTACACGGGAATGACTACCAGCGGCGCGAAGGCGCCGTTGGGGGCCGCCGGGTCACTGCGCATCGGTCAGCACCACCTTGCCACTGGCATGCGTGCCATGCAGGGAGGTGTAGCGGAACGTCAGCACGCCGCGCTCGGCGTCCCAGTCCAGCTGCAGGGTCAGTTCGTCGCCCGGGCGGGCCACGCGCTGGAACTTCACCGCATCCATCCGCACGAAACCCTGCGGCAGCGCGAACGCCTGGCGGGCAAAGCGCACTGCCCAGTCCAGCTGGGCCACGCCGGGCAGGATCGCCGCCTGCGGGAAATGGCCCTGGAACGCGCGCAGCGATGCATCCAGGGTCATGCGCAGGATCGCGGCCGCGGCCGTGCGCTGGTCCCACTGCGGCACCGGCATCAGTGGCTGGAACAGCGCGGCCAGTGCGGACTGGGTGACCTTGCCCTGCGCATTGATCGGCAGGGCCTCGACCAGCCGCCAGCGGCGCGGGCGGGTGACCGCATCGTGGCCCTGCGCCAAGCGCGCGCCCAGGCGCTGGCCGAAGGCGCGGCGCGCGGCATCACCGGCCGCCACCTGCGCAGGGTCGGCCGGCACCACCACTGCGGCCAGCTGCTCGCGCTGGCCGGATAGCACCAGCACGCGCGCATCTTCCACTTCCGGGTCGTCGCGCAGCGCACGTTCCAGCGCGTCCAGCGACACCCGGCGCTCTTCGATCTTGACGATGCGATCGGCGCGGCCGAGCAGGCGGAAGCGGCCATCGGCCAGCGCTTCCACGCGGTCCTGGGTGCGCCACCAGTCGGCGCTGTCCAGATGCGCCGACGCAACGGCCAGGCAGCCGTCCTCGATGCGCCACTGCACACCCGGCAGCGGCTGCCACGGCGGCATGTCGGTCTGCCAGCGGCGCCAGGCGATGCCGCCGGTCTCGCTGCTGCCGTACACCTCGGTGGGGGCCACGCCCAGCCACTGCCGCACCTGTCGGGCGGCCTCTTCCGGCAGCGGACCGCCGGAGGAAAACACCGCTCGCAGGCGGCCGTGCAGGCCGGCCCAGTCGAGCTGTTCGGGCAGGCGCTTGAGGTGCGCCGGGGTTGCCACCAGCACGCTGTCAGCGGCAGCCAGCGTACCCACCAGGTCTTCATGGAAGAAGCGCCGCGGCTGGATCTGGCGGCCCGCCGCCAGCGGCCACAGCACGCGGAACAGCAGGCCGTAGATGTGCTGGTGCGAGACCGTGCCATGCACCTGCACGCCATCGAGCTGTGCGCCGAAGGCGGCCTGCAGCGCATCCACTTCGCGCGCCAGCTGGTCCATGCGCTTGTTGATCGCGCTGGGCTGGCCGGTGCTGCCGGAGGTGAACACACACAGTTCGCAGGCGCGCTCGTCGAGTGCCTCGAGCACACCGTTGCCTGCCACGACGGGCGCCAGCGGGCGGTAGTCAGCCGATACATCGCCGGCAAAACCACTGACCTGCGGCTGCAGCGCCTGCAGGGTGGCCGGAAGATTGTCGGCGGCCAGAAAGACGCGCTTGCCGGCGTGCCAGGCGCCGAACAGGGCGGCGGCGAAGGCAATCGCATCGTCGAAGTACAGGGCCCAGTCGCGGCCTTCGGCGGCGGCGAATGCCTCACGCCAGGCCAGCGCACGCAGGCGGAAGGCGCTGTGGTCCAGGGCGACGCCTTCGCACAGGCCGATATCACGACCCGGCTGCGCGTAGACCAGCAGCCGGTCCAGGGCGATCCAGTCAGCCATGGGCATGGGCCGCCTTGACCCGCCGCCGCACCAGCCACTCACCTGCGAACAACACTCCCATCATCACGTACGCCAACATTCCGTTGTAGAGCATCCAGACCCGGTCCGACGCGTACAGCGCGGTGAACAGGGCCAGGCCACCGTTGAGAACAAAAAAGCCACACCACACCTGGGTGACGCGGCGGGTATAGGCTACCGCGAAGTCCGGCAGGTCCGGCTCCTGCAGGCGCGCCAGGCGCTCCACCAGCGGCGGGCCGAAGCGCAGGCTGGTGGCGAACACCACCAGCATCACCACGTTCACCAGCGCCGGGTACAGCTTCAGCGGCAGGGCCTGGTTGAGCACGGTGGCCAGCCCGGCCAGCAGGCCGGCGCCAGCAGCGGCGGCCCACCACAACGGCTGCCGGGTGCTCAGCGCACGCAGCACGGCCAGGCCGAACAGCAGCAGCGACAGCCAGCGCGGCTCGAAGCGGCCCATGGCCACGTACACCAGCACCGGATAGGCGAGCGAAAGCGCTGCCACCACGACCATGCGTGCCCGTGCCATGGTCGCGATACCCGGCCTGCGGTCAGGCGGCAGCCTGGCCCGGCAGCAGACCGTGCACGACATCGACGATGTCCTGCACGGTGCGCACGGCCTTGAAGGCTTCCGGCTGCAGGTTGCGGCCCAGCAGCGGCTTGAGCTGCACGATCAGGTCGACGGCATCGATGCTGTCGATGTCCAGATCGTCATACAGGCGCGATTCCGGGCTGATCCGGGCAGGTTCGATCTCGAAGCTGTCGGTCAGGATGCGGACGATGCGCTCGAAGAGTTCATTCTTGGTCATGGCAGTTCCTGGCGCCTTACGACTGGCGGGCGGCGACGAACTCGCCGAGCGCGCGCACGCTGGAGAAATGGCGACGGGTTTCTTCCGAATCGGCCGAGAGGCTGACACCGTACTTCTTCTGCAGGGCCAGGCCCAGTTCCAGGGCGTCGATCGAATCGAGGCCGAGGCCTTCCACGAACAGCGGCGCGGTCGGATCGATGTCCTCCGGCGTGATGTCCTCCAGCGAAAGCGAGGAAATGATCAATTCCTTGATCTCGTGCTCAAGTGCTTGCACGGGTCGGATCTCCAGACAGGTCGAAATAACGAGTGAGGTGGTCGGTGACGCGACGGGCCGCCAAGGCATCCCCCCTTGACGCGTCATCTTCGTCCAGGAAGGGCGCGATGGCGATATCTTCGCCGATCTGCAGCTGAACGTGAAAACGACGTGAGGGCACACGATACCACTTCTGGCCCTTGGTCAACGTTGCCGGCGTGCAGCTGATACGCACCGGTGTGATGTCCAGCCGCCCACGCACGGCGATGTTGGCGGCGCCGCGCTGCAGCCGCAGCGGCTGCCCCGGCACGGTGCGCGTTCCTTCCGGGAAAATGACCAGGGTGCCGCCGGCATGCACGGCTGCCACGCAGTCATCGACCAGGCCGGCGCCATCGTCATTGGCGATGTAGCCGGCGGCGCGGACCGGGCCACGCATGAACGGGTTGCAGGCCACCGCGCGCTTGACCACGCAGTCGGCGTTGGGCAGCAGCGCGATCAGGCAGACCACGTCGATCAGGGTCGGGTGGTTGGCCAGCACCAGCAGGCCATCGCGCTGCAGGCGCTCGCGGCCCTCCACCTGCAGGGTCATCAGGCCCAGCCGGCACATCAGCCACACGTGGCTGGCAAACGCCGCCTGCACCAGCCGCCGCGCCCGCCGCTGGCGCGCGACCGGGTCGCGCATCAACAACAGCACCGGCATCACGAACACGCCCAGCAGCAGCCCGCCCACGCCGAATGCGGCGAAGCTCAGGCCGGTGCCGAATACCCGCCAGGCGTGGTCGAGACGGCGCAGGGCTTCAGCCATGGCGGCTCCAGCGCCAGCGCTGGCCCTGGGTCACGTGTTCCAGGGTGGGTGCAGCCGACAGCAGGAAGCGGTGCAGATCCAGCGCATGCGGCAGCAGGCCCGGTGCGGTGGTGCCCGCATCTTCGGCCGGTTCCCAGGCCAGGCGCAGGCCGGTGCCGGCCGTGCCTGACGGCGCCAGGCGCCAGCACCAGGCGAAGAACGGGTCGGGTTCGTCGGCGAATTCTGCGTAAACGTCGGGCAACGGCGACTCATACACCACCACCCGTACTTCCTTGGCGCCATCGGCCAGCAGGCCGGCAGCTTCCAGGCAGGCGGTTTCCACCGTGGCCTGGCCGGCGGCCAGCGCCAGGTAGTTGCCACGGTGGCCACGGGCGATGGAATAAAGCGCGGCGATGGCGTTGTGCACCGACAGGCCGAAACCGGTGGGCGACAGCGGTTCGGAGGCGGCCAGCGAGCCCAGCAGGTCCATTGAACGGGCCACGTCGCCGTGGCGGCTGGCGAACACCAGCGGCACGCCGCTGTCAGCGCCCTGCGCGTCTTCACACCAGCACGCGGCCTGGATGGCCATGCGGCCCAGGCGCTCGATGCGGCGGCGCTGCATGGGCGGCACTTCGGCCAACGACGGCGTGCCCTCGCCCTGTGGCAGGAACGGCGCGTCGGCCCAGCCCATCCATTGGCTACGTTCTGTCAGTCCAGGTGCCCAGGCAGCCCAGTCGACAACGGAAAATTCGATCATTACCGGTGATGTTTTGGATGGGCGGAAGACAGGCGCGGGCCAACAGCATGGCGACGCGCGGCGGCCCCCCATTCCTGCAGCCGTGCGTCCGTCCAGGACGTCGCCGGCAGCCCCCCTGGCGGCCGGAAAGGTGCGAACGCTAGCACGTCCCGCGCAGGGAATACATGTTTCACAAACCGAAACGGGGAGCGGTCACCGGCCGCTCCCCGTTCACCTGCTTCAGTGGTAGCCGGCGTCGGCGCGCACCTTGCCGCGGAACACCCGGTACGACCAGGCGGTGTAGCCGAGGATGACCGGCAACAACACCACCAGGCCCACCAGGGTGAAGCCCAGCGACGAGGCCGGTGCCGCGGCCTGCCACAGCGTCATCGACGGCGGCAGCAGATACGGCCACATGCCCAGCACCAGCCCGGCGAAGCCGAGCACGAACAGGGCCAGGCTGAGCAGGAACGGCGGCAGGTCGCGGCGCGGATGGGTGGCGCTGCGCCACAGTGCGGCGGCGACCGCCAGGGTCAGCAGCGGCACCGGCGACAGCCACCAGAAGTTGCCATCACTGAACCAGCGCGCCATCAGCCGTGAATCGAGGAACGGCAGCCAGCTGCTGACCAGCCCCATCGCCGCGATCACCGCCGCCACCAGCGGCCGGGTCATCTGCCGCGCCAACGCCTGCACGCGGCCCTCGGTCTTCAGGATCAGCCAGGTGCTGCCCAGCAGCGCATAACCGGCCACCAGCGCCGCACCGGTCAGCATCGCGAACGGGCTGAACCAGCTGAACGCACCGCCGCTGAAGCGGCCATCGACCAGCGGGATGCCCTGCACCAGCGTGCCGAGGATCACACCCTGCGCGAACGTGGCCAGCAGCGAGCCCAGACCGAAGGCCACGCTCCACAGCCGCCGCGAGCGGTGCGCCTTGAAGCGGAATTCGAAGGCCACGCCACGGAACACCAGCGCCACCACCAGCAGCAGCACCGGCAGGTACAGCGCCGACAGCAGCACCGCATACGCCTTGGGGAACGCGGCCAGCAGGCCGGCACCGCCCAGCACCAGCCAGGTCTCGTTGCCATCCCAGATGGGCGCGGCGGTGTTCATCATCAGGTCCAGCTGTTCCTCGTCCTCGGCGAACGGGGCGAGGATGCCGATGCCGAGCACGAAGCCGTCCAGCACCACGTACATCAGCACGCCGAAACCGATCACCGCGAACCACGCCACCGGCAGCCAGGTCATCAGGTCCATGTCAGCGCTCCTCCAGCGGTTCGTCGGCGGCCGACAGCGGCCGCGCCGGGGTGTGGCTGCCATGGTCCAGCGCGGGCGCCTCTTCATACGGCTGCGGGCCGTGGCGCAGGATCTTCACCAGGTACCAGATGCCCCAGCCGAACACGAAGGCGTAGCCGACCACGTACACCGCCAGCGACAGCGCGGTCATCCACGCACTCTGCGGGCCCACCGCATCGGCGGTGCGCAGCACGCCGTAGACCACCCACGGCTGGCGCCCCATCTCGGTGACGAACCAGCCGGACACCAGGGCGATGAAGCCGCTGGGCAGCATCCAGTTCCAGCCGCGCAGCAGCCACGGCGAATCGAGCAGCTTCTTCCGCCACAGCTGCACCGCCGAGACCCAGGCCAGCAGCAGCATCAGCGTGCCCAGCCCGACCATGATGCGGAAGGCGAAGAACACCGGCGTCACCGGTGGCCGTTCGCTGGCCGGCACCGAGGTGAGCGGATCGAAGCTGCCGTCCAGCGAATGGGTCAGGATCACGCTGCCCAGCTTCGGGATGGCCACTTCGAAATCGTTGCGCTGTTCCTTCTCGTTGGGCAGGGCGAACACCACCAGCGGCACGCCCTCGCCCGCCCTGCTTTCATGCCAGTGCGCTTCCACCGCCGCGATCTTCATCGGCTGGTGCTTCAGCGTGTTCAAACCATGCATGTCGCCGACGAAGATCTGCACAGGCACGGTCAGCGCGGCAAACACCACCGCCGCGACCAGCATGCGCCGGCCTGCTTCGACGTGGGTGCCCTTGCGCAGGTACCACGCGCCGACGCCACCGATCACGAAACAGGTGGTGATGAACGAACCCAGCGCCATGTGCGCCAGGCGGTAGGGGAAGGACGGGTTGAACACCACCTGCCACCAGTCCACCGGGTGGACGATGCCGTTGATCATTTCATAGCCGGCCGGCGTATGCAGCCAGCTGTTGGACGACAAGATCCAGAACGTGGAGAACAGCGTGCCCAGCGCCACCATGCAGGTGGACAGGAAATGCAGGCGCGGTGACACCCGCCCCCAGCCGAACATCATCACGCCGAGGAAGCTGGCTTCCAGGAAGAACGCGGTGAGCACTTCATAGGTCAGCAGCGGGCCGATGACGGTGCCGGCCACTTCGCTCAGCCGTGGCCAGTTGGTGCCGAACTGGAAGGCCATGACGATGCCGCTGACCACGCCCATGCCGAAAGACACGGCGAAGATCTTCTGCCAGAAGAAATACAGGTCGCGCCACACGGGCAGTTTCGTGCGCAGCCAGCGCCATTCGATGAAGGCCAGCCAGCTGGCCGTGCCGATGGTGAAGGCGGGGAACAGCACGTGGAAACTGATGACGAATCCGAACTGGATCCGTGACAACAACAACGCGTCCAAGGGACGCCTCCTGCCGGGTACGGGTGGGATACCGGACCACTTTAGGAGGATATGGTTGAGCCGGGATGCGACGTGGTGTCGCGCTGCTTCACTTGGTCGCAGGGGAGCAGACGCCACCGGCGCCCTGCTCTGGTAGGTGCCAACCTTGGTTGGCACTCCGCAAATCGCCGACCAGGGTCGGCCGCTACCCGTGCTGGTAGCGCCGGGCCATGCCCGGCGGGGACTTTACCGCCAGAAATACCAGACGCCGGCGGCCAGCAGCGCGCCCAGCAACAGCACCTGCACCACCACGTAGCCCACGCCGCTGTCGCGGGTTTCCACCCGCAGCCGCTGCTGCAGGGCTTCGCTCACATCAGGCACCGGCGCCTGCTGCTCCTGCTCGCGCAGTGCCTGCGACAGCGCGCGCGCATCGGCATCGCGAGGATCGTTGGCATGGCTCACAGCAGCTCTCCGGCGGTGGCGCGTCGGGTCAGCTCCTGCTTCAGGATCTGCCGTGCGCGGTACAGATGGCTCTTGATGGTACCGCGCGCCAACCCGGTCACCTGTTCAATCTCGGCCAGATCGAAATCCTCCAGGTAGTGCAGGCCCACGATCAGGCGCTGCGGCGGGGTGAGACGATCCAGCGCCTCACCCAGCTGGCGGCCGGCCTGCAGCGCCTCGCTCAGCTCGGCCGGGCCCGGCCCTTCGTCGCCGATGCCCAGTTCCTCGGGCACCTCCACCGCCACCATCCACTGCATTTCCAGCCGGCGGCGGCGCAGGTGCTGCAGCGCCGTCGTATAGGCCACCCGCGAAACCCAGGTGCGCAGCGAGGATTCGAAGCGGAACCGGTGCAGCTGGCGGAACACCGCCAGGAAGGTCTCCTGCAGCAGGTCGGCGACCTGGTCGCGGTCGCCGACCATGCGCCCGATCACGTGCGCGCAGGTGCGTTGATGGCTCTGCACCAGCTGTGCGAAGGCCGGTTGCGAGCCATCGATGATGGCCCGGACCAGGGCACGGTCGTCGTCCGCTGCGGGCTCGGCGGGGGCGTCGCGTTGACGCCCGCGCAGTGCGGCCAGTGCTCCCCCCAGCAGGCTCATGCGTGGCGCGCTCCCTGTGCCGCAGGCATGCCGCCGCTCAGCCCTTGCGCACGGCGGGGCGGGTGAGGAACCACGCCAGCAGCTGGCCCAGACCGGCACTGCCGGCCATGGCGGCAGCGGCACCGAAGGTCAGATCACGCGCACCCATCGCTTCCAGCAGGCCCAGCGCCACGGCCAGACTGACCAGGCTGATGCCCCAGCGCAGCGCGCCCTGGCGGCGGCGCTCTTCCTCCAGTACCGCCAGCGAGCGGATCACTTCCTCCGGCACATGCGGGGCGACCAGCTTGCTGCGCGCACGGGCATCGGCGATGGCATGGATCGCGTAGGCGATGCAGATGAAGAAGGTGATGGGGATGAGTTCCTGCATGGTCGTGCTCCTGTCCGGTGAATGATGCGGGTTCAGGAGATTGGATGCGCGAAGCCGGCCAGCGGTTGCAGTGCAGATTTCAGGCGTCGTCGTCGGTCCCGGGGTCGGCCGGAGGATCGGGGAAATAGGTTTCCACCTGGAAGCCCAGGCGGAGATCAGCCATCAGCCGCACCAGCGTGTCGTCCAGTTCATACCCGGCCCAGGCCTGCTTGCCGAAGACGGCGATGCGCAGGCGGACGTCGGCACCTTCCTGGTTCAATGCATGGATCACCTCCACCCGTGCCTGCAGCATCTCGACCACCAGCGGCCAGGCGTCCATCAGCCAGCCGTCCTTGCCAGCAGCCAGTTCAAAGCTCACCCGGGTGAAGCCATGTACCCGGATCAAGTGCCCATCACCGTCAAGCAGGTCGGTGCCTATATCGCGGAAACACCCCCGTTCCAGCCCCAGCCGGGCGGAGATGTCGGCGCTGGAGACCTCAGGGTGCTGCACCCCCAGGGAAATGCGGTAGTCGTAGCTGTACATGGTCGGTTCCGTCCGGATCAGTCACCCATCATGCGCCACGCGAGGCCCTGCGGCGCCTTTGCCCAAGCGGTCTGCATGACCTGTGGCCCCCTCCCCCGGCACGGGCGGCTGCTACCCTTGCCCGGTTTCCTCATCTGGTGCCGTCTGCCCATGTCCCGAGTGCTGCCCCTGTCCCTCCTGCTGTCGGCCATGCTGGCCGCATCGGCCGCGCATGCTGCGCCGACGCCGATCACCATCGAACAGGCCATGGCCGACCCGGACTGGATCGGTCCGCCGGTCGAGAAGGCCTGGTGGTCGTGGAACAGCCAGCAGGTGGAATACCAGCTCAAGCGCAGCGGCAGCCCGGTGCGCGACACCTTCCGCCAGCCGCTGGCCGGTGGCGCCGCCGCGCAGGTGGCCGATGACCAGCGCGGCACCCTGGACGTGGCCGAGCCGGTGTACGACCGCAGCCGCACCCGCACCGCCTTCGTCCGCAACGGCGATGTGTTCGTGCGCGACCTGCGCAGCGGCGCGCTGACCCAGCTGACCCGCAGCAACGAGCGCGCGGCCGGGGTGAACTTCGCCGCCGACAACGGCGTGATCTGGCGCGTGGGGCAGAACTGGTTCCACTGGACCGCCACCAGCGGCGTGCAGCAGGTGGCCAGCCTGAAGGCCGAGAAGGACCCGGCCAGCAAGCCCAAGGACGACCTGCTGCGCGACCAGCAGCTGCGTACCCTGGAAACCCTGCGCCGCGACCGTGACCAGCGTGAAGCGCTGAAGGACCAGGACCAGCGCTGGCGCCAGGCCGACCCGACCCGCGCGGCCGCCCCGATCTACCTGGGCACCGACGTGGAGATTGCCGACAGCCTGCTGTCGCCGGACCTGGGCCACCTGATCGTGGTGACCAAGCCGAAGGACTTCGACGACGGCCGCACCAGCAAGATGCCGCTGTACGTGACCGAATCGGGTTACGAGGAGACCGAAGACACCCGCACCCGCGTCGGCCGCAACGGCTTCGAGCCGCACACCCTGTGGTACGTGGACGTGCGCACCGGCAAGGCCGAAAAGCTCTCGCTGTCGGGCCTGCCGGGCATCGGCACCGACCCGCTGGCCGAGCTGCGCCGCAAGGCCGGCAAGGACCCGCTGAAGGGCGACCGCAGCGTGCAGGTGATGAGCGACTTCATGGGCGGCGGCATGCGCTGGAGCGCCGACGGCCAGCAGGCCGCGGTGATGCTGCGCGCCAACGACAACAAGGACCGCTGGATCATCAGCATCGGCAGCGACGGCCGCGTGCAGAACCGACAACGCCTGACCGACAACGCCTGGATCAACTGGGGCTTCAATGATTTCGGCTGGATGGCCGACGGCCGCACCCTGTGGCTGCTGTCCGAGGAATCGGGCTACTCTCACCTGTATACCCAGGCCGGTTCGGCCAAGCCGCAGGCACTGACCAGCGGCAAGTGGGAAACCTCCGCGCCGGTGCTGTCGGCCGACGGCAAGGGCTTCTACTTCCTGTGCAACCAGCAGGCGCCGCACGACTATGAAGTCTGCGCGGTCGACACCGGCAACCGCCAGGTGCGCGAGCTGACCAGCCTCAACGGCGTGGAAGACTTCTCGCTGTCGCCCGATGGCCAGCAGCTGCTGGTGCGCTACTCGGCCGCCTACCTGCCGACCCAGCTGGCCGTGGTGCCGAGCACCGGTGGCCAGGCACGCGTGCTGACCGACACCCGCACCGCCGAGTACAAGGCGCGTGAGTGGATCCAGCCGAAGCTGGTGGCGGTGCCGTCCAAGCACGGTGCCGGCGTGGTCTGGGCCAAGTACTACGAGCCCGAGCACAAGGAACCGGGCAGGAAGTACCCGATCGTGATGTTCGTGCACGGTGCCGGCTACCTGCAGAACGTGCACCAGCGCTACCCGGCCTACTTCCGCGAGCAGATGTTCCACAACCTGCTGGTGCAGAAGGGCTACATCGTGCTGGACATGGATTACCGCGGCAGCGAGGGCTACGGCCGCGACTGGCGTACGGCGATCTACCGCAACATGGGCCACCCGGAACTGGAAGACTACAAGGACGGCCTGGACTGGCTGGTCGACACCCAGCAGGGTGACCGCGACCACGCCGGCATCTACGGCGGTTCCTACGGCGGCTTCATGACCTTCATGGCGCTGTTCCGTTCGCCGGGCACGTTCAAGGCCGGCGCCGCGCTGCGCCCGGTGCTGGATTGGCAGAACTACAACCACGCCTACACCAGCAACATCCTCAACACCCCGGACCTCGACCCGGAGGCGTACCGCACGTCCTCGCCCATCGAGTACGCGCAGAACCTGCAGGACAACCTGCTGATCGCCCACGGCATGATGGATGACAACGTGTTCTTCCAGGACTCGGTGCACCTGACCCAGCGCCTGATCGAGCTGCACAAGGACAACTGGTCGATCGCCCCGTACCCGCTGGAACGCCACGGCTACATCCGTGCCGATTCCTGGCTGGACCAGTACAAGCGCATCCTCAAGCTGTTCGAGCAGAACCTGAAGTGAGCGACGTCGCGGCCACGATCCAGATCGTGGCCGCGGTCATCCTGGATGACCGCGGCCGGGCGCTGGTGGTGCGCAAGCACGGCGCCGACCGCTTCATCCAGCCTGGCGGCAAGCCCGAATCGGGCGAGGCACCGCTGCAGGCGCTGGCCCGCGAGCTGGGCGAGGAACTGGGCGTGCAGCTCGATGCCGCCAGCGCGGTCGCCCTGGGCCGGTTCGAGGACTGGGCGGTGAACGAGCCCGGCCACCGTGTGCAGGCCCAGGCCTGGTGGGTGCAGGTGGCGGGTACGCCCACCGCACGCGCGGAGATCGCCGAGCTGGCCTGGGTGCCACTGCAGCCGCCGCACGGCCTGCGCTTGGCACCCCTGAGCGAACACCATATCCTGCCGGCGGTCGCCGCCGTGGCGACGGCCCGCTGATCGCGCGGGCGCCCATCGCAAGGACACCGGATGTCAGCTGTCACTCCTCCCCTGCCGCCTGCGCCGGCCTCTTCCGCATCCAGGCATGCCGGCCACTGGGTGCAGCCGCTGGCGCTGTCCTGCTTCTGGCTGGCGGTGGGCTGTACGGCCTGCATGCTGCTGGCGGCTCTGGGCGCATGGCCGCTGGCAGCCACCGATCACTGGCAGATGCTCGCCGGGGATGCCAGGCACGCAGGCATGGATGGCGGCGTGCTGTGGCTGCTGTACCACCCGGTGCTGGCCTCGTTGTGGATCGCGCTGGGCTGTGCGGTGTCGGCGATGTCCAGCTGGGGCGTGTTCCGGCTGCGGCGCTGGGGCCTGTGGAGCTTCGTGGCGCTGCTGCTGGTCACCGCCCTCGGCAATTTCGCACTGTCCTGGTGGCTGGACGGCGTGGTAGCGCAGCTGACGCCGCTGTTTCAGAGCTCGGTGGCGCCACTGGAATCGTTGCAGGCACGTCGCCTGATCCTCGCCGCGACGCTGTACGGCACTTCGGTGGTGATGGCCGTGATGCAGCTCGGGCTGGCCTGGCGCCTGCTGCAGCCGGATATCCGCGCGCGCTTTGGGTGAGCGGCAGGTCGGCAGCACGCGTGCTGCGGAACAGCACGGGCGCTGCGGTAAAGTACGCGCCATGAACGATTTCGAGCGCGTGCGCGCCTACCTCACCGACCTGCAGGACCGCATCTGCGCGGCCATCGAAGCCGCCGACGGCCAGGCCCGCTTCCAGGAAGACCTGTGGCAGCGGGCCGAGGGCGGTGGCGGGCGCACCCGCGTGCTGCGCGCTGGTGCGGTGTTCGAACAGGCCGGCATCGGCTTTTCCGATGTATGCGGCAGCCGCCTGCCGCCGTCTGCATCGGCCAACCGGCCGGAACTGGCCGGCGCGTCCTGGCGCGCCACCGGCGTGTCGCTGGTGTTCCACCCGCTCAACCCGTACGTGCCCACCACCCACGCCAACGTGCGCTTCTTCCAGGCCCAGCGCGATGGTGAAGTGGTGGCCAGCTGGTTCGGTGGCGGCTTCGACCTGACCCCGTTCTATCCCTGCGATGAGGACGTGCAGCACTGGCACCAGGTGGCCCGTGACCTGTGCGCGCCGTTCGGCCAGGAGCGCTACGCCGCGCACAAGCGCTGGTGCGACGAGTACTTCTTCCTGCGCCACCGCAACGAAACGCGCGGCGTGGGTGGGCTGTTCTTCGATGACCTGCACGGCGATTTCGAGCGCGACTTCGACTACCTGCGCGCGGTGGGCGATGGCTTCCTCGAGGCGTACCTGCCGATCGTGCAGCGGCGCAAGGACACCGCCTACGGCGAACGCGAGCGCGAGTTCCAGCTGTACCGTCGCGGCCGCTACGTGGAGTTCAACCTGGTCTATGACCGCGGCACGCTGTTCGGCCTGCAGAGTGGTGGCCGCAGCGAGAGCATCCTGATGAGCCTGCCGCCGCGGGTGCGTTGGGAATATGGGTTCAGCCCCGAAGCCGGCAGCGCCGAGGCGCGCCTGGCCGATTACCTGGTGCCGCGCGACTGGGTGTAGCGTCGAGCCTGCTCGACTGCCTTTCGCATTGCGCCAACAGCAGTCGAGCAAGCTCGACTCTACCAGGGCACGCGCGGTATCACCCGGCCGCCTTCTGCCGCGGAATGATGGTGATGTGGCCGGTGGTTTCCAGCAGCGCCAGTTCGACATCCTCCACGCGCAGGCAGCCCTGCTGGCGCAACGCGGCATCGAAGTCGGCCGTGCTGACCAGCTCGCGGCGCAGCACCGCGGCCAGCAGGCGTCCGTCGCGGGCAATCACCACCGGCTCGCCTTCGATCAGCCGTTCCATGCGCCGGTTGCGCGTGGTCAGCCAGCCCACGCCGTAGTTCAGCAGGATCAGCGTGGCGGCCAGCAGCAGGCCACCGCCGAGCGAGGTGTCGGTGCCCAGCAGCGCGTTCTGCACCGCGTTGCCCAGCAGCACGATCAGCAGCACATCGAACGGGGTGATCTGCCCCAGCGCGCGCTTGCCGCCCAGCCGGACCATGCCCAGCACGACGACATACACCACCACCGCGCGCAGGACGAACTCCCACCACGGCATCGCCAGTGCGAACAGATCGGGCATTGCGGTTTCCCCTGCGGAGCGATGCCCCAGCGTGGCGCAGCGAGGCACAAATAAAAAGCCCCGCTGACCAGGGGGAGGTCAACGGGGCCGGGGAACGGGCGCTTGGGGAGGAGCCCCCGTTCCGAGATCTGCTCCAGGGGATGGGAGAGATCCACAACAGGCGTTGCGCCTGTCGAGAGTTATAGAAACACCCCGAACACTAACGGTTCGTGAAGGGGCCCAATTTATTGTAGGCCCCTGCTGGAAACATTCATGTTCGAGTCAGAAAAACCGCACAAATGAACGATTCATGCCGCTTTTAGCCTGAATGTGAATCAGTGCGCCTCGTCCCAGTTCACGCCAACACCGGTGTCGACGACCAGCGGCACACGCAACCGTGCCGCTTGCGACATGTGTTCGACCACATTGCTACGCAGTTCCTCGGTGAAACCGGCCTCGCTTTCGAATACCAGTTCGTCGTGCACCTGCAGGATCATCCGCGCCGGGGCGCCGCTGTCGTGCAGCCACTGGTCCACCGAGACCATCGCCCGCTTGATGATGTCTGCGGCGGTGCCCTGCATCGGTGCGTTGATCGCCGCGCGTTCGGCACCGGCACGCAGGCCCTGGTTGCGCGCGTGGATGTCGTTCAGATACAGGCGGCGGCCGAACAGGGTTTCCACGTAGCCCTGGTCGCGCGCCTGCTGGCGCATCCGCTCCATGAAGTCGCGCACGCCGGGATAACGGCTGAAGTACAGCGCGACATAATCCTGCGCCTGGCCACGGTCGATGCCCAGGTTGCGGGCCAGGCCGAAGGCGCTCATGCCGTACATCAGGCCGAAGTTGATGGCCTTGGCGGCGCGGCGCTCGTTGGGGGTCACCTCCTCCAGCGTGCGCCCGAACACTTCCGCCGCGGTGGCACGGTGGACGTCGGCACCCTGTTCGAAGGCGCGCACCAGGCCCGGGTCTTCGGACAGGTGGGCCATGATCCGCAGCTCGATCTGCGAATAGTCGGCCGCCAGCAGCTGGAAGCCCTCCGGCGCCACGAAGGCGCGGCGGATGCGGCGGCCATCCTCGGTACGGATCGGGATGTTCTGCAGGTTCGGGTCGGACGAGGACAGGCGGCCGGTGGCCGCGCCGGACTGGTGGTAACTGGTGTGCACCCGGCCGGTGTCCGGGTTGACCATCTCCGGCAGCTTGTCGGTGTAGGTGCTGCGCAGCTTGGCCAGCCCGCGATAATCGAGGATCACCCGCGGCAGCTCATGCTGGTCGGCGATCGCCTCCAGCGCTTCTTCATTCGTGCTGGGCTGGCCCTTGGGGGTCTTCACCACCGCCGGCAGCTTCAGTTCATCGAACAGCACCGCCTGCAGCTGCTTGGGCGAATCCAGGTTGAAGCTGCGCCCGGCCAGTTCGGTGGCCTTCTGCTGCGCGGCCAGCATGCGCGAGGACAGGTCCTGGCTCTGCCGCCGCAGTTCATCGGTGTCGATGCGCACGCCGTTGGCTTCGATACGGGTGAGCACCGGCACCAGCGGCATCTCGATGTCGCGGTACACGCTGTCCAGCGCCGGTTCGGCCAGCAGCTGCGGCTGCAGTGCGTGGTGCAGGCGCAGGGTGATGTCGGCGTCTTCGGCCGCATAGCGGCTGGCTTCGTCGATGCCCACCTGCGAGAACGGGATCTGCTTGGCGCCCTTGCCGGCCACGTCCTCGAACTTGATGGTGGTGTAGCCCAGGTAACGCAGGGCCAGCGAATCCATGTCGTGGCGGGTCGCGGTGGAATTGAGCACGAAGCTCTCGAGCATGGTGTCGTCGTGGTAGCCCTGCACGTCCACGCCATGGCGGCGCAGCACATGCAGGTCGTACTTGCCGTGCTGGCCCAGTTTCTTCTTCGCCGGGTCCTGCAGCGCCGGGCGCAGCGCGTCCAGCACCTGCTGCAGCGGCAGCTGTGCCGGCGCCCCGGGGTAGTCGTGGCCGACCGGAATGTAGGCGGCCTTGCCCGGCTCCACCGCCAGGCTGATGCCGACCAGGCGCGCACGCATCGCGTCCAGCGCATCGGTTTCGGTGTCGAAGCTGATCAGCTCGGCCTGCTGCAGGCGCTGCACCCAGGCCTGCAACTGTTCGTCGGTCAGCACGGTTTCGTACTCGCCCGGTGCGGCCAGCGCCGGGTCCAGTTCACCCGCCGCTGGCGCTTCGGCGCTGCCGCGGGCGAAACCGGCGGCGGTGCCGCGCAGGCTCGGGGTGGCTTCACTGGCGGCGGCCGGTGCCGGCAGCGGGCCGCCCAGCTCCTTCAGCGCCTGGGTGAAGCCGTAGCGCGCGTAGAGCTCGGTCAGCACCGGCACGTCCTGCTCGCGCAGCGCCAGCGTAGACGGGCTCGCCTCCAGCTCCACGTCGGTGCGGATGGTCACCAGGTCGCGGTTCAGCGGCAGGCGGTCCAGCGCCGCGCGCAGGTTTTCGCCGATCTTGCCCTTCATGGTCGGGGCAGCGGCCATCACCCCGTCCAGCGTCTGGTATTCGGCCAGCCACTTGGCCGCGGTCTTCGGGCCGCACTTCTCCACACCCGGCACGTTGTCCACGGTGTCGCCCATCAGCGCCAGCAGGTCGGTGATCTGGTCGGCACGCACGCCGAACTTGTCCATGACGGCCGCATCGGAATCCATGCGGCTGCCGGTCATGGTGTTCACCAGTTCGATGCCCGGGCGCACCAGCTGGGCGAAATCCTTGTCGCCGGTGGAAATGGTCACCTTCAGGTCCTGCGCCACGCCCTGCAGGGCCAGCGTGCCGATCACATCGTCGGCCTCAACGCCGGGAATGCGCAGGATGCTGATGCCCAGCGCTTCGACGATGCGGCACATCGGTTCCACCTGGCTGCGCAGGTCGTCGGGCATGGGCGGGCGATTGGCCTTGTACTGGTCGTACAGGTCATCGCGGAAGGTCTTGCCTGGCGCATCCACCACGAAGGCGACGTAGGCCGGGCGCTCCTTCAGTGTGGACCGCAGCATGTTGACCACGCCGAACAGCGCGCCGGTGGGTTCACCCTGTGCATTGGACAGGGGCGGCAGCGCGTGGAACGCGCGGTACAGGTAACTGGACCCGTCGATCAGGACTAATCTGCTCATGCGGCGATTCTACGCGCCCACGCCTGCACGGCGGCGACACGGTGATGGGGCATAATCAAGACCCGTTCCAGGCAAAGGCCCTGCCGATGAAGACCCTGATGCTGGCGTCCGTGCTCCTGCTTGCTGGCTGCGCCAGCATGGGCGGTGCCGGCGCTCCCCCGGTGGACGTGAAGGGGGCCGAAGTGTCCAGCCGGACCATGGACAACGGCGATACCATCGAGGAGTACCGCGTGTCCGGCCAGCTGCGCATGGTCAAGGTCACCCCGTCGCGGGGCGCACCGTTCTACATGTATGACCGGAACGGCGACGGCCGCATGGACAACGACAAGGATGGCGTGTCGCCGGTGTATTGGAAGCTGTACAGCTGGTGATGCAGTGCGGGGTCGGATCCCTTTCCGCAGGAAAGGGCTCTGACCCCATCACGCCCGAACGCCACAAAAGATGACGCCGGTACGCATCCTGCGCACCGGCGTCGGTCCCCTCCCCGGGAACGCGTGAATTCAGCGGATGACCAGCACCGGCAGCGAGCTGCGCGCCAGCACTTCGGTGGTCTGGCTGCCCAGCAGCACGCGGGTCACCCCACGGCGGCCGTGCGAGGTCATCACGATCAGATCGCTGTTGCGATCAGCGGCGGTTTCGATGATGCCGTCGGCCGCGTAGCGGTCCAGCACATGCACCGGGTTGGCCTTGACGCCCTGTTCGGCAGCCTTGGCCAGCGCCGGCTGCAGCACCTTCTGTGCCCCTTCCTCGCGGTCGGCCTTGTACTCGGGGCTGTTCATGTAGCCCACGCTCCAGCCCATGGCGTCGTACATGCCGACGGCCCACGGCTCGGACACCGTCACGATATCGACCTCGGCATTGAGGTCCTTGGCCAGCTCCAGACCCTTGGCCAGGCCCTTGTCGGCCAGCTCGGAACCGTCGGTGGCGATCAGGATGCGCGTGTACATGGTGGGGCTCCGTGGCGATCTACCGAATGGGAACACCACCATTACACAGCCGATGTGCACGCCGCGCCTTGAGCAGGATCAATGCGGCGTGGGATTGACGCCCGCCGGGCATCGCACGGCGGGGCGCTGGGCAGCTACGCCTCCACGGTCACCCGCCAGGCGCCATCCTGTGGCTGCCAGTCGAATTCCACCGGCAGGAACTTCTCGATCAGCCGGGCGTTGCTGGCCAGGTGATCGCTGATGACGTGGGTGGTGAAGGCGCCGCCGCCGGCCAGGGCCATCGGCAGCAGCAGCTGGTCGGACAGGTATTCACCCACGTAGGCGTTGCCCTGCAGGTACTGCTGCACGCGTGCGGACAGGCGAGCGCCCACCTGTTCGGCACTCACCCCGCGCTCGCCGTGGCCATCGAACACTTCCACGTGGCTGCCATGCTGCACGCGCACCAGGGCGACATTGCCCGGGCCCAAGGCCGGGCGGATCGACTGCACGTGACGCGGGTGCGGATCGACGCCCAGGGTGTCGGCCAGCACCTGCAGCTCGCGCAGGCCGATGCTGCTGGACAAGCCGGATATCAGCACCTGCGCCTGCATCGACTCCAGGGCCGGCCGCTGCTCCAGCAGCGGTGCCTGCAACGCGGCGCACGGCTGCACCTGCACTTCAATCACGCCGCCGCCGGCCGGGTGGAAGCCATGCTGCAGCAACTGCATTTCGGCCTGCACGCCCATGCGACCCAGTGACGGCAGGTAGCTGTCAGCGATGAAATCGGCGCTGGGCGCCAGCGGGTTGTGGGTACCCCCTTCCAGCCGCAGGCGCGACGGCTGCTGCGCACGCCACAACGCCGGCAGCACGGTCTGCAGCACCAGCGTGGCCGAACCGGCACTGCCGGTGGCGAAGTGATAATCGCCTGCGCACACCACGCCCGGCTCGAAGCGCAGCGCGGTGGCGCCCAGTGCAGCGCCGTGCGTGCAGGCGTTGCCGACCTGCGCCGCGGCGTTCACTGCGGTCAGGTGCTGGCGCATCAGCCCGGGCTTGCGGCGGATGGCACGGATGTTCTGCAGGGTGAAGCCAATGCCGGTGCACAGGCTCAAGGTCAGGGCTGAGCGCAGCAGCTGCCCGCCGCCATGCCCGCCATCAAGTTCAATCATGTCCATGTATGGGTTCCTCCATCCTGCCGCGCGCGGCGCAGTGTACGCCGCGCGCGGCCCGCTTCATCCCTTCACGCACACCACCTGGCGCAGCGTGTGCACGATCTCGACCAGATCGCGCTGGGCCTCCATCACCGCCTCGATCGGCTTGTAGGCCGCCGGCGATTCATCCACCACCTCCGCATCCTTGCGGCATTCCACGTGCGCGGTGGCCTTGGCGTGCTCGTCCACGGTAATCAGCCTGCGCGCCTGGGTACGGCTCATCACGCGGCCGGCGCCGTGGCTGCAGCTGTGGAAGCTGTCCTCGTTGCCCAGCCCGCGCACGATGAAGCTCTTGGCGCCCATGCTGCCGGGGATGATGCCCAGCTCGCCCTTGCGCGCACTCACCGCGCCCTTGCGGGTCAGCATCACTTCCTGGCCGAAGTGCACCTCGCGGTTGACGTAGTTGTGGTGGCAGTTCACCGCCTCGGCCTGGGCCTCGAACGGCTTGCTGATGACCGTACGCACGGCGGCCACCACGTTGCGCATCATCACCTCGCGGTTCATGCGGGCAAAACGCTGTGCCCACTCCACCGCGAACACGTAGTCACCATAGTGCTGGCTGCCCTCGGGCAGGTAGGCCAGGTCCTGGTCGGGCAGGTTGATCATCCAGCGGCGCATTTCCTGCTTGGCCAGTTCGATGAAGTAGGTGCCGATGGCATTGCCCACGCCACGCGAACCGGAGTGCAGCATGAACCACACGCGCTGGTCCTGGTCCAGGCACACTTCGACGAAGTGGTTGCCGGTGCCCAGGGTTCCCAGGTGCTTGAGGTTGTTGGTGTTCTTCAGGCGCGGGTGGCGCTCGCAGATCAGCGCGAAGTCATCGACCAGCTGCTTCCAGCCTTCGATGGCCAGCTCCGGCGGCGTGTCCCAGCTGCCCTTGTCGCGGCCGCCACGGTTCACGCTGCGGCCGTGCGGCACCGCCCGCTCGATCGCGCTGCGCACCGCCGACAGGTTGTCCGGCAGGTCGCTGGCATCGAGCGTGGTGCGCACGGCCATCATGCCGCAGCCGATGTCCACGCCCACCGCAGCGGGAATGATCGCGCCGACGGTCGGCACCACCGACCCTACGGTCGCACCCTTGCCCAGGTGCACGTCGGGCATCACCGCGATCCACTTGTGGATGAACGGCAGTCTGGCAATGTTCTGCAGCTGCTCGCGTGCCTGGTCTTCCAGCGGCACGCCGCGCGTCCACAGCTTGATGGGTGCAGCACCCGGCTGCTGGATCACGTCATGGTTCACAGTGGTCATGGTGATGTTTCCTTTCATCCAATACAAAAACAAAGAAGGTGCGGTGACAAAGGTGGCCGAACGCTCCGCCTGCCGCGTTGCCGTGGCAGCCGGCCGGGACTTGAACCCGACCCCGAAGGGTTTCCGATGTAGTTCGGCCTGCATTCCCCGCGCAACGAAAGCGAAGGTGCCGGCAGCACGACGAGGGGTGGAGGAACATCCTGCTCTACCACTGAGCTACCGCTGTGTTGCCACAGCGGGCGGGGCTCGAACCCGCGACCCGGAGCTTAGAAGGCTGTAGTTCCTCCGGCATTCGCAGTGCCGGCGTTGAAACAGGTGCGGTGACAAAAGGAGTGGAACGTCTCTTTCCCCACAACCGGCAGGAAAGGCGGGAATTGAACCCGACCCCGAAGGGACAACCAATGTAGTTCCACCAGCATTCACCGCGAAAAACATGAATTCCTGGTCCTGCCCGGCTGGCCCCATTGCCAGCCGGGCGGTTCCTGGCGACATCCTTGCCGCCGTCCAGCATCGTGATTACAACGGCATGTCCTCGATGCGCTCGACCCAGCCGCTTCCATCGCCAGGCGCCTGCGCAAACTGCGCCAGCAGGTCGAACACCGCATCGCTGAAGCCGCCGATGTGCAGCACGTCCTCGCGCTGCACGGTCTGGCTGCTGGCCACCGGCTGCAGGTCGATGCACACCAGCCGCGCCTGCGGGCAACGCTGCTTCAGCACATCCCAGGCCTGCATCGTGGCCGTCGCACCGCCCTTGCGGGTGTCACGCCAGCTCTCGTTGTCCGACACCAGCACCACCAGATCGACCTGCTCGCGACGATGGTTGAGGTGTTCCAGCGGCGCACTGACCGAGGTACCACCGCCATTGATCGCCAGCTGCGCCGCCAACGTCATCACGCTGTCGCGCGGGTTCAACCGCACCGGGCGCACCTCGGTGTCGAACGGCAGCACCGTGGCCAGCGGCTGGCCGCGCAGCACGCAGGCCGCGATCAGCGCCGCCACGTCCACGCAGCGCACCGCCGAACTGGCACCCTTGCGGTAGCCGGTCACCGGCCACTGCATGGAACCGGACACGTCCACCGCCACCACCACCCGGCCCGGCAGCACCGGCACCTGCGCCGTGGCCGTTTCCATCGCGTCCTGCAACGCTTCGGGAATCTGCTGCGGCAGGCTGGCGCTGGCGTGCCAGGCCATCAGCAGCTGGTACGGCAGCACCCGGGCGCGGCGCACCTGGGCCGGGTCACGCAGCCGCGCTGCGATCGCCGACACCATCGCCGGGTCTTCAAACACGCCGTTGCGGGCGAACGTGTTGAGGTTCATCCGCATCGACTGCCACGACGCACTGCGCGCCAGCGCCGACCACTGCGCCGCATCCAGCGGCAGCGTGCTGAAGTACTGGAACGGCAGGTCCGGCGGCAGTCCACGCGGGTCACGCTTGAACGCCTCGTAGGCCTGCACCAGCGCCGGCAGCTGCGCCTCGTCGTACGGGCGACCGACGATCCACGCATACAGCGCCTTGCGCTCGGCGTTGGCCGGCTTCGGGTGCACCATGCGGATCAGGTCGGCCAGCGACGGCTGCTGGCCGATGGCCGCACGCACCAGGGTTTCCGCCGATGCCTGCTGGATCCACTCGCGCACCAGCCGCTTCGGCAGCGAGCCCAGCGAACGGCGGCCGACCTGGCCGCTGCGCATGATCTGCACGAAGGTGCGCAGCTGGCGGCCGTTGTCGACCACCCGCGGGAACACCTGGGCGAAGGCCTCCGGGTCACGCACGCTGAGCACCGCCGCCAGCAGCACCGGCATGTCCTTCATGTGCGCCACCTGGCGGGCGTAGACCGCCGTGCGGGCGATGAAGCGCGGCTCGACCTGCGCGGTCAGCGCCAGCACCTGCTGCAGCTGTGCGTCGGCAGCGCTGTAGAAGGTGTTGTTGAGGCAGCCGGTGGCCGCGTACAGGGCCAGGGCAGCGCGCGGGGCGCGGTGGTAGGCCAGGCCACCGGCTTCATTGACGGTGGTGGCCGGCGGCAGCGCCGGGGCACGCGGGGTGGAGAAGAGCGTCAGGTTGGCCATCGTGGTGTCCTCGGCGGGAACCGCCCGCTTCGTGTCATGGGATGGATAGAGCAATGGCCGTGCCAACTTTTGGCCGCTTCGATCAAGTAATTGTTTTGGCTGATTTTTATTTCTCCTGACGGCAAGACCGCGCCCACCGGCACCGTGGAATGTATATAGTTGCAGCGCGTGTTTTATAGGAATGGATATGTCACGACGACAGGTGGTCTTTGGCATGCTCGGCACCCAGCTCGATTCGGGCGAGGGCCCGGGCCGGTGGGAGAAGTGGCGGCCCACGGTGTCGCTGGGCATGCACGAGGATTTCCTGCCCGACCGCATCGAGCTGCTGCTGGACGAACGCCGCTACGCCAAGCTGGCCCGCGTGGTCTGCGCGGACCTGCAGCAGGTGGCACCGGAGATGGACGTGCGCCGGCACGACACCTACCTGGCCGATCCCTGGGCGTTCGAGGGGGTCTACTCGACCCTGCACGACTTCCTGGCCAGCTATCCGTTCCAGCCGGAGGAGGAGGACTACTACGTCCACATCACCACCGGCACGCATGTGGCGCAGATCTGCTGGTTCCTGCTCACCGAGAGCCGGCACTTCCCCGGCCGCCTGCTGCAGACCTCGCCGCCGCGCAAGCAGGACGGCGCAGCGGGAAGCTACGCCATCATCGACCTGGACCTGTCGCGCTACGACCACATTGCCCAGCGCTTCGCCCAGCAGCAGCTGCAGGACCGCGACCTGCTGAAGAGCGGCATTGCCACCCGCAATGCGGCGTTCAACGCGATGATCGAACAGATCGAGACAGTGGCCACCCGCTCACGCGCGCCGATGCTGCTGATGGGGCCCACCGGTGCTGGCAAGAGCCAGCTGGCCAAGCGCGTGTTCGAGCTGAAGAAGCTCAAGCACCAGCTGCCCGGTCGTTTCGTCGAAGTGAACTGCGCCACCCTGCGTGGCGACGGCGCGATGAGCACGCTGTTCGGCCACACCAAGGGCGCCTACACCGGCGCCTCGTCGGACCGCGCCGGCCTGCTGCGTTCGGCCCACCAGGGCCTGCTGTTCCTGGATGAGATCGGCGAGCTGGGTCTGGACGAACAGGCCATGCTGCTGCGGGCACTGGAAGAGAAGCGGTTCCTGCCGGTGGGCAGCGACCGCGAAGTGGAAAGCGAATTCCAGCTGATTGCCGGTACCAACCGCGATCTGCAGCAGTCGGTGCTGGAAGGCCGCTTCCGCGAGGACCTGCTGGCACGCTTGAACCTGTGGACCTACCACCTGCCCGGCCTGGCCCAGCGCAGTGAGGACATCGAACCCAACATCGAGTTCGAGCTGCAGCGCTGGTCGCAGCAGCAGCACGCGCAGGTGCGCTTCAACGTCGAAGCACGCACCCGCTACCTGGCCTTCGCCACCAGTGCCGAGGCGACCTGGCGCGGCAATTTCCGCGACCTGGGTGCATCGATCATGCGGCTGGCGACGCTGGCCAACGCCGGGCGCATCCAGACCGAGGGCGTGGACGATGAGATTGCGCGCCTGCGCCGGCAATGGCGCGGCGGCCAGGCGCCGTCGCCGCTGGAGGCGCTGCTGGGCCCGGCCGTGGATGAACTGGACCGCTTCGACCGCGTGCAGCTGGAAGAGGTCGTGCAGGTCTGCGCGCGCTCGAAGTCGCTGTCGGCGGCCGGCCGCGAGCTGTTCGCGGTGTCGCGCACGCAGCGCGCCAGCACCAACGATGCCGACCGCCTGCGCAAGTACCTGGCGAAATTCGGGCTGGATTGGGAGCAGGTGCGCCGCCCGGCCGACGCCTAGGGTCACGCTTGCCCGGCTACCCAGGTGGCGCATGCTGGCGGCGCGGCATGCCGCCGCCCGTGGGGAGCACGCACATGCAGGACCGCAAGCCGACGTCATGGATCGCCCCACGGAACATTCTGCTGACCGTGGCCGCCGCGTTCGTTCTGTTCTACAGCGGCTACCAGGTGGGTAAGCACCTGGCCCTGCGCGAGAACGCGCAGCAGGCCGCAAGCCGGTAGAGTCGAGCTTGCTCGACTGTTCCTTGTGACCGGCGGCATCGTGCCAACCAAGGTTGGCACCTACCGGAAGATGTGGGGGCATCGCGCCAACCAGGTTGGCACGATGCCGAAGACACGACTGTCTCAGGCGATCTGCACGATGCGCGCGTTCTGGCACAGCGGGTAGCTGGCCACGAATTCCGCGATCGCATCACGCATCTTCTCGAACGATTCGCCGTACATGTACAGCGCGGTCTCGGTCGGCCCCTGCCACCAGCTGCAGATCTCGCCCAGTCCATCGATGTTGTCGGACAGCTGCTCGAACACGTGGTTGGAGTCGCACTGTTCGTAGACTTCGTCCGGCAGGTTCAGGCCATCCAGGTAGATGCCCAACCCCTCGGTGACGCCGAAGGCGCGATCATCCTCGCCCACACGCTGCACCTGCGAACCCTTCGGCGCGCCCAGCTGCTCCAGCAGGTCGATCAGCTTCGGCACACCGTCCGCATCGACCAGCGCCACTTCGATATCACCGTACTCGACTTCGCCAAGGTCGGAGATTGCGGTGCCACCCCCGGTCAGTTCGCCCAGGTTCGCCGCCTGCAGCAGCGCATCGAGCGGATCCTCGAACAGCTCGTGGCGATGCTCGGGCTGCAGCTTCGCATTCAACTTCACGGTGACATGCGGGGTCGGTTCGGTCATGGGGGCGTTCCTGGAAGATGTGGGATCTATTGTAGAGCCGAGCCATGCTCGGCTGTTTTTCCCGCCAGAAGCAGCCGAGCATGGGCTCGGCGCTACACCACCCACGCTCAACGCAGGAACGGCGTCACCTTGCGCTTCAGCAGCTCCACCAGCACCGGGTCCATGTAGTCGTAGTCATCGGGGATATCCAGGCAGATCACCCGCTTGCCGTTCAGCCATGCCTTGTAGCGGCTGGACAGGCGGTTGCGGTGCGCCTTCTCCATCACGAACACCAGGTCCGCCCACCGCAGCAGCTCCGGGCTGAGCACTTCCTCGGCGTCGGCCAGCAGCCCGGCCGAGGCGGTTTCAATCCCCGGCCAATCGGCGAAGACCTGCTCCGCCGTCGGGCTGCGCAGGCGGTTCTGGCTGCACAGGAAGAGCACGTTGCGGGTCATGGAAGTTCGTCCTTGTAGAGCCGAGCCCATGCTCGGCTGACTTTCCCGGCACAAGCAGCCGAGCATGGGCTCGGCTCTACAGGTGTCCAGGCGACCCCTCGACGGTGATCAGATCACCGTCAGGTTGGCGTACGCCATCACCAGCCACTTGCTGCCGGCGTCGGCGAACTCGACCTGCACGCGGGCGTGGGCGCCGCTGCCTTCGTAGTCGGTCACCATGCCTTCGCCGAACTTGGGATGGGTCACCAGCGCGCCCAGCTTCAGCGGCGGTGCCTCGATCGAGGCGTGGCCCATCACCCGGCTGCTGCCCAGCGATGCCGGCCGCGAGACCTGCACCTTCGGGCGAACTTCGTGCAGCAGCTCACGCGGAATCTCGCGCAGGAAGCGCGACGGCAGGCTGTAGTTGTCCTGGCCGTGGATGCGGCGGGATTCGGCGTAGCACAGCACCAGCTTCTGCCGCGCGCGGGTGATGCCCACGTAGGCCAGCCGGCGCTCTTCTTCCAGACGGCCGCTTTCTTCCAGCGAACGCGCGCTCGGGAACAGGCCGTCTTCCATGCCGGCCAGGAACACCAGCGGGAACTCCAAGCCCTTGGCCGAGTGCAGGGTCATCAGCTGCACGCCTTCCTCGCCCGCCTGCGCCTGGCCCTCACCGGCCTCCAGCGCGGCATAGGCCAGGAACGCGACCAGCTCGTCCATGTCCTCGCCCACTTCCTCGATGTCGTCGGCGCGGCGCAGGAAGCGCGAGGCAACCGAAACCAGTTCGTCGAGGTTGTCGGTACGCGATTCCGAATCCAGCGAATTGCGGCTTTCCTTGCTCCAGTGCTCACGCAGCTGCGAGCGCGACAGCACATGGTCCACGCGCTCGGCCAAGGTCATGTGCAGGGTCTGCGCCTGCAGCTCGTTCACCAGCACCAGGAAGCCGGCCAGCGCATTGCGTGCACGCGCGGCCAGCGCCGTGCCCTGGGTGACCAGCATGGTGGCCTCCCACAGCGAAATGCCCTGTGCGCGCGCCTCGCGGCGCACCTCATCCAGGGTGCGCTCGCCGATGCCGCGAGTCGGCGTGTTCACCGCGCGCTCGAAAGCGGCGTCATCGTTGCGGTTGGACAGCAGGCGCAGGTAGGCCAGCGCGTCCTTGATTTCCGCACGCTCGAAGAAGCGCATGCCGCCATACACGCGGTACGGCACCTGTTCGCTCAGCAGCGCTTCTTCCAGCGCGCGCGACTGCGCGTTGCTGCGGTAGAGCACGGCCACTTCGGTGTAGCTGCCGCCATCGCGCACCCACTGGCGCGCGCGCTCGACGATGTAGCGGGCCTCGTCCATCTCGTTGTACGCCGCGTACAGATCGATCGGCTCGCCGTCGCCGCTGTCAGTCCACAGTTCCTTGCCGATGCGGTCGGGGTTGTGCGCGATGACCGCGTTGGCCGCACCGAGGATGTTGGCGGTGGAACGGTAGTTCTGCTCCAGGCGGATGGTCTGCGCACCAGGGAAATCGCGCAGGAAGCCCTGTACGTTCTCGACCTTGGCACCGCGCCAGCCGTAGATGGCCTGGTCGTCATCGCCGACCACGAACACATGGCCTTCGTGTCCGGCCAGCACGCGCACGAAGGCGTACTGGATGGCATTGGTGTCCTGGAATTCGTCCACCAGGATTTCGCGGAAACGGGCGCGGTAGTGCGCCAGCAGCGGCGGGTTGTCGCGCAGCAGTTCGTGCGCGCGCAGCAGCAGCTCGGCGAAGTCGACCAGGCCGGCGCGGTCGCAGCGCGCCTGGTATTCGATGTAGGCCTGGCGCATGGTTTCCAGCCACGCGTCATGCGGCT
Source organism: Stenotrophomonas sp. (assembly GCF_035634915.1). Classification (GTDB taxonomy): domain Bacteria; phylum Pseudomonadota; class Gammaproteobacteria; order Xanthomonadales; family Xanthomonadaceae; genus Stenotrophomonas. The sequence continues at coordinate 270,265 of NZ_DASQCB010000009.1, forward strand.
CGGGCTGGATGTGCTGCGGGCGACGGCCCTCATCCTTCTGTTCGTTGATCCACCAGGCGATCTGCTTGGGCGGGTGCTTGCTGTCGTCGATTTCCAGCGCCTGCACCACGCGCTTGACCAGCCGCAGCTGGTCGTCCGAATCCATGACCTGGAAGCCCTCGGGCAGCTTGGCGTCCTGCCAGTGCAGGCGCAGCAGGCGGTTGGCCAGGCCGTGGAAGGTACCGATCCACATGCCGCGGCTGCCGTTGGGCAGCTGCGCGTCGATGCGGTGACGCATCTCGCCGGCGGCCTTGTTGGTGAAGGTCACCGCGAAAATGCCGTGGGTCGGCACGCCTTCGACTTCATGCAGCCAGGCGATGCGGTGGGTGAGTACGCGGGTCTTGCCGGAACCGGCACCGGCCAGCACCAGGTGGTGGCCGGGGGGAGCGGAGACGGCTTCGCGCTGGGCCGGGTTCAGGCCATCGAGCAGGTGGGAGACATCCATGCCCCCATTTTACGGCATCGCCGTCGCGGCTCCTGCGACCACCTGCGTGGCCAGCGCCTGCGCCTGCTGACGCAGTTCAGGCACGGCCAGGCTTTCCCACAGGCTGCCGATGCGCAGGCTGCCAAGCACGCCCAACCGCGCCTGCGCTGCACCGCTGCGGCTGCACAGGCGGTCGCCCGGCACGCTGCTGTCCAGGCCCAGGCCATGCGGCCCGGGGCGGGCCAGGCCATCGGCCAGCAACTGCTGCAGCAAAGGGTTGCGCAGTGCAGTGGCGCGGGTCTCCACGCCGGTGGCGTTGACCACCGCCGCAATCGTCCACTGCTGCCCGCTACCGGCGGCATCGCGACCGGACAGGTGAAGCGCGTCGCCGTCGCGCCAGATACGCTGCAGGCGGGCACAGTGCAGCTGCAGCTGGCCACTGGCCTGCAGGGCCTGCAGCTGCGCGTCGACGTCTTCGGCGATGCGGTGGCGGTGCACGTCCCAGTAGCGCACCACATGGCGCAGGAAGCGTCGCTGGTCGGCCTCGTCCAGGCTGCACCACAGCGCCTGGCCATGCGGGCGGATGCGATCCATCACGCCCTGCCACGGCTGGCCATCGGCCTGCGTCTGCCGCGCGAAGCCGCGCAGGGCACGCACGCGCTGGCGCAGGGTCATCGGCAGCAGCACGGCCGGATCGAATTCGGGCAGCACGCCATGCGCATGCGGCAGCGGCAACAGGCCGTGCCGCGAGATCACGTGCAGCGGACCGGTATGGCCGGCGGCGACCAGCGCCAGCACGGTGTCGGCCATGCTCAGGCCGGAACCGACGATGGCCAGGGCATGGGCACCGGCCAGCGTGCGCACGCCGTCATAGTCCCAGGCCTCGACCACGTCGTCGGCAGGCAACGCATCGGCGCCGGCCACGGGCAGCGGACGCATGCTGTTGCCGGTGGCGATGACCGCCTGCGCCGCGTGCAGCGTGCTGCCATCGCCCAGCTGCAGGTGGTAACCGTGGTCATCCGGCTGCAGGCCCAGCACCGGCTGCGCGATCTCCTGCAGCTGCGCCGGGCTGGCGGCCGCCGCGTCCTGCAGGCGCTGCTGCAGGTAGGCGGCGAAGTGGTGGCGGCTCACGTAACGCTCACCCAGCAGCTCGCGCGCCTCGCCCGGGTAAGCGTTGACGGCCTGCAGGTAATCGAGGAAATCGCCGGGCTGGTCGGGGAAGGCACTCATCTTCGCCGCGGGCACGTTCAGCAGGTGTTCCGGCCACGGCGTGGCGTAGGCAATGCCCTGGCCCAGCTGCGAAGCGGGTTCGAAGATGGCCAGTGCCAGCGGCGCCCGGGCCTGGCGCAACACCTGGATCGCCACCAGTACACCAGCGGCACCGCCGCCGATGATTGCCAGGTCCAGTTCGCCATTACGCGATGAATCAGTCATGGGTCGATTGTAGGCCATGCCGGGTGACGGCCCGGCGTGCCGCATCGGGCCGTTTCCACGGCGGCGGCCGATGCATTCACATCAAGGCATCGGCCAACCGCGCGATGCCTTCGCGGCTTCGCTTCCACGCCGGGCGCTGGCGCCACTGCTCCAGGTCCAGCAGGCGCGACTGGCGGAGGTAGTCGTCCTCGATGGCGCACAGCTGCTGCACCAGCGCGCGGTCATAGCAGATCAGGCCGATCTCGGCATTCAGCGCGAAAGAGCGGATGTCCATGTTGATCGAACCGAGCACGGCGATGTCCTCGTCCACGCTCATGTGCTTGGCGTGCAGGAACTGCGGCTCGTACAGCGCAATCTGCACGCCACACCGCAGCAGTTCCTCGTAGTACGCCTCCTGCGCCCACGCGGTCAGCCGCTGGTTGTTGCTGGCCGACAGGATCAGCTGCACCTTCACGCCGGACAGCGCGGCGATGCGCAGCGCGCTCAGCGTCGCTTCGTCAGGCACGAAGTACGGGGTGACCATCACCAGCCGTCGCCGTGCCAGGTGGATCAGCGCCGCCACCGCGTCGCGTGCGTTGCTGTAGGGGTACGCCGGGCCGCTGGGCAGCAGCTGGGTGGCGATGTCATCACCGCACACCGGCACATCGGTGATGACGTCCAGGCGCTGCCCGGTTTCCATGTACCAGTCGCTGGCGAACACCGCTTCCAGGTGGGCTACCGCCGGGCCGCGCACGCGCGCGACCAGTTCGCGGTTGGGATGGCCGGGCACGAAGCGCGGACCGGCCAGGTTCTGCGAACCAACGTAGGCCACTTCGTTGTCGATCACCGCGATCTTGCGGTGGTTGCGCAGGTCCATGCGCCCGCTGCGGCGCCAGCGCAGGCCGCCGGGCAGCATCGCCCGCACGTCGATGTCGCGCGCCTGCAGGCGCTTGCGGTAGGCACGCAGGCCGCGCTTGGCGCCCACGGCATCCAGCAGCACCCGGCACTGCACGCCACGCGCAGCGGCGCGTTGCAGCGCTTCGACGATGGCTTCGCCCACCGCGTCGTCGAACATCAGGTAGTACAGCAGGTGGACACGGTCCTCGGCCTGGTCGATGTCGGCGATGAGCGTGTGCAGCGACTCGTCGTAGTCGATGAGCAGATCAACGGCATTGCCGTGCACCGGCATGAAATCGCCCTGGCGCTGCACCAGCGGCACGATCTCGGCGCTGGCGGTGTCGGCCGTCGGGGTCCAGCGCAGGCGGCGCTGCAGTGCCTGTTCCTCGCGGATGACCTGCGACGCCTCGGCTTGCCGGCGGATGCGTTCGCGCGACAGCCACGGGTGGCCGAACAGCAGGTACAGCGGCAGGCCCAGCAGCGGCACGAAGCCGACCAGCAGCAGCCAGCTGCGTGCCGCCCCCGGCGTGGTGCGGGTGGGGATCCAGCACAGCGCGACCAGGCGGATGAGCCAGTCGATCAACAGCAGGTAGGAACCCAGCAGCCACTCGAACAGCATCGCGTCGCCCGTCGGAGGTGTGGGGTCATTCTGCCCAGCAGGGTGTGTAGAGTCGAGCTTGCTCGACTGTCTGGACGCCGTGTGCCAACCAAGGTTGGCACCTACCGGTGCGGGGTGAGTGTGCCAACCAAGGTTGGCACCTACCGGTGCGGGGTGAGTGTGCCAACCAAGGTTGGCACCTACCAGTGCGGGGTGAGTGTGCCAACCAAGGTTGGCACCTGCCTGGCGTGGCGGCACAAAAAAACCCGCCACGCGGGCGGGTTCTTTCGGAAGCGACCAGCAATCCTCGCGGATTACTTGATCTTGCCTTCCTTGTACGGGACGTGCTTGCGCACGACCGGATCGTACTTGGAGAATTCCATCTTCCCCGGGGTGTTCTTCTTGTTCTTGTCGGTCGTGTAGAAGTGACCGGTACCGGCGGTCGAAATCATACGGACCTTATCGCGCTTGCCTGCCATGATCGTCTACTCCTCAGACCTTTTCGCCGCGCGCACGCAGCTCAGCCAGAACGGAATCGATGCCGTTCTTGTCGATGGTGCGCAGTGCATGCGCGGAAACACGAAGCTTCACCCAGCGGTTTTCGCTGGCAACCCAGAAGCGGCGCTCGTGCAGGTTGGGCAGGAAACGACGACGGGTCTTGTTGTTGGCGTGCGAGACGTTGTTACCCGTCTGCACTCGCTTGCCGGAAACCTGGCATACGCGGGACATTGCGCACCTCGATAGTAAGTTGTGTCAGCCCGTAGCCCGGGAGACGGCGGCCTCGGTGGTTACCCACCACACGTCAAGAGAATCAAAGGGTTACGCTGGCGTTGGGCGGCCGGGGACGTGCTCCCGGGGGCGCCGCCCGGTAGAAAACCGGACACAGCGAGCCGCGTATTATGCACGGGCTCAAGCACTTGCGCAAGTTACCCACAGGTGCGGGTCAGGGCGTGGCGATGAACAAGCCGCCCGAGCCGGGCGCCCGCTGCAATGCGTCAGGGCCCAGCCGCGCCCGTGCCGTGGTGATGAACAGGCGCCCATCCGGGGCGAAACACAGTGCGCCCACGTGCGGCGCCGGTACCGCCAGCCGCCGCTGTACCGCGCCGTTGGCCGCCAGTTCCAGCACGCAGGCCCCGCCCCACATCGCCACCCACAGGCTGCCCTGCGGTGACAGCGCCAACCCGTCGGGCTTGCCCGCTTCGCCGAGGAAATCGGTGACCACCCTGGGTTCGCCCAGGGTGCCTGCGGCCACATCGGCCGGGTAGGCCAGCAGGGTGCGGGCCAGGGTATCGATCACATACAGGGTATCGCCCGCCGGGCTGAACACCATGCCGTTGGCTACCCCCAGCCCTTCGGCCACACGCCGCACCGGCGCATCCACCGCTGTTGCATGGAACAGCGCGCCACGGCCGCCCAGCAGGCCCCGGTGCATCGACCCGGCCCACAGGCCGCCGCGCGCATCCACGGTCATGTCATTCAGGCGGCAACCGGCACCCACATCGATGGTTGGCCCGGGCTGCAGGCCACCGTCATCGGCAATCCGCACGAAGTGCGTTTCGCCGTTGCCGACCAGGCCCTGCGGCGTCACCGCCAGCGACCAGACCGGCTCGGACAGCGGCGTGCGCACGCACGCCTGGCCATCCCAATGCAGCAGCGCCGGTGCGGTCGGCTCGACCCAGGCCACGCGGCTATCGTCCAGCACCACCGGTGACTCCCCCACCAGCGTTCCGGCATCGCAGGCCAGGCGCACGCCGCTGGCGGGTACCGCCCGCAGCGCCTGCAACCAGTGCCGCGCGCGTCGACCTACCTCGTCCGCGGCGCGACCGGGGCGATACAGGTCGGTACCGATGCCCACCGCACGCACGCCAGCCTGCCACAGCGCAGGCAGCGCATCGGTGGTGAACCCGCCCACGGCTACCAGCCGCGCCTGCGCCGGCAGCACCGCCGACAGTGCCGCAAGCCGCGGTGCGGAATCGTGCGCCGGAAATGCTTTCAGGTAGCGCGCGCCTGCGGCCAGCGCGGCAAACGCCTCGGTGGCGGTGCTGAAGCCGGGCATCGGCTCCATGCCGTGCGCGCGTGCCGCGGCAATCACCTCCGGGTTGGTGTTGGGCGATACGCAGAAGCGGCAGCCGGTGGCGGCCAGGGCTTCGACCTGGGCCACCTCCAGCACCGTGCCTGCGCCGACCCACAGGCGGTCGCCGAAATGCGCCGCCAGCAGGGAGATGGTGGCCAGCGGGTCCGGCGAATTGAGCGGGACTTCGGCCAGGCGCACGCCGGCGTCCACCAGGGCCTGGCCGACGGCCAACGCCTCGGCGCCTGTCAGCCCGCGCAGGATGGCCACCAGCGGTATGTGTTCGATGGCCGCATCGAAGGCGGCGGCGTGTGCGGTGTTCATGGCGTTACCTGTGCGGCCCGGTGCAGGGCGAGGAAGCCGCGGGTCACGGCATCGTGGGACAACAGCGTACGTGCACTGCCACCCAGGGCATGCACGGCGGCGGCGTACAGCGCGCACACCGGCGCAGCACCGACCATCGGCAGCGGCACCTGCAGCGCGGCGGGCCACAGCCGGCGCACGTCGGCCAGCTCGGCGCCGATCAGCACACCGCGCAGCCATGAGGCACCGTCCGTGCGCGGCAGCTGGCCACGGATCACCCGGGCGCGTGCGCCGAACAGCAGACTGCCCAATCCCAGCCCGCCCGCATGGCCGTGTTGCAGGCCATCGAAGAAGGCCGCGCCTTCCACGGCAGGGCCATCCACCACCGACGCCAGCAGCCCGACAGCGGTGAGGCGATCAAAGATTTCGCCAGACATCGCGGTGAGGAAGGACACCACCGCCCCGCCCTGCAGCTGCACCCACTTGCTGTGCGTGCCGGGCAGTGCCACCAGCCCATCCAGCGGCAGGGCGCCCCCGGCCAGCAGGCCGAGCAGCTCGGTTTCCTCGCCACGCATGATGTCCGGCGCGTCGTCCTGCGCACGCTGGCAGGCCAGCCCGGGCACGATGGCCACCGGCACCTGGCCGATGCGGGTGTGGTGCAGCTGCGCGGCCAGCCGCTGCGGCGTGGCCGGGCAATCGGCGTAGCCGGCATCGCTCCAGCCGATGTTCGAGCCGACCATGCCACAGGCATATACCGCCGCCGCGCCGGGCCAAGCGGTCACGGTCTGTTCCAGCAGGGCCTGCATCTGCGCGCGGTCCAGCCCGGCGATGCCGCGTGGCTGTTCCACGCTGTCCAGCACCCGCCCATCGGCGGCGATGAGGAAGGCGCGGAAATTGCTGCTGCCCCAGTTGATGCCGATGATCGGTGCGTCGTTGTCGTGCATGCTCATCGGCGCGTCACTCCGGCGCCACCATCCAGCGGCACCACCGCGCCGGTCATCCAGCCGCTGCGCGGTGAGGCGAGGAACAGTGCGAGTTCCGCCGCATCGGCGGCGCTGCCCAGGCGCTGCAGCGGGTGCCGCTTCACGTTGCGTGCGCGGGCCGCGGCGGGATCATCGCTGCGCGCGAACGAGCCCTGCAGCATCGGTGTATCCACCGATGCCGGCGCGATCGCATTGACCCGGATGTTCGCTTCGGCCAGTTCCAGTGCTGCGGTACGTGCCAGCGATTCCAGCGCCGCCTTGGAGGCCGCGTAGGCCGCCAGCCCAGGCGTGGCGTAGCGCGCGTTGATGGAGGACAGCAGCACGATGCTGCCGCCGCCATTGGCATGCAGGCCAGCCAGCGCATGGCGCATCAGCCGGCGCGCACCCAGCACGTTCACCGCATGCACCTGCTGCCAGAGCGCGTCGTCGTCAGCCCAGGTATCGGCCGGCGGACACCAACCCGCGCAGTGGATCAGCGCATCCAGCGGCTGGCCCAGGTGCGGCGCCAGCGCGGCATCGACCGCACCGGCGTCGGCCAGGTCGGCCTGTACCTGCGTGGTCGCCGCCGGCACCGGCTCGCGATCCAGTGCCAGCACCGTGGCCCCCTGCGCCTGCAGCTGCGCCAGTACTGCCGCGCCGATGCCACTGGCCGCCCCGCTTACCCAGACATGCCTGCCCTGCCACTCACCCTGCACTGCGTCGTTGCCCATGCTCAGAACCGGTAGGTAAGGCTGGCCTTGTACGAGCGACCGAACACCACGTTGGTGCGCAGGCCCTCGTCATAGCCGTCGAAGGTGCGCTGCTCGCTGTCCAGCAGATTGTTGGCTTCCACCTTCAACGACAGGCGGTCGCTGAAATCGTAGCTCATCGACGCCGACAGATCCTTGTAGGTGTCGTTGAAGATGCCGGTGGCGGCGCTGGACAGGCCGACCAGGTATTCATCGCGCCAGTTGTAGGCCACGCGGATGCCGAACGGGCCGTTCTCGTAATAGCCGATCAGGTTGGCATTGTTCTTCGACAGCCCCGGGAAGGTCATCGCATTGCCGTTCACGTCGGTGATCGGGGTTTCCGAGTCGATCCACGTGTAGGTGGCGACCACGCCGAAGCCATCGAGCGTGCCGCTGAACGGCACCTGCGCCAGCAGCTCGACCCCCTTTACCTTGGCCTTGTCGCCGTTGATCTTGCGCAGCACCAGGTAGTTGATGTTGTTGTAGGTTTCCGCGCTCTGCCGCTGCACGATGAAGGTCGAAACATCCTTGTAGAACAGGCCGGCCGAGAGCAGGCCCTGGCCGCCGTAGTACCACTCCAGCGACAGGTCGTACTGGGTGGCCTTGAACGGGTCCAGGTCCGGTGCACCGCCGCTGCCGGTGCCCGGCGAGGTCTGCACGCCGTTGCCATCGAACACGGCGTTGTTGTTGAGGGTGACGCCGTTGTTGAGGTCTTCGGTGTTGGGGAACGCCACCACCTTGGCCGCGCCACCACGCAGCACCAGGCTGTCGGTGATCTGCAGCTTGGCCACCGCCGAGGGCAGGACTTCGCGGTCGTCACGGTCGAAGGTGGATGGGGTGAGCGTGCCGTTGCCGCTGATCAGGTTGCCGCGCGAGGTCATGTCACGACCGACGAAGCGCACGCCGACATTGCCGCCCAGCGCCATGCCGGCCACGTCGGTATCCCAGTTGAGCTTGGCGTAAGCCTCGAGGAAATCCTCGTCCACGCGGAAGGTTGCCGCGTAGGCCAGTGCGTTGTTGCGCGGGTCAAGGCACTGCGCGTTCTGCGAGATCTGCGGCACGGTGGTGAAGCTTTCACAGCCACCGAAGGTGCTGCGGAACGCGCCGAGGTAGTCGCGCGGCAGTCCGCTGAATTCACCGGGCAGGAAATCGTTGTTGCTGTAGACGCGGATGTACGGCGCCATCTGCGTGACCGGGATGCCACCAGCCGGGCGGATGTCCGCGCGCAGCGGATCCTGCAGGCTTTCCAGGCGGCTGAAGCGGGCGCCGAAATCCAGCGAGCGCAGCGGGCCGTCATCGAAGGCCAGGCTCCAGTCGCTGCGCAGCGCGCGCGAGTCGGTCCTGGCCCGCCAGTAGTTGTCGAACATGATGGTCATGCGCCACTGCGCTGGATCGGTCACGTCCACGCCGCTGACGTTGAAGCTGCCGAAATTGCCGCTGCGCAGGTCGAAGTCGGTCACCGAGGTCAGACCGGCCATCGGCGCCAGGCGCATGTAGCGCTGGTCGTACTTGGCAGTGGAACGGCCCCAGTCCAGCTCCACCGAACCATCCAGCCGTTCGCCGACGCGGAAGCTGGCGCGCAGCGCGCTGGAGATCGTGTCCGAATTGATGTCAGCCGCTTCGGAGTTGAGCAGCACGGTGCCGGTGGAGCGGCCGGCCAGCAGGATGTCGTGCTCGGAGTAGACCGCGTTGCTCAGGCCTGCGGATGGGTTGAAGGCGATCCAGTAGCGGTCACGCTCGGCCTTCTGCCGCGAATAGAACGTGTCCCAGGTCAGCTCCACGCCATCGCTGGGGCGCCACTGCAGCACGGTGCTGACGCCGACCTTGGTGCGGTCGTCGTCGATGTTCTGCGCGCGCATGTCGGTGCTGCCGAAGCGGGTGGTACCCGGGCTCGCCGGGTCGGTGTAGCGGGCATAGCCTGAGAAGGTATCCAGGCCCTGCTGCACCACGTTGCGGCGGCCATAGGTGGCCGAGACCAGCGCGCCAAAGCGGCGGTCATCGCTGCGCCGCGACACCAGGCCGAAGGCATTGTGGCCCGAGGAATCGGCCATCTCGTCATAGGTGCCGGCCACGCTCACTACGTTCTGCTCGGCATCGCCGGACAGCGGCTGCCGGGTATGGATGTCGACGATGCCACCGAGGCCACCGCTGAGCTGGTCGGCACCGGCCAGCTTGGTCACTTCCAGCCGCGAGATCAGCTCCGACGGCACCAGCGAGAGCAGGCCGTAGGTGGAGGTGGCCAGCTGGTCCAGGCCGTTGCCGCCGCGACCGGTGGCATCGACGATCTGCCGCCCGTTGTAGAGCAGGACGTTTTCCTTCAGGCCGCGCACCAGGATGTCACTGCCCTCGCCCATGCCGCGCTCGAGCTGCACGCCGGCCACGCGGCCCAGCGACTCGGCGACGTTGGTATCGGGCAGCTTGCCGATGTCGTCGGCGACGATCGCATCGACGATCTGCGCCGAGTCGCGTTTCAGGTCACGCGAGGCTTCCAGACTGCCGCGGATGCCAACGACGCTGACGGCATCCAAGGTCTGCGCCTGCTGCTGGCCGTCGCCTGTGGTGGTGGCCGGGGCCGTGTCCTGCGCCGATGCCAGCACGGGCATCAGCAGGCAGGTCCCCAGAGCGGTGAACAAGGTCGAACGTGGAAAACGATGCATGGATCGGGCCCTCTCCCAAGGTTGGGACCCAGGCGGCACCGACCGGGACCGGCGCGGACCCTCCGTCCGCTGCCCCGCCCCACCCCGCTTGCCGAACTGCCACCTGGATCCAGCGCTTTTCCGGTCGTTGCTGCTGCACTGCGACTTGGCAGTGGTGTAGCTAATATAGCAATATGTTTTGGCCGCGCACGCTGCAATGCAGCGAAGAATGACGGTTCCTTCGCGGCCCAGGCGGGAACCTCCCCTTCATGGTGTTGCTACACATGGCACACCCTTTCAACAAGGATCCGGCGCAATGGCCGCTCTGCAAGGTGTCTTCCCGATTCTTCCCACGATCTTCGATGCCCAGGGCGCCGTGGACGAGACCGCGACCCAGGGCGTGTTCGAATACCTGCTGGCCGCTGGTGCCGCCGGCGTGGTGTTCCCCGGCCTGGCCAGCGAGTACGACATGCTGGACGTGGAGGAACGCCTGCACCTGACCGCCTGCATCGGCCGCTGGAACAACGGCCGCGTGCCGTTCATCGTCGGTGGCAGTGCGAAGACGCTGGACGATGCCGTGCGCCTGACCCGTGCCGGCGGCGAAGCCGGCGCGGCGGCGGCGATGGTGCTGACTCCGCACGCGCTGGCCGGTGACAACGAAGGCATGGCGGCGTTCTTCGCGCGCCTGGGCGCCGAATCGGGCGTGCCGATCATGCTGCAGAACGCACCGCCGCCGATGGGCGTGGGCCTGGGCGTGGATGCGCTGCTGGCGCTGGCCACCCAGGTGCCGGCGATCACCTACGTCAAGGAAGAAACGATGCCGTCCGGGCATCGCATCACCGCGCTGTCCGAACGTGCTGGCGATGCGGTGCAGGCGGTGTTCGGTGGTGCCGGCGCGCGCTACGTGCTGGACGAGCTGGCACGCGGTGCGGTGGGCACCATGCCGGCCTGCGAGATCACCGAAGTGCACGTGGCGATGCTGGCCGCGCACGCCGCCGGTGACCACGAGCGCGCGCGCGTGCTGTTCGAGCGCACGCTGCCGCTGCTGAGCATGCAGGCGGTGTTCCGCTGGCGGCTGACCAAGGCCGTGCTGCTGCGCCGGGGCATCATCGACTGCGAACATGTACGCGCCCCGGGCCCGGCGCTGGATGCCTGGGACCGCCGCGAACTGGATACCCTGTTGTCCCGCATCGCCGACCTGCTGCCGCTGGACGTTGTGCCCGGCCGCCCACAACGGACCCCTGCATGAGCGCCGTCACCCGCGTCGAAACCTTCATCCTCACCGTGCCACGCAACACGCCCTACCTGGGGCCACTGGGTGCCGGGGAAAGGGTCAACGAGCGTGGCTACCTGGTGCGCCGGGGCAACGGCACGCTGTACCCGACCGTGGACCGCTCGGTGCTGGTACGGGTGACCACCGCCGACGGCGCCGTTGGCTGGGGTGAGACGTACGGCATCTGCGCACCGCGCGCGACCTGCGAAATCATCAACGACCTGCTGGCACCGGAGCTGCTGGGCCGCGAACCGGAAGATGTCGAGGCGATCTGGGACGACCTGTACGGCCTGATGCGCGTGCGCGGCTGCGGCAGCGGCTTCCACACCGATGCCATCGCCGCGCTGGACATCGCGCTGTGGGACCTGCGCGCACGCGCCGCGGACCAGCCGCTGTGGTCGCTGCTGGGAGAGCGGCGCCACGAGCGCATCGCCGGCTACGTGTCCGGCCTGCCCGCGGCCACGCTGGAGGAAAAGGTGGCCATGGCGCGCACGTTCCAGCAGCAGGGCCATACCGCCTTCAAGGTGCACGCGGTGGTCAGCCACGACGGCATTGCCGAAGAGATGGCAGCCCTGCGCCAGGCACTGGGTGCAGACGCCCAGCTGATGGTCGACCTGCACTGGAAGTTCGACCTGGAGGGCGCGCTGCAGCTGGCCCACCAGCTGCAGCCAGTGGGCCTGACCTTCATCGAGGCGCCGCTGAAGCCTGAGGACGTGCCTGGACTGGTCGCGCTGGGCCAGCAGAGCCCGATTCCGGTGGCTGCGGGCGAAGAGTGGCCGACTGATTACGTGGCAAGGCCGCGCGTGGAAGGTGGAAGCCTGGCCTACGTGCAACCGGAGATGGGCCACACCGGCATCACCCAGTTCCTGCGCATCGCCCGCCTGGCCGCCGCCCACGGCGTGCAGGTCGCACCGCACGCCACCATCGGCGGCGGCATCTTCATGGCGGCCAGCCTGCATGCATCGGCGGTGGTCGAAGGGCTGTGGCGGCACGAGTGGCAGCACTCGATCTTCTCGCGCTCGGTGCAGATGCTGGAGACCGACATGGCCTACACGCAGGACGGCTATCGGCTGCCCAGCGGCCCAGGCCTCGGTGCCACGCCCAACGCGACGTTCTGGCAACACGCCGAAGCCGTGGCCTGACCCGGCTTGGCCTTTGTAGCGTCGAGCCACGCTTGACGCTACAAAGACACGTGGTTATGCCGCCTGCTGCCCTACCAGGGTCATCGGCGAGCGGCGCGCCTGGCGCAGTGCGACCCAGGCCAGCACCACCGCAATCGGGTGCAGCACGGCCATCAGCACGAACGCACGGTCGAAGTTGCCACCGGCCACCAGGTGCCCCACCACCTGCGCCGACACCATGCCGCCCAGCGCACTGCCGCAGCCCACCAGCCCCGCCACCGAAGCGATGTAGCGCGACGGGAACAGGTCCACCGTCATCGTGGTCAGGTTGATCTGATAGGTGAGGTGGGCAAACGTGACCAGGCAGGCCAGCCCCAGCAGCACGGGGATCGGCGGATGCAGGGCCACGAAGATGCCGACCGGTGCCAGGCACGCCGCGCCGATCATCGTGCGCAGGCGAGCCTGCACCGGGTCCATGCCACGCTTCACCAGGCCGCCGGAAATCAGGCCACCGCCGACGCTGCCGATGTCGGCGGCCACGTAGACGATCCAGGCCAGCGACGCGACCGCCATCAGGCTCATGCCGCGCGCATCGCCCAGGTATTTGGGGAACCAGAACAGGTAGAAGTACCAGACCGGGTCGGCCACGGCGCGCGAGGCAACCAGCGCCCATACCGTGCGATCGCGCGCCAACCGGCCCCAGACCCCTTTCATGCCCGGTGGCGTCGGTGCGGCCACGGCCTCGTCGGATGGAGACGCATCCGAAGCGCTGGCGGCTACTGCGGTCGACTGCTTTCCGGCGCCGCGCGGGTAGGCCCACCACCAGCCGATCATCCACACCAGCCCGGCCAGGCCGGTGATCCAGAATGCCGCGCGCCAGCCGTAGGCGATGGCGATGCCGCCGATCAGCGGCGGTGCCAGGGTGGCGCCGATCATCGCGCCGGCGGTGTACAGGCCCAGAGCAAGGCCGCGCTGGCGCGGCGGGAACTGTTCGGACACCACCTTGGTGCCGACCGTGTAGTTGCCCGGCTCGCCCAGGCCCAGCGCGAACCGCGCCGCGCCCAGTTCCACCGCACTGCGTACGAAGCCGGTAGCGATGTTGGCCAGCGACCACCAGCCCACGAACAGCAGCAGCGCCACCCGCGCGCCCAGCCAGTCGGTGATGCGCCCGGCCATGACGTAGGCGGCGGCATAGGCGAACAGGAACACCTGCACCACCCGCGCGTACTCGATGTCGGACATGTCCAGGTCGGCCTGGATGGTCGTGGCCAGGATCGACAGCGCCTGCCGGTCCAGGTAGTTGATGACGGTGGAAAAGAACAGCAGTCCCAGCAGGACCCACCTGGTCTTGCCCGACCCGCTCACGCGTTCCACCGCTTGGCCATCGACGACACCTCCCCATCGGAAGGCTGCAACGTATTGCTATTGTAGCAACAGGTCAAGTCGCACTGCGGCAGCCCTGTCGCGGCACCTCAGCCGATCTCCGCCGCCGCCGTGCGCAGGGCCGCTACCAGTTCCGCGGTGGCCGATTCGGGGATCCAGCCGGACATGGCGATGCCGGCGTGGACCGGGTCGCCCATGGCGATGGCGACGATGTGGTGGTCACGTTCGTCGGCGACGTGCACCCGGGCATGGCCCTGCGCACGGGTCACTGCCAGGGTCGCCAGCAGCTGCTCGATGCCCTCGGGGAACATCGGGATCGGCTTGTCCTGGTAGATCTCGCGCACTTCGTCATCGCTCAGCTGCGCCAGCAGCACGATGCCGATGCCGCTGGTGGTGGCCGGCAGCAGGCCGATGCGGCCCAGGCCCCGTGCCGCCTCGATGCCCGGCGGCGCATGGAACAGGTAGCTGACGCTGTCGTTCCACAGCACGCCCAGTGCCACGGTGTGGCCAAAGCGGCGCAGGCTTTCCAGCACCGGCAGCGCGCGACGGATCAGGCCGGAGGCGAACAGGCTCTGCGCGGCCAGCACGTGCATGCCCGGGCCGGCGGTGTACTTGCGGTCGGCGGTCTGCCGCGCAATGCCCAGATAGGCCAGGGTCTTGAGCAGGCGGTTGACCCGCGTCGGGTTGGCGTCGAGCTGGCGGGCCAGTTCACGGCAGCCCACCGGCTCGGGCGACGACGCCAGTGCCTGAAGGGTGGCGATGCCGTCGATCAGGCTCTGGTTGGGCTGGGCATTGGGCTTGGTTCGCATGCAGGAAGCGTACTGGCCGGACCCGTGCAATGCCACCAATAGCAACACGCGGGTGCATTCGCGTGGCCTTCTGCGACCTGCAGCGATACTGGCGGCCCCACCCGCGAAGCCCCCGATGCGACTGCTGGCCCTGACCTATGGCACCGAAGGCGACACCCGGCCGCTGGTGATGCTGTGCCATGGCCTGCGCCAGGCCGGCCACGAGGTAATGCTGCTGGCCGAACAGGGCACGCTGGGCAGCGCGCGCGAACTGGGCGTGCCGCATGCGGCGCTGGAAGGCGACATCCATGACGAAGTGGTGGCCCTGGTGGCACGCGGCAACCACCTTGCCGCCGCGTCGCGCGGCCTGGCGCGGATGGCGGGCCGCCACGTGCCGGCCTGGATGGCGCAGGCCGATGCGGCCGCCACCGGCTGCGATGCCGTGCTGACCGGTGGGCTGGCCGCCCTGGTGGGGCTGAGCGTGGCCGAGCGCCACGGCCTGCCGGCCATCGGCGCCGGCATGATTCCGCTGACGCCGACGCGCGCGTTCGCCTCGCCCTTCCTGCCGCCGATACCCTTGCCGGGAATCCTGCGCCGGGCCAGCCATGGGCTGGTCAACCAGGCGGTCTGGCGCACCTTCCGCAGGCCCGTCAACGACGCGCGCGCCACATTGGGACAACCGCCGCGCCGCACGCTGTGGACCGGCCTGCCGATGCTGTACGGCATTTCCCCGCAGCTGCTGCCACCGCCCGCAGACTGGCCGGCTGACCATGTGGTGTGCGGGCAATGGCGGATGCCGGAGCAACCGTGGTCACCACCCGCCGACCTGCAGGCCTTTCTCGACGCCGGCCCGCCGCCGGTCTATCTCGGCTTCGGCAGCATGACCGGCTTCGACCGCGAGCGCGTGCTGCCATCCCTGCTGCAGGCGCTGGCGCCACGCCGCGTGCTGCTGTTCCCGGGCTGGGCCGGATTGCCTGCGGGTGCATTGCCAGCGGACGTGTTCGTGCTTGGCCCGACGCCGCATGAAGCACTGTTCCCACGCTGCGCGCTGGCCATCCATCATGGCGGCAGCGGCACCACGCATTCGGCCTGCCGCGCTGGAATTCCTTCGCTGGTGATGCCGTTCGCGGCCGATCAGTTCTTCTGGGCGCGGCGCCTGCAGGCGCTGGGTGTCGCGCCGGCGCCGTTGTCACCAAAGCGTTTGGATGCGGGTGCGCTGGCGGCGGCCATCACATTCGCCGAGGACAGCACGACGCGTGCGCGTGCCGCAGCACTGGGCGCGGCGATGGCCAGCGAAGATGGCGTGGCCGCCGGTGTGGCGATGGTCGAGCGCTGGCTTCAGCCACGTTAGAGCCGAGCCCATGCTCGGCTGCCCCGCCCAACACCTTATCAACGCAGATGCGGAATCACCTGCGCCAGCAGATGCGCATCCTTCAGCGCGCCATGCAGGCCGCGATTGCTGGGAATGCCCAGGCGCCGCAGCAGGTCATCCAGCTTGTTGGGCTGCCCGGGCCAGCGCTGCTGGGCGATCTTCAGGCTGCAGGTCACGCGGCAATGGTGGGCCAGGGCCACCGTGTGACCGGCCAAGCGAAGCTCATGGTCCAGGAATCCGACGTCGAACGTGGCGTTGTGGGCCACCAGTTCGCTGCCACGCAGGAATTCAAGGAGTTCGGCCGCTTTGCTGGAGAATGAGGGCTTGCCGACCAGCATCGCGTCGCTGATGCCGTGCACACGTTGCGCAAACGGATCCACGCGACGCTGTGGCTGCAGGAACGTGTGGAACTGGCGACCTGTGATTCGTCCGTCGATCATTTCCACCGCACCGATTTCGATGATGCGATGGCCATGTCTGTGCGACAGGCCGGTGGTTTCCGTGTCCAGTGCAACGATGCGACTCATGGGGCGATTCCTTTCCTGTGTGACCTGCCCGGAATGGTCGCACGAAGGGTGGCGCCATCGACCTAGGAACAGTTGCAATCCACCCTGTAGAGCCGAGCCCATGCTCGGCTGACGCGCGCAACGCAGTTTTCGTGGGAATCCGCGAAGAGCAGCCGAGCGTGGGCTCGGCGCTACAACAACGCGTGTCAGCCCAGCACCTCCACCACCCAGTCAATGAACACCCGCAGGCGCTGGCTCATATGCCGGTTCGGCGGAAACATCACGTGCATCGGCATCGGCGGCAGCTGCCAGTCCTGCAGCACTGGCCGCAGTTCACCGCTGGCCTCGTGCGGCGCCGCCATGTAGCTCGGCAGCGCGACCACGCCCAGGCCCGCCACGCCGGCGGCCAGGTAGGCATTGCCATCATCGAAGCCCACCGCATGGCGGCCCTGCACTTCAATGCGCTCATCACCGCGCTGGGCGATGAACGCGCGCGCGCGACCGGTGCGCGGGCTGAGGAAGCCGACCAAGTGATGGTCCGGCCCGTCCAGCGCGCGCGGGTGCGCGGGCACACCGAAGCGCTGCAGATAGGCGGGGCTGGCGTGGAAGCCGATCGACAGGCTGGCCAGCGGACGCGCAACCAGCGCCGGATCGGCCGGCGCACCGCCGCGGATCACGCAGTCCACGTTGTCGGCGATGACATCGACCTCGCGGTCGCTGACGCCGATGTCCAGCTGGATGTCCGGATAGCGCGCATGGAAATCCGGCAGCGCCGGCACCAGCCGCAGCCGCGCATACGGGCCGGGCACATCGATGCGCAGGCGCCCACGCGGCTGGCTGGCCGCATCGCCTAGGCCGCCCTCCACCTCTTCCAGCTCGGCCAGCAGGCGCGCGATGCGCGGGTAGTACGCCGCGCCATCGGCGGTGACGCTGACCCGCCGCGTGGTGCGGTTGAGCAGGCGCAACCGCAGGTGCGCTTCCAGCTGCTGCACCAGCTGGGTCACGGTGGTGCGGCTGACCTGCAGGGTGTGCGCGGCGCGGGTGAAGCTGCCGGTTTCCACCACGCGGGCGAAGGCGCGCATCGCCTCGAAACGGTCCATGGCTGACCCGTGATTGTTTGGAATTGACAATCAATCTAGGCCGATCATTGCCGTTTATCCAGACAGATGCGACGCGGAAGATGGAGACCTTCTCCCTGGAGTCTCCCCATGACCCACCGCGACGTCGTTTTCCCCGCCGGCCGCCAGGCCCTGTACGAGCGCAACCGCTACTCGCCCGCCATCCGCAGCAATGGTTTCCTGTTCGTCTCCGGCCAGGTCGGCAGCCGCGAGGACGGTTCGCCCGAACCGGATTTCGAAACCCAGGTGCGCCGTGCCTTCGACAACCTCAACGCGGTGCTGGCCGCCGCCGGCTGCAGCTTCGTTGACGTGATCGACGTGACCGTGTTCATGGTCGACCCGGAAACGAACTTCGAGAAGGCCTGGGCGATCGTGCCCGAGTACTGGGGCGAAGCACCGCACCCGACCCTGACCGGCATCGGCGTGACCTGGCTGTATGGGTTCCAGTTCGAGATCAAGGTAATCGCGAAGCTGCCATGACGTCTGCTGCAGAGCCGGGCCCACGCTCGGCTCATGACAGGAAACCAGCCGAGCATGGGCTCGGCTCTACGGCCCGCAGCCTCAGTCGGGGGCAAATTCCAGCGTGTGACGCCAGCGCAGCGGCGTCTGCGCGCGCGCCGGGTCCGGGCCGAACCGGGTCAGCCAGCCCGCCGCCAGCGCGCGGTCGCGCAGGCGCTCGCCCACGCCTTCGGCAGTCTCCACCTCGACATGGGTCACCTTGCCCTCGGCATCCACCTCCATGGCCCAGACCAGCTTGCCCACCCACTCGGCCGGGGGAATGGAGGCATCGTAGTTCGGGCGTCCCGCCACATAGGGTTGGTCATGCCGCAGGTACAGCGGTGATGCTTCCAGTGTGCGGTCCACGCGGATCTGCGCACTGCCACGGCGCCCATCGCCCAGTACCGCATCAACGGTCCACATGCCGGCCTCACCAGTGCTGCCCAGCCCGGCGGCATAGCACTTCTTGCGGCCGCGGTAATCGGGATGGACCGTGTGCGAGACCTGCGCCCCCTTGGCATCGCGGACATCGATCTGCAGCCCGCCCACCTCGGTGTCCTTGAAGTTGGCCGCGACGCAGATGCGGTGGTCGTGTTGACCGTCGGCAATGAACAGCTGCGTCTGCGAACGCGCCAGCGCATCGGCCGGCGTCGGCGCCCACAGCAGCTCCACGTAGACATCGTCGGCGGCGCAGACGGCGGGGCTGGCCAGAATCAGCAGCAGGCCTGCTGCGGGAATGCGAGCGCTCATCCATCCTTCCCTGGTGACGAAACCCGATCCTTACCGATGGTGCGCGGCGGTGCAACAAGCCGCTTGAGTGGGTGGGGTCAGCGCCTTTCCCTGCGGAAGGGATCTGACCCCTCCGGTCAGCGCTCGCGACGGTGCAGCCAGCGGTACAGCACGGGCAACACCAGCAGGGTGAGCAGCGTGGAAGACACGATGCCGCCGATCACCACCGTGGCCAGCGGCCGCTGCACTTCCGAACCGGCGCCGACATTGAAGGCCATCGGTACGAAACCCAGCGAGGCCACCAGCGCCGTCATCAGCACCGGCCGCAACCGGCCCAGCGCACCTTCGCGGACAGCCTCGGCCAGCGGTCGGCCCTGTTCGCGCAGGTGGCGCACGAAGCTGATCATCACCAGTCCATTCAGTACTGCCACGCCGGACAACGCGATGAAGCCCACGCCCGCCGAGATCGACAGCGGCAGGCCACGCAGGGCCAGAGCCAGCACACCACCGGTCAGCGCCAGCGGCACGCCGGTGAACACGATGGCCGCATCACGGCCGGAACCAAAGGCCCAGAACAGCAGCGCGAAGATCAGCACCAGCGTGACCGGCACCACCACCGCCAGGCGCTGGCTGGCCGAAATCAACTGCTGGAAGCTGCCGCCATAATCGACCCAGTAGCCGGCCGGCAGCTCGACCTTGCCCTGTACCGCCTGCTGCAGTTCGGCCACGAAGCTGCCCAGATCACGGTCGCGCACATTGGCGTTGACCACGATGCGGCGCTTGCCATTATCGCGGTTGATCTGGTTCGGGCCTTCGCTGTTCTCGATGCGCGCCAGTTCGCGCAGCGGCACCGTGCGGGCCATGCCGCTTCCGCTACCCTGGCCACGGCTGAGTTCATCGGCATTGCCTCCGGCCAACGCGGTTTCCAGCGAAATGGGCAGGTCGGCCAGTGCTGCCGGATCCTGCCGCAGCTTCTCCGGCAAACGCACCACGATGTCGAAGCGGCGATCGCCCTCGAACAGCTGCCCGGCCACCTGGCCACCGACGGCCGCGGACACGGTGGACTGCACCTGGCCGGGGTTTAGCCCGTAACCGGCCAGCTTCTGCCGGTCCGGCAGCACGGTCAGCAGCGGCAGGCCGCTGGTCTCCTCCAACCGCACATCGGCCGCACCGGGTACGGCCGATACCACCTTCTGCAGGCGCTGGCCGACCTGACGCAACGTGTCCAGGTCATCGCCGTAGAGCATCACCGCCACATCCGCGCGCACGCCGGAAATGAGCTCGTTCATGCGCATCTGGATCGGTTGGGTGAACTCGTAGTTGTTGCCCGGCAGCTGTCCGGCAGTCTTTTCCAGTTCGGCCAGCAGCGTGGCCCGTGGCTTGCGCGGGTCCGGCCACTGGCTGCGGGGCTTCATCATGATGAAGGTATCGGCTACCGAAGGTGGCATCGGGTCGGACGCTACTTCCGGCGTGCCGATCTTGGAAAAGACCTTGGCCACTTCCGGTACCTGCAGCAGGCGGCGTTCGATCTGCACCTGCATCTGCACCGACTGCGCCAGGCTGGTACCAGGGATGCGCATGGCATGCATGGCCACATCGCCCTCGTCCAGGCTGGGCACGAATTCACTGCCCAGCCGTGTGGCCAGCACGCCGCAGCCGAGCACCAGCAGCACTGCGGCGGCGGCCACCCAGCCCCCGCGGCGCAGGGTGAACGCCAGCAGCGGCTGGTAGCGCCGGCGCAGCCAGGCCATCAGGCGGTTTTCCTTCTCCTGCACGCGGCCACCGAGAAACATCGCGATGGCGGCGGGTACGAAGGTCAGGCACAGCAGCATCGCACCGGTCAGTGCGAGCACCACCGTGATCGCCATCGGGTGGAACATTTTTCCTTCCACGCCGGTCAGCGCGAAGATCGGCAGGTACACCGCGGTGATGATGCCCAGGCCGAACAGGCTGGGCCGGATCACCTCAGCGGTGGCACTGGCGGTTTCGGCAAAGCGTTCGGCCACCGTCATGTCGCGCCCCAGTGCGTGCTGGCGTTCGCCGAACCGGCGCAGGCAGTTCTCGATGATGATCACCGCGCCATCGACGATGAGGCCGAAGTCGAGCGCGCCCAGGCTCATCAGGTTGGCCGACACACCACCGCGCGCCATGCCGGTGAGCGTGAACAGCATCGCCAGCGGAATGACCGCTGCCGTGATCAATGCCGCGCGTACATTGCCGAGCAGCACGAACAGCACCACGATCACCAGCAGCGCGCCTTCCAGCAGGTTGCGCGCGACGGTCTGGATGGTGCGGTCCACCAGTGCGGTGCGGTCGTAGCTGGCCGTAACGGTCACGCCCCTGGGCAGGCTGGCCTGTGCCTGCTGCAGCCGGGCCGCCGCAGCCTGCGCCACCTCACGGCTGTTGGCCCCGACCAGCATCACCACCGTTCCCATCACCACTTCATGGCCGTTCTGCGTGGCCGCGCCACTGCGCAGCTCGGGGCCATCGGCTACCTCGGCCACGTCATGCACGTGGATCGGCACGCCTTCGCGGCGGTCCAGCACGATGTTGCCGATCTCCTGCAGATCGGCCACCTGGCCGGGAATGCGCACCAGGAACTGCTGGCCATTGCGCTCGATGTAACCGGCGCCGACATTCTGGTTGTTGGCCTCGACCGCGGTGGCCACATCCTCCAGAGTGAAGCCCAGCGCGCGCAGCCGTGCCGGATCGGGTGTGATGTGCACCTGCCGCTGGAAGCCACCGATGGTGTTGACCTCGGTGACACCCGGCACGTTGCGCAGCTGCGGGCGGATCACCCAGTCCTGCAGCGTGCGCAGGTCTGTGGCGGTGTAAGGCGTGCCATCAGCCTTGCGCGCCGTGGGATCGGCGTCGATGGTGTACATGAAGATCTCGCCCAGGCCGGTGGCGATCGGCCCCAGCTGCGGGTCCAACCCGGCTGGAATCTGCGAACGCACCTGCTGCAGGCGCTCGGCCACCTGCTGGCGGGCGAAGTAGAGGTCGGTGCCATCCTTGAACACAACCGTGACCTGCGACAGGCCATAGCGCGAGAGCGAACGCACATGGTCCAGCTTCGGCAGGCCGGCCATCGCGGTTTCCACCGCATAGGTGATGCGCTGTTCGCTTTCCAGCGGTGAGTAGCCCGGCGCAGCGGTGTTCACCTGCACCTGCACGTTGGTGATGTCCGGCGTAGCGTCGATCGGCAGCCGGGTAAAGCTCCAGCTGCCCACCAGCACCAGCACCAGGGTAAGCGCCAGCATCAGCCAGCGGTGCGCGATGGCTCCGGCGATGATGCGTTCCAGCACGCCGGGACGTGGAACGGGCTCAGTGTTCATGGCTGGCCCCCGCCTTGCCGATATCGGCCTTCACCGTGTAGCTCTGCTCGACCACCACCTGTTCGCCTGCGCGCAGCCCGGCTTTCACCGCAACCTGGCCGGCATCGCGTGCACCCAGCGTGACCGGGCGGGCGGTGTAGGTATCGCCGTCGCGGACGAACACCACGTCCTTGCCATCCAGCGTCTGCAGGGCCGTCAACGGCACCACGATGTCGGCCGGGGTACTGGCCACCACGATGCGCGCACGCACCGCCGCGCCCGGGCGCCACAGGCCATCGAGGTTGTCCACGCTGGCCCGCGCCACCGTGCTCTGGCTGGCAGTGGCGGTACCGGGCAGCACGCGTTCGAGCGTGGTGGTCTGGCTGACCCCATCGGTCATGCGGGTGACGGTGACCGGTACACCGGCAGTGATGTGCTGGGTATCGGCACCGAAGATGTGCAGGTCCACCCACAGCTGCGACAGGTCGCCGATCTCGAACAGCACCTGGCCTTCTCCCGCCACCGACCCAACCTGCACCAGGCGCGACAGCACGACGCCACTGATCGGGGCGGCCACGCTGTAGGTGGTCAGGCTGAGGTTGCTGTCGATGCTGGCCAGCGGCTGGCCGGCACGCACACGATCGCCGACGTTGGCACGCAGCGCACGCACCGGGCCGGGGAAGCGGGCGGTGACCTGCGCAGTGCGGCCATCCACGGGCGCCAACAGGCCCTGCACGTCGTGCTCGTCGGCAATGGTGCCCGGGCCTGCGGCGGCGCTGACGATGCCCGCTTCCCTGGCCTGCGCGGCGGTGATGGTGGTGCGCTCGGCGGCGTCTTCGTCGTCGTGGGCTTCACCTTCGGCATGATCGTGGCCATCGGCGGCGGCCGATGCCGGCGGTGCTTTGGCACCACACGCGGTCAGCGCGGCCAGCAACAGGGACACGGCAGCCAGACGGATCAGGATATCGGAGGCCTTCATGGCAGGGTTCCTTCAGCAGGGGTGGCCAGCAGCGGCTGCCCGCTCAGGCGCTGGATTTCGATCAGGGCGGTCTGTGCCGACAGGGCGGCATCAAGCTGGCGCTGGCGCGCCTCGATGCGCATGGCCTGCAGCTGCGCCCATTCCAGGTAGCTGATGGCACCGGCACGCCAGGCGGTTTCGGCGGCCTTTTCGGCTTTCTGCAGCTGCGGCAGCACGTCGCTGCCCATGCGCTGCACCTCAAGCCGCGCGGTGGCGTAGCGGCCATGCGCTTCGGCCAGGGTGGCGTACAGCTGCAGGGCGCGTGCCTCGCGTTCCACCGCGCTCATGGCCAGTTCGGCCTGCGCTGCGCGGATCTCAGGTTCAGCGCGGCGGGCACTGCCCAGCGGCATGCTGAAGCCGCCCACGAAGGCGTTGTCGCCGCTTTCGCGCTGGCGGCGTACCCCCAGCTGCCACGACACATCGCTGCGCTGCTGGCTGCGCGCCAGTTGCAGCTGCGCCTCACGCACGCGCGCCTCGTTGGCGATCACCGCCAGTTCCGGCGTCTGCGCCAGCAGTGTGGCCAGCGCCTGGAACGGTTGCAGGGCCGGCAGCTGCAACGGGTCGCCGGTCACCGCTTCGAAATCCACCTGGCGCGCATTCCACAGCGCCGCCAGCGCCATGCGTGCCGCTTGCCCGGCCTGCCCGGCGCGGTCGCGGTCCAGCTCGGCCTGGGCCAGGGCCGCCTGCGCGGTCATCAGGGTCGAGGCCGGCGAAGCGCCGGCCTGCAGGCGCAGGCGCGCGGCGGCCACCGCGCGGCGGCGCTGTTCGATGTCGTCCAGCGCAATGCGGTACTGCGCACTGGCCGCGGAAATGGCCAGATAACGGCGCGCGGTCTCGGCCAGCAGATCCAGGCGGGTGATCTCGCGCTGGGGGGCCAGTGCATCGAGGTTGGCCTGGGCCACGGCGCGGCGGGCATCAAGCTTGCCGCCACGCTCAAGCACGCCGGCCAATGTCACCGTCGTTTCGGTGGCATCGAAACCGCGGTTGGCGCCGGTACCCAGCGCATTCTCGATATCCACGCCGAACACCAGCGCGGGTTTGAGGCCGGCGCCGTCCAGGCGCGCCTGTGCGGCCTGGCGCTGCAGCGTGGGCAGGCGCAGGTCGGGATGGGTGCGGGCGACGCGGTCGACGGCCGCGTCCAGGGTCAACGGGTCAAGCGGCGATGGCGCCTGTGCGTGCACGCACGGCGCGATCGCCAGGGCCGCGAAGGCGGCCAGGCGGATCCACATGGGAAATACTCCGGAAAACGCAGGACAGGATCAGAGGGCCCGCACAGGGCGGGCGATCGATCAGGCCTGGATCGGAGGGCGCAGCAGCGATTCCAGCGGCGCGGGGCGGACGTCGGGCTCGACCGTGGTTGGCGCCGCTGCCGATGGCGGCGTTGGCAGTTCCCAGCTGGCCAGCGCGAACGGCAGTACGCCGCCCTGCCCATGGCAATGCCCGCAATGCACCAGCGCATGCAGCAGGCGTGCGTTGGTATCGTCCGGATCGTGCCCGGCCTCGAACCCGCCCGCATCATGCGGCGCAGCCGGATGATCCTGGTGGGCCATTTCGTGCAGTTCGCCCAGCGCCGACGCGGTGGCACCGCCCACGGTGCCGCACGCCACCACCACCAGCATCAGCAGGCGGAGCAGGAACGACGGTCGGCGGCGCACGAAGCGGATCATCTGCTGGAGGGTAGCGGCCGGTGGCGCCGTTACACAATCGCAGGCGCTCGCCGGGCTTGGCCCGGCGCTACCCCTGTGTGCACTCCGGCAGCGCCGGGCCATGCCCGGCGGCGTGCCCGGTCAGGCCTTCTTGCGCTCGGCGATGTACGCCTGGATCTGCTGTTCCAGCACCGGCAGCGGCACTGACCCCTGCTTCAGGATCGTGTCGTGGAAGGCCTTGATGTCGAACGTGTCGCCCAGCTCCTTCTCGGCCTGCGCGCGCAGGCGCACGATGGCGATCTCGCCCAGCTTGTAGCTCAGCGCCTGGCCCGGCCAGGAGATGTAGCGGTCCACTTCGGTGGTCACTTCGTGCTCGCTCAGCGCGGTGTGGTCGCGCAGGTAGGCGATGGCCTGCTCGCGGGTCCAGCCCTTGCTGTGCACGCCGGTGTCGATGACCAGGCGCGCGGCACGCCACATCTCGTAGGTCAGGCGGCCGAAATCCTCGTACGGGGTTTCGTAGATGCCCATTTCCACGCCCAGCTTCTCGCAGTACAGCGCCCAGCCTTCGCCATAGGCGGAGATGTAGGCATTGCGGCGGAACTCGGGCAGGCCCTTCTGCTCGGAGGCGATCGCACCCTGCAGCGCATGGCCCGGGTCGGACTCATGCAGGGTCAGCGCCGGCAGGTTGTACAGCGGGCGCGACGGCAGGTCGTAGGTGTTGACCCAGTAGGTGCCCATGCCGCCACGGCCGGCGGTCCAGAACGGGGCGATGTCCGGCGGCACCGGCACGATGGTGAAGCGCGCACGCGGCAGCGTCATGAAACGGCCGAGCTGGCCATCGGCACGCTTGGAGATCCATGCCGCGCGCGACAGCAGCTCTTCCGGGGTCTTGGCGTAGAACTGCGGGTCGGTGCGCAGGAAGGTCAGGAACCCGGCAAAGCTGCCCTTGAACTGCACCTGCTGGATGATGGCATTCATCTCCTTCTGGATGCGCGCCACTTCACCCAGGCCGATGCGGTGGATCTCATCGGGCGACAGGTCCAGCGTGGTGTATTCGTGGATCTGCTGCCTGTAGAACGCCTTGCCATCCGGCATGGCTTCGGCGGCCAGCGTGGTACGCGCCTGCGGCACGTATTCGCTGACGAAGAAGGTGCGCAGCTGCTGGAACGCCGGCACCACCTTGCCGCCGATGGCGGCGCTGGCCTGTTCGCGCAGGGCAGCCTGTTCGGCGGCCGGGATGCTGGCGGGCAGCTTCTTGAACGGCGCGTACAACGGCGAGGTCGTCGGATCCTTCAGCTCGGCAACGGTGGCGATGGACACCTCGCGGCCGTCCAGCACCGCACGCGGCACGCTGAAACCGCGCTTGAGGCCGGCGCGCATGTTGTCGGTCTGCTGGCCGAAATAGCGCGGCACGTCATTCAATCGAGCGATGTAGTTGCGGTAGTCCTGCGCGGTCTTCATCTCGCGCCGGGCCATGAAGGACAGGTTGGACCAGAACGAGGAATCCGAATTGAACGGCATCTCGTAGGTGCGCAGGCGCACTGCCTCGGCCAGGTTGAACACCTGGTCGCGGTAGATCGCGTAGTTGACCTGGTTGTCGGCCGACAGGGCCTTGACGTCGATCTTCTTCAGCTCGGCCAGGGTTTCGTCCCAGACCTTCAGGCGGGCCTGCTGCGCGGCCGGGCCGACATCGGGCATGCGCGTGGCATTGGCCGGCGCATCCTCGTCCTCACTGGCTTCGCCACCGCCATCCTGGCGCCACTTCCACTCCTTCTCGTACAGCGCACGGAAGGCGGCATCGGCGGCCGATTCAGCGGCCATGCTGGCCGGAGGGGCAACAGGTGGCGCGGCCAGGGCGAGCGCAGGGGCGGACAGGGCAATCAACAGAGCTACGGCGAGGCGGGTTTTCACGAGCACAGGTTCCCGGGAAGGCAGATCCCGATCATCGCACCGTGCAGGGCCCGTGGCATGGGACGAAGGTCCTGCCTGCACAGCAGGCAGGACCGGGGACCGGCAGCAGGCCGGGACCCAAGCGCCGAAGGTGCGTGGTAGAGCCGACCGTTGGTCGGCTGCACTTCGTCCTCGCGAAGAACCCCGCACTGCGCGCGGAGGTCGACTGACAGTCGACTCTACCCAAATCAGGGATCCGACCCCTGGCCTCAGTGGCTGGCCTTGTCCCGCTTCCAGCCGCGGTGCTTGATGTCCAGGTGCAGGCTGTACAGGGCGGTGAACGCCGGGAACAGGTTCTGCAGCACGCCCACCGAGTCCTGCTTGGCCGAAAACAGGAAGTAGCTCAGGGTCATCAGGCTGCCGACCACGCTCATGTACCAGAACAGGCGCGGGATGACCGGCTTGCCGGCGCGCCTGGAAGCCACGAACTGCACCAGCCAGCGGCCACCGAACATCAACGCGCCGGTGTAGCCGATCAGCTTCCAGCCGGTCACGTGCAGGCCGGTCCAGTACAGCCAGGTCAGCGGCTGGTCGAGCCAGTGCAGCTCCAGGTCCATCAACGCTCCTCCACCGCAGTGCGCTTGCTGCGGGTGATCAGCCAGGCCACGCCACGCAGATCGCGGATGCCGACCAGGGCGCGGCCCAGGTTGTTGTACTTGGACACACCGGCGGTGCGGTGGCGGTGGTTGACCGGCACGCTGGTGGTCTTCCAGCCGGCGCGCTGCATCAGCGCGGGCAGGTAGCGGTGCATGTGGTCGAAGTACGGCAGATCCAGGAAGGCCTCGCGCTCGAACAGCTTGATGCCACAGCCGGTGTCGGGAGTGTCGTCGCGCAGCATCCGCGCGCGGATGGCGTTGGCCCACTTGCTGGCCCAGCGCTTGCTGCCACTGTCCTGGCGGTTGACGCGCCAGCCGGCGAACAGCTTCACCTGCGCGTCGGCCGACTGCCGTGCCGCCAGCAGCTTCGGAATATCGGCCGGGTCATTCTGGCCGTCACCGTCCAGGGTGGCGATCCACGGCGCGCGGGCGTTGCGCACGCCGGTACGCACCGCAGTGCTCTGCCCGCTCTGGCTGACATGGTGCAGCACGCGCAGTTCGGGCGTGCTGGCCTTCAGGCCCTGCAGCACAGCCAGGCTGTCATCGCGGGAATTGTCATCCACATAGATGATCTCGAACGGCAGACGGCCGCGCAGCGCGGCCACGATCTCACCGACCAGCGGGGCGACATTGTCGCGCTCGTTGAACACCGGGACGACAACGGAAAGCTCGGGGTGGCTCATGGGTCACTCGGCCAGCAGGGATACAAAGACCGCGCATTCTCCGAAGCCGAGGTTATCCGAAGATGAACACGGCTGCGTGAGGATGAATCCTCAGGCACGGTCGCCAAAATACTCGCGGCACCACTGCACCACCGGCGGCAGGCCCTGCTCGATCGGGGTCACCGCATCGAAGCCGAAGGCCGCATGCGCGCGTCGGGTATCGGCCATCGTGCGCACCATGTCACCCGGCTGCATCGGCTTGTAGACCTTCTGCGCGGGGCGGCCGGCGGCCTGCTCGATCACGCTGATGAAGCGCTCCAGCTCGACCGGCGTGTGGTTGCCGAGGTTGAACACCCGGTGCGGCACCGGACCGTCGGCGGGGTGCGCGAGGGCGCCGAGAATACCGGCGACGATGTCGGAAACATGTGTGAAGTCGCGCTGCATGCGCCCTTCGTTGAACACATCGATCGGCCGTCCGGCCAGCACCGCGCGCGAGAACAGCAGCGGCGCCATGTCCGGCCGGCCCCACGGGCCATACACGGTGAAGAAGCGCAGGCCGGTGGCATGCAGGCCGTACAACTGCGCGTAGGTGTAGGCCATCAGCTCGTTGGCGGCCTTGGTGGCCGCATACAGCGAGCGCGGCTGGTCCACGCGCTGGTCCTCGGAGAACGGCGGCGTGGCCGAATCGCCATACACCGAGCTGCTGGAGGCATACACCAGGTGCTGCACGCCACGGTGGCGGCACAGCTCGAGCATGTTGACGAAGCCGGTCAGGTTGCTGTCGACGTAGGCGTGCGGGTTTTCCAGCGAATAACGCACACCGGCCTGCGCGGCCAGATGGATCACCGCGGTGGGCTGCACTTCATCGAACAGCGCAGCCAGGCCCTGCTGGTCGGTCAGGTCCAGGGTGCGCAGGTCCAGGCCCGGGCACAGCGCAGCCACGCGATCGCGCTTGATCTGCGGGTCGTAGTAATCGTTGAAGTTGTCCAGGCCGACCACGGCCTGGCCGGCCTCCAGCAGCGCGCGAGCGGTGTAGGCACCGATGAAGCCGGCAGCGCCGGTGAGCAGGATGGTCATGGCAGAAACTCTGTAACGAAGTTCAGACGATGGATGTTACCGGTCCCAGAAGAAACCGAAGCGCTTCCTGGCGACGTTTACCCGACCCGGCACGATCACGTCCTGGATGTGCTTCGCATCGAAGCGATCCAGCAGGGCCTCGGCGTCCTTCTTCAGCTTCAGGTCCATCTCCTCCGGGTACAGCGGGACGATGGACATGAACGCGATGGTCCTGCCGTCGTCCAGCTGCAGCGAGCCGAAGCCCTCGGGGGCGGTGACCGGCGGCAGCACGATGGCGCCATCGAAACCCACGCCCGGGGCGTAGGGCTCGGCCGGGTGGCCGTTGGGAATGGTGTGGCCGAAGCCGAGCCAGGTGTCGTACTCGTGCGGCAGCCGTGCCAGCGTCTTCAGCAGGCGCACCGGCCAGTAGTTGCGCTCGTCTTCGAAGGCATCATCGCTGATCGGCCAGTCGGCCGGCAGGGTCACCATCAGCTCCATGTACGCCGAGCCGGGCGCACCTTCGGGCAGGGTCATCGGCAGGTCGCTCATGCCCGAGGTCACCAGGCGCAGGTACGGGAACTCCTCGCTGGCCGGCACCACGTGCACGTCGATGTGCACGAGGTCGGAGATGATTTCGTGGAGTACGCCCGAGATCGGCCCCAGGTGGCGCTCGATGTGCGCACTGATGGCCTCGATGTGCGATTCACCCTGGGCCGGGGTGAAGTCCTTTTCCCGGGTGTGCACCAGGATCGGGCTGCCGCCCGGGCTGACGTCGTCGATGTCCATGCTCATTCCTGCTCCCTGGATAAGCCGCGGCACGAAGCCGTCCCGCGGCGTGTGCGTTTCCCTGCCGGGCGCTGCTGCAGCGCTGCCGCGCTCAACCCTGGCGGGTGCGCAGCTTTTCCAGCACGCCGTCCAGCGTGTCCAGATCGGTGTAGTGGATGATCAGCTTGCCCTTGCCGCCGCGGCCGTGGTTGATGGCCACCTTGGTGCCCAGCGATTCGGACAGCTCGGTTTCCAGCGAGGCGATGTCGGCCTGCTGCACCTTCGGCGTAGCCACCGGGCGGTTGCTCGGCACCTTGCCGGCAGCGAAGGCCTGCGCACGGCGCTCGACCTCACGCACCGACCAGCCTTCATCGGCCGCTTCCTGCGCCAGCTTGCCGGCCAGTTCCGGGGCCAAGGTCAGCAGCGCGCGGGCGTGGCCCATTTCAAGGCGGCGGGTTTCCAGCAGCAGGCGGATGGCCACCGGCAGCTCCAGCAGGCGCAGCAGGTTGGACACCGCCGCGCGCGAGCGGCCGACGGCCTCTGCGGCCTCGGCGTGGGTCAGGGTGAATTCGCTGATGAGGCGCTGCAGCGCTTCGGCTTCTTCCAGCGGGTTGAGGTCTTCGCGCTGGATGTTCTCGATCAGCGCCATCGCGATGACGGTGCGGTCTTCCAGCTCGCGCACCACCACCGGCACTTCGTCCAGCCCGGCCAGCTGCGATGCGCGCCAGCGGCGCTCACCGGCGACGATTTCGTAGTTGCCCGCCGGCAGCTGGCGCACCAGGATCGGCTGGATCACGCCCTGCGACTTGATCGAATCGGCCAGCTCGGCGAGCTTGCCCTCGTCCATCTCGCGGCGCGGCTGGTACTTGCCCGGCTGCAGCTGGCCCACGGCCAGCTTGCGCAGCACTTCACCCGGCAGGGGCTCGATGACCGCAGTGGTGGCCTGCACCTGGCTGGCTGCGCCCTTGGGGCCCAGCAGGGCGTCCAGTCCGCGGCCGAGGCCTCGCTTCTTGGCTGCAGGCTTGCTGGTCATCAGGCGGTCTCCACGGCCTTGGCGGCCTTGTTGCGTTCGTTGTTGCGGCGGATGATCTCGCCGGCCAGGCCCAGGTAGGCCACGCCACCGCGCGAGGCGCGGTCGTAGCCGACGATGCTCTGGCCGTGGCTGGGCGCCTCGGCCAGGCGCACGTTGCGCGGCACGATGGTGCGGAACACGCGGTCACCGAAGTGCTCGGTCAGTTCAGCCGACACCGCGTTGGCAAGGTTGTTGCGCACGTCGAACATGGTGCGCAGCACGCCCTCGATCTCCAGCACCGGGTTGAGGTTGGTGCGCAGCGCTTCGATGGTTTCCACCAGCGCGCTCAGGCCTTCCAGCGCGTAGTACTCGCACTGCATCGGCACCAGCACCGAATCGGCGGCGGCCAGCGCGTTGAGCGTCAGCAGCGACAGCGCCGGCGGGCAGTCGATCAGGATGTAATCGTACTCGTCGCGGATCGGCGCAAGCGCGCGCTTCAGGCGCTGCTCGCGCTCTTCCTGTGCCATCAGCTGGATCTCGGCCGCGGTCAGGTCGATGTTGCCCGGCAGCAGGTCGTAGCCCTCGGCCGTGGCCACGCGCACATCGGCGGCATTGGCTTCGCCCAGCAGCAGATCGTAGGTGGAGGCGACCAGCTCGCGCTTGTCCACGCCACTGCCCATGGTCGCGTTGCCCTGTGAATCCAGGTCGACCAACAGCACGCGCTTGGGTGCGTTGGCCAGGGAAGCGGCCAGGTTGACGGCGGTCGTGGTCTTGCCGACGCCACCCTTCTGGTTGGCGATGGCGATGATGCGGGCCATGCGGGTGTGCCTCGTCGACGTGTGCTGGGACCGGTCATTATGCGTACAACCGGCCCCGTGCGGAAATCATGGATCGCCAACCCGTTGTTCCGCAAAGGGCTGGCGGCGGGGTTCAGGGGCCTGTAACGGTGACCAGATGGCGTTCGCCGGCCAGGCCGGGCACGCTCAGCGGGGTCACCTCGCGCACCTGCCAGCCTGCCGGCAGGGCCGCGATCTCGTCATGCGGGTAGACGCCCTTCATGGCCAGCAGCACGCCACCGGGGCGCAACAGGTGGCCACCGACGCGGACGATGCCGGCCAGCGTATCCATCGCGCGCGCGGTCAGCTGGTCGTAGCGGCCGGCCTCGTCCAGCGCCTCGGCGCGCGATTCGGCCACGCGTGCATTGCCCAGGCCCAGCTGGCGTACGGCTTCGCGCATGAAGCGCGCCTTCTTGCCGTTGCTCTCCACCAGGGTGACCTGCAGGCCCGGGCAGGCGATGGCCAGCGGGATGCCCGGCAGGCCGGGGCCGGTACCGAGATCGGCCAGGCTGCCATCGGCCACGAACGGCTGCATCGCCAGCGAATCGAGCAGGTGGCGGGTGACCATTTCCTGCGGATCACGGATGGCGGTGAGGTTGTAGGTGCCGTTCCAGCGGTGCAGCAGCGCCAGGTAGCGCAGCAGCGGCGGCGCCAATGCGGCCGCCAGGCCCATGCTGGCCAGGCCCTGTTCCAGCGTGGAGGCCACGCCGGCGGGAAGATCGTGTTCGCTCATGCGGGCATTATCGCCGGTTTTGCCCGCCGGTTCGCCGCTTTCACTGCGCGGCATCATTCGGCACGCCAGGCCAATGCGGCGCGGAACTGGCCGCTGGCCTGCCATTCGTGCAGGTGCCAGCGCTCGGCGTGGCCCAGTTCGGCGTCGCACCAGCGCAGGTGCAGGGCGCCATCGTCGCCGGGGGCCAGCTGCAGGCGGTGCAGGCCGAAGGAGATGCCCTGCCCGTGCGCCTTGAGCAGCGCTTCCTTGGCGCACCACACCCGGAAGAACCAGTGTTCGCGCTCGTCGGCGGCCAACCCTTCCAGCCAGGTCACCTCGTCGGGGTGGAAGAAGCGCTGGATGATTTCCAGCAGGCGCGGGCGCGGGCGCAGCAGTTCCAGGTCCACACCCAGCCGCACGCCCTCGCCCAGCGCCACCAGCAGCACCTCGCCGCTGTGGCTCCAGCCGGTGCCGTAGTGGGCCAGCGCGCCGGCCAGCTCCGGCCGGCCCTTGTCGTCGCGCACCAGCGGCAGGGCACCGGGTTCGCCGCCCAGCGCCTGCGCCAGCACCTGCCGGGCCTGCGGCTCGCCGCGCTGGCCGGGCACATGCGGGCAGCGCCAGACCGTCACCGGGCCGAAGCGCCAGGGGCCGTCGAGGGTGGCTGGCAGGCTCATCCGCACGCGCCCGTCACGGGATTGCACGACGGTTTCACGGCACTGCGGGTCAACTGGTACCCGTCCCTTCCCCTTCCAGAGGTCACGTTCATGGGCATCATCATCTGGCTGATCGTTGGCGGCATCGTGGGCTGGCTGGCCAGCATCATCATGCGTCGCGACGCCCAGCAGGGCATCATCCTCAACGTCGTGGTGGGCATCGTCGGCGCGCTGATTGCCGGCTGGCTGTTCGGCGGTGGCATCAATGAAGCCATCACGATCCGCACGTTCCTGTTCTCGTTGATCGGCGCGGTCATCCTGCTGGCCATCGTCAATCTGTTCACCCGCAAGAGCATCCGATGAAACAGCGGTCGTGCCGGCCGCTGGCCGGCAGACGCATCAACACGGGGCCCGGCATTCGTCGGGCCCCGTTCGCTCAACCGATCTCGACCCACGCCGGCGCATGGTCGCTCGGGCGTTCCCAGGTCCGCGGCTCGCGGTCGATGCCCGAGGCCACGGCGCCGCCCTTCAGCGCGTCCGAGACCAGAGTCAGGTCGATGCGCAGGCCCAGGTTGCGACGGAAGCCGGCCGCGCGGTAATCCCACCAGCTGAACACGCCGGCCTCGTCGTTGTGCAGTCGGAAGCCATCGTGCAGGCCCAGCTGCAGCAGCTTTTCCAGCGCGCCGCGCTCGGCGCTGGAGGTCAGGATGTGGTTCTCGTTCCAGACCTCCGGGTCATGCACGTCGCGCGCGTCCGGGGCGATGTTGAAGTCACCCATCACGATCAGCTTCGGATGGCGCTGCAGTTCCTGCGCGATCCAGGCATGCACCGCTTCCAGCCAGCGCAGCTTGTAGGCGTACTTGTCGGTGCCGATGTCCTGGCCGTTGACCACGTACAGGTTGATCACCCGCAGATCGCCGAAGGTACCGGCAATGACGCGCTTCTGTTCGTCCTCGAAACCGGGAATGCCGATCTGCACGTCCTGCGCCGGCTCACGCGACAGCAGGGCCACGCCGTTGTAGGTCTTCTGGCCGGCGAACACGCTGCGGTAGCCAGCTTCAGCCAACGCCGAATCGGGGAACTTGTGGTCCTCCAGCTTGGTTTCCTGGATACCGACGATGTCCGGACCGAAGTCCTTGAGCCACTGCTGCAGGTGCGGCAGGCGGACATTGAGCGAGTTGACGTTCCACGAGGCGATTTTCATGTGGGCATTCTACCCGCCGCCGCTTTGGCAGGTGCCAAACTCGGTTGGCGCGTCGATTTCCCGTGTGCCAACCAAGGTTGGCACCTACCGGTCGTGCCGGGCCATGCCCGGCGGCGATGCCCCAGTAGAGCCACGCCATGCGTGGCTTCACCGCAGCAGGAACCGCAACAAACCCGCAATCCTGGAATACGGCGGCCGCAGCCGGTCACTGGCCGCCCACCGCGACTGCCACAGCACCGGCAGGCGCCGGCTCATCGCATCGAACCCGGCCCGGCCGTGGTAGGCGCCCATGCCACTGGCCCCCACCCCGCCAAACGGCAGGCCATCGGCGGCGAAATGCAGCAGCGTGTCGTTGACCGTCACCCCACCGGCCACCACCTGGCCAAGGATGCGCTCCACCGTGGCCGTGTCATGGCTGAAGGGATACAGCGCCAACGGCCGGTCGCGCGACAGCACATCGGCCAGCGCCGCCTCCAGGTCCGGGTAGGCGCGCACCGGCAGGATCGGCCCGAAGATCTCCTCGCGCATCAGGTCCAGGTCGTCCGGCGGGTCCAGCACCACGGTGGGCACCAGCAGGCGCTCGCGGTCGGCACGCGCGGCATCCACCTGCGCCAGCGGGATAACCGGCACGCCGCGCTCGCGCGCCTGCGCCAGATAGCCCTGCAGGCGCTGGTACTGGCCCTCGTTGATGATGCGGGTGTAATCGCCGGCGTCGCTGAAATCCCCATAGCGCTCGCGCACCTGCTGCTGCAGCGCCTGCACGAACTCGCGCTGGCGCGCGGTGTCGATCAGCACGTAGTCCGGCGCGATGCAGGTCTGGCCCGCGTTGAACCACTTGCCGGTGGCCAAGCGTGCGGCGGCTTTCTCCAGCGGGAAATCCCGACAGACAATCGCCGGGGATTTGCCGCCCAGCTCCAGCGTCAGCGGCACCAGATGCTCGGCCGCGGCGGCCATCACCTTGCGGCCCACCGCCGTCGAGCCGGTGAACAGCAGATGGTCCAGCGGCAGCGAGGACATCGCCGCCGCCACGTCCGCCCCGCCCTGCACCACTGCCACGCGCTCGGGTGGAAACACGCCGGCCAGCAGATCGGCCAGGAACGCGCTGGTGCGCGGGGTGTGTTCAGAGGGCTTGAGCAGCACGTGGTTGCCGGCGGCGATGGCCGTGGCCAGCGGCACCAGCGCCAGCGTGACCGGGTAGTTCCAGGGCGAGATCACCCCGACCACACCCAGCGGCGTCGGCCGCAGCTGCGCGCGCGCCGGCCACAGCTTCCAGCCCGCACCCACGCGCTGCGGTTTCGACCAGCGACGCAGGTGGCGACGCAGGTGGTCGATGGCCGACAGTACGCTCATGCCATCGGCCAGTTTCGATTCGACGTGGGCGCGGTGGCCGAAGTCCTCGGCAATGGCCTGGGCCATTTCATCCATGCGCGTCTGCAGCGCCTCGCGCAGGCGGCGCAGGTCGGTGTCGCGCTGGTCGAGCGAAGGGCGCTGGGCCTGCCAGGCGCTGCGCAGGGTGTGCAGGATGGCGGGGAGGTCGGCTGGGGCGGTGGTGGTCATGGGCCGACTATACGAGCTACGGCGGTCATCGCCGCATGACAGGGGTATGGAATCAACGGGGTCGGGTCGACTGGGTAGAGTCGACTGTCAGTCGACTATCACCCGCAGCGCGTGGATTTCAGCAGTCCCACCAAGGACAGTCGACTGACAGTCGACTCTACTTCTCGCCATCCCTACGGGAGGATGGCCAAACACATAGCTCCATCCTGGGAGCGTAAGAACATCTGCAATTTCGTACTTTCTTCATGTTCGAGCTGCTTCTCGTCTACCAAAGTATGCGGCTGACCTCGTTGTCGCTCGCGCTGCGCGCTGCCCAGGAGCCGACCAGTTGCGTAGAGAGATCGGGCAGGCAGGCGATGAGAGTGAACAGCGCTTGTTCTGCCTCAAGGAGTTCTCGAGGCGAAGGCTGGCGGAGAAAGGTGAGTGCCCCGAAATGGCCATCACAAACCCCTGATACCCATCGCATGCTCGCGCCTGCAAATGACGGTTTCCTGGAGAATGAACTTGTTGAGCTTGATCTTGGCCGTGCTCGCAACACTGGCTTCAACAGAGGATGCGAAGGCTGACGGCGGAAAATCGGTAACCGCTGGCAGCAACATCTCACTCCGATACGACGGTGAGCAGAACGGTCGCTACCGGAACGTGTCAGTGATGAAGCAGGGCAAGCTGGTGCGCCGCATGGAACTGAGCGAGCGCTCTTACTCCCGGTTCGAGTACGACCTCGATCCGGCGACGTCTCCTGACGGCCGGTATGTGCTCGTCTCTGATGTGGAATCCGGAGAGGTTGGCATGCCGGATGGGCGCGGTTCTCCGCATGAAAGGCAGTACTGCGGTTTCATCGACACACGAAGCGGCTGCCTGTTCGCGCGTCAGACCGGGCAGTTCTGTGGAGGGCACTTCAATGATGCTGGCGCCTGGGTATCTCCGGCCCTTTCCGACCTGACCCTTTCTGAGGGGCGCCCTACCGCAGAGGACTATGCCTCAGGCCGCCTGAGCCCCTCGGATGCACCCGATGGCTCCCTCGACAATCTGCTTCGCTGCGATCCACCTGGGCCAGGCAACAGGGACCACTACAGAAAGCTGATCGATGCAGGGACGTTTGAGGTCACGCCTTTGCAGAGAGAGGCGCTGTAGGGGGGTAGAGTCGCCGCCCCACAAACAGAAAGGCCGCGGCTTCCACCGCGGCCTTTCTTCATTGCATTGAACCCACCGTTTACTTGGTGATGTCCACGTTCTTCGTTTCACGCAGGAACAGGCCGCCGATCACCACCGACATCAGCGCGATGATGATGGGGTACCACAGGCCGTAGTACAGGTTGCCGGTACCTGCCACCAGCGCGAAGGAGATCGCCGGCAGGAAGCCACCAAACCAGCCGTTGCCGATGTGGTACGGCAGCGACATCGAGGTGTAGCGGATGCGGGTCGGGAACAGCTCGACCAGATAGGCGGCGATCGGGCCATAGACCATGGTCACGTACAGCACCAGCAGCCACAGCATGAAGATCGTGCCGGCGTAGTTGATGCGCGCGCCATCGGCCTTGGCCGGATAGCCTGCGCTGGTCAGCGCGGTCTTCAGTTCGGCGCCGAAGGCATCAGCCTTGGCCTTGCCTTCTTCCTTGGTCAGGCCAGCAGCCTCGTACGAGGTGACGCTGGCGCTGCCCACGTTGATCATCGCCAGCGAACCGGCAGCAGCCGGCTGCACGTCGTACGGCACGCCCGCCTTGGTCAGCGCAGCGGTGGCCACGTCGCAGGAGCTGGTGAACTTGCGCATGCCGACCGGATCGAACTGGAACGAGCAGGTGTTCGGATCGGCCACGACCAAGGCCGGCGAGTTGCTGCGGGCTTCTTCGATGGCCGGGTTGGCGAAGTGGGTCAGGCCCTTGAAGATCGGGATGTAGGTGATGGCGGCCAGCAGGCAGCCGGCCAGGATGATCTTCTTGCGGCCGATACGGTCGGACAGCCAGCCGAAGAAGATGAAGAACGGCACGCCCAGCGCCAGCGCGGCGGCGATCAGCAGGTAGGAGGTGGTGGCGTCGACCTTCAGCATGCTGCTCAGGAAGAACAGCGCGTAGAACTGGCCGCCGTACCAGACCACGGCCTGGCCGGCCGCAGCACCCAGCAGGACCAGCAGCATCAGCTTCAGGTTGCCGCCCTTCAGGCTGTCACGGAACGGGGTCTTGGAACCCTTGCCTTCGGCCTTCATCTGCTGGAACAGCGGCGATTCGCTCAGCTGCAGACGGATCCACACCGAAATGCCCAGCAGCAGGATCGAGACCAGGAACGGAATGCGCCAGCCCCAGGCTTCGAAGGCTTCGTTGCCCAGGAAGTAGCGGCAGGCCAGGATGATCAGCAGCGACATGAACAGGCCGAGCGTGGCCGTGCACTGGATGAAGCTGGTGTACAGGCCGCGCTTGTCATCCGGGGCGTGCTCGGCCACGTAGGTTGCGGCACCGCCGTACTCACCGCCCATCGCCAGGCCCTGGGCCAGGCGCAGCACGATCAGGATGACCGGAGCG
This sequence comes from Stenotrophomonas sp., assembly GCF_035634915.1. Lineage (GTDB taxonomy): Bacteria > Pseudomonadota > Gammaproteobacteria > Xanthomonadales > Xanthomonadaceae > Stenotrophomonas. The sequence goes on from NZ_DASQCB010000009.1 coordinate 308,642, forward strand.
GCAAAACCAATCGTGGCGTAGTTGGGCAGCACGCCGACCAGGAAGGTCGAGATGCCCATGATGAGGATGGTGACCAGGAAGGTGTACTTGCGGCCGATGCGATCGCCGAGGCTGCCGAAGAAGGCCGCGCCGAACGGACGCACGAAGAAGCCGGCGGCGAAGGCCAGCAGAGCAAAGATCATGCTGGTGGTTTCATTGAAACCACTGAAGAACTGCTTGGCGATGATGGCGGCAAGCGAGCCGTACAGGAAGAAGTCATACCACTCGAACACCGTGCCGAGGCTCGATGCGAAGATGACCTTTTTATGGCCTTGGGTCAGGCTGCCCGCGGCGTTGTGCGCGGTACCGGGTGTGCTGGACATGAGACGCTTCCCCTCCGAAGCAATCGTTGTTGGTAGGTGCCGACCGTTGGCCGGATCCCTGTTCTGGCAGGTGCCGACCGTTGATCGGCTCCGTGGTCTGGTAGGTGCCGACCCTTGGTCGGCACTCAACTAGAAGCTGTACTTCGTGGTGAACTGCAGGCGGTTGATGTCGCCCTTGCGGCCGTCCTCGATCTCACGCACGCCATACATGTACTCGGCACCGATATCGACCTTGGGCATCGGCGTGTAGAAGATGTTGCCGCGGATGCTCTGCACGCTCTTGGTCACCAGCGGCCCCAGGCTGCCATCGTTGTCGTAGTCGCTGCGGGCGTAGATCAGGTTGGTGCGCAGCTTCGGCGAGAAGGCATGGCGCCAGCCCACATAGCCGGCCAGCACGCCGGTCGGGTTCAGTTCATCGCGGGCGATGTCATAGGCGGTATCCGCAGTGACGCCCAGGCCGATGTAACGGGCAATGCCCTCGCCACCGGTCAGCTGGTAGTGCAGCGAATCGCTGCCACCCATCACCCATTTGCCGCCCAGGGTCAGGCCGCCGGCCACCTTGTCGGCCTTGGCGCCGGTGGCCTGGTTGTCCACTTTCAGCTGGCGGACAATGCCGCCGACGCCGAAGGTGCCCCAGTCGCCCTTCCAGCCGTAACGCATCGTCAGGTCGGGCAGGCTGCCGCGGTCGGAGTTGGCGCTGGCGTTGGTCCACACACCGGTGATCGGGTTGCGGGTACCGGTGAGGGTGGTGGTTTCCGGGTTTTCCAGGGCAACGCTGAAGCCCCCCTGGGTGTAGCGCACCTGGGCCTGGCGCACGAACACCACGCCGTCGGTCGGGCCGACGAAGTCCACCGCCTCAGGCAGCGCGCCGGCATCCATGAAGTTGGACCAGGTCTGGCCGGCCAGCCAGTTGTTCCAGTACATGTAGGCGTGGCGCAGGGTCACGCCGTAGGTGTTGGTGGCGGTCTGGTTGCCCAGCGAATTGCCGAAGAAGTCCATTTCGAAGAACGCACCGGCCTTGTTGCCCGATTCACTCACGTTGTCGATGCCCAGGTTGAAGCGCGAGAACTTGGCGTGGGCGTTGTAGTCCACGTCCGAGCGCTTGCCCGAACCGCCGGCACCGGCGACCGGAGTCTGGCCCGGCAGGTACAGCGCGCGACCGGTGGCGTCGTCGGCCAGCTGGCCATCGCCGGTCTGCGTGGCCAGGAAATCGGCCTTGATGAAGCCGCCGATCTTGACCGTGGTGCCCGGCGCGGCGCCCGGGGTGATGGTGGTGACCTGGATCGGCTGCTTGCCCGCCGGTACCTGTGCTGCCGGCTTCTGCTCGGCCTGCACGGCGCGGACGTCGGTCACCGCCTGCTGGGTCTGGACGATCTGGGTCTGTTGTTGCTGCTGCGACGACAGCAGCGCCTGGACCTGGCGCTCCAGTTCGGCAACGCGTGCTTCCAGCGCTTTCTCTTTGGCGGTCTCTGCGAACGCCATGCCCGGTGCGACCAGGGCGACCAGCAGGCAGGCCGCCAAAGGTTTGCGCACGGCTTTCAACGTACGGTGGCTCATGTTGCCCTCTCTCCCAAGTGGCAAGGTGATGCCGCGCGTGGGGCACGGTCGAGCCGAGACTGCGGGGCGTTCATGTATAGCGGTATTCGCCATTGGTCGAACCCGGGCCTTCAGGGCGCTGACTTTCGACCATGGTCTAAGCGCGGCGGTAACGCGGCCGGGGGTGGATGGGGCAAACTGATGGTGGAGGGTCGTTGCGATGCTGCGACCGCACATACAAAGTCAACGTGCAAGTGAGGGTGCCATGGCTGATATCTACCCCGTCGATCCGCAGTTCGCCGCCAAGGCACGCATCGACAAGACGTCTTACCAGCAGCAGTACCAGGCCTCGGTATCCGACCCGGACGCGTTCTGGGGCGAGGCCGCCGAGCGTCTGGACTGGATGCGCAGGCCGACGAAGATCAAGAACGTCAGCTACGACCTGGCCGATTTCCGCATCAAGTGGTTCGAGGACGGCGAACTCAACGCCAGCGTGAACTGCCTGGACCGCCAGCTGGAGAAGCGTGGCGACAAGACTGCCCTGCTGTTCGAACCGGACAGCCCGGACGCGCCGGCCCAGCACGTGACCTACCGCGAGCTGTACGAGCGCACCTGCCGCCTCGGCAACGCGCTGCGCAGCCTGGGCGTCAGGAAGGGCGATCGGGTCACCATCTACCTGCCGATGATCGTCGACGCCGCCGTGGCGATGCTGGCCTGCGCGCGCATCGGTGCCATCCACTCGGTGGTGTTCGGCGGCTTTGCCCCGAACTCGATCGCCGACCGCGTGAGCGACTGCCAGAGCAAGCTGATCATCACCGCCGACGAAGGCCTGCGCGGTGGTCGCAAGATTCCGCTGAAGGCCAACGTCGATGCTGCGCTGAAGCTGCCCGGCACCAATACGGTGGAAACCGTACTGGTGGTGCGTCACACCGGCGGCGCGGTCGACATGCAGGCGCCGCGCGACCGCTGGTTCCATGACGTGGTGGACAGCCAGCCGTCCACCTGCGAACCCGAGCGCATGAACGCGGAAGACCCGCTGTTCATCCTCTATACCTCCGGTTCCACCGGCAAGCCGAAGGGCGTGCTGCACACCACCGGCGGCTATCTGCTGTACGCGGCCTACACCCATGAAGCGGTGTTCGACCTGCGCGAGGACGACATCTACTGGTGCACCGCCGACGTCGGCTGGGTCACCGGCCACAGCTACATCGTGTACGGCCCGCTGGCCAACGGCGCGACCTCGCTGATGTTCGAAGGCGTACCGAACTACCCGGATACCTCGCGCTTCTGGAACGTGATCGACAAGCACAAGGTGTCGATCTTCTACACCGCCCCCACCGCCATCCGCGCCCTGATGCGCGAGGGCGAGGAGCCGGTGAAGAAGACCTCGCGCGCGTCGCTGCGCCTGCTCGGCAGCGTCGGCGAGCCGATCAACCCGGAAGCCTGGCGCTGGTACTACGAGGTGGTCGGCGACAGCCGCTGCCCGATCGTCGATACCTGGTGGCAGACCGAGACCGGCGGCATCCTCATCTCGCCGCTGGCAGGCGCGATGGATCTCAAGCCAGGTTCGGCCACCCTGCCCTTCTTCGGCGTACAGCCGGCGCTGGTCAATGCCGATGGCGAAGTGCAGGACGGCCCGACCGAGGGCAACCTGATCATCCGTGATTCCTGGCCTGGCCAGATGCGCACGGTGTATGGCGACCACCAGCGCTTCATCGATACGTATTTCCGCACCTACCCGGGCAGCTACTTCACCGGCGACGGTTGCCGCCGCGATGAGGACGGCTACTACTGGATCACCGGCCGCGTGGACGATGTGATCAACGTGTCCGGCCACCGCATCGGCACCGCTGAAGTGGAAAGCGCGCTGGTTTCGCACCCGAAGGTGGCCGAGGCCGCCGTTGTCGGCTTCCCGCACGACGTCAAGGGCCAGGGCATCTACGCCTACGTGACCCTGGTGGCCGATGAGGCCCCCAGCGACGAACTGCACAAGGAACTGGTGGCATGGGTGCGCAAGGAAATCGGCCCCATCGCCACGCCCGACCACCTGCAGTGGGCGCCGGGCCTGCCCAAGACGCGTTCGGGCAAGATCATGCGCCGCATCCTGCGCAAGATCGCCGAGAACGCGCCGGACCAGCTTGGCGACACCTCGACCCTGGCCGATCCGTCGGTCGTGGCGTCGCTGGTGGACGAGCGCAAGGTCCGCTGATGGCATGAAGGCAGGCGCGGGACGCGCCAGGGACGACGCCGGGGGGAGGGACCCGGCGACGTCCGACCCGTCCCGTGCCGGCCGTCACGTCGCTCCTTTTCCTGATCGATAAGCTCGACCCATGACCACCCTCCTGATTGCCGATGACCACCCGTTGTTCCGCGAAGCCCTGCGAGGGGCCGTGCAGCGGGTCATCCCGGGCGTGCAGCTGTTCGAGGCCGACAGCGTGGAAGCGCTGTACGCGCTGGCCGACCAGCACAACGACGCCGACCTGGTCCTGATGGACCTCAACATGCCCGGCGCGCAGGGTTTCAACGCGCTGGTGCACATGCGCTCACTGCACCCGCACCTGCCGGTGGTGGTGGTATCCGCGCGCGAAGAAGCAACCGTGATGCGCCGCGCGCTCGACCATGGCGCGCTCGGCTTCATTCCCAAGTCGGCCGACTCGGACACCATCGGCCACGCGCTGGGCACCATTCTCGATGGCGAAACCTGGGCACCGCCGGAGGCGCACAACGTGCCGCCCACCGGCAGCGAGGAACGCGAAGTCGGCCAGCGCCTGCGCGAACTGACCCCGCAGCAGTTCCGCGTGCTGCAGATGCTCGGCGCCGGCCGCTTGAACAAGCAGATCGCCTACGACCTCAATGTCTCCGAGGCCACGATCAAGGCCCACGTCACCGCCATCCTGCGCAAGCTCGGCGTAACCAACCGCACCCAGGCCGTGCTGATGGCCGGCAAGCTGGCGATCGACGACGACGCCATCGTGCTGCCGCCGGAAGAAGACTGAAGGTAATGTCGGCCGCTGGCCGGCATTCGCCAGACACCGCTTGAAACCGCTCTGGTAGGTGCCAAGCTTGCTTGGCACGCTTCCACCCACGCACCTGCCGGCCAGCGGCCGGCACTACCAGGCGCCGCTGCGCTGGCGATATAGCCATCGCTATACAAACCAGCCCTGCCTGCGCGTTTGCCCGGAAATGCGCCACGCGCGGATCACGGTGCTAAGCTTCGCGTCCCCTTGGGGAGTAGCCGGATTCCTACGCAGGAATCGTCCACGTCAACATACTCGGCCAGTGCGCCGTGGCGTGGACAACCATGATGGTTGGCGAGACCAGCGGCCCGCGCGCGCAACGTCAGGTTGGGCGCGAGCGCGAGCCGTGTGTCCGTCCTTGCCCGACCTTCAGCAGCCGCCAATGTCTCCTGTTTCGATCCTCCTGATCGGCTTTGCCATGTCCACCGATGCCTTCGCTGCCGCGATCGGCAAGGGTGCGGCCATGCGCAAGCCGGTATTCCGCGATGCACTCCGCGCCGGCATCATCTTCGGCGTCATCGAGGCGATCACGCCCATCATCGGCTGGTTGCTCGGCCGCGCCGCCCTGCAGTACGTCGAAGCCTTCGACCACTGGATCGCCTTCGGCCTGCTGGTTGCGCTGGGTGTGCACATGATCATCAACGGCGTGCGCCCGGACAGCGGCGAAGAGGATGAGGATCCCTCGCAGCACCATGGTTTCTGGAAGCTGGCACTGACTGGTTTCGCCACCAGCATCGACGCGATGGCCGTGGGCATCGGCCTGGCCTTCATGGACGTGCATATCGGCGTGATGGCTGCGGTCATCGGCCTGTGCACGCTGACCATGGTGACCGCCGGCATCATGCTTGGCCGTGTGCTGGGCAGCATGGTGGGCAAGCGCGCCGAGATCATCGGCGGCGTGATCCTGGTCATCATCGGTTCGACGATCCTGTACGAACACCTGCACGGCGTGGCGTAACGTGTTGAGGATTGCGGAATTGCGGGGTTGCCGGCCAGCGGCCGGCACTACCTCGCGTCGCGCAGCGCGCCGAGGAAGGCGCGCAGCGAGGCCGGCTTGATCGGCTTGGTCAGCACGCGGTAGCCACGCTCGCGTGCCATGCGCTTCAGTTCATCGCGGCCGTCGGCAGTCAGCAGCGCGCCCGGCAACGGGTAGCCGGCGGCTTCGCGCAGCGCCACCAGCGCGTCCAAGCCATCCATGCGGTCGTGCAGGTGGTAGTCCACCAGCATCACCTGCGGCTGCTCGGCCACCTTCTGCAGCGCCTGGTCCACGGTGGATGCGGTGATCACCTGCACCTGCCAGCGGCCCAGCAGCGCGCGCATGCCGTCGAGGATCTCCTCGTCGTTGTCCACGCACAGCACGCGCAGGCCGGCCAGCGAGTCGCTGCGCACCGGGGGCGCGGCGGCCTGTGCAGGCAGCAGGGGTTCGGAATAGCCCGGCAGCGGCGCCACGCGCGGCAGGATGATCGAGAACATCGACCCGCTGCCGACCCGGCTGCGCGCATTGAGGCGATGGTCGAGCAGGCGCGATATGCGCTGGCAGATCGACAGGCCCAGGCCCAGCCCCTGCTCGCCCCAGTCGAACGGCTGCTGGTAACGATGGAACTCATCGAAGATCTGCCGCATGTGGTGCTCGGGGATGCCCGGGCCGGTGTCCCACACCTGCAGTTCCACTTCATCGCCGCGTTGGCGCACGGCCAGCACGATGCGGCCCTGGCGCGTGTAGCGCAGCGCATTGGCCAGGAAATTCTGCAGTACGCGGCGCAGCAGGCGGCGGTCGCTGCGGACCCAGGTGGTGCGTGCAAACAGGTCCAGGCGCAGGCCACGGCCAGCGGCTACCGGCGTGTACTGCGCGGCCAGTTCGCGCATCAGCGCACTCACGTCGAACTCGCCGATCACCGGGTGCAGGCCGCCGGCATCCAGCCGCGAGACGTCCAGCAGGCCATCCAGCAGTTCCTCGGCCGCACGCAGCGAGGCATCCACGCGCTCGGCCAGGTGCTTCTGCTCATCGCTCACATGGTCGCTGTCACGCAATGCCGAGGCGAACAGGCGCGCGGCATTCAGCGGCTGCAGCACGTCATGGCTGATCGCCGCCAGGAAGCGGGTCTTCGACTGCTGCGCGACTTCGGCTTCGTGCGAGCGTTCGGCCACCCGCTGTTCCAGCGTTTCGTTGGCTTCCAGCAGCGCTTTTTCCGCGTGCTTGTAGTCGGTGATGTCGTTGTAGCTGGTCACGTAGCCGCCGCCGGGCAGTGCCTGGCCGCGCATCTCGATCACCTTGCCGTCGCTGCGGGTGCGCTCGAACACGTGCGGTGAACCGGCGCGCATGTAGCCGATGCGGCGGTTGATCTGCACCTCGATATCGCCCTCGCCCAGTTCACCGCGTTCGGCGTTGTAACGGATCAGATCGGCCACCGGCCGGCCCACGTACAGCATGCCGTCGGGGTAGCCGAACATGTCCTGGTAGCGGCGGTTCCAGGCGGTCAGGCGCATGTCGGGGTCGACCACGCTGACACCTGCGCTGATGTTTTCCAGCGTGGTGGACAGGATCTCGCGGTTGAAGCGCAGCTCCTGCCCCGCTTCATCCAGCACCGCCACTACTTCGCCCAGATCCATGCCCGAGCCGCGCAGCAGGCTGGTCAACAGCAGGCGCGCAGAGGCGGCACCGATCGAGGCCGCCAGCAGGCGCTCGGTGAACTGGACCCAGGGGCGGTCGGCCGGTGCCGACGATTGCAGTTCGCGGTCCAGCGACTGCGCCTGTTCGTAGAACGAACGCCGTGCATGGCGCTCGCCGACCACGCGCGAGGCCAGCGCCAGCAGATCGCCCACGTGCACATGGCCCGGCCAGCCGCCGGCCACCGACGGCCGCTCGGCATAGGGGTCGAGGAAGGGCGCGGCGCGCAGGCGCTCGTCCACGCCGGGGCGCCAGCGCGCGGACACCAGCATCATCGTGGCCGCGTTCACCAGCAGCGACCAGAACGTTCCGTGGGTGAGCGGGTCCCAGCCGGTCATGCCGAACAGCTGCTGCGGTCGCAGCCACTCCACGCCGAACGGTCCATGCTGCACCCAGGTCGCGTCCACCCAGCCAGCCATGGTCATTGCGGGCAGCAGCAGGGTGTACATCCAGGTGGCAAAGCCCAGCACCATGCCGGCCTCGACGCCACGGCGGCTGGCGCCACGCCAGTACAGCCCGCCGATCAGGCCCGGCGCGAACTGCGCCACGGCCGCGAAGGCCATCAGGCCATAGGAGGCCAGGGTGCTGTCGTTGCTGCTGCTGCGGTAGTAGCTGTAGGCCATCAGCGCCAGCAGCAGGATCGCCATGCGGCGGATCCACAGCACGCGCGAAGCCATGTCGGCCGCCTCCTGGTGGTCACCACTGCGGCGCAGCAGCACCGGCATCACCAGGTCGTTGCTGACCATCGTGGCCAGCGCGATGGAAGCCACGATGACCATGCCGGTCGCCGCCGAGAAGCCACCCACATAGGCCACCAGGGCCAGCGCGTTGCGGCCCTCAGCCAGCGGCAGGGCCAGCACCATCGCATCGTCGGCAACACTGCCACCGGTGCCGAACAGGGTGACGCCGGCGGTGGCGATCGGCAGCACCATCGCCGAGATCAGCACGAGGTAGCCGCCGAACATCCAGCGTGCGCGGCGCACGTCGCGTACGTCGCCACACTCGACCACCGCCACGTGGAACTGCCGCGGCAGGCAGATGATGGCCAGGAAACTGAGCAGCGTCTGCGAGATGAAACCCACCGGCGGCAGGCCGGTGAACAGGGTATGCACCGACTGCACCACCGCATCGGTACGGTTGCTCAACCACAAATAGGCGAACACGCCCACCGCCAGCATCGCCAGCAGCTTGATGACCGATTCGAACGCGATGGCCAGCATCATGCCGTGGTGGTGCTCGGTGGCATCGACCTGGCGGGTGCCGAACAGGGTGGCGAACAGGGCCATCAGCAGCGCCACATACAGCGCCGGGTCGGTGAAGAAGCCGGTGGGGCCGGTGTTGCCGGTCAGCACCTGCAGGCTCATCGCCACTGCTTTGTACTGCAGGGCCAGGTACGGAACGATGCCGATCAGGGCGATGATCGCCACCAGCGCGGCCAGTCGCCGCGACCGGCCGAAGCGCGAGGAGATGAAATCGGCAATGGACACCACGTTCTGGCTGCGCGCCACCAGCGCCAGCCGCTCGATGATGCGCCAGCCGAACAGCAGCATCAGCAGCGGGCCGATGTAGATCGGCAGGAAGCCGATGCCATGGCGCACTGCCGTGCCGACCGCGCCGTAGAAGGTCCACGACGAGCAGTACACAGCCAGGGCAAGACTGTAGACGACCGGCCGCAGCCAGGGCCGGTCGGGGTACATCGGCCGACGGTCGCCCCACCACGCCACGCCGAACAGCAGCGCGGCATAGGCAACCGAGACCAGCAGCAGGATCCAGCTGGAGACCACGCGCGCGTTTCCGTCAGAGGAACCCGCAGTGTAGGCCAGGCGTGGCCAGGTGTACGGGCTCGTTGGGGGCAACCACCCCCACCAAGGTGGGGGCCTACGCGGTGCGGGCCGCGACCGTTGGTCGTGGCCGGCTTCTTACTGGGCCGGCACGCCCATTTCCTTCAGCAGCTCCGGCGCCGGGTAGACCTTGGCCAGCAGCCAGCGCAGGTAGCGCATGTCCACGTGCACGGCACGCTTGAAGCGCGGGTCGAACCACCAGCTGGCGCTGACCGATTCCCAGTTACTGTCGAAGTTCAGGCCGATCAGTTCACCCTTGGCATTGAGTACCGGCGAGCCGGAGTTGCCGCCGGTGGTGTCCAGGTTGGTCAGGAAGTTGACCGTCTGGGTCTTCAGCGCCGGGTCGGCGGTGCTGCCGAAATCACCCTTGGCGATGGCCGCCAGCAGCGGCTTGGGCGCATCGAACGGATAGGCGTTGGTGTTCTTCTCGACGATGCCGGCCACGGTGGTCACCGGTGCGTAGGTCACGCCGTCACGCGGGTGCAGCGCTTCCACCTTGCCGTAGCTGATGCGCAGGGTGCGGTTGGCATCGGGGTACACCGCGCGACCCTGCTTGGCACGCCAGGCGAACAGCGCCTGCATGTAGGCCGGGCGCAGGCGCAGCTGCTCGCCTTCGCGGGTCTTGCTCTCGTTCTCGATGCGCAGCTGCGCGGCCACCAGCGGGCCGGCCACGGCGATCAGCGGATCGGCCGCCAGGGCCTTGCCTTCGCGGGCGGCGGCAAAGCGGGACAGGCGCTGTGCCTCGTCACCCAGCTGGGTGCCGGCGTACAGGCCGTCCAGGGCCTTGGCCAGCTGCGCGGGGGTACGGCCGAAGGCGGTATCGAACTCGGCCACGCGCTGCGCGTCCGGCAGCTGCTGGTAGCGGGTCAGCAGGCTCGTCAGCAGGGCCTTCTCCACTTCCGGCGCATAACGGCGCTGTACCTGCTTGAGCACGCCCTCGATCATCGCCTGGTCGCGCTGCTGGTAGCCGGTTTCGCGCTGCGCGTCCGGCTTGGTCGATTCGATGCGCAGGCGTTCCAGCAGCAGCGCCGAGCGCAGCAACTGGGTCTGCAGGGCCATCTGGTCCAGCAGCAGGTCGCGCTCGCCCACCGCCGCACCCTGCGACAGGTTGGCCAGCAGCGCCTTGATGTCGGCCTGGTACTTGCGGTCGGTGGCCGCCAGCATGGCGCCTTCGTCGGCCGCACGCTGGGCCTTGGCATCGCTGCGCAGCAGGCCTTCCAGCTCACCGGCGGCGCGCTTGCGGTTGTTCTTCAGCGACTGCAGCTGCGAGGCGTAGCGGGTACGTGCCTGCGCATCGTTGGCGCTGGCCGCCTCGATGGTGTCGATCATCTGCTGGAACACCGAGACACGGCGCGGCAGCACGGTGTCGATCTGGCCGGCGAATTCGGCGGCGGTGCGGTGGCGGTAGGTGATGCCCGGGTAACCGGCCAGCATCGCGTAGTCGCCTTCCTTCGGGCCTTCCACCGACATCTGCAGGTGCGCCGGTGCCTGGTAGGGCACGTTGTCCTTGCTGTAGGCGGCCGGCTTGCCGTCCTTGCCCACGTAGGCACGCAGCAGGGTGAAATCGCCGGTGTGGCGCGGCCACATGAAGTTGTCGATCTCATCACCGTAGTTGCCGATCGCGCGCGGCGGCGCGTAGACCAGGCGCACGTCGCTCAGTTCCAGCTGGGCAATGCGGTAGAAATCGGTGCCGTAGTACATGTTGGCCACCGAGCAGCGCACGCTGCCGTCCTTCTCGCACTCGGCCACGATCTGCTTGCTGGCCGCATCGACGGCGTCGAAGTAGGCGCGGCCGGTCTTGCCGCGGGCCTGGGCCAGCACCTGGTCGGTCACCTTGTCGAAGCCGACAGTGACCAGCACGCGGAAGTCGGGATTGGCCGGGCGCTCATCGGCACGGCCCTGGGCAATGAAGCCGCCGTTGATGAGGTCGTGCTCGGGCGAGCTGTTGTACTGGATCACGCCCATCGCCACATGGTGGTTGGTCAGCAGCAGGCCGTCGGCGGAAACGAACGAAGCGGTGCCACCGCCGGCACGCACCACGGCACTCAGTGGCGGCGCGGTGACGTTGGCCAGCTCGGCCGGGTCGCCCTTGAAACCGGCCGCCTTCAGCGGCTTGGCCAGCTCCGGCAGCTGGGTCGGCATCCACATGCCTTCATCGGCATGGGCGCCTGCGGCGAGGGTCAGGCCCAGGGCCAGGGCGGCAGGAAGGGTTTTGCGGGCAGGCATCGGCGTTTCCGGCAGTACAGAACAGCCCGGGACCATAGCCGCTGGGGGCCGGTGGGGCAACGGCCGATGGTTGGGGTGGCGCGTTCATCAGCCACCTTGTCGGCCTACAATCAATGTTCCATCACATGCAGTCAGGGAAGCAGCATGATCGTCGGTATCGACCTGGGCACCACCCATTCGCTGGTGGGCATCTACGAGGCGGGCGGCGGGCGGCTGTTCCCCAACGCACACGGCGAGCTGCTGACGCCTTCGGTGGTCAGCCTGGCCGATGGCGCGGTGCTGGTCGGGCAGCCGGCGCGCGACCGCCTGGTCAGCCATCCTGCGCATACGGTGGCGAACTTCAAACGCTGGATGGGCACCGACCGGCAGACCCGCCTGGGAAACCGCAGCTTTCGCCCCGAGGAGCTGTCGGCGCTGGTGCTGCGTTCGCTGCTGGCCGACGCCGAGGCCGCCCTGGGGCAGAAGGTGGAAGAGGCGGTGATCAGCGTACCGGCGTACTTCTCCGATGCGCAGCGCAAGGCCACGCGCACGGCCGGCGAACTGGCCGGTGTCCGTGTCGAGCGCCTGATCAACGAACCCACCGCCGCCGCGCTGGCCTATGGCCTGCAGCAGCGCGAGGGCGAAGGCCGGGTGCTGGTGCTGGACCTGGGCGGCGGTACCTTCGATGTGTCGATCCTGGAACTGTTCGACGGCGTGGTCGAAGTGCATGCCAGCGCCGGTGACAACTTCCTGGGCGGCGAGGATTTCTCGCGCGTGCTGCTCGATGCCCTGCTGGCCGACCAGCGCCTGGACCTGGCCACGCTGGCAGACAGTGAAAAGGCGCAGCTGCTGCGTCACCTGGAACGCTTCAAGCGCGAGCTGAGCCATAGCGGCAGCAGCACGCTGGAACTGACCCTGGGCGAACGCCAGCTGCGCTGGGAACTGGACGAGGCCGGATTCGCCCGCCTGTGCGATCCGCTGCTGCAGCGCATGCGCGGGCCGATCGAGCGGGCCATCCGCGATGCCCGGCTGCAGCCGGACGCACTGGACGACATCGTGCTGGTGGGCGGTGCGGTGCGCATGCCGATGGTCAGCCGCCTGGTCACCCGCATGTTCGGCCGGCTGCCACTGCGCCACGTCCACCCGGACCATGCCATCGCTCTGGGTGCCACCGTCGCCGCCGGGCTGAAGGGACGCAACGAGGCCCTGCGCGAAGTGGTGCTGACCGATGTCTGCCCCTACACGCTGGGCACCCAGGTATCGCGCCGCACCGCCGACGGGCAATCGCGCGGCGGCTATTTCCACCCGATCATCCAGCGCAACAGCGTGGTGCCGGTCAGCCGCGAGGATCAGTTCTTCCCGATCCATGAGAGCCAGCGCGAAGTCGTGATCGACATCTACCAGGGCGAAAGCCCGACCGTGGACCGCAACATCAAGCTGGGCGAGCTGCGCGTGCCGTTGACCCATCGTGCGCCGATGGAACAGCGCGGAATCACCACCCGCTTCACCTACGACATCAACGGCCTGCTGCAGGTGGAGGTCACCGAAGATGCCACGGGCCTGCGCCACGAGCTGATCCTGGAACAGAACCCGGGCCTGCTGTCGGCCGAGGAGATCCAGCAGCGCCTGGCCGCCCTGCAGGACCTGAAGATCCACCCGCGCGACAGCCAGCAGAACCTGGCCGTGGTGGCCCGCGCCGAACGCCTGTACGAGGAGTTCATCCACCACCGCGACACGCTGCAGGGCTGGCTGATGCAGTTCAGCCACGCCCTGGACGGCCAGGACCCGCACCACATCGAACAGCAGCGCCGCGAACTGTCGCAGGCACTGGACATGCTGGAGCGCGACGCATGAGTTGGGGCCTGGAGGTGCTGGAGCTGGACCAGGACGCCGACGAACGTGCGATCAAGCGCGCCTACGCGCAGCGCCTGCGGGTCACCCGCCCCGACGATGACCCGGTCGCGTTCCAGCAGCTGCATGAGGCCTACCAGGCCGCACTGGCATGGGCGAGGGATCGCGATCCACAGGACGCAGCATGGTCCGGCAGCGAACCGGACGCGCCGCTGCAATCCTCAGCGTCGGCGGTCGAACCCGTGCAATCTACTGCTGGCATGGACGTGGAAGCCGTCGCTGACCGCATCCTGGCCGAAGCGATTCAGCAGCAGCCGGAAACGCTGCAGGCGTGGCTGGCACAACAACCGGAACTGTGGGCGCTGCAGTGGAAAGCGCGGATCGGCGATGCCCTGCTGGAAGCGTTGTTCTGCAGCGCTGAGCCGGTGCAGGCTGACAACCTTGATCTGCTGGCCGAAGTGTTCGGCTGGGACGAGATCGGCAGCAGCGTGGACCCCTATGCGCTGGATGCACTGCGCCTGCAGATGCACCGACGATGGATCGTGCAGCCAGGCAACCACCATCGTCTGGCCGACCTGCTGCAGCGCCATGACCTGCCCGACCCGCCGGCAACGGCCCGCGCGCACATGGATTGGCTGTCGCGTCCATGGAATCACTGGCAGGCACTGCTGACCTCCGTGTCACCCCAGCGCGGACGCGACCTCAACCAGACCCTGGACGCACTGGGCATCGATGATGCCGATCAGGTTCCAGCACCGCTGCAGGCCCGCCAGGTCGCGTTCTGGCGCGAGATCGGCGCAATGCACCGCTTGAACCGCGAACGGCTCCTGCAGGGCCTGCTGCGCGGCGTCGCGTGCGCGGTCATCGCCGCGCTGCTGGTACTGGCGGTGGGCGTGCTGGGCCGATTGGCCACGGATAGCAGCGTTGCAGGCATCCATCCGATCGCCACCTACGCACGGGTAGCGTTGTACGCCGGGCTGGGGCTGGCGCTGCTGGGCACGGTCGCCCCCGTCGTGCAGACCTTCCTGCACTGGCAGGTGCAGGACGAGCAACTGTCCCGATCACCGCGGGTGGCGCTGCTGCCGGTGCCGCTGCTGGTGGCCGTGGCGGCGATGATGATGCATGGGTGGAACCTGCGTTCGGCGGGCACCCTGCTGGCGTGGCCGGTGCTGGGCCTGGCGGTCTGGCGCTGGTGGCGACGCAGCCAGCTGGAAATCCACTTCAACGGGTGGATGCTGCTGGCCATGCTGCCCTTCGTGAAGCTGCTGATGTTGGGCATGCTGCATGCCGAACTGGCGCTGGTGGCCGCCTTGGTGTTCTGGGGCTGGGACGTCTGGCGCAACGTGCTGGGTCGGCGCGGATGAGTGACTGGATGCAGCGGCTCGGGCTGGATGCCGATGCCGACGAACGCGCCATCAAGCGCGCCTATGCAAAGCAGCTGCGGCTCACGCGGCCCGAAGATGACCCGGTGGCATTCCAGCAGCTGCACGCCGCCTACCAGGCCGCGTTGGCGCAGCTGGGCGGGAATGCAGCGCCGGCAGCGGAAGGTGTCGCGCCGCAGGCATCGACGGACGACGTGGACCACGATGCCGTCGCCGCACAGCTGCTGGCAGTGGCCGGCCGCGGCGATGCGGCCCTGCTGCAGCAGGCCCTGCAGCAGCAACCGGAACTGTGGTCACTGCGCGGCAAGCATCACATCGGCCACGCCCTGCTGCAGCGGCTGGTGACGCACGAACCAGCCCTGCCACGCACCACCTTCAACGCACTCGCCGAATGCTTCGGCTGGGATGACCCCGTGCAAGGGGTGGACCTGCATTGGCTGGATGCCGTGGCGCGCCGCTGCGAGCAGCACTGGCTGCTGTCACCGGCCGGTGCGCCGGCACTGGCGAGGCGGTACTCGGACATCAGCGAGACGCTGCTGGTGCCCGGCAGCGATGTACTTCCCAGCCTGCGCGAGCCGCGCCCGGCCTGGCGCAACCTGCTGAGCACGCTGCAGCCGTCGCGCGCGCAGCAGGCGATCAGCCTGCTGGCGGCGCTCGGCTACTGGCACGACCTGCGCCTGCCACCGGGTCTGGATGCAGGCCAGGTGGCGTTCTGGTCGCGCTTCGGCCGCGAGGGCGATGCCATCCATTGGCAGGCCGGTGGCCTGCGTGCGCTGGTGATCAGCGTGGTCCTCGGCCTGCTCTGCACCTGGGGCGTGGTCGCCAGCTGGCCGCTGCCGGCCTCGGCCGATGGCGCGCTGGACGGCGGCCAGCGCGCGGCGCTGATCATCGCCACTGCCGTGCTGCTGGCCCCTGGCCTGTGGCTGACAACGCGATCGATGCGTGCGCTCATTCGCTGGCAATCACTGCCGGAGCACGCTCCCTCCTTCCTGCCGGGGTTGCGTATCCTGACCGTTCCACTGGCGGTTGCTGCGGTGATGGGTGCCTTCCATCTCACGCTGTTGAATACCACCGGGGATCCATTCACCGCGCTGCTCGTGCTGCCCATGGCCAGCGCGGGGGTGCTGAGCATGGCTGGCCAGCGCTTCGTGCAGCGCTGTGCGCCAGCCGGGCAGAAGGCCTGGGGTGCGCGCATGATGATCGCCATCGTGCTGATCGTGCCTGCACTGGTGGTGGCCCTGGTCTACTGGGCAAAGGACCTGCATGCCCATCGCGGGCAGCTGCGCTGGTTCAACCGCTAAGGGGCCGGCCCCCTTTTCAGCAGAAGGGCTCCACCCCCGGTCTGGTGGCCCCGGCGCAGCCACGCATGGCGTGGCTCTACTTCCCGCTGGGGGTCAGATTCCTTTGCACCGCAAAGGGCTCTGACCCCGACCGGGTCACTTCTCGCGACGCCAGTTCAGCGAGCCACGGTTTTCCACCGTGCTCGATTCCACTTCCACATCGAAGCCGCGGCGCAGCAGGTACTTCAGGGTCAGCACCGAACCGGCGCCCACCATCGATACGCCATAGCCGACATACAGCTTGGGCGAGATGTATTTGCCAAAACCAATCACCGAACCGCCCAGCGCGCGCGACTGGCTCACGCCGGCATCGTCCAGGCCCAGCTTGGCGCCCAGCTGCGAGGCCAGCAGCCCGCTGCCGGCCGACAGCGCCGCCGAGGCCGCGGTGACCTGCTGGGTCTGGTCGGTGCTGGCATTGGTCAGGCTGCGGCCCAGCACCAGGTAGGCCAGTGCTTCGGACTGCGACATCGCCGGATCGGACCACACATCCGCGCGCGGCTGCTGCGCGCGGCCGGTCACGTCGATGCCGGCGGTGACATCACCGATGCGGCGCTCGGCGCGGATGTTGATGCGCGGATCGGAGACCGCGTTGTAGTTCCAATTGAGGTTGCCGCGGGTGATGGTCAGATCCTGGCCATAGGCCTTGTAGCGGCCGCTCACTTCAAGCCCGCCGTTGGCGGTCATCTCGCGGCCGGGCTTGGCCCAGACCTGCATCTTGCCGGTCAGCCCGCCCTTCAGGCCGAAACCGGTCATCTTCACCTTGTCGCCCAGGCTCACGGTCAGGTCCATGTCCAGCGGCGAAGTGCGCGACTCTTCCGGGTCGGCCGGGTCCAGCACCACCACGTCCTCGGACACCGAGGTGCCACGGTCCAGGCGTTCCAGGTCGATGTCGGCCTCGGGCACGTTGACGGTGCCGCGCAGCTCCATCGCCGCCTTGGCCAGGGTGAAGTCGAGATTGGGATTGGCGACGATGCGCAGTTCGCTGGTGTTGGATACCAGCACGTTCTCGCCGTGGATCTTCAGCTGCAGCGGCTGCGCATCGCCGAACCAGGACAGGCCACCGTCGACATACAGCGTGCCCTGCCCCGAATTGGCCTGCGCGGTGATCTTGGCCGAACCATCGGGCTGGGCGACGAAGCTACCCTTGCCCTGGTCGAAGGTCAGGCCCAGTGCCGGGAACTCGCCCTTGAAGTTGCTCAGCGTTGCATCGCCGCCCAGCGAAGGCTGGCCGCGCGTGCCGCGCAGGCTCACGTGGCCCTCGATCAGGCCGGTGGGGCGCACGATATCCGGCGAGAACAGCTCCAGCCAGTACAGCCGCGACATGTTGAGATAGAGCTCGCCGTTCAACGGCGCACTGGCTTCCCAGCCGGTCTGCATCTTCGCATCGACGAAGCCGTTGCCCTGGAAGCCCATGCCCAGGTAGCCCTTGATGCTGGCCGGGGTCATGTCCAGCTTCAGCGAGAACTGGTCGTAGCGCACCAGCTCTCCGCGGGTGCTGTCGCTGCCGGCGTTGCGGACCTCGCCCAGGCGCACGCCGCCTTCCTTCGAACGCACTTCCACGTGGCCTTCCCAGGCATTGGCGCGCGGGCGGATCTGCGCATCCAGGCTGACATCCCCGCGCAGGTAGATGCGACGGCCGGACTGCGGCGGCAGCCACGGCTGCACCAGTGACAGCGGCAGCGCATCGCTGCGCACCACCACGCCCTCGCGCGGCCAGTTGGCCTGCGCACACAGCGCGCCGTTGCCGGTGGTGGTCAGGCAGGCCTCGGACAAGGTGTACGTGCCGCCATTGATGGCGAACGCCGCCGGTGCACGCAGCGACCACGCATCGCCCTTCATCGGCGCGATGCGCAGCGCGGACAGTTCACCGCGCCACTGCGTGCCCTGCTGGCGCACGCTGCCCTGCAGGTCGATCGCGCCCATCTCGTTGTGGGTCTGTGCGGCCAGGCGCAGGTTGGAAGCGCTGCCCTGCGCGTCCACGTTCAGGCGCTCCAGCAGCATGCCGGCGTTGACCTGCTGGCCCTGCACCGCCAGCGTACCGCTGTCGCCACGCCACGGCAGATGGCCCTTGATGCTCAGGCTTTCAGCACCGTAGCCATCCCAGTTGAGGTTGTTGCCGACCAGGTCGGCGCTGATGTCCGGCGCATCGCGCGGGCCCTTCACCTGCACCTGGCCGCGCAGGCCGCCATCGGCGCCGGGCAGCAGATCGCTCAGCTGCAGCGGCTCGAAGCGCGCATCGATGTCCAGGCGATCGCCCACCTTGCCCGACGCGGTCACCCGGCTGCTGCCCACGGTCAGCTTCAGCTCGCCCTGGCCCTGTTCGCCCTGCAGGGCGAACTTGCCCTGGGCATCGACGTTGCGCTGGCGCAGCGTGCCCTTCAGCGAGGGCAGGTCCAGCGTCGCCTGCAGCGTACCGGCGGCGCCGGCCGGCGCATTGGCCGGTGGCGGCAGCTGCTGGCCCTTGGAAGCGACGTTGCCGGACAGGCGACCGTTCCAGCCCGGTGCGAAATAGCCCGGGTCGAAGTCCTTCAGCGTGGCCTTGGCATCCCAGTCCAGCTGCGGCGACCAGGCCACCTGGCCTTCCACCTGCAGCTGGCCACCCGGGGTCTGCGCCTGCAGCTGATGGATCTGCGCCGCCTTGTCATTGCCGCGTACATCGAAGCGCAGCTGTGCCTTCTGTTCCTCGCGCTGCACGTCGGCACGGCCAATTGCCGCCCACGCCTGCAGCGTGCCGGCCAGGCCGAAGCGCGCTTCCTTCAGGGTCACCGGTACCGGTGCGCTGCCAGCGGTGTTCGGGTCGGGCGCCGGCACCCAGGTCAGGTTCTGCGCGACGACCGAGAAATTCAGGGTCTGCCGGTCTTCCTGGCTGAAATCAGCGGTGCCCTGCAGGCGTGCTTCGCCGCCCAGGCCCTTCACCACCAGCGGCGAGACCTTCAGCACCTGGTCCTGCAGCGAAACCACCGACGGTGCCAGTTCCAGTTCCTGCTCGCCCTGCTTCACCCGGCCATGCAGGTTGGCGGTGCCGCCCTTGCCCGCAGCGGTGAAATCCAGCGCCAGCGGCGCGATGCCCGAGGCAGCCAGCGCTGGCGACAGCAGCGCCAGGTCCAGCTCATCGCTGCGGACCGTGGCATTCCAGGTCGGGTCGGTGCGGCCGTCGAACACCAGCATCGCCTTCAGCGGCTGCGGTGCGCGGCCAGCCACGCCCACCTCCATGTGCGCCAGGTTGCCGCGTGCGACCAGGCCGAGGCTGGCAGCGGTGCGCCCGCGCGGTGCCGGCAGCACGGCGGTCACGGTCACGTCGGTGTCGTAGTCCTTGGCCGGGATGTAGCGGCCCTGGGCGGTGAAGTTGCCCATGTCGCTGTCCACGACCAGCGTCCGCGCCTGGAATTCGCCGTTGGCGATTTCGATGCCGCCGCGCACGCGGGCGATGTCGATCACCGGCTCATTGGCCTGGCTGATGCGGAACCCATCGATGGCAATGGCATCGGCCTGGATGGCCAGTGGCATCTCGATCTGCGGCAGCGAGTCGGGCCACGACGGCAGCGTGAAAGGCTCGTCGCTCTTGGCCAGATTGAGCGTGGCATTGGTCAGTTCCAGCCTGTCCAGCAGCAGCTTGCGGCCCAGCAGCGGGCGCAGGTCCGGCTCCAGGTGTGCGCGCTCGGCGTGGAAATGGATGTCGTCGTAGCGGAAATCGACGTTGTACAGGGTCAGCGGCCCGGCGACCGGGCCATCCACCTTGTCCCAGGTGAAACTGGCACCCACCGGCAGCCGCGCCACCACCTGCGCCAGCAGCACATCGCGGCCGGCCACGGTCTGCAGCAGCCAGTACACCGCCAGCAGGGCCAGCAGCACCAGGCCCAGCACGCCCACGCCCGACCACGCCCAGAAGCGGCGGCGGCGGTAGAAACGCACGCGTGGCGGCGGCGGGGTGCGGGTGTCCGGGGTCTGCGCGCTCACAGGTCCGCTCCGATGTTCAGGTACAGCTGGAACTGCGAATCCGGGTTGTTCAGGCCGTGCGCGATATCCACGCGCACCGGGCCCACCGGCGATTTCCAGCGCACGCCGAAGCCCACGCCGGTGTGCAGGTCGATGGTGTTGTCGAACGCGCTGCCGGTGTCCACGAACACCGCCGCGCCCCACGGGCCGCCATTGAAGTAATGCTCGTACTCGGCCGAACCGACCACCAGGTTCTTCGCACCCAGCGCGTACTTGTCCGGGGCCGGTGTGCGCGGGCCCACTTCACGGAAGGCATAGCCGCGGATGCTGCGGTCACCACCGGCGAAGTAGCGCAGGCTCGGCGGCATCGCCACCAGGTCACTGGTCCACGTGGTGCCACCTTCACCGCGCAGGATAAGGCGGTCGCTCTGTCCCACCGGGATGTACCAGCGCAGCACGGCATTGGCCTGCACGAAGCTGGTATCCGAACCGGCGCCCTCGATGCCGCCGCGCAGGGTGGCGGTGCCGCTGACGCCGCTGCGCGGGAACAGCGGATCGTCGACGTTGACGTAGTCGGCCACCAGCTGCGGGTAGACCAGGGTCGAGGTGTTGTAGACCGCGTTGGTGAACTCGGTGCCCGAGGCATAGCGCCAGCGCTCGCGCAGCGCGTTCATCGAGGCGATGGCGGTCCAGTGCTCGTTGATCTGCCCGCTGCGGCTGGCGATCAGCTTGAAGTTGCGCAGGTCGATGTAATCGGTCTGTTCGTCGTAGGCACTGGCGGTGAAGCCGTACCAGCCGTCCAGCCACTTGAACGCCGGCACGCGGTAGGTGCTGGTCAGGCTCTTGCGCTTCTGCGCATAGTCCAGCTGGGTGTTCATCTTGTGGCCGCGGCTGTTCACGTAGCGCCGCTCGATACCGCCGCGCACACCCGCGCCGCTCTCGCTGCCGTAGCTCAGGCCCGAGGTGTAGATGGTGCGCTTGGCCCGGGTCAGCTTCACGTCCACCGGCACTTCGCCGTTCTCGTCGGCCTGGTCCGGCCGCGGCTGGATGTCGATCACACTGAAGTAGTCGAGCTTGGTCAGCGATTCGCGCAGGCGGTCCAGCTTGCCTTCGTGGAAATAGCTGCCCTGTTCCCAGTACACCAGCGGGTCGAACAGCTTGTCGACGAAGTAATCCTGCTCGAAGGTCACCGGGCCCATGTTGTAGCGGCGGCCGCTGTCCCAGGTCAGGTCGATGTCGGCCGCGTTTTCCGCGCGGGTGATCTGCACCTGGCGCTGGGTGTAGTCAGCATCGAAGTAACCACGCTCGGCCAGGCGTCGGGTGATGGTGATCTTGCTGGCTTCGTACTGCGTGTGCTCGAAGCGCTGGCCCTTGCGCGGCTTGAACGCAGCGATATCGTCCTGCAGGTACTGGTCGTACATTGCCGGGCCGGTGATGTCGATGTGCTCGCGGCGCACCCGCACCGGTTCGCCCTTCTCCACCCGGATATGCACCTGCACGCGCTCGTCCTGGCGGGGCGCTTCCACGGTGATCACCGGATTGTAGTAACCGAACGGCTCCAGCGCCTCGCGGGTCTGCCGCTCGGCCTGCGACAGCAGGTATTCCAGCCGCGACTCGCCCTGTTCCTTGCCGATGGTGTCGTACAGCGACAGCGATTCCTGGATGTTCTCGATGATCGCGGCGTCGTCGCCCTTGTCCAGTCCCTTGATGTCCACCTTGTCGATGGTGCCGCGCGCATGGACCACGGAGGTGGTGGCCAGGGTCAGGACCATCAGCGGGAGGGCGTATTTCTTTGGCTGCATGCGGCACAGCATACCGACCACGCGTGACGATGCGAAATGCAGCGCGCGAATGGGGATCGGTTGTTAAGTGGCAGTCAAAATACGCCGCTTTGTGCGCGTCATCGGCACGAAAACGACAACGCCGGGCATGGCCCGGCGCTACCTGTTCCAGTAGATCCACGCCATGCGTGGATGGGGGGCCGTCCCCCGTCAGCTCGACAGATGCTCGATCGCCGCGACTTTGCCCAGGCGCTCGCCCAGCATCGTCAGCAGCGCCAGGCGGTTGCCACGCAGCGCCGGGTCTTCGGCATTGACCATCACGCCATCGAAGAACGCATCGACCTGCGGACGCAGGCGGGCCAGGCGCGCCAGCACGGCCACGTAATCCTTCTGGTGCAGGCTGGCGCCGGTGTCGTCGATGGCCGCAGTAACGGCTTCGGCCAGCGCGCGCTCGGCGTCTTCCTGCAGCAGCGACGCATCGATCTGGCCCGGGATGTCGGCCTCGGCCTTGCGCAGGATGTTGCGGATGCGCTTGTTGGCCGCAGCCAGCGCTTCAGCTTCCGGCAGCGCGGCAAACGTGCCGATTGCGTCAAGGCGGCGGTCGAAGTCATAGAGCGAGGCCGGCTTCAGCTCCGCCACCGCGTTGAAGTGCGTGGCCGGCACGCCCTTGTCGGCGTAGTAGCCCTTCAGGCGGTCGAGGATGAAGTCGTACAGCTCGCCGACCTCGGCCTGCACGTTGCGCGCGGCCAGGCCGGCGTTGGCACTGGCCAGCAGCGCGCGCAGATCCAGCTCGAAGCCGCTCTCGATGATCGTGCGGGCCAGGCCCAGCGCGTTGCGGCGCAGGGCGAACGGATCCTTGTTGCCGGTCGGCTTCAGGCCCGCGGCGAAACCGCCGGCCAGGGTGTCCACGCGCTCGGCAATGGCCAGCACCTTGCCCAGCGGCGACAGCGCGATGTCATCGCCACCGAAGCGCGGCTGGTAGGCCTCGTCGATGGCCAGCGCCACCTCCGGCGATTCGCCACCGGCCACCGCGTAGTGGCGGCCGGCGATGCCCTGCAGTTCCGGGAATTCATTGACCATGCGCGACTGCAGGTCGTTCTTGGCCAGCTGCGCGGCACGCTTGGCCAGCACCGGGTCGGCACCGACCTGCGGCGCGATCACCTCGGCCAGGGCCACCACGCGTGCCACCTTGTCGGCCACGCTGCCCAGCTTGGCCTGGTACGTCACCGTCTTCAGGCCGTCGCCCATCGATTCCAGGCCCTGCTTCAGGTCTTCATCGAAGAAGAACTTGGCATCGGCGAAGCGCGGGCGGATCACGCGCTCGTAGCCCTTGGCCACTTCGGCCACATCCTTCGATTCGATGTTGGCGATGCCGATGAATTTCTCGGTCAGCTTGCCGCTGTCATCCAGCACCGGGAAGAACTTCTGGTTGATCTCCATCGTCTCGATCAGCGCTTCCTGCGGCACGGCCAGGAACGCGCGCTCGAAGCTGCACAGCACGGCCGACGGCCACTCGACCAGGTTCACCACCTGCTCCAGGTTGTCTTCGGTGATGCGGGCGCTGCCACCGGCCTGGCCAGCAGCGGCCTCGACCTCGGCAACGATGCGCGCGCGGCGCTCGGCCGGATCGACCAGCACCTTGGCCGCGCGCAGCGATTCGACGTAATCCTGCGGCTGGCTCAGCCACACGGTCTTGTCATGGTGGAAGCGGTGGCCACGGCTCATGCGGTCGGCCTTCAGGCCGAACAGCTCGGCCTCGACCACGTCGGCACCGTGCAGCAGCACCAGCCAGTGCGCCGGGCGGGCAAAGCCCCAGTCGTGGTCGCCCCAGCGCATCGGCTTGGGAATCGGCATCGCGGCGATGGCCTCGCGCAGGATCTCGGGCAGCAGCGCGGCGGTGCGCGCACCCGGGCTCACCGCACGGTGCACGAAGCGTTCACCCTTGTTGTCGCTGGTCTTCTCCAGCGCGGTCCAGTCGATCCCGGCCTTGGCGGCGAAGCCCTGCAGGGCCTTGGTCGGCTGGCCCTCGGCATCCAGCGCGATGTTCAGGTACGGGCCCAGCACTTCACTGCGCTGTTCCGGCTGTTCCAGGCCCACGCCGGGCAGCAGCACGGCCAGGCGGCGCGGGGTCGACAGCGGGCGCGCATCGCCCAGTTCCAGTTCGACGCCGCGCTTGCGCAGGCCGTCGACAACGCCATCGAAGAAGGCCTGGGCCAGGCCCGGCAGCGCCTTGACCGGCAACTCCTCGGTGCCCAGTTCGATCAGCAGGGGGGACAGTTGGCTCATCGTTTCAATCCTGTGGTGGGGGCGCAGCGCGCGACGCGGCCGGCGCCCCGGGGCAATGGGGTGATGAAAAGCAGCGAGGCCGTCAGGCCTTCTTCGCGCCCGGGAAGCCCAGCTTCTCGCGCTGCTCGTAATAGGCCTTGGCCACCGCCTGGGCCAGCGCGCGCACGCGCAGGATGTAGCGCTGGCGTTCGGTCACGCTGATCGCGCGGCGCGCATCGAGCAGGTTGAAGGTATGGCTGGCCTTCATCACCTGTTCGTAGGCCGGCAGCGGCAGATTCACTTCCACCAGCTTCTGCGCCTCGCGCTCGCACGCGTCGAAGCGGTGGAACAGTTCTTCCACGTCGGCGTGTTCGAAGTTGTAGGTGCTCTGCTCCACCTCGTTCTGGTGGTACACGTCGCCGTAGGTCACCGGCTGGCCGTCCGGGCCATAGGTCCAGACCAGGTCATAGACGTTGTCGCAGTTCTGCAGGTACATGCACAGGCGCTCGAGACCGTAGGTGATCTCGCCCAGCACCGGGCGGCATTCCAGGCCACCGGCCTGCTGGAAGTAGGTGAACTGGGTCACCTCCATGCCGTTGAGCCAGACTTCCCAGCCCAGGCCCCAGGCGCCCAGGGTCGGCGATTCCCAGTTGTCCTCGACGAAACGCAGGTCGTGCACCAGCGGGTCGATGCCCAGCGCCTTCAGCGAATCCAGGTACAGCTGCTGGATGTTGTCCGGCGCCGGCTTCATCGCCACCTGGTACTGGTAGTAGCGCTGCAGGCGGTTCGGGTTCTCGCCGTAGCGGCCGTCGGTCGGGCGGCGCGACGGCTGCACGTAGGCCGCGTTCCAGCCTTCCGGGCCGATCGCGCGCAGGAAGGTGGCCGGGTGGAACGTACCGGCGCCCACCTCCAGGTCGAGCGGCTGGATGAGCACGCAGCCCTGCTGGGCCCAGAACTGGTTCAGGGTCTGGATCAGGCCCTGGAAGGTGATCGGAACGGTCGGGGTCGCGGACATGCGGACGATTCTTGGCCGGCAGAGGGGTGCGCTAGTATAACGGCCGACCTGCGGGGCATTCCGTACCCGGGAGGAGCAGGCAGATGGAACACCGGCTGCCGGCAGGCACGCCCGGGGCACCCGCCCCGTTGCCACCAGGGCGCCTGCAGTTCGAGCAGGTGGCCGCTGCCGCACTGGCCGATGGCCTGATCGCCGAACGTGACCGCGACCGCGTGCGCTTTTCCGCACAGGGCGCGCGCAACGCCAGCGAAGTGCACCCGCTGGTGCTGCTGTCCAACCTCAAGCTGGCCGCCAGCGAGGGCGGCGAGCTGAGCCTGGAACGGCTGACCGAATGGCTGGCCCGGCGCACCGGCTGCCGCTACCTGCGCATCGACCCGACCCGCGTCGACGTCGCCTCGGTCACCGCCGTGGCCTCGCACGCCTATGCCCGCCGCCACCGTTTCCTGCCGTTGGCCGTTGATGCCGAACGCGTGCTGGTGGCCACCAGCGAGCCGCTGGCGCAGGAATGGCGCCGCGACCTGCAGCACCTGACCCGGCGCCAGATCGAGCTGGCGATGGTCAACCCGCTGGACCTGCACCGCTACACCATGGAGTTCTTCGGGGTCACCCGCTCGGTGCGCGGGGCCCGCGGCGACGTGCGCGGTGAAGCCAACGCCACCCTGCCCAGCTTCGAACAGCTGGTCGAGCTGGGCCGCGCCGGTGACGTCAATGCCGACGACCAGCACATCGTCCACATCGTCGACTGGCTGCTGCAGTACGCCTATGAACAGCGCGCTTCGGACATCCATCTGGAACCGCGCCGCGAGATGGGGCGCATGCGCTTCCGCATCGACGGCGTGCTGCACAAGGTGTTCGAGGTGCCACCGGCGGTGATGACCGCCGTGGTCAGCCGCATCAAGGTGCTGGGGCGCATGGACCTGGCCGAGCGCCGCCGCCCGCAGGATGGCCGCATCAAGACCCGCTCGCCAGGCGGGCGCGAGGTCGAAATGCGCCTGTCGACCATGCCCACCGCCTTCGGCGAGAAGTGCGTGATGCGCATCTTCGACCCCGATGCGGCCTTCAAGAGCATCGACCAGCTCGGCTTCAGCCCGCAGGAAGCGGCCGGCTGGAACGCGCTGGTCGAGCGCCCGCACGGCATCGTGCTGGTCACCGGCCCGACCGGTTCGGGCAAGACCACCACCCTGTATTCCACCCTGAAGCGGCTGGCCACTCCGGATGTGAACGTGTGCACGGTGGAAGACCCGATCGAGATGATCTCGCCGGAGTTCAACCAGATGCAGGTGCAGGCCAACATCGACCTGGACTTCGCCAGCGGCGTGCGCACCCTGCTGCGGCAGGACCCGGACATCATCATGATCGGCGAGATCCGCGACCTGGAGACCGCGCAGATGGCGGTGCAGGCGTCACTGACCGGCCACCTGGTGCTGTCCACCCTGCACACCAACGATGCGGCCTCGGCCATCACCCGCCTGCTCGACATCGGCGTGCCGCACTACCTGCTGGCCAGCACCATCAACGGCATCCTGGCCCAGCGCCTGGTGCGTACCCTGTGCCCGCACTGCAAGCAGCCGCACACCCTTGGCGCGTCCGATTGGGCGGTGCTGGCTGATAGCCATGCTGCATATCCAGATGCCGCCACGCCCTGTCGGCCGGTCGGTTGCCTGGAGTGCCGGCGCACCGGTTTCCTCGGCCGCATCGGCCTGTATGAGCTGCTGCCATTGGGTTCGCGGCTGCGCAGGCTGATCCGCGCGGACATGGATCTGGCCGCTTTCGGCCGTGCCGCACAGGCTGAAGGCCTGCGAACCCTGCGCCAGGCGGGGCTTGAAAAGGTGGCGCAGGGGCTGACTACAATCGAGGAAGTCCTGTCAGTCCTGCCGCCCCCGGATGAATCCAGCACCGTTCCTGATCCTTGAAACCGGCCGCCCGGTGCCCTCGCTGCGGCGCTACGGCCGTTTTCCGCACTGGATCCGCGTCGCCGCCGGGCTGGAAGAACACGAGACGGTGGTGGTCGACGTCGAGCACGGCGATCACCTGCCTGACGCCCGCGGCTTCGCCGGCGTACTGGTGACCGGCTCGGCCGCCTACGTCACCGACCACGCCGAATGGAGCGAGCGCAGCGCGGCGTGGCTGCGCGCGACCGCGCATGACGGCGTGCCGGTGTTCGGCATCTGCTACGGCCACCAGCTGCTGGCCCATGCGCTGGGCGGTGAAGTGGCTTACAACCCGGCCGGTCGCGAGTCGGGCACGATCGAGCTGGAACTGGACCCGGCCGCCGCCGAGGATCCGTTGTTCAGCGGCCTACCCAGCCATTTCCCGGCGCACGCCACCCACCTGCAGACCGTGCTGCGTGCGCCTGAGGGTGCCGCTGTGCTGGCGCGCTCACCGCTGGATGGCTGCCATGCCTTCCGCTGGGGCCACCAGGCCTGGGGCGTGCAGTTCCATCCCGAGTTCGCCACCCACCACATGCGCGGCTACATCCGTGCCCGTGCCGACTGCATCGGCCGCCACGGCGGCTGCGCACGCAGCATCGAACGCGCGGTCAGCGCCGCGCCCCTGGCCCGCCAGCTGTTGCGGCGCTTCGTCCGCCAGGCCCGTCAGTCTTCAGCCCAGCCGGTCGCAAAACAGGGATAATCGGCGGCACGGGCAGCCGCCCGGCCCCTTCTGTCCCTTCCCGGATGTCCATGAAAGAGATTCGCAAGCTGCCGGCTTCGGCGGGCGCCCAGTGGTTGCTGGATACGTTCTCGCTGTACCGGCGCGCACCGCTGCAGCTGGCCCGGATCGGCCTCACCTGGCTGGTGGTCAGTTGGGTGGTCACCCTGCTGTCGACCCTGATCCCCGGTGCTGCCGGCCTGGCCGTGCAGTTGATGACCCTGGCCATTTCGCCGGTGATGTTCGGCGGCATGCTCTACGCCATGGGCGAGATCGACGAAGGCCGCCCCGGTCTGGCCTCGCACCTGCTGCAGCCGATCCGCGATCACCGCGTCAGCCACCTGCTGGTGCCGCTGGCCATCCAGGTGCTGGCCGTATTGCTGCTGGGCGTGCTGCTGTACCTGATGATCGGCCGCGAAGGCTTTGCCGCCTTCAGCGAGGTCATGACCCGGATGGAGCAGATCAGCCGCAGCGGCCAGCAGATCAGTCCGGATGATGCGGCCAACCTGGTGGCCAACCTGCCGGCCAAGCGCATTGCGCTGTGGCTGCTGCTGGTGTTCGTCACCGCCGTCGGCCTGTCGCTGGCGATGTTCACCCAGCCGGCACTGGTGGTGTTCGACAAGCAGAGCGGCATGCATGCGCTGCGCCTGAGCCTGCAGGGCTGCATCGAGAACATCGTGGCGATGGTCGTGTTCGCGGTGCTGGGCCTGATCGCCGCGTTCTGCGGTTACATCCTGTTCGTCATCGTCATCCAGATCGCGATGCTGATCGGTGGCCCGCTGGCGGCGGCGTTCATCGCCCAGCTGGTGCTGACCACGGTGGTGATGCCGCTGTACGTCGGCGCGGTCTACGCCGCCTGGAAGCAGATGTTCGTTCACCGTGGCAACCGCGCCACCCCGCCGGTGCCGTCCACCCCGCCGCAGAACGACGTCTTCCACGCCTGACCTGGGTAGATCCACGCCATGCGTGGATGAAACGGATCAATGAAGAACGCCGGGCCATGCCCGGCGTTCCCGTATCAGGCAGCGGGCTTCTTCACCGCTGCAGACGGCACCAGCCAGCGTGCGGCGTGGATGCCCAGCTCGTACAGCAGGCACATCGGAATGGCCAGCATCAGCTGCGATACCACGTCCGGCGGGGTCAGCACCGCCGCCAGCACGAAGATGCCGACCACTGCGTAACCGCGACCTTCCTTGAACTGCTGCGGCGTGACCCAGCCCAGCAGCACCAGGATCACCATCGCCACCGGCAGTTCGAAACTGCCGCCGAAGGCAAAGAAAATGGCCAGCACGAAATCCAGGTAGGCATTCGCGTCCGGGGTGATCGCGATCACTTCCGGGCTGAAGGTGGTGAGGAAGTGGAACACCGCCGGCAGCACCAGGAAGTAGGCGAACGCGCAGCCGGTGTAGAACAGCAGTACCGACGACACCAGCAGCGGCACCGCCAGGCGTTTCTCGCGCGCGTACAGGCCCGGGGCGACGAACGCCCACAGCTGGTACAGCAGCCACGGCACGGCCACGAACAGGGCCACGAAGCAGGTCAGCTTCAGCGGCGCGAAGAAGGCGCCGGCCGGATTGGTGGCAATCATCGTCTGCCCGTTCGGCAGCTGCGACACCAGCGGTTCGGCCAGCGCGTTGTAGAGCTTCTGGGTGAACGGCAGCAGGCCCAGCAGCACCACGCCGAAGCCGAGCAGCCCGCGGATCAGGCGCGCGCGCAGTTCGACCAGATGCTCGACCAGCGAACTTTCACCGAAATCATGGTCACTCATGGCTGGCGCTCCGGTGGCACGGGCGCATCGGCCACGGGGGTATCGGCAGGCGCGGGGGTGGCCGGTTGCGCAGGGGCATGGGGTGTTGAAGCGACCTCCTGCTCCGCCGCGGGCGCCGGGACATCATCGGCCAGATGCGGCGGCACCTGCGCCGGGGCCGGCGCGCGCACTTCCTGCGCCAGGGCATCGCCCTGCTGCTGCGCCTGCGCCGCCTCGCGGCGCACGGCTTCACCACTGGCGCGCAGCTGGTTTTCGGTGTCCTGCATGCTCTGCCGCACGTCCTGCATCTGCCGCTTGATGTCCTCGGCCTGCAGTTCGCGCTCCAGTTCCTGCTTCACCGAATCCCACTGGTTGCGGGCGCGTCGCACCCACAGGCCG
This sequence comes from Stenotrophomonas sp., assembly GCF_035634915.1. Classification (GTDB taxonomy): domain Bacteria; phylum Pseudomonadota; class Gammaproteobacteria; order Xanthomonadales; family Xanthomonadaceae; genus Stenotrophomonas. The sequence goes on from NZ_DASQCB010000009.1 coordinate 338,636, forward strand.
GCAAAGCGGGCCGCCTTCGGCAGGCGCTCGGGACCGAGCACCACCAGCGCGACCACCGCGATCACCAGCAGCTCGCTGAAACCAATATCAAACACCGCAACCGCTCCGGATCAACGCGCGTTGCGGTCGTGCTCGTCCTGCGCGGTGCGCGAGGCGTCCTGGCTGCGCGACTCGTCGCCCAGCTGCGCCGACGGCGTGTCATCGTCGCGCATGCCCTTCTTGAACTCCTTGACCGCCGAGCCGAGATCCTTGGCGCCACTGGTCAGCCGCTTGGTGCCGAACACCAGCAGAACCACGGCCAGGACAATCAACCAATGCCAGATGCTGAAACTGCCCATAAAGACGCTCGTTACGTAGTGATCAGGCTGTCGAGCATAGCGCACCGGCTGCAAGCCGGCGCGCGTGACGAAAGTCAGTTGCCGCCCAGGGTCTCGGTACGGATCTCACCGTCGCCGACCGGCTGGAAGCCCTGCTGCGGCGGCGGGTTCTGCGGCACGTTCTGCAGCGGGGCGGTCGTTGCTTCGGCCGGCGCCGGCGCCGGGGCCGGTGCCTGAACAGGCGCCAGTGCCCGCGGCGGCGGCGCACTGGCGGTGCTGCCGCTGCCGGTGCGGTTGTTGCGCGCGGCGTAGGTGGCCTCTTCCAGGCGGTCCCGGAAGGCGACCACGTCCATCGACGGCGACCCGGCCGAGCGACCTTCGAAGATCATCCGCGGCGTGGTGTTGCTGCCGTAGGCATCGAGGTTGGCGGCATCATCGATCTGCAGCACCGCGCCATCCAGCGCCACACCGGCAAACAGGCCACGGGCGCGCGACCACGACCAGATCTCGGCCTTCAGCTGGCCATCGGTGGCTGCGGCGGCGTTGCGACCCACGGGGCCGGCGGCCACGCCGGCATCGGCGCCCAGGGTGAACTTGCCGTTGACCAGGTTGTCCAGGCTGCGGTCATTGCGGAACACCAGCACCACGTCGGAGGACTGAACACCGGCCTGGAAGCCGATGCTGCCGCCGGTGAGCTTGATGAACACCGGATTGGACCAGGCACCGTTGGGCATGCGCACCGACATCAGACCGTGGCCACGACGGCCACCGATGACCAGACCGGCCTTGATCGTGTCGGGAATGACGATGACCGCGCGGCCTTCGTCGAGCAACTTGTCAGGAATGCCCTGCTCGGGAATTTCCTGGATTTCAGCCAGCACACGCACCGCGTTGCGGGCGCGCTGGTCTTCCTGCGGTCCGGCCATGGCCTGGCTGGACAGCAGGCTGGCGGCGATCAGCAGGGCTTGGATCGGGCGACGCATGGCGGGCTCCAGAAGTCAGTCCATAGGAAGATATAGCAAGTGACTGAAATTAGTAGCGTTGTGATGAATATCCAATGAGCGCCGCCCGTGCGGGCAGGTGCCCGGCATCGACACCTTCCACACCGCGCGTCCCGATGCGGGGCGGGATCGGCGACAATGTCGGACATGCTCGACGCACCCGATACCGCCGTGCTGGCGGTCAACCTAGGCACGCCCGAGACGCCGACGGCTCCCGCCGTACGTCGTTACCTGGCTGAATTCCTGTCCGACCCCCGCGTGGTCTCGATTCCGGCGCTGCTGTGGCAGCCGCTGCTGCGCGGTCTCATCCTGCCGCTGCGCAGCGGTCGTTCAGCGGCCAAGTACGCGCTGGTGTGGCTGCCGGAAGGCTCGCCATTGATGGTGCATACCCGCCGCCTGGCCGAAGCCATGCAGGCCCTGCTGCCAACGCTGCGGGTTCGCCACGCCATGCGCTACGGCGCGCCCGCGCTCACCGCCGAACTCGACCGCCTGGCCGCCGAAGGGGTGCGCCGCATCGTCGTTCTGCCGCTGTACCCGCAGTATTCGACCACCACCACGGCGTCCATCGAGGATCGCGTCGACGCCTGGCAGCGTCGCCATCCCGGCATCACCATCAGCCTGGTGCAGGACTATTCGGTCGACCCGGACTGGGTCACGGCCGTCGCCGGCTCCATCCAGCGCTACTGGCAGCAGCATGGCCGCGGGCAGAAGCTGGTGTTTTCCTTCCACGGCATCCCGCAACGCCTGGCCGATGGCGGCGATCCCTACCCGCAGCGCTGCGAAGCCAGCGCGCAGGCCATTGCCAAGGCACTGGGCCTGGGCGCAGACGAGTGGCAGCTCGGCTACCAGTCGCGCTTTGGCCGCGAACGCTGGCTGCAGCCTTATGCCGAACCCAGCCTGTGGGCGCTGGCCGAGTCGGGCGTGAAGCAGATCGACGTAGTCTGTCCGGGCTTCGCTACCGACTGCCTGGAAACGCTTGAAGAAGTCGCCATGGGCTTCACTGAAACCCTTGCCGAGCGCGGCGCGCAGATGCGCTACATTCCGTGCCTGAACGACGAACCCGAACACGCCCGTGCGCTGGCACGGCTGGCAGTGGCATCGCTGGCATGAGCCTGCAGCCGTTCCAGATCGGGATCAATGGCACGCGTGTGGCCGGCCTGCGTGGCGGCAATCCCGGGGGCACCCGCGTCCTCGCCCTGCATGGATGGTTGGACAACGCTGCCAGCTTCGTGCCGTTGGCAGCGCACCTGGCTGACGTGGAGCTGGTGGCCATCGATCTGCCCGGCCACGGCCACAGCGCGCACCTGCCTCCCGGGGCGGTCTACACCACGCCGGCAGCCATCATCCATGTGCTGGATGTCGCCGACGCGCTGGGCTGGGATCGCTTCACCCTGATGGGCCACTCGATGGGCGCGGGCATCGCCAGCCTCACCGCTGCGGTCAGCGATCGCGTCGAGCGGCTGATCGCCATCGAAGCCCTGGGCGGCCTGCGTGGGCCGGAAGAAGAAACCGCCGACCGCCTGCGCGAGCATGTGGATGCCACCCGCGCACTGGGTCGCAAACAACTACGCGTGTTTCCAGTACTGGCTGCACCGATCCGTGCGCGGATGATGACCAACCAGCTCAGCGAAGGCTGTGCCCGCCTGCTGGTCGAACGTGGCATGGAGCCGGTGGAAGGCGGTTACCGCTGGTGCAGCGATCCACGCCTGATGCTGCCCACGGCCATCCGCCTCAGCGAAGGCCAGATCGACAACCTGCTGCAGGCCATTGCCTGCCCCACGCAGGTGATCTACGCCACGCCGGCGCAGTCCTACTATCCCGAGCCGGGCCGCAGCGAACGCCTGCAGCACCTTCGCGACGGGCGCCTGGCCGTGTTCCCGGGCAACCACCACCTGCATATGGAGCATCCGGCGCAGATTGCCGCCGTGATCAACAGCTTTCTCGCCGGTTGATTGCGACCCATCCACGCATGGCGTGGATCTACCGCGGGTCGCTGTTGGTAGCCGCCAACCTTGGTTGGCACCGCGCAACGCGCGGCTTCCCCCGCAGCGTGATTATCTTCGGGCAAAGAAAAAACCCCGCTGCATGAGCAGCGGGGTTTTTGGGTATAAACCCTGGCGATGACCTACTCTCGCATGGCTTGAGCCACACTACCATCGGCGCAGCTGCGTTTCACTTCCGAGTTCGGGATGGGATCGGGTGGTTCCA
>NZ_DASQCB010000010.1:0-301668 GCF_035634915.1 Stenotrophomonas sp.
GTAGAGTCGAGATCCTATGTTCGTGGTCAAGCCTGCTGGAAGCAGGCTTGCCCCACCTTCAGCATGCTCGGGTCAAAGTCCCGGCCGCTCTTGAAGACGCCCCACGCGATTCTGGCCAGCTTTCTGGCCAGGATGTTGAAGCTGGCAGTACTGCTGTGTCCGCGGTCGCGGATGGCGGTGTAGAGGGGTTTTCCACCCTTGGATCGGGTCAGGCCCATGGCGGCCATGTAGAGGATCTGCCGCAGGCTGGCATTGCCTCGTTTGGACAGCCGACGGCGGCCGATCCGGGCGCCGGATTCGTTGGGGCGTGGATCCAGCCCGGTGCAGGCCACCCAGGCGTCTGAGTTGGCCAACGGCCAGCGGGTGATGTGATGGGTAACAAAGGCCGCCACCGTCGGCCCGATGCCCGGAATGGTCATGATCCGCCGATACAGATCGCGCTGTTCGCCGCTGCGACAGAGGTGTTGGATCTTTCGATCCAGCATCGCAAGGGCCTCTTTCAGAGCACTGAATATCGGCCCGAACGTGGCCGATTCAGCCGCATCGCTGCCCAGAGAAAGATGGAGCGTTGCCTTGTTCCGCACCAGGCTGTCACGCTGCTGCAGAAGCACGTGCAGCAGCTCCTGCTCCGGCGAACGGGCGATGTGCTCGTGCAGATTGTCGGCTTCTCTGGCGATGTACCGTGCGATGACCTGCGCGTCGCCGGAGTCAGTTTTGCCCCGGCAGGCCACGCCCTTGGCGTAGTGCTTGATGTCACGCGGGTTGAGCAGGAAGACAGCGTGACCGGCTTTCTGGGCAGCCTGAACCACAAGCTCGTGATGGCGATTGGTCGCTTCAACGCCGATACGCGACTTGGCAGGCACGCTGGACAGCCACTTGGTGATGGCCGAGGCCGAATTGGCGATTCGGGCGCTGCCCTTGGTGCCGTGGCGCGCCACCACCAAGGTCTTTGAATCGGCGTCGATGCCGATGGCGGAATGATCTGACATCTGCGCAACTCCCAGCTATTGTTAAGGGGCTGGGGTGGTACCGCACCACGTTGGCTTGCCTACATCGGCGGTCCTCAAAGGCCGCTAGATCCTTTATCGACGTTAAGGTGCGGGATGGGGATCGCTCGACTCGTCTGTCGGCTCGACTCCGCAGATGCTTGCTTGACGGTCCCTCCACCCTGGCTCCTACATACCTCGTGGGAGCCGGGGGGAACATACAAGCTTGCTCGACTGGGGGGCAGTCGAGCAAGCTCGACTCTGCGGGGGGCAAATCCAGTCGAGCAAACTCGACTCTACGGGAGCCCGGTCAGGCCTTTTCCATCGTGCACAGCAGCGGATGCTGGTTCATGCGCGAGTACTCATTGACCTGGGCGACCTTGGTCTCGGCCACTTCACGGGTGAAGACGCCGCAGACGCCACGGCCGCGGGTATGGACGTGCAGCATCACCTGCGTGGCCTTGTCCAGGTCCATGCTGAAGAACTGCTGCAGGACGTCCACCACGAAATCCATCGGGGTGTAGTCGTCGTTGAGGATCATGACCTGGTAGAACGGCGGCGGCGCCACTTCCGGGCGCGCGGGCTCCACGGCAATACCGTGGTCGTGATGGGATTCGGGGGAAGACTCGCGGGGCATCCATACATTATAGAGGGTGCGGCGGCGCTTCGCCGGTCGGGTACGGAATGGACGGCACGCACGGCCGCCGTCACAATCAACGCCTGTCCCTAACGTTTCACAGGATCTTCATGAAAAGGACCCTTCTGCCTGCCCTGCTGTTCGCCCTGGCCGCCTCCGGCAGCGCCGCCGCCGCGACCGATGCGGAGAGCAGCAAGGCCGACGCCGCCATCGCCCGCCACCTGGACAAGCTGGGCTACACCTATGAGGTGGACGAGGACGGCGACTACCAGATGGTGTTCGACGTGGAAGGTGACCGTACCCAGATGGTCTACGTGCGCTCGGCGGTGGAGGACTTCGGAAGCCACAACATCCGCGAGATCTGGTCGCCGGGCTATGTGGCCACGGCCAAGCAGTTCCCCGAAGCAGTGGCCAACCGCCTGCTGGAAGACTCCCAGGACGCCAAGATGGGCGGCTGGGTGAAGCAGGACAAGACCGCCATGTTCGTGGTGAAGATCGACGCCGATGCCACTACCGACCAGCTCAGCGACGCCATCGATGCGGCCATCCGTACCGCCGATGCGATGGAACTGGAGCTGACCAAGAAGGACGACCTCTGAGTTGAACGCTGTGCAGGACCCGCGCTGGGCACCGCATGCCACCGTGGCCACCGTGGTGGTCGACGGCGGCCGCGTGCTGCTGGTGGAAGAGACCATCGACGGCCGGCAGGTGCTGAACCAGCCCGCCGGCCACCTGGAACCGGGCGAGAGCCTGGCCGCGGCCGCCCTGCGCGAGACCCGCGAGGAAACCGGCTGGACGGTGGAACTGACCGCCTTCATCGGCTGCTACCAGTGGACCGCACCTGACGGCACGGCGTTCCTGCGCTTCTGCTACGCCGCACGCCCGCTGTCGCACGACCCGGACCAGCCGCTGGATGCCGGCATCGACCGCGCCCTGTGGCTGGACCCGACAGAGCTGCAGGCGGCCGGGCCGCGCCTGCGCAGCCCGCTGGTCTGGCAGGTGGTGGCCGACTACCTGGCCGGCCAGCGCCATCCGCTTTCCCTGGTCCAGGAGGTCGCATGAGCAGTCCCCGGGTGATGGTGGGCGTGTCCGGCGGCGTGGATTCGTCCGTGGCCGCCTGGCGCCTGGTGCAGCAGGGCGAGGCCGTGGCCGGCCTGTTCATGCAGAACTGGGCCGACGACGGCAGCGGCGACTGCCGCGCCGAGGATGATCGCCGCGACGCGGTGGCTGTCTGCGGCCTGCTCGGCATCCCGTTCCACTTCCGCGATTTTTCCAGCGAGTACTGGCAGGGCGTGTTCGAGCACTTCCTGGCCGAATACGCTGCTGGCCGCACGCCCAACCCGGACGTGCTGTGCAACCGCGAGGTGAAGTTCAAGCACTTCCTGGACGCCGCCCGCGAACTGGGTGCCGAGCGCATCGCCACCGGCCACTACGCGCGTATCGCCCAGCGCGGCCAGCAGTGGCTGCTGCTACGCGGCGCCGACCGTTCCAAGGACCAGAGCTACTTCCTGCACCAGCTGGGGCAGGAACAGCTGGCCGCCACCCTGTTCCCGATTGGCGACCTGGAAAAGAGCGACCTGCGCCGGATCGCCCGCGACGTCAGCCTGCCGACCCATGCCAAGAAGGATTCGACCGGCATCTGCTTCATCGGCGAGCGCGACTTCCGCGAGTTCCTCGGCCGCTACCTCCCGGCAAAGTCCGGCCAGATCCTGGACCCGGCCGACGGCAGCGTCATCGCCGAGCACCCGGGCGTGTTCTATTTCACCCTGGGCCAGCGCGAAGGCCTGAACATCGGCGGCGTACGCGGCCGCCCGGCAGCGCCGTGGTACGTGGTCGGCAAGGACGTGGCCAGCAACGTGCTGTACGTGGACCAGGACCGGGACAGCCCGTGGATGCTGTCCGACCGGCTGCGGTCGGAAACCGCGCACTGGATTGCCGGGGCCCCGCCGGCCCGCCGCTTCGAGTGCACCGCCCAGACCCGCTACCGGCAGCCGGACGAGCCGTGTACGGTCGAGGTGCTGGACGATGGCAGCGTGCTGGTGACCTTTGCCCGCCCGCAGCGTGCCGTGACCCCGGGCCAGTCGCTGGTGCTGTATGACGGCGAAGTCTGCCTGGGCGGCGCGGTCATCGCCGCCACCGATGCGCCGCTGGAACAGCGCCTGCGCACCACCCCTTCTCCTTTTGAGGTAACCGCTGCATGAGTTTCACTGTCGACGACCGCGTCCTGGCCCTGGCCGGCATTGCCCAGGCCCTGCAGCAGGTGCGCCGTATCGCCGATACCGGCCATTCCGACGCGGCAGCGGTGCGTACCGCGGTGGACAGCGTGTTCCGCATCGATGCCGCCTCCCCGCAGGAGGTCTTTGGTGACCGCCACGCGTTGAAATCCGGCCTGCGCCTGCTGCACAACTATTTCCGCAACCAGGGCCAGGACCCGATCCTGCCCAAGCTGGCGTTGTCGGTGCTGCAGCTGGAGCGCCGCTTCGTGCAGGACGGTGCCACCGTGAACAAGGTCGCCTCGGGCATCGAGCGCGCCCAGCGCCAGGCCGCCGAGCTGGGCGACAGCGGCCACCCGGACGTGCTGGCGAGCCTGGGCGGCCTGTATGCGGACACCATCAGCCACCTCAAGCCGCGCGTGATGGTGCAGGGCAACCCGCACTATCTGGGCCAGGCCGGGGTGGTGGCCGAGATCCGCGCGCTGCTGCTGGCCGCCGTGCGTGCGGCGGTGCTGTGGCGGCAGCTGGGCGGCAGCTACTGGGACTTCCTGCTCAGCCGCAAGGCGATGACCGAAGCCGTGGACCGGCAGCTGGGCTGAAATGCGGTGCCCGCCGGGCATGGCCCGGCGAACGCGTCGGAAATCCGGCGCATCCAGAAGCCACATCGACGTTAAAGAGAAAGGGGGTACGGCCGATACATCCTCCGTGCACCTCCCGAGAACGTCCATGTACTCACGCATTTTCATCCGCCTGGCCGCCCCCCTGGCCTTGACCCTGCTGCTCCCCTTCGCCATCGGTTTCGAATGGCCGGCCGCCCTGCGCTGGGCGATCCTGACCACGATGACGCTGAGCTGGCTGGGCTTTGCGTGGTGGACCACCCGTGCCCAGGCGCAGCGTTCCCCGGAACATGCCCGCGTTCTGCGCGAGCAGGATCAGCTGCTGACCGAGCTGCGCAACTTCGTCGGCAACGAAATCGATGGTTCGCGGGGTGAAGTGGAACGCGCCCGTGACCTGATCCGCCAGGCCGTCTCCAGCCTGGGCGGCAGCTTCGATGCGATGAACCGCAAGTCGCGCCAGCAGAGCCAGGCCCTGTCGCGCATCGTCGACCGCGCCGGTGACGACGGCAATGCCGGCCTCGACGTTGCCCGTTTCGCCCAGCATGCCAACCACCGCATGGAACAGCTGGTGGAAGCGCTGGAACAGGTGAGCGGCCAGAGCAGCACCACCGTGCAGCACATCGACCAGATGGCCCAGCACCTGGACGGCATTTTCGCCCTGCTGGAAGACGTCAAGTCGATTGCCGACCAGACCAACCTGCTGGCACTGAACGCGGCCATCGAAGCGGCCCGTGCCGGTGAAGCCGGCCGTGGCTTCGCCGTGGTGGCCGACGAAGTACGCAACCTGTCCGAGCGTTCGACCACCTTCAACGAACAGATCCGCAAGCTGGCCCACAGCTCCAAGGACGCCATCGCCAAGGTGCGCGAGACCGTCTCGCACATGGCCTCGCGTGACATGGACCGTTCCCGCGAAGCGCGCCAGGAAGCGGCGGCGATGCTGGACAACGTGGCGCAGATCAACGCCTCGCTGGGCGACGGCATGCGCGAAGTGTCCGAGTGCGCCCGTTCGATCGACGGCAGCGTGGCCGAGGCCGTGCGCGCCCTGCAGTTCGAGGACATTGCCACCCAGGCCCTGGGCGGCGTGCACACCCACCTGGACCGCCTGACTGCGATCAACCGCGAAGCCGTGGCCCTGCAGGAACTGCTGCACCGTAACGGCGGCGTGTTCGACGAAGAGATCGCCACCGCCCTGCAGCGCACCGGCAGCCGCCTGCGCGAACTGCGCAGCGAGTGGGAGCGCCCGCCGCACAAGCCGGTGGCCCAGCAGAACATGGGCGCCGGCACGGTCGAGCTGTTCTGATCCTGATGTCTGCTGCCCTTTCCGGCAGCCCGCAAGGCCCCGGTCATTCCGGGGCCTTCGCGTGTAACCTGCCCGTGGAAACCCCTGACCCGCGCACCATGACCCTGATCCGCGCCCTGCCTCCGATCGACCCAAATGAACGCCCTCGCAACCCGAGCGTGCGCGAGCAGTTGCAGCAGCTGGAGGCGGTCGCACGCGAAGAGATCGAGGAACTTAGGCAGCTGGCCGATGCCCGCCCTGCCCCGCAGGCAGCCGCGGGTGAACTGCTGGGGATGGCCTGGGATCTTGGGCTGGATGGGGATTCGCTGAAGGCCCCCTCAGGCATCCGACACTTTTGAACTAAGCGGTCGCTGGCAACTTTCGGCGGAGCGCTTCGCAATAGCACACGCAATGACCTCACCCGTTCTGGAGTTCAGGACGAAGGAAAGGACATGCGCTTCTGATCGGAGAATTGAATGGAACTCAACGTCAAATGGCACGCCCCGATCAAGCTGATCGACGGCAACCACGACAATTTGATCTATACCGCTGAAGGACTTGAAGACTGGGCGGGGATGCCCGGTGTGTACATGTTCGCCCGGATCTTCAATGGCAAGGTTTACCCGCTCTACATCGGCAAGACCGAGAGCCTAGGCGCACGCGCACTGCAGCATTTCAAGAAAAGCACCCAGCTGATGATCGGCATCCAGAAGGCGCGAAACGGAACGAAGGTGCTCATCTTCGGCCAGTTCACTCCTAGGTCTGGCCAAAGCACGGCAAAGTGCATCGGATTGATCGAGCGCGCCCTGATCGATCATGCGCTGACGGAGGGCCACACGCTGCTTAACGTCCAGGGCACACGCACACGCTCGCACACGGTGAACTTCTCCGGACATCAGGCCACTGTGCGAAACACCGGGAAGAATCTGAGCTTCCGGGCTACCACTTGATGAGAGTTGACCTGGCTGCCCAGGCAACTACCGGGTTCCGTTCGGTGTAATGGAACCTCGGCGCACGGCGTGCTGACCCTTCCTTCACCACTCATGCCCAGCATGGCATGATGCGCCGGTCCCGTTCATGGAAGACCGATGGCCATCGCCCTGATCGCTTTGTTGCTGATCGAAGTCCTGTTGCTGGTGTTCTGGGCGCCGTTCTTCTTTCGCACCGGCATCATCCTGTTCAACCAGCGTGTCGCAGCTTCGCCGGCCGAATTGAACCAGCTCTCACTGGGCGGGCTGGACCACGATCTTCCCATCGAAAAATGGCTGCGCCTGGCATTCCATGCCCTGCCCGACGGCAGCGTGGCGTTCCGCGAGAGTTTCGCACCCCACTTCGGTAGCCGTTACTTCCCGCTGATGCGCGGCCACCTGGTGATCGACAAGCGGCGTCGCGAGGTACGGGTAATCGGGCGATGCAGCTGGTTCGCACTGGTTTTTTCAGTGGTTCTGCTGCCGATCATCCTGGTGCGCCCGATGGCGTGGCCGATGGTCGCGTTCCTGCTGGTGTTCTATATGGGTTTCTACATCCAGCGGCGGCGTTATGCCAATGTGGCTGAGGCGGTGCGGGCACGGCTGTGCTCGGAATTCCCGCGGCGGTTCATCGATCAGTAGATCCACGCCATGCGTGGATGATCGCGAGTGCAGGCATCAGTACCGACCAACGGTCGGCACCCACCAAGGGCACAGACCAGAGCCGCCGGGCATGGCCCGGCGCTACCGTTACAAGGTGGGCACCCACCTAGGCAAAGCCCGGTAGTAGATCCACGCCATGCGTGGATGGTCGCGAGCGCGGGCATCAGTGCCGACCAACGGTCGGCACCCACCAGGGCACAGACCAGTGCCGCCGGGCATGGCCCGGCGCGACCGTTACCGGGCCAGGGCGATCTGCGGCGGGGCGTGCTGCTGGCGCAGCCAGACGGCCAGGTCACGGGGGCTGAGCGGGCGCGAATACAGGTAGCCCTGGATCTCGTCACACCCCTGCCGGCGCAGCATGTCTTCTTCCTGGTGGGTTTCCACGCCTTCGGCCACCACCTTCATGCCCAGCGCATGCCCCAGGTGGACAATCGCCTGGGTCACTTCAGCGGTACCGGTGTCGTGCAGCATGCCCTGCACGAAACTGCGGTCGATCTTCAGGCGGCCCACCGGGAAGCGGTTGAGGTAATGCAGATTGGAGAAGCCGGTACCGAAGTCATCCACCGCCAGCGGCACGCCGTGCCGTTCCAGCACGTCGAAACAGTGGCGCAGGATGTCGGTGTCCCGGATGAGCGCCGATTCGGTCAGCTCCAGCTCCAGCCGCTGCGGCGACCAGCCATGGGCGTGGCAGATCTCGATCACCCGCTCGGCAAAGCCCCGATCACGCAGCTGCACGGCCGATACGTTCACGGCAATGCGGTCAAACCGCAGGCCGGCACGATCCCAGGCCGCCGCCTGGCGGCAGGCTTCGGTCAGCACCCAGTCGCCGATGCGCACGATCTCACCGCACTTCTCGGCAATGGGGATGAACTCGGCGGGGCTGCAATAGCCCACGCCCGGTCGGTGCCAGCGCAGCAGCGCTTCGATGGCCGGCGGCTCGCCGTGCTGGGCGTGCAGCAGGGGCTGGTAGGCCAGGCTGAATTCCTCGCGCTCGATGGCGCCGTGCAGGCCATGCTCGATATCAAGGCGGCGCTGGATCCGCGCCAGAGCGTCCTGGCTGTAGTACTGGTACGTGTTGCGGCCCGCCTCCTTGGCGGCATACATCGCCGCATCGGCTGCGCGCAGCAGCGAATCAAAATCGGTCTGGGCGTCACCCAGGATGGCAATGCCCACGCTGGCACCGACCTTCAACACCGTGTCACCGCGCCGCAGCGGCTCGGCCAGCGAGCCGATCAGCTTGCGAGCCACGTGGCCGGCGTCTTCAGGTTCGGCCAGGTCGCGCAGCACCACGATGAACTCGTCGCCGCTGAAGCGGCCGAACAGGTCGTTGTTGCGCAGGTTCTGGTGCAGCCGGGTTGCAGCGGCCTTCAGCAGCGCATCGCCGGTGGCATGGCCGAAGCTGTCGTTGATGTTCTTGAAGCCATCGAGATCGATGAACAGCATCGCCAGCGAAGAGCCACGGTCGCGGGCCTCTTCAATGGCCTCGGCGGTCTGCTCGCCCAGCAGTACCCGGTTGGGCAGCCCGGTCAGCAGGTCGTAGTGGGCCAGCAGTTCGATGCGCTCATTGGCTTCACGTTCGCGGGTGATGTCACGGAACAGGACCACGAAGCGCGCCGGCAGGCCATCGCGACGGTCCAGTTCGATCAGTACCTGCACCCAGACCCGCAGGCCGGACTGGCGGTAGAAACACAGGTCCAGCTGCTCCGGCAGCCCGCCACCGGCGATGCGCAGCAGTGCGGCTTCGAAATGCGCGCGCGAATCTTCGGTGTACAGGGCCAGCGCCTGGTCCAGGGTGATCGGCTCCTTGCGCAGGCCGTGGATGCGGTAGCACTCCTCGGTCCACTGCATGTGCCGGGCGCTGACCTCGATCTCGCAGCCGCCGATGCGGCCCAGCGCGGAGACGCGGTTGAGCAGCTCGGTGCGCCAGCGGATGAGCGCGTCGGTCTGGTGCTGTTCGGTGATGTTCTGTACCTGGCCCAGCAGGCGCTTGGGGTGGCCATCCATGTCCAGCAGCGGCTGCATCCACAGGCGCAGGTGCTGCGAGGGCTCACTGCCGCGGGTCAGTTCAAGCTCCAGGTTGGCCGCGCGGCCGTCACGCCACAGGCGCCGCCAGGCTGCACGCAGCGCCCCGCGCGAGCGCGGGTGCAACTGCTTCAGCCAGCGCCGCTGGCCGGGTACTTCGCCAGGCTCCAGGGCCAGCAGCGAGCGCAGCTCGGGCGACCACCAGAAGCGATGACTGTTCGGGTCGAACGACCAGCTGCCCATGCTGGCGATGCGCTGGGCCTCACTCAGGTGCAGCTGCTGTTCCTGCAGAAGCGCTTCAAGCTGCTTCTGCTGCTCGATATCGGTATGCGTGCCGACCATGCGCAGCGGCTGGCCATCGGCGGTGCGGGCGACCACGCGACCACGGTCGAGCACCCAGCGCCACTGCCCATCCCCCTGGCGGAAGCGGAACTGGGCGCTGTACTGGTCGCTGTGGCCACGCAGGTGATCGTCCAGGGCGGCGCGCATGTCGCCGACGTCATCACTGTGCACGCGGGCCAGAATTGCGGTGGCGGTCTCATCGGCCATCGAGGGAGTACGCACGACCCGGTCGCTGGGAATGTCCCAGTCCCACAGGCTGTGGCCAGCGCTGTCCAGGGCCAGCTCCCAGCGCCCGCCCGCGTCGACCGGCACCGGTTCGGGCACGCTGAGGGTGAACGCCAGCAGATTGCCGCTGCCGTCATGCACGGCACGCAGGAAGCCATCGTAGTGGCCGCGTGGGCCACCCGGCAGGGTGCAGGGAACGACGCCGCCGTCGGCCGCCAGCAGGCGCAGGTCCTCCAGCATCGGTGCATAGGCGGCCACCGTCGCCGGCAGGCCATGTTCACGCGCGGCCGGATTGGCTGCCAGCGGACGGCCGCCACGGTCGACGATGACCAGTGCCGAGGCAAGCGGGTGCTGCAGCAGGCTGGCGATGATCCCTTGGTCCACGCGATGTTGCTCCGGAATGGCGCGCCCGACAGCGGGGCACGCAGTGGTTAACGGCTGCTCCAGCGGATAATTGAGTGCCTGGACGCACCCGCGCGTTACTATGGCCGGCGCCCCTTCTTCCTGCCCTGCCCGATGCCCGTAGAACCGACCGGCACTGCCCCCGTTCCCGACCCGCAGATGGCCAAGGCCCTGGGTCGTGACCGGCGCCGGGTGGTGCTGAGCTATCTGGTCCTGGCGCTGGCCTGGATGATCGCCACCGACGGTGCGATGGCTTCGCTGGTGCCCGACCCGCAGCAGCTGGCGTTCTGGCAGACCGTGAAGGACGCCTTCTTTGCCTTCGCCAGTGCCGGCCTGCTGTACCTGCTGCTGCGCCCGCTGGCCGAGCACGTGCTGCACACCCACGCCCGCCTGCAGGGGTCGGAACTGCGCCTGCGGCAGCTGTTCGAGGGCAACCCCGGGCCCATCCTGGTCTACGACCTGCACAGCCTGGCCATCCTCGATGCCAACCCGGCGGCCTGCCAGGCCTTCGGCTGGGAGCGCGGCGAACTGCTGGAACAGACCATCGACGTGCTCTGGCCCCCCGGTGATCGCCAGGTGCTGCAGGTCAAGCTGGAAGCGATCCGCGAGGCCCCCGACCAGATCTGCATCCTGCGCACCCCGCTGCAGCTGCGCGACGGCAGCCGCCGGCAGATGGAGCTGCGCTCGAATGCGATCGACTACGACGGGCACACTGCCCGCCTGCTGATCGCCATCGACCGCACGGCCGAGGATCTGGCCCAGCTGCGCCGCGACCAGGCCCTGGCGCGCGTGGATGAGGCACACGAGCTGGCCCGCATCGGCGCCTGGGAACTGGACCCGGCCAGCGGCCTGGGCCGCTATTCCAACCAGGTCTATCGCCTGCTCGGCCGGCGCGTGCCCGAGGCGCGCCGCTGGCATCGTTTCGATGAGCTGCTGGTGCCCGCCGATCCGGCCACCGCCACCCAGACCGAGCAGCTGCTGGCCGAGCTGTGTGCTGGCCCGTCGGTGCAGGTCGACGTGCTGCTGCCCCTGCTGTCGATGGACGGCCGCGCCCTGATGGTGCACCTGCGCGCGGCCCGGGGCATGGACGAGGCGGGCCGCGAGCGGGTGCTGGGCACGCTGCAGGACGTGACCGAGCGTGAGCAGTCGCGCCGCCTGCTGCGTGAGCGCGAGGAGCAGTTCCGCGAGCTGGTGCGGGTACTGCCCGACGGCGTCATCATCCTGTCCGACGAACACGTGCTGTATGCCAATGCCTGGGCAGCCGCGCTGTTCGGCTATGGCAGCCACACCCTGCTGGGCGAACCGCTGGCGGCACTGGTGGCACCGGCCGAGCTGGACCGGGTGCGCCTGCAGCTGCGTGCCGGCCAGCCGCAGCACAGCCCGGGCCACAACAGTGTGGTGGTGATGCAGCGCGCCGATGGCCGCCCCTTCCACGCCGGCCTGGCCGTGGGCGAGGTGCGCTACGGCGGCCGCGACTGCAAGCTGCTGATCGTGCGCGACCTGAGCGAATCCGAGCGCACCCGCGCCGCACTGGAAACCAGCAACCGCGAACTGCAGGCCATGGCCGGCCGCCTGTTCTCGCTGCAGGAAGACGAGCGCCGGGCCATCTCGCGCGACCTGCACGATGACATCGGCCAGGCAATCACCGCGATCAAGCTGTCCGCCTATGCTGCGCAGGACGAGCAGGATGCCCAGCGCCGCGGCGAGGACCTGGCGCAGATTGTCAGCCTGGCCGACACCACGGTGGCCAAGCTGCGCGATATTTCCACCCTGCTGCGCCCGCCGCAGCTGGACGCGCTGGGCCTGGAAGCGGCGTTGAGCTGGCAGGCCCGGGTGCTGTTCCGTTCCTCGCCGGTGGAGCTGCTGGCCGAGATCGACACCCTGCCCTCGCGCCCGGACAACAGCATCGAACAGGCCTGCTTCCGTATTGCCCAGGAAAGCCTGACCAATGTGCTGCGCCACGCCCGTGCCAGCCAGGTGAAGCTGCAGCTGCGCGATGTCGACCAGTGCGGCCTGCACCTGCAGATCCGCGACGATGGCGAGGGCTTCGACCCGGACGGCCCCCGCGGGCTGGGCCTGATCGTGATGCGCGAGCGCGCGCAGAGCGTGGGCGGCCACGTCCACATCGCGTCGGCGCACGGCGCCGGCACCCTCGTCGACGTCCATCTTCCTTACCAGGCGGCCACCGCGGCCGCCGCTGATTCCCCGGAACATTGAGCCATGTGGAACCCCAACATGCCGCTGGTCAGCATCGACGACGCCCCCGACAGGCTGGGCGCCGGCAACCCCGAGCTGCAGGCCATGGTCACCGAAGCCGCCTCCGGCGGCATCCCGCTGATGCTGATGCACGTGGACATCGACCACTTTGCTTCGGTCAACGAAAACATGAGCGCCGAGGTGGGTGACCAGGCCCTGGTGCTGGTCGGCCAGCGCCTGCAGTCCTACCTGCGCGGCCGCGGCAAGCTGTGGCGGCATGGCAGCGATGAGTTCCTGCTGGCGGTTCCGCGCACGGCCGATCTGCCACTGCCGGAAGACTTCGCCGAGGAGATCCGGCAGCAGATGGAACTACCGCTGTCAGTGCTGCCGTACACGCTGTTCATGACCGGCAAGCTGGGCGTGAGTCTGTGCCCGGAGCACGCCAGCAGCGCCTCGCGCCTGCTCGACCATGCCGAGGATGCGCTGTACCAGGCCGCCCGCGAGGGTGGCAATGCGGTGCGCATCCATGCCGTGGATACGCCACCGAGCGCGCACAGCGAGAGCATCATCGCCCGCCAGATCGTCGATGCGATTCCCAACGGCGAGCTGAAACTGCGCTACCAGCCGCTGGTGAGTGCGCGTGATGGCCACGTGGTGGGCATGGAAGCGCTGCTGCGCTGGCAGTCCCCTACCCTGGGCATGCTGGTGCCCGAACGCTTCATGCGCACCGCCGAGCGGCTGGGCATCATCGTGCAGATCGGCACCTGGGTGCTGGAGGGCGCGCTGAAGCAGGCCAGGCTGTGGCGCGACCAGGGCTTTGATGACTTCACCATCGCCGTGAACGTATCGACCCTGCAGCTGCTGCGCCCGAACTTCTTTGCCGAAGTGATGTCGCTGATGCAGGCAGCGGGTGTGCCGGCGCACATGCTGACGCTGGAGATCAACGAAAGCGCGCTGACCAACAACGTCAACTTCGTCCACGAAACCCTGGCCAACCTGCGCAACGAAGGCATCAGCCTGAGCCTGGACAATTTCGGTACCGGCGATTCAAGCCTGAGCGCGCTGGTGCGCTACCCGGTGGACAAGCTGAAGATCGACCGCAGCTTCATCAAGAGTGCACCGGCCGGCAACCGCGAGGCGGCCATCGCCCGCGCGATCATCGCCATGGGCCACCAGCTGGGCATGACGGTGATTGCCAACGGCGTGGAATCCCAGGCGCAGCTGGGCTTCCTGCGTCGCAATGACTGCGATGTGTTCCAGGGCTATCTGTTCGGCGAGCCGATGTCGGCCGACGCCGCCGGCATGACCCTGCGCCGTCGCTACCTGCGCCCGGAGGCCTTTGCCGAGACCCGCCCCGACCGCACCCTGCTGCTGCTGGACGATGAGGAAAACGTGCTGCGGTCGCTGGTGCGCCTGTTCCGTCGCGATGGCTACCGCATCCTGGCGGCCGGCAACGTGCGCGATGCGTTCGACCTGCTGGCGATCAACGACGTGCAGGTGATCCTGTCCGACCAGCGCATGAGCGACATGAGCGGCACCGAGTTCCTGGGCCGGGTGAAGATGCTGTACCCGGACACGATCCGCCTGGTGCTGTCCGGCTACACCGATCTGAACACGGTGACCGATGCGATCAACCGCGGCGCGATCTATCGCTTTCTGACCAAGCCCTGGAACGATGACGAACTGCGCAAGCACATCCACCAGGCGTTCCGCACGTACGAGGAACAGCGGCGCAGCAATGCCGGGCCGACGGCGGTGGAAGCGTCGGACGCGGGTGAGGATCGTACGCCGCTGCGGTGATCCACCTGTAGAGTCGAGCCATGTTCGACTACGGCAAAAAGCAGTCGAGCATGGCTCGACTCTACAGAAGCCGGGTCAGCGCGGCTGCTTGATCGGCAGCACCACGCGGAAGCGCGAGCCGACGCCGGGCGTGCTGTCCAGGTCGATGCGGCCGTGGTGCTTGTTGATGATGCTGTAGGAGATCGACAGGCCAAGCCCGGTGCCGCTGCCGACCGGCTTGGTGGTGAAGAACGGGTCGAAGATGCGCTGGCGCAGTTCCGGCGAGATGCCACCGCCGGTGTCCTCGAATTCCACCCACACCGTCTCGCCCTCCACGCCCGTGCGCACGGTGATGGTGCCGCGCTCGGCGATGGCGTGCCCGGCATTGAGCAGCAGGTTCATGTAGACCTGGTTCAGTTCCGAAGGCAGGCACTCCACCAGCGGCAGCTGGCCGAACTCGCGCTGCAGGGTGACCTTGTACTTCAGTTCGTTCCAGATGATGTTGATGGTCGATTCCAGGCCGGAATGCAGGTCCACCAGCTTCCACGACTCGTCGCGGCCGGAATAGGAGAAGTCCTTCAGGTCACGCACGATGCGGGTCACCCGCTCGATGCCCTCGCGCGATTCGGCCATCAGCTGTGGCAGGTCGCGGCTGATGAAGTCGATGTCCAGGCGGTCACGGATATCATCGATTTCCGGGATCAGCGCCTTCGGATCCGGCGCGCGCAGGGCGCGCTCGTAGGCTTCGATGACAGTGAACAGGCTGCGCAGGTATTCCTGCAGACTGCCCAGATTGGAGTGCACGTAGCCGATCGGGTTGTTGATTTCGTGGGCGACGCCCGCGGCCAGCTGGCCGATGGACGCCATCTTTTCCGATTGCAGCAGTTTTTCCTGGGTGCCGTTCAGGCGCAGATAGGCCTGGCGCAGTTCGGCGTGGCGCTGCTGCAGCTCACGCTCATAGTCTTCCTGTCCCTCGATGGGGCGGAACAGCGCGAGGTAGTGGCCGCGGCCCGGTTCGCCATGGTGGTAGAGGTGGGCGATGACCACGCCCTCGCCCAGCGGCAGGCTGCCATTCCACTGGCCGTGCAGCCGGGCCTGCTCAAGTGCATCGGGTGGCAGCAGTTCGCGCAGGCGCTGCGGCGCCGGCGCACTGGCCTCGTCACTGCCCAGCAGGGTCTGCGCGGCCGGGTTGGCCAGCGCCACCTTGCCATCTTCGTTGAACAGCAGCAGGCCTTCGCGCAGGCGTTCCAGCAGGGCCTGCAGCACCGGCTGCGGCGGAAGGGGGGCGGTAACCAGGGCGTTGGCGGCGGACACGTCGACTCGGGGGCTTGCGAACAGGCGCCCAATATACGCGCTGCCGCGCCAGCACTGCAGCCCGGCGGCCGCTGCAGGCCACCGGCGAGCCTGGATCAGGCGATGGCGAGCGGGCGACGCGCGTTGACCGTGTGGGCCTGGCCCTTGGCGTCGTAGGAGGACGATGCCTCGGTGCGGCCCAGCTGGCGCAACGCCCAGTCCACCTCGCGGCGGCGGCGGGACAGCAGCACACCGTTGGCGCGGTTGCGCTCGGCCAGTTCCTGCAGCTGCTCACCCTCGCCCACCGGCGGGGTCGAATCCAGGGCGCGCAGCGCCTCCAGCTTGGCGCCGGTCGCGCGGATCAGCGCGTGCACATCGTGCTCGACCAGGGCCTGGTGTTCCACATCCAGGGCCTGGGCAAGTCGCTGAAGATGTTCACTCATCGCCGCGGTCATCCCTGCAGCTGCTGGTCCAGTTCAAGCATGCGCGATGCGATCGCGTCCGGATTGATCTTGTAGGTGCCGTTCTGCAGCGATTCGCGCACGGCGGCCACGCGCTGGGCATCAATCGCCGGGGCGGTGCTCAGCTCACGCTCGAGTGCCTGCAGGTTGGTGGCTTCGCCGGTCAGGCGCAGGCTGTCGGCCGCCTCGACCGGGCGCGCCGGAGCATCGCCACTGACGCCGGCCTTGCTGGCCGGGGTCGTCACGCTGCGCAGTGCCTGGGGGACCTGCAGGTTGCCGTCGATTTTCTGGCTCATAGGGTGTCCTGGAGTTGCCGTTCACAAGGGATAACGGCCACTGGGCCGTCATCTTTAGGGATATTGCTTGTTTTTTCAACGCGCCACGATTACGTCACCCTGGGCGTCGACCGTGCCCTGCACGATCCGGCGCGAGGACAGGTTCTCGACGGAAATCCGGTCGTTCTCACCCGCATCGCCCATGGCCCGGCCTGCAATGCGGACTTCGACCGAACCACGCCGCGATACCAGAGCCACATTGTCTCCTCGCTTGATGAGACGCTGGGCGACCAGGTCGTTGGCCGACAGCAGGCTGCCGGCCTGCAACGGCCTGCGCGCAACCCGACCGACCGCTGCAGCGGGATCGGAGAGCACGGCGCCGGCAATGCGGGCGGCGTCACGTTGGGCAGTCCCGATATCGGCAGCCGCCAGCGTTTCTCCAGTGGCGATGCCCCGGGTCAGCACCAGCACCGTCTGGTTGTGACGCACCTTGACCGGCACGAACAGTCGCCAGCCACCCGCATCCGGGCAGCTCACCTCCACCGTGGTGCTGGCGGTGGGCTGCACCTGCAGGGTGGCGGCGCAGCGTGGCAGGCGCAGGGCATCGGCGACGACCGCCTCGCCCTCGCTGCCTGCCGGCAAGGTCGACAATGCCGCCGTACGGATGCTTGCCACCGGCTGCCAATCGGCCGCCGCCGCCCATGGCGAGGCAAACGCCAGCGCGATGGCCAATAGAGATGTGATGCGGCGCATGGCGCCTCCCGCGTGGTAAGACCTGGCCGGGTGGCTGCAAGCGCCGTGCCAAAGGCTCTTGTAGAGTCGAACCGTACTCGACTGCTTTGAACAAAAATGCCAGTCGAGCATGACTCGACTCTACAGATGGAGCGGTCGACGTTCCAAATACGCCTCAAGTTCGGCCGCCCCCTCGCCGATACAGCAGCCATGTCCCATGACCTGCTCAACCGGATCGACCAGCGGACCCGACTGGCCGGCCACAATCGCCTGGCGCTGCTGCTGTTCCGCCTCGGCGGACGTCAGCTTTTTGGCGTCAACGTCTTCAAGGTGCAGGAAGTGCTGCGCCGCCCGGAGCTGTTCCAGGTGCCCGGCCTGCCTGGCCAGTTCGCCGGCGTGGCCGACGTACGCGGTCGCTCGGTGCCGGTGCTGGACCTGGGCCTGGCCATCGGCCACCCCGAGCGTGAGCCGGACGCGGACACCGCCCCCGGCTACCTGGTGGTGACCGAGTTCAACCGCTCGATCCAGGGCTTCCTGGTCAGTGGCGTGGAGCGCATCGTCAATATCGCAGTGGAGGACATCCACCCGCCGCCGGAGCTGGGGGCGGAATCGAGCTACCTGACGGCGGTCACCCGCTTCCAGGGCGAGCTGATCCAGGTCATCGACGTGGAAAGCGTACTGGCCGACATCGCCCAGATCCGCGGCGAAGCCGTGCTGGACCCGGCCATGGCCATGCCGGCCGACGCCCCGCAGCTGCAGGTGCTGGTGGTGGACGATTCGCGCGTGGCCCGCCAGCAGATCCGCAGCGTGCTGGACCAGCTGGGGGTCGGTGCCACCCTGCTCTCTGACGGCAAGCAGGCGCTGGACCACCTGCTGCAGATCCACGCGTCGGGCGAGAACCCCGCCGACCGCTACGCCATGGTCATCTCGGACATCGAGATGCCGGCCATGGATGGCTATACCCTGACGACGGAAATCCGGCGCCATGCCGGCCTGTCCGGGCTGTACGTGCTGCTGCACACCTCCCTGTCGGGCGTATTCAACAATGCGATGGTGGAGCGCGTGGGCGCCAACGCCTTCGTGGCCAAGTACTCGCCGCACGAACTGGCCGACTTCGTGCTGGACCGCCTGCGCAAGGTAGCGATGGCGGCGTAAGGCCGCATCCGGCCCTCCTTGGGTCAGAGCCCCTTCGGGAATCTGACCCCGGCCGCTGGGGTCGGACCCCGCCAGGGGCTCCGACCCCGATACGCACATTTGGCACACCGCTTGCAGCTTCCCGGGCATCGTTCCCGTGGGAGTGCACCGTGCGCAACCTGATTACCGATTACCTGGGCGTGCATGCCCAGGCCATGCCGTTGCGCGAACAGCGGATGAAGCTGATCGCCAGCAACCTGGGCAACGCCGATACCCCCGGGTACAAGGCCCAGGATCTGGATTTCGACGCGGCCCTGCGCAATGCCCAGGGGCTCGATGCCAATGGCCTGATGACCACCACCAGCGAGCGCCATTACGAAATCAGTAGTGGCCTGAACCCGTTCCAGGTGGCACGCGAAGGCGTCCAGCCCAGCCTCGATGGCAACACCGTGGACCCCGATGCCGAGCGCGCTGCCTATGGCCGCGCCGCACTGGAATACCGCGCTTCGCTCAGCTTCGTCGAAAGCAAGGTGCGTTCCATGCTCACCGCGATCACGGGGCAGTAAGCCATGAGCAACCTGCCGATCTTCGATATCGCCGGTTCCGCGCTGCAGGCGCAGTCGGTGCGCATGAGCACCATCGCCTCCAACCTGTCCAACGCCGACAGCATCGCCGGCTCGGCCGACGCGGTCTACAAGCCGCTGGAGCCCATCTTCCAGGCCGTGACCAGCAAGACCGACCCGAACATCACCTCGGTGAAGGTCAAGGAAATCACCCAGAGCGAGGCGGCGCCGATCAAGCGCTACGAGCCGGGCCACCCGCTGGCCGACGCCGACGGCTACATCTACCAGCCCGACGTCGATCCGGTGGCGCAGATGGTCAACCTCATCTCGACCTCGCGCAACTACCAGGCCGGCGTGGAGATGCTGACCACCGCCAAGGAACTGGCCCTGGCCACCCTGACCATGGGCCGCTGAGGCGGACCCGCGAGGACAACACGATGACCACCGTCTCTACCCAGACCAGCCAGGACGTCTATTCCGCGCTCGGCCTGACCGCTCCCAACAGCAACACCAGCACCCGCAAGAGCACGCTGGACCAGTCGGATTTCCTGCGCCTGATGACCGAACAGCTGCAGCACCAGGATCCGCTGAAGCCGATGGACAACACGCAGATGGTCGCGCAGATGGCGCAGATGTCCACCGTGCAGGGCATCACCGATCTGAACACGACGGTGCAGGGCTTCCAGGAATCGATGGCCAGTGACCAGGTGCTGCGCGGTGCCGCGCTGGTCGGTCACGAAGTGCTGGTGCCGTCCACCAAGATGGTGCTCGGCGAGGAAGGCGGCAGCAGCGGCGTGGTCGCCGCGCCCGGTGCCGGCATCGTCAACGTGACGGTGAAGGATGCCAACGGCGCCACTGTCACCCAGCTGAGCGTGGAAGCCAGTGCCGCCGGTGAAACGGCGTTCGAGTGGGATGGCAAGGACGCCAACGGCAACCGCGTGGCCGCCGGCGATTACACCATTTCCGCCACCCACACCGACACGGCCGGTACCCAGACCACGCTGTCCACGTATGTGCAGGCACCGGTTGAAAGCGTGACGGTGGGTTCGGACGGCCTGTACCTGAACCTCAAGGGCCTGGGCACGGCCCCGATCGACTACGTGCTCCGCGTCAGCTGAGCCGCTCACCCGCATCTACCAGGAGCAATCCCATGGGCTTCAACATTTCGCTGTCCGGCATCAATGCCGCCAACACCGACCTGAGCGTCACCGCCAACAACGTCGCCAACGTCAACACCACCGGCTTCAAGGAATCGCGGGCCGAGTTCGCCGATCTGTTCGCCGCCACCAGCTACGGCCTGGCCAGGAACCAGGTCGGTTCGGGCGCGCGCGTTTCCAACGTGGCCCAGCAGTTCCTGCAGGGCAACAACGAGCAGACCGGACGCAGCCTGGACATGGCCATCTCCGGTGAAGGCTTCTTCACCATGAGCATGAACGGTGACCGCGTGTACTCGCGCGCGGGCAACTTCCAGACCGACTCGGCCGGCTATGTGGTCAACCCGCAGGGTGCGCGCCTGCAGGTGTTCGCACCGAACGCCGATGGCACCAGCTTCGACGCCGGCCGCCTGGTCGACCTGCAGCTGCTGACCACCGACAGCCCGCCCAAGCAGACCAGCGAGGTCAAGGTGGGCTTCACCCTGCCCGCCAATGCCAAGGAACCGACGGTCGCCGATTTCGACCCGACCGATTCCAACAGCTACAACCAGTCCAGCGGCGGCATCACCGTGTACGACTCGCTGGGCGTCAGCCACACCCAGGTGTCCTACTTCGTCAAGACCGCCAACCCGAACGAGTGGGAAGTGCGCAACTACGTTGACGGCCAGGCCGTGGGTGACCCGACCACGCTGACCTTCAACAATTCCGGCGCGCTGACCTCGCCGACCGACGGCAAGATCAGCCTGGGCACGTTCACCCCGACCACCGGCGCGGGCACGTTGAACATGACCCTGGATGTCTCAGGTTCCACCCAGTACGGCGAGAAGTTCGCCCTGCGCAACACCCAGCAGGATGGCTACGCGGCCGGCAAGCTCAACGAGATCACCGTTTCCGAAAGCGGCGTGGTCTACGCGCGCTACTCCAACGGCGATGACAAGGCACTGGGCCAGGTCGCCCTGACCACCTTCAACAACGCACAGGGCCTGGAACAGAAGGGCAACAACCTGTGGGTGGAAACCTTCGATTCGGGTACCCCGCGCACGGCGGCACCGGACAGCTCCAACCTCGGCAAGATCCAGTCCGGCGCACTGGAATCGTCCACCGTCGACCTGACAGAGCAGCTGGTGAACATGATCACCGCGCAGCGCAACTTCCAGGCCAACGCGCAGATGATCACCACGCAGGACCAGATCACCCAGACCGTCATCAACATCCGTTGATGACCTGCTGACCCTGTCACGGAACGCCCCCCATGGATAAAGCCCTTTACGTTGCGATGACCGGCGCCCGCGCATCCCTGCAGGCGCAGGGAACGCTCAGCCACAACCTCGCCAACTCGGACACCCCCGGCTTCAAGGAAGCGCTGGCCAACACCGAAGCCTTCCCGATCCGTGGCCAGGGCTTTGCCTCGCGGGTGGATGCGCTGCACGTCGACGCCGGCTTCAACCGCACCGCCGGCGCGCAGCACATCACCGGCAAGCCGCTGGACCTGTCACTGCAGACCGGAACCTGGCTGGCCGTGCAGGCCACCGACGGCAGCGAGGCGTACACCCGCGGCGCCGCGCTGTCGGTCACCCCGAACGGCCAGCTGGTGACGTCCAGCGGCCGCCCGGTGCTGGATGAAAACAACAACCCCATCGCCATCCCGCCCTACCAAGCGATGGAAGTCGGCAACGACGGCACGATCTCGATCATCCCGCAGGGCGAAGGCCCGCAGACGATGGCGATGGTCGGCCGGGTCAAGATCGTGCAGGCCGCCGATGAACGCCTCGAACGCCGCCTGGATGGCCTGTTCCGCAACACCGACCCGCAGCAACCGTTCGCACAGGCCCAGGGGCCGACGGTGCACAGCGGCCAGCTGGAGGGCAGCAATGTCGATGCCGCCGGTGCGCTGGTGCAGATGATCCAGCTGCAGCGCCAGTACGAAATGCAGGTGCAGGTGATCAAGCACGGCGATGAGAACGCGCGCAGCGCCAACAGCCTGTTGCGCCTGGGCAGCTGACGGATTTCCGGCACCTGCACCCGCCGCAACTGGCACACCGCTTGCACTACTTCACCCAAGGGCCGCACCACGCGGCCGGCTTCACCCAGACAGGACTTCGAAGATGAACCAGGCATTGTGGATCGCGAAAACCGGACTGGATGCGCAGCAGATGCGCATGTCGGTGGTATCCAACAACCTCGCCAACACCAATACCACCGGTTTCAAGCAGGATCGTGCCAGCTTCGAGGACCTGCTGTACCAGCAGGTGCGCCAGCCCGGCGGCTCGTCCTCGGCACAGACCCAGCTGCCGACCGGCCTGCAGATCGGTACCGGTGTGCGCGTGGTGGCCACGGCCAAGAACTTCGAACAGGGCAGCCAGCAGCAGACCGGCCGCGCCCTGGACGTGATGGTCAACGGCCGCGGCTTCTTCGAAGTGCAGATGCCCGACGGCAGCTCGGCCTACACCCGCGATGGCTCGTTCAAGATCAACCAGGACAGCGAGCTGGTCACCAACAGCGGCTATCCGCTGCAGCCGGGCATCCAGATTCCCGAGGGCGCGCAGACCGTCACGATCGGCAGCGACGGCACCATCAGCGTGAAGATGGCCGACGACGCCGCGTCGGTCGAAGTGGGCGCGTTGACCCTGACCGACTTCGTCAATCCCGCCGGCCTGCAGGCACGCGGTGAAAACCTGTTCCTGGAAACCACCGCCTCGGGCCCGGCGCAGAACGGCAACCCCGGCCTCAACGGACTGGGCACCGTGGTCCAGGGCGCGCTGGAAGGCAGCAACGTGAACGTGGTGGAAGAGCTGGTGTCGATGATCGAAACCCAGCGCGCCTACGAAATGAACGCCAAGGCCATTTCGACCACCGACGCGATGCTCGGCTACCTGAACCAGAACGTCTGATCGCAGCTACCGGGATACCGCCATGTCGCCGCTCTCCACACTTGCCCGCTTCGCTCTGCCCTGCGCCGTGACCGCCCTGCTGGGCGGCTGCGTGATCGCCGGCGACGTGCGCCCCTACCCGGCCATGGCGCCCATCCAGCCGATCATGCCGCCGCAGGCCGCACCCACCGCGGGTGCGATCTACGCTGCCGGCCCGACACTGCAGCTGTACTCGGACCGCCGCGCCCGCGATGTCGGTGATCTGCTGACCATCACCCTGCTGGAAAACACCACGGCAACCACCAGCGCCAACACCGCCACCAACAAGGAATCGAACCTGAGCCTGGGCACGCCGTCGATCTTCGGCGCGCCGGTCACCCTGGGCGGCAAGGACATCCTCAGCGCCACGGCCAGCGGCAAGCGTGATTTCACCGGCAAGGGCAACAGCGCGCAGAGCAACCGCCTGCAGGGCAGCGTGACGGTGACCGTGGTGCAGCGCCTGCCCAACGGCAACCTGGTCGTGCAGGGGCAGAAGAACCTGCGGCTGAACCAGGGCGATGAGCTGGTGCAGGTGCAGGGCATCGTGCGCCCGGGCGATATCGCCGCCGACAACAGCATTCCGTCCAGCCGCGTGGCTGAAGCCCGCATCGTCTACGGCGGCCGTGGCCCGGTGGCGCAGTCCAATGCCATGGGCTGGCTGAGCCGCTTCTTCAACTCCGGCCTGACGCCGTTCTGAGCATGGCCATGAAGCCTTCATTCCGATATTTCCTGCAGCGACGCAATGAATCATGCCCCGAGCCGGCGCGGCCGGTCATGGGCGCGTGGCGACGCGTTCTTCCAACCGGCGCACGTCGGTCATGGGGCGCGGCGTCGCTCTACGGATCATTTTTCCTGCTCCTGGCAGTGGCAGCGCCCGCCAGCGCCGAACGCATCAAGGACCTGGCCCAGGTGGGCGGCGTGCGTGGCAACGCGCTGGTGGGCTACGGCCTGGTGGTCGGCCTGGATGGCAGCGGCGACCGCACCAGCCAGGCGCCCTTCACCGTGCAGAGCCTGAAGAACCTGCTGGGCGAGCTGGGCGTGAACGTGCCGGCCAACGTCAACCCGCAGCTGAAGAACGTGGCGGCCGTGGCCATCCACGCCGAGCTGCCGGCGTTCGCCAAGCCTGGCCAGCCGATCGATATCACTGTGTCGTCCATCGGCAACGCGGTGTCGCTGCGCGGTGGCTCGCTGCTGATGGCGCCGCTGCGCGGTGCCGATGGGCAGATCTATGCGATCGCCCAGGGCAACCTGATCGTCGGCGGCTTCGGCGCGCAGGGCAAGGATGGCTCGCGCGTTTCGGTCAACGTGCCGAGCGTGGGCCGCATTCCCAACGGTGCCACCGTTGAACGTGCCCTGCCCGACCCGCTGGCCAACGGCGGCGACATCACCCTGAACCTGCACAACGGTGATTTCACCACCGTTGCGCGCATGGTCGCCGCACTCAACAACGCCTTCGGTGAAGGTGCCGCGCGTGCCGTGGATGGCGTGACCGTGGCCGTGGCCGCCCCGACCGATCCGGGCGCTCGGATCGGCCTGCTGGCCCGCATCGAGAACCTGGAACTGACGCCGGGCAGCGCGCCGGCCAAGGTGGTGGTCAACTCGCGCACCGGCACCGTGGTCATCGGCCAGCAGGTGCGCGTGGGCCCGGCCGCCATCTCGCATGGCTCGCTCACGGTCACCATCCAGGAGAACGCCAACGTCAGCCAGCCCAACGCGTTCGCTGGCGGGCAGACCGTGGTCACGCCGCAGTCCACCGTGACGGCCACCAACGATGGCAGCCGCATGTTCAAGTTCAACGGCGGCACCACGCTGGATGAAATCGTGCATGCCGTGAACGCCGTGGGCGCTGCCCCGGGCGACCTGATCGCGATCCTGGAAGCACTGAAGCAGGCCGGCGCCCTGAGCGCCGAACTCGAGGTGATCTGACATGCGCATCAACCCCGCCTTTGAACTGAACCCTGCACAGCAGACCGACCCGGCCAAGGTCGACAAGGTCGCCCGCCAGCTGGAAGGCCAGTTCGCACAGATGCTGGTCAAGAGCATGCGCGATGCCAGCTTTGGCGATTCGCTGTTCCCCGGTGAAAACAAGATGTTCCGGGAGATGTACGACCAGAAGATCGCCGAGGCGATGACCCGCGGCAAAGGCCTGGGGCTGTCGTCGATGATCAGCCGCCAGCTGTCCGGCCAGCAGGCCGATGGCCCGGCGCTGGACACCCGCGTGGACCCGGCCAAGGCCAGCCGCGCGTACCAGCTGAATGCACCGGCCCACGCGGCTCCCGCGCTGTCGTTGGATGATGCCAGCCAGGCCGTACGCATGCTGCAGCAGATGGCGGCCGGCGCGCAGGACGGCGCGCAGGCAGCGATCAGCCCGGCGCTGGCACCGATGGAACAGGCCCTGGACCTGATCGCCGGCCGCGACAGCAGCAGCATGCATCGTGCGCTGGGCACCAGCGATCCGTACGCCGGCAGCATCGACGGCAGCGACTGGGCCGCCAGCAACGACCAATGGGCCGCCACTGCCAGCAACCGCGGCAGCATCGGCACGCCGGCCGATGCCCTGGCCACCCGCACCGCCGTGGCCCAGCTGGGCGCGAACACGCCCGAAGGTTTCGTGGCCAGCATCTGGGAACACGCACAGAGCGCAGCCAAGGAGTTGGGCGTGGACGCCCGCGCCCTGGTTGCCCAGGCCGCGCTGGAAACCGGCTGGGGCAAGCGCCAGATCAAGCATGCCGACGGCAGCGTGTCGCACAACCTGTTCGGCATCAAGGCCACCGGCTGGAAGGGCCAGAGCGCCGTGGCCGGCACCCACGAGTACGTAGATGGCGTGCGCCGCAACGAAACTGCCAGCTTCCGCGCCTACAGCACGCCGGCAGAGAGCTTTGCCGATTACGTGCGCCTGCTGAAGACCAGCCCGCGCTACCAGCAGGCCCTGCAGGCCGGTACCGATGTGCAGGGCTTTGCCCGGGGACTGCAGCGCGCCGGTTATGCAACCGACCCGCGCTACGCCGCCAAGATCGCCGCCATCGCCGGTGGACCGACCATCGAGCGTGCCGTGGCCGCCGTGGCCGACGCCGGCACCCGCCTTGGCCAGACCTTCGCCAGCACCGCAACTGCGGCGCTGGGTATCACCCGTCGTTGAGGAACCCCATGTCCAGCGTCCTTTCCACCGGTACCAGTGCCCTGCTCGCCTTCCAGCGTGCGTTGGCGACCACCAGCCACAACGTCGCCAACATCAACACGGCCGGCTACAGCCGGCAGAAGGTCGACTTCGCCACTGCCGATCCGCAGAACTACGGCTACGGTGACGTCGGCAACGGTACCCGCATCGTCGATATCCGCCGCACCGCCGACCAGCTGGCGATTTCGCGGCTGCTCGACAGCAGCGGCGAACTGGCACGCCTGAAGCAGCTGTCGAGCATGGCCGACCGTGTCGACGCCCTGTTCTCTGATTCGGCGACCAATGTGGCCGGCGTCTGGTCCAGCTTCTTCGATTCGGTCAGCGGACTGTCCTCCAATGCCTCCGGCAGCGCCGACCGGCAGAACGTGCTGGACAGCGCCGGCACCCTGGCCAATCGCTTCCAGCAGCTCAACACCAGCCTCGACACGCTCAACGGCGAGGTCAACAACGGCCTGACCGCGGCGGCCACCGAGATCAACCGCCTGGCGGCGGAGATTGCCCAGCTCAACGGTGCCATCGGCGGCAATGCCACCACTGCGGCACCGGACCTGCTGGACCGCCGCGACCAGCTGATCGCCAACCTGGTGGGCTACACCGGCGGCACCGCCGTGGCCCAGGACGGCGGCACCCTGAACGTCTACACCGCCGGTGGCCAGGCCCTGGTGGTCGGCACCACCGCTTCCAAGGTGACCACGGTCAGCGATCCGTACCAGCCTGAGCGGCTGCAGCTGGCGCTGCAGACCCAGGGCAACACGATCACCTTGGACAGCAAGGCGCTGGGCGGGCAGGTCGGCGGCATGCTCGAATTCCGCGACACGATCCTGACGCCGGCCCAGGCCGAGCTGGGCAAGCTGGCCATCGGCCTGGCCACCACGTTCAACGAGTCCCACCGCAACGGCGTGGACCTGTACGGCAACATGGGCGGCGATCTGTTCAACATCGGCAGCCCCCGCGTCACCAACAACACCAGCAACACCGGCACCGCGTCCATTACCGCCAGCTATGGCGATCTGTCCTCGCTGGATGCGCAGGACATCGTGCTGAAGTACAACGGCACCCAGTGGCAGGCGGTGCGCTCGGACACCGGCGCCAGCGTGGCGATGACCGGTACCGGTACCGCCGCCGATCCGCTGGTGGTCAACGGCGTGCAGCTGGTGGTCAGCGGCACGCCTGCCGCCAACGACCGCTTCCTGCTGCAGCCCACCGCGGGCGTGGCCGGCAGCATCAGCGTGGCCATCACCGATACCTCGCGCCTGGCCGCCGCTGCACCCGTCAAGGGCAGCGCTGCGCTGACCAACACCGGTACCGGCAAGCTGACCGACGTGAAGGTGACCGACGCCGGCAACGCCAACCTGCGCAGCGCCGCAGCGATCGTGTTCACCTCGGGCACCGAGTACACCATCGATGGCGATGGCCCGTTCACCTATACGCCCGGCCAGACCATCTCGGCCAACGGCTGGAGTTTCGTGCTGGACGGCGCGCCCAAGGCGGGCGACGTGTTCAACATCTCCCCGACGCCGGTCGGCTCGTCCGACAACAGCAACGCCCTGGCCATGGCCAAGGTCGAGGATACCAAGGCGTTCAACGCCGGCACCATCACCCTCAACGGGGCGCTGGGTGGGCTGACCACCCAGGTCGGCGCGGCCGCACGTGCGGCCGAATACTCGCTTGACGCGCAGCAGGTCATCACCGACCAGGCGCAGTCGGCGCGCGACTCGATTTCCGGGGTGAACCTGGACGAAGAGGCCGCTGACATGTTGCGCCTGCAGCAGGCCTACCAGGCCGCATCGCAGCTGATCTCGACCGCCGACAACATGTTCCAGACCATCCTGGGAGCCGTATCGCGATGAACAATCGAATCTCCACCGGCATGGTCTTCAACCAGTCCGTTTCGCTGATGATGGCCAAGCAGAGCAAGCTGAACCATCTGGAACAGCAGCTGGCCACCGGCAGCAAACTGGTCAGCGCCAAGGACGATCCGGTCGCCGCCGGTACCGCGGTGTCGCTGGACCGTGCGGTGGCCGCGCTGGACCAGCTGGGCAAGAATGCCAACGTCGTGCAGAACCGTCTGGGCCTGCAGGAAAACGCCCTGGCCGAAGCCGGCGAAATGATGTCGCGCATCACCGAGCTGACCCTGCAGGCCAGCAACCCCGCATTGTCCAGCGCCGACCTGCAGGGCGTGGCCTCCGAGCTGCGCTCGGTGAAGGATGCGCTGCTGGCGCTGGCCAACAGCACCGATGGCACCGGCCGCTATCTGTTCGGCGGCACCAACGGCGATTCGGCGCCGTTCTCGCTGGCCAACGGCACGGTCACCTACAGCGGTGACCAGACCCAGCGCCAGGTCGAAGTAGCCCCCGGTACGTTCGTGGGCGACGCCCTGCCCGGCAGCGAGATCTTCATGCGCCTGCGTACCGGCGACGGCACGGTCGATGGCAGCGCCAGCACCGCCAACACCGGCACGGGCATCCTGACCAACATCGGCCGCGACGGCACCTCCAGCTGGAACGGCGAGAGCTACACCATCGCCTTCACCGCCACCGACGCCTACGAGGTCCGCGATGCGAGCGGAACCGTGGTCTCCATCGGCACCTACACCGCCGGCGAAGACATCGTGTTCGGCGGCATGCGCGTGACCCTGGAAGGCGCGCCCGCCGCCGGCGACACCTTCAACGCGGGCCCTTCAACGACCCGCGACATCTTTGCCACCGTCGATCAGCTGGTGGCCGCCCTGGACATGGACACGTCCACCCCCGAAGCCCGCGCCGCGCAGCAGAACCTGCTGCAGACCGGGACCCGCGACGTCGCCCGCGCCGCGGAAGCCATGATCGATGCGCGTGCTTCGGGCGGCGCGCAATTGACTGCGATCGACAACGCCGAATCGCTGCGGGAATCCAATGCCGTCAGCCTGAAGACAACGCTCTCTGGAATGCGTGACCTCGACTACGCCGATGCCATCAGCCAATACAAGCTGGAAAGCGCTGCGTTGCAGGCTGCACAGACCATGTTCTCGCAGATGCAGACCATGTCGCTGTTCAACATGATCCGCTGATACCGCTTCGCCCAACACCGTTTCAG
The DNA here is from genome assembly GCF_035634915.1 of Stenotrophomonas sp. Taxonomy (GTDB): domain Bacteria; phylum Pseudomonadota; class Gammaproteobacteria; order Xanthomonadales; family Xanthomonadaceae; genus Stenotrophomonas. The sequence continues at coordinate 29,104 of NZ_DASQCB010000010.1, forward strand.
GGCATTCCGCCCTCCCCTGACACTTCGAATCCGAAGATCGACGCTGTAACGCCACACTCACTGGAGAAAGACCATGGCACAAGTCATCAACACCAACATCATGTCGCTCAACGCACAGCGCAACCTGAACACCTCCGGTGCGTCGTTGGCGACCTCGATCCAGCGCCTGTCTTCGGGCCTGCGCATCAACAGCGCAAAGGACGATGCCGCCGGCCTGGCGATCTCCGAGCGCTTCACCACCCAGATCCGTGGCCTGGACGTTGCTGCCCGCAACGCCAACGACGGCATTTCGCTGGCGCAGACCGCCGAAGGCGCGATGACCGAAATCGGCAACAACCTGCAGCGCATCCGTGAGCTGGCCGTGCAGTCGGCCAACGCCACCAACTCGGCCTCGGACCGTGCCGCCCTGCAGGCCGAAGTCTCGCAGCTGGTTTCGGAAATCGACCGCGTTGCCACCCAGACCGATTTCAACGGCACCAAGCTGCTGGATGGCACCTTCTCCTCGCAGATCTTCCAGATCGGCGCCAACGCCGGCCAGACCATCAGCATCGATGCCATTGCCAGTGCGCGCACCTCGGCGCTGGGCATGTACACCGGCTTCTCGGTGCAGAACCAGGCGGTGGGCACCAGCAACACCGCTACCGCCACCACCATCAGCCTGGGCGCCGGTCACTCGGTCAGCCTGGGCACCATCGACAACGATGCCAAGGCCATGGTGGCCGCGCTGAAGAACGCTGGCATTGATGGCCTGAGCGCCACCGTCAATGCGAACAAGGTGGCCTCGGCCACGGCCGACGTCACCGGCATCACTGCGGGCCAGACCACCATCACCGTCAACAACGTCGCCATCAACGTCGCCGTGACGGGCAACGCAAGCACCAACCGCGCCAATGCATTGGCCGCCATCAATGCGCAGTCGTCGGTCACCGGCGTCACCGCCGTGGACAACGGCAGCGGCGTGGAGCTGGTGGCCGCCGACGGCCGCAACATCACCACCGCCTTCGACGACAACACCACCGGCGCGACGATGGCCGCCTTTGGCATGGCTGCCGCTGGCACCACCCGTTCCACCTACAACCTGGACTACGCCGGCGTGGCGCTGGGCAGCGACAACGTCATCGCCATCACCGGCCAGACCGACGTGCCGGCAGGCACCGTGGTGGCATCCACCGGCGTGGCCATGAATGCGGTGGACATCAGCACCGTTGATGGCGCGACCAAGGCACTGAACGCGGTGGATGCGGCGCTGAAGACCATCAACTCCTCGCGCGCCGATCTGGGTGCGGTGCAGAACCGCTTCACCTCGACCATCGCCAACCTGCAGACCACCTCGGAAAACCTGTCCGCCTCGCGCAGCCGTATCCGCGATGCCGACTACGCCAAGGAAACGGCCGAACTGACCCGCACGCAGATCCTGCAGCAGGCCGGTACCGCCATGCTGGCCCAGGCCAACACCTCCACCCAGAGCGTGCTGAGCCTGCTGCAGCAGTAAGCCCTGCTGCCTGCTGCATCGTCAGGGCCCTCCATTGGAGGGCCCTTGTCATTCAGGCAGATCACAGGCCGGCAATGAGCGGGCCGCCATGAATTGTCAATTCCCTCTAAAGGCCCGGGATGGGTTGCCGTTATTGGTATCAGCAGCGGCATTGCAGACTCTCCCCGCCCAGCTGCAAAGGTACCGGACACAGCTTCCGGGTCTAACGCCAAAGAGGAAATCGCCACCATGGCACAAGTCATCAACACCAACATCATGTCGCTCAATGCCCAGCGCAACCTGGGCACCAGCGGTGCTTCGCTGGCTACGACCATCCAGCGCCTGTCGTCCGGCCTGCGCATCAACAGCGCCAAGGACGATGCCGCCGGCCTGGCGATCTCCGAGCGCTTCACCACCCAGATCCGCGGCTTGGACGTTGCCTCGCGCAACGCCAACGACGGCATCTCGCTGGCGCAGACCGCTGAAGGCGCGATGACCGAAATCGGCAACAACCTGCAGCGTATCCGCGAACTGGCCGTCCAGTCCGCCAACGCCACCAACTCCGACTCCGACCGCGCCGCCCTGCAGGCCGAAGTCACCCAGCTGGTCTCGGAAATCGACCGCGTCGCCACCCAGACCGACTTCAACGGCACCAAGCTGCTGGACGGCAGCTTCGGCAGCAAGTCCTTCCAGATCGGCGCCAACGCCGGCCAGACCATCGACATCTCGGGCATCGCCAATGCGCGCACCTCGGCCCTGGGCAAGTACACCGGCTTCTCGGTCTCCGACCAGGCCGTGGGCACCAGCGCCACCGCCAGCGCCACCTCCATCAGCTTGGGCGCCGGCCATTCGGTCGACCTCGGCTCGGTCGACAACGACGCCAAGGCCATGGCTGCCGCACTGAACAAGGCCGGCATCTCGGGCCTGACCGCCACCGCCAACAAGACCTCGGTCGACGGCGTGGCCGCCGATGCCTCCGGCGTGACCGCGGCTGGCAAGGCCCAGGTGACCGTCAATGGCGTGACCATTGAAGTGGCCACCACCACCAACGCCAGCACCAACCGCTCCAACGCCCTGGCCGCCATCAACGCCCAGTCCTCGGTGACCGGCGTGACCGCTGTCGACAACGGCAATGGCCTGGACCTGGTGGCTGCCGACGGCCGCAACATCACCACCGGCTTCGCTGCTGGCACCGCCACCGGTTCGACGATGGAAGCCTTCGGCCTGGCCGACGCCGCCACCACCCGTTCGACCTACAACGTGAGCTACGCCGGCAAGGCGCTGGGCACCGACAACGCCGTCAGCATCACCGGCCAGGGCACCTTCGCTGCCGGCACTGTCATCGCCGATACCGGCGTGTCGATGAGCGCCGTGGACATCAGCACCGTCGATGGCGCCACCAAGGCCATGAATGCCGTCGACGCCGCGCTGAAGACCATCAACTCCTCGCGCGCCGACCTGGGTGCGGTGCAGAACCGCTTCACCTCGGTGGTGGCCAACCTGCAGACCTCCTCGGAGAACCTGTCGGCCTCGCGCAGCCGCATCCGCGACACCGACTACGCCAAGGAAACCGCTGAACTGACCCGCACGCAGATCCTGCAGCAGGCCGGTACCGCGATGCTGGCCCAGGCCAACAGCTCCTCGCAGAGCGTGCTGAGCCTGCTCCAGTAAGGAAAGGCCTCCGGCCCGACCTCCATGAGGCCCGCGCAAGCGGGCTTCATGCGTTCTGGCACGGCCATTGCAGGAGCGGGTGCATGACAACCCTCCGAACGGCTCAAGTGAGCCACGCACCGGCCGATATTCCCTATGGGCCGGCGGTGTTCGGAATACCGGCATCTCGCAAGGAACTCCCATGGCACTAAGCACTGTAGGCTCCGGCCTCGACGTCACCACCATCGTCGCCCAGCTGGTTGCGGCCGAACGCAAGCCGACCGAAACCCGGATCAATACGGCGGGAACGGCGGCGACCGCCAAATTGTCGGCACTGGGCAGCATCAAGAGTTCGCTGACCAGCCTGCAGACTGCCCTGGAGACGTTCTCCAAGAGCGCCTCGCGCCCGACCTTCAAGGCCACGCCTGCCGAGAATGCCGGCTTCACCGCCGCCATCGCCACGGATGCCACCACCGGCAAGACGCTGGCCACGGCCGGCACGCACAACATCGAGGTGGTCAGCCTCTCGCAGAACCAGAAGCTGACCTCGGCTGCGTTCAGCAAGGACACCCACATCGGCACGGGCACGCTGACGGTCGCCTACGGCGACAAGACGCTGTCCATCGAGGTGTCCGACAAGGGCACGCTGAGTGACATCGCCTCGGCCATCAACAGTGCGGCCGGCGGCAAGGGCGTCAGCGCCAGCGTCATCACCGCCGATGATGGCCAGCACCTGGTGCTGAACGCCGTCGACTCGGGCACCAAGGGCGCCATCACGCTGAGCACCACCGGCGGCAATGGCGGCCTGGACCAGCTGACCTGGGACGGCACCAGCGGTGGCCTGACCCAGACGGTGGAACCCACCGATGCGGTGGTCAAGGTCGACGGCTTCACCCGTACCTCCAGCAGCAACACCATCGCCGACATCATTCCCGGCGTCACCCTGACCGTCACCAAGGCCGATGCTGGTACCACCAAGACCTTGACCGTGGCGCAGGACAACACGCCGATGAAGACCAATCTGCAGGCCTTCATCGCCGCCTACAACGCCACCAGCAGCATGCTGAAATCGGCCAGCGCATACGACGCAACCACCGAGACGGCCTCGGTACTGACCGGCGATTCCATGGTGCGCGGCCTGCAGCAGCAGCTGCGCGGGCAGATGAGTGCCAACGTCAACCAGCTGAAGGCGCTGGGCGTGACCATCGGCAAGGATGGCTCGCTCGCCTTTGATTCGGCCACCTTCGACAAGGCCATGGCTGCCGATCCTTCGTCGGCCGATGCGCTGTTCGGCGAGAAGGGCACGCTGACCACCAGCATGCAGACGATGCTGAAGAGCCAGCTGGACAGCACCCAAGGCACTCTGACCCAGCGCACCACCTCGCTGAACAAGCAGATCAAGACCCTGGAAAAGGAACTGGACGACCTGGACGCGCGCATGGAAAAGGTCTCTGCCCGCTACACCGCGCAGTTCACCGCCATGGACACGCTGGTCGCGCAGATGCAGAGCACCAGCGATTACCTGACCCAGCAGTTGGCGTCGCTGCAGTCCAAGACCAGCAAATGACCGCAACGGGCCACTCAAGAGTTGCCCCACCTGCGCCGATATCAAGAACAACCCGTAGCCAGGCGTGATGCGCGCCTGCCGTCGCCAGCGGTTGCATCGCGCACTTGTGGTCGCGCCGCTGACAGGATCCAGGAGAAGAAACCATGCACGGCACCAGCCGCCAGTTCGCTGAGCAATACCGCAAGGTCGGTGTTTCCAGCAGCGCCACCGAAGCCGACCCGCACAAGCTTGTCGCCATGCTGCTGGGCGGTGCGTGCGAGCGCGTGCGCCGCGCCGAAGCGGCACTCAGCCAGGGCGACCAGGCCCGCAAGGGCCGTGCGATCGGCGAGGCCTGCGCGATCGTCGGCCACCTCAACGGCTCGATCGACCATGAGGCCGGTGGTGAGATCGCCGGCAACCTGTCATCGCTCTACGAATACATGATGCAGCGCCTGACCGAGGCCAACCTGCACAACGACCCGGCAGCGCTGCAGGAAGTGCTGGGTCTGCTGGTCGAGATCGAGTCCGCCTGGGCCGCCATTCCGGCGGACCAGCGCCACGCGGCCTCTGCCGCGGAGGCCTGAGCAATGGACATTTCCGCGAGCATCCAGGCCCTGGCGCAGTCGTTGGAGGGCCTGCGCACGGCCGTGCACAGCGGCTCGCACGACGAAGCCGAACGCCTGGTGGAGAACTACGACCGCGACGTGCGCGGCCTGTTCGCCCACCCGATCTCGCCGATTTCCATCCAGGAGATCACCCGCCTGCTGGCGCTGCAGCACGCCGTGATGGACGAGATGTGCGAGCTGCGTGATACCGCCGCCCGCCACCTCTCCTCCGGCCGCACCTCCCTTCGCGCAGCCCATGCGTACCTGAAGGCAGAATCGCTGGCATGACCCTGCTGCCGACCACGTCGCTGCACCACCCGGCCGAGAGCGAGCTGTTCGATGAAACGCTCAGCTGCGAGCTGGCCCTGCCGGCCGAGTTCCAGGCGGGCAGTGCCGCAGGCCGTACCAGCAGCGCCGAAGGCCTGCTGCGCAGCCTGGCGCTGGTGGAAGACAGCCGGGTGGACGAGCACGAGGAACGCAGCGAGGCGAGCCTGCAGATCCAGCGCCTGGAAGCCAAGCTGGACCTGACCATGGTGCTGCTGGGCCGCCTGGTGCGCCAGCAGGGCCAGGACCTGACCCTGCGCCCGGTGCGCTGGTCGCGCCGCGGCATCCGCCTGCAGCTGGGCCCGCGCAGTGGCGCCCTGCCCGGCCAGGCCGGCGTGGTCCGCCTGCAGCCCAGTGACTGGCTGCCCGACAACATCGACCTGCCAGTGGAAGTGATCGCCGAAGCCGCTGATGGCGGGGGCGGCCACTTCCTGTGGCTGCGTTTCCATCGCCTCGGCGATGGCCTGGAAATGGCCATGGAACGCCACTTGTTCCGTTTGCATCGGCGTCAGGTGGCCGAGGCGCGGCGGGCGCGCTGAAACCTGCTGGCCTGAAGTGGGACGGACGACCCTTGGCGCGCCCGTTCAGCTAAGTTAAGGTGATCTCCCCTTACGGATCTGCTGCGTGCCTGTGCGAGTTCTCATCGTCGACGATCACACCCTGGTTCGCGCCGGCCTGGCGCGGCTGCTGCAGGGGTTTGCCGACGTGCAGCTGGTAGCCGAGGCGAGCAACGCCGAACAGGCGCTGCAGATGGCCCTGCAGCACGCCCCCGACGTGGTTCTGATGGATCTTTCCCTGCCCGGCCGCACCGGCCTGGAAGCGCTGAGCGACATCCGACTGCGCGCGCCCGGTACCCGCATCGTGATGATGACCATGCACGACGACGCCGCCCATGTGCGTGATGCACTGGATCGTGGCGCCGTGGGCTTCGTGGTCAAGGATGCCGCGCCGCAGGAGCTGGAACTGGCGCTGCGTGCCGCGCATGCCGGCCAGGTATTCCTGAGCCCGCAGATCTCGGCCAAGATGCTGGCGCCGATGCTCGGTCGCGAGAAGCCCACCGGCATTGCTGCCCTTTCCCCGCGCCAGCGCGAGATCCTGCGCCGTATCGGCAAGGGCGAAAGCAACAAGGAAATCGCCGCCGATCTGGGCATCAGCGTGAAGACGGTGGAGACCCACCGCGCCCGCATGATGGAATCGCTGGGCTGCCGCCGCGCCAACGATCTGCTGCTGTTGGCCGCACGGCACCAGCACGAGCTTGAATGACCGGGTGCGGGGGGAAAAAGCCGCGCTTCGCGCGGTAGTCGACTGAGAGTCGACTCTACCCCGCCGGCCGCCACCACGCGCCGTGGACCACACAGAGCGCCGGGGCGACGGAATGCCGTCACCCTGACGCCCCCCCCGACGGAATTTCCAACGCCGCCACCGACCTCATGGTCGAGCCGTCCACCTCAAATCAACAACTTGGCGCTGGGCATCGTCAAATTCCCGCTGCGATGTAAGGAAAATCCCTACGACCCGTCAGGAATGCCACCAGTGCACTCAGGAACCCCCCGATTCCGCCTGCCCGGGATCAAAAGCAAGATGTGTTCCACAAGGCGTCGGGGAGCGGCGCCGGGGAACTGCGATGAAAGCTGCACTCTCGACCCAGCTGGGCCAGACACTTCACCTCACCCCTCAGCTGCTGCAGTCCATCCGGCTGCTGCAGCTGGACGGCCTGCACCTGGAACAGGAAATCCAGCGCCTGCTGGATTCCAATCCGCTGCTGGAGATCGAGGAGGCCGAAGCACCGGCCGCCGACGCCACCGACGTCACCGCCACCACCCTGGAGACCGCTGCCTTCGATGAGCTGCCCGAGGCATCGATGTGGGACGTGGCCGGCAGCACCTGGCAGGACGGCGACGACGACCGCATGGCGCGCATCGCCGCCGGCGAATCCAGCGACCCGCAGCTGCGCGTGCTGCAGCGCCTGGCGCTGGACCTGGACGAGCGCGAACTGGCCGTAGCCGCCTTCTGGCTGGAACAGTGTGACGAGGCCGGCTACCTGCAGGCCCCGCGTGAACAGTTGCAGCTGCTGGCCAGTGCCCAGTTCGACATCGACGGTGCCGGCGTGGAAGCCATCCGCCAGCAGCTGCTGCACGGCGAGCCGGCCGGCATGGCCGCACAGGACCTGCGCGAATGCCTGCTGGCCCAGCTCTACAGCCTGCATGGCGTGGTGCCGGCCCGGCACCTGGCCGCGCGCATCCTGGAAGGCGCGCTGGATGCCCTGGCCGCACATGACTACCCCGCCCTGGCCCGCCAGCATGACGCCGAAGTAGAGGATGTGCGCGAGGCCGTGCGCCTGATCCTGTCGCTGCAGCCGCGACCGGGTGACAGCCTGTTGCCCGAGCGCAACACCGTGGTGGTGCCGGACGTGGTTGCCTGGCATGCCGATGGACAGTGGAAAGTGGCGCTGAACCCGGCCACCAGCCGCCGCGTGTCGATCAACAGCCACTACGAACAGGCACTGGCCGAAACCAGTGATGCCGCCCCGGCCCTGCGCGAAATGCTGCAGGAAGCACGCTGGTTCAGCCGCGGCCTGTCGATGCGCTATGACACCCTGCTGCGCACCGCGCGGGTGATCGTCGAGCGCCAGGCGGCGTTCCTGGTGCGTGGCGAGGAAGCCATGGCGCCGCTGACGCTGAAGGAAGTGGCCGAGGAGATCGGCATGCACGAATCCACCGTGTCACGCATCACCACCGGCAAGTTCCTGCAGACCCCGCGCGGCACCTTCGAACTGAAGCATTTCTTCGCGGTGCGCCTGGAAGGTGCAAGCGTGTCCGGCCAGGCCGTGAAGGCGATGGTCCGCCGCCTGATCGACGCCGAACCGGCCGGTCGCCCGCTGGCCGACGAAGCCATTGCCGGCCTGCTTTCACGCCAGGGGGTGAACATTGCCCGCCGAACCGTCGCAAAATACCGCGAACAACTGGATATCGCCCCGGCCCGCGAACGGCGCCGGCTCAGCGCCAGGCAACCACAGCTGGCCCGCGTGGGCTGAAAAGGATGTTGGACATGAACAAGCTCACCGTGCTGCTCGTCGATGACCATGAAGGTTTCATCAACGCAGCGATGCGTCACTTCCGCAAGATCGACTGGCTGCAGATCGTCGGCAGCGCCGGCAATGGACTGGAGGCCATCGAGCGCTCCGAGTCGCTGCGCCCGCAGGTGGTACTGATGGACCTGGCCATGCCGGAAATGGGCGGCCTGCAGGCCACCCGGCTGATCAAGTCGCAGGATGATGCCCCGTACATCGTGATCGCCAGCCACTTCGACGACGTCGAGCACCGCGAACACGCGCTGCGTGCCGGCGCCGACAATTTCGTCAGCAAGTTGTCGTACATCCAGGAAGTCATGCCGATCCTGGAAGGCCTCAGGGAGGATCGATCGTGAGTGAATCGCGCATCCTTGTGCTGGACAACGATGCCGTGCGCGCCGAGCGCACCGTTGCCCTGCTGGAATTCATGGATTTCAACCCGCGCTGGGTGTCCGACGCGGCCGACTTCGACCTGGCCCGCCAGCGCCAGAACGACTGGATGGCGGTGATCGTCGGCAGCCTGGACGACAGCGCCGCCAGCACCGCCCTGTACGCCTGGCTGGGTGGCAGCAGCCTGCCGCCGCCGGTGCTGCTGGCCGATGGCGAAGCAGCAGCGTTTGCCCGCCAGCACGGCCTGCACGAAGCCAACATCTGGCCGCTGGAAGCACCGCTGCGCCATGCGCAGATGGAGGCCCTGCTGCGCCGCGCCAGCCTCAAGCGCCTGGATGCCGAACACCAGGCCGGTGCAGTCCAGGACCAGGGCCCGACCGGCAACGGCCCGGCCGTGACCGGGCTGCGCACCATGATCGAGCAGGTGGCCGCCTTCGATACCACCGTGCTGGTGCTGGGCGAATCGGGCACCGGCAAGGAAGTGGTTTCGCGTTCGATCCACCAGCGCTCGCCGCGCCGTGATGGTCCGTTCGTGGCCATCAACTGCGGCGCCATTCCGGCCGAGCTGCTGGAAAGTGAGCTGTTCGGCCACGAAAAGGGTGCCTTCACCGGTGCGCTGACCGCGCGCAAGGGCCGTTTCGAAATGGCCGAGGGTGGCACTCTGCTGCTGGACGAAATCGGCGACATGAGCCTGCCCATGCAGGTCAAGCTGCTGCGCGTGCTGCAGGAACGCAGCTTCGAGCGCGTTGGTGGCAACCAGACCATCCGCTGCAATGTGCGCGTGGTGGCAGCAACCCACCGCGATCTGGAATCCCGCATTGCCGAGGGCAAGTTCCGCGAGGATCTGTTCTATCGCCTCAACGTGTTCCCGATCGAAGTGCCGGCGCTGCGCGACCGTCGCGAAGACCTGCCGGCGCTGGTGGAAACCATCGCGACCCAGCTGGGCCGCACCGGCCGCGGCGAAGTCCGCTTCACCCCGGAGGCCCTGCAGGCCCTGGCCGGGTACGAATGGCCGGGCAACGTGCGCGAGCTGACCAATCTGGTCGAGCGCCTGGCGGTGCTGCACCCCGGTGGTTCGGTGCGCGTGCAGGATCTGCCGGCCCGCTACCGTGGCGATGCCGCGCTGGCACCGGTGGCAGCCCCTGCCCCGGCGCCGGTGGCCGCCAGCGACGACCGCCTGGATCTGCGCAGCTTCTCCTTCCACACCCCGGGCAGTGGCAGCCAGGCCGTGCTGGAGCACGGCATTGCCGTGAGCCGCAGCACTACGCCGGCAGCCCTTCCCGACGACGGCCTGGACCTGCGCAACCACATGGCCACGATCGAGCTGGGCCTGATCAACGAAGCACTGGAACGCACCCAGGGCGTGGTCGCCCACGCCGCCCAGCTGCTCGGCCTGCGCCGCACCACCCTGGTGGAGAAGCTGCGCAAGTACGGTATCGAACGCGAGCCGGCCGAACTGGCGGGCTGATGCCGGACAAATCGAGGGGAACGCAACGCCCGGGCCTGCCCGGGCGTTGCTCTTTCTGCAGATTGCAAGTTGTTGCACAGACATTTGCCACGACACCGCATAGCTTTTCCGGTCGAGTTCGGATCAGGGAATGTCATGAACACGCCGTTCGAAAGCACCCGGCAGGCCGTGCTGGAATCGATGCTGATCGATTGCCTGGGCCACGCCGATCACATCGCCGATGAGGTCTATCTCCACTGCGTGGTCGAGTGCGGGGTGTCCTCCGCGGATGTCTTCTATGACATCAACGGCAAGCTTTACCGCATGCGCGAACTGGATGGCCCGGAAGACGGAGATCGGACGCTTGCCCTGCTCATCCGTCTGATGGACAGCCTCGATGCGCTGGTCGGGCTTCACCAGCACCACGCGCATCCGCCGCCCACGGGGCTGAAGCTGCACTATGACGCGGTGCGAGACCTGCTGTCGGTTGCATGGTCCTACGACCTCCAGTTCTCCGACAGCGGCACCCTCCTGCCGGCAGATCTCTTTGACGCCTGGTTCGAAGAAGTGAGCATGCGGCCGCGTCGCATCGCCTGACACACCATCGGCGCGCCGGAAAACCGCCACACCCGACCTGCGCCCGGTCGACCGACCCAGGCCAAAAAACCGACGCCGGTGAAATGACGCGCCCAAAGGGGTCAGAGCCCGTAACTCTGCAACGGGATCCGACCCCGGGCCGACCATCGGTCGGCCCCCACCATCAGCAGCAGGGAACTGTCGAAGGCGGGGCGCGGGGTGCAACCCCGCAAAATCCCGCCACCCTCACGACACTGAATCGAAAACCGGTTTCGGCACGCCGCTTGCACTGCATCCAGACGAAAGCCCCCATCCCTGTTTCTGGAACCGTTGCAGATGTCCCACTCCGTCACTTCGATCCTTTCCCAGATCCGCTCCTATCAGACCCAGATGGGACAGCCGGCGGCGCTCAACCCGCTGGCCGAAGCGCCGCGTAGCAATGCCCTGCCGGGCACGGTGCTGGATGCGCCGCAGGTCCAGCCCGCCAGCTTCACCGAGACCCTGCGCGGTGCCATCGCCGGCGTCAACGATGCCCAGCAGACGTCCGGTGCCCTGGCCAAGGCCTTCGAGCTGGGCGAGCCCGGTGCCGACCTGGCCAAGGTGATGGTCGCCTCGCAGCAGTCCCAGATCGCCTTCCGTGCCACCGTGGAAGTCCGCAACCGTCTCGTCCAGGCTTACCAGGACGTGATGAACATGCCGCTGTAAGGAACGTTGACGCATGGCACTGACGCTCTCCAAGGAAACCCTGAACGCCGAAAAGGCCGGGCAGTGGTTCGACCGCCTGCAGAGTCTGCAGATCACCCGCCGCCTGGGCCTGATGGCGATGATCTCGGTGGCGGTGGCGGCAGGCCTGTTCGTGTTCTTCTGGTCGCAGAAGCCCGGCATGGTCCCGCTGTACACCGGGCTGGACCAGAAGGCGACCGCCGAGGCCACTGACCTGCTGCGCGCGGCACAGATTCCGTTCGAGCTGGACCCGGCCACCGGCGGCATCACCGTGCCGGAAAAGAACCTGCACGATGCCCGCCTGAAGCTGGCAGGCTCGGGCCTGACCGACAGCGGCAAGCTCGGCTTCGAGCTGATGGAACGTGACCCCGGCTTCGGCGTCAGCCAGTTCGTCGAAAGCGCGCGCTACCAGCACGCGCTGGAAACCGAACTGTCGCGCACCATCAACACGCTGCGCCCGGTGCGCGATTCGCGCGTGCACCTGGCCATTCCCAAGCCCAGCGCGTTCACCCGCCAGCGTGACGTGGCCAGCGCCTCGGTCACCCTGGAACTGCGTGGCGGCCAGCAGCTGGAACGCAGCCAGGTCGATGCCATCGTGCACATGGTGGCTGCCGCCATTCCCGATCTTGCGCCGGAACGGGTGACCATCGTCGACCAGAGCGGCCGCATGCTCAGCGTCAGCGATCCGAACAGCGAAGCGGCGGTCAACGCCGCCCAGTTCGAGCAGGTACGCCGCCAGGAAACCTCGTTCAACCAGCGCATCCGCGAGCTGCTGGAGCCGATGACCGGCCCCGGCCGGGTCAACCCGGAAGTGAGCGTGGACATGGATTTCTCGGTGACCGAGGAAGCGCGCGAACTCTACAACGGTGAACCGCAGAAGCTGCGCAGCGAGCAGATGAGCGAGAACACCACCACCACGCCGGGCCCGCAGGGCGTGCCGGGTGCGACCAGCAACAGCCCGCCGGGCCAGCAGGCCGCCCCGCCCACCGCGCAGACCCCGACCGAAAGCAGCAAGAACGCCACCCGCAACTACGAGCTGGACCGTACCCTGCAGCACACCCGCCAGCCGGCCGGCCGCATCAAGCGGGTCTCGGTGGCGGTGCTGGTGGACAACGTGCCGCGCGCCGGCGCCAACGGCAAGGTCGCGCCGCAGCCGTTGTCGGCTGCCGAACTGACCCGCGTGGAGGCATTGGTCAAACAGGCCGTGGGCTTCAACGCCGAGCGTGGCGATACCGTGTCGGTGATGAACGCGCCGTTCGTGCGCGACACCACGCCGGTGGAAGGCCCGGCCTGGTGGGAGCTGCCATGGGTGTTCGACGCCGGCCGCATGCTGCTGGGCGCGGTGATGGTGCTGGCCCTGCTGTTCGGTGTCCTGCGCCCTGCCCTGCGCGGCATTACCGGGCAGAACAAGAAAGACGACGCCGCCGCACTGGAGCCGCATACCGCGGATGTGCAGCTGGTGGATGACGATGGCAGCCCGCTGCCGGCGCTGGGCGCCGACCGGGCGAGCCTGGGCGGGCCGGACCCCTTGGCCCTGCCGGTGGATTCTTATGAGGAACGACTGCGGATGGCCCGTGAAGCCGTGAAGACCGATTCCAAGCGCGTGGCCCAGGTGGTCAAGGGCTGGGTGGCCAATGACTGAGCCGCAACTGACCGGTGTACAGCGCGCTGCCGTGCTGCTGCTGTCCCTGGGTGAACTGGATGCGGCCGAAGTGCTGCGCCACATGGAACCCAAGGAAGTGCAGAAGATCGGCATCGCCATGGCGACCATGACCGACATCACCCGTGACCAGGTGGGCCGGGTGATGGACCAATTCAACCAGGAACTGGGCTCGAAGACCTCGCTTGGCGTGGGCTCGGACGACTACATCCGCAACATGCTGATCCAGGCGCTGGGCAGCGAGAAGGCCAGCGGCCTGATCGACCGCATCCTGCTGGGCCGCAACACCACCGGCCTGGACGCGCTGAAGTGGATGGACCCGCGTGCGGTGGCCGACCTGGTGCGCAACGAGCACCCGCAGATCATCGCCATCGTGATGGCCCACCTGGAAACCGACCAGGCCGCCGATGCGCTGAAGCTGCTGCCCGACCGCACCCGCGTGGATGTGCTGCTGCGCATCGCCACCCTGGACGGCATCCCGCCGAACGCGCTGAACGAACTGAACGAGATCATGGAGCGCCAGTTCGCCGGCAACCAGAACCTGAAGTCGTCCAACATCGGCGGCGTGCAGTGCGCGGCCAACATCCTCAACTTCATGGAAAGCGGCCAGGACCAGGTGATCCTGGGCGAGATCGCGCGCATCGATGCGCCGCTCAGTGGCCGCATCCAGGACCTGATGTTCGTGTTCGACGACCTGGTCGACCTGGACGACCGCGAGATGCAGCTGGTGCTGCGCGAAGTCAGCGGCGAGCGCCTAGGCCTGGCCCTGCGTGGCGCCGACATCAAAGTGCGCGACAAGATCACCCGCAACATGTCCCAGCGTGCGGCCGAGATCCTGCTGGAAGACATGGAAGCCCGCGGCCCGGTGCGCCTGTCCGACGTGGAAGGCGCGCAACGCGAGATCCTGGCCATCGTCAAGCGCATGGCCGATGAGGGCACCGTCACCATCGGTGGCAGCGCGGAGGCCATGCTGTGAGCAACGTCGTGCGCTGGCTCGCCCCGGACCTGCTGGCCCAGCCGCCCTCGGAGCTGGATCACGAGGATGTGTTCGCCCTCACCGAACCGGATCCGGACCATGAGCCGGAACCGGTACTGCAGCTGCCCACCCTGGAAGAGATCCAGGCGATCCAGGACAGCGCGGAAAAGGAAGGCTTCCAGCACGGCCACAGCGAAGGCTACGGCCAGGGCCAGGCCGAGGTGCGGCGTTTGATCGCGCAGATGGAAGGCATCCTGGACAACTTCAGCCGGCCGCTGGTGCGGCTGGAAAATGAAGTGGTGGGCGCGCTGGGCGAACTGGCCGTACGCATCGCCGGCGCACTGGTCGGCCGTGCCTACGAAGCGGATCCGGCACTGCTGGTACAGCTGGTGGGTGAGGCCGTGGATGCGGTGGGCGGCAGCACGCGCGAGGTGGAAGTGCGCCTGCATCCGGACGACATCGCCGCGCTGGCGCCGCTGATGACCCTGTCGCCCACGCAGCGCCTGGTACCCGACACCAGCCTCAGCCGCGGCGACCTGCGTGTGCACGCCGAAGCCGTTCGCATCGACGGCACCCTGGAGGCTCGCCTGCGCGGCGCGCTGGACGCAGTGATCCGCCAGACCGGAGCCACCCCATGACACCTGAAGCGAATCTGCCACCGCCGCCCACCGACTGGGCCATGGCACGCAACCTGCGCCTGGCCCGTCGCCTGGAGGGCCTGCGCGTGGATACCGCGCATGGCCGTGGCCTGATCCGCGAAGGCGTACTGCGCCGCGCGGTCGGCCTGACCCTGGAAGCGGTGGGCTGCGAGGCGCCGCTGGGGGCCAGCTGCAAGGTGGAAGTGGTCGATGGCGGCTGGGTCGATGCCGAAGTGGTGGGCTTTGCCGGTGAACGCACCTACCTGATGCCCAGCGCCGAGCTGCATGGCCTGCTGCCCAACGCACGCGTGGTGCCTTCGGCGCGACGTGGCGGCGTGGAAGTGGGCGAAGGCCTGCTTGGCCGCGTGATCGACAGTGATGGCGTGCCGCTGGATGGCAAGGGTCCGATCCGTGCCGAAGGCCATGTGGGCATGGCCGGCGTATCGATCAACCCGCTCGCGCGCGAGCCCATCACCCAGCCGCTGGACGTGGGCGTGCGCGCGATCAATGCCCTGCTGCCGATCGGCCGTGGCCAGCGCGTGGGCCTGTTCGCCGGCTCCGGTGTCGGTAAATCGACGCTGCTGGGCATGATGACCCGCTACACCGCCGCCGATGTCATCGTGGTCGGCCTGATCGGTGAACGTGGCCGCGAAGTCCGCGATTTCGTTGAAACCACGCTGGGCGAGGAAGGCCTGCGCCGCGCGGTGGTGGTGGCCAGCCCGGCCGACCGCCCGCCATTGGCGCGCCTGCACGGCGCTTACCGCGCCACGGCGATTGCCGAGTGGTTCCGCGACCAGGGCCTGAACGTGCTGCTGCTGATGGATTCGCTGACCCGCTTCGCCCAGGCGCAGCGCGAGATCGGCCTGTCGGTGGGCGAGCCACCCACCACCCGCGGCTACCCGCCGTCGGTGTTTGCCAAGCTGCCGGCGCTGGTGGAACGTGCCGGCAACGGCGCCAAGGGCCGCGGCTCGATCACCGCCTTCTACACCGTGCTGACCGAAGGCGATGACCCGCAGGATCCGATTGCCGACGCGGCGCGCGCCATCCTCGACGGCCACATCCTGCTCTCGCGCCGGGTGGCCGACAGCGGCCTGTACCCGGCCATCGACGTCGAATCGTCGGTCAGCCGCGTGGTCACGGAAATCGCCGACGAGCCGTGGCGCCTGCGCATCCGCAAGCTGAAGCGCCTGGTCTCGGCGTACTCGTCCAACCGCGACCTGATTGCAATCGGCGCCTACCAGCGCGGCAACGACGCCGCCACCGACGAAGCCCTGGAACGTTGGCCGGAAATCATGGAGTTCCTCGGCCAGGACGTGGCCAAGGCCGCCGATCTTCCGCACAGCCAGGCCGCGCTGCAGCGCCTGGTGGATTAAGAGAGTCACACCATGACACAGTCCAAGCGCATCGATCCCCTGCTGAAGCGGGCCCAGGAACACGAAGACGCCGTCGCCCGCGACCTGGCCGAGCGCCAGCGCGTGCTTGATACCCACCTGTCGCGCCTGGACGAGCTTCGCCGCTACGCCGAGGAGTACGCAAACGCACAGATGGCCGCCACCAGCCCGGCGCAGCTGCTCAACCGCCGCGCCTTTCTCGACCGTCTCGACAGTGCGGTGGAACAGCAGCAGGCCACGGTGCAGGGCAACCGCGAAAAAGTGGAAGCCGAGCGCGCGCGCCTGATCCTGGCCAGCCGCGACAAGGCCGTGCTGGAACAGCTGGCCGCCAGCTACCGCGCCCAGGAAAAGGTGGTGACCGACCGCCGCGACCAGCGCGAAATGGATGATATCGGCGCCCGCCGTTCGCGCCTGGCACAGGCCGGCGAGCAGGACGGTGGCGATCAGGGAGGCCGCCCGTGATGCCTTCCGCGCTTTCCAGCAGCGTCGGCACCAGCGCCAGCGCCAGCGCCAGCAGCGCCCCGACCGGCAGTCCGCGCAGCTCGGGCAGCGGCAAGGATTTCGGGCAGATGCTGCAGGGCCCTGCGCAGAAGGACACCCCAGCTGGCACCAAAGTCACGCCGAGCGCCCCCGGAACCGCGTCCAACAGCGCGTCGGCCACTGCTGACGGCAGCACGGACACACCTGCCGGCACGGCCACGGACAGCGAGGACGGCGCGACCGAAACCGCCGCCGCCACGCCCACCGTGCCGACCACCGCCGAAGACAAGGACACGGCCAGCGATGCTGATGATGCGCCGTGGCCGCCTCCCGGCCTGGCCGGCCTTGTGCTGGCCGCACCGGTGGCCATCGATCCCGTCGCAACGGCACCGGTGGTGAGCGCGAACGGTGGCGACACCGCCGCAGCTGCTGCCACGCCTGCGCTGCCGACCAGCGCCCTGCCCGCCACGGCGGCGCCACTCGCCGCCACACCGGTCACGACCTCCGCTGTGGCCACCACCAGTGAAGGCGAGATGTCCACCCAGCCGCTGCCCGCCATGATCCTCGGCCAGCAGGCCCTGGACGGGGCCGACGACAGCGACACCCTGGCGGTCGGCGATCGCACGCCACCGGCCCCGCTGCAGTCGCCGCTGCCTGCGGCGCTGCAGGATCTGAAAGCCGCCCTGGCCAGCACCGCCGTCTTCAGCGGTGAACCCACGCCGACCCCGACCGTGGGTGACGACGGCTTCGATCAGGCCATTGGCGCGCGCCTGGGCTGGCTGGCGGACCAGAAGATCGGCCACGCCCATATCCGCCTCAACCCCGAAGACCTGGGCCCGGTGGACGTGCGCCTGCAGATGACGGGCGACAAGGTGCATGCCAGCTTCAGCAGCCCGCACGTGGATGTACGCCAGGCGCTGGAAAGCAGCCTGCCGCGCCTGCGCGAACTGCTGGGCGAACAGGGCTTCCAGCTGGCCCATGCCGACGTCGGCCAGCAGCACAGCGGTGACGGCGGTCCGTCGGGGCAGCCGGCGGGCGCCGGCAATGGCATCGGCGGAGGCGACGGAGAACCGTCGCGCGCCGATACGTCGGTGTCGGCCGCACAGTTGATCCGCCAGCGCGGCCTGCTCGACGCCTACGCGTAACCGGCGGCCAACCAAGGTTGGCCACTTCCGGAACCGGGGCGCCGACGGAAATCCGTCGCCCCCTCCCCCCGCACTGCGGCACGCCCCTTGCATATCACGGTGAAGCAACCCTCAGGAGCTTCACCTCGTGGCCGCAGCCGCTGACAAAACCAAGAAAACCGCCGACAAGGACAAGACTGCCAAGTCGCGCAGTCCATTGTTGATCACCGCCCTGGTGGCCGTGCTGGCCGCAGGTGCCGCGGGTGGCGGCGTCTGGTTCTTCACCCAGTCCAAGCACGAAGAGAAGACCGCCGAAGCCCCGAAGAAGGGCGCGGTGCCGGCCCCGGCCCAGTACTTCGCCCTCGACCCGGCCTTCGTGGTCAACCTCAGTGGTTCGGTGGACGGCCCGCGCTATCTGCAGGTGGAAGTGCAGCTGATGACCCGTGACCCGGCCGCGCTGGAAGCGATCAAGACCCACGCCCCGGCCATCCGCGCGCGCCTGCTGATGCTCTTCTCGCAGGTCACCGCCGACCAGATCGCCGACATCGCCGGCAAGCAGAAGCTGCAGGCCAATGCGCTGGCCGAAGTGCAGAAGGTGCTCAAGGCCGAGACCGGCAGCAACGGTGCCGACGATCTGCTGTTCACCAGCTTCGTGACCCAGTAAGGGCTGCCCACGATGAATGACCTGCTGTCCCAGGATGAGATCGATGCCCTGCTCCATGGCGTGGACAGTGGCGCGGTCGAAACCGAGCCGGAGGCGCCCAGTGGCGAGGCCCGTTCGTACGATTTCGCCAGCCAGGATCGGATCATCCGCGGCCGCATGCCGACCCTGGAAATGGTCCACGAGCGTTTCGCACGCCTGTGGCGGATCGGTCTGTTCAACCTGATCCGGCGCTCGGCCGAACTGTCAGTGCGCGGCATCGAACTGATCAAGTTCAACGACTACATGCACTCGCTGTATGTACCGACCAACCTGAACCTGATCCGCTTCAAGCCACTGCGTGGCACCGGCCTGATCGTGTTCGAGCCGACCCTGGTGTTCGCCATCGTCGACAACTTCTTCGGCGGTGACGGGCGCTACCCCACCCGCATCGAGGGCCGCGAATTCACCGCCACCGAAATGCGGGTGATCCAGCTGCTGCTCAAGCAGACCTTCGCCGATCTGCGCGAGGCCTGGGCGCCGGTGATGGAAGTGGATTTCGAATACATCAACTCGGAAATCAACCCGCACTTCGCCAACATCGTGACGCCGCGCGAGTACGTGGTGGTATGCCGCCTGCACGTCGAACTCGACGGCGGTGGCGGCGACATCCACGTCACCCTGCCCTACTCGATGCTCGAGCCGATCCGCGAACTGCTCGATGCCGGCATCCAGAGCGACCGCAACGACCGCGATGCCAGCTGGGGCGTGATGCTGCGCGAGCAGCTCAACATCGCCGAGGTCACCCTGTCCAGCGTGCTGGCCAGCAAGCGCATGACCCTGCGTGACCTGACCCAGCTGAAGGTCGGCGACATCCTGCCGATCGAGCTGAACCCGCAGGTGCCGCTGTGCGTGGAGAACATCCCCGTGTTCACCGGCGAATTCGGCATCGCCAACGGCATGAACGCCGTGAAGATCACCGCTACCCATCCGCCGGGCACCCGCCCGCGCGTACCCGTCATCCAGGAAGACCCGCAATGAACGATATCGACGCCCTCGAACCGACCCCGGCCCAGTTCGGCACCCTGCAGGCCGATGAATCGAACAGCCCGGACCTGAATCTGGACGTGATCCTCGACGTGCCGGTGACGCTGTCGCTGGAAGTCGGCCGCGCCCGGCTGCCGATCCGCAACCTGCTGCAGCTCAACCAGGGTTCGGTGGTGGAACTGGAACGCGGTGCCGGTGAATCGCTGGATGTGTTCGTCAACGGCACCCTGATCGCGCATGGCGAAGTGGTGGTCATCAACGATCGCTTCGGCGTGCGCCTGACCGACGTGGTCAGCCCGAGCGAGCGGATCCGGAGACTGCGTTGAACCTGCTGCTCGCCACGGCCCAGGCCGCTGCCAAGGCCACGCCGCAGATCGGCCAGCATGCCGCTGGCGCACCGAGCCTGTTCGGCGCGGTGCTGGCGCTGCTGGCGGTGCTGGCGCTGGTGGTGGGTCTGGGCTGGCTGCTCAAGCGCATGCCGGGCAGCGGTTTCCGCCCGCCCGAGGGCATGAAGCTGGTGGCCAGCCTGAGCGTGGGCGCCAAGGAACGCGTGGTGGTGGTCGAGGTCAATGGCCAGCAGCTGCTGCTGGGCGTGACTGCCGCCAGCATCAATGCCCTGCACACCCTTTCCGAACCGTTGCCGCCGCCGGCACCCGTGCGCGTGCCGGACCTGAAGAACCTGCCGAATTTCGCCCAGCTGCTGCACCAGCGGCTGCGCAAGGATCCCTGAGATGCGTGTCACCCCTGCCCGTCCCGCCACCGCCCTGTCGTGGCTGCTGCTGATTGCCCTGTGCCTGCTGCCCGCGCTGGCCTTCGCCGCGCCCGGCGCACCGCCGTCGCTGCCTGATGTGAACGTCGGCAGGATCGGCGGCGCCCCGGTCAGCCTGCCGCTGCAGACCCTGCTGCTGATGACGGCGATCACTCTGATCCCGTCGATGCTGCTGGTGCTGACTTCCTTCACCCGCATCATCATCGTGCTGGGCCTGCTGCGCCAGGCGCTGGGCACCGGGCAGACGCCGTCCAACCAGGTGCTGCTGGGCCTGGCCCTGTTCCTCACCGCGATGATCATGATGCCCACCTGGGACAAGGCGTGGAGCACGGGCATGGCGCCCTACCTCAACGGCGACATCGATTTCCAGACCGCCTGGACCCTGACCACCCAGCCGCTGCGCGGCTTCATGCTGGCGCAGATCCGCGAGACCGACCTGATGACCTTCGCCGGCATCGCCGGGCACGGCACCTACGCCAGCCCCGACGCGATCCCGTTCCCGGTACTGGTGGCCTCGTTCGTCACCAGCGAACTGAAGACCGCCTTCGAGATCGGCTTCCTGATCTTCATCCCGTTCGTGATCATCGATCTGGTGGTGGCCAGCGTGCTGATGTCGATGGGCATGATGATGCTGTCGCCGATGCTGGTCTCGGCCCCGTTCAAGATCCTGCTGTTCGTGCTGGTTGATGGCTGGGTGCTGACGGTGGGTACGTTGGCGGCCAGCTTCAACCCGGCGTGATTGAGAGGCAGTCGAGCATGGCTCGACTCTACAGAAGCGCAGTCGAGCATGGCTCGACTCTACATAGGCAGATGGAACCCGAATGTCTCCCGAACTTGCCCTGACCGAACTGCGTGGCGGCCTGATCACTGTGTTGTGGGTGGCCGGCCCGCTGCTGCTCACCGTGCTGGTGGTGGGCGTGGTGGTGGGCGTGGTCCAGGCCGCGACCCAGTTGAACGAGCCCACCATTGCCTTCGTCGCCAAGGCCGCTGCACTGACCGCCGTGCTGTTCGCGCTGGGCAGCCTGCTGATCGGCCATCTGGTCGAATTCACCACGCTGCTGTTCCAGCGCATTCCCCACCTGATCGGCTAGGACGCGCGCGCTGATGGATGCCGCCACCCAGATGGCTGCCGACGGCCTGCAGGCCTTCGGCATGATCGGCACGGTGCTGTGGACCATGCTGCGCATCGGCGCGGTGGCCATGGCCATGCCCATGGTCGGCACCCGCGCGGTGCCGCAACGGATCCGCGTGGTCCTGGCCGGCACCCTGTCCATCGCCCTGACCCCGCTGCTGCCGCCGGTTCCGGCATGGACCGGCTTCGACGCCGCCACCGTGCTGACCATCGCACGCGAACTGGCCATCGGCGTGTCCATCGGCTTCATGCTGCGGCTGATCTTCGAAGCCGGTGCCATGGCCGGCGAACTGGTGGCCCAAGGCACCGGCCTGGCCTTTGCACAGATGAGCGACCCGCTGCGCGGTGGCACCTCCGGTGTCATCGGCCAGTGGTTCTACCTGCTCTTTGGCTTGTTGTTCTTCACTGCCAACGGCCATCTGGCGCTGATCTCGCTGGTGGTGGACAGCTATCGTGCCCTGCCCATCGGTGCACCGCTGCCCGATCCCAATGCCTTCTTCAGCATCGCACCTACTCTGCTGCTGACCGTGCTGCGCGGCGCCCTCACCCTGGCCATCCCGCTGACGGTGGCAATGCTGGCAGTGAACCTCGCCTTCGGCGTGCTGGCCCGCGCCGCACCGGCACTGAACCCGATCCAGCTGGGCCTGCCGGTCTCACTGCTGCTGGGCCTGTTCCTGCTGGCCCTGCTGGTGGGGGAAATGGGACCGCCGGTGCAGCGCCTGTTCGATTCCGCGTTCGAGGCCGCACGCGCCGTCACGCAATGACGCCGCCGTCACCCGGCCGTACCCGATCCATCATCACGTTTTGTTTATTGCCGTGCCCCCCGGGGGCCGCGTTAGAGTGAATAGGCGGTGACCAGGGGGACACCGCGCCTGGCAGTCGCAGTCCGGGCCGCCTGCCTCATCCATGCCCCAACGAAGTTTTTCCGTCGACAGGCAGGTCCGGGAGAATGACGAATGCTGGTAGGCACGTATAACCCTTGGCTGGTGGCAGTTTCGCTGCTGGTTGCGGTGATGGCTTCCTACACCGCGCTGGCGATGGCCGGCCGCACGGTCACCGCGCCCGGCAAGGGGGCCACCTGGTGGTGGCGGTGGGGCGGCGGCTTTGCGATGGGTCTGGGCATCTGGTCGATGCACTTCATCGGCATGCTGGCCTTCGATCTGCCCATCCCGCTCGGCTACGACCTGCCCATCACCCTGTTGTCGCTGGCCATGGCCATCGCCGCATCGGTGTTCGCCCTGTGGCTGGTCTCCCTGCGCACCCTGCCGCATCCACGGTTGGCCGGCGGCGCGGTGCTGATGGGCATCGGCATTGCCGGCATGCATTACGTGGGCATGGCCGCCCTGCGCATGCGCCCGGGCATCGACTACGATCCGGTCTGGCTGGCCTTGTCGCTGGCGGTTGCGGTGGCCGCCTCCTGGGTCGCGCTGTATGTGGCCTTCCGCCTGCGCGCGCAGCACACGCGCAGCGTTGACCGCCTGGCCGCCGCCGGCCTGCTGGGTCTGGCGATCGTCGGCATGCACTACACCGGCATGGCCGCCGCCCGCTTCCCCGAGGGCAGCGTGTGTGGCGCGGCGGTGGGCGATGGCCTGCAGAACACCTGGCTGGCGATGCTGGTGGTGGTGCTGACCGTGGCCATCCTGGCGGTGGTGCTGGTGGTGTCCTGGATGGACCAGCGCCTGGAGGCACAGCTGCTGCGCCTGCGCAATGCAATGCTGAGCACCTCGCTGACCGATGCCCAGCAGGAGCTGACCCAGGCCGCGCTGCACGATCCGCTCACCCGCCTGCCCAACCGCCTGCTGCTGCAGCGGCACATCGTGCAGGCGCTGGCCGACGCCGAACAGGGCGGCAGCCGCTTCGCGGTGATGTTCATGGATCTGGATGGCTTCAAGCAGGTCAATGATGCCCACGGCCACCAGGCCGGCGATGCGCTGCTGGTGGCCGTGGCCGAGCGTACCGGCCAGCTGCTGCGGCCACACGACATGCTGGCGCGGCTGGGGGGTGACGAATTCGTGCTGGTGGTACGCATCGACCACGACGAAGACCTGCCGACGCTGGCCCGGCGCATCCTGCAGGCGGTGGGCAACGGCCCATTGCTGGCCGACAGCGAACTGCAGGTGACCGCCAGCATCGGCGTGGCCATCTGCCCGGACCACGCGGCCAGCGAACGGCAGCTGATGGCCTTCGCCGATGCCGCGATGTACCAGGCCAAGGAATCAGGCCGGAATGCTTTCGTGATGTTCGCCGACTGGATGAATGACAGCGCCGAGCAACAGTTCCGCCTGCTTGCCGACCTGCGGCGGGCGATCCAGAGCGAGCAGCTGTTCCTGCACTACCAGCCGAAGATCCAGGTCGCCACGCAGAAGGTGGCCGGTGCCGAAGCGCTGATCCGCTGGCGCCATCCCGAGCACGGCCTGGTCCCGCCGGACCGCTTCATCCGCTTGGCCGAGCGCAGCGGTGCCATCAACGAGATCGGCCGCTGGGCGCTGGACCAGGCCTGCGCGCAGCTGCGCCGCTGGCACGATGCCGGCCATGATGGCTGGTCGATGTCGGTCAACCTGTCACCGGTGCAGTTCGGTTCGCCGCACCTGCTGCTGGATGTGAGCGAGGTGATCGAGCGGCACCGCATTCCTCCGCGCCAGCTGGTGCTGGAGATCACCGAGAGCACGGTGATGCGCGATACCGACACCAGCCTGCGGCTGCTGCAGGCGCTGTCGGCACTGGGCGTTGGCATCTCCATCGATGATTTCGGCACCGGCTATTCCAGCCTGCTGTACCTGAAGCGGCTGCCGGCCACGGAGATCAAGATCGACCACGCCTTCGTCCGCGATCTGGAACACAGCGCCGAGGACGTGGTGATCGTCTCGGCCATCGTGGCCCTGGGCCACGCGCTGGACATGGACATCGTCGCCGAGGGCGTGGAGACCGCGGCCCAGCGCGCCTACCTGGAACGCCTGGGCTGCGACTTCCTGCAGGGCTTCCTGCTGGGCCGGCCGGTGGACGCGGCGCGTTTCATGCAGCTGCACGACCTGCCGCGGCCCCGCATCGAGCTGGCACAGAGTCCGCCACCGCCCAGCCCGGCCTGACGCCGTGCGTGGCCCGGCGCCCGCCGACCGGTGCAACCGTATGATGGGCCCGCCTGCCCGTCACCCAAGGAAGAGGCTGTGACCGTTCGGACTACCCTCGTTGGCCTGCTGCTGGCGCTTGCCTGCATGCGCGCCGCTGCCGCCGATCTGCCGTGGTCGCTGCCGCGCGATGCGCCACCGGCGCAGGTCGATGCCGCCCTGCAGCACCTGGCCGGCGAAGTGCTGCACTCCTCCGCGGTGACCGAAGCGCAGCGCAGCCATGCACTGCTGGCCGCAGGCCGCTACCCGGAAGCACGGACCGCGATCGAGAAGGTGCGCCGGGATCTCACCGCCGCCAACGACTCGGCAGCGGCGCAGCGCTGGACCTCGATGCTGCTGCTGGCCACCGCCGCCGGTAACGATGCGCCTGCCTATGCGCGCGCGTTCCATACCCTCTTCAATGCGCTGGACGATGTCGCGGCCGTTCAGTCCGATGGCACCCTGCGCGTCGACCCGGCTGCGGTGCGCGCGCAGCGGGCGCAGGCACTCGCGGCACAGGAAGGCGGCGCCCTGCCCGAGGCAGCTGCCCTGGAACTGGTGCGCCTGCAGGCGGTGCTGCGCGCGCAGACCGCAGCGGCTGCGCTGGCCCCGCCGCTGTTGGCCGCCGAGGAACAGCGCCGCTTCGTGATCGATGACAGCCTGCGTATTCCGGCAGCCGAAGGCGTGGTGCTGTCCGCCCAGCTGGCGCGGCCGCGTACGGCCACCACGCCGCTGCCGGCGGCCATGCTCTTCACGATCTACACCGATCCACCGAAGAACCGGCTGAAGATGCTGCTGGCCGCCGCCCATGGTTACGCCGGCCTCATCGTCGACGCACGCGGCAAGGGCCAGGGCACCGGCACCATCGCCCCTTACGAACATGACGGCGAGGATGCCAACGCGGCCATCGACTGGATCAGCCTCCAGCCCTGGAACGATGGCCGGGTGGCGATGTACGGCGGCAGCTACGAGGGCTTCACCGCGTGGGCAGCCGCGCGCCACCACCATCCCGCCCTGAAGACCATCGTGCCCTACGTCGCCGCGATTCCCGGCCAGGGCCTGCCGATGGAGAACAACGTGTTCCTCAGCGCGAACTACGGCTGGGCGTTCTACGTGGCCAACGGACCGATGCTGGACAACGCCACCTATGCGCAGAACGCGCGCTGGTCACAGCTGGGCCCGCGCTGGTATGCCTCCGGCCTGCCTTACCGGCAGATCGACCAGGTGGACGGCACGCCCAACCCGTGGCTGCAGCGCTGGCTCGACCACCCCAGCTACGACGGCTACTGGCAGGCCATGGTTCCTTACGGCGACCAGTTCAACGACATCCGCATCCCGGTGCTGACCATCACCGGCTACTATGACGACGGCCAGATTTCGGCACTGCAGTACTTCAAGGAGCATCTGCGCCACCGCCCCGATGCCGACCATGCGCTGCTGATCGGACCCTACGACCACGGCGGTGCGCAGTCGCCGCTCAAGCCGATGCAGCTGCGCGGCTACACGCTGGACGCTGCCGCCCAGTTCGACACCCCGGCGGTCACCTTCCAGTGGCTTGACCACGTGCTGCGCGGCGCCCCGCGCCCGGCACTGGTGCCCGACCGGGTGAACTACCAGCTGATGGGTGCCAACCGCTGGGGGCATGCGCCGACGCTGGACGCTGCTGCCGGCGGCCAGCGGCGCTACCACCTGTCGGCTGCGCCCGCCTCGGCCGAGGGTTATCACCACCTGCAGGAACAGGCGCCCACGCCCGGCCAGCTGCGGCAGACCGTCGACATGGCCGACCGCAGCGAAATGCGCCACGGCTACTACCCGTTCCCGATCATCGAAGCGCAGGACACGGCAGACACCGCGCTGTCCTTCGTCTCCGCCCCGTTCAGTGGGCCGATGGACCTGGTCGGCAGCTTCTCGGGCGACCTGAAGGTGCGCATCAACAAGCGCGACCTGGACTGCACCGTCACCCTGTACGAACTGCTTGCCGATGGCCGGCGCATGCAGCTGTCCTATTACATGGGCCGGGCCAGCCATGTGCGCGACCCGACCACCCGGCACCTGCTGCAGCCGGGGCAATGGACCCACCTGCCCTTCGACCGCACCCGCATGGTGGCCCGACGCCTGGCTGCCGGCAGCCGCCTGCTGGTGAAGGTGGATGTTCTGAAGGACGCGATGCACCAGGTGAACCACGGCACCGGGCGCGATGTCAGCGATGAATCCGCCGCCGATGCGGGCGTCCCGCTGCAGGTGGACTGGCACAGTGACAGCGTGCTGACGATACCGCTGCAGGCGGCCGACGACGCCCTGCTGTAGAGCCGAGCCTGCGCTCGGCTCCACACGAACAGCACGTCACGGAACAGTTCTTGCACGCACCCCGGCAACCCCAGCCGCAGTGCCCGTGATGTCCGAGAACGAAGACGCAGGCGAAAAGACCGAACAGCCAACAGAAAAGCGCCTGCGTGAAGCCCGCGACCAGGGCAACATCCCCCGCTCGCGCGAACTGGCCACCGTAGCGGTGTTCGGCGCCGGGGTGATCGCCATCATGGCCGGCAGCGCCTCGTTGGGCGCCAATGGCCGGGCCTGGATGCGCGCCGCACTCAGCCCCGATCCGGCCCTGTGGCAGAACCCGCAGCTGCTGTTCGGCCACTTCGGCATGCTGTTCCTGCGCCTGTTGCTGGCCTGCTGGCCGCTGCTGCTGGTGTGCGTACTGGCCAGCTTCCTGGCCCCGGTGGTGATGGGCGGGCTGCGCTGGTCCAACAAATCGCTGGTGCCCGACCCCAAGCGGCTCAGCCCCATGGCCGGCCTGAAGCGCATGTGGGGGGCGGAAGCCGGCGCCGAATTCATCAAATCCCTGCTGCGCGTGGTGTTCGTCGGGGCCGCGGCCGCGCTGGTGTTCGCCAACAGCTTCGACAGCCTGCGCGGCCTGCTCAGCCAGCCGCTGGAATCGGCCATCGGCCACGGCCTGGGCTTCACCCTCAAGCTGCTGCTGGCCACGGCCGGCTCGATGCTGGTGCTGGCCGCCATCGACGCCCCGTACCAGCGCTGGAACTGGATGCGCAAGCTGAAGATGACCCGCGAGGAACTGCGCCGGGAAATGAAGGAAAGCGAGGGCAGCCCGGAAGTGAAGGGCCGCATCCGGCACATGCAGCAGCAGCTGGCCAACCGCCGGATGATGGAAGCGGTGCCCACTGCCGACGTGGTGGTGGTCAACCCCACCCACTACGCCGTGGCCCTGAAGTACGAGGGCAGCAGCATGGGCGCCCCGACGGTGGTTGCCCTGGGCGTGGACGAAACCGCCCTGCGCATCCGCGAGGTGGCCGACGGCAACAAGGTCGCGATCGTCTCGGCCCCGCCTTTGGCACGCGCCTTGTATCGGGAAGGGCAACTCGGAAAGGAAATTCCCGTGAGACTGTACTCCGCCGTCGCCCAGGTGCTGTCCTACGTCTACCAGCTGCGCAGCTGGCGGACCGGCCCGATGCCGCCCGCCCCGAACGTGGACGTGGATGAATTCGGCAAGGGAGACCGCCCATGAGCGCCCAGACATCCGGCTTCAACACCCGCCGCGCCCTGGAAATGATCCGCCAGGGCCTTGGCGCGCCGCTGATCGTGCTGGCCCTGCTGGCCATGGTCGTGGTACCGCTGGCCGCGCCGGTGCTCGATGCGCTGTTCACCTTCAACATCGCCATCTCGCTGATGGTGCTGCTGGCGGTGGTCTACGTGAAGCGCCCGCTGGATTTCACCATCTTCCCGATCGTGCTGCTGGTCACCACCATGCTGCGGCTGGCGCTGAACGTGGCCTCGACCCGCGTGATCCTGCTCAACGGCCAGAACGGCCACGACGCGGCCGGCAAGGTCATCGCCGCCTTCGGCGAGTTCGTCATCGGTGGCAACTACGCCGTCGGCATCGTGGTCTTCGCCATCCTCACCATCATCAACTTCGTGGTCATCACCAAGGGCGCCGGGCGCGTCTCGGAAGTGACCGCACGCTTCATCCTCGATGCCATGCCCGGAAAGCAGATGGCCATCGACGCCGACCTGAACGCCGGTTTGCTGACGCGTGAGGAAGCCAAGGCCCGCCGTGAAGAGGTCCGCGAGGAAGCCGACTTCTACGGTGCGATGGACGGTGCCAGCAAGTTCATCCGCGGTGATGCCATCGCCGGCATCCTGATCCTGTTCATCAACATGCTCGGCGGCCTGGCCGTGGGCGTACTGCAGCATGGCATGCCGTTCGGCGATGCCGCCGCCACCTATACCCTGCTGTCCATCGGTGACGGTCTGGTGGCGCAGCTGCCGGCCCTGCTGATCTCCAGCGCCGTGGCCATGCTGGTCACCCGCGCCTCGCGCTCGCAGGACATGGCCCAGGCCATGACCGGCCAGGTGTTCGGCCAGTACCGCGCGCTGGCCATCACCGCCGGCATCATCGGCCTGGTCGGCCTGGTGCCAGGCATGCCGAACGTCGCTTTCCTGACGCTGGCCGCCATCCTCGGCTTCATCGCCTGGAAGCTGTACCGCAAATCCCAGGCCCCGGCCGCCGACGAGGCCGCCAAGGCAGGCGAAAACGGGCCGGTGAATGCATTGGGCCGCCCGGCCGCACCGGCCCCCACCGCGGAACTGAGCTGGGACGAACTGCGCCCGGTCGATCCGCTCGGCCTGGAAGTGGGCTATCGGCTGATTCCGCTGGTGGACAGCAGCCAGGGCGGCGAATTGATGGCGCGCATCAAGGGCGTACGCCGCAAGCTGACCCAGGACGTGGGCTTCCTGATTCCCTCTGTGCACATCCGCGACAACCTCGAGCTGCCGGCCAACGGCTACCGGGTGCTGGTGCATGGCGTGCCGGTGGCCACCGCCGACATCCATCCCGACCGCGAGCTGGCCCTGGACCCGGGCAGCGCACTGGGCCCGTTGGAGGGCATCGCCGGCAAGGATCCCGCATTCGGCCTGGATGCCACCTGGATCCAGCCGCATCAGCGTGCACAGGCCGAGACCATGGGCTACACCGTGGTCGACCCGGCCACCGTGGTCGCCACCCATCTTTCCCACCTGATCCGCGAACACGCGCCGGAACTGCTGGGCCACGAAGAGGTGCAGCACCTGCTGGCCAACCTGGGCAAGAGCGCGCCGAAGCTCGTCGAAGATCTGACGCCCAAGGCACTGCCGCTGTCGGCGGTGGTACGCGTGCTGCAGAACCTGCTGGTCGAGCGCATCCCGATCCGCCAGCTGCGCAAGATCGCCGAGGCACTGGTCGAGCATGCCCCGCTCACCCAGGACCCGGCCACGTTGACCGCCGCCGTGCGCAACACGCTGGGCCGCTTCATCGTGCAGGAAATCGCCGGAATGTCGGCGGAGCTGCCGGTGTTCACCCTCAACCCGCAATTGGAACGTGTCTTGCAGGAGTCCACGCAGGGCAACGGCGCCGCGCTGGAACCCGGACTCGCAGAGCGACTGCACCAGAGCCTGGCCGAATGTGTCAGCAAGCAGGAAGCGCGAAACGAGCCGGCGGTCGTGCTGGTACCGGGCCCGGTGCGCGCCGCGCTGGCGCGCCTGGTCCGCCACAGCGTTCCGTCGCTGTCGGTCCTGGCCTACAGCGAAGTGCCGGAAGACAAGCGCCTGAAACTGGTCGGAACGATCAGCTGACGCCGCCCTTCCAAGCGCCAGAAAACAGACATCACTTTCAAACCGCACCACACGACAGATTCCAAGGGGAACCCGAACCGTGCAGACCACCGACCACCCGCGTTCTCCGACTGCCACTCCGCCGACTTCGTCCCGTGACCACAGCATGAAAATCAAACGATTCGTCGCCGCCGACATGCGCTCGGCCATGAACCTGGTGCGCAAGGAACATGGCCCCGACGCGGTGATCCTGTCCAACCGGCGGATCGAGGAAGGCATCGAAATCGTCGCAGCCGCGCACTACGACGAGAGCGTCGTGCAGCGTGCACTGGAAGCCTCGCGCCGCGAGATTGCACCGCCGCCGCCGCCGAAGCCGCGCACCGCCGCCGACGCGGTCATCGCCGCCGTCAGCCGCCGCCGCAGCGCCACCACCGCCGCCGAGCCGGTCGCGGCCACCACTTCGGCCGTGGCCGCCCTGGCCCGCGCCGCCGTGGGCGCAACCGGCCGCACCCTGGACAGTGCCGACGAGATCGTGCCGACCCGCGGCAGCACCGGCTTCGCCGCTACCTTGGCCCGCGCGGGCGTCAATGAATCGGCACTGCCGGAACAGATCTTCGCCCCGTACGCCGAGGCCATCGTGGCACCGCCGGCCAGGCACGTGCTGCCTGCCGACCCGTACCCGGCCCAGGCTCCGGTCCAGCCCCCCGTGGCTGCGCCGATCAACCGCGCCCGCTTCCTGATCGACCCGCCGCTGGAAGAGGACAGCGCCCCCACGCTGCCGCCGCCCATTCCTGGCGCCGCACCGGCGCCGGCGCCAGCCATCGCCATGGCCGCTGCAGTGGTCCAAGCTCCGGTCGAAGTCGCCTTCACCGCGCCTGTGGTCGAGGTCGCCGCTGCCCCGGCCAATGACATGACGCCGGTTGCCGCGCCCCAGCCGATCCCGGCTCCGG
The DNA here is from genome assembly GCF_035634915.1 of Stenotrophomonas sp. GTDB lineage: Bacteria > Pseudomonadota > Gammaproteobacteria > Xanthomonadales > Xanthomonadaceae > Stenotrophomonas. Next base: position 60,424 of record NZ_DASQCB010000010.1, read on the forward strand.
CTCCGGCTCCGCAGCTTGCCCCCGCCCCGACCCTGACCGTGGTCGCCGCCGATGACGGCGAGATCCGCCAGCTGCGCCAGGAAGTGGCCGGCATGCGCCAGGTGATCGAGCGCGAAATGAACCGCTTTACCGACGAGCGCCTGCGCGGCAGCGCGGTGCGGGCTGCCGCCCTGGATCTGATGGATGAGTACGGCTTCGATACCGGCCTGTCGCGCGACGTGGCCATGCAGATTCCGCTGGACACCGAGGCCCACCGTGGCCGCGGCCTGATGCTGGGGCTGATCTCGCGCAAACTGCCGATCGCCCCGGTCGACCCGCTGGAAGCCGGCGGAGTGATCGCCCTGGTCGGTCCCACCGGGGCCGGCAAGACCACCACCATCGCCAAGCTGGCCTCGCGCTTTGCCGAAAAGCACGCCCCGCGTGACGTCGCCCTGGTGACCACCGACACGATGCGTATCGGTGCCCGCGAGCAGCTGTACGGGTACGGCCGCCAGCTCGGCATCGCCGTCCACGAGGCCAACAGCGGCACCGACCTGGACCAGCTGCTGGAACGCCTGCAGGACTACAAGCTGGTGCTGATCGACACCGCCGGCCTGGGCCCGCGCGACCGCGCCCTGGCCGCCCAGCTGCAGTGGCTGCGCGCCGCCCGCCAGGTGCGCACCCTGCTGGTGCTGCCGGCCAACACCAGCTTCGGCGACATGGACGAGGTGGTCCGCCGCTTCGGTGCCGCCAACCTGCAGGGCCTGGTCCTGAGCAAGCTGGACGAGACCGGCCGCTTCGGCAATGCCCTGTCGGTGGCCGTCGACCACGCCCTGCCGATCACCTGGGTGACCGACGGCCAGGACGTGCCAGAGGACCTGCACCGGGCCAGTGCAGCCAATCTTGTACTTCGCCTTGAAGATTTGCGCCGAGCGGCCGATATGCCCTGCAACCCGGAGTTGAACCATGCCGTCGCGTGAGTACGCCAAGCTGACCACTACCTTCCCGCTGTCGGCCACCCGCAGCGAGCCGCTCGGCCCTGTCCGCACCATTGCGGTGACCGGCGGCAAGGGCGGCGTGGGCAAGACCAATGTGTCGGCCAACCTGGCCGTGGCACTGGCCGGCATGGGCAAGCGCACCCTGCTGCTGGACGCCGACCTGGGCCTGGCCAACATCGACGTCATCCTCGGCCTGAGCCCCACCTTCACCCTGGCCGACCTGGTGGCCGGCCGCTGCAGCCTGGAGGACGTGATCATCGAGGGCCCCAACGGGGTGCTGGTGGTGCCGGCCGCCTCGGGCCGCCGGCACATGGCCGAACTGGCCCCGGCCGAGCACGTCGGCCTGGTCAACGTGTTCTCCGAACTGGAACGCGACCTGGACATCATGGTGGTCGACACCGCCGCCGGCATCACCGATGGCGTGCTGACCTTCTGCCAGGCCGCACAGGACACCGTGGTGGTGGTCTGTGACGAGCCGGCCTCGATCACCGACGCCTATGCGCTGATCAAGGTCCTGTCGCGCGAACGTGGCGTGGACCGCATCCAGGTGGTGGCCAACATGGTGCGCGACCCCAACGAAGGCCGCGTGCTGTACGAAAAGCTGAGCCGGGTCTGCGAGAAGTTCCTCGCCGATGTGTCACTGAACTACCTCGGCTGCGTGCCGCAGGATGACTGGCTGCGCCTGTCGGTGCAGCGCCAGCAGCCGGTGGTGAAAGCCTACCCGTCCAGCCCGGCCGCGCTGGCGATCACCGAGATCGCCCGCCGCACCGCCCGTTGGCAGGCGCCCACCGAACCGCGTGGTGGCGTCGAGTTCTTCCTCGAACGCATCCTCAAGCAGCGTGGGGTGACCGTATGAAAGGCGCAGCCCAGTACAAGGAAGTCCAGCGCTCGAACGCGACCGACGTCATCACCCAGCACTCGGACCTGGTGCGGCGCATCGCCCACCACCTGGCCGCGCGCCTGCCGGCCAGCGTGGAAGTGGACGACCTGATCCAGGCCGGCATGATGGGCCTGATCGAAGCCTCGCGCAGCTACGACGCCGACCAGGGCGCGTCGTTTGAAACCTACGCCTCGATCCGCATCCGCGGCTCGATGATCGACGAGATCCGCCGTGGTGACTGGGTACCGCGCTCGGTGCACCGCCGCGCCCGCGACGCGGCCGCCACCATCCGCCGGCTGGAACAGAGCACCGGCCGCGCCGCCAGCGCCACCGAGGTGGCTGCGGCGATGGACATGCCCCTGCCCGAATACCTGCGCCTGATGGAAGACGCCTCGCGTGGCCAGGTGCTGAGCCTGGAATCGCGCATCGAGGACCAGGGCGAGCTGGACACCGTGGCCCAGGGCGGCCCGACCCCGCAGCAGGTGCTGGAACGCGGCGAATTCGGCCGCGAGCTGGGCAAGGCCATCGGTCTGCTGCCCGAGCGCGAACAGCTGGTGCTTTCGCTCTACTACGAGCAGGAGCTGAACCTGAAGGAGATCGGCGCGGTGCTCGGCGTGAGCGAGTCGCGGGTCTGCCAGATCCACGGCCAGGCCGTGCTGCGCCTGCGCGGCCGCCTGAAAACCTTCGAGGCCGCCGACGCGGGCCTTGAAGAATGACATGAACGGGTCGGCTGCCCCCGGCCGCCCGGAATGAACACCAAAGGAACTCTGCTTTGAACAAGAACATGCGCATCCTGATCGTTGACGACTTTTCGACCATGCGTCGCATCGTCAAGAACCTGCTGGGCGATCTGGGCTTCACCAATACCGCCGAAGCCGAGGACGGGCATGCCGCGCTGTCGATGCTGCAGAGCCAGCCGTTCGATTTCGTGGTCACCGACTGGAACATGCCGGTCATGACCGGCATCGAACTGCTCAAGGCCATCCGTTCCGATGCCAAGCTGAAGACCCTGCCGGTGCTGATGGTGACCGCCGAAGCCAAGCGCGAGCAGATCATCGAAGCGGCGCAGAGCGGCGTCAACGGCTACATCATCAAGCCGTTCACCGCGCAGACCCTGGAAGAGAAGCTGGGCAAGATCTTCGAACGCCTGGCGGCCAGCGCCTGATGGATACCCCGGTCGACAGAAGCGCCCTTGCCCTGCGCCTGCAGGAGGCCCTGGATGCCCTGGAGTCAGGCGACGAGGCGGCCTGGCGCCAGCGCATCGACAGCCTGGTGGCCGCGCGCACCCAGCCGATGATGAGCGGCCTTTCACGGCTGGCCCGCGAACTGGGCCAGGCGCTGGGCGAGCTGCCGACCGTGCCCGACGAGGCCGGCGAGCTGGACGACGCCTGTGCGCGCCTGGACCACGTGGTGGCGATGACCGAACAGGCCACCCACCGCACCCTGGACCTGGCCGAGGAATGCCGCGCCCTGACCGAACAGCTGCGTGCCGATGGCCTGCAGCCGGGCCAGGACGCGCAGCTGGAGCGCATCCGCCACAACCTGACCGAGATCGCGCTGACCCAGAGCTACCAGGACCTGACCGGCCAGATCATCCGTCGCGTGGTCGGCATCGTCCGCCGCGTGCACGAAGGCTTCGGCGCGCTCGGCCTGCCACCGGAACAGCATCGCACCGACCCGGAACTGGCCGGGCCGGCACTGAAGGGACTGGACCGCCATGCGGTCTCGCAGAACGACGCCGACGACCTGCTGTCGGACCTGGGGCTGTAAGCATGAGCGCTGTTGCCGACGACATCACTGCCGATTTCATCATCGAGGCCCAGGAAATCCTGGATCGCCTGGGCGAACAGCTGGTGTCGCTGGAACAGGCGCCGCAGGACAATGACCAGCTCAACGCGGTGTTCCGTGGCTACCACACGCTGAAGGGCGGCGCCGGTTTCCTCGGCATCACCGCCATGGTCGAACTGTGCCACGCCGCCGAAGAAGCGCTGGGTGCGGCCCGCGCCGGCCAGGCCGTGCTGCAGTCCGGTCACTTCGATGCCGCCCAGCAATCGCTGGACTACCTGCAGTCGATGCTCGATGCGGTGTCGTCCGGCACCGAACCGGGCTATGCCCCGCCGGAACTGATTGCCCAGTTCGATGTGCACGGTGGCGCTGCGCCCACGCCGAGCGCCGCCGCAACACCGGCCGCTGCGGGCAGCGACCTGATCACCGACGACGAATTCGAAGCCCTGCTCGACCAGCTGCACGGCGGCAATGCACCCACTGCCGTTGCCGCGCCGAAGAAGGCCGACGATGGCCTGATCAGCGAAGACGAGTTCGAAGCCCTGCTCGACCAGCTGCATGGTGGCGCGGTTCCGGGCTCGAAGCCGGTGGCCGTCGTGCCGGCGGTCGCCCCGCCCGCGCCGCCCCCGCGCGCCGCGCCCAAGCCAGCCGCGAACAAGCCGGTGGCCGAAGCCGAGCACACCGTGCGCGTGGACACCAAGCGCCTGGATGCCATCGTCAACCTGATCGGCGAACTGGTGCTGTCGCGCAACCGGCTCAAGACCCTGCGCACCCGCCTGCGCGATGAAGAGCTGGACCGCGCCGTGTCCACCCTGGACATCGCCACCGCACGCCTGCAGTCGGCAGTCATGCGCACCCGCATGCAGCCGGTCGGCAAGGTGTTCTCGCGCTTCCCCAAGGTCGCCCGCGATGTTGCCCGTTCGCTGCAGAAGGAAGTGGACCTGGAGCTGGTCGGCGCCGAGACCGAGCTGGACCGCAACCTGGTCGAAGCGCTGGCCGACCCGCTGGTCCACCTGGTGCGCAACGCCATCGACCACGGCGTGGAAATGCCCGACCTTCGCGAAGCGCAGGGCAAGCCGCGGATGGGCCATGTGCGCCTGTCCGCACAGCAGGAAGGCGACTACGTCAGCATCGAGGTGCAGGATGATGGCGCCGGCATCGACCCGGAAAAACTGCGGGCCAAGGCGCGCGAAAAGGGCCTGATCGATCCGGAAGCCGCCGCCCGCCTGAGCAGCGAGGAGTGCCTGCACCTGGTGTTCCTGCCCGGCTTCTCCACCAAGCAGCAGGTCACCGACATTTCCGGCCGCGGCGTGGGCATGGACGTGGTGCAGTCACGCATCCGCGAACTGAGCGGGCAGATCCAGATCCAGTCTGAACTGGGCCGCGGCAGCCGCTTCCTGATCCGCGTCCCGCTCACCCTGGCCATCCTGCCGACCCTGCTGGTGCAGGCCGGCGAGGATGTCTACGCCCTGCCACTGGCCCGCGTGATGGAAGTGCTGCACGCGCCGCGCACCTCGCTGGGCTGGTTCGATGGCCGTGCGGTGCTGGACCGGCGCTCGCACACCCTGCCGCTGGTCGACCTGCGCCAGTGGCTGGATGTGACGCCGGCCGCCTCCACCCTGCTGACCATCGTGGTGCTGCAGGCCGGTGAAGCCCGCTTCGGCCTGGTCGTGGACCAGGTGCGTGGCCGCGAGGAAGTGGTCATCAAGCCACTGCCCAAGGCCCTGCGCGGCCTGCGCGGTTATGCCGGTGCAACCTTGATCGGCGATGGTCGCATGGCGCTGATCCTGGACGTGGACGGCCTGCGATGAACCCCCGCCGGGCCTGGCCCGGCAACCCGAAAACTGTGACTACCGTCTGTACACGATCACCCGGTGTCTCAAGTCCCGTTCACACACGCCGATACCGGACCCATGGATAGACTCAGCCTCATTGGACTCTTTCTGGCCCTGGCCTCGCTGGTCGGCGGCAGCATCCTGAAGGGCGCCGGCCTGGCCTCGCTGTGGTCGCCGGCGGCCTTCGTGATCGTGATCGTCGGCACCGTGGCGGCCATCCTGCTGCACACCGCACCGGCCGTGTTCAAGCACGCCTTCAAGATCGTGCGCTGGGTCGTGCGCCCGCCGCACAGCGACCGCCACGAACTGATCAAGCAGATCGTCGAGTGGAGCAACATCGCCCGCCGGCAGGGCCTGCTGGGCCTGGAATCGCAGGTGGAAGCGCAGCGCGACCCGTTCCTGCGCAAGGGCCTGCAGCTGCTGGTCGATGGCGTGGAACCTGAATCGATCCGGCACATGCTGGAAATCGAACTGGGCAGCCAGGAACACCAGGACCAGGCCGGTGCCAAGGTATTCGAGGCCATGGGCATCTATGCACCCACCCTGGGCATCATCGGCGCCGTGCTGGGCCTGATCGCGGTGATGAAGAACCTGGCCGACCCCAGCAAGCTTGGCCACGGCATCGCTGCCGCGTTCACCGCCACCATCTACGGCATCGCCTCGGCCAACCTGCTGTTCCTGCCCATCGCCGCCAAGCTCAAGGGCGTGATCGCCCACAACACCCGCGACCGCGAAATGGTCATCGAAGGCCTGATCTCGATTGCCCAGGGCGAGAACCCGCGCAACATCGAAACCAACCTCACCGGTTTCCTGCACTGACATGGCCCGCCGCAAGCACCACGAAGAGCACGCCAACCACGAGGCATGGGCCATCCCCTATGCCGACCTGATGACGTTGCTGCTCGCCTTCTTCGTGGTCATGTATGCCATTTCCTCGGTCAACGAGGGCAAGTACCGGATCATGGCCGATGCCCTCACCGATGCCTTCGGCGGTGCGCCGCGTACCATCAATCCGGTGCAGGTGGGCAACAAGCAGGTCCAGGGCGGCGGCTGGGACAGCCCCTCGGTCATCAAGTCGGGCACGAAGATCGGCCCGTCCGCACCCGCGCCCACCCACGATCCCACTCTGCTGCCGGCGATGGCCTCGCAGATGCGCATGCCGGTCTCGGTGCACAACCAGGAGCAGATCGCGCGTGCCGAGCGCCAGCTCAACAGCATCGCCGACCGGCTGACCGCCGCGCTGTCGCCGCTGATCGACCGCGGCATGATCAGCGTGCGCCGCACCGAGCTGTGGATCGAAGTGGAGATCAACAGCGACATCCTGTTCCCGACCGGCTCAGCCAATCTGGACGTACATGCGCGGCAGACCCTGGCCAGCCTGGCCGAGGTGCTGCGCGATGTGCCCAACAGCGTGCGCGTGGAAGGCCACACCGACAACGTGCCGATCGCCACCGCCACCTTCCCCTCCAACTGGGAACTGTCGGCCGGGCGCGCCGCCAGCGTGGTCCATCTGTTCGCAGACCAGGGCGTGCAGCCTTCGCGGCTGGCGATGGTGGGCTACGGCCAGTTCCGCCCGCGCGAGGAAAATGACAGCGCCCAGGGCCGCAACCGCAACCGGCGGGTGATGGTCATCATCCTGGCCGACACCAGCCACGCGGTCGATCCGCTGGGCCAGCGCCTGAATGCCGCCGCCGATGCCAACGCAGGTTCGTCCCGCACGACTGCGGACGCGGCCGCCACGGCGCCGCGCAGTCCCACCCTTTCCCCCAACGCACCGGTGCAGTTGCCGCCGGTGCCGGCTGGCAGCCGCGTCGGCGCCGCCGTTCCCCCGGCAATGAAGGAGTAACCCGATGCGCATCTGGGCAGTCGCCAACCAGAAGGGTGGAGTCGGCAAGACCACCACCACCCTCGCCCTCGGTCGCGGCCTGGCCGCACAGGGCCACCGCGTGCTGTTGATCGACCTGGACCCGCACGCCTCGCTCACCCGCGCCTTCGGCGTGCCGGTGGAGCCGGCGCCGGCGGGCGTGCTGGAACTGTTCGGCACACCGCCTGCCGAACTGTCCGCACTGACCCACCCCAGCAGCACCGGCGGGCTGGACTACGTCTGCGCACAGGCCTCGCTGGCGACGCTGGAACGGCGCAGCGCCAACCAGCCCGGCCTCGGCCTTGCGCTGCAGAATGCACTTGCCCGCCACCACGGCCAGCACGACTACATCCTGCTGGACTGCGCACCCACCCTGGGCCTGCTGATGATCAACGCGCTGGCCGCAGCTGACCGCCTGATCATTCCCACCCAGGCCGAACCGCTGGCCCTGCACGGCCTGGACGGTATGGTCCGCACCGGCGAAATGGTCGAGCGTTCGCGCCGCCGTCCGCTGCCGATCTCGATCCTGCCCACTCTGTTCGACCGCCGCACCCGCGCCGGCAACGAATCGCTGCGCACCATGCAGGACCGGCACGGCAGCCGCGTGTGGGAAGACGCGATCCCAATCGACACCCGCATCAGCAATGCCGCGGGCCTGACCCTGCCGAGCATCGGCGAGGAATACCCGGGCCGTGGCCTGGCCGCATACCGCCGTGCCCTGAACTGGATCCTCGGAGAAGACGCGCGCGCGCTGGAGCAGGCAGCATGACCACCACCGGCGTACTGGACGACTACCTGGACGAGCTGCTGGGCGAAGCGATTGCCGTGCCCGCACCGCCACCGGCCGCCGCTGCGCCGGTCGCGCCCGAGCGCGAGCCCACCCGGGACGACCTGCCCTCCGAAGTCATCCATGAAACCGGCGACGCCACCATGACCGCCGCCGTCGACGACGCTTCGCTTGAGGCCACCTTCGAATCCGCCGCTGCGCCAGCGGCGCCCGAGCGCGAACCGACCTGGGACGACCTGCCCGCCGAAGTCATCTACGAAACCGGCGACACCGCCGCGATCACCGCCGCCGTCGACGACGCTTCGCTTGAGGCCGCCTTCGAATCCGCCGCTGCGCCGGCAGTACCCGAGCGCGAACCCACCTGGGATGATCTACCCGCCGAAGTCATCTACGAAACCGGTGATACCCCCGGTAGCGCCGGGCCACCCCCGGCGAGCGCAGCGGCGCCTGTCCCTGCAGCAGAGCCGGCAGCGCCCAAGCCCACCTGGGACGATCTTCCGGACGAAGTGATCTACGAGACCGACAGTGCTGACAGCCATCGTCTGGCGCACACCGACAGCCCCGCCCTGCAGGCCGCCTTTGAAGCGGCCGCAGTAGGCGAACCGGTGCCCGTCCCGCCAACTCCGGCTCCGGCTGCGATACCCACGCCGCGACCGGCGCCCAGCCCGGCCCCGGCCGCACGCGCAGGCGTCGCACCGCCACCACGTGTCGCGCTGGACGCACCGGCGGGCACCCGCCCCGGCAGCTGGCAGGAACTGCAGGCCCAGGCCCACCAGCCACCGCACGGCACCAGCACACACAACCGCCGCGCAGCCGAACGCACCTCGCGCTGGCTGCGCCTGCGCTGCGGCACCCAGGCCTACGCCCTGGAACTGCTGAAGGTGCAGGAAGTGGTGCTGCCGGTACCACTGCTGCCGTTGCGCGGCACCGCCCCGGCCATGCTCGGCATCATGAACCTGCGCGGCCAGGTCGTGCCGGTGATGGACCTGGGCATCCATCTCGGTGCAGCCACCGGCGAAGATGATGCACAGACCCGCATCGTGGTGCTGGAGGAGAACGGCGAAACCCTCGGCCTGCGCGTATCGGCGGTCGAGGACGTGGCCAACCTCACCGATTCGCAGATCGAACCGCCCGATACGGCACGCATCTGCCAGATCTCCAACGAGCTGTTCCGTGGCGTGGCCCGCATCAGCCAGCGGCCGATGATCCTGCTCGACGCTACCAGGTTGTTGAGTTGAGCCCCATCCAGGCATGCCGTGTCCAGTAGATCCACGCCATGCGTGGATGCCCCTCCGGCCACCGCCCCGGTAGATCCACGCCATGCGTGGATGATTCCCCCTAAAGAACCCCCGCCCGATGCCGTTATGGATCTCGGAACCGTTTGTCCGGAGCAACGATGAGCACTGTCGAACTGGGTGACGATCTCGGCATCGAGAACAGCACCGAGCTCAAGAACCGCCTTTCGCCCCTCGTGGCGGAAGCAGGCGAACTGACCCTGGATGCAAGCCAGGTCGGTCGCATCCACACCGCCAGCGTGCAGGTGCTGTGTGCATTCGTGCAGGCGCGCCGCGAGGCGGGCCTGGGCACCGGCTTCCACGGTTGCACTGCAACCTTCCGTGACGCCGCCCGCCTGTTGGGCGTCACCCAGGCCCTGGGCCTGGACGTACCCCATGACAACCTGAAATCTGTGGAGAACGCTGCATGAGCGCACGTATCTTGGTGGTGGACGATTCGGCGTCGATGCGCCAGATGGTTTCCTTCGCCCTCACCTCGGCCGGCTTTGCCGTTGAAGAAGCCGAAGACGGCGCGGTCGCGCTGGGTCGCGCCAAGGGCCAGCGGTTCAACGCGGTGGTCACCGACGTCAACATGCCGAACATGGATGGCATCAGCCTGATCCGTGAACTGCGCCAGCTGCCGGACTACAAGTTCACCCCGATGCTGATGCTGACCACTGAATCGGCCGCGGACAAGAAGTCCGAAGGCAAGGCCGCCGGTGCCACCGGCTGGCTGGTCAAGCCGTTCAACCCCGAACAGCTGGTCGCCACCGTGCAGAAGGTGCTGGGCTGATCGCCCCGCACTCCTGAACCACCCCTACCCCACCGTTTCCGGATTGCCTCTGCCATGAGCATGGACCTGCAACGCTTCCACGCCACGTTCTTCGAAGAGAGCCGCGAAGGCCTCGACGCGATGGAGGCCGGCCTGCTGGCCCTGGAATCGGGGCAACAGGACGCGGAGATCATCAATTCGGTGTTCCGCGCCGCCCATTCCATCAAGGGCGGTGCCGGCACCTTCGGCTTCGATGCGATTGCCGGCCTGACCCATGTGCTGGAAACGCTGCTGGATGAGCTGCGTGCCGGCAAGCGCGCCCTGGAAGCGGCTGCGGTGGACGCCATGCTGTCCTCGGTGGACGTGCTGCGCGCCCTGCTGCGCGAAGCCGAGCACGGCCAGGCCGCCGACCCGGCCGCCGTCACCGCAGTGAAGGCGCGCCTGGAGGCCGTGCTGTCCGGCCAGGCCGCCGCCAGCGCTCCGGCGGTTGCCGAAGCCAAGGTGGACGACACGCCCGAAGCCTGGCAGATCGGCTTCACCCCCGCGCCGTCGCTGTTCATGAGCGGCAACGACCCGCTGCGCATCATCCGCGAACTGGAACACCTGGGTTCGCTGCAGGTGGCCGCGCGCATGGAGCGCCTGCCCGGTTTCGCCCAGCTCGACCCGCTGGAAGCGCACCTCGCGTGGGACCTGGGCCTGGTCGGCAAGGTGCCGCGCAGCAAGATCGAAGACACCTTTGCCTGGGTACTGGACGACTGCGAGCTGGACATCCGTCCGGCCGCGCCGCCGAGCCTGGCCACCCAGGCCCCTTCTGCACCCGTTGCCGCCCCTTCCACCCCCGCTGCACCGGTGGCTGCTGCGCCCGCAGCAGCCGCCAGCAGTGGCAACAACCAGGAAGCCGAAACCTCGATCCGCGTCAGCGTGGACAAGGTGGACGCGCTGATCAACCTGGTCGGCGAACTGGTCATCACCCAGGCCATGCTCAAGCAGGTCTCGCACGCGCTGGACCCGGTGCATGCCGAGAGCCTGTTCGCCGGCCTGGACCAGCTCGAACGCAACACCCGTGACCTGCAGGAAGCGGTGATCGGCGTGCGCATGCTGCCGGTCGATGCGGTGTTCCGCCGCTTCCCGCGCCTGGTCCGCGACCTGTCCACCCGCCTGGGCAAGCAGGTGCGCCTGCGCACCGTCGGCGAGGGTACCGAACTGGACAAGGGCCTGATCGAAAAGATCGCTGATCCGCTGGTTCACCTTGTGCGCAACTCGATCGACCACGGCCTGGAAATGCCGGACGTGCGTCGCGACACTGGCAAGGACGAGACCGGCACGATCACCCTGGCCGCTTCGCACCAGGGCGGTCACATCGTCATCGAAGTCAGTGACGACGGTCGCGGCCTGAACCGCGAGAAGATCCTGGCCAAGGCGCACGAACGCGGCCTGGCCGTACCGGACAACCCGACCGATTCGCAGGTCTGGGACCTGATCTTCCAGCCGGGCTTCTCCACCGCCGATGCGGTGACCGATCTGTCCGGCCGAGGCGTGGGCATGGACGTGGTCCGCCGCAACATCCAGGCGCTGGGTGGCGAAGTGCAGATCGAAAGCAGCCTGGGCAGCGGTACGCGCACGCTGATCCGCCTGCCGCTTACCCTGGCCATCCTCGACGGCATGACCGTGGCGGTGGCCGGTGAAACCCTGATCCTGCCGCTGGCCTACGTGCTGGAAGCCCTGCAGCCGCAGCCCGAGGACATCCGCAGCATGGCCGGCGAAGGCCGCGTGCTGCGCGTGCGCGGCGAATACCTGCCGATCCTGTCGCTGAGCGAGTACTACGGCTACGGCACCCGCAGCGCCAACAGCGAATCGCTGGTGGTGGTGGTCGAGGGCGATGGCCAGAAGATCGCCCTGGAAGTAGACGAACTGGTCGGCCAGCAGCAGGTGGTGGTGAAGAACATCGAGAACAACTACCGCCGCATCGGCGGGGTGTCCGGTGCCACCATCCTCGGCGACGGCCGCGTTGCGCTGATCGTCGACATCGGTGGCCTGGTGCGTTCGCTGCGCGTGCCGCAGGCCGCCTGATCCAACCCGCCACGCTGTCACCCGGACCGCCGCCCGCAGGGGCGGCGGTTTTCGTTTGTGTCCGCGCCGCGGGAGTCACTTCCGGGGTCAGATCCCTTTGCGCAGCAAAGGGATCTGACCCCACTCCCAGCGCACTGTGACCTCCGTCGCCGGAGCAGTTTCCGCTGCAACTACCGCAACCCACGAAAGCTCCTGCCCCACAAGGCTTTCGCAGGCTTTCGCGTACCCGAAACAAATGTGACATCCATCCATAAAGTCCGCGCGGACCACGCCGCTATCTGGCTTTGACGGCAGTCACCGCCCCCCACCGGCACCACCGTTTCCCTCTGCACTCCCCGGGCCCGTACACACGCGCCGGCCCTCTGCCCACCTGGAGCACCCCTGCATGAAGTGGTTCCACGATCTGCCCATCGCCCGCAAGCTGGCCGTGGGGTTCACCCTGACAACCCTGATGACCCTGGTCCTGGGCCTGTTCGCCCTGGTCCGCCTCAGTGAGGCCAACACCCAACTGGGCAGCATGGCCAGCAACGATATTCCCTCGGTGCAGCACCTGGGCGAGGTGCGTTCGCAGCTCGGCGAGTTCCGCACCTACGAAATGGCCCTGCTGACCATGCTTGACCAGCCGGACAAGGTGGCCGACTACAACAAACGCATGGATGACACCGCCGCCATCGTGCGCAAGGAGCTGGAGGGCTACGCCGCCCTGCCGGCCGGCGACAAGGAACGCGCCCTGTATGCACCGGTCAAGGCGGGTGTGGATGCCTATTTCGCCGCCAACGCGAAGCTGCGCGAGGCAGCCAACGGTGGCGACGGCGCACTCGCCCAGCAGATCTCAGATGAGCAGTCGCGCCCTGCGCGCCGCAAGGCCTTTGAAGATCTGAAGGCGCTCGGTGCCTTCATCGCGACCCAGATGCAGGGCAAGATCGACGACGCCAACGCCACCCACCGCAACAGCGTCATCGCCATCATCAGCACCATCGTGCTGCTGTCGCTGGTGGCGGCTGCGCTGGCCGTGGTCATTTCGCGCGCCGTCACCGTCCCGCTCGGCAAGGCCCTGACCGCCATCCAGGCGGTGTCGCGTGGCGATCTGAGCGTCACCGCCCAGGCCACCAGCAAGGATGAAGCCGGACGCATGCTGACCGCCACCAGCGACATGACCACCATGCTGCGCCGCTTCTCCGAACAGACCCAGCTGATGGCGCAGATGCATGCCGGCCCGGACATCAGCCACCGCATCCCCGAGGATTTCCCGGGCGTCTACGGCCAGCTGGCCGGCGGCATCAACACTGTCATCTTCGAGCACCTCGATTCGATCCGTGCAGCCATCGACGTGCTCAACCAGTACGCCGCCGGCAACCTGACCCAGGACGCACAGCGCCTGCCGGGCACCCGCGCGTTCCTGCACGAGGCGATGGACGCGGCCAAGGCCAGCCTGCTGGCCATCAACACGCAGATCCAGCAGCTGGCCGACGCGGCCGCCGCCGGCGATTTCAGCCAGCGCGGCGATGCCGGACGCTTCGATCATGACTTCAAGGTGATGATCGAACAGCTGAACTCGATGATGCAGGTGGCCGACGGCAACCTGGGCCAGCTCTCGCAGCTGCTGCAGGCCATCGCCGAGGGCGACCTGACCGCCCGCATGGACGGCCAGTTCAATGGCGTGTTCGCGCGCATGCGTGACGATGCCAACACCACCGTCGCCCAGCTGACCCAGATCGTCGGGCAGATCCAGGCCAGCGCGGGCAGCATCACCCTGGCCGCGGGCGAAATCGCGTCGGGCAACAGCGATCTGTCGCGGCGTACCGAGCAGCAGGCGGCCAACCTGGAAGAAACCGCCGCCTCGATGGAGGAACTGACCTCGACCGTGAAGCAGAACGCCGAGCACGCCCGCCAGGCCAACCAGCTGGCCATCGGCGCGCACGGTGTCGCCTCGCAGGGCGGTGAAGTGGTCGGCCAGGTGGTCACCACCATGTCGGCCATCGAAGCGTCGTCGAAGAAGATTGCCGAGATCATCTCGGTCATCGACGGCATCGCGTTCCAGACCAACATCCTGGCGTTGAACGCCGCCGTGGAAGCCGCCCGAGCCGGTGAGCAGGGTCGCGGTTTCGCCGTGGTCGCCAGCGAAGTACGCACGCTGGCGCAGCGCTCGGCTGCAGCGGCCAAGGAGATCAAGGGCCTGATCGACGATTCGGTCAGCAAGGTGGCCGAAGGCTCCAGCCTGGTGCACCAGGCGGGCAGCACGATGGGCGAAATCGTCGCCTCGGTGCAGCGCGTGACCGACATCATGGCCGAGATCTCGGCGGCCTCGCAGGAACAGAGCGCCGGCATCGAACAGGTCAACCAGACCGTGGTGCAGATGGACGAAACCACCCAGCAGAACGCCGCACTGGTGGAAGAAGCCACCGCTGCGGCGCGTGCCATGGAAGACCAGGCCGCACAGCTGGGTGAGGCGGTGGCCCGCTTCCGCCTGGCGACGCCGGGCCTGTCTGCGCCCGCACCGCGGATGGCCGCCGTCGTCCCGGCCGCACGCAAGGCAGCACCGACCGCCGCGACGGTGCCGGCGCGGGCACCTGCACGCAAGCCCGTCGCCCAGCCCGCACTGGCTGGCGACGGCGAGTGGCAGGAGTTCTGAGCAACGGCGGGTCCGGGTAAACCGGACCCGCCCCCTGGGTTCATCCACGCATGGCGTGGATCTACTGAAAACCGGCCCCAACCCAGTAGATCCACGCCACGCGTGGATGCATGTGCCCCACCAGTAGATCCACGCCATGCGTGGATGCACGTGATCGCCCCCTTCAGCTTCCCCCCATCGCGCCGTTATCGGAGAACGCCCCCAGCAGGCCCGATGATGCCCGCCAGCGCCGAACCCCTACGGGCACCCGCACCGCGCTGGCCAGCATTGGCCGGCCTCCTCCTGCTTTCCGCCTGGCTTGGCTGGACGATACCCGTACTCTGGCTGCAGACGGCCCGCGTCACTGCGACTACAGCGCACGACTGGGGCGCTGCGCAGCTGTTGGCGCAGATTCCTCCTGAAATGCTCGCCGCCAGCCGCCATCACCCCGTGCTGCTGCGCCAGACCGGCCACTGCCCGTGTACCGACGGCACCGTACCACCGGCGGGGATCAGCATTCGCGACAGCGCCCTCGCCCTGCCCTTCGACTGGCTGGTCCTGCACGACCAGCGACTGGTCTACGCCGGTCCCGCCCTGCTCGGCCCCGGCTGCAGCCGCAGCGCCCTGGCTGCCTCCGCCCTGGTCAGCCAGCTGCTGCGCGGGCCGCAGGCGCCACTCATCCTCTCCACCCCATGCCCCTGCAAGGAGTAGCGCATGCACGGATCCTCCCCTCCTCCCTCGCCCCTGGCCGGTCACGAAACCCTGCCGTTCCTGCGCGCCATGTCGGCCAGCGCGGACCGTCTGTTCCTGGCCGTCACCGTGGGCCTGGCCCTGGCCTCGCTGGGCTTGGCCGTGCACAGCGGGCAGTGGACTCCATGGCTGGCGGTCTCGCTGCCCACCCTGCTGGTGGTCGCGCTGCAGGTCCATGGCCTGCCCGGCACCCGCATCAGCCGCTGTACCGTTGCCCTGGCCTGGATGGTGCTGTCGGCCACGTTGATCCACCAGACGCACGGCCAGCTGGAAACCCACTTCACCGTCATCGTGCTGATCGCCCTGCTGCTCTACTACCGCGACTGGCTGCCGATCGTGGTTGCGGCCGCCGCCATCGCCGTGCATCACGTGCTGTTCTACGCACTGCAGGTGCGCGGCCTGCCCTATCCGGTGTTCGCCAGCGGCAGTGGGCTGGGCGTACTGGCACTGCATGCCCTGTATGTCGTGGTCGAGGCCGGCCTGCTGTCGGTGATGGCGGTGCAGATGCGTCGGCAGCTGCTCCTGCTCGGCCATGACCCACAGCAGCTGGCCCAGCTCGCGCGCGGGCTGGCCGAAGACCAGCCGCTGCCTGACAGCCTGCAATCGGCACGGTTCCCGCGCGATTCGCTGGCCGCAGCACTGGTACTGACCGGCAACCAGCTGCTGCAGCGGCGCGCCCGCGAACACGCGGCCGACGGCGAGTCACTGCGCATCCGCACGGCGCTGGACGATGTCACTACCCACGTCATGATTGCCGACCGCGAGCGCAACATCGTCTTCGTCAACCGGCCCCTGCAACGCATGCTGGCCGCCGCTGAAGCCGACCTGCGCCGCGACCTGCCGCAGTTCGATGCCACCGACCTGCTCGGCCGCAGCATCGACATCTTCCACCGCAACCCGGCCCACCAGGCCGCGCTGCTCGACGGCCTGGCCAGCACCTACCGCGCCCAGATCCGCGTGGGCGGCCGCCGCATGCGCCTGATCGTCAACCCGATCATCGACGCTGCCGGGCAGCGTCACGGCTTTGTCGTGGAATGGGCCGACCGCACCGTCGAACTGCAGGTGGAGGAAGAGCTTGGCCAGATCGTCGAAGCGGCATCGCTGGGCGATTTCAGCGGCCGCGTCGACACCGCCGGCAAGGAAGGCTTCTTCCTGCAGCTCGCCGAACGCCTCAACAGCCTGCTCGATGCCAACGCATCCAGCATCGAGCAGATCTCGCACCTGCTCGCGGCCTTGTCACGCGGCGACCTCACCGTGCACATGGAGGGGGAATTCCACGGGCTCTACGCACGCATCCGTGACGATGCCGACGCCACCGTGGCCCAGCTCACCGCCATCGTCGACAGCATCCAGTCTGCGTCAGGCACGCTCACCCGCAGCGCAGGCGATCTCTCGCGCGGCAATGGCCACCTGGCGGACCGCACCGAACAGCAGGCTGCCAACCTGGAGGAAACGGCAGCGACGATGGAGGAACTGACCGCCACCGTGCGACAGAACGCCGAGCATGCGCGCCAGGCCAACCAACTGGCCAGCGGCGCGGCCGCCGTAGCCGGCCAGGGCGGCGCCGTGGTGGGCCAGGTCGTCAGCACCATGTCAGCCATCCAGGCGTCCTCGCAGAGGATCGCAGAGATCATCGCCGTCATCGACGGCATCGCCTTCCAGACCAACATCCTCGCCCTGAATGCAGCCGTGGAAGCCGCCCGTGCCGGCGAACAGGGCCGCGGCTTTGCCGTGGTCGCCAGTGAGGTTCGCACACTGGCGCAACGCTCGGCGGCCGCCGCCAAGGAGATCAGGGGCCTGATCGATGATTCGGTCGGCAAGGTCGCCGAAGGCTCCAGCCTGGTGCACCAGGCCGGCAGCACCATGGGGCAGATCGTGCAGGCGGTGCAGCAGGTCAACCAGATCATGGGCGAGATTTCCGCCGCATCGCAGGAACAGAGCGCCGGCATCGAGCAGGTCAACCAGAGCATCGCGCAGATGGATGCCACGACCCGCCAGAACGCCGCCCTGGTAGAGGCGTCCACCCTTGCTACGCACGGCATGGCCGAACAGGCCGGCCTGCTGGCCGAGGCGGTCGCACGCTTCCACCTGAGCGAACGCGGTTTCGACCCCGGTAGCGTCGAGCCTGCTCGACTGACGCACTTGCCGTCGAGCAGGCTCGACGCTGCGAACCCCCTCATGGAAAGTGATGCACTTCACACTTCATAATCGGCGGTCACGGCCGATACCCTTTTCAAGCCACGCGCCACCGGGTGCCGGCCCCCGCCCCTGAACCAAGATTCCATGTCCGACGGCCACGACAACGATCTGCACGATGACCACGCGGCCGACCCCGCCGACGACCGCTTCCTGGTGCGCAACCCCCGCCAGCTGCGGCAGCTGCTGCGCTCGCTCATCGACCAGCGCTCGCTGATCAACGCCCATATCGACGGTCGCGACCGCTCCTTCCCCACCGCCCTGCTCGAGCTGGACGACGACGACGACTTCCTGCTGCTCGATGGCAGCCCGCAGGAAGCGTCCAACCGCGCCGCCGAACAGGCCGACCACCTGCTGTGCTTCGCCCAGCTGGAACGGGTACTGGTGCGCTTCCGCCTGCACGACCTGGAGCGGGTGGACAACGATGGCCACGTCGCCTTCCGCGCCCCGCTGCCCGAAGAGCTGGTGCATCTGCAGCGCCGCGAGCTGTACCGCCTGGAAACGCCCATCACTGATTCACCGCAGTTGGCTCTGCCCGCCGGCGAAGCGGGTGCGGAGGCGCTGTCCATGCGCGTAGTCGACATCAGCGGGGGTGGGCTGGCGGTCACCGTCCCCAGCGACTGCGCGGTCTTCAGCCTGCAGAAGCGCTACAACGCCACCCTGTCGATGCCCGACGGCCCGGACCTGCAGATCAGCCTGGTGGTGTGCAACATGCTGCCCCAGCGACAACCCAACGGTATCGAGGTCAAGCGCATCGGCATGCGCTTTGACGACCTGCCGCGCGGTGGCGACAGCGCCATCCAGCGCTATATCTTCCGCATCGACCGCCAGCGCAAGGCGCGCCAGAACGGCGAGATGTAGCGCCGCAGGGGTGCGGCAGCGCCGGGCCATGCCCGGCGGATCGCCCCATGCACCGCCGGGCATGGCCCGGCACTACCCATCCGGGGCCGATCCGGTACCCCAGTAGACCCACGCCATGCGTGGATGACCGTGCCCCAGTAGATCCACGCCATGCGTGGATGACCCACCCCACCTAAAGTCCCCCCGCGCGGGGCCGATATCGAGCCTGACACCGGCACATCCGGCAGACCAGGACCCCTCGATGAACGACAAGACCAGCTCCGCCGCCAGCGCCGGTGGCGAATTCCTCAGCTTCACCCTCGGTGCCGAACACTACGGCGTGGACATCCTGAAGGTGCAGGAAATCCGCGGCTACGACGCCGTCACCCGCGTCCCCGACGCGCCGGATTACATCAAGGGCGTCATCAACCTGCGTGGCACCATTGTCCCGGTCATCGATCTGCGCCTGAAGCTGCGCCTGGAAAACGCGCGCTACGACGCCTTCACCGTGATGATCGTGCTGAACGTGGAAGACCGCGTGGTCGGCATCGTCGTGGACAGCGTCTCGGACGTGATCCCGCTGTCGGCCGAACAGATCCGCCCGACCCCGGAATTCGGCGCTGCCGTCGATACCCGCTTCATCTCCGGCATCGGTACCCACGACGACCGCATGCTGATCCTGCTGGACATCGAAACCCTGCTGGACAGCGCCGACATGGGCCAGGCCAGCGTGGTCGAAGACGCCGCCGCCTGAGCGAACGGACTTTGCTCACGTTTCCGTAACCGAGCCCTTCAGTTCCCTGCGGCGCTGCCGATAGGGGGACAGGAACCCGGTCGCGCAGGAGCGCGCCGCACCGGATCGACCTTCCCAATCCCCGGAGAATCACCCTGATGAAGTCCCTGCTTGCGTTCGTTTCGGTCGCCGTCCTGGCCACCACCGCCTCCTCTGCCTTCGCCCAGTCGGCCGACATGATCCCGCCGGAACTGGCCCCGCGTTCGGTCGGCAAGGACGGCATGGTCTGCGGCAAGGTCGAAAAGGCCCGCTACGCAGAAGGTTCCGAAGGCCAGCCGACCTTCCTGTACATGGGCGGCGCCTTCCCGCGCCACACCTTCTCGGCCCGCATCGCCGGTGAAAACCGCGGCAAGTTCAACTTCCCGCTGGAAACCCTGGAAGGCAAGACCGTGTGCGTGATCGGCAAGATCCAGCGCGATGCCTCGCGCGCCGAAATCGAAGTCAGCTCGCCGGCAAGCCTGAAGCTGGCCAACATCAAGTAAACCGCTGTCCATCACCACGCCGGCCACGCGCCGGCGTGGTCTGCTGCAACCGGGCAAGACGCCCGGGCGCGTCTGCCTTAGGAGATCGCAACGCCCATGCCGTGGATCAACAACCTCAAACTGATGCCGAAACTGATGGTGACCTTCGGCGTCATCCTGCTGGTGATGCTGCTGCAGGGCATCGTCGCCTACCGTGGCCTGCATTCGCTGAACAACGTCACCACCGAACTGGCGGGCTCGCGGATGGAAAGCATCCGCATGGCCGGCGAGATGCGCGGCATGGTCGGCGAGTACCGCAATGCCGCCTACCAGCAGCTGATCCGCGCCAGCGATGACGTCAAGACCGACGCGCGCAATCGCGCGAAGGACGTCCGCGCACGCATGGACAAGGCGGTCGTCGACTATCCCAAGTTGATCGACAACGCCCAGCAGAAGAAGCTCTTCGATGCCTTCGCAGCAGACTGGAAGGCCGCGCTGGCTTCCTATGACAGCGTCACCGAGATGCTGGAGCTGGACCTGCCCGACGATGCCATCGATACCTTCGTCGGCGAGACCCGCAGCAAGCACAACAAGGCCACGGCCGCACTTGAATCGCTGATTGCCGAAGACAACCGCCTGGCCCGCGCATCGCGCGACGAGGCATCCTCGACCTACGCCGCCTCGGCCACGCTGATGGTGATCGCCCTGCTGGGCGGTGCCGCACTGGGCCTGGTGCTGGTGTGGCTGTTCGCCCGTGCCCTGGTCGGCAGCGTGCGTGGCGCCGTCTCGGTCGCCAACGACGTCGCCAGCGGCAAGCTGGACGGCCATATCGACGTCAGCCGCCAGGATGAAGTGGGCGAACTGATGCAGGCCATGCAGCGCATGCAGCGCGACCTGCGCGAACGCATCGAAACCGATGCCGCCATCGCCCGCGAGAACCTGCGCATCCGCACCGCGCTGGATTACAGCTCGACCGGCGTGTACCTGACCGACCCCAACAACACCATCGTCTACAGCAACCGCGCGCTGCAGCAGACCCTGGCCCAGTACCAGGACGATGTGCGCCGCGACCTGCCGGACTTCGACGCGCAGGCGTCGCTGGTCGGCAAGCCGGTCACCGTGCTGGAACACCGCGGCGAGATGGATGCCAGCCTGGTGGCCAACCTCAAGGCCCATGGCGTGGCCCGCCGCCCGATGCAGTACGGCGATGCACAGTTCGCCCAGGTGGCGTCGACCATCCGCAACGAGGCCGGTGACACCGTCGGCTACGTGGTGGAATGGCGCGACCGTACCCAGGAAGCCCAGGTCGAAGCCGAAGTGGCACGCGTCATCGCCCAGGCCGCTGCGGGCGACCTGTCCGGCCGCATCGATGCCAGCGGCAAGGAAGGCTTCTTCCTGCAGCTGGCCCAGCAGATCAACGGCCTGCTGGACGCCAACGCCGGCAGCATCGAGCAGATCTCCGGCCTGCTGGCCGCGCTGTCGCAGGGCGACCTGACCGTGCGCATGCACGGCGACTACCAGGGCGTGTTCGCCCGCATGCGTGACGATGCCAACGCCACCGCTGCGCAGCTGAGCGAAATCGTCACCCGCATCAAGCAGTCCAGCCGTGCGATCAGCTCGGCTGCGGGCGAGATCGCCTCGGGCAACAGCGACCTGTCGCGCCGTACCGAGCAGCAGGCCGCGAATCTGGAAGAAACGGCCGCTTCGATGGAGGAACTGACCTCCACCGTCCGCCAGAACGCCGAGCACGCCCGCCAGGCGAACCAGCTGGCCATCGGCGCGCATGGTGTTGCCTCGCAGGGCGGCGACGTGGTCGGCCAGGTGGTCACCACCATGTCGGCCATCGAAGCCTCGTCGAAGAAGATTGCCGAGATCATCTCGGTCATCGACGGCATCGCGTTCCAGACCAACATCCTGGCGCTGAACGCCGCCGTGGAAGCCGCCCGTGCCGGTGAGCAGGGTCGCGGTTTCGCCGTGGTCGCCAGCGAAGTACGCACCCTGGCCCAGCGCTCGGCTGCCGCGGCCAAGGAGATCAAGGGCCTGATCGATGATTCGGTCGGCAAGGTCAACGACGGCTCGGCCCTGGTGCACAAGGCCGGCGCGACCATGGGCGAGATCGTCGCCTCGGTGCAGCGCGTGACCGACATCATGGCCGAGATCTCGGCGGCCTCGCAGGAACAGAGCGCCGGCATCGAACAGGTCAACCAGACCGTGGTGCAGATGGACGAGACCACCCAGCAGAATGCTGCGCTGGTGGAAGAGGCCACTGCTGCCGCCCGTGCGATGGAAGAACAGGCCGGCCACCTCAGCGAGGCCGTGTCGATCTTCGTGGTGGACGAAGCCGAGACCGTGGTTGCCCCGCGCGCCCCGGCCCCGCGCGTGGCCGCCCCGGCACCGGCACCGGCGGCTCCCGCAGCCCGCCGCAGCACCGGTGGCCGCTCGCTGGCCGCAGAGCTGGCAGACGGAGACTGGCAGGAGTTCTGATTCCTGCTGCCGCAAGCTTCGAAGACGCCCTGGCTCCGTGCCGGGGCGTTTTCGTTTCCGGGGCTTCCGGGTCAGCAGCCAACGGCGAAGCCCCTCGGGGTGGATGCGCTCTTTGTGCTGGAATTTTGTGGGTTGGCCGGGCGGGTGGGATGCGCAGGGGACGCCGTTAACCCGTCCATGGGGGCTTGTCCGCGGCATCCATGCCGCGGACACCCCTGCGCAACCCACCCGCCCGGCCACGGACAGTTTCCCGCGCGTCCACCCCCGATTGAAGAAAGAAGAGCAAGAGCAACAGCTGCACCTCTCCCGGGGACAGAGCCGTTTTCCGCAGGAAAACGGCTCTGTCCCTAATTCCGTCCCCCGACAACAACCGCTTCTGCCGTCCGCCGCCGCGATGCATGAAGAGGCGGGTCGGGGTGGGCAGGCGGGACCGCAGGCGCCATGGGCCCGAGGCATGCCTCGGGCGGGTTGGGCAGGACGCCCAACCCCGGTCTTGCCGTGTGCGCAGGACAGCGCACACGAGCAAGGCGCCTACGAGCCCCCATGGATGGGTTAACGGCGTGTCCCGCCTGCCCACCCCGGCCCGCCTCCCTCGATGTAACGAAACGCCGACAGACCGCTGTTGCTGTTGCTGTTGCTGTTGCTTCAAAAGCCTGCCGCAGGCAGCGCCGCAGCCGCCGCTGCAAGGAACCCTGAATACGCAAAGCGCATCACCCTCAAATCTCCCCGCCCCCGGCCGATAACCGTTCTGTCACGGCCTGTCGCGCCCTGACCGGTACTGGCGCCGCCCGCCCGTCTCGACCTGGTCCGCTTCATGAACCTCCTGCATCGCTGGCAACACTACTTCAGCAATCTCTCCGTCCGGCGCAAGCTCAACCTGCTGACGCTGCTCATCGCGATCGGCGTGATCGCGCTGTCGGTGATCGCCGCCCGCATGCAGTACCTGGACCTCACCCAGACCCGCAAGGACGGCCTGAAGACCCAGGTCGAACTGACCTACGGCGTCCTGGACCACTACAAGCGCCTGGCCGACAGCGGTGAACTCAGCGAAGACGTTGCCAAGGCTTCTGCCCTGCAGGCGCTGAACGTGATGCGCGCCAACCACGATGCCGACTACTACAACGTGCTGGACACCCAGTACCGCGTGCTGATGCACCCGTTCGCACCCAAGCGCGTGGGTACCGTGCAGAAGGACTACACCTCCGACGACGGCGTGCCGATCTACTACCTGCAGGTCGGCATGGCCCGCCTCGGCGGCGGCTTCACCTATTACAGGACCGGCAAGCCCGGCAGCGAGGGTCTCATCGACAAGGTCACCTACGCCGGCATGTACGCGCCCTGGCAGTGGGTGGTCACCACCGGCGTCTACATGGACGACGTGCAGCATGAAGCCTGGGCCTTCACTGGCGTGATGACCCTGGCCGGCGGCGTGCTGGTGCTGATCGTGCTGGCCCTGAGCTGGATCATCGGCAACCGCATCGCCCGCCCGCTGAAGCAGGCCACCGCCATTGCCGAGGGCATCGCCAGGGGCAGACTGGACAGCCACATCGGCCCGCAGCCGCACGATGAAACCGGCCGCCTCCTGCACGCCATGTCCGGCATGCAGCAGCAGCTGCATGCGGTCATCAGCGCCCAGCGCGAAATGGCCCGCCGCCATGATGCCGGCGAACTCAGCCACCGCATCGACGCCAGCGCCTTCCCCGGCGAGTACGGCCTGATGGTGCAGGAAACCAATGCCCTGGTCGGCAGCCACGTGCAGACCCTGCACGACGTGCTGGACGTGGTGCAGCAGTACGCTGTTGGTGACCTGAGCCGCGACGTCGCCCGCTACCCGGGCGAGAAGGCCGCCATGACCACCACCGTGGACACGGTCAAGGCCAACCTCGGCCACATCAATACCGAGATCAAGCAGCTGGCCGCTGCCGCCGCCGCCGGCGATTTCAGCCGCCGTGGCGATGCCCAGCGCTTCCATCACGACTTCCGCCTGATGCTGGACAACCTCAACGCCATGATGGCGGTCAGCGATGACAACCTCGGCAAGCTCTCGCAGCTGCTGTCGGCCATCGCCGAAGGTGACCTGACCACGCGCATGCACGGCGATTACCAGGGCGTGTTCGCCCGCATGCGTGACGATGCCAACAGCACCGTCAGCCAGCTGACCCAGATCGTCGGTCAGATCCAGGCCAGCACGTCCAGCATCACGCTGGCTGCAGGCGAGATCGCATCGGGCAACAGCGATCTGTCGCGCCGTACCGAGCAGCAGGCCGCCAACCTGGAAGAAACCGCCGCCTCGATGGAGGAGCTGACCTCCACCGTGCGCCAGAACGCCGAGCATGCCCGCCAGGCCAACCAGCTGGCCATCGGTGCGCAGGGCGTGGCGGCGCAGGGCGGCAGCGTGGTCAACCAGGTGGTCACCACCATGTCGGCCATCGAAGCCTCGTCGAAGAAGATTGCCGAGATCCTCTCGGTCATCGACGGCATCGCCTTCCAGACCAACATCCTGGCCCTGAACGCTGCGGTGGAAGCCGCTCGCGCCGGTGAGCAGGGTCGCGGTTTCGCCGTGGTCGCCAGCGAAGTACGTACCCTCGCCCAGCGCTCGGCCGCAGCGGCCAAGGAGATCAAGGGCCTGATCGACGATTCGGTCGGCAAGGTCGCCGAGGGCTCGATCCTGGTGCACCAGGCTGGCACCACCATGGGCGAGATCGTCGCGTCGGTGCAGCGCGTGACCGACATCATGTCGGAAATCTCGGCGGCATCGCAGGAGCAGAGCGCCGGCATCGAGCAGGTCAACCAGACCGTGGTGCAGATGGACGAAACCACCCAGCAGAATGCTGCACTGGTGGAAGAAGCCACCGCCGCCGCACGTGCGATGGAAAACCAGGCCGCGCAGCTGGCCGATGCCGTGGCCATCTTCCGGCTGGACAACCAGGTGGCCGCTGCGGTCAAGGCCGTGGCCGCGCGTGTCGAGCCTGTGCCGCCTGCCAGTGCAGCGCGCCGTCCGCAGTCGCCGGCACCTGCCCGCCGTCCCAGCACCAGCACCAGCTTCGTCGCCCCCAGCGACGGCGACTGGCAGGAATTCTGATCCCGGCGGCGGCTCCGGCCGCCGTCCCCGCCGATGGACCTGTCCCCCGTGCAAAGTCCCACTCCCATCGTCACCGCCCCCCGCGAATTCGAGTTCGCCGACCGTGATTTCCGCCGCGTCTGCGATCTGATCTACCAGCGCGTGGGCATTGCGCTCGCGCCCGCAAAGCGCGACATGGTGTACGGCCGCCTGTCGCGCCGCCTGCGTACGCTGGGCATGCGCAGTTTCCAGCAGTACCTGGACCATCTGGAACAGGAGGGCGGCGATGAATGGCAGGCTTTCACCAATGCCCTGACCACCAACCTGACCTCCTTCTTCCGCGAACCGCACCACTTCGACAAGCTGCGCGAGGAACTGCAGCAGCGCTCCGGCCGCAGCCCGCTGCTGCTGTGGTCGTGTGCCGCGTCCACCGGTGAAGAGCCCTACTCCATGGCCATCACCGCCTGCGAGGCCTTCGGTACGCTGAAGCCGCCCGTGCGCATCGTCGCCACCGACGTGGACACCCAGGTGCTGGCCACCGCCAGCCGCGGCGTCTACAACATCGACCGCGTCAGCAACCTGGACCCGGACCTGCGACGCCGCTACTTCCAGCGTGGCAGCGGCCCCAACGAGGGCCAGTGCCGCGTGCTGCCCGCGCTGCGCGAGCTGATCGACTTCCGCCCGCTGAACCTGCTGGCCCCGCGCTACGACGTCGGCGGCCCGTTCGATGCACTGTTCTGCCGCAACGTGATGATCTATTTCGACAAGCCCACCCAGCGCGCCATCCTCGGCCGCCTGGTGCACCACCTCAATGAAGATGGCCTGCTGTACACCGGCCATTCGGAGAACTACCTGCACGCCGCCGACCTGATCCAGCCCTGCGGCCGCACCCTGTACCGCCGGGCGCAGGGGGCCGGCGCATGAATGCCTCGCTGCGCACCGACGAGGTGATGCGCTACCAGGATGCGCGCTTCAAGACCGTCGCCGCCAAGCTGCTGCCGACCCAGTACCTGGTAGTCGATGACACCACCGCGCTGACCACCACGCTGGGCTCCTGCGTGGCCGCCTGCCTGCGCGACCCGGTGCTGAAGATCGGCGGCATGAACCATTTCCTGCTGCCCGAAGGCAATGCCGGCGATGGAGCACCGGCGCGTTACGGCAGCTACGCCATGGAACTGCTGATCAACGACATGCTCAAGCGCGGCGCGCATCGCAAGCGCATCGAAGCCAAGGTGTTCGGCGGCGCCAACGTGCTCAAGGGCTTCACCAGCAATCCGGTGGGCACGCGCAACGCCGAGTTCGTGCGCCAGTACCTGCAGGCCGAGCATATCCCCATCATTGCCGAAGACCTGTGCGGCATCCACCCGCGCAAGATCTGGTTCTTCGCCGACAGTGGGCGCGTGGTGGTGCAGCGCCTGCCGCATGCGCACGAAGCCGAAGTGGCTGCCACCGAATCGGCCGTGCGGGCCCGCCTGTCCAAGGCCCCGGTCACCGGCGGCGTGGAGTTGTTCGAATGAACGTCCCCGGCAACGCCCCCTGCCGGGTGCTGATCGTCGACGACTCTGCCGTCGTGCGGCAGATGCTCACCGAGATCCTGTCCAGCGATCCGGGCATCGACGTGGTCGGCACCGCCGCCGACCCGTTGCTGGCGCGGGAGAAGATCAAGCGCCTCGCCCCGGACGTGATCACGCTGGACGTGGAAATGCCGCGCATGGACGGCCTGGCGTTCCTGGAAAACCTGATGCGCCTGCACCCACTGCCGGTGGTGATGATTTCCTCACTGACTGAGCGCGGCGCGGATACCACGCTGCAGGCACTGGCGTTGGGCGCGGTCGACTTCGTCTCCAAGCCCAAGCTGGACGTCGCCCGCGGGCTGCAGGGCTACGCCGAGGAAATCATCGCCAAGGTGAAGATGGCCGCGCGCTCGCGCGTGCGGCCGTTGATGCGTACCACGGCACCCAAGCTCATCCTCGATACCAGCCCGTCGCTTCGCCCCGCTGCGCCACAGTTCCGCACCACCGATCGGCTCATTGCCATCGGCTCGTCAGCCGGCGGCACCGAGGCACTGCGCGTGGTGCTGGAAGGCCTGCCGGCCGACGCCCCGGCGGTGGTGATGACCCAGCACCTGCCCGCCAGCTTCAGCACGGCCTTCGCCGAACGCCTGGACCGCCACTCGGCGATGGCGGTGCGCGAAGCCAGTGATGGCGAAGCCGTGCTGCCGGGGCACGCCTACCTGCCGCCGGGCGGCAAGCACCTGCGCATCATCCGCGACGGTGCGCGCTGGCGCTGCCGTGTTGATGACGGCCCGGCGGTGAACCGGCACAAGCCGGCGGTGGATGTGCTGTTCCGTTCGGTGGCGCAGGCTGCGGGTGGCAATGCCATCGGCGCCATCCTTACCGGCATGGGCGACGACGGCGCACGCGGCCTGCTGGAAATGCGCCAGGCCGGCGCGCCGACCCTGGTGCAGGACGAGGCCACCAGCGTGGTCTGGGGCATGCCAGGTTCGGCGTTCAAGCTGGGCGCGGCAGAGGAACAAGTGCCGCTGGAGCGGATCGCCGAACGATTGCTGGCGCTGGCACGCGGTTGATCGCGAGGGTTCGCGCATCCAGTAGATCCACGCCATGCGTGGATGCCTCTGCGGAGCCGAGCATGGGCTCGGCTCTACACGCCCCAATACAACCGCATCGGGTTGTCCACCAGCAGCTTCTGCTGCAACCCAGGCGTCGGCGCGATATGCGGAATCACATCCACCAGATGCCCGTCATCGGGCATGTGATCCTTCATGTTCGGGTGCGGCCAATCGGTGCCCCACAGCACACGATCCGGGAACCGCTCCACCAGGTGCCGGGCGAACGGCACCACGTCGGCATACCCGGGCGGCCCCACCCGCGACAGGCGCTCGGGGCAGCTGACCTTGCTCCACACGTTGCCGTGCTCGGCCATCAACTGCACGAAGCGCTGGAACTCCGGCCCCTCCACCGGCTGGCTGACATCCGGCCGGCCCATGTGGTCCACCACCACGGTGGTCGGCAGCGAGGTGAAGAATTTCCAGCGCTCAGCCAGATCGGCCGCTTCAAAGTAGACCACCACGTGCCAGCCCAGCGGCGCGATACGGTCGATGATCGCGTGGTAGTAGGCATCCGGCTTGGGGTCGACCAGGCGGCGCACGAAGTTGAAGCGCACGCCGCGCACACCGGCCGCATGCAGCTGCTGCAGCTCCTCGTCGCTCACCGTGTCACGCACGGTAGCCACGCCACGGGCCAGGTCGCCGCTGGCCTGCAGCGCATCGACCAGGGCGCGGTTGTCGGCACCGTGGCAGGTCGCCTGCACGATCACGTTGCGGCTGAACCCGAGAAAGTCACGCAGCGCGAACAGCTCTGCCTTGCCCGCGTCGCAGGGCGTGTACTTGCGCTCGGGCGCGTACGGGAACACCTCGCCCGGACCGAACACATGGCAGTGCGCGTCCACTGCGCCCGGCGGCGGCACGAACCGCGGGCGGCTCGGCTCGGCACAGTAGTCCAGCCAGTCGGCATCCTTCTGGAACGCGGCCATTACAGCCCCCTCGCCTTCAGCTGGGCATCCAGCCGCGGGTAGACGCGGCGTGCGTTGCCTTCGAACACCTTGCAGCGGTCAGCCTCGGACAGCGGCAACGCATCGACGTAGCGGCGGGTGTCATCGAAGAAGTGGCCGGTCTGCGGATCGATGCCACGCACCGCACCCACCATTTCCGAACCGAACAGGATGTTGTCGATGTCGATCACCTCGAACAGCAGGTCGATGCCGGGCTGATGGTACACGCAGGTATCGAAGTAGACGTTCTTCATCACATGCTCGGCCAGCGGCGGCTTGCCCAGCATGTCCGCCAGGCCCCGGAAGCGCCCCCAATGGTACGGCACCGCGCCGCCGCCATGCGGGATGATGAAACGCAGCTCCGGGAAATCACGGAACAGATCGCCCTGCAGGAACTGCATGAAGGCGGTGGTATCAGCATTCAGGTAGTGGGCGCCGGTGGCGTGGAAGTTCGTATTGCAGCTGCCCGACACGTGCACCATGGCCGGCACATCCAGTTCGACCATCTTCTCGAAGAACGGGTACCAGGACCGATCGGTCAGCGGCAGGCCGTCCCAATGACCACCGGAGGGGTCAGGGTTGAGGTTGCAGCCGACGAAGCCCAGTTCGTTCACGCAGCGCTCCAGCTCGGCCACCGAATGCGAAATCGGCACACCCGGCGACTGCGGCAACTGGCAGACCCCGATGAACTGATCCGGGTACAGCTGCACCACGCGCGCGATCAGGTCGTTGCAGTGGCGCGTCCATTCGGCGCTGACCTGCTCATCGCCGATGTGGTGCGCCATGGTGCTGGCACGCGGCGAGAAGATGGTCATGTCCGCACCGCGCTCGCGCAGCAGGCGCAGCTGGTTGGCTTCCACGCTGTCGCGCAGCTCATCGTCGCTGATTACGGGATAGACCGCCGCCGGCAGCGAGCGGTCGTTGAAGTGGGCCACCTGCGCCTTGCGGAAGGCATCGTGGCCCGCAGGGGCCGTGGTGTAGTGGCCGTGGCAATCGATGATCATGGGGGATCTCCTGGGGCGATGGATCACCAGCCGAACAGCTGGGCGAAGTGCACATCCACGCGCAGGCCGACAATCAGCGCATCGGGGATGTTGGTGGTACGCGTGGGCGCGTAGATCGGGTCGGGGTTGATGACGTACTGCAGGTTCGGCATCAGGCGGATCCCCTTCTTCACCGCCCAGCCGTAGCTCAACTCAGCGATGATTTCATCGGCATGGGGTGCGCCCGTTCCGCCGTAGCGGCTGCGACGGTCACGCAGGAAGTCGATCTGCTGATCGCTGAAATGCGTGTTGGAGACGAACAGGGCCAGGGTGTCCTGGTCGCGGCCCGCAAAGGTGCCGGTCTTGACGAAGCCGGCCGACACGAAGTGATCGACCGGCGCCTCGTTGCCGGTATTGACGTACACACGCCCGAACACGGCCAGGTTGCGTTTGCCCTGGCCACGCCAGACCGTCTGGTCGCCCATGGCATACCAGCCCATGCGCGCGCCGTCCTGTGCAGCCGTCGGCTTGCCGCTCAGCGCGGCCGAGTTGCCGTTGGCATCGAAGTACGGGCTCCTGCCACCGTCGCTGTTGCGATACATGCCCACACGGTACGTCCGCGGCAGCCGGTCGTTGGCGAAACTGGTCTGGTAACCCACTTCGTAGGCACTGATGGTGCCGGTGCCCTCGCCCACAGAGAAGTCCAGACCATTCTTGCCGGCCTTGTTCAGGTCGTTGTTGTAGTCGAACACACCGGCCTGTGCGTACCAGCGATCATCGACGTCATAGCGGACGATGCCGGCCCAGGACGAATTCGGATAAGCGGTGATGCCCAGATCGGTGATCGCACCGTAAGGCGTCAGGCACATCGCATTGCTCATGAACACGCAGTTGAGCGGCGAGTTGTTGAAATAGCTGTTCACCGGCGCGCGGCCGGCAGTGATGCTCAGGCCGTTGTCGAAACGGTGACGGATCGTCAGCCGGGTCAGGCGGCCGCCGGCCACGGGCCGCCAGGTCTGCTGCGCGCTGATCGAATTGCCGATCTTCTCGCGCGCCAGGTTGCGCCCGGCAAACCAGGCCCACTGTGCGTCCACATCGGTGCCGTGCACGCCGAACAGCTTGTCCAGGTCGAACTTCGACTGGGCCATCACCCAGTACGAGCCTTCGGTGCCCTGTTCGACACCGCCGACCGGGTTGTGGGCCACGTTGCCGACCAGGTCCAGGGTCAGGTCGATGCCCTCGGGCACGCTGTGTTCAGCGGCGAAAGCGGGCGCTGCCAGAACGCTGGCAAGCAGCAGGTACAGCGGGGTACGCAGGAACTGCGACATGTTCTCTCCCTTCCCGGCGCCGCCGGCGCCAGGGTGATGCATTCAATGGAGGCCACGCGCGGCGGCCGTCAGGATTCAGGCCACCGCTCAGGCAGGCTGCGCGCCGAGCAGACGCTGGCGGGTGCGGCGGGTACCGATCTGCGCCGCCATCGTCTTCTCGTCCAGCTTGCCTTCCCACTTGGCAATCACCAGCACGGCAATCGCATTGCCGATCAGGTTCACGAACGTCAGCCCTTCGGCCAGGATGCGGTGGATGCCCAGAATCAAGGCAATGCTGGCCACCGGAATGGTGCCGGTGGTGCCGAGGGTCGCCGCCAGTACCACGAACGCCGCACCGGCCACGCCCGCAGCACCTTTGGAGGTCAGCAGCAGCACGGCGATCAGGCCGAGCTGGTGCCACACGGTCAGCTCGGTATTGGTGGCCTGGGCCAGGAAAATCGCGACCGTGGTCAGATACAGGCAGGTGCCATCAAGGTTGAACGAGTAGCCGGCGGGAATCACGAAACCGACCACGCCTTCCTCGCAGCCCAGCTTCTTCATTTTCTCGATCAGGCGCGGCAGCACGGTTTCGGTGGAGGTGGTCGCCGCCACGATGATGATCTCATCGCGCAGATAGCCCAGCAGGCGCCACAGGCTGGCACCGGTCCACCAGCACACGGTGCCCAGCACCAGCACGGTGAACAGGCCGCAGACCACGAAGAATTCGATGATCAGCTCGCCCAGCGACAGCAGCGAGGCCGCACCGAACTGGCCCACGGTGAAGGCGATCGCACCGAATGCACCGATGGGTGCCACGTACATGATGTAGCCGATGATCTTGAACAGCGCGCCGGAGGCACTCTCGATCACATCCATCACTGGCTTGCCGCGCTCGCCGATGGCAGCCAGCGCCACGCCGAACAGCACGGCCACGAACAGCACCTGCAGCACATGGGCCTCGGTGAAGGCGCTGACCAGGGTATTGGGGATGATGGCCATGATGTAGGCCACGATCGACTGGTCATGCGCCGTGTGTACATAGCCCTGGATGCTGGCCATGTCGATGGTCGCCGCATCGATGTTCATGCCCGCACCGGGCTGCCACAGATCCACCGCCACCAGGCCGACGACCAGGGCGAGGATGGTGATCACCTCGAAGTAGATCAGCGACTTCAGCGCCAGGCGGCCCACGCTGCGCATGTCACGCATGCCGGCAATGCCGTGCACCACGGTGACGAAGATGACCGGTCCGATCATCATCCGGATCAGCTTGATGAAGCCATCACCGAGCGGCTTCATCGCCGAGCCCAGGTCCGGCTGCAGCCAGCCCAGCAGAACGCCGATCACGGTGCCGGCCAACACCTGGAACCACAACTGGCCAAAGATTCCAAAGCGGCCCGGCCGCTTCCCTACCACGGTCATAACAACCCTCCCAGGTCGCAGAGAATAGAAAGGCGGTGCCTGTTCAGTCGAACAGTTCGCCGTCGAACAGCTTCCGTGCGGTGCGCAGCATGGCCGTGCGGGCCACCTGGCCGTCCTCGTCCAGTTCAATCACGCAGGTGGTGGCCCCGCTGGGGTGCTCCACCGCCAGCGTCTGCACCTGCCCACCCGGCAGGCGGGCCAGGGCATGGGCTGGTGATTTCGGTAACAGGCAGGCCGTGGCCACGGTCACCGCCCCCAGCACGCCGATGGAGGCATGACAGCGGTGCGGGATGAACGAGCGCACGCAGATCGCGCCGCCGTCAGCCGGTGCGGCCACCAGCATCATCTTGGGCACCGACTTTTCCGCCACCTCGCCCAGGTTCATCTTCGGCCCCGCCTGCAGGCGGATCGCCTCCAGCCGCGCTTTCAGTGCGTCGTCGGCATCCAGCGTGGCGCGGTCCTCATGCCCGCTGATGCCCAGATCGGAGGCCCGCAGCACCACGCAGGGCATGCCGTTGTCGATCAGGGTCATCGGCACACCGTCAATCTGGTCCACCGCGTTGCCGGTCGGCAACAGCGCGCCGCAGCTGGAACCGGCGGTGTCCTCGAACGCCAGCGGTACCGGTGCGGCACTGCCCGGCACGCCATCGATGCGCGCCTCACCGGCATAGCTCACCTGCCCACCCGGCGTCTGCACGCTGGCCGTGGCCAGGGTGCCGGTGTTGGCCATGAAGATGCGCACCTCGGTCACCCCATCGCCCGCCGCCACCAGGCCACGCTCGATCGCGAACGGTCCGACGCCGGCCAGCATGTTGCCGCAGTTCTGCGCATCGCTTACCAGCGCCTGGTCGACGAAGACCTGCAGGAACAGGTAATCGACATCGGCGTCCCCGCGCTGCGAGGGCGAGATGACCGCGACCTTGGAGGTCAGCGGGTCGCCGCCGCCCATGCCGTCGATCTGGCGCACGTCCGGCGAACCGTAGGCACGCAGCAGGAACGCGTCACGCGCGGCCGCGTCGGCGGGCAGGTCCTGGGCGAGGAAGAATCCGCCCTTGGACGTGCCGCCACGCATCCACATCGCGCGCACGCCCTTACTCATAGCGCAGGCCCTTGGCAGCCAGGCGCTCGCGCATCGCATAGATGTCCAGGCCAAGCTCACCCCGGGCGAGGCGCTCGCGCTTGTCGGCCTCGCGTGCCTCGCGCGCCTGCGCTTCGGCGGCCACCCGCGCGACATCGGCGCGCGGCACGATGCAGACGCCGTCGTCGTCGGCAATCACCACGTCGCCCGCATTGACCAGGGCACCGCCACAGACCAGGGGCACGTTCACCGAACCCAGGGTCTCCTTCACCGTACCCTGCGCGTGCACCGCCCGGCTCCACACCGGGAAGCCCATCGCGGTCAGCTCGCGCACATCGCGCACACCCGCGTCGATGACCAGGCCGCGGCAGCCGCGGGCCTGCGCCGAGGTCGCCAGCAGATCGCCGAAGTAGCCATCGGTGCAGTCGCTGGTCGGTGCCACCACCAGGATGTCGCCCTCGCCGAGCTGCTCGATGGCCACGTGCATCATCCAGTTGTCGCCCGGCGGCACCGACACGGTGACCGCACTACCGGCAATGCGCGCGCCGCTGTAGATCGGGCGCAGGCGCGGGTGCAGCAGGCCGCTGCGGCCCTGCGCCTCGTGCACGGTGGCCACGCCGGCTTCAGCCAGTGACTGGATCAGCGCCGGTGCGGCGCGCTCGATGCGGGTGATGACGCGGGACATCCATCCATCCTTCGTTGGCGATGGCGCAGTCTGTTCCGCGCCCTACCGCCCCTCAAGATCGTTTTTCGTGCGCCCCATTCAATATGGTTATAGTTGTGCCATGGAAGCGCTTGCCGAACTGAACCTGAAACACCTGCACGCCCTGGTGGCCGTGCACGCGCACGGGGGCATCAGTGCCGCGGCGCCCCACATCAATCTGTCCCAGCCCGCCCTCACCCAGGCCATCGCACGGCTGGAACGGCAGCTGGATGCGCCGCTGTTCGACCGCCAACCCGGTGGCATGGTGGCGACCGAGGCCACGCGCCTGCTGGCACCTCGCATCGAACGCGCCCTCGCCTACCTCGCCCGTGGCGTGCGCGCAGCCCGCCGCGCCGCGCGCCTGCCTGCACTGGCAAGCATCGAGCGGCGACTGACACTCAGCCAGCTGCGCGCCCTCAACGCGGTGGACAGCGCGGGCAGCTTCACGCTTGCCGCAGCGCGCGCCGGGGTTTCGCAGCCGGCGATGCACCGTGCCGTACGCGAACTGGAAGCGGTGATCGAAGTGCCGCTGCTGCAGCGGCGTGGCAAGGCCCTGCTGGCCACCCCTGCCGCCACCCGCCTGCTGCGCTGGGTGCGGCTGGCCCTGTCCGAGCTGGCCACCGGGCTGGATGAACTGGCCGCGACCCGCGACCAGCACGGCGGCCGCCTGGCCATCGGGGTGATGCCGCTGGCGCGTGCCCTGTTGCTGCCGCAGGCGCTGGCACGCTTCGCGCGTGCGTGGCCGGCCGCCACGGTGAACGTGGTGGAGGGCCCCTTCTCGGAATTGTTGTCTGACCTGCGCGAAGGCAGCCTGGACCTGCTGGTCGGTGCCATGCGCGATCTCAGTGCGGTGCCTGACGTTGTGCAGGAAGGCCTGTTCGACGATGACCCGGTCATCGTCGGTCGCGCCGATCATCCCTTGGCCGCGCAGCAGCCGTGGCGCTTCGAGCAGCTGCTGGATTACCCCTGGGTGATCCCCACCACCGGCGCACCGGTGCGGGCACGCTGGGAAAAGATGTTCCGCGACAACGGCCATGAGCCACCCGTGCTGCGCATCGAGTGTGGCTCGCTGGTCATCACCCGCGGCCTGCTGCTGGAGGACGACTGGCTGACCCTGATGTCGCGGGACCAGTTCCTGATCGAACGCCAGGCCGGCCTGCTGGCCGATCTGGGCCTGGCCGGCCGCGCACTGCGTCGCCGCATCGGCCTGACCACCCGCGCCGACTGGCACCCCACCCGGCCGCAGCAGGCTTTCCTGCAGACCTTCCGCGACGTCTGCGCCGAGCGCAGCGGCGATGGGCCGGACGCCTGGCCGTTCCGCTACCGCTGAGGCAGAGCGCTGCAAGCAGCCTGCTGGAAGAGCGTCAGGCCGGAGCGCCGATGGTGATGGTGAACGAGGCCACCAGCGTGGTCTGGGGAATGCCCGGTTCAGCGTTCAAACTGGGTGCGGCCGAGGAACAGGTGCTGCTGGAACGGATTGCCTGGCGCCTGCTGGAGCTGGTCATGCGTTTCGCGCTTGCGGATCATGGCGCTTTCTTCTTGAGCTTCACCCCCCCATGCATACTCAGGTCAATGACGACGAATCCAGCCTCGAGGATTCTTTTCACCTCCTTGTAGCTGGGCCCATCCACGTTGCCGTTGAACTGCACGAACTTGCTGTCGAATACCGCAACATCCACAGCCCCGTTTTTCTTGGCCGCATTGAGTGCCTTGTTGATCTTGGTGTGGAAGACGTAACAGCACTCCGGGGGCAGTGCACCGCTCCCAAGGTTCAGCGCAGCGTCAATCCATGTGTTTTCTTGTCCTGGGTCCACTCACCTTCCAGGCCCCAGGACAGGCAATTGGGCACCACCTTCCCATCGACCGATGCCTTGACCAGTGACATCACTCCCGTACACAACTGATCTGCGCCGGAATAGGCGCTGCTGTCGGTTCCCACGGCGATGACGCTGAGGTTGAGTGAAAGCCCTCCTGCTGCCTTGAGAGCAGCCAGATAGTTCTGCAGCGGGGTGGTGGTCGTCTTTGCCTTCTCCGTCAACACAGCGTTCATGTGCAGCTCCAGCAGCCTCGTCGGCAGTCCCGACCACGGTCAATGCTACTTGCCGCCCTGCCCGGCGTACGACATTCCGTCTCACCGGTCCAATCCCCAGCACAAAGTGGATCGGCCAGAAAAAACCCCCGGTTCACACCGGGGGTTCTTCGCTTCAACGCACTGCCGGCCAGCGGCCGGCACTACCCTCAGGCCGCGACCGTCCTGGCCACGTCCTGGTATTCCTCGATCTGGTCGAAGTTCATGTAGCGGTAGATCTCCGCACCGCTCTGGGCGATCACGCCCACATCGGCCATGTACTCTTCCTTGGTCGGGATGCGACCCAGACGCGAGCAGATCGCGGCCAGTTCGGCCGAACCCAGGTACACGTTGGTGTTGCGGCCCAGACGGTTCGGGAAGTTGCGGGTCGAGGTCGACATCGCGGTGGAGCCTTCGCGGATCTGCGCCTGGTTGCCCATGCACAGCGAGCAGCCCGGCATTTCCATGCGTGCGCCGGTGGCGCCGAAGGTGCCGTACACGCCTTCCTTGGTCAGCTCCGAAGCGTCCATCTTGGTCGGCGGGGCCACCCACAGGCGGGTCGGCAGGTCGCGCTTGCCTTCCAGCAGCTTCGCAGCGGCACGGAAGTGACCGATATTGGTCATGCACGAACCGATGAACACTTCGTCGATCTTGGCGCCGGCCACTTCGGACAGCGTCTTCACGTCGTCCGGGTCGTTCGGGCAGGCCACGATCGGCTCGTGGATGTCGGCCAGGTCGATCTCGATGACGGCGGCGTACTCGGCGTCGGCATCCGGCTCCAGCAGCTCCGGGTTGGCCAGCCAGGCTTCCATCTTCTCGATACGGCGCTGCAGCGAACGCGGATCCTGGTAACCCTCGGCAATCATCCACTTCAGCAGGGTGATGTTGCTGGTCAGGTACTCGATGATCGGTTCCTTGTTCAGGCGCACCGAGCAACCGGCCGCCGAACGCTCGGCCGAGGCGTCGGACAGTTCGAACGCCTGTTCGACCTTCAGCTCCGGCAGGCCTTCGATTTCCAGGATGCGACCGGAGAAGATGTTCTTCTTGCCGGCCTTGGCCACGGTCAGCAGGCCCGACTTGATGGCGTACAGCGGAATCGCGTTGACCAGGTCACGCAGGGTCACGCCGGGCTGCATCTGGCCCTTGAAGCGCACCAGCACCGATTCGGGCATGTCCAGCGGCATGACGCCGGTGGCAGCGGCGAAGGCCACCAGGCCCGAGCCGGCCGGGAACGAAATACCCACCGGGAAACGGGTGTGCGAGTCACCACCGGTACCGACGGTGTCCGGCAGCAGCATGCGGTTGAGCCAGCTGTGGATCACGCCATCGCCCGGGCGCAGCGAAACGCCGCCACGGGTGGAGATGAACTCCGGCAGGGTGTGGTGGGTCTTCACGTCCACCGGCTTCGGGTACGCGGCGGTGTGGCAGAACGACTGCATCACCAGGTCGGCCGAGAAGCCCAGGCAGGCCAGGTCCTTCAGCTCGTCGCGGGTCATCGGGCCGGTGGTGTCCTGCGAGCCGACCGAGGTCATCTTCGGTTCGCAGTAGGTGCCCGGGCGCATGCCCTGGCCTTCCGGCAGGCCACAGGCACGGCCAACCATCTTCTGCGCCAGCGAGAAGCCCTTGCCGTTGTCGGCCGGCTGCACCGGCAGGCGGAACAGATCGGTCGGGGCCAGGCCCAGCGCTTCACGCGCCTTGCCGGTCAGGCCGCGGCCGATGATCAGCGGAATGCGGCCACCGGCGCGCACTTCGTCGAACAGCACGTCGCTCTTCACTTCGAACTCGGCGATCACTTCGCCGTTCTTCAGTGCCTTGCCGTCGTACGGGCGCAGTTCGATCACATCGCCGTGGTCCATCTGCGAGACGTCCAGCTCGATCGGCAGCGCACCGGCATCTTCCATGGTGTTGTAGAAGATCGGGGCGATCTTGCCGCCCAGGCAGACGCCGCCGGCGCGCTTGTTCGGGATGAACGGAATGTCATCGCCGGTCCACCACAGCACGCTGTTGGTGGCCGATTTGCGCGAGGAACCGGTACCGACCACGTCGCCCACGTAGGCAACCAGGTGGCCCTTGTCCTTCAGGTCGAGGATCTGCTGGATCGGACCGCGCTTGCCGTCTTCTTCCGGGGTGAACGCCGCATCGTCGCGCTTGTTCTTCAGCATCGCCAAGGCGTGCATCGGAATGTCGGGGCGGGTGGTCGCGTCCGGGGCCGGCGACAGATCGTCGGTGTTGGTCTCGCCCGGCACCTTGAACACGGTGACGGTCAGGCTCTGCGGCACTTCCGGGTTGCTGGTGAACCACTCGGCATCGGCCCAGCTCTGCAGCACGGCCTGGGCGTTGGCGTTGCCTGCCTTGGCCTTTTCCTGCACGTCATGGAAGGCATCGAAGACCAGCAGGGTCTTCTTCAGGCCGTCAGCGGCGATGGTACCGATGCTGGCATCGTCCAGCAGCTGCACCAGCGGGGCGACGTTGTAACCGCCGAGCATGGTGCCCAGCAGTTCGGTGGCGCGCTCGCGGCTGATCAGCGGGTTCTGCTCGCTGCCCAGGGCGATGGCCGCCAGGTACGAGGCTTTGACTTTGGCAGCATCGTCGACGCCGGCCGGCACGCGGTGGGTCAGCAGGTCGAGCAGGAACTCGGCCTCGCCCTGCGGCGGGTTCTTCAGCAGTTCGATGACATCGGCCGTCTGCTGCGCGCTCAGCGGCAGCGGCGGGATGCCAAGCGCAGCGCGCTCGGCGACGTGGTGGCGGTAGGCTTCCAACATGACAACTCCCGGGTAATGCGTAGGTTGAAAAAACAAGATGGGCTCAGGCTTGCGGCACGATCAGCTTCAGGCCCTTGAAGTAGTCGCGGTAAAACGTGTCGTTCCAGGTAATCAGGCCATCGCACTGCAGCAGTGCATGGGCACCGACCATGAAATCGTCCAGGCTGCGGCGGCCGCCGCTGCGCTGGCGGTGGCGGCGGTGCATCTCGCCGGCGCGCAGGGCCGACTTGGCCTCCAGCGCATTGAAGTGCACGCCCATTTCTTCCAGCGCTTCAAGCACCTCGGCGCCGCCGCGCAGCGAGGCGCAGACTTCGGCCAGGGTTGCGCCGCAGACCACCACGCGGCCGCCGACCAGGCTCTGCCGCAGGCAGGCCTCCACTGCATCGGCCTGCGGGCCATTGCTCAGCAGTTCGACCAGCACCGGGGAATCGACGGCGATCATCACGGCTTATTCCTCGTCGCGCACGGCGCGCACGGCGGCCTGGGCCGAATCAAAGCCATCGAGCGCGAACTTGCCGCGCGCCCGTGAAATGGCATCGTCAACACTCTTGCGCAGAATGATGCGGCTGCCGTCCAGCTCGACCTTCAGCTGGGTGCCCTTGGTCAGGCCCAGCGCATCACGTACTGCCTTGGGCAGGGTGATCTGTCCGCGCTCTGCAACAGTGGCTTCCATGGGTAGGCCCTCTTCGGTATGCACGAATTATACATACCGAAGGGGCCATACCGCCAGCCACGTACTTAGA
Organism: Stenotrophomonas sp.; assembly: GCF_035634915.1. GTDB lineage: Bacteria > Pseudomonadota > Gammaproteobacteria > Xanthomonadales > Xanthomonadaceae > Stenotrophomonas. Next base: position 100,500 of record NZ_DASQCB010000010.1, read on the forward strand.
AGACCACCTGCAGCCGGGTATTGAAGGTGGTGCCCTCGTCCCTGCCCTGCCCGCTGCCGCTGCGGTTGTCGGTCTGCCAGCGGATCGCCTCGAACATCAGCCGGCTGTAGTCGTTCAGGTACCAGTTCGTTCCCAGCGTCCAGGCGTGGCCGGTGCCGCCGGTCGGCAGCTCGGCGTAGTCCACGTCCTCATAGCGCGCCTTCAGTTCCCAGGCCCCGGCGCCGCCGTCGGTCACCGGGTCGGCCACCTTCACCTTGCCCCACGTACCGGCCTTGCCCGAGTAGGCGGGCATTGCGCCGGCCAGGAACCAGCCCGCCGACACCGCCCAAGCCTGGTGGTCCAGGTCATAGCGGCCGCTGGCGTCGACCCCGCGCAGGTTGCGCGTGCCCCATTCACCGGTCGCCCAGGCCGGGCCGAAGAACCCTGCCGCTTCCAGGCCGTAGGCCGTGCTGCGCTCGGCGCCGGCCAGGGTGCCCGGGGCGATCTTCACCAGATCGTTGAAATGCCCGGCAATGGCCGAACTGCGCAGCACGCCAGTGGCACCGGCAGCGATCTCTTCATGGAAGGCCCAGGCGCCCAGGTGCACGGTGGCCGCCTTGCTCGCCACCGGGTTCCAGTGCACGCGCGTGGCCCAGGTCTGGCTGTCGTTGTCATTGCCGGCGTTGTTCAGGTCGTTGCCTGCCACCGACAGGCTGGCATGCCAGCCCTTGCCATACACACGCTCGGTCAGGCCGACGCCGAACAGGCCACGCTGTGGCAGCATCAACGTACCGACCACGTTGCGGTCCGGGAACGGCGTATTGGAGGTGCTGCTGGAGCCGTCGATGCCACGGTCATTCAGCCGGTTGCCGACGGTCAGGTCGGCCGGCAGCCCGAACAGCCTGTGGTCCACGGTCGCATAGACCGATTTCCACGCCACCGCGTTGTCGGCGAAGTCGCCCTCCACCGCCCAGCCGAGGATGCCGTAGCGGCCCTCGGCGCCCAGACGTACCGAGCGGATCTCGGTACCGGAAATGTTGCGGTCGGACACCGACGAGCCATCGGTACTCGAGCCATCAACGAACAAGCGGCCGCGCGGGCGGAAGGCCACCTTGCCATCGGCGCTGCTGAATTCCGGTGCGCCCTTGGCCCAGGACACCTTGGGCGTCTTCGACTGGCTCGATTCCAGCGCCGCTACGCGGCTTTCCAATACTGGTGCCGGTGCCGGCGCCGGGGCTGCAGCGCCGTCCTGCCCGCCTTCAACGGCGCGCAGCCGCGCCTCCAGCTGCTGGATCTGCAGCGCCTGCTGCTGCACCAGCGCCGACAGTTCGGCCTGGCTCAACGGGGCCGGCGCGGACTGCGCTCCGGCATGGCCGCTGGCCAACAGCAGACCGAGCGCGACCGACAGCGCTGCGCGGGGCAGCACGGTGTGCGTGTTCATGGGTTCTCTCTCCGGCCAGCCGGCCCCCTGGCCTGGCGCTGGCCTGTTACGGTGGTGCGGGGGAAGATCGGGGGAGGCAGCGCGCGCCGCCAGGTCAGCCTGGCGGCGCGGCAGCAAGGCTCAGCTGGTGGCTTGAGCCTGGGCGTTGGGACGCCAGGTGATCAGCTTGTTCTCGACCACGTCGAGCAGCGCATCGATGACCAGCACGAAGGCGGCCAGGATGATGATGCCGGCAAACACACCCACGGCATTGAAGTTGCCCTCGGCCTGCGCGATCAGGTAGCCCAGGCCAGCCGAAGCGCCGAGGTACTCACCGATGATGGCGCCAACCACAGCAAAGCCCACCGAGGTACGCAGCGAGGACAGGATCCAGCTGGCGGCGGCCGGGAAGTACACGTGGCGCAGCAGGTCGCTGCGGCCCGCACCCAGGATGCGCGCGTTGGCCAGCACCACCGGGTTCACTTCACGCACGCCCTGCATGGCGTTGAAGAAGGTGGTGAAGAACACCAGGGTCACCGCCAGGGCCACCTTCGACCACAGGCCCAGGCCGAGCCACAACACGAAGATCGGTGCCAGCACCACGCGCGGGATCGCGTTGAAGCCCTTGATGAAGGGATCGAGGATGCGCGCCGAGCGACGGCTCAGGCCGAGCCAGACACCGCCGGCCACACCCAGGCCGGTACCGATCAGGTAGCCCAGCGCGGTCTCGGTCAGGGTGATGTAGACGTGCTGGTAGAACGAGGTGTCGGACAGCCAGGTCCAGGCCTGCTTCACGATCGCCGTCGGCGAGGGGAAGAAGAACGGATCGATCACGCCCAGCGCGATGCCGCCTTCCCAGCCACCGAACACGGCGATGACCAGGGCCAGCTGGATGAATTTGTCAGTCTTGGCGTGCATAGCTCTTCTCCACTTCGCCGCGCAGGCAGGCCCAGATGTCGCGGTACAGGTCGGTGAAACGTTCGTCCAGCTTGATTTCGGCGACATTGCGTGGCCGTTCCAGGTCCACATCGAAACTACGCACCACCCGGCTGGCCGGGCCGGAGGACAGCACCACCACGCGGTCACCCAGGGCGATGGCTTCTTCCAGGTCGTGGGTGATCAGGATCACCGAGCGGCGATCCTCCTGCCACAGGCGCAGCAGTTCGTTCTGCATCAGGTGGCGGGTGTGGATGTCCAGTGCCGAGAACGGTTCGTCCATCAGGATCACCTTCGGCTCGACGATCAACGCCTGCGCCATCTGCACGCGCTTGCGCTGGCCACCGGAGAGCTGGTGCGGGTAGCGGTGCTCGAAACCGGTCAGGCCCACCTTGGCCAGCCAGGCATTGGCCTTGGCCTTGCGTTCGGCCTCGGGCACGCCACGGAAACGCAGGCCCAGCTCGACGTTCTGGTAGGCCGTCTTCCACGGCAGCAGTGCATCCTGCTGGAACAGGTAGCCCACCGACTCCTGCACCCCATTGACCTTCTGGCCGTCAATGGCCACTTCACCGGAGGAGGGCTTGAGCAGGCCCGCCACGGAATTGAGGATGGTGCTCTTGCCGCAGCCGGTCGGGCCGACGATGGCGAGGAACTCGCCGTCGCCCACCTGGATGTCGACATCACGCACGGCGGTGAATTCGCCGAAGGACATGGTCACCTTGTTGATGGCGACCATCGTCTGTGCAGGCTCCAGCTGCGGCGCGCCGTTGAGCTGGCGCACGGTGGCATTGAGGGCCATGGGGTTACCTCCGATTACGGTTGGGCAGCCGGCGCCGCAGCGTGGGCACGCTCGACAAAGGCATTGGTGTAGGTTTTGGACAGATCGATGTCAGCGTTGGCGACATCCTTGTTGAACTCGCGCAGCACCTTCAGCGGCGTTTCCAGATCGGCCGGGGTGAAGTGGCCGTCGGTGGTGAAGATCGCGCGGGCGTTCTCCACCGCGCGGGCATAGGTGGCGCGGTCACCGGACACGTAGCTGTCGGGCAGTGCGGCGACAATCTCCTCGGCGCTGTGGTCGGCGATGAACTTCAGGGCCATCTGCTCGGCGCGGGCGATCTTCTCGGCCGCCTCCGGGCGCTGCTCCAGGAAGCTGCGGTTGGCATACATCACCGAGGTCGGGTACAGCCCGCCGTAGACCTGGCGTGCACCGTCATCGCTGCGCGCATCGATGATGATCTTGCCGACCTTGCGCTCGGTGATCAGGGTGGCGGCCGGATCGTAGTTCACCAGCAGGTCGATCTTGCCCTGCTCCAGCGCCGCCACCGCAGCAGCGCCCGAGCCGACGCCGATCAGCGAAATGCTGTCCACCGCAATGTCATGCTGTGCCAGGAAGTGGCGCACGAAGAAGTCCGACGAGGAGCCCGGTGCGGTGATGCCCACCTTCTGGCCCTTGATCGTCTCCGGGCGCGCCGGGTCGAAGGTCGCGTCATCGCGGCCGGCCATCACCAGCCCGGAATTGCGCGACAGCAGCACGAAGCCCACCACGTCCTTGTGCTTGGCCTGCATCTGGATGGTGTGGTCATAGAAGCCCACCGCCACATCTGTGGAGTTGGCCACCAGCGCCTGCAGCACCTTGGAACCGCCCTGGGCGAAGTTCTCGGTCTTCACCTCCAGGCCGACGTCCTTGAAGTAGCCCTTGGAATCGGCAATGAAGAACGGCAGGTTGTTGAGGTTGTACGACCCCACGCTGATCCGCACCGGCGCGGTGTCGGCACTGCCGGCGGCGGCACCCTGTGCTTCGGCGCCCTTGTTGCTGCACCCGGCCATGGCCAGGCCAGCCGCGCACAGCGCGGCCATGAACATCTGCTTGTACATCATCCCTCCCAGGAGTGAAGCATCTACGTTGTGGTGGCCGGCCACGCGCCACTGCGCGGGCCGACCGGTTTCAGGTCATGCCGCTGAAGTCCATTGGCGGGCTTGGGTGGAACAGTCCTCGGCGTGTGCGGGCGAGGTCGCGAACACGCGGCCTTCAAACAGGCGGCGGGCGGTACGGACCACGCTGGCAACCACCGGCGCATCGTCCGAGCTGCGACTCAGGCCCACGTCCAGGGCCCCGCTCGGATGTTCGAGGGTAATGCTGCCGGGCAGGTCCAGGCATGCGACAAAAGTGTTGGCCAGCGTGCCCGGGGTGACCGCCGCCGTGGCCAGGCCCACGCCGCCGGTGATCGCCAGTGCGGTGTGGCACTGGTGGGGCATGAAGTAGCGCACCTGCAGGTGGCCGCCATGCTGCGGCGCGGAAAGCAGCACTGGCTTGGGAATCACCTTGTTGCCCGCATCGGCGATGCCCATCCGCGCACCGGCTTCGATACGCAGCGCCTCAAGGCGCGCAAGGAAAGCGGCATCCGCATTCAGCTCGGCCGGTGACGCATCGCCGCGCACACCGAGGTCCTCGGCGCGCACCAGCATCATCGGCATCGCGCAATCGATCAGGCTTACCGCCACGCCATCGATGGTTTCCTGCGCGTGGCCACTGGGCAGCAGCTTGCCGGTGCGCGCACCGGCCGCATCCAGGAAGGACAAGCGTACCGGCGAGGCCGAGCCCGGCGCACCGGCAATGCGCGTATCACCGCGGTACACCACTTCACCGCCCGGGGTTTCCACCGTGGCCACGATCAGCTTGCCGGTATTGACGTTGAAGATGCGCACCCGGGTCTGCGGGTCCTGTACCTGCACAAGCCCGCGCTCGATGGCGTACGGGCCGACGGCGGCCAGCATGTTGCCGCAGTTCGGCGAGGTATCCACCACCTGCTGCTCCACCCGTACCTGGGCGAACAGATAGTCCACGTCCGCATCGGCACGGCTGGAACGGTCGATGATCGCCACCTTGCTGGTCAGGGCATTGCCGCCGCCGATGCCGTCGATCTGCAGCGGGTGGCCCGAGCCCATCACTTCCAGCAACAGGCGGTCGCGCCGGGCGGTGTCCGCCGGTAGATCGGAAGCCAGGAAGAAGGGGCCTTTGGAAGTACCACCGCGCATGAGCACGCAGGGAATGCTGAGCAGATCGTTGGACATACGTGTGCTAGATTGATGCGTATAGGGGATGAATACCCCCTCTGTGATTCGATACTGGCATGACCCCGATTGATCTGTGAATTGCTGATTTTTGGATGATTGATACCTAATGAGCATCAATTGCGAAATCCTCGACCTGCGCGCCTTTCTGCTTGTGGCCGAAACGCGCAGCTTCCACCGCGCTGCTGAAAGCCTGCACGTATCGCAGCCCGCGCTCAGCCGACGCATCCAGAAGCTGGAACAGGCGGTCGGCTCACCCCTGCTGGAACGCACCACGCGCAGCGTCAGCACCACGGCGGTGGGCGAGAACCTGCTGCCGCTGGTGCGGCGCATGCTGGAAGAATTCGATGGCTCGCTGTTCTCGCTGCGCGGTCGCGAGGACACCCGTGGCGCCACCGTCACCATCGCCTGCCTGCCGACGGCCGCGTTCTACTTCCTGCCCAGCGTCATGGCGCGCTTCCACGAGGCGCATCCCAACGTGCGCTTCCGCATCCTGGACATTCCGGCCACCGAGGGCCTGCAGGCGGTGGAACGCGGCGAAGTCGAATTCGGCATCAACTTCATGGGTGCCAACGACCCCAACCTGGATTTCGACGTCCTGGCCGAAGACCCCTTCGTGCTCGCCTGCCGCCGCGACCATCCGCTGGCGCGCAAACGCAAGGTCGAATGGGCCGACCTGGCCCAGCACCAGCTGATCACCGTGCACCGCACCAGCGGCAACCGCACGCTGCTGGATGGCGCGCTGGCGCGCGAGAACCTGAAGTTGAGCTGGCATTACGAAGTGACCCACCTGTCCACCTCGCTGGGCATGGTCGAAGCCGGCATCGGCGTGTCGGTGCTGCCGAAAATGGCCACCCCCGATGGCGACCACCCGATCCTGGTGACCCGCCCGATCGGCAATCCGGTGGTGTCGCGCACCATCGGCATCGTGCGCCGTCGCGGCGCCCTGCTCTCACCCACCGCCGAGCGCTTCCTGCAGATGCTGATGAGCCAGTGGCGCGGCAAACCGTGACATCGGCACTACATACAGCCATGTAACCTTGCGTCCTGCGCCAAGGGCGTTCCAGCCCCTCCCCGCTCGGCCATACTGGCGGGGATCCGGCGGCCGGAACGCCGCCGTCAAACGCAAGCAGGCCTGCCACGGTGGGCCATAGCAAGCCATCCGCAAGAGGAGTCATCCCGCATGAGCGATTCGTTCTCCACCCGCAGCCAGCTGGACGTCGGCGGCAAGACCTACGACTACTTCAGCCTTCCCACGCTCGGCAAGCGCTTCGACATTTCCCACCTGCCCTATTCGATGAAGATCCTGCTGGAGAACCTGCTCCGGCACGAGGACGGCGGCGCCACCGTCGGCCCCGACCACATCGAAGCGGTGGCGCGCTGGCAGCCCAGCGCCGAGCCGGATACCGAAATCGCCTTCATGCCCGCGCGCGTGGTCCTGCAGGATTTCACCGGCGTGCCCTGCGTGGTCGACCTGGCCGCCATGCGCGATGCAGTGGTCAAGCTGGGCGGCAAGCCCGAGCAGATCAACCCGCAGATCCCCTCCGAACTGGTCATCGACCACTCGGTGCAGGTCGATGTGTTCGGCAAGCCCGACGCGCTGGACCTCAACGGCAAGATCGAGTTCCAGCGCAACCAGGAACGCTACGGCTTCCTGCGCTGGGGCCAGAAGGCCTTCGACAACTTCAAGGTGGTGCCGCCCAACACCGGCATCGTCCACCAGGTGAACCTGGAGAACCTGGCCCGCGTGGTGATGACTGCCGACAAGGATGGCAAGGCGGTGGCCTACCCCGATACCGTGTTCGGTACCGACAGCCACACCACGATGATCAACGGCATCGGCGTGCTCGGCTGGGGCGTGGGCGGCATCGAGGCCGAGGCGGCCATGCTGGGCCAGCCGTCCTCGATGCTCATCCCGCAGGTGGTCGGCTTCAAGCTCACCGGCAAGCTGCCCGAGGGCGCTACCGCCACCGACCTGGTGCTGACCGTTACCCAGATGCTGCGCAAGCTCGGCGTGGTCGGCAAGTTCGTCGAGTTCTTCGGCGATGGCCTGCAGCACCTGCCACTGGCCGACCGCGCCACCATCGGCAACATGGCCCCCGAATACGGCGCCACCTGCGGCATCTTCCCGATCGATCACGAATCGCTGAACTACCTGCGCCTGTCCGGCCGCAGCGACGAACAGATCAACCTGGTCGAGGCCTATGCCAAGGCTCAGGGCCTGTGGCACGAACCGGGCAGCGCGCCGGCCCAGTACAGCAGCACGCTGGAACTGGACATGGGCACGGTCAAGCCCTCGCTGGCCGGCCCCAAGCGCCCGCAGGACCGCGTGCTGCTGGAAGACGTGCAGAAGAACTACCGCGAAGCGCTGGTCGGCCTCACCGGCAACCGTGACAAGCGCAGCGCCGATGTTTCCACCTTCGTCAGCGAAGGCGGCGGCGCGGCGGTCGGCAACGAACAACTGGCCAAGGGTTATGCGGACATCGAGACCGAAGGCCGCAAGGTCCGCCTGAAGGACGGCGCGGTGGTCATCGCCGCCATCACCTCCTGCACCAACACCTCCAACCCGGCGGTGATGATCGGCGCCGGCCTGCTGGCCCGCAACGCCGCCGCCAAGGGCCTGAACCGCCAGCCCTGGGTGAAGACCTCGCTCGGCCCAGGCTCGCGCGTGGTTACCGATTACCTGGAAAAGGCCGGCGTGCTGAAGGAGCTGGAGAAGATCGGCTTCTACGTGGTCGGCTACGGCTGCACCACCTGCATCGGCAACTCCGGCCCGCTGCCGACCGAAGTCAGCGCCGGCATCGCCGCCGGCGATCTGGTGGTCACCTCGGTGCTGTCGGGCAACCGCAACTTCGAGGGCCGCGTGCATCCCGAAGTGAAGATGAACTATCTGGCCAGCCCGCCGCTGGTGGTGGCCTACGCCATCGCCGGCACCACCGACATCGACCTGACCACCCAGCCGCTGGGCACCGGCAGCGATGGCCAGCCGGTGTTCCTGCGCGACATCTGGCCAAGCAACAAGGAAATCGGCGATGTCATCGCCGCCACCATCGGCCCGGAGATGTTCAAGCAGAACTACGCCGACGTGTTCAAGGGCGATACCCGCTGGAACACCATCGCCTCGCCGGACGGCAACCTGTACGAATGGAGCGATGCCTCCACCTACATCAAGAACCCGCCGTACTTTGATGGCATGACCATGCAGACCGGCAGCATCAACGATGTGCACGGTGCACGCGTGATGGGCCTGTTCGGCGATTCGATCACCACCGACCACATCTCCCCGGCCGGCAACATCAAGAAGGATTCGCCGGCGGGCCGCTTCCTGCAGGAACGCGGCGTGCAGCCGGCCGACTTCAACAGCTACGGCAGCCGCCGCGGCAACGATGACGTCATGGTCCGCGGCACCTTCGCCAACATCCGCATCAAGAACCTGATGTTTGGTGGCGAGGAAGGCGGCAATACCCTGTACTACCCGGCCAACGGTGGCCAGCCGGAAAAGCTGGCGATCTACGACGCGGCCATGAAGTACAAGGCCGACAACGTGCCGCTGGTGGTGCTGGCCGGCAAGGAATATGGCACCGGCTCCTCGCGTGACTGGGCCGCCAAGGGCACCCTGCTGCTGGGCGTGAAGGCCGTGGTGGCCGAGAGCTTCGAGCGCATCCACCGCTCCAACCTGGTCGGCATGGGCGTGCTGCCGCTGCAGTTCCGCAACGGTGAGAACGCGCAGTCGCTGGGCCTGGATGGGTCGGAGACGATCGACATCACTGGTCTGGAAGACGGTGCCAGCAAGCGTGCCACGGTGACCGCGACCAAGGCCGATGGCACGAAGAAGACCTTCGAGGTCTCGGTGATGCTGCTGACCCCGAAGGAAGTGGAGTACTTCCGCCACGGCGGCCTGCTGCAGTACGTGCTGCGCCAGCTGGCCAGCAAATGACGCGAACTCATTCGCTTCTGTAGAGTCGAGCCATGCTCGACTGATCCCGACGTGCCAACCAAGGTTGGCACCTACCGGGGTCTGGCGTGCCAACCAAGGTTGGCATCTTCCAGGGCAATGGCTGCTACGGCTGCACGCCGTAGATCCGCCACGGGGCCGCGCTCGGTCCCACGTAGTACACCAGCCCACGCAGACCCTCTTCCATGAGGGTCTCGCCATCTGCGGCGCCGGTATTGACCACGGTCACCACCATCCCGAACGCCGGGTGCGCTGCCTGGCCAATGCGCGAACACACCACGCCGCGGTTCTCGTAATGCACCACCGGGGTGAACCCGGGGTCTTCGCAGTGCACGGCCACGAACCGGTAGCCGCGGTCCTCGCTGCTGCCCGGCATCAGCGCATGTGCCGCGTACGACACCCGGCCCTGACCGCCTGCATACGCCGGTACCTGCACCCGGAACTGCCCCGTGTCGCCCATCGCCAGCACGGGGTAATCCAACTGCCGCATCGGTGGCGACGTCTGCGCCACGGCGACAGCGCAACTGCAGAACAGCAGGCAACTTACTGCAATGCGCATCGCGCGCTCCCTTGCTTCACAGCCTGTGATGGTGCAGTACGGATGCGTACGGTGTCTTTAGGGATGGCACGAAATGCCAATATCCACATTTCATATTTCGTATGTTTTTCACTATTCATGAAATTCATCCGCATCCGGTGTAGGCTGGCGCCAAAGGTCCCCCTGGAGCCCCGCCATGCTTCACCTGCCCGTCCGCTTCGACCCCATCAACGAGCTGACCCACACCACCGCATCGTCGGTGAAGGAGCACTGGCGCAAGGTCATGCAGGAGGTCCGCGACCAGCGCATGGTGGTGGTCACCAACCACAACGAGCCGCAGGCGGTCATCGTCTCCATCGAGCAGTACCGCGCGCTGCAGGCCCGGGTGGAAGCGCTGGAATCCTCGCTGGAAGCCCTGCGCGGGCAGGACCCGGGCCTGGCCGAACTGCGTGCCGGCTTCGACCAGCGCCTGGCCGTGCTGCAGCAGGCCCAGGCCGGTGACACCGCGCGCGCCCTGCTGCGCCGCCCGGCCCGCCTGAAGGGACAGGTCAAGGCCGGCACGGGGCACTGATGTCGCGACCGTTCCTGTACGTCCTTGCCGGCGTCAACGGCGCCGGCAAGAGTTCGGTGGGCGGCCACGTGCTGCGCGAGGCCGGGCTGGACTGGTTCAATCCGGACTCCTTCGCCCGTGGCCTGCGCGGGCTGTCGGGCCTGTCCCAGGCCGAAGCCAATGCCCAGGCCTGGCAGGAAGGCGTCAACCGCATCCGCGATGCCCTCGATCAGGGCCGCAACCACGCTTTCGAGACCACGCTGGGCGGCAATTCCATCGCCGCCCTGCTGCACGAAGCCAGCCACAGCCACGACGTGCTGATGTGGTTCTGCGGGCTGTCCAGCCCGGAGCAGCACATCGCACGCGTGCAGGCGCGGGTACGCCACGGTGGGCACCCCATCAACGAGGCCGATATCCGCCGGCGCTGGCCGCTGGCCCAGCAGAACCTGATACGGCTGATGCCGGTGCTGGCCCAGCTGCAGATCTACGACAACAGCGCCGATGCCGCGCCCGGCGAAGCCGTTCCCGATCCGCAGCTGCTGCTGCAGATGGATGCTGGCCAGGTGCTGTATCCCCAGGCCGATGACCTCGATACGCTCGCGGCCACCCCCGCCTGGGCCGCCCCGCTGCTGGAAGCCGCCCTGCGCCTGTAAACCCCCAGCGCCGGGCCCCATTGCCATCAGTCGAGCACGCTCGACGCTACGAAGCCGCCGAGGTCAATGCGGCGCGTCCGGATCACTGCGCAATGCCCGCAGCAACCCGATCATGTAGAAGGCCAGGATCACCGAGAAGGGCAGCCCACACAGCACCACGGCCGTCTGCATCGCGCCGAAATTGCCGGCGAGCAGCAGCCCCACCGATGCCACGGTAATGCCCGCGGCCCAGAACACGCGCAGCCAGATCGGCGCGTCATGGCCGTCTTCCACGCCATCATCCACGCGGCGGGTGCACAGGTTGGCGATCATCAGCGTGCCTGAATCAACCGGCGTCAGGAACAGTACGAAGCCGATCATCACCGCTGCGCCCGCCACATAGGGCGCCCCCGGCAGGTATTCCAGCAGCTTGAACAGCGTCATCGCCGCATCCTGCTGGGCAACCTGCCCCAGCACCGCCTGCCCGTGGTTCAGCACCAGATCAATGGCGGTATTGCCGAAGATCGACAACCACGCCAAGGTGAATCCCAAGGGGATCAGCAGCACGCCCAGAATCACCTCGCGGATGGTGCGGCCGCGTGAGATGCGGGCAACGAACAGGCCCACGAACGGCGCCCAGGCAATCCACCATGCCCAGTAGAACAGCGTCCACGAGCCAATCCAGGTCCGCCCCTTGGGATCGTTGAGGTACATGTCAAAGCTCTTGCGCACGAACGCGCCGAGGTAGTCACCGGTGTTCTGCACCAGCCCATCCAGCAGATGCAGGGTCGGCCCGGTCAGCAGCACGAACAGCAGCAGCGCACACAGCAGCCGCACATTGAGATTGGACAGCCAGGCAATGCCTTTTTCCACACCGGCCACCACGCCGATCGTGGCCACCGCCATCATCACCAGCACGATCACCACCAGCACGTGCGGCGTATCGGGCACATGGAACAGGTAGACCAGCCCGGACTGCACCACCAGCGCGCCGATGCCCAGGTTGGTGACCATCGAGATCAGCGTAGCGAGGATGCCGAAGCCATCCACCATGTCACCGATGCGGCCATGGATGCGCTCCCCGAAGATCGGATGCAGCGCCGAGCGCAGCGCCAGCGGCAGGTTGCGCCGATAGGCGAAGTAGCCCAGCGCAACGCCGACCAGGGCATACAGCGCCCACCCGTGCAGGCCCCAGTGCAGGAACGTCAGCACCATCGCTTCGCGGCCGGCAGCCACGGTACTGCCGGGCTGCCCGGGTGGATTCAGGAAATGATCCAGCGGCTCGTAGGCACCGTAGTACAGCAGCGCGATGCCGATGCCGGCCGAGAACAGCATCGACACCCATGGCACGTAGCCGAACGCCGGGGATTCCTCGTTATGGCCCAGCCGGATCCGCCCGTAGGACGAGAACGCCAGCCACAGCACGAAGCCCAGGCTGGCCACGAGCAGCAGCATGTACCACCAGCCGAAGGCGGCTGACACCTCCGCCTGCGCCCATTGCAGCCAGTGCTCGCTGGCCTCCGGGAAGAACACGGTCAACGCGCCGAGGACACCAATGGAAAGGGACGCGCTGAAGAACACGAAACGGTTCAAGCGCAGAGGCAGGCGCTTGGAATGAGCCAGGGCAGGCATGGGGTCGTCTCATCGGTCCGGGAAGGCACATGGGCGGGGCCGGACCGGTAGCCGGGCCCATGGCGTGGGGGCGCACCGGCATCCTATGGTTTATTGATTGAACGTTCAATCAATAAAAAGTATGATGAACACTCTGCCGATACCCGGGCCGCACCCGTTGGAGACACGATGCCGAAGAAAGGCATGGAACCTGTCCGCCGCGAACAGTTGATCCAGGCGACCTTCCAGACCATTGACGAGATCGGCATGGCGGACGCAACCGTCGCCACCATCGCGCGCAAGGCCGGCCTGTCCAGCGGCATCGTGGCCCACTATTTCGGCGACAAGGATGGCCTGCTCAATGCCGCCATGCGCCAGATCCTGCGCGAACTGAAGACCGCCGTTGCCCGCTACCGCGACGCCGCAGGCAGCGACCCGCGCGACCACCTGCGCGCGATCGTCGATGGCAACTTCGACGACAGCCAGACCAATGGCACGGCCATGCGCGTGTGGCTGACCTTCTGGGCCGCCAGCATGCACCAGCCGGAACTGGCCCGGCTGCAGCGCGCCAATGACCAGCGGCTGTTCTCCAACCTGTGCCACCAGTTCAACCGCGTGCTGCCGCACGACCACGCCCGCCTGGCCGCCCGTGGCCTGGCCGCGATGATCGACGGCCTGTGGCTGCGCGGCAGCCTGGTCGGCGGCCAGTTCAACGCCGACAAGGCCCGGCGCATCGCCTACGGCTACATCGACTTCCAGTTACAGGCCCACGCGCTATAAGCGCCTGAGCATCCGCCCCCTTCCCAGGAGTACGCCCATGACCGCCCTGCCCGTGCAACAGCTCTACATCCACGGCCAACGCGTCGACGCCACCAGTGGCAAGTCCTTCCAGAGCATCAACCCCGCCAACGGCCAGGTGCTGGCCGAGGTGCAGATCGCCAGCCAGGCCGACGTCGAGCGCGCGGTGCGCAGCGCAGCCGAAGGCCAGAAGGTGTGGGCGGCGATGACCGCGATGGAGCGCTCGCGCATCCTGCGCCGTGCGGTCGACCTCCTGCGCGAACGCAATGATGCGCTGGCCCGCCTGGAAACCCTGGATACCGGCAAGGCGCTGGCCGAGACCACCACGGTGGACATCGTCACCGGCGCGGACGTGCTGGAGTACTACGCCGGCCTGGCCACCGCCATCGAAGGCATCCAGCTGCCGCTGCGCGAATCGAGCTTCTTCTACACCCGCCGCGAACCGTTGGGTGTGGTCGCCGGCATCGGCGCCTGGAACTACCCCATCCAGATCGCCCTGTGGAAGTCGGCGCCCGCGCTGGCCGCCGGCAACGCGATGGTGTTCAAGCCCTCAGAGGTGACCCCGCTGACCGCCCTGGAGCTGGCCGCGATCTACAGCGAAGCCGGTGTACCGGACGGCGTGTTCAACGTCGTCCAGGGCCCGGGCGCCGAGATCGGCAACTGGCTCACCGAACACCCGGTGATCGAAAAGATCTCCTTCACCGGTGGCGTGACCACCGGCAAGAAGGTGATGGCCGCGGCCGCCTCGTCCTCGCTGAAGGAAGTGACCATGGAACTGGGTGGCAAGTCGCCGCTGGTCATCTGCGATGACGCCGACCTGGACCGCGCCGCCGACATCGCGGTGATGGCCAACTTCTTCAGCTCCGGCCAGGTCTGCACCAACGGCACCCGCGTGTTCGTGCCGCGCCGCATGCTGGCCGCATTCGAGGCCGCGGTGGTCGAGCGGGTCAAGCGCATCCGCATCGGCGATCCGCAGTCAGCCGACACCAACTTCGGGCCGATGGTCAGCTTCGCGCATATGGACAACGTGCTGCGCTACATCGACAGCGGCAAGGCCGAAGGCGCCCGCCTGCTGACCGGTGGCGGCCGTGCCAGCGAAGGCACGCTGGCCGAGGGTGCCTACGTGCTGCCCACCGTGTTCTCCGACTGCCGTGACGACATGACCATCGTGCGCGAAGAAATCTTCGGGCCGGTGATGAGCATCCTCGCCTACGACGACGAGGACGAAGTGATCCGTCGCGCCAACGACACCACGTTCGGTCTTGCCGCTGGCGTGGTCAGCAGGGACATCAGCCGCGCCCACCGCATCATCCATCGCCTGGAAGCCGGCATCTGCTGGATCAACACCTGGGGTGAATCGCCGGCCGAAATGCCGGTCGGTGGCTACAAGCAGTCCGGCGTCGGCCGCGAGAACGGCCTGTCCACCCTGGGCCATTACACCCGCATCAAGTCGGTGCAGGTCGAACTGGGCGACTACGCCAGCGTGTTCTGAACCCGCAGGAGAACAACCATGAGCACCCCCAACGAGTACGACTACATCATCATCGGCGCCGGTTCGGCCGGCAACGTGCTGGCCACCCGCCTCACCGAGGATGCCGACGTCAGCGTGCTGCTGCTGGAAGCCGGCGGCCCCGACTACCGCCTCGACTTCCGCACACAGATGCCGGCCGCACTGGCCTATCCGCTGCAGGGCACGCGCTACAACTGGGCGTACAAGACCGACCCGGAGCCCTTCATGAACAACCGGCGCATGGACTGCGGCCGCGGCAAGGGCCTGGGCGGCTCGTCGCTCATCAACGGCATGTGCTACATCCGCGGCAACGCCATGGACTATGACCACTGGGCCAGCCTGCCGGGCCTGGAAGACTGGACCTATCTGGACTGCCTGCCCTACTTCCGCAAGGCCGAGACCCGTGACATCGGCGCCAACGACTACCACGGCGGCGACGGCCCGTTGCGGGTGACCACGCCCAAGGCCGGCAACAACGAACTGTTCGCCGCGATGGTCGAAGCCGGCGTGCAGGCCGGTTACCCGGGCACCGACGATCTCAACGGCTACCAGCAGGAAGGCTTCGGCCCGATGGACCGCACGGTCACGCCGAAGGGCCGCCGCTCCAGCACCGCCCGTGGCTACCTGGACCTGGCAAAACCGCGCCCGAACCTGACCATCGCCACCCATGCCCTCACCGACCGCATCCTGTTCTCGGGCAAGCGCGCGGTGGGCGTGCAGTGGCTGCACAACGACCAGCCCCAGCGTGCCACCGCGCGCCGCGAGGTGCTGCTGTGTGGCGGCGCCATCGCCTCGCCGCAGATCCTGCAGCGCTCCGGTGTCGGCCCGGCCGATCTGCTGCGCAGCCTGGACATCGACCTGGTGCATCACCTGCCCGGCGTCGGCGCCAACCTGCAGGATCACCTGGAGATGTACCTGCAGTACGAATGCAAAAAGCCGGTATCGCTGGCGCCGGCCCTGAAGCTGTACAACCAGCCGGCCATCGGCGCCGAATGGCTGTTCCTGGGCACCGGCATCGGCGCCAGCAACCAGTTCGAAGCCGGCGGCTTCATCCGCAGCGACGAATCCTTCGACTGGCCGAATCTGCAGTACCACTTCCTGCCGGTGGCCATCAACTACAACGGCTCCAACCCGATCAAGGCGCACAGCTTCCAGATGCACGTCGGCTCGATGCGCTCGCCCAGCCGCGGCCGCGTCCACGTGGTGTCCAAGGATCCGCGCGTGCACCCCAGCATCCTGTTCAACTACATGTCGCACGAGCAGGACTGGCGCGAGTTCCGCGCGGCCATCCGCATCACCCGCGAGATCTTCGCGCAGCCGGCGCTGGCGCCCTACAGTGGCCGCGAGATCTCGCCCGGCCGCGAGCTGCAGACCGATGCGCAGATCGATGGCTTCGTGCGCGAGCACGCCGAGACGGCCTACCACCCGTCCTGCACCAACAAAATGGGGCACGCCGATGACCCGATGGCAGTGGTCGACGGCCAGGGCCGCGTGCACGGCCTGGAGGCCCTGCGCATTGTCGATGCCTCGATCATGCCGCAGGTGGTCACCGGCAACCTCAACGCGCCGACCATCATGATGGCCGAGAAGCTGGCCGACGTGATCCGTGGCCGCACGCCGCTGCCGCGCAGCAGCGCGCCCTACTACAGGGCCAACGGCGCCCCGGCACGCAACCGCAGCTGACGCGAATGCCACGCCCCGACCCCCGGCAGGTGCCCACCTTGGTGGGCACACGCCAACCCGCGCCGAACGACCGGTAGGTGCCCACCTTGGTGGGCACACGCCAGCCCATCCTACCAACCACCGGCGCACTGACCGCGACGCCCCCTTCGCGTTTTCCCTACGGAACGGTATGCTGCCCGCAGCGGTTCCGGCGGATACTGTCCGCGCCGCACCCATCAAAAACGATTCCTGGAGGGGGAATATGAGTCTGGATCGTCCCTGGCTGCAGAGCTATCCGAAAGGCGTTCCCGCCGAGATCGACATCAACGAGTTCCATTCGGTAGCTTCGGTCTTCGACGCCTCGGTCGCCAAGTACCGCGACCGCCCTGCCTACTCCAGCTTCGGCAAGATCCTCACCTACGGGCAGACCGACGCCCTGGTCGAGCAGTTCGCCGCCTATCTGCTGGGTGAGCTGAAGCTCAAGAAGGGCGACCGCGTCGCCCTGATGATGCCCAACTGCCTGCAGTACCCGATAGCCACCTTCGGCGTGCTGCGCGCGGGCCTCACCGTGGTCAACGTCAACCCGCTGTACACCGCGCGCGAGCTGAAGCACCAGCTGGTCGACGCAGGCGTCAGCGCACTGGTGGTGGTCGACAACTTCGGCGATACCGTCGAACAGGTCATCGCTGATACCCCGGTCAAGCACGTCGTCACCACCGGCCTGGGCGACCTGCTCGGCCTGAAGGGTACGATCGTCAACTTCGTGCTGAAGTACATCAAGAAGATGGTGCCCAACTACCATCTGAAGGGCGCGGTGCGCTTCCGCCAGGCCCTGGCGCTGGGCAGCCGCCACACACTGCCCAAGGTCGAGATCGACCACGACGACGTCGCCTTCCTGCAGTACACCGGCGGTACCACGGGCGTGGCCAAGGGCGCGATGCTGACCAACCGCAACCTGATCGCCAACATGCAGCAGGCCTCGGCCTGGATCGGCGCGTCGGGCATCGAGCCGGGCAAGGAGTGGATCATCACCGCTCTGCCGCTGTACCACATCTTCGCGTTGACGGCGAACGGCCTGGTCTTCATGAAGTTCGGTGGCTGCAACCACCTCATCACCAACCCGCGCGACATGAAGGGCTTCGTCAAGGAACTGAAGTCGGTGCGCTTCACCGCCATCACCGGCGTCAACACCCTGTTCAACGGCCTGCTCAACACCCCCGGTTTCGACACCGTCGACTTCTCCTCGCTGAAGGTGACCCTGGGCGGTGGCATGGCCGTGCAGCGTGCGGTGGCCGAGCGCTGGAAGAAGGTCACCGGGGTGACCCTGGTCGAGGCTTACGGCCTGACCGAGACCTCGCCGGCGGCCTGCATCAATCCGTTGGACCTGAAGGAATACAACGGCGCCATCGGCCTGCCGATTCCGTCCACCGATGCGTGCATAAAGGACGACAACGGCAACACCCTGGCCATGGGCGAGGTGGGTGAACTGTGCATCCGCGGCCCGCAGGTGATGAAGGGTTACTGGCAGCGCCCCGACGAAACCGCCACCGCCATCGATGCCGACCAGTGGCTGCACACCGGCGACATGGCGAAGATGGACGAACAGGGCTTCTTCTACATCGTCGACCGCAAGAAGGACATGATCCTGGTGTCCGGCTTCAACGTGTACCCGAACGAAGTCGAGGACGTCATCGCGATGATGCCGGGCGTACTGGAAGTGGCCGCCGTCGGCGTGCCGGACGAGAAATCCGGCGAGGTGGTGAAGGTGGTCATCGTGAAGAAGGACCCGAACCTGACCGCCGAAATGGTCAAGGAACACGCGCGTGCCAACCTCACCGGCTACAAGCACCCCAGAATCGTAGAATTCCGAAAAGAGCTGCCGAAGACCAATGTCGGCAAGATCCTGCGTCGCGAACTCCGCGATACGCCCGCCCCGTAAGGGTTTGCGGGCAGAGGTAACGGACAGGCCCGGGTCGGCGACGACCCGGGCCTTCTGTTTGCGCGGCCGGCGGGGGCCTGGCCGCTTGCGGGCGGTTCACAGGGAGTGCATAGAATCACTCGCCGCCGCACGTTCAGCTTGCCCCCTCACTCTTCTCCGTCCGCTCTGCGGTCGGCCGGACGGTCATACGGAGAACACCCATGTCTGCAGTCCATCCCTTCATTTCCCGCGCCTCGCGCCACCCCACCCTGCGCCTGACCGAGGAGCAGGAAAGAAACGTCTACTGGATCCACATGCATGCCCACCTAGCCGAACAGCCGGGCCGGCCCTGCTTCGCCTCCCGGCTGGTGGACGATATCGTCGACTACCAGCGCGACCTGGGCGAACGCCTCTCGGCCTCCCATGCACTGTCGCCCCATGTCGTACTGGCTTCGGACAGCGATGTCTTCAATCTGGGCGGAGACCTGGAGCTGTTCTGCCGCCTGATCCGCGAAGGTGACCGTGCCCGCCTGCTCGACTACGCGCAGCGCTGCGTCCGTGGCGTGCACGCCTTCCACGCCGGGCTGGGCACGCGCGCGCACAGCATCGCCCTGGTGCAGGGCAATGCCCTGGGCGGCGGCTTCGAAGCCGCGTTGAGCTGCCACACCATCGTCGCCGAGGAAGGCGTGCTGATGGGCCTGCCGGAGGTCTTGTTCGACCTGTTCCCCGGCATGGGCGCCTATTCCTTCCTGTGCCAGCGCATCAGCCCGCGCCTGGCCGAGAAGATCATGCTGGAGGGCAACCTCTACACGGCCAGCGAACTGAAGCAGATGGGCCTGGTCGACGTGGTGGTACCGGTCGGCGAAGGCGTGGCCGCGGTGGAACAGGTCATCAAGGACAGCAAGCGCATCCCGCACGCCTGGGCCGCCATGCGCCAGGTCAACGAGATCGCCACCCAGGTGCCGCTGCACGAAATGATGCGGATCACCGAAATCTGGGTGGACACCGCCATGCAGCTCGGCGAGAAGTCCCTGCGCACGATGGACCGACTGGTGCGGGCGCAGGCACGCCGCAATGGGGATGGGGCCTGAACCCCGCGCGGATCAGGAAGGCGACCGCTCGCCATCGTCCTGCCGGACAACGCCGGCAATACGTGCGTCGAGCGCCTTCCTGCCGCTGCGCAATGCAGCGGCCAGGCTGGAGACACGGACGCTCCACTCGGCCTTGAGCTGCCAATCAGCCATCCGCATCAGTTCACCACTGGTGGCCGCCACCTGCACCAGGCCCAGGTTGCTGGTGACCCCGCGCAGGGCGTGGGCACGCTCACGGAACTCTTCCCAGTCCTGCTGCTCGGCACTGCTCTGGATATGCTTCATGCACAGATCGACGTCGGCCAGGCACTGGTCGATGAACTTGCGCTCGAAGCCATCGCCCATGCCCAGTGAAGCGAGTTCGTCCAGCACGGCCGGATCGAACACGCCGTTGCTGACCACCTGCGGCGGCACTGCTTCCAGGCTGGTACCGGCGCGGACGTTGGCGGCAACGTCCGCCAGCACGTCCAACAGGCGCGTGGCCACCACCGGCTTGGCCAGGAAGGCCCGCGCGCCGGCCTGCTCGCAGCTGCGGATGGATTCGGGCGTGACATCGGCACTGAGCACCATCACCGGCACATAGGGCATGCCGCTGGCATGCATCACCCGCAGCTGCTTGAGCAGATCCAGGCCGCTCATGCCGGGCATGTGCAGATCGACGATCGCCGCATCGAAACTGGCCTGTTCCAGCGTGTCCAGCACCTGTTCGCCGCCATTCACGCAGGTCACCTTGTGCCCGGCTTTCTCCAGCAGGCGCTGCAGGACCATGCGGTTGGCTTCGTGGTCATCGGCCACCAGCACGCGCAGGCTGCGCACCCGTGCACGGTGGCGCAGGAACGGATTGGAGAAGGCGATGACATTGCCACCCTCCTCGGCAGGCGCGGCCACCTCCTCGGTCACGCTGGCCGGTTCCAGCTCCAGTTCCACCCAGAACAGGCTGCCGCGCGGCAGGTTGGGCGCATAGCCCACCTGGCCCCCCATCGATTCCACCAGGCCCTTGGCAATGGTCGTGCCCAGCCCGGTGCCCTCGTGGCGCCGGGCCAGGCCGACGTCGGCCTGCTCGAAGGGCTCGAACAAGCGGCTGCGCATCGCGGCCGGCACGCCAATGCCGCTGTCGAGGATCTCAAAGCGCAGGCGCATGCGGTTGCCGCTACCGGACGCCGGTTGCCCCGACACCCGCAGATGAACGAAACCGCTGTCGGTGAACTTGACCGCATTGCCCATCAGATTGAGCAGGATCTGCTGCAGATGGCCCGCATCGCCGTACAGGCGCGGCGGCACGTTCTCGTCCACCATCACCCGGTACTCCAGCGACTTGGAGCGGGTCTGCGGAGCCAGGATCAGATTGATCGCCTGCAGCACATTGGCCAGTTCGAACTCGTTGCGCTCCACGCGCACCTTGCCCGCCTCGATGGCCGAAATATCCAGCACCTCTTCCACCAGCACCAGCAGGCTGCGGGTCGAGGCCTGGATCGTGCTCAGGCATTCGCGCTGCTCATCGTCCAGTCGGGTGGTGGCCAGCACTTCGGTCATGCCGGCCAGGCCGTTCAGCGGCGTACGGAATTCATGGCTCATGTTGGCCAGGAACCGGCTCTTGGCCTCATTGGCCTGGCGTGCCTCTGCCACCGCACGGGTCAGCGCGCGCAGCAGCGAATCGAAGTACAGCGGAATGGCCCCCAGGCCCAGCAGCAGGCCCCAGCCCAGGTACTCATGGGCGCGCCAGTACGGCGACAGCACCACCGTGCACAGGAAGGCGACAAAGCCCATCGCCGTGGCCACGCGCAGATAGGTGCTGCCATAGCGCATGCCGTTGCCGATGGTCACCCACAGCATCACGGCATACAGGGGCGCAGCAGGCTCACCCTGGATGGTCATGATCCAGGCCATGCAGGTGTAGTCGGTCAGCATGCCGATCACCCGGCGCACATGCGATGCGCGCGGCTGCAGCAGGATCGCCGCCAGCAGGCCGGCGGAGATCGTCAGCTCGAACGCCAGGATCAGCCAGGTCGCCGTCAAGGTGTCGCCGCCCCCGCTGAAGGAGCGCCAGCCGAGATAGCTGATGAACAACGCGGTGATGACGATGCGGATCAGGTTCTGCGCATGCTCGCTGTCCTCGCGGCCGGCCAGGCGCTGTTTCAGCCGGCGCAGCAGCGAAGGGGATGGCAGGGGGGACGTTGCGGAGGTATCCATGGGCGTGAGGGGGCATCCGTCGGCACATCAGGGGAAAACGGCACCGGGCAGCCGCTGCCGTACCTGCCACGTGCGTGGCATGCGGTACTGGCACGCGGCCCCCGCAGGTTCCCGCGCCGGCCGGTGTATCAACCGTGGACGCAGGTCCTGCATGTCAACCGACCGGTCGCGTGGATGCCGTCGAGTGCTGGGCGCAGATGTCCGCCAGCTGCTTGCGCCCGCGCATCAGCGCGTCAACACAGCGCGGGTCGAACAGACGACCGCGCTGGGCGTACAGATAAGCCAGGGTAGCTTCCATGGTCCATGCTTCCTTGTAGGGACGTGGTGAGATGAGCGCGTCGAACACATCGGCGACCGCCACGATCCGCGCTTCCAGCGGGATCGCGTCGCCCACCAGGCCATCGGGGTAGCCGCTGCCGTCGTAACGCTCGTGATGGCGCAGGGCGATCAGCGCCCCCACCTGGATGAAACGGTTCTGGCTGCCACTGAGCAGTTCATGGCCGATGCGCGGGTGCCGGCGCATGATCGCCAGCTCCTCGTCGTTGAGCTTGCCCTGCTTGAGCAGCACCGCGTCGGGGATGGCGATCTTGCCCATGTCGTGCAGCGGCGCGGCCATCTCGATCAGTTTGGCGTCCTCTTCAGGCAGCCCCAGCTGTTCGGCGATCAGCCCCGCCACCCGCGCCATGCGCTCCAGGTACGCACTGGTACCCGCATCACGGAACTCGATGGCGCGCGCCAGCCGCGAAAGGGTCTCGCGTTCGCGCTCCTCCACCTCGTGCATGCTGGCCAGCAGGCGCTGTTCCAGTGAAAGCGCACGTTGCTTCACGTTCTCGGCCTGCTGGCGCAGCTGCAGCAGGTTGTAGCAGCGCGCCCGCAGCTCGCGCGGGCGGATCGGCTTGACCAGGAAATCAATGACGCCCGATTCCAGCGCCGCCTGCCGGATCGGCTCATCGCCGACCACAGTGATCAGGATCACCGGAATATCGCGGTGCTTGGGCAGGCGGCGGAAACGACGGGCGAATTCCAGCCCGTCCATCTCCGGCATGCGGTAATCCAGCAGCAGCAGATCGACCGCGTAGGACTCGCACCACGCCAGGGCGGTAAGCGGGTCGCCGAAGTCGTGCACGCTCAATTCGGGCGCGATGTCTTCAATGACATGGCGCAGCATCGTCCTTGCGGACGTCTGGTCGTCGACGATGACGATGTTCAAGGCGTTCTCTGCCTGCCTTCTCGACCACGCTGGAATATCAGCCAGCGAGGATACCCCGCCGCTGTGCACACTGGCACCCTGCATCGGCACGACTCCCGTCACGCGCTCCCCGGTTCATGATCGTCGTCACAATGTGAAGCGGGTTCTACACATTGCACACTCCCCGACGCCATCAAGCCACAGCGAGCGTCAAGGCCGTGCAACAACCATACGCCGAGTGCGGAAGGCGTCAATGGCGCCGGCCCGATCCGGGACGGCGCGCACAGTCGTGACCGGTACTGCGTCTTACTGCTCGGGGCGCATGTAGGGGAACAGCAGCACGTCGCGGATGGAGCTGCTGCCGGTCAGCAGCATCACCAGCCGGTCCACGCCGATGCCCAGGCCGCCGGTCGGGGCCATGCCGTACTCCAGCGCACGGATGTAATCGGCGTCGTAATGCATGGCCTCGTCGTCGCCGCCTTCCTTCGCCGCCACCTGGGCCTGGAAGCGCTGCGCCTGGTCTTCCGGGTCATTCAGCTCGGAGAAGCCGTTGGCCAGCTCCTTGCCGTTGACAAACAGCTCGAAACGGTCGGTGTAGCCCGGATCGTTGTCGTTGGCACGGGCCAGCGGCGAGACCTCCACCGGGTGGTCGGTAATGAAGGTCGGCTGGATCAGGGTGTGTTCGACGGTGGCTTCGAAGATCTCCAGCAGCAGCTTGCCCCAGCCGTAGGACGGCTTGACGCGGATCTTCAGGCGTTCGCAATGGCGCAGCAGCGCCTCGCGGTCGGTGCAGTCGGCGGCGGAGATTTCCGGGTTGTGGTGGCGCACGGCTTCGTCCATGCGCCAGCGGCGGAACGCCGGGCCCAGGTCGATCTTTGCCCCGTCCCACTCCACTTCGGTGCCACCGTTGACGGTGGTCGCCACGTCACGGATCACGCCTTCGGTCAGGTCCATGATCTCGTTGTACGTGGCATAGGCCTCGTACAGCTCCATCATGGTGAATTCCGGGTTGTGGCGGGTGCTGACTCCTTCGTTGCGGAAATTGCGGTTGATCTCGTAGACGCGCTCCAGGCCGCCCACGGTCAGGCGCTTGAGGTACAGCTCCGGCGCCACGCGCAGGTACAGGTCCAGATCCAGCGCGTTGTGGTGGGTGGTGAACGGCTTGGCCGCCGCGCCGCCGGGGATGTAATGCATCATCGGCGTTTCGACTTCAAGGAAGTCGCGGTTGTCCAGCCACGCGCGCATGGCGCGGATGATCTTGGAGCGCTTGATGAAGACCGCGCGCGATTCCGGGGTCACGATCAGGTCGACGTAGCGCTGGCGGTAGCGCTGTTCGACGTCGGCCAGGCCGTGCCACTTGTCCGGCAGCGGGCGCAGCGACTTGGTCAGCAGGCGGATCGACTCGGCCTTCACCGACAGTTCGCCGGTCCTGGTGCGGGTCAGGCCGCCTTCGACGGCGATGATGTCGCCTACGTCCCAGCCCTTGAAGGCGGTGTAGGCATCGCCCAGTGCGGCGCCCTGCAGGAACAGCTGGATGCGGCCGGATTCGTCCTGGATCTGGGCGAAGCTCGCCTTGCCCATGATGCGCTTGGCCATCAGGCGGCCGGCCATCTTCACCTGGCGGCCGCTGCCTTCCAGCGCCTCGGCGGTCCAGGCATCGGCATCGGCGAATTCGGCCTGCAGCTGCCCGGCAAAGTCCTCGCGACGGAAGTCGTTCGGGTACGCGATGCCCTGCCCGCGCAGCGCGTTGAGTTTCTCACGGCGCTCGGCGATCAACTTGTTTTCGTCGACGGGGGGGGTATCGGTAGCTTCGCTCATGGATCTGCGGGAATCGTGTAGTGAGGGGGGATGGTGCACCCGGCACAGCCGGTTGCCCAGCATACCAAAACCGCCCTCCCCCGGCCCCGCAGCCGCCGCCCCCGGTAGTCGCCAACCTTGGTTGGCGGCCTTGCCCTCGTAGTCGCCACCCTTGGTTGGCGGCCCGTGTGTCGACCAAGGTCGACACCTACCAGAGCGCGCGCGCGCCCGTACCAGACCGCGTGCGGGGTGGCCTCACCCGTTGCCCGGAAACGCCTGTCGCAGCTCCTCCACCAGCACCCGCTGGTTCTCCGAATAGTCCACCGGCACCGACACCAGATGCACCCCACCCTCGCTGAACGCTGCCTCCAGCGTGGGAATGAACTGCTCGATGGCGGTCACTTCATGGCCCTTGCAGCCATACGCCTGCGCGTACTTCACGAAATCCGGGTTGCTGAAGGTCATGCCGTAGTCGGTGAAGCCATCCACCGCCTGCTTCCAGCGGATCATTCCGTAGGCACCGTCGTTGAGGATCAGCACGACCAGGTTCAGGCCCAGCCGCCGCGCGGTCTCCAGCTCCTGGCTGTTCATCATGAAGCCGCCGTCACCACAGACCGCCAGCACCCGTCGCTGCGGGTACAGGATCGAGGCCATGATGGCCGAGGGCAGGCCCGCGCCCATGGTGGCCAGCGCGTTGTCCAGCAGCAGCGTGTTCGCCACCTGCGTGCGGTAGTTGCGGGCAAACCAGATCTTGTACATGCCGTTGTCCAGCGCCACGATGCCGTCCGGCGGCATCACCTGGCGCACGTCATGCACCAGTCGTTGCGGGGTGAAACCCGCTTCCTCGGCACGGTCGGCAAGGTGCTCGAGGATGGTCGCGCGCAGCGGCAGCAGGGCATCGGCATGCGGCACGGCGCCTTCGATGCGGTCGGCCAGCTGGGTCAGCGAGCGCCCGATATCGCCGATCACCTCCACCTGCGGGAAGTAGACCTGCTCCACCGCCGCCTGCGAGTAGCCAATGTGGATGACGGTCGGGCCACCCGGACGCATCACGAACGGCGGCTTCTCGGTGACTTCGTGGCCGATGGTCACGATCACGTCGGCCTGGTCGATGGCCATGTGCACGTAGTCGCGCTCGGTCAGCGCCGCGGTGCCCATGTACAGGCCCGAACCGCCCGCCACCGCGCCCTTGCCCATCTGCGTGGTGAAGAACGGAATGCCGGCGCGCTGCACGAAGGCCGACAGCGCATCGCTGGACTGCGGGCGCGATGCCGCCGAGGCGATCATCAGCAGCGGCCGCTTGGCACCCCGGATGATCTCCGCCGCACGGTCCAGCGCTTCCGGGCTGGCAATCGGCCGGTCCACCGCATGGGTGGGAATCAGCGAAACGCCCTCAACCTCGGTGGCGGCAATGTCCTCGGGCAGCTCCAGCAGCACGGGGCCGGGGCGCTCTTCCTGGGCCACACGAAACGCCTCGCGGACGATGGTCGGAATGGTGCGTGCCGAGACGATCTGCCGGGCCAGCTTGGTCAGTGGCTTCATCGTGCTGACGATGTCCACGATCTGGAAGCGCGCCTGCTTGCTGGCGACGATGCCCTTCTGGCCGGTGATCATGATGACCGGCCACGCGCCCAGCAGCGCATAGGCCGCACCGGTGGTGAAGTTGAGCGCGCCCGGCCCGAGCGTGGCCAGGCACACCCCCGGCTTGCCTGTCAGGCGCCCGTAGGTGGCCGCCATGAACACCGCCGCCTGCTCGTGGCGGGTGATGACCAGCTCGATGCGGGAATGGCGCAGCGACTCGACCACGTCGAGGTTTTCTTCGCCGGGAATACCGAAAATGCGCTCGACGCCTTCGTTCTCAAGTGCGGCGACAAGCAGATCTGAACCCTTGGACATTGGAATGTCGTCCTTTTCGCTGGACTGGTGGTGGATCGTTGCAGGAAGGGAGGAAACCGCGCGTCAACGCTTGTCGAACCAGACGGTCTGCGCGTTGACGAACTCACGGATGCCAAAGTGCGAAAGCTCGCGACCGAAGCCGCTCTTCTTCACGCCACCGATGGGCACGCGCGGATCGGAGGCCGAGAATCCGTTGACGAACACGCCGCCGGTCTGCAGCCGGCGCGCCAGCTGCCGGGCCCGGGCCCGGTCGCCGGTCCACAGGTTGCCGCTGAGGCCGAACTCGCTCTGGTTGGCCAGTGCCACCGCGTGGTCGGCATCGCGGGCACGGCTGATCGACGCCACTGGCCCGAAGGTCTCGGTATCGAAGGCCTGCATGCCCGGTTCAACGTCCACCAGCACGGTCGGGGCGTAGAAGGCCCCCGGACGATCCAGCTGATGACCGCCTACCCGCAGCTGGGCACCGGCATCCACCGAGGCCTGCACCTGGGCGTGCAACTGATCCAGCAGGTCCTGGCGGGCCATCGGGCCGATCCGGTTGCCCGGCTCGCGGCCATCACCGATGGTCAGCGCCTGCACCTTCTGGCAGAACTGCGTCACGAACCGGTCGTAGACGGCGTCTTCGACGATGATGCGCTTGCCGGCGATGCAGACCTGCCCGGTGTTCTGGAAGCGTGAGGCCACGGCCGCATCGACGGCAGCGTCGAGGTCGGCATCGGCCAGCACGATGAACGGATCGGAGCCGCCCAGTTCCAGCACCACCTTCTTCAGCGCCTGCCCGGCCTGGGCGGCGATGCTGCGGCCAGCGGCGACGCTGCCAGTAAGGGTAACGGCGGCGATGCGATCATCGGCGATGGCGGCACTGGTGCCCTCACGGCTGATGTTGGCGGCGATGAAGGTGCCCTCTGGCAGGCCGGCTTCACGCCATGCGGCGTCGAGCAGCTGCGCGGTGCCGACGATGTTCTCGGCTGGCTTCAGCAGGAAGCCGTTGCCGCCAATCAGGATCGGCACCGCTGCACGCATCACCTGCCAGTAGGGGAAGTTCCACGGCATGATGCCCAGCACCACGCCCAGCGGCAGGTAGGACACATACGCCTGCTCGCCCGGCACCTGGGTCGGCTCATCGCGCAGGAACGGCGCGCCGTGCTCGGCGTACCAGTCGCACAGCACCGCACATTTCTCGATCTCGGCCAGCGATTCGGCGTGGACCTTGCCCATTTCGGCGGTGGCCATCGCGGCCAGGGGCTCGCGGTCACGGCGCAGTACGGCAGCCATGGCACGCAGCACGTCAGCGCGCGCTTCCAGCGGCCGGGTGCTCCAGGCCGCGAAACCGGCCTGGCCACGCTGCAGGATCGTTTCGAGTTCTGCGGCAGTAGCGAAGGGGTGGTTGGCGATCACCTGGCCGGTGGCCGGATCGCGGGACACGGCAGTGGTGGGGGCAGCGGACATGCAGGTCTCCTGTCGTCTCGACAACGGGCCGGCAGCCCGTTTCCTGCACGGAATGTGGACCTGATCGAGGCCGGCAACAAGGCGTCTGCGTATCCTGTGACCTGCACTTACCTGTATGGGGAGGGGCTGTTGTGGCAGGGCTTGCAGCCCTGCACCTGCTCAATGCAACGGCAACGGCAACGGCAAAAGCTGGCCATCCATGGGATGGCGGGGTGGGTCCGGTTGAGGGGGACGCTGCAAGTACGTCCCTGTAAGCTCGGTCGCCGCATCCATGCGGCTCACGCCCCCTCAACCAGACCCACCCCGCCTTCGACAGTTTCCCGCGATCTGTCGGAACGGCATGAAGCTGCTGGTGGTGGGTGCCGACCGTTGGTCGGCACGGGGATGTGCTCGTGTAGATGTCGACCTTGGTCGACACAGTAGATCCACGCCATGAGTGGATGAATCTGTGAGACATCGAAATCAATCTGGGGTCGGAGCCGGTTGCGCAGCAACGGGATCCGACCCCGTGCCGTCCCGACAGATCGCGGGAATCTGTCCGAGGTGGGGCGGTGTGGGCTTGCAGGACCGCAGGCGCCATGGATGGCGCCTACGAGCCTACACGGACGTACTTGCGGCGTGTCCTGCAAGCCCACACCGCCCCGCCATCCCACGAGTACCCAGCTTTTGACGTTGCCGTTGCGGTTGTCGTTGCATTGAGCAGGTGCAGGGCTGCAAGCCCTGCCGAACACCCCCCTACTTCCGCGGCAGGTAGGTCACCAGCGAGAGGTCATGCCGGCTCTCCGGCACCAGCGCCACGTACTGCAGGTCCAGCAACCCGCGCGTGGGGTGGTTCAGCTTCTTCGCACCCTCATCGAAACGACGCACGTCATGCTCCGGCCACCACAGCCGGAACACCTCGCTGTGCGCCGACAGGTCCTCGACCAGCGCCAGGAACGGCGCCTTGTCCGGGGCCTGCGCCATCGCCGCCCGGAACCCGGCAAGCAGCCCGCGGGTCATCTCTTCCCAGTTGAGGATCAGGGTGCGGTACGGCGGGTACAGGAACATCAACCGCAGCGTGTTGCGCTCATGCGGCGGAAACTGGCTGTAATCCACGAACAGATCGGCGATGGCCGCATTCCACGCCAGGATGTCGAACCGGGTGTTGCGCACATAGGCCGGGATCGGCTGCATCGCCTCCACCAGCTGGCGCAGGCCGTCGGTGACGCTCTCGTCCGGCGATTCCAGCGGCACGCCGTAACCGGACAGCGCGAAGGCGTACGCGCGCTCGTCATCGCTCAGGCGCAGCACCCTGGCCAGGCGCTCCAGCACTTCCGGCGAGGCGCGCACCTCGCGGCCCTGCTCGATCCAGGTGTACCAGCTGACACTGACCCCGATGGCCAGCGCCACTTCCTCGCGCTTCAAGCCCGGGGTGCGCCGGCGCCCGGCCGGCAGGCCGAGCGTGGCGGGGTCGACACGGGCGCGGCAGGCTTTCAGGAAGCCGCCCAGTTCCTTGCGTTCACTCTCGCTGCGCATCATCGCCCCGCCGTAATTTTTCGTGCCAACAGCAGCCGAGCATGGCTCGGCTCTACAGAAAAACGGTGCAGCCGCCCTCGGCATTGCGCACGAGGGCGATGATATCCGCGCAGGGGCGGGAATCAGGCATCGCTGCGCTTGGAACCCACCGCCAGACCCGCCTTCAGGCTGGCCTCGACGAACTCGTCCAGATCACCGTCAAGCACCTTCTGGGTGTCCGAACGTTCGATGCCGGTGCGCAGATCCTTGATGCGGCTCTGGTCGAGCACGTAGTTGCGGATCTGGCTGCCCCAGCCGATATCGGACTTGGTCGCTTCCACGGCGTCCTTCTCGGCGTTGCGCTTCTGGATTTCCAGCTCGTACAGCTTGGCGGCCAGCATCTTCATCGCGTTGTCGCGGTTCTGGTGCTGGCTGCGGCCGGTCTGGCAAGCCACGACGATGTTGGTCGGGATGTGGGTGATACGCACCGCCGACTCGGTCTTGTTCACGTGCTGGCCACCGGCACCGGACGAACGGTACACGTCGGTACGCAGGTCGGCCGGGTTGATGGTGATATCGATGTTGTCATCGATTTCCGGCGACACGAACACCGAGGTGAAGCTGGTGTGGCGGCGGTTGTCCGAATCGAACGGCGACT
The DNA here is from genome assembly GCF_035634915.1 of Stenotrophomonas sp. Lineage (GTDB taxonomy): Bacteria > Pseudomonadota > Gammaproteobacteria > Xanthomonadales > Xanthomonadaceae > Stenotrophomonas. Next base: position 130,845 of record NZ_DASQCB010000010.1, read on the forward strand.
TGCGCACCAGGCGGTGCACGCCGGTTTCAGTCTTCAACCAGCCGTAGGCGTAATCGCCTTCCACGCGCAGCGTGGCCGACTTGATGCCGGCGACATCGCCACCGGACACTTCCATCAGCTCGGTCTTCCAGCCGCGCGATTCGCACCAGCGCAGGTACATGCGCAGCAGGATTTCCGCCCAGTCCTGGGCCTCGGTACCACCGGCACCGGCCTGGATATCGACGAAGGCAGCGGCATTGTCCATTTCGCCGGAGAACATGCGCTGGAATTCCAGCTTTTCCACGTGCGCCTGGTGCTTGTCCAGATCGGCGACCACGGCCAGGGCGGTATCTTCGTCCTGTTCGGATTCAGCCAGTTCCAGAAGCTCGGTCGCGTCGGTCAGGCCGTCCAGCACCGAGGCGATGCCGCCCACGGTCTTTTCCAGGCTGGAGCGCTCACGGCCCAGGTTCTGCGCGTATTCGGCGTTGTTCCAGACGTCGGGGCTTTCCAGCTCCCGCGTTACTTCTTCAAGACGCTCTTTCTTGGCGTCGTAGTCAAAGATACCCCCTGAGCGACACCACACGATCGGTCAGATCGGTGATGCGCTGGCGGACAGGATTCAGTTCGATCATGTCGGCAGTCATGCACTAGATAGATGACTGCGCATGATACCGCAGGCAGGGGGCTCCGGCGAGGCAGGCCGGGGGCTGGCGCGCCCACAGCACATCTGGCCACACGATCCCGGTAGACTTCCCGACCGCCGCGGGAACAGCGGCCACGCGGACCATCCCAACCCAAGGAGCATCACTTCAATGACGATCATCCGTTCCACCCTGTGCCTGGCCGCCTGCCTGCTGGCCGCCAATGCCTCGGCCATCGACCTGAAGGGCCTGTCCAGCACCGGCCTGAAGGCGGGCAAGGCGCTGACCCTGTCCGACGCCGACGTATCACAGGCCGCCGACCAGGCCTGCGCGTACATGGACCAGGAAAACCAGGTGGTGACCGGCAACGATCCCTATGCCCAGCGCCTGGCGAAGATCACCCAGGGCCTGGCCAATGAGGACGGCCTGAACCTGAACTTCAAGGTCTACCGCACTGCCGACGTCAACGCCTGGGCGATGGCCAATGGCTGCGTGCGCGTCTACACCGGCCTGATGGACATGGCCAGCGATGACGAGATCCGTGGTGTCATCGGTCATGAGATCGGCCACGTGAAGCTGGGCCACAGCAAGTCCAAGATGCGCACCGCACTGCTGACCTCGGCCGGCCGCGATGGCCTGGCGGCGTCCGGCAACGGCAACCTGACCCAGCTCAGCCAGGGCCAGCTCGGCGAACTCGGCGAGAGCTTCATCAACGCCCAGTTCTCGCAGAAGGAAGAAAGCGCCGCCGACGATTACGGCTACCAGTTCATGAAACGCCACAACCATGATCCGGCCGCCCTGGCCAGCATGTTCCGCAAGCTGTCCAGCAAGGGTGGACTGATGTCCTCGCACCCGGGCTCGGACGCCCGCGCCGCGCGCATCGACAGCATGATCAAGAAAGACACGAAGTAAGCAGGATGCGGGCGGGCCCCGGTGCCCGCCCGCTCAGGCGCCCGCCAGTGCCTGCCGCAGCGTTGGCAGCTGCCGCCGGCTGCACGGCACCCTGGCCCCGTCGACCATGTGCAGCAGTGCCTCACCGCCATCCAGCGGCTCGATCGAACGCAGCTGCCCGCGGTGGATCAGCCAGCTGCGGTGCGTGCGCAGGAACATCGCCGGGTCCAGGCGCTGTTCCAGCGCCGCCATGGTGATCCGTAGCGGGTAGTCGTGGCCGCGCACCCGCAGATTCACGTAGTTGCCGGCCGCCTGGGCATACTCCACGTCCGCGGTGGCCACCAGGAACTCCTTGCCCAGCTTGCGCACCAGGAAGTGCTGTGGGCGTTCGACCGGCTCGATCGGCGGGCCGTCGTCGGGCTCGGCCAGCAGGTGTGCCTCGCCCTGCCTCCGGCGGCCGAACCACGCTGCGGCGTGCACGGCGATCACCAGCAGACTGTAGGTCTGCACGTCCTTGAAGAACTCGTAGAACCACTGCGCCGGCCAGTCACCATAGGTGTAGTGCTGGCCGACAAGGGCGAAAGCCAGCTTGCGCAGCAGCACCATCATGCTGACGTGCAGCAGCCACCAGGCAATGCCTCCCAGCAGATAGAAGCCGATCCGGCGCCGCCAGGTATCGGCATGCAGCGGCCAGCGCCGCGTGGCGGCATGCAGCACGACAAGCAGAGCCAGGGTGGACAGCGCGCTGCTGAACTCCTCGATCGAGGTGCCCAGCGCGGCGAACGGCTGGGCGTCCCGCCATGCCCGCATCCCGTGCGCCAGCACATTGCCCGCCGCCGTGGACAGGAACAGCAGCGACCAGAACGCGACGGCATTCATCAGGCGGGGCCGCGCAACAGTGACAGAAGCGGCCACGACCGCCGGGTATCCATTTTCCATCCGTCCATTGTTGCCCATCCACATCCATACGCACCGGCCATTGGTCCCAGCCACCCCACCACTGGCCCCTGCGCGCCACCCATTGCGCCCCATCCGCTGGCGCCCAGGCCTTGCCAGACCGACGCTGCAGCTTCCTCCTGACAGCCGCCGACCATGCACCGTCGCCACGACCTGGATACTCTGCGCATCGCCGCCTTTGCGCTGTTGATCCTCTACCACGCCGCCATGGCCTACGTGGCCGGCTGGGATTTCCACCTCAAGAGCGCCTACACCGCCGAGTGGCTGCAATGGCCGATGATCGCGATGAACCGCTGGCGGATGCCACTGCTGTTCGCCATCAGCGGCATCGCTCTGGGACTGTCGCTGCCTGACCATGGCCGCTTGCGCCACACCCTGCGCAGGTGCTGGCGCCTGCAGCTGCCGCTGTTGTTCGGCATCATCGCCGTGGTGTCCCTGCAGGCCTACTACGAGGCGTTGGACAAGGGGGATGTGGCGCCGGGGTGGGCCCGGTTCCTCTGCCGCTACTGGCAGTTCAGGCCGTGGCCGGGGGCGCACTTCAGTGGTGCGGCCTACGGCTTCACCTGGAATCACCTCTGGTACCTGGCCTATCTGCTGCCCTACACCGTGTTGGCCGTCGTGCTGGCCAGCCTGCTGCGACCGCTGCGTGCGGCACTGCCGCGCTGGCAGACAGGTGACCATCTGCTGGGCGCGCTGCTGCTGGTGCTGCCGGTGGCCTGGCTGGCCTGGGCCTTGCTGGTGCTGATGCCGCGCTGGCCACCCACCCACGCGCTGCTGGATGATGTGTATGTGCACGCCGAGTCGCTGCCGCTGTTCCTTGGGGGGTTCATGGCTGCGCGCTGGCAGCGCGGCTGGGAGCTGCTGGTGCGTGGGCGTCGGCTGACCCTGATGCTGGCCGCGCTTGGGCTGTGCCTGGAACTGGGAATCCGTGCGCTGGCCCGGCTTCCGGATGTGGGCGAGGTTGATGCCTGGGTACTGGCACTGCCCTGGGGCCAGACCGAGCGCATCGGCCGCGCGCTCTACACCTGGTGCATGCTGCTGACCCTATTCGGCTGGGCACGGGTGCTGCTGTCCAAGCCGTGGCCTGGGCTGGCGTATTGCCGGGAGGCGGTGTTCAGCTGGTACATCCTGCATCAGACCGTGTTGATCGTCGTGCTGTACACGCTGCGACCGCTGCAACTGGGCCCGTGGTTGGAACCGGCGCTGCTGGTGGCCGGCACCGTGGGTGGCTGCCTGCTGATCCACGAACTGCTGATCCGCCGCGTGCGCTGGCTGCGCCCCCTGTTCGGCCTGCGCAACGACGCGTCATCGCTGCCGGTGACACGTGTTGCGCCGGTGTAGCGCCAAGTCCACACTCGGCTGCTTTGGCCATGCGCCGAGCACAGGCTCGGCCCTGCCTGACCTGACTAGCAACGGATGATGAGGACAACGGATGTTCCAGACCCAGTGGCACCTGTGGCTGCAGCACACCTTCGACGCCGGCTGGATGCTGTCGGTGATGCAGTTCATCAGCCTGCTCGGTTACGAGATGACCTATACCGCGCTGATCCTCGTCTGCGCGTTCGGGGCCCGGCTGCGCGCCGGCCTCTGCGTGATGCTGGCCGTACTGCTGATGGCCTGCGCCACCCATGCGATAAAACAGAGCGCCGCCCTGCCCCGCCCCTCCGACGTGGATGCGGCGGTGCTGGACAAGGGCGAGCCTTCGCACCCGTTCGTCGTGGATGGCGGCGGCCGCACCTTCTGGTCGCTGCCCGATGCGCATGCCACGGCGATGCTGCGGGCGCAGCCTGATCCGGACTACGGCTTCAACAGTGGCCACGTGGGCGTGGCGACGGCCGCGTGCGTGGGCCTGCTGCTCGCCTTTGGCATCCGCCGCCGCTGGCTGCGCTGGGCGCTGGTGCTGGGCTGGCCACTGCTGATGGCGATCTCGCGCATGTACCTGGGCCGGCATTTCCTGGCAGATGTGCTGGCCGGCTGGGTGATCGGCATCGGTGTGGCCGTGCTGGCCTGGCAGCTGATGCCAGGCCAGCACGCAGCACGGCGCTGGCAGTTGCCTGCGCTGCTGGGCCTGGGCGTGATGCTGGCCGGGGCCTCGCTGTGGACGCACCTGGTGCCCCTCGGTGAAGCCGCGCGCCTGCTGGCGCTGGTGCTGCTGGTGGCCTGGCTGCAGTGGCGCGGCTGGCCGGCGGATCCGCAGGGCATCGTGCCGCGGGTGCTGCGCGTGCTGGGCGTGGTAGTGGTCTACCTGCTGGCGCGGCCGGTCATTGACTGGCTGGCCGGCGCGATTCCGCTGCCGGATGCACCGATCACCGGGTTGCTGTGGCACACCGTCGGCACGTTGCTGATCCTGGGCGGAGGCGTGGCACTGGCACGGTGGATTCCGCGCCAGCGCCAGATCCACGCCATGCGTGGATAAGCGGCCACAGTAGATCCACGCCATGCGTGGATGACCCGGGCACCACAACCATGCCTGGCCCAGAGCCCTACCGCACCTCGAACTCGCCCACCAGCACGGTCTCCGCACGGTCCTTCAGGCGCAGGGTGACCCTCTGGTCCTTCTGCTGCGGCGTGCCCCAATGCGTGGTCAGGCGCAGCATCAAGGTGGTGGCGCCGGTCACCAGCTGCTGCCGGCTGCCGAAGTAGTTGGCCTCCACCTTGTACCTGCCGGGCTTGGCATCGCGCAGCGAGAACTGCTCGGGGCCATAGCCGCCGGTGAAGTCCTGCGACATCTGCCCGCCCTGGTACGTCAGGCGATTGCCGTAGTAGGCGCGCTCGCCATTGGGGTCGGTCACCCACAGGTCCATGTCGCTGTTGTCGGCATCCCAGGCCAGCACCACGCGCAGGTCCAAGGGCATGGCCTGAAGCAGGCGCGGGTCGATGCCCCGGGTGTCCAGGGGCGGTCGGCTGCGTGACACCAGATTGGTCAGCTCATCCAGCGCGATCAGGGCGATGCCATCGAAGCGACCATCCCACGGACGCACCACCACCTGGTACAGCGGCTCGAGCGCCTGCTGCGGCTTGCCGGCTGCGGCCAGTGCCAGGCCGAGATCACGGAAGCTCTGCGGCTCTTCCTGGCCCATCGCCAACACCTGCTCGAATACCGGCACGGCGAGCGCGGGCGCGTCGGCCTGCAGCAGCCGGTAGCCCAGCACGCGCAGCAGATGGCGGTTGTCCAGGTCCATCTCGGCCAGGTTGGACAGCACGCGCAGTGCCAGTTCGCGCTGATTCTGCTGCAGCAACAGGTCGGCGACGTCCAGGAAGAACGCGCTGCTGTCGGCATGGGCGGCACGCTCGGCCAGATAGCGGTCGTACAACTGCGAGGGAGGCCCTTGGCGCAGGCCAAGGGCAACCGGCGAATCCGGCTGCCATGCCGCCAGCCGGATACCGAGCTGGCCACGGTTTGCGCGCGGCGGCGATGCCTCGTCAGCCGACGGGCTGCCGCCGATGATATCCAACGCCAACGATTGCGCCGCGGGCGCCTGACGTTGCGCGCGGGCGGCCTCCCTCCGCGATTCGGCGGCCATCATCGGTGCGGGCGGCGGCGCAGGTGCAGCCGGTGCGGGCGCGGCGAGCAGGGCCATCGGCGCGCTGGCGGCCGATTCGTTGTAGAGCATCTCCTTCGCCGCAGACGGCGGGGCCTGCTTCGGCCAGCTGCGGTTCCACCACTGCTGGCGCTCCTTCCACTGCGCGGCCACCTTGTCGAGCCTGCGGCGGTCTTCGGCTGCACGGTCAGCGACCTGGCGGGCGAACAGGCGGTCATAGTCCGCACGCAGCGCACCGGCCGGGCGGATCGCATAGCGCAGGTAGTCCTGCAGGGTTTCCAGCACGATCAGCGAGGTGTCCGGGCCCACCAGCCCGAACTGCTGCGACAGGCGCTGCATCGCTTCACGGTTGCTGCGCCGGTCCACCGCAAGCTGCTGCAGGCGCGCCTGCGCCCACAGCCCAGCAAGCAGGTCGCCATCGTCGCTGCGGGTGGTCGGCGGCAGGGCCTGCCATTGGCCCCCATCGATGCGCACGCGCATCGGCACGCCCTCGGCTGCCAGGCGGGCATGCAGCCACAGCCAGCCCTGCGCTTCGCTGCGGCGATCGATCACCACGTCCTGCACGCCACGCCCGACGTCGATCTGGATGTCCCGCGGTGCGGACAGCAGCTCGCGCGCGGCAGCCTGCACGTCATTGCCCAGCGCCACGAAACGGCCCCCGTGTGCCTCGCTCCAGCCACGCAGGCGGGTGACATCGGTGTGTGCGCCGGCACTGCTGATCGCGAACAGGCGCTGACCAGCGGCAAGCGTCGGCAGCGCTTCCGGGCCGTAGGTCAGCAGGCCATCACTGACCAGCAGGTACTCCTTCACCCCGGGCTGCGGCTGCCAGTTGGCCAGCGCGCTGGCGCCGTCCGGCCGTACCTGCTGCAGCGCCTGGCGCAGTGCGCTCCAGTCGCCCTTGCGGATACGGAACCGCCGCTCGGCCTCGGGGCGGTCGCGCAGCACGGTCAGCACGACATTGCCCTCGCCCATCGCCGCGAAGTAGCGGTCCAGCAGCGCGAACTCGCGTGTGCGATCGCGCTGCCCAGCCGAACCGGAGCCATCCCAGAGCAGGCCCACTTCGCTCGCCACCGCGCGCGGCGTGCGGTCGGCGGGCACCGGCAGCTGGGCCAGCAGGTAATGACCGTCCTGCCACTTCGCCACCTGCACCTGCGACTGGCGCACCGCAGGCAGGGTCCATTGCAGCTGGGCCGGCAGTTGTGCCCCACGCCCCTGCCAGTGCAGCTGCCCGCCCTGCAGAGCGAATGGCGCCTTGCCGGTAGTCGCAGCGCCTGCCACCTGCAGATCCAGCTTCACCGAAGCCGCGCCCGCGGCGAACTGCAGAGGCAATGCCCATTGCCAGCCCTTGTCGGCGAACGCCAAGGGCTCACGCACCACCAGCTGCACGCGGCGGCTGCCGCCGGCCGGCAGCGGATACACGCGCAGCCGGAACTGGTTACCCGCCGTCTGTTCCAGTAGGCCCGGGTCGACACCCCGGCGCGCGATCTCCTCGAAGACCTGGCGGCCGCGATCCTTCGGCACCGGCACCGCCTCGCGCAGCTCGCCATTGATGTCCAGCGCGAAGCCGCTGATCTGCTGGCCATCCCCGAGCGGGAACTGCAGCTCGCCTTCCAGCACGCGGTTGTTGGGATTGTGGAATTCCAGGGTGATGCGGGTCTGCGCTATGCCGGCCTGCACCTCACCCTCGATGCGCGCCTCGCGCAGCTGGATCGGCTGTTCGGCGGCCGGGGCAATCAGCAGCGGCGTGCTGGCCTGCGGCCGCGCGTGACGCGGCGCCTGCGCGTCAACGGGCCAGACCGCCAGCGCAAGCAGGATGAGGGAGGCACAGCGGGCAAAGACCATGGCACGGCTCCAGTGGGATCGTGGACGGTTCAACGCACCAACACGGCAGGTGGGGTTAAAAAGGGGACGGAGGGGATTAAGTCGTTTGTGCACAAACGACTTAATCCCCTCCGTCCCCTTTTTCAGGCGGGAAGGCAGTGCTCGACGATCAGCTGGATCGCGGTGCCGCCACGGTAATCATCGCAGGCCAGGCGGTAGGCCAGGTGTACGTGTCGGCTGGGTGCATTGCCGTGCCAGCCGCCGAAGTGGATGGCGTTGACCGTGCCCGGCAGGCCGGCCAGGCGCAGTTCCAGCTTCAGGTGTCGCTCCTTCAGCACGCGCCAGTTGGCCACCTCGAAATGACCATCGAACAGCGGCTCGGGGAAACCCTGCCCCCAAGGCCCGGCCAGGCGCAGGGCATCGGCATGGCGGTGGTCGAGTTCGTGCACGGCCAGTTCGCCATCGCTGAGCACGTGCTGCTGCAGCGCAGCCGGGTCCAGCACTTCCTGCACGATGGCGACGAAGGCGGCCTCGAACGCGGGCAGATGCTCCAGGCGCATGCTCAGGCCGGCGGCCATCGCATGGCCGCCGAAGCGCTCGACCAGGCCGGGATGGCGCGCATCAACCAGCGCCAGTGCGTCACGGATATGCAGGCCCGGGATCGAACGGGCCGACCCGCGCAGGGTGTCGGCGCCGGGTTCGGCGGGTGCGAAGGCGATCACCGGGCGATGCAGGCGGTCCTTCATCTTCGATGCGACCAGGCCGACCACGCCGGGGTGCCAGTCGGCATCGAACAGGCAGGCCGCCACCGGCCGCTCGCCCTCGGACTGCAGCACCACGCGTGACAGCGCCTGCTCGGCGTCGTCGGTCATCGACTGCTGCACGGCGCGACGCTCGGCGTTGATCTGCTCGAGGGTCTGGGCGATGTCGCGGGCCTGGCGCGGGTCTTCGGTCAGCAGCAGGGCGATGCCCAGCGCCATGTCCTCCAGGCGGCCAGCCGCGTTCAGGCGCGGGCCAAGCGCGAAACCAATGTCGGTGGCCGTCAGCCGTGCGGCATCGCGGCCACTGGCTTCGATCAATGCCTTCAGCCCCACACAGCCCTGCCCGGCACGCAAGCGGCGCAGTCCCGCGCTGACCAGCGCACGATTGTTGGCATCCAACACCACCAGATCGGCGACGGTGCCGACTGCCACCAGATCCAGCAGCGTGGTCAGGTCCGGGCCCTTGCCATCGGCGAAGACACCGGCCTCGCGCATCTGCCGGCGCAGGGCCATCAGCACGTAGAAGATGACGCCGACACCGGCCAGCGACTTGCTGGGGAAGCCGTCGTCTTCCAGATTCGGATCGACGATGACATCGGCCGGTGGCAGCTGCGGTCCGGGCAGATGGTGGTCGGTGACCAGCACCTGCCACCCGCGCGCCTTGGCGGCGTTGACGCCGGCATGGCAGGCAATGCCGTGGTCGACGGTGACCAGCAGGTCCGGCTGCAGTTCGGCCAGCTCCTCCACCAGCGAGGGCGACAGGCCGTAGCCGTGCACCATGCGGTTGGGCACGGCATGGAACACGTGCTGCGCGCCGAGCATGCGCAGGCCGCGCACGCCGACCGCACAGGCGGTGGCGCCATCGCAGTCGAAATCGCCCACCACCAGGATGCGCTTGTCGTGGGCGATGGCCTCGACCAGCAGCGCAACCGCCGCATCGATGCCGGTCAGCAGCTCCGGCGCATGCAGGTTGCCCAGGCGCGGCAGCGCAAGTTCCGGTGTGGTCGCGCCCCGGTTGGCATAGAGGCGGGCCAGCAGCGGCAGCGTGTCGTCGGGCCACGGCCCCGGCTGCACCGGCTCGCGGCGGCGGATCATCGGGGTATCGGACACGGACGGTGCAGCATCGGCGGCAAGGGACATCGGCATCGCCGGGTTGCGGGAGACCTCACCATCATAGCGCGGGGCCGGAGACGGGGTCGGCCCCCTCTGCACGGCAGAGGGCCCCGCCCCCAACCCAGGCATTTGGATTTCATCGCCACATCTTCCATGCTTGCTGGCCCCGAAATGGATGTCACCCCATGCACCGCTTGTTGTTCCTGGCCCTCGCCCTGGCTCCCGCCGCCCATGCCGCCACGCCCGAACCGAACGCTGGTGTGGCGTTCGAGCACAACGACTGGTCACTGGCCTGCGACAACACCCGCACCTGTCGTGCCGCCGGCTACAGTCCCGAAGAACCCGGCAACCTGCTCAGCCTGATGCTGGAACGCGCGGGCGGCCCGAATGCACCGGTCATCGCACGCCTGCGCAATGGCGAGGATGGCGACAGCCCGACGCCGGCGGGCACGCTGCGCCTGCGCCTGAATGGCAAGGACCTCGGGCCGGTGCAGGACACCGGCGACTCGGAAAAGGTGCTGCTGAAACAGGAACAGACCGTTGCCCTGCTTGCTGCCCTGCCCCGCAAGGCACGCATCGAGATTGTCGATGGCAAGGGCAAGGCGTGGGCGATTTCGGACAGCGGGGCCACGGCCGTGTTGCTGAAGATGGACGAGGCGCAGGGCCGGCTGGGCACGCCCGGCGCACTGGTGAGGCCGGGCGACAGGACCGAGGCTAGCGTACCGGCGGCTCTGCCGGTGCCGGTGATCGTGCGCGGAAAACTGGTGGCGCCGCGCGGCACGGATGCGGCGCTGGCGGGGGTGCCTGCGCTGCGCAAGGCGCTGATTGCCAGCCTGCCGGACGCCGACGCGTGCACGCGCCTGAGCGAGGGCGAGAAGGATGAGATCGAGATCCAGCGGCTGGATGCCGCGCACGTGCTGGCCAGCACCAGCTGCTTCATGGGGGCCTATAACTTCAGCAGCGGCTACTGGGTGGTGCAGGACAAGGCACCGTACCCGGCGAAGTTCGTGACCTCCGACGCGGAGGACTTTGATCGCGATGATGCCACGCTGCGCGGGCGCTTCCGTGGGCGCGGGATCGGCGACTGCTTCTCCGGCCACGACTGGACCTGGGATGGCGCGCGCTTCGTGAAGAGCAGCGAATTCACGACGGGACAGTGCCGCGGCGTGGCAGGCGGGCATTGGCAGCTGCCGACGGTGGTCAGCACGGTGAGGTAAGGCCGGCAGCGCTGCCGGCCTCTGTAGAGTCGAGCCATGCTCGACTGATCCCAACGTGCCAACCAAGGTTGGCACCTACCGAGGCGTGGCGTGCCAACCAAGGTTGGCACCTACCCAGGCGTGGCGTGCCAACCAAGGTTGGCACCTACCGAGGCGTGGCGTGCCAGCCAAGGTTGGCACCTACCGGGACAAAGCGGCCCCGCTCAGTCGTGCAGCTGGCGGGGCTTCTTCCAGAACTGCCAGCGCTGGCGCTTGTCCAGCTGGAACTGCAGGCCGTCCTCGAAATCCAGCACCAGGCGCTGCAGCTCACCGCGCCGCAGGGCCACCAGCAGCGGGCGGATGGCATCGTTGCCCAGCTGCTGCAGCGAGCGCAGCTGGCGGAGATCCACCAGCGCATCCACCGACTGCTCGCCATCCACCGAAACGCCTGCTGCAAGGGCCAGGCCCTGCAGCAGCGCATCACGGCTGCGCACCTGCACGTGCGGCGTGGTCACCGACACCGGCATCACCCCACCGCCCCAGAACCACAGGGAATTGATCGGCTGCTGGCCCTGTGCGGCGCGTTGCTGGTTCCACGAATGGTTGTGCAGCAGCACCTGCGCTTCGGTCATCAGGGCACGCCAGCGGCGGCCAGCCTCGCCGTCAGGCAGGTGCGAGAACAGATCATCGCCCAGCACCTCGTCGGGGCTGTCGAACGATGGCAGCTCGGTATCAATCGGCAGGCGCAGGTACCAGCGCGCCGGGTCCGGCGCATCCAGCACGAAGCCGGCATCGGCGAACAACGGCTGCAGCACCGGCAACAGGGCCAGCGTGTCGGCCAGGGTCGGCCGCAGCGTTTCGCCGTGGCCCATCATCCGCGCCCCGTGCATGTCCGGCACCATGCAGGCCGGATCCGCACGCAGCCAGCAGGCGCCGGCGGCATCGCCCACATCACGCTGGCGGGTCAAGGCCGCGACCGGCCACTGCGGCGCGGCGACGCTGAAATGGCGCTGCAGCTGGGCGCGTTCACCCGCATCCCGCTGCACGACGATGGCGCGGCCCAGGGCGCGCGCCACCTCGTCTGGCAATGCAGCCGCTGCAAAGCGGCTGCGTGCCGGCAACAACAGAGTCGCCGTTGCCACCCGGTCAGTCCACGTAGCTGACGCTGACGATCTCGTACTCGCGCTGGCCGGCCGGGGCGTCGATCACGATCGAATCGCCTTCGAGCTTGCCGATCATCGCGCGGGCCACCGGCGAGGAAATGGCGATCAGGCCCAGCTTGATGTCCGCTTCCAGGTCACCGACGATCTGGTACTTCTTCTCTTCGTCGGTTTCCACGTCAGCCAGGGTCACACTGGCACCGAACACGACCTTGGAGCCGGCATTGAGCTTGCTCACGTCGATGATCTCGGCATGCGACAGCTCGCCTTCCAGCTGCTTGATGCGGCCTTCGATGAACCCCTGCTCCTCGCGCGCGGCGTGGTACTCGGCATTCTCCTTCAGGTCGCCGTGCTCGCGCGCTTCCGCGATCGCGGCGATCACCTTCGGGCGCTTGACCGACTTCAGGTGATCCAGTTCGTCGCGCAGCTTCTGCGCGCCCTTCATCGTGATGGGGGCTCTCATGCATTCAACTCCTTGTGCAGCTCCTGCAGCGACCAGACGGGGCCGGTGCCGCGGAATTCCAGTGAATCCACCAGCGCCTTGGCGCCGGCAATGGTGGTCGAATAGGTGACGCGGTGCTGCAGCGCCTCGCGACGGATCGAGAACGAGTCGTTGATCGCCGCACGGCCTTCGGTCGTGTTGACGATGTAGACGATCTCGCCGTTCTTGATCGAATCGACGATGTGCGGACGGCCTTCGACCACCTTGTTGATGATCTCGCAGTCCATGCCGTGCTGCTGCAGCCACGCGGCGGTGCCACGGGTGGCAACCAGGCTGTAGCCACGCGCCAGCAGGGCCTTGGCCACCGGCAGCACGCGCTTCTTGTCCGGGTCACGCACCGAGACGAAGGCCTTGCCGACCGGCGGGGCCTTGATGCCGCCCGCTTCCTGCGCACGCGCGAAGGCGGCGTTGAAGGTGCGGCCGACGCCCATCACTTCACCGGTGGAACGCATTTCCGGCCCGAGGATCGGGTCGACGCCTTGGAACTTGGCAAACGGGAAGATCGCTTCCTTCACCGAGTAGTAGTCCGGCACGATCTCTTCGGTCGCGCCCTGCTCGGCCAGGGTCTTGCCGGCCATGCAACGCGCGGCGATCTTGGCCAGCGCCATGCCGGTGGCCTTGGAGACGAACGGCACGGTACGCGAGGCGCGCGGGTTCACTTCCAGCAGGTAGATGGTGTCATCGCCATCGTCGTTGGTCTGGATCGCGAACTGGGTGTTCATCAGGCCGACCACGTTCAGGGCCTTGGCCAGCTCCACCACCTGGCGGCGCAGCTCGGCCTGGGTCTTGGCCGACAGCGAGTACGGCGGCAGCGAGCACGACGAGTCACCCGAGTGCACGCCGGCTTCTTCGATGTGCTCCATCACGCCGCCGATCAGGACGTTGCCATCCTTGTCGGCAATGATGTCCACGTCGCATTCCACGGCGTTGTCCAGGAACCGGTCCAGCAGCACCGGCGAATCGTTGGACACCTTCACCGCGTCGCGCACGTAACGGGCCAGGTCGGATTCACCGTAGACGATTTCCATCGCGCGGCCGCCCAGCACGTAGCTCGGGCGCACCACCAGCGGGTAGCCGATCTCGCGGGCCAGCAGCAGGGCTTCCTGGTCATTGCGCGCGATGCGGTTCGGCGGCTGCTTCAGGCCCAGCTTGTCGACCAGCTGCTGGAAACGCTCGCGGTCTTCGGCCAGATCGATCGAATCCGGGCTGGTGCCGATCACCGGCACGCCGTTGGCTTCCAGCGCGCGCGCCAGCTTCAGCGGGGTCTGGCCGCCGTACTGCACGATCACGCCCTTCGGCTGTTCCAGTTCGACGATTTCCAGCACGTCTTCCAGGGTCAGCGGTTCGAAGTACAGGCGGTCGGAGGTGTCGTAGTCGGTCGACACGGTTTCCGGGTTGCAGTTGACCATGATGGTCTCAAAACCATCCTCGCGCAGGGCCAGCGCCGCGTGCACGCAGCAATAGTCGAACTCGATGCCCTGGCCGATGCGGTTCGGGCCACCGCCCAGGATCATGATCTTGTCGCGGTTGGTCGGCGCGGCCTCGCACTCGTCCTCGTAGGTCGAGTACAGGTAGGCGGTGCCGGTGGAGAACTCACCGGCGCAGGAGTCCACGCGCTTGTAGACCGGGCGCACCTTGTGCGCACGACGCAGCGCGCGGATGGCCGCTTCGTTGGTGCCGGTGAGCTGGGCCAGGCGGGCGTCGGAGAAACCGGCACGCTTCAGCTTGCGCAGGCGCGCGGCATCCAGTGCGTCGATGCCACCGGCAGCGACTTCAGCTTCGGCCGCGATGATTTCTTCGATCTGGTCCAGGAACCAATGGTCGATGAAGGACAGCGCGTAGATCTCTTCCACGCTCATGCCGGCGCGGAACGCATCGGCCACGTAGAACAGGCGCTCCGGGCCCGGCGCCTTCAGCTCGCGGCGCAGGGTCTGCAGGTCGTCTTCGCTGGTCAGGTCCAGGCCGGTCGGGTCGAAGCCGACCTTGCCGGTTTCCAGGCCGCGCAGGGCCTTCTGCACCGATTCCTGGAAGGTGCGGCCCATCGCCATCACCTCGCCCACCGACTTCATCTGGGTGGTCAGGCGCGCATCGGCGGCCGGGAACTTCTCGAAGGCAAAACGCGGAATCTTGGTGACCACGTAGTCGATGGACGGCTCGAACGAGGCCGGGGTCAGGCCGCCGGTGATTTCGTTCTTCAATTCGTCCAAGGTGTAGCCCACCGCCAGCTTGGCGGCGACCTTGGCGATCGGGAAGCCGGTGGCCTTGGAGGCCAGCGCCGAGGAACGCGACACGCGCGGGTTCATCTCGATGACGACCACGCGACCGGTGGTCGGGTTGATGCCGAACTGCACGTTCGAGCCACCGGTGTCCACGCCGATCTTGCGCAGCACGGCGATGGAGGCATCGCGCAGGCGCTGGTATTCCTTGTCGGTCAGGGTCTGCGCCGGCGCCACGGTGATCGAGTCACCGGTGTGCACGCCCATCGGGTCCAGGTTCTCGATCGAGCACACGATGATGCAGTTGTCCGCGGTATCGCGGACCACTTCCATCTCGAACTCCTTCCAGCCCAGCACCGACTCTTCGACCAGCACTTCGGTGGTCGGCGACAGTTCCAGGCCGCGGCTGACGATCTCGACCAATTCTTCGCGGTTGTAGGCGATGCCGCCACCGCTGCCGCCCAGGGTGAAGCTCGGGCGGATGATGGTCGGGTAGCCGACGCGGGTCTGGATCTCCAGCGCTTCGTCCAGGGTGTGGGCGACGGCGGCGGTCGGGCACTCCAGGCCGATCTCACCCATGGCCACGCGGAACAGCTCGCGGTCTTCGGCCATGCGGATGGCTTCGCGCTTGGCACCGATCAGTTCGACGTTGTACTTTTCCAGCACGCCGTTGTCGGCCAGGTCCAGCGCGCAGTTCAGCGCGGTCTGGCCACCCATGGTCGGCAGCAGCGCATCGGGCTTTTCCTTGGCGATGATCTTCTCGACCGTCTGCCAGTTGATCGGCTCGATGTAGACGGCGTCGGCCATCTCCGGGTCGGTCATGATGGTGGCCGGGTTGCTGTTGACCAGCACCACGCGGTAACCCTCGTCACGCAGGGCTTTGCAGGCCTGGGCGCCGGAGTAGTCGAACTCGCAGGCCTGGCCGATGACGATCGGGCCAGCACCGATGATGAGAATGGTCTTGAGGTCAGTGCGCTTGGGCATTTTCTTCTCTAAGTCAGTACAGCGTGACAAGGGGGGTGATCGCACGCTGTCGATCAGGAATCTTGATCCGCAACGCCGCGCCAGGGGCAGCAGCGATGCGGGGGCTTACGGTCCATCGCGACGCCACCGCCGGGCCGGCGGCGAACTGATCACGCCTTGCTCTGTTCCATCAGGGCCACGAAGCGGTCGAACAGCGGACCGACATCGGTCGGGCCAGGCGACGCTTCCGGGTGACCCTGGAACGAGAACGCCGGCACGTCGGTGCGGGCGATGCCCTGGTTGGTGCCGTCGAACAGCGAACGGTGGGTCACGCGCAGGGTCGCCGGCAGGGTCGATTCGTCGACCGCGAAGCCGTGGTTCTGCGAGGTGATCATCACCCGGCCGTTGTCCAGGTCCTGCACCGGGTGGTTGGCACCGTGGTGGCCGTGGCCCATCTTCATGGTCTTGGCGCCCGAGGCCAGGCCCAGCAGCTGATGGCCAAGGCAGATGCCGAAGGTCGGGATCTTCACGTCGATGAAGGTCTTGATTGCTTCGATGGCGTAGTCGCACGGTTCCGGGTCACCCGGGCCGTTGGACAGGAACACGCCGTCCGGCTTCAGCGCCAGAACCTCGGCAGCCGGGGTCTGCGCCGGTACCACGGTCACTTCGCAGCCGCGCTCGGCCAGCATGCGCAGGATGTTGGTCTTCACGCCGAAGTCGTAGGCCACGACCTTGAACTTCGCCGGCACGCTGACGAACGCGTTGGCGTCCAGGTCCAGCTGGCCTTCGGTCCAGGTGTAGGTCTTCTCGGTCGTGACGACCTTGGCCAGATCCATGCCCTTCAGGCCCGGGAACGTGCGGGCGGCTTCCAGTGCCTTTTCCACGTCGATCTCGCCAGCCATCAGCGCACCGTTCTGCGCGCCCTTCTCGCGCAGGATGCGGGTCAGCTTGCGGGTGTCGATACCGGCGATGGCGACCACGCCGCGCTGGATCAGCCAATCCTGCAGCGACACCTGGCTGCGCCAGTTGCTGGGACGGCGCGGTACGTCGCGCACGATCAGGCCGGCCGACCACACCTTGGACGCTTCATTGTCCTGGTCGGTCATGCCGGTGTTGCCGATATGCGGATAGGTCAGCGTGACCATCTGCCGGGCGTAGGACGGGTCGGTCAACACTTCCTGGTAACCGGTCATGGCAGTGTTGAACACCACCTCACCGACGGACAGGCCGGGCGCGCCTACGGATTCGCCCTCGAATACGGTGCCGTCTTCGAGGACGAGGATTGCGGCTTGGGTCACGGAAATCTCACTTTGGCTACCGAGGGGGCTGCCGAAGTCACGCCTGCGCTTCACGGAAATCCGGTTGCAAAAAAGCGCGGACGTACGGTCTGGGACCGGTCCGGCTTTCGTGATTCGGCGAGTGCGAATTGTAGCGCTGCCGGCGCGCTCGCGCCAGCGCTTATATCGCTTTATGAACAGGAGATTGCGTATTCATTTCAATCCGGCAGCGTATGCGGGCTTCTGCCGGTAGCGCCGGGCCATGCCCGGCGGAATTGACGAGGCCGCCGGGCGTGGCCCGGCGCTACCCTTTACTGCGGTCCGTCCAGCAGGTCGCGCACCCGGTAGCTGCCCGGCGCCCGCCCCTGCAGCTGGCGGGCCGCAAACAGCGCACCGCGGGCGAAGATGTCCCGGTTGGTGGCGCGGTGCACCAGCTCGATACGCTCGCCCAGGCCGGTGAACTGCACCAGGTGCTCGCCAACGATATCGCCGGCCCGCAGGCTGGCGTAGTGCGGCTCCGCCCCGCCCCGCTGCGCGGCCGCTCCCAGGGTCAGCGCGGTGCCCGACGGCGCATCCTTCTTCTGCGTGTGGTGCGACTCGACCACATCGCAGTCCCAGCCGGCCAGCGCCTGTGCGGCACGCTCGACCAGTTCATCCAGCACGGCCACGCCCATGCTGAAGTTCGAGGCCCACACCAGCGGAATCGCGCCTGCCGCCGCCTCCAGTGCCTGCCGCTGCACCGAGGAAATACCGGTGGTGCCGGAGACCAGGCCAGCGCCGCGCTCCACACACAGCGCCAGCATCGGATCGAAACCCTCCGGCAGGCTGAAGTCGATCGCCACGTCGAACGCCGGCGCGCCCGCCAGTTCGCTGGACGCGAAGAAAGGCACGCCGTCGATGACGCGCTGGGCCGGTGCGCGGCCGGTCACGGCGGCCACGACCTGCAGGGTTTCGGGGTGTTCGGCAGCCAGGCGCAGCAGGGCCTGGCCCATGCGCCCGGAAGCGCCGTGGATGAGCAATCGCAGGGGAGTCTGGTTCATCCGTGCAGGCTAGCGGCAGCGCCGCCATTTGGGTAGATCCTCGCCGCGCGTGGATGCACATCCCGGTAGATCCATGCCATGCGTGGATGGGGCCCGCGCAACGCCGTCGAGCAAGCTCGACGCTACCGCTTGGTCGGCCCGCAGCTGTCACACCCACCACAGGCACCGCCACCACCCGTGCCCGGCGGTGCGATCCTGCGGCCCAGCGCCTGCATCCACGCAGGCCGGCCCGGCTTCAGCAGGGCCAGCGCCAGTGCACCGCGCAGCCGGCGCGTGGTGCCGGGAAACTGCTTCTTCATCACCACCCACACGCTGGCCAGCACGGCCACCGCGACGATGAGGTACTGGATCAGCAGCCCGGCGTCCATCAGCCGCCGCCCAGCGCCACGACCACCTGGTAGGTGATCAGCGCCGCCACATAGGCCGCGGCGAATAGGTACAGCGCCGAGAAGCCCATCGTCTTCCACGAATTGGTTTCGCGCTTGATGGTGGCCAGCGTGGAAATGCACATCGGCGCGTAGATGAACCACACCATCAGCGCCAGGCCGGTGGCCAGCGACCAGCCGTCGGCCACCACCGGCGACAGCGCGGAGATCGCCGCATCGTCATCGGCGGCCGACAAAGCGTAGACCGTGGCCAGCGAGGACACCGCCACTTCGCGTGCCGCCAGGCCGGGAATCAGTGCAATGCAGATCTGCCAGTTGAAGCCCAGCGGCGCGAAGATCGCGGTCATCGCGTGGCCGATCTGGCCGGCGTAGCTGTAATCGATGGCCGGCATGGTGGCGTCGGCCGGTGCGCCGGGGAAGGTCAGCAGCACCCACAGTAGGATGGTCAGGGCCAGGATGATGCCACCGACCCGGCGCAGGAAGATCATCGCGCGCTCGTACAGGCCCACGGCCAGATCGCGCACATGCGGCAGGCGGTAGGACGGCAGCTCCAGCATCAGCGGGTGCTCGCTCTTGTCGCGGCGCCACTTCTTCATCACCCAGGACATCACCAGCGCGCTGAGGATGCCGGCCACGTACAGGCCGAACAGCACCAGGCCCTGCTGGTTGAAAATGCCGACCTTGCCGGCCGGGATGAACGCGCCGATCAGCAGCGCATACACGGGCAACCGTGCCGAACAGGTCATCAGCGGCGCCACCAGGATCGTGGCCAGGCGGTCACGCGGGTCCTGGATGCTGCGGGTGGCCATGATGCCGGGCACCGCGCAGGCGAAGCTGGACAGCAGCGGGATGAACGAACGGCCCGACAGGCCGGCGCCGGCCATCATGCGGTCGAGCAGGAACGCCGCACGCGGCAGATAGCCCGATTCCTCCAGGGCGAGGATGAAGGCGAACAGGATCAGGATCTGCGGCAGGAACACCACCACCCCGCCGAGGCCTGCGATGATGCCTTCGGTCAACAGGCTGGTCAGTGGCCCGGGCGGAAGCACGCCGCCCACGACTTCACCCAGCCAGCCGAAGCCGGCTTCGATGCCATCCATCAGCGGCGTCGCCCAGGCGAACACCGCCTGGAAGATCAGGAACATGACCACCACCAGGGTGACCAGGCCGAACACCGGGTGCAGCAGCCAACGGTCCAGGCTGTCGTCGATCTTCGCGGTGCGCGCCGGCATGGTGACGGCCGACGCAAGAATGTCACGTACCTTGCCGTGATAGTCGATGCCGCCTTCCACCTCCGGCTGCGGCGCATCCAGGTGCGGCACCATCGCATCCAGGCGATCCACCAGCGCCTTGGCACCCTGCTTGCGCACGGCCACGGTTTCCACCACCGGCACGCCGATCCCGCGCTCCAGCGCCGCAACGTCGATCCTGATGCCGCGCCGCTCGGCCGCGTCCACCATGTTCAGCGCGATCACCATCGGCTTGCCCAGCTCGCGCAGCTCCAGCGCGAAACGCAGGTGCAGGCGCAGGTTGGTGGCGTCGATCACGCACAGCAGCACATCCGGCGCGGCCTCGCCGGGGTAGAAGCCGCGGCACAGATCACGGGTGATCGCCTCGTCCAGGCTGGCCGGCTGCAGGCTGTAGGCGCCCGGCAGGTCGAGCACGGCGAATTCGCGCCCGGACGGCGCACGCAGGCGGCCTTCCTTGCGCTCGACGGTGACGCCGGTGTAGTTGGCGACCTTCTGCCGGCTGCCGGTCAGCTGGTTGAACAGGGCGGTCTTGCCGCTGTTGGGGTTTCCGACCAGGGCGATGCGCAGCGGGGCGGCGTTGGCGGCAGCGTTCATGCGCGGCCCTCCGCGGCAGCGGCATCGATGACCACACGCTTGGCTTCACTGATGCGCAGCGCGAACCGGGTGAACCCGACCTGCACCAGCAGGGGTTCACCGCCGATCGGGCCCTTGGCCACCAGGCGCACTTCCTCGCCCTGGACGAAGCCCAGTTCGCGCAGGCGACGGGCAATGGCATCGTTGGCGTGCAGGTCCTGCACGGAATCGACGGTGGCGGAGGCGTGCAGCGGCAGTTCGGACAGCGTCATCTAGCAGATCTCGGCTGGATGTAAATAGTTCTCGATTCTAACATTCCCGCGTCGCGTCATGGCCCGGGGCCCTTGGCCCGCTATGATCCGTACAGGTATGGAGTGACCCCGGATTCCCATGAATGATGCTTTGCTGATCGAGCGCGATGGCGCCGTCCTGACCCTCTGGCTGAACCGGCCGGCGCTGCACAACGCCTTCGACCCCAGCCTGATCGCCCGGCTGACCGCCGCCCTGGAGGCCGCAGGCCGCGACCCGGCCGTGCGCGTGGTGGTCCTGGCCGGCCACGGTGCGTCCTTCTCCGCCGGCGCCGACCTGCAATGGATGCGCGGCATGGCCGCCGCCAGCGAGGCCGAGAACCGCGAGGATTCGCTGGCCCTGGCACGGCTGATGCGGACCCTGGACGAACTGCCCCGGCCGACCCTGGCCCGGGTCCATGGCGCAGCCTTCGGCGGCGGCGTCGGCCTGGTCGCCTGCTGTGACATCGCCATCGCCACGCCCGCCGCCCGTTTCGGCCTGACCGAGAGCCGCCTGGGCCTGCTGCCGGCGGTGATCTCGCCCTACGTGATCGAGGCGATCGGCCCGCGCCAGGCCCGGCGCTGGTTCGCCACCGGCGAGCACTTCGATGCGGACACCGCCCTGCGCATCGGCCTGGTCCACCAGCTGGTGGAGCCCGAGCGCCTGGACGACGCGGTGCAGCGCCAGCTGGCCCTGCTGGACAAGGCCGGCCCGATCGCCTCGGCCTCGGCCAAGGCGCTGGTCCGCCAGGTCCGCGACAGCCATGACCGTGACACGCTGGACCGCGACAATGCCGCGCTCATCGCGCGCCTGCGGGTGTCGGCCGAAGGCCAGGAAGGGCTGGGCGCCTTCCTCGACAAGCGCGCGCCGCACTGGGTCACGGAGGCCTGACATGCTCGACCATATCGGCCTGTGCAGCGCCGACCTGCCCCGCAGCAGGGCGTTCTTCCTGCAGGCACTGGCACCGCTGGGCATCACCCTGGTGATGGAAGTGACCGCCGAACAGACCGGCAGCCATGACCACGTCGGCTTCGGCAGCAACGGCAAGCCCTTCTTCTGGATCGGCAATGGCGGCAGCGCCAGCCAGGGCGTGCACGTGGCGTTTGCCTGCGGCAGCCGTGCCGAGGTCGACGCCTTCCACGCCTCGGCACTGGCCGCCGGGGGCCGCGACAACGGGGCACCGGGCCTGCGCCCGTGGTACCACCCGGACTACTACGCCGCCTTCGTGACCTGCCCGGATGGCAACAACATCGAAGCGGTCTGCCACCGCCCCGCCTGATGCCCGCGCAACACCGTGGCCGCTCCGGCGGCTGATCTGCGTATCCCTGTTGGCAGCCCGGCTGAACCCGGGCCGCTCCCCGTTTTCCAGGACCCCTCGTGACCGCACCCGCTGACGCCCCTGCCGCCCGCCCCGCCCTGCCCACCCTGGAGGTGCGTCGATGAGCGATTTCGTCCGCATCGTCGAAGTGGGCCCGCGTGACGGCCTGCAGAACGAAAAGCAGGCGGTGGCCACCGCCGACAAGATCGCGCTGATCGACCGTCTGTCCGCCACGGGCCTGCGCACCATCGAGGCCACCAGCTTCGTCAGCCCGCGCTGGGTGCCGCAGCTGGCCGACGCCGCCGAGGTCTATGCCGGCATCGACCGCCGCCCCGGTATCGCCTACCCGGTGCTGGTACCCAACGAGCAGGGCTATGACCGCGCCCGCGCCGTCGGCGTGCAGGAGGTGGCGGTGTTCACTGCCGCCTCCGAAGCCTTCAACCGCACCAATACCAATGCCGGCATCGACGAGTCGCTGGCGCGCTTCGCGCCGATCCTGCGCCGCGCCGCCGAAGACGGCGTGCGCGTGCGCGGCTACGTCTCGACCGTGCTCGGCTGCCCCTACCAGGGCGAGGTGCCGCTGGCCGACGTGGTACGGGTGGCGCGCGCCCTGCATGGAATGGGCTGCTACGAAATCTCGCTGGGCGACACCATCGGCGTGGGCACGCCGCACAAGGCGCGCGCCATGTTGAAAGCGGTCGCGGCTGAGATTCCGATGGACGCGCTGGCCGTGCACTTCCACGATACCTACGGCCAGGCCATCGCCAACATCGCCAGCTGCCTGGAGGAAGGCGTGCGCGTGGTCGACAGCGCGGTGTCCGGCGCCGGCGGCTGCCCCTATGCCAAGGGCGCCAGCGGCAACGTGGCCAGCGAGGACGTGGTCTACCTGCTGCAGGGCCTGGGCCTGGAATGCGGCGTGGATCTGCCGGCGCTGGCGGAAACCGGGCGCTGGCTGGCCGGCCTGCTGGGGCGCGCCACCGCAAGCCGGGTCGGGCAGGCCCTGGCGGCGACATGAACAACAGCGGCCCGCGCGACGTCCCGGCCTACGGCGAAGCATCCGCCGTGACCGACGACGCGCTGGCCGCACTGCAGGCCGCACTGGCCGGTGCCCCACCCTCAGCGCAGGCCCGGCTGCTGCGCCAGGCGATGGAGGCACTGATCGACGCCCGCCTGCGCATGGGGGAGGCGCAGGAACGCTACGCCGCGCTGTTCGATGCGGTACCCGACCCGGTCAGCATCCTCAGCGCCGATGGCGTGGTGCTGGACGTCAACCGTGCCGGCGTCCACGCCTACGACCGGCCGCGCGAGGCCATCATTGGCCAGCCCATCGAGCTGCTCAATCCGGACCTGCCCAGCGACCACCTGGAGCCGGTGTGGGAAGCCCTCAACCGCGGCGACACCTACGTCATCGAAGTGACCAACATGCGCGGCGACGGCAGCCGCTTCCCGGTGGAGGTGCACTCGGCGGGCTTCCAGGACCATGGCCAGCCCTGCATCGTGGCGGTGGCGCGCGACCTCAGCGGGCGCTGGCGGGCCGAATCGCGTTACCGGCTGCTGATGGAATCCATCGACAAGGGCGTGATCCTGTTTGACCGCGACCTGCGCGTGATCTCGGCCAACCCGGCCGCACACCGCATCCTCGGCATCAACGGCAGCGCCAGCGGCAATGGCTTCCATGCCCTGCTAGACCCCGAGGCGTGGCTGATCGTGGACGAACGCGGCAATACCCTCACCGAGGCACAGTGGCCGACCCGCCGCTGCTTCCAGGCCGGCCGGGTGATCCGCAGCACCATCATCGGCCTGTACCACCGCCCCCGTGGACGCATGCTGTGGCTGTCCACCACCAACGTGCCCGTCTTCGGCACCGGCTGCGACCAGGCCGACCATGTCTATTCGATGTTCAGCGACATCACCGAACTCAAGCGCAACAACACGCTGTTCGCGCGGGCGCAATCGCTGGCACACATCGGTGGCTGGGAATGGGACCGTGGCCTGCAGCGCCTGTACCTGACCGACGAGGCGCGGCGCATCCTCGGCCAGCCCGACGAACTGCAGGACATGACCGACCTGCTTGACTGCCTGCGCAGTGACGACCGCGCGGCCCTGCAGCAGGCGTTGGCCGACACCATCGAACACCGCAGCAGCTTCGGACTGGAGCTGCAGGGCCAGCGCCGTGATGGGCACTCGTTCTGGATCCGGATGATCGGCGAGGTCTCCACCGGTGATGTCGACGCTGCGCGCATCACCGGCACCGTGCAGGACATCACCGAGCGCAAGCAGGCCGAGGAAACGCTGCGCGTACAGGCCCGCACCGACCCACTGACCGGAATCATGAACCGCGATGCGGTACTCACCGACCTGGGCGTGCGCATGCTCAGCCCCGGCCATGACCGGGTGGCCGTGCTGTACATCGACCTGGACCGCTTCAAGGTGGTCAACGACCTGCTGGGCCACAACGCCGGCGACGAACTGCTGATCGAGGCCACCCGCCGCATCGGCAAGGCCATCGGCACCGAGGGCCTGCTCGCCCGCTTCGGTGGCGACGAATTCCTGGTGATCTGCGACCTGCGCGACCAGCCCGACCAGGCCGAGCAGCTGGCCGAACGCATCACCGCCGCATTCGCCTCGCCCTTCCAGCTGGGCAGCGACGAATTCCAGGTGACCGCCAGCATCGGCATCGCCAAGGCGCCCGGCGATGGCGACCGCCCGCAGCAGCTGATCCAGAACGCCGACACGGCCATGTACGAGTGCAAACGCCGCACCCGCAACGGCTGGCAGGTGTTCTCGCAGGAACTGGCCGAGCGCCAGAATGATCGGCTGCAGATCGAAAGCCGCCTGCACAAGGCGCTGGACGCCGACGAGTTCCACCTGGTCTACCAGCCGCAGATCAACCTGCGCACCGGCGCCATCACCGGCTGCGAAGCGCTGATGCGCTGGCACAACGAACAACTGGGGCAGATGCGCCCGGATCTGTTCATCGGCCACGCCGAGCATACCGGCGACATCGTGCGCATCGGCCAGTGGGCGCTGCGCGAAGCCTGCCGCCAGGTGCGGCAATGGCAGGACGACGGCCTGGCGACGATGCGGGTAGCGGTCAACGTGTCCTGGCGCCAGTTTGTCGGCGAGGACCTGGCCCGCTGGGTGCGCCAGGTCCTGGATGAATTCAACCTGCCCGGCAGCGTGCTGGAACTGGAGTTCACCGAGCGGGTGCTGATCGAGGATGCGCCGGACACGCTGCGCACCTTCGCCCGCCTGCGCGAAATGGGGGTGATGCTGACCATCGACGATTTCGGCGAGGGCTACAGCGCGCTGAACTACCTGCGCCGGCTGCCGATCCATGGACTGAAGCTGAGCCAGCTGTTCGTCGAGGGCATTCCGCGCAACCGTTCGGACGTGGCGGTCTGCGAGGCGGTCTGCGCGATCGCCCGCAGCCTGGGCCTGGGGGTGGTGGCCGAGGGCGTGGAAACAGAGGCCCAGCGCCAGTGCCTGCTGGGCCTGGGGGTCACCATCGGCCAAGGCTTCCTGTTCGCACCGGGCCTGCCTGCGGACGAATTCCAGCGACGCCTGCGCCGGCGCGACCTACCGAATATGTAGAGTCGAGCCATGCTCGACTGCCCTGCCCCCGCCTCCAATTGCAGCAGCGCACAACGGCGCGTGTCGTGGCTTCCGTTAGAATCGGCGGTTCTCGAACCTGCAGGACCGTTCAATGCAGCTGTCTTCCGTACGTGCCGTGATCACCGGCGGCGTTTCCGGCCTCGGCCTGGCCGTGGCCCAGCACCTGGTCGCCCACGGCGGCAAGGTCGCCCTGTTCGACCTCAACGACGACAAGGGCGCAGCCGCCGTGGTCGAGCTGGGTGCTGACAAGGCCCGATATTTCAACGTCAACGTCAGCGATGAAGCGGCGGTGGCCGCGGCCATCGACCAGGCCCACGACTTCCTCGGCGGCCTGAACGTGGCGATGAACTGCGCCGGCATCCTCGGCGCCGGCCGCGTGCTGGGCAAAGAGGGCCCGATGCCGCTGGCCGGTTTCCAGGGCACGGTCATGGTCAACCTGGTTGGCAGCTTCAACGTGGCCAAGGCCGCGGCCAACCGCATGCAGCACAACGAGGCCGGCGACGACGGCGAGCGCGGCGTGATCATCAACACCGCCAGCATCGCCGCCTACGAAGGCCAGATCGGCCAGGCCGCCTATGCGGCCAGCAAGGGTGGCGTGGTCTCTATGACCCTGCCGATGGCGCGCGAACTGTCGCGTTTCGGCATCCGCGTCAATACGATTGCACCGGGCGTGTTCTGGACGCCGATGGTGGACGGCATGCCGGAGGCCGTGCAGCAGTCGCTGGCTGCCTCCATCCCGTTCCCCTCGCGCCTGGGCAAGCCGGAGGATTTCGCCAGCCTGGTCGGGTTCATTCTCGGCAACACCTATCTCAACGGCGAGACCATCCGCCTGGACGGCGCTACCCGCCTCGCTCCGAAGTGATTCCCCCGGGCGCCGGGACGGCGCCCTCCCCCAACGACCAACAACATCATGAAAGCCAACGACATCAAGAAGGGCAACGTCGTCGAGTACAACAACGGCGTCTACCAGATCCGCGACATCGAGCGCAGTTCGCCGCAGGGTCGCGGCGGCAACGTCCGCTTCCGCTTCATCATGTACAGCGTGCCGGGCGGCAACAAGCTCGACGCCAGCTTCGACGCCGACGACAACCTGGTCGAAGTCGAACTGCTGCGCCGCCAGTCCACCTATTCGTACAAGGACGGCGATGCCTTCGTGTTCCTCGATGACGAGGACTACACCCCTTACACCCTTGACGCCGACGTGATCGGTGACGACGCCGGCTACATCACCGACGGCCTGACCGGCATCTACGTGCAGGTCATCGACGAGCAGCCGGTGGCGATCCAGCTGCCCGCCTCGGTGGTGCTGGAAGTGATCGAGACCCCGCCGGAACTGAAGGGCGGCACCGCCACCAAGCGCCCGAAGCCGGCCAAGCTGAACACCGGCATCGAGATCATGGTTCCGGAATACATCGCCAACGGTGAGCGCGTGCTGGTGAACACCGCCACCGGCGAATTTGCCGGCCGCGCCGACTAAGTGCCCCGCGCCGGGCTTGGCCCGGCGCTACCGCCGTCTGTAGAGCCGAGCCCATGCTCGGCTGCTTCTGCTGATGCATCGCGGGCGAAGCACAGCCGAGCATGGGCTCGGCTCTACAGAATTGCGCTTATTTGGCGCCGAAGTTGCCGCAGCCGTGGTACTGGTGCGCGCCGATGGTCAACATCGCCTTGGCCTCGAATGATTCGCCGCTCATGCCGTCCTGGCAGGTGGTGCGCTGGAAGCTCAGCTTGATGGGCGTGCCATCGGCGGCCTTGCCGGCCCAGCCATCGGCGCCCGCGGTGGGTGCGGCAACCTGGAAACGGCGCTCGCCATAGTCCACCTCGACCTCCAGGCCTGGCGCCTCGCCATCAACCACCGCCAGCCAGCCGGGTTCGTTGCCGCTGGCACGGAACGCCGCGGTGCCCGCACTGCCGTTGCCTTCGGTTTCGCTTGCGGCGGCACTGTCCGCCGCCGGCTCAGGCACAGGCGCTGGCAGGTCGGCGCTTGCCGCTGCGGCGGGCGCTGGTGCCGGCTGGCACGCGGTGAGGATGATGCCCAGGGAGGCAGCCAACAGGCTGAGAGCTGTACGCATCGCTCGACTCCTTGTCGATACTGCTGAGGACACCTGACCGTACCACCTTGGCAACGGCAGGGCCTGAAAGCCGCCTGACCGCAGCCCCGCGCGCGCGACGATCAGCGAACGGCCACGCCCGCTGCCTGCTCCCGCAGTCGATACCCAAGCGCGGCCAGGTTGGCATCGATGTCGTCCAGCTCCTGCCGTTGTCCTTCAGGCAGCTCTGCCCGCAGTTGCTGGCGCAGCGACTTCCAGGCGGGTACGGCCGCGGCACTGGCGGCGGACACGGCCCCGGCAACCACGGCCTGTTCCTCGGCCAGCGGCAATCCGTAACCGGCTTCGGCCAGCACCCGGCCTGGCCGCAGCCACTGCCCGCTCTGTTCCAGCAGGCCACGCAGTTGGGTGGTTGCCGGGCCATCCGGCGCCGCCAGCAGGCGACGCTTCAAGGTATCGCGCGCACGAAGCTCGGCACGGCGCTGCGCGGCCTGCTCCAGCAGCAGCAATCCGGCACTGGCGCGCACATCCCCCTGCTGCAGCCACGGAGCGCGCTGCCGCGCGGGCAGCTTCAGCCAGCCGCGCACGTCTGCGGCCGGCAAAGCGATCTGTGCCGCCGCGACCGCAAACAGCTGCTGATAATGATCGCGAGCCGATGCGAAGTAGTAGCCCTGCGCCTGCGCGTCGGCACGATCATCCAGCACCTGCCCATCCAGCACGTCCAGGCGCGCCAGCCGACGGCGCAGGCCGCGTGGGGTCAGCTGCGCCAGGCCCGCCTTGCCAAGCCGAGGCACGCCGGCCTGCAGCAGCTTGGCCGTTTCCACCGCACAGTTGTTGCTGACGAAGTAATAGCGCCCGTCATAACTCCAGTGCACCTGCGCAGTCCGCTCGAGCAGGCTGGCAATCTCGCTGCGGTCGAGCTTCAACGGCAGCGACTGCAGGCCGCGCAGCTCGACCTTGGTGTACTCATCCACCACCTGCTGCAGCGGCAGCACGAACAAGCGTGAGGGGTAACCACCGGTCAGGCCCCGCCAGTTGGAGATCTGCACATCGCCGACGAACGCGCGGAAGGACAGGACACGGTGGTATTCCAGATCCAGCCGGCAATCGGGTCCCGGCACGCGGCCCGGGCGGCAGATCACCAGCCGCAGCATGCTGTGGCCCCAGCGGCTCATCGGCTGCGCACTGCCCTCGGCGAACAGGTAGTCCACGGCATAGACGCGCGACGGGTCCAGCTGCAGCAGCGACGCGGCGCCCTCCTCCGCGTCGGCCTGCAGCAGCGGCACGGTACGCTCGCACTGCGGCGTCGGCAGCGACGGCGGCGTCCCGAAATGTTGCTGGTACCACTGCGCCACGGCCGGCCGGCGACAGGCGAATTCGGGATCGAGGACGAAGCGCTCGGCGTTCACCGCCAGGTATTCGGCGGGGTCCTGCAGCTCGTAGGGATCGGGACTGCGGTCGCTGAAATGATTGGCGCCATGCCCGAGGTGCCACGGCCTGCGCTGCCAACCGGCCAGGTCACGCCAGCGCGCGCTGCGCGACCAGTTCGCGCCGCTGCGGTCGGCAACGTGGGTCAGCTCATGGATCAGCGCGCTGCGGCGCGCACGGCGCGCACCGGCCTGGCTGTCATCCAGCAGGTCCAGGCGCAGGGCGATGCGCCCGGCGAATGTGCGGCCGTGTACCTGTGCCGGCAGATCATCGCGCCACGACACCCGCACCTGCGCGGGCAAGGCACGCAGCAGGCCATCGGGCAGCAGCGCCTGCACGTCGTTCAGCGTCTGCCGGGCGAGCTGCTGTTGCGGCTCGCTCAGTCCGGCCGGATCGAGCTGCAGGCGATCGGCGGCGTGCGCAGCATGCGCGATCAGCAGTAGAGCCACGCCATGCGTGGCTGCCGCGATCGACCGCCTGCGCCCGGCGCGTTTCTGAAGCGCCGAGCCATGCTCGGCTGCCGTTGCCGTGCGTCCGCGTTGCAGGTCCAGCCGAGCATGGCTCGGCTCTACAGGGAGCGATGCCAGGCCTGTCACGCGACGTGGATCAACGCGCCAGCAGCGCGCGGGCCAGCTGCAGGTCGCTCTGCTGCTGGGCAGCGGCATCCTGCTCGCGCAGATGCACCAGCGCCGCCTGCAGGCGCGCGCCACGGATCTGGCCATCGCTGGCAACAAAGGCGGCGGCGTCATCGCGCGCCGCCAGCACCACCTTGTCATCCCCGGAGCTGCTGCCCGAGGAGCCGGATGAGGCACCGGTGGCCGAACCCGCCGAGGTGCCGGCGAAGCTGGAAGCGAAGCCGGCCAGCGGCAGGGACAGCAGGGCAAGCAGCAGAAGCGGACGGGTCATCGTGGTCTGGCCATCAAAGGGAGTAGCGTGGAGCGTAATGGTTGCGTGAAGTCTTTGCCTGCATCAGACGTCGAACAGCTTGCCGGGATTCAGCAGCGCTTCGGGATCGAACGCGCGCTTGACCGCCTTCATCAGCGCGATTTCGGCCGACCCGCGGGTGCTGTCCAGGTAGCCTTTCTTGACCAGGCCGATGCCATGCTCGGCCGAAATACTGCCATCAAACCGGGCCAGCACCTGCGCCAGCAGCTTGGTCACGTGCTCGCACTGGGTTACGAAATCCCCGTCACTGGTGTCATCCGGCTTCAGTACGTTGATGTGCAGGTTGCCGTCGCCGATGTGCCCGAACCAGACGACGTCGAAGTGCGGGTACGCCTGCCCGATCAACGCCTGGGTCTCGGCCAGGAACGCCGGCATGGCCGAGATCCGCACCGAGACATCGTTCTTGTAGGGCTTGTAGCGCGCCACCGCCTCGGTGATGCCCTCGCGCAGGCGCCACAGCTGAGCGGCCTGGGCGTCGCTGGCGCTGATCACGCCATCGCTGACCCAGCCATTGCCCATGCAGTCCTCGAAGGCCGCCATGGCCGCTGCCTCCTGCGCCTGGTCATTGGCGGCGAATTCGGTGACCACGTAATACGGGTGCACCTCGTCGAACGGCGCCTGTGCACCGTGCGCCAGCACGTGTTCGAGCGCGCGCTCGGTGAAGAACTCGAAGGCCTGCAGCTGCAGGCGCGCACGGAACGCCGCAAACACCTGCATCAGCACATCGAAGCTGGGCACCGCCAGCAGCATCACGTTGCTGGCCGGCGGCGGGTCGGTCAGCTTCACCGTGGCTTCGACGATCACGCCCAGCGTACCCTCCGAGCCGATCATCAGCTGGCGGAAGTCGTAGCCGCTGGAATTCTTGATCAGGCCCTTGTTGAGTTCCAGCAGTTCACCGCTGGCGGTAACCACCTTCAGCCCGGCGATCCATTCGCGGGTATTGCCGTAGCGGATCACGCGGATGCCGCCGGCATTGGTGGCGATGTTGCCGCCGATCGAGCACGAGCCGCGCGCGGCGAAATCCACCGGATAGATCAGGCCGTGTTCCAGCGCCGCATTGTGCAGCGCCTCCAGCGGCATGCCCGCCTGGACCACCAGGGTACGGTCGACGGCATCGTAGGCCAGCGCCTTGTTCATCCGTTCCAGGCTGAGCACCAGCTCGCCGTTGGCCGCCACCGCGCCCCCGGACAGGCCGGTGCGGCCGCCTGACGGCACCACCGCCACGCCCTCGGCCGCGCTCCAGCGCATCACCGCCTGCACCTCCTCCACCGTGGCCGGCAGGGCGATGGCCAGCGGCGCCGGCGTCCAGCGCCGGGTCCAGTCGCGGCCGTAATGCTCCAGGTCGGCAGGGTCGGTCTTCAGCTTCAGGCCGGGACAGGCCTGCTGCAGCGAGGCGATGCGGGAATCGGTCATGACGGTCCGGCGCGGTGCGTGAAGAACGGGCAAGCGTGCCAGCGGCGCGGCCCAGCGTCCAGCCCCGTCAAGCGGCAGGGAATGGCTACGAATGCAACTATTTCCGCACTGCACCATGGCCCCGGCGATCTGGCATAGTGGTCAGCCCCTGTCCCACTGGCCGTGCCGCACCATGTCGCCGAAGAAGACCTCGTTCCCCAAGCAGGATATCCGCGTGCTGTTGCTGGAGGGGGTCAGCCAGACCGCCGTGGAGGTGTTCACCGCCGCCGGCTACAGCCAGATCGAAGCGCACACCAAGGCCCTGCCCGAGGATGAACTGAAGGCGCGCATCGCCGAAGCGCACATCGTGGGCATCCGCTCGCGGACCCAGCTCAGCGCCGAGGTACTGGCCGAAGCCAAGCGCCTCATCGCGGTGGGCTGCTTCTGCATCGGCACCAACCAGGTCGACCTGGATGCGGCCGAACTGGCCGGCATCCCGGTGTTCAACGCCCCCTATTCCAACACCCGCAGCGTGGCCGAGCTGGTGATTGCCGAGGCGATCATGCTGACCCGTGGCATTCCGCAGAAGAACGCCGAATGCCATCGCGGCGGCTGGTCGAAGTCGGCCAGCGGCAGCCATGAAGTGCGTGGCAAGACCCTGGGCATCATCGGCTACGGCCACATCGGCACCCAGGTCGGCGTGCTGGCTGAATCGCTGGGCATGCAGGTGATCTTCCACGACGTGGAAACCAAGCTGTCGCTGGGCAATGCCCGTGCTGCGGCCAGCCTGGACGACCTGCTGGCGCGCGCCGACATCGTCACCCTGCACGTGCCGGAAACCCCGTCCACGCAATGGATGATCGGTGCCACCGAGCTGGCGAAGATGCGCCCCGGCGCGCACGTGATCAATGCCGCGCGCGGCACCGTGGTCGACATCGACGCCCTGGACGCCGCGCTGGCCAGCGGCCACATCGGCGGCGCCGCGCTGGACGTATTCCCCATTGAACCCAAGGGCAACGGCGATGTCTTCGAATCGCCGCTGACCCGCCACGACAACGTGATCCTGACGCCGCATGTGGGCGGCAGCACGCTGGAAGCACAGGACAACATCGGCATCGAGGTCGCGGCCAAGCTCGTGCGCTACAGCGACAACGGCAGCACCCTGTCAGCGGTCAACTTCCCGGAAGTAACCCTGCCCGAGCACGCCGACAGCCTGCGCCTGCTGCACATCCACCAGAACGTGCCGGGCGTGCTGTCCAAGGTCAACGAGATCTTCTCGCGGCACAACGTCAACATCGACGGCCAGTTCCTGCGCACCGACCCGAAGGTGGGCTATGTGGTGATCGACATCACCGCCAGCGAGGAACAGGCCGGCGCCGTGCGTGACGAACTGGCCGCGATCCCAGGCACGCTGCGCACGCGCATTCTGTACTGAGCAAGGCGTCGCCGGGCATGCCCCGGTGGATTGCTTCCGGCATCGCGCCATCCACGCATGGCGTGGATCTACTGGCGTTTCGCGCGATCCCGCAGTAGATCCACGCCATGCGTGGATGGAACACCTCAGAACCTTACGGCGTGGAGGTTCTTGTAAAAGTCCCAATGGATCAGAACCCTGTCTTCCATCGACAGGAACAGCGTATCGACGAAATCCAGCTCATCGGCATGAACCAGCCAGTCCTGCAGGCGGGTGCCCAGCGAAGGTACCGCCCCATCCACCTGGACAACCGTCAACGCAGCGTCGCTTGGCAAGCCAACAGCATCTGCAATGGCGCTCAACTCCTGCGCCAGCCGCTCCCGCCCCACCCCGGGGACCTCCAGGCGTGATGGCACGCGCTCCCAGTCGATGGATGTGATGACTGGCAATGCAGCCTTGATCATCGCAAGGGCAGCATCCTGCTTCGCCTCGCCACACGCATGAGCCGCAACAAACGCGGCACAGCCGTCCGAGAGCATCAACGCGCCAACCACCGGCGCGCCATGCGCTGCATCGATTCGTCCGATTCCGGGTCCGCGGCGACCTCGGCCACCGGCCGCCAGGCCAGCTCCAGCGATTCCTCGCTGAGTACGAAGGCCTCGCCACCCAGCGCGCGGATCACGAAACGCACGTCGTAGTGCCAATGCCCCGGTACGTCCTTGCGCTCCGGAATCCAATGCTTGTCCAGATCGAAGATGGCCGGGTCTTCCAGCACCAGGCCGCTCAGGCCGGACTCCTCCTCGGCTTCCTTCAGCGCGACCTGGGCCAGGTCGCGGTCGCCGTCGGCGTGGCCGCCCAGCTGCAGCCAGCGCTGCAGCTTGCGGTGGTGGGTCAGCAGCAGGCGCTGGCCGTCGGCGCTGACCAGCCAACAGCTGGCAGTGAAGTGACCGGCCAGCCGTTCGCGCCGGAACGGATCTTCCGGATCGTCCAGCAATGTGCCGAATTCGGCAGCCAGTGCGTCGTGGGCCGGCTCACGGCGGGCATAGTCCCGCAGCAGGCCACGCAGGCGATCGTCAAGCACGGCAAGGGTTTCGGCGGTCTGGCTCATGAATGGGCGGCGTTTGGAAAAATACTGCTCATTATCGCCGTTCATTGTTGCGATTGCGCTTGTGCGGTGCCTTCAGCATTGGCTAAGGTACAGCGGGCCGTTCGCACGGCCTTCACCATTCCAGGCCGCCGGCAACGCATCGGCGGCCCCAATCCGATCATCAGGAAAGTTCTGCATGCTGAAAGCACTGTTGAGGGTCAAGCCGGTTCAACCGGCCGGGCACGTCGATGCCGGCGAACCCATCGAAGGCAGCCTGGACGGCGAAGCCACGTTGAAACGGACCCTCACGGCCAAACACCTCATCATGCTCGGCATCGGTGCGGTGATCGGCGCAGGCATCTTCGTGCTGACCGGCCAGGCTGCCGCCAACCACGCCGGTCCGGCGGTCATGCTCTCGTTCGTCATAGCCGGCTTCGCCTGCGCGCTGGCAGGCCTGTGCTATGCCGAATTCGCCGCGATGATGCCGGTTTCCGGCAGCGCCTACTCCTATTCCTACGCCACCCTGGGCGAAGGCATGGCCTGGTTCATCGGTTGGTGCCTGGTGCTGGAATACCTGTTCGCTTCGGCTTCGGTCGCGGTGGGCTGGTCGGCCTACCTCATCAGCTTCCTCACCACCACGCTGCACATGCCCTTCCCCGAAGCGCTCAGTGCCGCCCCCATCGCCTGGACCGGCAGTGAGTTCGTCTCCTCCGGCACGCTGTTCAACCTGCCGGCGGTGCTGATCATCGCCGCGGTGTCGGGCCTGCTGTACGTCGGCGTGACCCAGTCGGCCTTCGTCAACGCGATCATCGTGGCCATCAAGGTCACCGTCATCTGCCTGTTCATCGGCATCGGCGCGGCGCACATCGATCCGGGCAACTGGCACCCCTTCATCCCTGAAAACACCGGCCCGGGCGAATTCGGCTGGAGCGGCATCTTCCGCGCCGCCACCATCGTGTTCTTCGCCTACATCGGCTTCGATGCGGTCTCCACCGCCGCCGGCGAAACCAAGGACCCGCAGCGCAACATGCCGATCGGCCTGCTCGGCTCGCTGGCCGTGTGCACCATCGTCTACATCATCGTCTGCGCGGTGCTGACCGGCATGATGCCCTACCACCTGCTGGGCACCGACAAGCCGGTGGCCACTGCGCTGGAAGGCTACCCGCAGCTGGCGTGGCTGAAGACCGCGGTCGAGATCGGCGCCATCGCCGGCCTCTCCTCGGTGATCCTGGTGATGATGATGGGCCAGACCCGCATCGCCTACACGATCTCTCGCGACGGCCTGCTGCCGAAGTTCTTCGGCAAGGTCCACGCCCGCTTCCGCACCCCGTACTGGGCCACGATCGTGGTCGGCGTGATCGCCGCGGCGCTGGCCGGCCTGGTGCCGCTGAACGTGCTGGGTGAACTGGTCTCGATGGGCACCCTGCTGGCCTTCGCCACCGTCTGCATCGGCGTGCTGGTCCTGCGCTACAGCAAGCCGGAACTGCACCGCCCGTTCCGCGTGCCGGCGGTCTGGATCATCTGCCCGCTGGGCGCAGCCACCTGCCTGTTCCTGTTCTGGCAGGCGTTCGTGGTGCACTGGCACCTGTTCGTCGGCTGGACCGTGCTGGGCCTGCTGATCTACCTCGGCTACGGCATCCGCAACAGCAAGCTGGCCAAATCTTCCTGATCCGCCTACGGGCCGGCCCCTGTGCCGGCCCGTCCGTTTTCCCCCGCGCGCCTGTAACGGCGCGCTTCGACAAGAACGATATCCATGTTCAAGCAACTGTGGGCCACCAAGCACCCGCATGCCGCCCATGAAGACGCCAACGGGCTCAGCCTGCGTCGCCACCTCGGCCCCTGGGGCCTGACCGCCCTGGGCATCGGCGCGGTCATCGGCGGCGGCATCTTCGTCATCACCGGCCAGGCCGCAGCCAACCACGCCGGCCCGGCCATCATGCTGTCCTTCGTGCTGGCCGCCGTCTGCTGCGCCTTCTGCGCGCTGGCCTACGCCGAGTTCGCCTCGATGGTGCCGGTGTCCGGCAGTGCCTACACCTATACCTACGCTACCTTCGGCGAGCTTGCGGCCTGGTTCATCGGATGGATGCTGGTGCTGGAGTACGGCGTATCGGCCTCGGCGGTGGCGGTGAGCTGGACAGGCTACTTCCTCAGCCTGCTCAGCCAGTTCGACATCCACCTGCCACCGGCCCTGGTCAGTGCACCACTGGACGCACAGCTGCGACCCACGGGGGCCATCGCCAACCTGCCGGCAGCCGGACTGGTGCTGCTGCTGACCTGGCTGTGCTACGTCGGCATCAGCAAATCCTCGGCGATGAACATGGCGATGGTCGTGCTGAAGACCGGCCTGATCATTCTGGTCATCGTGGTCGGCTGGAAGTACGTGGACACCAGCAACTGGACCCCGTTCATCCCGGCCAACGAAGGCCCGGGCAAGTACGGCATGGAAGGCGTGCTGCGCGGCGCGGCGATGGTGTTCTTTGCCTATATCGGCTTCGAAGCGGTGTCGGTGGCGGCGCAGGAATCGAAGAACCCGCAGCGTGACATGCCCTTCGGCATGATGCTGTCACTGGCGATCTGCACGGTGCTGTACATCGCCATGGCGGCGGTGATGACCGGCCTGGTGCCTTACCCGCTGCTGGGCACCGACGAACCGGTGGTGACCGCCGTGGCCGCGCACCCGCAACTGGGCTGGCTGCGCTGGGTAGTCGAGGTCGGCGCCCTGATCGGCCTGTCCTCGGTGGTACTGGTGATGATCATCGGCCAGCCGCGCATCTTCATGATCATGGGCCGCGACGGCCTGCTGCCGCCGGTGTTCACCAGGATCCACCCGAAGTACCGCACCCCGCACATCAACACGGTCATCACCGGCATCGGCATCGCCCTGCTGGCGGCGCTGTTCCCGCTGGACATCCTCGGCGAACTGACCTCGATGGGCACACTGATCGCGTTCGCGGCAGTGTGCGCGGGCGTACTGA
Organism: Stenotrophomonas sp.; assembly: GCF_035634915.1. Classification (GTDB taxonomy): domain Bacteria; phylum Pseudomonadota; class Gammaproteobacteria; order Xanthomonadales; family Xanthomonadaceae; genus Stenotrophomonas. Next base: position 167,620 of record NZ_DASQCB010000010.1, read on the forward strand.
TCCTGCGCCGTACGCAGCCGGACCTGCCGCGTCCGTTCCGCATGCCGATGGCGTGGCTGATCTGCAGCCTGGGCGTGCTGAGCTGCCTGGCGCTGCTGTCGGCGATGACGCTGCACAACTGGATGCTGATGGGCGTGTGGACGGTGGTCGGGTTCGTGATCTATTTCGGTTACGGGTTCAGGCACAGCCGCCTGCGGGGTCAGTAAGGGTTTTTTGTTTTGCAGGGCCTGCGGCCCTGCACCTGCTGGAGCCGGAGCAACGGCAACAGCTGGGTTGAGGGGTTGGCGGGGAGGGGTGAGATTGCGGGGGACGCTGCAAGTACGTCCCTGTAACCTCGGTCGCCGCATCCATGCGGCTCACGCCCCCGCAACCTCACCCCTCCCCGCCTTCGACACTCTCCCGGCACGTCCGGTAGATCCACGCCATGCGTGGATGAATTCGTCCGGGAAAGGAAATTTTCCGGTTGATGAATTCCCTGTAGAGCCGAGCCATGCTCGGCTCCGAGCAAGCGCAGCGCCGCGACCCGCTCTTGCCTTTCCTTCTTCACTCCGTGGCTGGCGCGCACGGAACCTGTCCGTGGCCGGGCGGGTGGGCTGTGCAGGGGTGTCCGCGGCATGGATGCCGCGGCCAAGCCCCCAAGGACGGGTTTACGGCGTTCCCTGCACAGCCCACCCGCCCGGCCAAAGCAAGAAATCCAGCCCTGCATCCAGCCACGAGGGGCTCAGCCGTTGGCCGAATCCAGTAAAATCGACCGCATGAACGCCCCCACCTTCCCCTACGACACCGCGCGCCTGAGCGAACTGGCCCAGCTGCTGATCGACAACGTCCGCGAACTGGCCCACGCCGGCTGGACCCCGGCCACCAGCAGCAACTTCTCCCACCGCCTGGACGACCGCCACGCCGCGATCACCGTCTCGGGCAAGGACAAGGGCCGCCTGATCGAGGACGACATCATGGTGGTGGACTTCGACGGCCTTGCCGTAGGCCGCCCGCTGCGCCCGTCCGCAGAGACCCTGCTGCACACCCAGCTGTACCGCCGCTTCCCGGAAATCGGCTGCGTGCTGCACACCCACTCGCCGGTGCAGACCATCGCCTCGCGCCTGTACGCGCCGCAGGGCCACATCCGCATCGAAGGCTACGAGCTGCTGAAAGCCTTCGCCGGCAACAGCACCCACGAAATGGCCATCGACGTGCCGGTGTTCGCCAACACCCAGGACATGAACGTGCTTTCGGCACAGGTCGATGCGCTGCTCGATACCCAGCCGCTGTGGGGCTACCTGATCGACGGCCATGGCCTGTACGCCTGGGGCCGCGACATGGCCGAAGCGCGCCGCCACATGGAAGCCTTCGAGTTCCTGTTCCACTGCGAACTGGAACTGCGCAGGCTGCGCGGCTGAACCTGCGCAGGGGTGCAGATTCCAATCCGGAATCTGCCGCCCTTCACCACCCTGTTACCCTGTCTTCCCCCCGAGACGTTCAAGCTGCCGCCATGAGCCGACTGCGCATCTACGACGATACCCGCCCTGAATCGCCGCTGCTGGATACCCAGGACGGCGCGATCATCGCCGCCGAACTGAAGAGGATCGACGTCACTTTCGAACGCTGGCAGGCCACCGCGCCGGTCGCGCCGGGCGCCAGCCAGGACGAAGTGTTCGCAGCTTACCGTGCGGACATCGACCGCCTCGTTGCCGAACACGGCTTCAAGAGCGTGGACGTGGCCTCGATCGCCCCGGACAACCCGAACCGCGCCGAGCTGCGGAAGAAGTTCCTCGACGAACACTTCCACAAGGAAGATGAGGTGCGCTTCTTCGTCGCAGGCTCGGGGCTGTTCACCCTGCATGTCGGTGACAAGGTGTACGAGATCGAGTGCGTGAAGGACGACCTGATCGCCGTGCCTGATGGCACCACCCACTGGTTCGACATGGGCGATGAGCCGAGCTTCGTGGCCATCCGCTTCTTTACTGAACCGGACGGCTGGGTCGGTCACTTCACCGGCACCGACATCGCGCAGAAATTCCCCCGTTACGTTCCCACCCAGGCATCCTGATCCATGCAGCCCCGCGTCATCCTGACCGATATCGAAGGCACCACCAGCAGCATCTCGTTCGTCAAGAACGTGCTGTTTCCCTATGCCCGCCAGGCGCTGCCGGCGTTCGTGGCCGAGCACAGCCAGCAGCCTGAGGTACGCCGCTGGCTGGATGCGGTCGCCGCCGAGATCGGGGGTGCCTGCCAGGACAGCCTGGTGGCCGAAACGCTGCAGGGCTGGATCGACCAGGACCGCAAGCACACCGCGCTGAAGGCCCTGCAGGGCCTGATCTGGGATGCCGGCTACCGCCGCGGCGACTACACCGCGCACTTCTACCCGGAAGTGGCACAGGTACTGAAGGGCTGGCATGCCTCGGGCCTGCCGCTGTACGTGTACTCCTCCGGTTCGGTGCCGGCGCAGAAGCTGTTCTTCGGCTTCAGCGATGCCGGTGATCTCAGCCCGCTGGTGTCGGGCTGGTTCGATACCGAGATCGGCGGCAAGCGCGAGGCGGACAGCTACCGCCGCATCGTGCAGGCCATCGGCGTGTCGCCCGGCGAGATCCTGTTCCTGTCGGACGTGGTGGAAGAACTGGATGCCGCTCGCGAGGCCGGCCTGCAGACGCGCCTGATCGACCGCCGGGACGACTACCCGATGCCGCGCACCGGCCAGGCCGCCAACGGCCATGACCGCGTCGAGAATTTCCAGCAGATCCAGCTGTAACAGATGGGTAGATGCCAACCTTGGTTGGCACCTACCAGAGCGGGGTACGCCTGCCCAACGGTTATCGGTAGATGCCAACCTTGGTTGGCATGTTCCTGGTGCGCCAACCAAGGTTGGCGCCTACCAGAGCGGGGTACGCCTGCCCAACGGTTATCGGTAGATGCTCCCCCCCCTCAACGATCGTTGAGGGTCTTCACCTTCAATGCCTCACGCAGCGTCGCCAAGTCCACCGGGCCACGCACGGCGATGTCCCGCGTTTCGCCCGGCAACAGGTCCAGCAGGTTGTCTTCCACCTGCACATCCAGTGCACCGAAATCGATCCACGCCGAACGCACGTAGGCCGCGCTCTGCAGCCGCAGCCGGTAGTGGTCGCCGTCGATGACCAGCGCGGCCTTCAGGCGCTGACGCGGCAGCACCTGGTCCTTGGCTTCGACGAAGCCAACCACCTGGCGTGCGCTCACCTTGCCATCCTGCAGCAGCTCGAACACCGCCACGGTGCGCTTCGGGTCTGCACCGGCCAGCAGTTCGGCATCGGCGAAGTCACCAACCGCGGTCACACCGGCAGCGGCCAACGTCACCGGCACCTCGCGACGGCGAAGCACCTTGCCCTCAACGTCCATCACCCGCAGCCGCCAGCGGGCATCCACGGCGGCACCGTCGTTGATCAGGCGCACCTGCGTGCGGCCCTCATCGCGCAGAGCCGCCAGAGTCACCGGCGCGAAGAAGCGCCGTGCGGCGAAGTGCAACGCCTTCCAGCGCCCAAAGTAATCGACGCTGGACCATGAGGCGCCCGGCCACACATCGTTGAGCTGCCAGTACAGCGAGCCCATCGTGTACGGCCGCGAGGCACGATGATGCAGGGCGGCCAGGGCAATGCCATCGGCCTGCATCACCTGGCTGAGATAGACGAAATCCTCGAAGTCCTTCGGCGTGCCGTAGCCCAGTCCGATGTAATGCAGCAGGCGACTATTGCCCTCGCCCGCCATGAACTTCTGGTGGGCACGGATCACCGGGCTGTCGATGCCCTGCTCGCCGCGGGTCACGATCTGGTCCACCGTCGCCAGCGCAGGCCAGGCCTGCAGGCCGTATTCGGACATGAAGCGCGGGGTTTCGTGCAGGTAGGCCTGCACCGGCAGCGCCGGATTGCCCCAGACCTGCCAGTAATGCTTGTCGCCGCGGGTGGAATCGTTGGCCTTTTCGTCGAGGTCGTTGCTGGGCGAACTGGACCAGTACGGCACGCCCAGCCCCTCCTCGCCCACCACCTGACGCAGGTCCTTGCCGAAGAGATCGACATAGCCCTGCCAGACGCGGGCGGCGAACGCCGGATCGGCGGCCTTCAGGTCGCGGCCGTGGCCCCAGTCCTTCCAGGCGGTCTCTTCTTCGTTGTTGCCACACCACAGCACGATGCTGGGGTGGTGGCGCAGCCGGCGCACATTGTCGCGCGCCTCGGCCACCACGCTGGCGCGGAACGCGGGGTCATAACCCGGCTGCATGCCGCCGCCGAACATGAAGTCCTGCCAGACCAGCAGGCCCAGCTCGTCGGCGATGTCAAAGAACGCGTCGTCCTCGTAGTAGCCGCCGCCCCAGTTGCGCAGCATGTTCATGTTGGCGTCGCGCGCGGCGGTCAGCACCTGGCGCAGGCGGGCGGGATCCACGCGCGCGGGAAACGCGTCGAACGGAATCACGTTCGCGCCCTTGGCGAAGACATCCACGCCGTTGATGACGAAGGCGAAGCCCTGCCCGCCCTTGCCATCTTCCTCGCGGTGCAGTTCCACTGTGCGCAGGCCGATGCGCTGTTCACGCGCCAGCTCGGCGGAGCGGCCGCCATCCAGGCGTGCCTGCACGGTGTAACGATCCTGTGCGCCATGGCCAACCGGCCACCAGCGACGCGGATCAGCCAGTTCAACGGGAATCTCGACCGTGTTCGCGCCCGGCTTCAGCAGCACTGTGCGCTGCAGCTGGGCCACGCTGCGGCCCTCCGGGTCGCGCACGTCCACAGCCACCACAGCCGAACCGGCGGCACTGCCCTGCTCCACCTGCAGCAGCACGGCAAGCTTCGCCTGCCGCGCATCCAGCGCATCGGTGCGCACGGCCAGGTCGATCAGCCGGTGCGCATCCCAGGCCTGCAGGTCGACGCCACGCCAGACGCCAGCGGTGACATAGCGCGGGCCCCAGTCCCAACCAAAGTGATAGGCCGGCTTGCGGGCGAAGTTGCCGACCATCGCGTCCTTCGGCTCGTCACCATAGGGCGAGGGATAGTTGCCGGCGATCCTGTGCGGCATCGCCTGCACACCGGGCAGCAGCGTGCGGATCGGCGAGCGGAACACGACCAGCAGTTCGTTGTCCCTGGCGCGCAGCTGCCCCTCGACACGCGCATGCCAGGTGCGGTGCGCGTTGTCCGCACGCAGCAGCGGCCTGCCGTTGAGGGAGACCTCGGCATAGGTGTCCAGTCCATCGAAGCGCAGTTCGGCATTGCGCTTGGCCAGCGTGGCCGCGTCCACATCGAAGCGCGCGCGATACTCCCAGTCGGCCAGGCCGATCCACTGCAGATCGGCTTCGGCGGCGCCCACGTAGGGATCGCGGATCAAATCGTGGGCCAGCAGGTCGGTGTGCACGCTGCCGGGCACCGTGGCCGTCCGCCACTGCTGCAGGCCCGGATGGGCGGCGCCTTGGGCATCGCCGGGCAGCAGGCGGAATTCCCACTGCGCCTGCAAGGGCGCAGCGGCGGCGGGGAACGCAACCGCCGTGATCAGCAGCAGGAGCAGACGGACAACGAGGGAAAGGCGATGCACGTGATGCTCCTGGTGGTATCCGGCAGCGCCGGGCCATGCCCGGCGAACCTTCCTCAACGAACGACGTTCAACACTTCGTAGCACGCGCCCATGGTGTGGTAATCCACCTTGCCGGCCGGGCTCTTCTCGTCGCTGTACTTGCGGTTGTCGGCATCGAGGATGCGGAACCAGGCGCCGTACTGGTGGTCGACGAAGTGCTCCCACGAGTACGCCCAGATGCGCTCGTACCACTGCCAGTAGCGGTCATCGCCGGTGCGCTGGGCCATCAGCGCGGCGGTGGCCAGGGTTTCGGCCTGCACCCAGAAGTACTTGTCGTCGTCGCAGACGAAGCTGTCGCCCCCGATCGGCGCGCCGTCCATGCCCGGCTGGCGGCGCGATTCCGGCGCGAAGCCGTAATACAGGCCACCACGTGCCTCGTCCCAGCTGCGCTCCACGGCCACATCGAACAGATGCTGCGCGGTCGGCACCAGCCAGTCGGCCTGCACGTGGCGGTCCAGGATCAGCAGCAGCTTGGCCCACTCGGTCTGGTGGCCAGGCTGGAAGCCCCACGGGCGGAACAGGTGCTTGGGATTGTCCAGGTTGTAATCCCAGTCGATCTCCCAGTTCACATCGTAGTGTTCCCAGACCAGGCCACCGGCCTTGGCGGCCTGGCGTCGGGTCATGTTGTCGGCCAGCTGCAGCGCACGCTCGACGTAGCGCTGTTCACCACTGGCCTCGAACGCCGCCAGCATCGCCTCGCACATGTGCATGTTGGCGTTCTGGCCACGGTAGCCGGTGAAATTCCACTGGCCATCGGCCTCATCCTTGTACAGGCCGTGCTGCGGCTCCCAGAAGCGCGCTTCCAGCAGCTGCCAGGTCTCGTCCATCCACGCGCGGGCCTGCTCGACACCCGCCTTCAGCGCGCAGCTGTAGGCCAGCAGCACGAAGGCCACGCCGTAGCAGTGGTTCATGTCGTCCTCGACCTTGCCGTCGCGCAGGGTCCAGGCGTAGCCGCCGGTAGCCGGGTTGCGGTGCACCTCGCGCAGGTAGCGCACGCCGTGCTCGACCGCCTCGCGGTATTCGGCATTTCCGAATTCGCGGTAGGCCATCGCATAGTTGAAGACGAAGCGCGTGCTGCTCACCAGGTGGCGGTGGCCGGCATCGTAGATGCTGCCGTCATCGCGGAAGTAGTGGAAGAAGCCACCGTCCGGATCGATGCAGCGGGGGTGGTAGAACGCCATGGTGTCGGCGATGTGCGCGCGCAGGAAGGCGGGCGAACGGAAATCGGGCGAGGTGCTCATGCGGAAAAGTCCTGTGCGTGCAGCAGCTGCTGCACTTCAGCGAGCGAGGGCATCGCGGCGAACGCGCCCTTGCGGGTTACGGCCAGCGCGCCCACCGCGGCGCCGAAGCGCAGCGTGGCGGCGATGGCCTGCGGGTCCTGGCAGAACGCAGCGAAGCCTGCACCTGCCCCGCCGCGCTCCAGCAGGCCGACCAGCACACCACCGACGAAGGCATCGCCGGCCGCCGTGGTGTCGACCGTGGCGACGTTGAAGCTGGTGACCTGGCCCTGCTGCTCACGGGTGTACCAGTGCAGTGTGGCGGCACCATCGGTGACGATGACCCAGCGCGCCTGTGCGGCCAGCAGGCGCTGCAGGACCACCTGGTCACCCTCGGTGCCGTACGGCGCGGCAAGGTAATCCAGTTCCTCGCGCGACAGCTTGACCAGGTCGGCACGTTCCAGCGCCTGCCACAGCCACGGCGTCGGGTCGACATCCGCCGGCCACAGCGCCGGGCGCAGGTTGAGGTCCAGACTGACCACCGCACCGGCCGCGCGGGCGCGGTCCATGCCGGCGAAAGTCGCCTCGGCGATGGCCGGTTCGGTCAGGCTGTTGGAGCAGACGTGGAAGCACTGTGCGCTGTCCAGGCAGGCGGACTGGAAATCGCTGTCACGGAACAGCAGATCCGCCGCCGGCGGGCGGTAGAAGCTGAAGCTGCGCTCGCCGGTCGCGTCCAGGGCGACGAAGGCCAGCGCGGTCTTGGCCGCGTCGGTACGCACGATGTAGTCGGTGCCCACACCGTGCTCGACCAGGCTCTCGGCCAGGAAGTCACCGAACATGTCGCGGCCGAGCATGCCGACGAACTGGGTGGTCGCACCCAGCCGCGCGGCGGCCACGGCGACGTTGGCCGGCGCACCGCCGGCGTACTGCAGGAACGCGCGCGGCGTGTCGGCCGAGACCGGCGGCTGCGCTAGTAGATCGATCAAAATTTCGCCGAAGCAGACAATGGCACCCATTCCGGACTCAGCCTCCCTGCGCTGCGGAGGCCGGCGGGCGCGAGCCCACCAGACCGTAGAAGATGATGTAGACGTAGCAGACCACCGGCAGCACGAAGCTCAGGTGCAGACCGATGCGATCAGCCAGCATGCCCTGCAGCAGCGGGATCACCGCGCCGCCGACGATGGCCATGATGAGCAGGCTGGACGCCTTGTTGGTCAGCGGCCCCAGGCGTTCGATGGCCAGCGAGAAGATGGTCGGGAACATGATGGAATTGAACAGACCCGTCGCCACGATGCCGTACAGCGCGACCTTGCCGCCCGACGCCAGGGTGACCGCCAGCAGCACCACATTGGCCACCGCGAAACCGGCCAGCAGGCGGCGCGGCGAGAACTTGGCCAGCAGCCATGCGCCAGCGAAACGGCCGACCATCGCGCAGCCCCAATAGGCCGACACGTACTGCGTGGCCTGCTGTTCGGTCATGCCGCCAATCTCCGGCAGCGCCAGGTAGTTCACCATCAGGCTGCCGATGGACACTTCGGCGCCGACGTAGAAGAAGATGGCGAGGACGCCGAACAGCACGTGCGGGTGCTTCAGGGCATCGAGCAGCGTGTGGTGGCTGGTATCGGCCTGCTCGGTCGATTCAGTCAGGCTGGGCAGGCGGAACAGGTAGACGAACACGGCCAGCAGCGCCAGCGCGATCGCCAGGCCCACATACGGGCCCTGCACCGACTGCGCCTCGGCGGCACGGTAGGCAATCTGCTCGGCCACCGGCATTGCGCCGATCTCATCGCCGCTCTTCACCGCGGTGCTGAGGATCAGGAAGCCACCGAACAGCGGCGCCAGTGTGGTTCCCAGCGAGTTCAGCGCCTGCGCCAGGGTCAGACGGCTGGAGGCGGTCTGTTCCGGGCCGAGCAGCGCGACGTAGGGATTGGCAGCGACCTGCAGCACGGTGATGCCGCTGGCCAGCACGAACAGCGACGCAAGGAACGCTTCATAGGTGCGCAGCGCCGCCGACGGCCAGAAGCCCAGCGCGCCTACACCGGCAATCAGCAGGCCGGCGATGATGCCATTCTTGTAGCCCAGGCGCGCCACCAGCCGACCGGCCGGCACCGACATCAGGAAGTACGCGCCGAAGAAGGTGAACTGCACCAGCATCGCGCGGGTGTAGTTCAGCTCGAACACCGCCTTCAGGTGCGGAATCAGCACATCGTTGAGGCTGGTCAGGAAACCCCACATGAAGAAGATGGTGGTGGCGACCGCCAGCGCAGAACGGGCGTTCATGACCGGAACCTGGCTGCTGGAGGAGCCCGATGGGCGGGGCGTTGCGGAGATCGGCATGCGGTTCGCGCCTCGATGCGCGGAAGGTCGTTGTTGCGTGGAAGGAGTGTGCGTTGAACAGGATCAGGTGGGTCGGGCCGCGCTGCTTTCGCGGATGCGCAGCTGCACCGGGGCGACCGTGCGCCGCGGCGGCGCATCCGGGTCGTCCAGCCGCTGCAGCAGCAACGCGGCCGCCTGCCGGCCACGCTCGCGCGGGTCGGCGGTCAGGGTGGTCAGCGGCGGCACCGCCACCGATGCCTCGGAAATATCATCGAAGCCGGTGACCGCGAAATCGCCACCGGGACGGATGCCGCGCGAGTTCAGGCCCAGCATCAGGCCCAGCGCGACGGTGTCGTTGTAGCAGACCGCCGCGCTCGGCCGGTGGCCATCGACGAACAGCTCATCGGTACGCGCTGCGGCTTCCAGGCGGTTCGGTGCAGATTCGATCATCCAACCCGGCGGCAGCGTCAGCCCGGCCTCGGCCAGCGCCTGCTGGAAACCAGCGCGGCGCTGGTGGCACGAGCTGGAATCGGCATGGCCGCCGAAGAAGGCGATCTGGCGATGGCCGCGTTCGATCAGGTGGCGGGTGGCGAGGTAGGCACCGTGCTGGTTGTCCAGGGTCAGGAAGTCCCAGTCGGCGCCGCCCAGCTCACGGTTGAACAGCAGCACGTTGGCATTGGCACCCAGCGCCTGGCGCACCAGGGCGGCATCGCTGCCCTCGGCCGGCGACAGGATCAGGCCGGCCGGGGTGTGTTCCATCAACGTGGACAGCACCGCCTGCTGGCGCTCGGGCGATTCGCCGGTACTGCCGAGCAGGGTCACATAGCCGCGCCCACCCAGTGCCTCGTCCACGCCAGAGGCGAATTCGGCGAAGAACGGGTTGGACAGATCGTTGATGACCAGCGCGATGCTCGACGAGGTACGACGGCGCAGGTTGGCCGCCGCACGGTTGTAGACATAGCGCTGGCGGCGCAGCTCGGCCTCGACCTTGGCCCGGGTATCGACGTTGACCAGCGGGCTGCCGCGCAGCACCAGGGACACGGTCGCGCGCGAAACGCCGATGGCACGGGCGATGTCGGTCACCGTCACCGCCTTGCCGGAACGCTTGCTGGAACTGTCGCTGGTGTCGTTCATCGTCTTCCCGGACTCCGCTGGAAGCTCAAGCGTAATGGATCGGGGCCGCCTCATGGCGTGCCGTTCGCTGGGTTGCCTGCAACGGCACCGCCCCGATCATCGCAGCTGGCTGCCTGGTGCAGCGCACCAGGAGACCGGCAGGTCGGCCACGGCCGTGCCCCAGCCCTGGGTCGGTGCCTTGCCATCCAAGGCGAAACGCAGGCGCGGACCCTGCTGCAGGCGGTTCCAGTCCAGCCACACCGGTGCATGGGCCTGGCCATCCACCTGCACGCCCTGCACATACTGCAGCCGGCGGCCATCGGCGCCCGGCGCGTCGATGCGCAGGGTGCGGCCGTTGCCCATGTCCACTTCCACCTTGGCAAAGCGCGGCGTGTGCAGCAGGAACTCGCCGCTACCCGGCACCGCCGGGTACATGCCGATGGCGCTGAACAGGTACCAGGCCGACATCGTGCCCAGATCGTCATTGCCGGTCACACCATTGGGCGCGTTGGTGAACAGCTGCTGCGCGGCACGCAGCACGTTGGCGGTCTTCCACGGCTGGCCGATCAGGGTGTACAGCCAGGGCGAGTGCAGGTCCGGCTCGTTGTTGGGGTTGTAGCGGAACTGGTTGTAGTAGCTGTACGGCCCCACCACCCACTCCTTGCGGGCGGCATTGAGCGGATCGGCTTCCAGCGCATCCATCGCGAAGAAGGCATCGAGGCGGCGGCCGGCCTGTTCGCGGCCGTCCATCGCTTCGACCAGGCCCGGCACATCCTGCTGCGCCAGCCACTGGTACTGCCACGCGGTGCCCTCATGGAAACCATGCTGCGAACGCGGGCTGTAATGGCCGTCGGCCGGGGTGTACCACTGGCCGTCCTCGGTACGCGGGCGCGGGAAGCCGGTGAAGCCGGTCTCGGCGTCACGCACCTGTGGGTCCCACACCTTGTGCCAGTTGCGGCCGCGTTCGCGCAGCGTCGCCGCATCCTGGGCGTGGCCGAGGCCATCGGCCATCTGCGAGAGCGCGCAGTCGGCCACCGCATACTCCAGCGTGGCCGAACCACCGTGATGCGGATCGACATCCATGCCCTTGGAGGGGAAGGCGCGGTCGTAGGCCACGTAGCCCTTGTCCAGGTAGGTGGGGTTGCCCGAACGGCCGGCCATGCGCGAGTTCAGCGGCGGCGTACCGAAGGCATTGCGGCGCAGCGCATCCCAGGCCTGCGATTCACGGCCCTTGAGCGCGCCGAAGCGCCACAGGTCGACCATGAAGGGCGTGACCGGGTCGCCGGTCATGATGTTGGTTTCGAAGTTGGCATAGCCCCAGCGCGGCAGCCAGCCGCCCTGCTCGTCGATGGCCAGCAGGGTGCGGCCGATGTCGCGTGCCACGTCCGGGCGGGTCAGCGCCAGCCACTGGTTCTGCGCGCGGTAGGTGTCCCACAGCGAGAAGTACTCGTAGTAGGTCCAGCCATCGGCGCGGTGGATGCCATCGTCGTAGCCGCGGTAGCGGCCGTCGGCATCGCTGCCGGTGAGCGGCTGCAGCAGCGCGTGGTACAGCGCGCTGTAGAACACGGTGCGGTCATCGCCGCTGCCACCCTGCACGCGCACCCGCGCCAGCTCCTGGCGCCAAGCCTGCTGGGACAGCGAGCGCATCTTCTCGAAGCCGATCAGCGCCCCACCCTGCATGCCCTCGGCGCGCAGGTTGGTGCGCGCCCCTTCGGCATCCACGTGCGAGATCGCGCTCACGGCGGTGACCGACTGGCCCTTGGCCAGGTCGAAGGTCAGCCAGGCACCGTTCGGCTTCTGCTCGCCTTCCATGCTGTGCCGCGCGTTGGGCAGGCCACCGGTCTCGCCCCAGGTGCCGTGCGCCTTGAACGGGCGATCAAACTCGACGCGGAACCAGGTGGTGTACTGGTGGCCGCCGCAGAAGCTCTTGGTGACCAGCTTGCCTTCGACCACGCGGTCGCCGACTACGTCGACCACGCTGCCGATGACCGAATGGCGCTCATTGGCCTGGCCGACGTTGATCATCAGATGGCCGTCGCCGCTGCGCTGGCTGAAGGTGTAGCGCTCGGCCGCTGCGCGGGTACGCGCGGTGGCCTCAGCGTCGATGCCGCCGTAACTGGTCAGGCGCACCTTGTAATAGCCGGCCTGGCCGACCTCACCGTCGTGGGTGTAGCTGGAGGCGTAGGCCTTGTGATCGAACTGCTTGGCGTTGGCGGTATCGAAATCGCCGCCCGGGCCGATGCTGCCGGTGACCGGCAGGATCGAGACCTGGCCGCCCTGCTCCCAGCAACCGGCGCCGGACAGGAAGGAATGGCCGAAGCCGCGGATCTTCTCGTCGTCGTAGCGCCAGCCCGAGTAGTGGCTGCCGATCGGGCTGACCTGGATGAGGCCGAACGGTGCCGAGGCGCCGGGGAAGGTGTTGCCGTCATCCTTGCCGCCGATGAAGGTGTTGACCTCGCGCTCCAGCGCGGCCGGTGCGGCCTGCAGCCAGGGCGTGACGGCCAGTGCCAGCAGGCAGGCGATGCGCGCCAGCGGGCGATGGGACAGTGCCGGCGAGCGGCGGGCAGACAGACGGCGGGACAACCTGGTCACGGACAGGACTCCTTGGCGGCAGGGCGGCATCGAAGCGCCGGCCGCGGTGGCCGAACGCCTCGTTTCCATCGGTACAAATCCGCACCCCGGCGGATTTAGATCGATTGAAGTAAAGCAGGGAGCGCCCATCCATGCATTCTGCGCCGCAGCAAAAGAGGGGGTTTTCTCTCTGAAGGGCTTGCAGCCCTGCACCTGCTTCAAGCCGGAGCCGAAGCAAAAGCAGAAGCTGGCTTTCCGTGGGTTGGCGGGGTGGGTCCGGTTGAGGGGGACGCCGTAAACCCATCCATGGGGGCTTGGTCGCCGCATCCATGCGGCTCACACCCCCTCATCCGGACCCACCCCGCCTTCGACAGTTTTCTGCGATCTGTCGGACTTCAAACCTTCAATTTCGACGTCTGACAGATTTCACCGACGAATGGAGCGATGTTCCAACCGTCACCAGGAAACTGTCGGGGGTGGGGCGGTGTGGGCTGGCAGGACCGCAGGCGCCATGGATGGCGCCTACGAGCCCCCATGGAAGGGTTTACGGCGTGTCCTGCCGGCCCACACCGCCCCGCCCATCCAGCAGCAAGCCAGAGCTGCCTTTGAACTTGAAGTTGACGTTGCCGTGGCTTGAAGCAGGTGCAGGGCTGCAAGCCCTGCCGAACCACCCTCCCCTTTGCGCATGTAAACGATTCCAGCGCATTTCAGCGAATCATCATTCGGCAGACACGTCACTGCAATATTGCGCAGCAGCATGCGCAACCCCGCCAGCCATGCTAAAAATCGCCCCGCCATCGCTTAGATCGATCCAAGCGAATTCAGGGATGGCCCGGAGTTGGGGACCGGAACAGCACGTACCCGAGCACCAGCGCGCCGCCCCAGGCAGCCGCGCGGCTTAAGCAGAAATCGGCACCACAGATTAGATCGATTCAAGTTCCGCGTCAGTCACCGGATCAATCCAGGAGAGAGGGAGAGATGGCAATGAAGCATTCAACTCGCAAGCACGGTCGCGACACCTTGTCGCTCGCCGTCGCGCTGGCCCTGGCCGCAGCCGTCGCGCCGACCGGCGCCGCTGCCCAGCAGGCCCCCGCACAGCCGACCACCGGCGGCAGCGATGCCACCACCCTGGACAGCGTCCAGGTCACCGGCTACCGCTACGCGATCGAAAAGAGCCTGCAGCAGAAGCGCGACGCCAACGCCGTGGTCGAAGTCATCACCGCCGAGGACGTAGGCAAGTTCCCCGACAAGAACGTCGCCGATTCGCTGCAGCGCGTGCCCGGCGTGGTCATCACCCGCGACGGTGGCGAAGGCAAGAGCGTCAGCGTGCGCGGTCTTGACCCGGATCTGACCCTGACCCAGTTGAACGGCAACTACATCGCCACCTCCGAAACCAATGACGAGGCCAGCCGTTCGTTCAACTACACCCTGCTGCCGTCGAACATGCTCTCCAGCGCCGAGCTGTTCAAATCGCCGGAAGCACGCATCGATGAAGGCGGCATCGGCGGCACGGTCATCCTGCACACCCGCCGTCCGCTGGAGATGGAATCCAACTCCGGCTATGTGACCCTGGAAGGCGTCTCCTCCGATACCCACCAGGATGTCGATCCGCAGGCGTCGGCGCTGTACTCGTGGCACAGCAAGGACGAACGCTTCGGCGTGCTGGTCGGCGTGACGCAGCAGAAGCGCACCAGCCGCACCATGGAAGTGACCACCGAGAACTACCAGTGGTATGGCACCGACGTCGACGCCCGTGATGTCAACGGCAACGCCCTCACCCAGGGCGGTATCAACTACTGGTGGGGCAATTCCGGCTTCAACGACCAGTACGGCAACAACTACAGCGACTTCTTCATGCCCACTTCGGTGAACTTCGCCGTGAAGGAAGAGAAGCGCGAGCGCAAGGGCGGCCAGCTGACGTTCCAGTTCAAGCCGGTCGACAACCTGACCCTGACGGCCAACTATTTCCGCTTCCAGCTGGACGGCGACTATACGCAGAACATGCTCAAGGTGCCGGAATGGAACATGGCCCGCTACAACGGGGACGGCAACTGGGCCGGCGGCCGCCTGCTCAATGGCCTGACCTTCGACCCCAGCGGCACCGTGGTCACCGGCGCACAGTTCGAGAAGCTGCCGGGCAAAACCTACTACTGCAGTGAAGACGAAGCTGCAGCCGCGGGCCTGGCCCCGGGTGGCTGGGGTCCGGACGACTGCACCATCCCGACCCCGCAGCTGACGGGTGGCTACAGCCGTGAGAAGGCCCTGTCGCAGACTGCCGACCTGACCATCGACTGGGACATCAGCCCGCTGTGGAAGGCCTCCTTCAGTGGTGGCCGTACCTGGTCCGAAGGCGGCCCGTCGATGAACTTCCGCATGTCGGCCAAGCCGCGTCGCCGCGTCAATGGCGTGTGGGAATCGGGCAACCAGTACACCGCGTGGGACTTGACCGGCACGCCGACGCTGACTGTCTCGCCGAACCTGCAGGAGGTGCTGATGAATGGCATCGCCGAGGTGGACACCGGATCGACCGATTCGTCGTGGATGCAGACCGAGGTCAAGCAGAGCCACTTCCAGGCCGACGTCACCAAGATGTTCGAAAGCGGCTGGCTGGATTCGATCCAGTTCGGCGCCAAGTACCGTGATGGCAAGGTCCATCGCAACACCGGCAACACCTACTGGGTCTGCCAGGGTGCTGATCCGAGCGACTACGACAGCCGCTACCAGGCCGGCTGTGACAATACCGCCGGCATCGCCCAGCCCGGCTTCTTCCTGTCCAACCCGATCAGCGGCCTCGGCCACGGCTTCAATGCCAACGTGTTCCCGGGCATCAACTACCCGGCCTACATCGATTACCTGAACAGCACCTACGGCCAGTCGCACAACCGCGTTGAGGACGATTTCGTCTACAACGTCAACGAAAAGATCTATTCCGGCTACCTCCAGGCGAACTTCCGTACCGAACGCCTGCGCGGCAACGTCGGTGTGCGCGTGGTGCGTACCGAGCAGTTCGCCCAGTCCAGCGACTCCATCGAACGCTTCAACGATTACTTCCTGGACAATGCCTCCGGCGCACCGATGTCCTGTGATGATCCGGCAGCGGCCGCCTACCCCACCTACGGCTGCGAGAGCGGCTTCGTGCGCCTGCCCGACAATCTGGCCCGCGAAAAGACCTACGAGCTGATCGGCTCGGACCGCACCTACACCGACGTGCTGCCCAGCTTCAACATCGCCTGGGACATCACCGATACGCTGGTCCTGCGCGGCGCAGCGTCGAAGGTCGTGGCACGCCCAAGCTACACCAGCATCGCCTCGCCGGGCAGCCTGAGCTATTACAGCGCCGAGTACGTCAACGACCGCCGCGTCGCCGGTGGCGCACCGACCGAAGGCTGGGCCGGCAGCGGCAGCAACAAGAACCTCGAAGCCTTCAAGGCCACCCAGTACGATCTCGGCCTGGAGTGGTACTTCATGCCGGGCGCGGTCGCCGGCGTCGGCCTGTTCCGCAAGGACATCAGCAACTTCACCGTGCCGATCGTGCGTGACGTGCAGATGGAAGTCGGCGGCGAGATGGTAACGGTGCAGGACTACAGCACCCAGGCCAACGGCCGTGATGCGGTATCGCAGGGTGTGGAACTGTACGGCCAGTACACCTTCGATTTCGGCCTGGGCGTGCAGGCCAACTACACCTACAACGACACCAACCTGGCGTCGATCGAACTCAATGGTGAGAACCTGGGCGCATCGCCGCTGGTGGGCAGCGCCAAGAACCAGGCCAACCTGACGGTGTTCTACGAAACCGACCGGTTCCTGGCCCGCGCCTCGTACAACCGTCGCGGTGAAGTGGTTGGTGGCCTGGTCAATGGCATGACCCAGTACACCGAACCGTACGATCAGCTGGATCTGAACGTGGCCTACAACTTCACCGAAGCGCTGACCTTCACCGCCTCGGTGCTCAATGCCACCAAGTCCGAACAGCGCATCTACCTGGGCAACGACACGCAGTCCCGCCTGATCTCCAACCTGTATTCGGGCCGGCAGATCTACTTCGGCGCGACCTACAAGTTCTAAGCCCCAGCGCAACGGTCCTCCACGGCAGCCACGCTTTCACAGGTGGCTGCCGTTTTGTTGTGCGCGACCGCGGAAATACGCCGTTGTAGAGCCGAGCCCATGCTCGGCTGCGCTTCGCTTTTTGTAGAGTCGAGCCATGCGCGACCGATCGTCGAACAGCAGTCGAGCATGGCTCGACTCTACAAAAAAAGCGGGTTACAGCGCGGCGTCCAATGCCTTGCGCAATGCCGCCACCGTGGCGGTGCTGGTCTGGCTCCAGTCCGGGTCGAGCCCGCGCAGCACCGGGTTCTGGAACTGCATGGCCGAGCGCCGCAGGGCCTTGGCCGAGGCGTGCAGTTCGCTGCAGCCGGTCTGCCGGGCGACGCCGGCGATGTTGGCCGGGCCCAGACCGGCACCAGCCATCACGCCGATACGCCCCGCCGACTGGATGACGAGCGCGGCGAGCACCTTGCTGCCCGCCTCCGCGCTGACCTCCCCACCCGATGTCAGCACACGCTGGCAGCCCAACCCGATCACCTGCTCCAGCGCCGCGGAAAGATCACGGGTGGCATCGAAGGCACGATGGAAGGTCACCTGCAGCGGACCGGCGGCCTGCACCAGTTCGCGGCACAGCGGCAGATCGATGTCCCCCTTCGCGTCCAGTGCGCCGATCACCACGCCATCGCAGCCCAATGCGCGGCACTGTGCGATGTCACGCAGCATCAGTTCGGTTTCAAGAGCGTCATAGTGGAAATCACCGGCGCGCGGGCGTACCAGCACGAACAGCGGAATGGTCAGCCGCTCGCGGGCCATGGCGATGCTGGCAAACGACGGCGTGGTTCCGCCCTCGGCCAGGTTGTCGAACAGTTCGATCCGGTCGGCACCGCCCGCCTGTGCGGCAAGCGCCGAGGCCACCGAATTGCTGGCGATCTCCAATCCCAGCCGCGCGCTCACGCCTGGGTGCTCGTGTAGATCGACGGCGAATCGCGCAGGTCATCCTGGCGCTGCGCATCGCATACCGCATAAACGAAGCCGCGATGCAGCGCGTACGCACCCACCTCGCCCCGCTTGTTCATCGCCAGGAAGCAGACCTGCAGTGTCCTGCTGGCTTCCGGCCGCTTGCGCACCACCCGGTCGATGGCCTCGCGGCAGGCCTGGGCCGGCGTACGGCCCTGGCGCATCAGCTCGACCACCAGGAACGAGGCCGCATTGCGGATCATTTCCTCGCCAACGCCCGAGGCCGTGGCTGCGCCCACCTCGTTGTCCACATACAGGCCCGCGCCGATGATCGGGCTGTCGCCCACCCGGCCGTGCAGCTTCCAGGCCATGCCACTGGTGGTGCAGGCGCCTGCGAGGTTGCCCTTCGCATCCAGCGCCAGCATGCCGATGGTGTCGTGGTTGTCGCTGTTGCCGGGGATGCCGCGGCGCTCGGCGTTGATCTGCGGCTGGTACTTCTCGGTTTTGAGCCACTCGCGCCAGGCGGCTTCGGCCTGCGGCGTCAGCAGGTGCTGGCGCTCGAAGCCCTGCTGCACCGCGAACTGCTGCGCGCCCTCGCCCACCAGCAGCACGTGCGGGCTGTTTTCCATCACTTTGCGGGCCACCGATACCGGGTGCAGGATGTCGACCAGCGCGGCAACCGCACCACAGCGGCCATCGCCATCCATGATGCTGGCGTCCAGGCTCAGCACGCCGTCGCGATCCGGGTTGCCGCAATGGCCGACGGTGGGATTGCACAGCTCGCTCTCGGCCCAGCGCGCACCTGCTTCGACTGCGTCCAGGGCGCTGCCACCGCTGGCCAGCACCGTCCACGCCGCCTGGTTGGCCGGCACGCCGAAATCCCAGGTTGAAACGACCTTCGCCCCGCCCTGCGCGCGCGCCTGCACGCCCGGCAATGCCGCCATGCCTGCGGCAAGTGCTCCGGCCTGAAGGAACTGCCTGCGATCCAACATGTCCGCCTCCGTCGTCCGTTCGGCCGTCGGCAGGCTGCCGGCAGCCCTTGCTGTTGTTCTTATGCCGGCGTGCGTGCCGCGTGCCAGACCGCCGCGCCGAGTACGCCCAGCTGGCCGTGCTCGACGCGCCACACCGGCACCTGGCGCAGCACGCCGGTCAGCACGCCCTTGTTGAGGAAGCGCTCGCGGAAGCGGCCATCGGCGAGGAAATCCTGCACGTGCGCGGAGATGCCACCGGCCAGATAGACCGAGCGCGCGCCCACGGCAATCGCCGCGTCACCGGCCAGGCTGCCCAGCCACGCGCAGAACACCTGCAGGGTCTCCACCGCCAACGCATCCTCACCGCTGCGCGCCGCGCCGATCAGTGCCTCGGTGCTGCTCCACTGCGGGGTAACGCCACGCAGTTCGCACAGGCAGGGATAGAGATTCATCAAACCGCTGCCGGACAGCACGCGCTCGTTGTCCACGTGCGGCCAGCGCTGCAGCAGCATGCCCAGCACCTGCAGTTCCAGCGCGTTGCCGGCACCCAGTGCCGCGTGGCCCAGTTCGCTGGCCAGCACCGGCCGCTCGCCATCGGCAAAGCGCAGCGCAGCGCCCAGGCCGGTACCTGCGCCCAGTACCAGCGCCGGGAACGCCTGCGCCGGATCGGCATCGCCGTTCAGCGGCACCAGGGTGTCCGCCTGCAGATAGGGAATGGCCAGCGCCAACGCTTCGAAATCGTTGATCAGCTGCAGCGCCTGCAGCCCGGACTCGGCACGGGTTGCCGACAGTGACACTTTCCAGGACAGGTTGGCGTTGATCAGAACATCGCCATCGAGCACGCCGGCAATCGCCACCACCGCCGAGCGCACCGGCTGGCCGAGGCTGGCGGTGAAATCGGCCAGGATCGCGGCCAGGCTTGAGTGGTCGGCGCAGGCGTAGGTGCGATAGCTGCCCAGGCGCGGGGTCTGGCCCGGCATCGTCTCAGCCAGGGCCAGGCGGGCAAAGGTGCCGCCGACGTCGGCCACCACCAGATGATCGGGCGCGCCGTGGATGGCGGAGCTGCCGGCGGAAGTGCCGACAGAACAGGGACGTACCGGGGACGCGGCTGCAACGTTCACTCTGGCCTGCTTGAAGCGGTTCAATCGTACCGATTCTCAGGCATTGCAGTGCTGTTTGCCATCACTGGGGGGTGGCGCAGCGCAGCAGTGCAGCAGCGCGCACCCGATGTGGCGCTGCTGCCTGGCCACCCGGCAGGCTCAGGGCTGCGCCGTCTGCAGGCTGTAACGGGTGGTGGCGGTGAACACCGCGCCATCAGGCTGGGTCGAGCGCACCTCCACCTTGTGGCTGCCCACCTCGAGGTTGGTCGGCAGCGCGCCACGCCACAGGTGCGGCGATGCGGTGGCTTCTGGCGAGCGGTCGTAGCCACGCAGCGCGTCGGCGGTATCGTCGGCCACGTTCTCCACCAGCAGGCGCGGATCAGGCTGGCTGACCTGCTTCATCGGCTGCCAGGCGCCGCCGTCGACACGGAACTCGACCACGCTGGTGTCTTCGCCCATGTACACGTTGGCGTACACGCCCCATGCCGGGTAGGCGCCCTGGCGCAGCACCTTGGGCGCATGCAGGCCGATCTGCTCGCTGGCCGGGGCACCGGCCACGCGGTACTGCAGGCGGTAGCTGCCGTTACCGGCCACGTCCAGCAGCGCGTAGCCCTTCGGCGTGCCATCGCTCATGGTGCTGTCCGGCACGCCCGCAGCATTCTTCACGCCCGACCAGAACGCGCCGCAGTTGGCACCGACGTTGTATTCGTGCAGCGGCTTCTCACCCTGCCAGCCCTCGGCCTTGCCGTGGTAGACGTGCTGCTGGGTGTGGCTGTGGCCGCTCAGCACCAGCACGTTGCGGAAGTCCTTGAGCAGGTCGAACAGGCGCTGGCGGTCGGCGTGGCGGAAGGTCTCGCGACCCGGCGCGGCGTCGAACAGCGGGATGTGCATGCCCAGCACCAGCAGGCGGTCCTTGCGCAGGCCCTTCAGGTAGCCGGCCAGGAAGGCGAACTGGTCCTCGCGCACGCCACCGACGTACTTCGGCTTGGCGTTGGGGTCATAGACCACGTCATCGAGGAACACGAAGCTGGCACCGCCCTCTTCCACCGCGTAGGTGTCCGGGCCGTAGATGTTGCGCCAGCTGTCCAGCGAGTGGTCGTCGTTGGCGGCATCGAAATCCAGGTCGTGGTTGCCCGGCACATGGAACCACGGCACGCCCAGTGCGGTGGTTACCTTGTTGATGGCCGGGTACAGGCTCAGGTCGTCGTTGACGATGTCGCCCAGGGTGGTGCCCAGGCGCGCCTTGGTCTGGCCCACCAGCGGCGCCACGATGGACTGCTGGTAGTAGCCGATGTCCTTCAGGCTGGCCGTCTGCGAATCGGTGAAGACCAGCATCTGGAAGCCGCGGCGGCTGTCATGGCGGTCGGACTGCAGGGCGAAATCCCAGCCACGGTCGGCCGCGCCGGTGGAGGCGATGCCGCCGTACTTCAGCGCCGGCGAACCATTCGGGCGGTAGTGGCGCCAGAAGGTCGGCAGGCCGTCGGCCGCCTTCGGGAAGCTGTAGGCATCGGGCTTGATGACGAACACGGTCTGCCCGTCGCGCACCGGCAGGCTGTAGCTGCCATCGGCAGCGGTCTTGACGATGGTTTCGCCGTTGGAGACCTGCACTCCGGCCAGGCCCGGATCGGTCGCGCCGCGCCCAGGCCTGCCGTCGCGTTCGAGATAGACCTTGCCACTGACCACCGTGTCGGCGGCCCAGGCCGGCGAAGTCAGCAACAGGCAGCACAGCCAGGCGGCGGGCAGTTTCATGGGGGCGGTCCGGGAAAGAAAGACCGCCCATTGTAGATTCCGTTGATGACATCGCGCACGCGGTGTCGCCCGGTAGGTGCGGACCGTTGTTCCGCACGCCCCCATCAACGATGGCGCATTTCCAGCACATCGCGGGCGTCCTGCAGCGACAGCCCGCGCGCGCGCAGCAGCACCAGCAGGTGATACAGCAGGTCGGCCGACTCGCCCAGCAGGGCCTCGTCGTCCTGCGCCACCGCGGCCAGCGCGGTTTCCACGCCCTCCTCGCCCACCTTCTGCGCGATGCGGCGGATGCCGCCTTCGAACAGCGAGGTGGTGTAGCTGCCCGGCGGACGCTGCGCTTCGCGCACGGCCAACAGCTGGCCCAGGCCGCCCAGGAAGTCCTTCGGCGCGCCATCGAAGCAGCTTTCAGCACCGGTGTGGCAGGTCGGGCCGGCCGGACGTGCCAGCACCAGCACGGTATCGGCATCGCAGTCCACGCTGATCGACTGCACCGCCAGCACGTGGCCGGACTGCTCGCCCTTGGTCCACAGGCGCTGCTTGCTGCGGCTGTAGAAGGTCATGTGCCCGGTCACCCGGGTGATGTGCAGCGACTCGGCGTTGACATAGCCCAGCATCAGCACCTGCAGGGTGTCGGCATCCTGCACCACGGCCGGCAGCAGGCCGTCGCCCTTTGCCCAGTCCAGCGATTCCAGCGCCTGCGGCGACGGGCGTACTTCAATAGACATCTCGAACCTCGATCTGCTGTTCGCGCAGGTAGCGCTTCAAATCTGCGATGGCGATAACGCCGCTGTGGAACACGCTGGCAGCCAGCGCGCCGTCCACGTCGGCCTGGTCGAACGCCTGGGCGAAATGCTCCATCGCACCGGCACCGCCAGAAGCGATGAGTGGCACGTTGCACAGCGCACGGGCCTGGCGCAGCTGCTCGACATCGTAGCCACGGCGCACGCCGTCGCTGTCCATGCAGTTCAGCACGATCTCACCGGCACCGCGGCGCTGCGCCTCGACGATCCAGTCCAGCGTGCGCAGCGGCACGGCCTGGGTCTTGCTCGGGTCACCGGTGAAGCGGCGCACCCGCCACTGGCCATCGGCCTCGCGCACCGAATCGACACCGACCACCACGCACTGCACGCCGAATTCCCCGGCCAGTTCAGTGATCAGTTCCGGGCGTCCCAGCGCGGGTGAGTTGATCGACACCTTGTCGGCACCGGCAAACAGCACCCGGCGCGCGGTCTCGACGCTGTCGATGCCGCCGGCCACGCAGAACGGGATGTCGATCAGGCGTGCGATGCGCTCGATCCAGGCCACGTCCACCGAGCGCGCCTCGGGGCTGGCGCCGATGTCATAGAACACCAGCTCGTCGGCGCCCTGGTCGCGGTAGCGCTGGGCCAGCTCGGCGATGTCGCCCATGTCGACGTGGTCGCGGAAGCGCACGCCCTTGACCACGCGGCCATCGCGCACGTCCAGGCAGGGAATGATGCGGCGGCTCAACATTCCAGTGCCTCGCCCAGGTCCATGCGCTGTTCCAGCAGCGCCTTGCCGAGGATGGCACCGCCGCAGCCGGCCGCGCGTGCTTCGGCCACGTCGGCCACGTCACGGATGCCACCGGAGGCCTGCACCGCCACGCCCGGCAGCAAGGCCGCCAGGTGCGTGTACAGGCTGATGTTGGGGCCGGCCAGCATGCCGTCGCGGGCGATGTCGGTGCACAGCAGGTGACGCATGCCGGCGCGCGCGTAGCGCTGGGCCAGGTCGTCCAGGGTCACCCCGGCATTCTCGGTCCAGCCGTGCACCGGCAGCTGCCACTGGCCCTGCGCGTCCTGGCGGGCATCGAGTGCAATCGTGATGCGTTCGGCGCCGAACTCATCCAGCCAGCCCAGCACTTCATCGGGGCGGCGTACGGCCAACGAGCCGACCACCACGCGGTTGGCACCGGCATCGAGGATACGTGCCACGTCATCACGGCCGCGCACACCGCCACCGGTCTGCACCTGCAGCGACGTGTGCTGGCGGATTGACGCCAACAGCGGGGCCAGGGTGTAGCCACCGGCACGGGCCGCATCCAGGTCGACCAGGTGCATCCACTGCGCGCCCTGCGCGGCAAACGCCTGCGCGCGCGGCAGCGGATCGTCGCCGTAGGAGGTCTCCTGCGCGTAATCGCCCTGGCGCAGGCGCACCACGCGGCCTTCGCGGATATCCAGTGCGGGGTAGACGGTGAAACTCATGCAGCAGTGCCCTCGAGGAAATTGCGCAGCATCAGCGAACCGGTATCGCCGGAACGCTCGGGGTGGAACTGGGCGCCGAAGTAGCGCCCCTGTTCGATCACGGCGGTGAACAGGCCGCCGTGGTCACAGGCGGCGACGGTGTGGGCGTTCAGCGGCGCGGCATAGCTGTGCACGAAGTACGCGCTGGAACGGTCCGGCACGCCCTGCAGCAGCAGCGACGGGCGCAGCGCCAGCAGCCGGTTCCAGCCCATGTGCGGCACGCGGATGCCACAGGCCGGCACCAGCTTGCGCACCGTGCCGGGAATCAGGCCCAGCGCATCCACGCCGGTCTCTTCGGAGCGCTCGAACAGCAGCTGCATGCCCAGGCAGATGCCCATCAGCGGCACCTCCAGGCGGCGCAGCGGTTCAACCAGGCCCTGCGCATGCAGGCGCTGCATACCCGGTGCGGCCGCACCGACGCCGGGCAGGATCACCCGCTGTGCGCCGACCAGGCCATCGGCATCGCGTACCAGGCGCACGTTGGCACCCAATCGCTCCAGCGCGTAGCGCACCGACCCGAGGTTGGCACCGCCGGCATCGATCAGTGCAACCTCGCTCACAGCGCCCCCTTGGTGGTCGGCAGCGCGGTGCCCTGTCGGGCCAGCGCCGGGCGCAGTGCACGTGCCAGCGCCTTGAAGCAGGCTTCCACCTTGTGGTGGTCGTTGTCGCCGCGCACCTGCAGGTTGAGGTTCAGGCCGCTGGCATCGCACAGCGAACGGAAGAAGTGCGGCACCAGCTCGGTCGGCATGTCGCCCACGCGCTCGCGCTTGAACTCGCCTTCGAACACGAAATACGGGCGGCCGCTGAAATCCAGCGCGGCGCTGGCCAGGGTCTCATCCATCGGCAGGGTGAAGCCGTAGCGGCCGATGCCGCGCTTGTCACCCAGCGCCTCGCGCAGCGCCTGGCCCAAGGCCAGCCCGGTGTCTTCGATGGTGTGGTGCTCGTCGATGTGCAGGTCGCCCTCGGCCCGGATGTCCAGGGCGAAGCCGCCGTGCTTGCCGATCTGCTCCAGCATGTGGTCGAAGAACGGCAGGCCGGTCGAAATGTGCGCGTCGCCGACGCGATCCAGGTCCAGTTCGACGCGGATCTTGGTTTCCTTGGTATTGCGCTGGACCACGGCGGTGCGCGGTGCATCGGCCAGGGCGTGGGCGATGCCCGCCCAGTCCCACTCGCCACCGAACTGTTCGGTGCGCAGCTGGAAGCCACGGATGTTGAGGTTGTCGGCGAACTGCAGGTCGGTGATGCGGTCACCGACCATTCCCGAACGCGCCCAGTCGATGCTGCGGTCCTGCAGGTAGGCGGTCATCAGGCCGATGCCCGGCTTGCGGGTGGGTGCGTTGTCCTGCGGCCAGCTGCAGTCCACCAGCACGTCACGGAAGCGGATGCCCTGGCTTTCGAAGATCTGCAACATCAGATCGTTGGGGCCATCGAAACTGGCGCGCGGGTAGCTCTCGCTGCCCAGGCCGTCCTGGTTGGTGACGATGACGAACTGGTAGCCGGCGTCGCGCAGCTTCAGCAGCGCCGGGATCACCTGCGGCACGAAGCGCAGCTTTTCGTAGGCGTCGATCTGGAAGTCGGCCGGCTCCTCGATGAGGGTGCCGTCGCGGTCGATGAACAGAATGGGGGTCATGCAGCAGCCCTCCGGGCCGACAGGGCCGCGAGCACGCGGTCGTTTTCTTCGGGGCTGCCGATGCTGATGCGCAGGGCATCGCCCAGCTGCGGTGCGGCGCGCTGGTCACGCACCACCACGCCGGCGGCCAGCAGCGTATCGAACGCGGCCTGCGCATCGGCGAAGCGCACCAGCAGGTAGTTGCCGGACGAGCGGTACACGCGGCGCACGCCGGGCAGGCCCGGCAACGCGGCGAACAGTCGGTCGCGTTCGGCGATGACCGTGGCCACGCGCTCGGCGGTACGGGCCAGCGCCGCCGGCCGCAGGGCCTGCACGGCCAGCTCGGCACACGGTGTCGGCACCGGGTACGGCGCTTGGCAGCGACGCAGCACGGCAATCAGTTCCGGCGCAGCAATCAGGGTGCCAATGCGGGCCGCAGCCAGTGCGTGCGCCTTGGACAGCGTGCGCAGCACGGCGAGGTTGGCGTGCGCGGCCAGTAGCGTGGTCGCCGACGCGCGCTGCGCGTATTCGACGTAGGCCTCGTCGACCACCACCAGGGCCTGCCCGCGCAGCGCGGTGGCCACGCGTTCGATTTCGGCCAAGCCTATATCGCTGCCGGCCGGGTTGGACGGCGCGCACAGGAACACCAGCTTGGCGCCCTGCGCCTGTGCCGTGCCGATGACCGCGTCGAGGTCGGCACGCAGGCCGTCTTCGCCATCGACCAGCGGCACGTCGATCAACGGCGCACCCTGCAGGCGCGCACAGACCGCGTACATGCCAAACACCGGCGAGGTCATCAGCACACCGTCGCGGCCGGGCACGCACAGGGCGCGCACCAGCAGGTCGATGGCCTCGTCGCTGCCCCGCCCGACCAGCAGCTGCTGCGGCGGCACGCCGTACAGCGCCGCCAGGCCTTCGCGCAGCGCCAGCGGCTGCGGCTCGGGGTAGCGCCGGCTGCTGCCGGCACTGTCGGCCGGATTCGCCCAGGCCGATTCGTTGGCGTTCAACCACACCTCGCCCTGCACGGTCGCGCTGCGCGCCGAGCTGTAGCCGGCGAAGGCCTGCAGATCCGGGCGCACCAGCGCCAGCACGTCATCGATGGCGGCGCTCATGCGGCGGCCTCCATGCGCAGGGCCACCGCGCGCTCATGCGCATCCAGGCCTTCGGCGCTGGCGATGATGCGCGCGCAGCCGCCGATCGCGGCCAGGCCGGCAGCGCTGGCGCTCTGCACGCTGATCAGGTTCTGGAAGCTGGCAACGCTGACGCCGCTGTAAGCACGCGCGGCACCGGCGGTGGGCAGCACGTGGTTGGTGCCGCTGCAGTAGTCACCCAGTGCTTCGGGGGTGTAGTCGCCGAGGAACACCGAGCCGGCGGCCTGCACCTGGCCCAGCCAGTCACGCGGTTCGCGCAGGGCGAGGATCAGGTGCTCGGGTGCGTAGCGGTTGCTGATCGCGAAGGCATCCGCCAGCGTATCGACCTGGATCAGGCGCGAGGCCGACAGGGCCTGACGTGCGATCTCCTGGCGCGGCAGCAGCGCGACCTGGCGCTCCACTTCCGCCTCGACCGCCGCCAGCATCGCCGCATCGTCGGTCAGCAGCAGCACCTGCGAATCCGGGCCGTGCTCGGCCTGCGACAGCAGGTCCGCTGCCACGAACGCCGGATTGGCGCCGGCATCGGCGATGACCAGCACTTCGGAAGGACCGGCCGGCATGTCGATGGCGGCGGCGCCATCCTGTGCGACCTGCTGCTTGGCTTCGGTGACGAAACTGTTGCCCGGCCCAAACAGCTTGTCGCAGGCGGGAATGCTGGCCGTGCCGTAGGCCATCGCGGCGATGGCCTGGGCGCCGCCCAGCTTGAACACGCGCTGCACGCCGGTCAGGCGCGCGGCCACCAGCACCGCCGGATCGGCCGTGCCATCGGCGCGCGGCGGCGTGCACAGCACCACCTGCGGGCAACCGGCCAGCTGCGCCGGCACACCCAGCATCAGCGCGGTGGACGGCAGCGGTGCGCTGCCGGCCGGCACGTACAGGCCGACGCGACCGATCGGCCGCAGCATGCGTTCGCAGACCACGCCGGGCGCGGTTTCCACCGCATAGCCCTTGCCCATGCCCGCTTCATGGAAGCGCGTGATGCGCGCGGCGGCGTCGACCATGGCCTGGCGCAGTTCGGCCGGCACGGCGGCTTCGGCCGCGGCGAACTCGGCCTCGCTCACTTCAAACGACGTCAGTTCGACGCGATCAAAACGTGCGGTGATGGCACGCAGCGCCTCGTCGCCCTCTGCGCGTACCTGCGCGATCAGCGCGGCCACGGCATCACGGGTCTGCTGCGCCACGGTCTGCACCGGGCGGGTCAGCGCCGCGCTGCGGGCGGCTTCATCGAGTTGTGACCAGATCAGACGATTCATGCCAGCGACCGCTCCACGCTCAGTACCATCAGGCCCTGTGCGCCGGCGCGCTCCAGTTCTTCCATGCGCTGCCAGGTCAGCGGACCCGGGCACATGGTCTGCAGGCGAAGTGCACCGCCATCTGCAGGCAAACGCACCAGCGGTTCGGCATCGGCCAGCAGCTGCGCCAGCGCATCCACGCGGTCCTCGCTGGCGCGGAACATCAGCAGCTTGCGATCCTGCTTCTGCACCACGCCGTCCAGGCGCCGCAGCAGCATGCTCCGCAGCCCGGCGCGGGCATCGTCCGGCACGCGCACCGCACCGGCCAGCACGGCTTCGCTGTCCAGCAGGTTGTGCACCGGGGTGAGCTGGTTGGCGCGCAGGGTGGCGCCGCTGGAGACCAGGTCGCAGATCAGTTCGGCGGTGCCCAGGCGCGGGGCGATTTCCACCGAGCCGGAGAGTTCGACCACCTGTGCGTCCACGCCCTGTTCGGCCAGCCACTGCTTGAGGATGGCCGGGTAGCTGGTGGCGATGCGGGTGCCGGCCAGCTGCGCCGGGCCTTCCCACTGCCATTCCTCGGGCACGGCCAGCATCAGCCGGCACTGGCCGAAGCCCAGCCCGCGCAGGGCCTGGTAGGCGTCGGGCAGGCCGATCTGGCGGCGCGCGGCGGCCTGCTCGTCCAGCTCGTTGCGGCCGACGATGCCGAGGTCGCAGACGCCATCGGCGATCAGGCCGGGGATGTCGTCGTCGCGCACCAGCAGCAGATCCACCGGCAACGATTCGCCATAGCAGAACAGCTTGTCGCGGCTCTCGCGCCAGCTCAGGCCACAGGCGCTGAGCAGGTTACGGGCGGGTTCGGCCAGACGGCCACTCTTCTGGATGGCGATACGCAGCCGGTCACGTGCCGGCGCTGCCTGGGTTGCACTCATGGGGGAGGTCTCGAAGTTCGGTACGGGGCGCGGATCAGCGCGAAGCAAGGCGGTCGACGGCGGCGGCATAGCCTCGATGGCCATGCTCGAGGGTGCGTGCCACCCGTCCGGTGGTGGTCACGCTGACGCCGGTGCGCTCATGGATCTCGCGGTAGGGCACGCCCTGCTGCAGCAGGGGGACGACCTTCCAGCGGTCGGCCATGGCTTCAAGCTCGGCGGGGGTGCAGAGGTCGCGCAGGAAGGCGAGCACCTGGTCGGGTTCGCGCAGGGCGGCAAAGGCCTGGGCCAGGGATTCAAGGTCGGCCTGGGGGTCTTTGGCGGCGATGTCGGGGCGGGCTTTCACGAGGTGGAGTTCTTGCATCAATGTAATAGCGCGCTAGTACATTAGCGCATTCTTGCGCAGTGCGTCAATTTTTGAGGTTGGTCGCGGCAGGGCTGCGCCCTGCACCTGCCGAAGCCGAAGCCACGGCAAAAGCTGGTTTACTGGGGGATGGCGGGGTGGGTCCGGTGGCAGGGGACGCCGTAAACCCGTCCATGGGGGCTTGGTCGCGGCATCCATGCCGCTCACACCCCTGCCACCGGACCCACCCCGCCTTCGACAGTTGGCTGCAAGCTGTTGGGAGAGCCTGGGGTCGGATCCGTTTTCCGGAGGAAAACGGCTCTGACCCCGGAGCGCGGTCCGGAAACGACAACGCCCACCGGGTGGTGGGCGTTTCGTTCAACCTCTGGATGCTGCCAGAGGCAGTTACATCACCTTCGACTGTTCCAGCTCGACCTGCAGGGTGCTGGCCAGTTCGTCGCGGGAGACTTCGAACTGCTGCTCGCGCACCAGGTCCTTCACTGCGACCACGCCACGAGCCAGCTCGTCCTCACCCGCCAGCACCACGAAGCGGATGCCTGCCTTGGCGGCGTATTGGAACTGCTTGCCGATCTTCTTTGGCTCCATCTGCACTTCGGTGTTGATGCCACCGCTGCGCAGGCGGCGGGCGATGTCCAGCGACTGCGCCATGCCCTGCTCGTCCATCAGCGCGACCAGCGCCTGCACGCTGCTGGCTTCGATGCCGTCGATCAGGCCGGCTTCGCGCAGCTGCCAGAACAAGCGCGACAGGCCGATGGAGATGCCCACGCCCGGCAGCTTGGACTTGCTGTAGTGGCTGGCCAGGTCTTCATAGCGGCCACCGGAGCAGATCGAACCGATCTGCGGGTGGTCGGTCAGCGTGGTCTCGTACACGGTGCCGGTGTAGTAATCCAGGCCGCGGGCGATGGAGAAGTTCAGGCAGTACGCGGTTTCCGGCACGCCCAGCGCCTGCACCAGCTGCAGCACCTCGCGCAGCTCCGCCACACCGTTGCGCAGGGTTTCCGACGATGCGGCACCGGCTTCCAGCGCAGCCAGCTGCGCCAGCGCGTCTTCGTGGCCCTTGGAGCGCACGGCAACGAACGCCAGGATCTTCTCGACCTGCCCGGCCGGGATGTCGAAGTCCTCGCCCACCAGCGTTTCGCGCACGTAATCGGCGCCGCGCTTGTCCAGCTTGTCCACCTCGCGCAGCACGGCCAGCTGGCGCTCGCCCTCGGCCACGCCCAGGCTTTCAAAGAAGCCGCGCATCAGCTTGCGGTTGTTCAGCTGGATGCTGAAGTCACCGATGCGCAGTTCGGAGAACACCGCATGGATGACAGCCAGCACTTCGGCGTCGTAACGCACGCTCAGGCTGTCCTTGCCGATCACGTCGATATCGCACTGGTAGAACTCGCGGAAACGCCCGCGCTGGGCGCGCTCGCCGCGATACACGCGCTGCATCTGGTAGCGGCGGAACGGGAAGGTCAGCTCGTGCTCGTGCTCGGCCACATAGCGGGCCAGCGGCACGGTCAGGTCGAAACGCAGCGCCATTTCCGGCAGCGAACGGTCGCCCGATTCGGCCGCGTTGGCCAGCGCACCGGTGGACTGCACGAAGTACACCTGGCGCTCGGTCTCGCCACCGGACTTGGTCAGCAGCACGTCAGACAGCTCGAACACCGGGGTTTCCACCGGCAGGAACCCGAAGCGCTCGTAGTTGCGGCGGATGACGTCCAGCATGCGCTGGAACGCAATCTGCTCGCGCGGCAACAGTTCAAGGGTGCCGGGCGGGGTACGGGGCTTGATCACGGGCGGAACTCCTGCAGGAACGGGAACGTGGGAGGGGGCGACATTCTACCGCCCCGCATCACTCAGCCGCCGATCAGGGGCCATCAGGCCGCATGAAGTATCATAAAGCCCTCCCCGCCCGTGATACGCCCCCGCACCATGTCCCGGCCTGCCGGCGCCCCGACCGCCACCCACGACGCCGCCGCGCCGTCCTGCAGCACGCTGGACTGCCTGCACTGCTCGGTCCGCCACCTGGCGGTCTGCTCGGCGCTGTCGCCCGATGAAGTGCAGGCACTGGAACAGGTGACCGTGCCGCAGCAGGTGGGCATGGGCAGTACTCTGGCCCGCACCGGCGAGGAACGGCAGCATGTCTATACATTGACGGCCGGCGCGCTGCGCCTGGTGCGCACGCTGCCCGATGGCCGTCGCCAGATCCAGGGCTTCGTGTTGCCCGGCGATTACCTGGGCCTGAGTGGCAGTGACCACCACCGCCACGATATCGAGGCCATCGCTGACAGCCGCGTCTGCCGCGTCGCCCTGCCGCAGATGAAGGCGCTGCGCGGCCGCTACCCGCACCTGGAGCGCAAGCTGCTGCAGCGCGCCTGCCAGGAACTGGATGCCGCACAGGATGCCGCGCTGGCCCTGGCCCGCCTGCAACCGGCGGAAAAACTGGCCGACTTCCTGTTGCGCCTGGCCGCACGCGAGGCCAGGCTCGGTGGCGATGGCCTGCGCGTGTCGCTGCCGATGGGCCGCGGCGATATCGCCGACCACCTTGGCCTGACCATGGAAACGGTCAGCCGCACCTTCACCAAACTGCGGCAGCAGGGCCTGATTGCCCTGCCCCATCTGAACGTGGTGGAGATCCTCGACGAGGACGGGTTGCGCGCACTGGCGGGCGAAGGGCTGGCCTGACGGTCGCGACGCTCGCCGGGCATGGCCCGGCGGCGTTTGATCAACGCAACAACACCCCGCGCAGCGCCGCGTAATCCGCTGCCAATGGCTCGGCATGCGCCGGCCGCTGCAGCAGCGCCTCCAGTGCCGGCGGCACTGCCACGGGCTCGCCGATCAACGGCTCCACCACTGCTTCGAACTTGGCCGGGTGCGCGGTGGACACCACCGCCCAGTCGCCCTTGGCCCCCCGCGCGCGCAGATCCTGCAGCACCTTCACCGCAGTAGCGGTGTGCGGGCAGAACAGTTCGCCGCTGCTGGCATGTGCGCTGGCAATGGTGGCACGGATGGTCACATCATCCACCGCGAACGCACGGAACGCCGCGCGCAGCTCGCCATCATCCTCGGCATACAGCCAACGCAGGCGCTCGAAATTGCTTGGTGCCCCCACATCCATCGCGTTGGCCACGGTGGCCACACTGGCCTGCGGCTGGTAGTCGCCACCGTTGAAGTAGGCCGGAAGCACCGCATTGGCATTGGTGGCCAGCACGATCTGGCCGATCGGCACGCCCAGTGCACGTGCCAGCACGGCGGCCATTGCATTGCCCAGGTTGCCGGTCGGCACCACCAGGTTGAGGCGGCGTCGCGTGCGCGCGTGATGGGTCAGCGCCGCGTGCGCGTAGTAGCTCATCTGCGGCAGCAGCCGGCCCAGGCTGATGCTGTTGGCCGAACTCAGCGGCACCTGTGCCTGCAGGTCCGCATCGGCCAGTGCCTGCTTGACCATCGCCTGGCAATCATCGAACGAGCCGGCCACGCGCAGCGCCTGGATGTTGTCGCCGAAGCAACCCAGCTGGTGCGCCTGGCGGGGCGAAACACGGCCATCGGGATACAGCACCACCACGCGCACACCGGGCTGGCGATGGAAGGCCGCCGCCACTGCGGCACCGGTATCGCCGGAGGTGGCCACGACTATCGTCAGGTCACGATCCTTGCCCGCCTGCAGGCGCGACAACGTGCCGGCCAGGAAGCGCGCGCCGATGTCCTTGAACGCGGCGGTCGGGCCATGGAACAGCTCCAGCACATGATCGCCGTCGCGGCCAAGCGGGCGCAGCGGCACCGGGAAATCGAACGCCTCCTGGCAGATCGCCGGCAGTGCGCCCTGCAGTGGGTCGCCTTCGAAGAACGGCGCCAGCAGATCGGCGGCGGTCTCGGCGAGGGTGGCACCGGCGTGCAGTTCGCGCGGCGCAGGCAACACCTCAGGTACGTACAGGCCGCCGTCCGGGGCCAGGCCGGCGGCGATGGCGGCACTCAGGCCAACAGCGGGTGCATGGCCTCGGGTCGAAACGAATTGCATGAGATCGGTATCCAGCAAGGGGGAAGGATTCAGCACAGTCGCGCTCCGGCAGCATCCAGCGGTGATACCCAGGCATCACTGCCGAAACCGGCTGCGGCAAAGGCCGCGCGCACCGGCGCCGCAGCGGCATGGGCCTGGTCTGCATCTTCAAACCAGGCAAAGACGCTCGGGCCGGCACCGGAAATGCCCGCACCCATTGCATTGGCTGCCAGTGCGGCATCGCGCGCAGCCTCGAAGCCGGCAATCAGCGCGGCGCGACGCGGCTCCACCAGCACATCACGCAGGCCGGCACGCACCAGACCCGCATCGCTGCGATGGCAACCACTGAGCACCAGCGCAAGGTTGGCGCTCTGCGCGACGAATTCGCCCAGCGCATAGCTGCCCTGCAGTGCCGCACGCGCGCGTCGGGTCTCCAGCACCGCATGCGGATGCACCAGCAGGCTGTGCCAGCTGGCCGGCACCGGGATCGGCAACAGGCGCTCGGCCGTGCACAGCGCCAGCCCGCCCAGCAGCAGCGGGCCGACGTTGTCGCCGTGGCGCCCACCGCTGGCCACCGCCTCGCCATCCAGCGCATGCGGATACAGCGCCTCGCGCGACAGCGGCGTGTCCAGCAGGGCATTGGCAGCCACCAGTGCCGCCACGCACGAGGCCGCCGAACCGCCCATGCCCGAGCCGAACGGAATGCCCTTGTCGATCTCGACCGCGAAGCCATACGAAAGACCCAGGCCCTCGCGCAGCGAGATCAGCGCGGCGCCGGCTGTGTTGCCCGGCGCATCCAGCGGCAGCTCGACGGCACTGCCGCGGATGGCGTCGATGCGCACGGTGGGCTCATCGATGCGGCGCACCGTCACGGTATCGCCGATGCCGGCAATCGCATGGCCGAGAATGTCAAAGCCCACCGCCACGTTGGCAACGGATGCGGGCGCGAATGCGCATGCAATCACAGCCGCGCTCCTTCGCCGGCGGCCACGCGCAGCAGATCGGCGAACACGCCGGCAGCGGTGACCTCCGGTCCGGCTCCCGGGCCCTGCACCACCAGCGGGTTGTCGCAGTAACGACGGGTGCGGAACTGCACCACGTTGTCGGTCAGGCGCAGGTTGGCGAAGGTATGGTCGGCCGGCAGTTCCTGCAGGCCCACCGATGCACCATCGGCACCCAAGCGGGCGACATAGCGAAGCACCGCACCACGCGCCCGGGCCGCTTCAAGGCGCTGCAGCAGGCTGGCATCGGATTCGCCCAGGCGGGCCATGAAGTCGTCCACGCTGCCATCGCGCAGCAGCGCTGGCACCAGGCTTTCCACCTGCACCTGTTCCAGGCTGAGTGCGTGGCCGGCCTCACGGGCGAGGATCACCAGCTTGCGGGCCACGTCCACGCCGGACAGGTCGTCGCGCGGGTCCGGCTCGGTGTAGCCCATCGAACGCGCCTGCG
Organism: Stenotrophomonas sp.; assembly: GCF_035634915.1. GTDB lineage: Bacteria > Pseudomonadota > Gammaproteobacteria > Xanthomonadales > Xanthomonadaceae > Stenotrophomonas. The sequence goes on from NZ_DASQCB010000010.1 coordinate 202,203, forward strand.
CCACCAGCTTGGAGAACGGCTGGCTGCCATCGAAGCGGTTGAACAGCCACGCCAGCGTGCCGGAGAAGATGCCCTCCACCGCCAGCACTTCATCGCCGGTATCGACCAGGTCGCGCAGCGTGGTGATCACCGGCAGGCCGGCGCCTACCGTGGCTTCGTAACGGAAGCGCGCGCCACTGGCGGCGGCAGCGGCGCGGATGCGCTGGTAGCGCGACAGCGGACCCGAACCCGCCTGTTTGTTCGGGGTGACCACATGGATGCCGGCCGCCAACCAGCCCTCGTAACGCTCGGCCACTTCGGCGCTGCCACTGCAGTCGATCACCACCGCATGCGGCAGGTGTGCGGCCAGCAGGTGCTCGGTGAATCGGTCCAGATCGCTGGCCTGCCCATCGTCGTGCAGCGCCTGCCGCCAGTCGGCGTGCAGACCATCGGCCTCCAGGCGCATGCGCGAACGCGACGCCAGTGCCCGCAGGCGCAGGTCGACGTTGGCCTTGGCCAGCAGCTGCGTGCGCGCGGCCAGCAGCTGGTCCAGCAGCGCCGCACCGACATTGCCCGGCCCGATCACGCCCACCGCGAAGGTCTGCGGCGAGAGCCAGAAGCCGGCGTGCGCGGCACGCAGGGCGCGCGTTGCATCCGCGCTGGCCACCGCAACCGAGATGTTGCGCTCGGACGAGCCCTGCGCGATCGCCAGGATGTTCACCTGGGCCCGGCCCAGCGCCTCGAACAGGCGCGCGGCCACGCCGGGCTGGCCGGCCATGCCATCACCCACTGCCGCCAGCACGCTGACGCCCTCGCTCACCTGCACGCGCTGCACCTGGCCCACCGCCAGTTCATGGGCGAAGGCATGCAGCAGCGCCTCGCGGCCACGTGCGGCTTCAGCGGTGCGTACCACGCAGCAGATCGAATGTTCGGAGGACCCCTGCGAGATCATCACCACCGACACCTGGGCCTGGCGCAGTGCCGAGAACACCCGTTCGGCCGTGCCCGGCACACCCATCAGACCGGTGCCTTCCAGGTTCAGCAGGGCCAGGTCGGGACTCAGCGTCAGGCCCTTCACCGGCCCGCGCGGCGAGCGCTCGGCGCTGATGCGTGTGCCCGGGTGCGCCGGATGGAAGGTGTTGCGGATGAAGATCGGCAGGCCCAGGCGGATGGCCGGCGACATCGTCTGCGGATGCACGACCTTCGCGCCGAAGTAAGCCAGTTCGCAGGCCTCGTCATAGCTCAGCGCTTCCAGCTGCACGGCCTCGGGCACCAGCCGCGGATCGGCCGAAAGCACGCCATCGACATCGGTCCAGATATGCAGTTCGTCGGCGTTGAACAGCGCAGCGAAGATCGCACCGGAATAGTCACTGCCGTTGCGGCCCAGCGTGGTGATGCGGCCCTCGCGGTCGCGGGCGACGAAACCGGTGGCGACCACGCGCGACTGCGGGTGCTGCAGGCGCCATTTCGCCAGGCGGTCGGCACTGGCCTCCCAGTCCACGTCCACGCCCAGTTCGCCGTGGCCCACCACCAGCACATCGCGGGCATCGAGCACCGCGCAGTCTTCGCCGAGCGCCTGCAGATGCATGCCCAGCAGCTGCGCGGAAAACACTTCGCCCAGCCCCTGCACGCGATCCAGCACCTCGCGCGGCAGCTCACCGATCACCGCCAGCGCGCCGAGCACTTCGGCCAGGTGGTCGAAGCGCACGTCGATCCATTCCACGGTCTCGCCCACCTGCTCGCCGAGCAGGGCCACGGCCGCCCCGCGATGGCGCGCACGCAGCGCATGCCAGGCTTCGCGCCACCCTGCATCACCGCGCGCGGCCAGTTGTGCCAGCTCGATCAGGGCATCGGTGACGCCCTTCATTGCCGACACAACGGTGACCTGCAGCGGCTCGGGCCGGGCCAGCAGCAGGCCGGCCACATGGCGGTAGCGTTCGGCATTGGCCACCGAGGTGCCGCCGAACTTGTGCACGACGGTGGACGGCGCGGCCAGGTCGGCCGGGGCAGCGGGATGGGCGGGGGCGTGGAAAGACATGCAGACCTCGGTAGGAGGCCCCGTCGCATGCAGGTGGAGGGTTTCCCCGTCACCTGGATGGTGCGGGGCCGTTGTTTTCGGGAGTTACACGAAGACGACGGGCCGCACCAGGGCAGTGGTGACGGTGGTGGTAATAATGGTGGTGGTGGCGACCGGCGCAGTCGACCCGCCCGCAGAAGCGGGGGCAATCAGGCTGGCAAGGGCGGCATCGAAGACCATGGCGCACAGAAAACACCGTGCGCCGGGGGGCTGTCAAGTGCTGCGATGCAAAAATCGTTTGTTTCGATCATCGCCCAACGTGCAGCCATTTGGTTGCAATTGAGACAAAGCGGGCATCAGGGCGTTTGAGGCCGCCAATCAGCCGGCATGTTCGGCGATCGCACGCGGGGCGCGGTGCGCGTGGGCGCACAGCAGCACGCCTGCCACCAGGAACACGATCGCCAGCGCCTCCATCAGGCTCGGCCAGCGCCACTGCCAGGCAAAGGCATACAGCAGCGCGAACAACGTTTCAAACACGATCATCTGCCCGGTCAGGGTCAACGGCAGCAGCCGGCTCGCGCGGTTCCAGAAGGCGTTGCCGATGATCGACGCAATGACCGCCACACCGGCACTGATGGCCCAGAACAGGCTCCACTGCGCCGGCGTGTGGCCGGCGGTCTGGCCGATGAAGGCCATCGGCACCAGCAGCAGCGCCAGGCCGCCGGTGGTGACGCCGGTCAGCAGCGACCAGTCATGGCTGGACAGGTCGGCGCGCCGGGCCAGCCAGCGACTGTTGCCCACCGAGTACAGCGCCCACGAGAACAGCGCGCCAAACGCGCACAGCAGACCGATCAGCCGCTGCCGCCACGGCGTGGCCAGGTGCTCGGACATCAACGATTCCCAACCGACCAGGGCCACGCCCAGCACGCACAGCCCCAGCGCTGGCAGCAGCGCCTTCAGCGGCACGGCGCCCTTCTCGCGCACACCCACCAGTGTCACCACCACCGGGATGAGACCCACGATGAGCGAGGCCGCCGCACCACCTGCCCACTGCACGGCCGTGGCCAGCAGCAGGAAATACACCAGGTTGCCGGCAAGGCTGAGCCACAGCAGCCCGATCCATTCAGCGCGTCCCAGCTTCGACGCCAGCCGCTTCCAGCGCGGCAGCAGCAGCACCACGGCAATCAGGCCGTAAACCAGGTAACGGCCCGCAGACAACTGCAGCGCATTGAACGAATGCAGCACGGCCGGCGCGAGGAAGACCACGCCCCAGAGCGCACCCGCGGCAACGCCATTGGCAATGCCCAGGGCCATCGGGTTGTTGCGCATATCAGGTTCTTCGGGGGAGAGAACAGGCTGCGCACTCTAGGCGGCGATGGGCGCGGCGTCTTGACCGAGGCTACTGCCCGATCTCTTCGTAGAGTCGAGCTTGCTCGACTGCTCTTCGCGGAAAGCCAGTCGAGCAAGCTCGACTCTACAAAGGCGCTTCGCCACGCCGCCAGGCGCTCGGGGTCTGGCCGGTCTCGCGCTTCAGTGCGCGGGTCAGCGCACTCTGTTCGGAATACCCCGCCGCCAGCGCGATATCGCTGATCGGCGCTGCACTGGTCAGCAGCGCATGCTTGGCCCAGCGCAGCCGGCTGGCGCTGAGCCAGGCCTGCGGGCTGACCCCGAATTCGCGCTGGAACAAGGCATGCAGCCGGCTTTCGCTGACGCCAACATGGGCCGCCATGCGCGCCACCGGCCAGGCCTGTCCGGGCTCGGCCTGCACGACCGCGCACAGGGCCTGCAGCCGCGCGCCACTCCCCGCGGGGGCAAACACACGCAGCAGGTCGGGCAGCAGCTCCGGCATGCAGCCACCCACCCGCACCTGGGCCAGACGCTGGCGCAGTGACAGCGGCAGGTGCAGCCAGCGCTGGCGACTGAGGTGTTCCTGGGTCAGGTCATCGAGCACACCCGGCCCACAATCGACGATCACGAAACCGTTCGGCCCGTGCGCCATCTGGTCGTGCGCCTCACCGGCGGCGACGAATGCACCCTGCAGCAGGTCCAGGCGGCCGCCACGGCCCTCCAGCTCGAACTGCAGCTCGCCCTGCAGCGGCAGCACCCACTGGGCATAGTCGTGGCGGTCCAGACCGGTGGCCTGGCCGTAGTGCCGCAGATGGAAGATGGCGCCCATCGACGAAGTGTGCGCGCGCAGCCAGCGGCCCGCAACGCGGTCATCAAGGTGGACGGGGCGCGTGCTACCTTCGCGGGGAGCTTTACCCCGCATGGATTGCATGATGAATGTCCGACCGCTGCTCCTCGCGCTGGCCCTTGCCAGCTCCGTCGCAACCACTCTGCACGCGCAGGACGTGCGGACGCCACCAGCGCCGGACTGCCTGGATGCGCGCAATGTGCAGCAGGTGGAACAGGACACGCCCGGCGCCATCGCTGTCGTCGACAGCACGGGTCGAGCCTTCCGCATTGAATTCACCGCCGCCTGTCCCGGCATCAACGAAGCCGACACCCTCAGGCTGGAAGCACCCCGAGGCTGGGCCTGCGGCCAGCCGGGTGAGCGGGTGGTGGTCGACGGTCGCAGCTGCGCGGTCAGCACGGTCACATCGATCGACGCCCGTAGTTTCGCCACCATCGCCCGCGAAAGCAGCCGTCAGTACGCGGCCACCCTGCCCGGTGTTACCGTCACCGCAAAGGGCCGGGGACGCCGCAGCAGCGACGCCCGGCATACTTTCCAGACCTCGTCCGCCGTCTGCTTTGCTACCCGCAATGTGCGCGGTTGGAGTGAAAGCCCGGAAGGCGTGGTGGTGGAAACCAACCCACGCCGCAATGGCGGCCACCGCTACTACCACGTGGAACTGGCCAGCAGCTGCTCGATCCTGGCCGGAGCGACCGACGTGGAATTCCAATCCGGCCTGCAGAACGGCCTGATCTGCGGCAACCCCCGCGACCGCATCGTGCTGATGCCCTCGGGCATCGAGGGGGACGGCCGCACCTACACCCCCAGCTTCGCCCGCCCAGGCTGCGACATCCTCGCGGTCTATCCGAAGGACGACAATCGCGCCCCCTAGCCGTCGGTGCCGAGGAAAGCGAACGGCCTGCTCGGCACGAACTGCGACAGCGCATCACCGGAGAACGTGTTGCGCTGATCCCGGCCGAGGTCGAGCTTCAACACCTGGCCGCCGAAATCCACCTTGTTCAGATCGACCCAGAACGTATTGGGCGTCAACGCCGACTCGAAGAAGTACAGCCGCCGCTTGTGGTCGGCCACCGTGCGCCAGCGCGTGGACGAGATGTTCGGCTCGCCCGGCGTAGTGATGCCAAACGGCACCGACACGTTGCGGATGACGCTGAACACACTGGCCAGCGCCTCCACCGGGTCCTCGGCCTTGGGAATGGCATTGATGTAGAACGAGGCACGCGCGAAGCGATCGGCCGAGCGGTTGGTGCCCGGCAGCATCACCGTGCCACCGATGCTCTTCCAGTACGCATTGAGCGCCAGCTGCTGATCGAAGATCGGCGAGTTGGTCATCACCTGGTAGCGGCGGTCATGATGGATGACCTGGCGGCCACCGATATATTCAATGATGGCGCTGTCGCCACTCGCATCGGACATCGACAGGTGCAGGGTCGCCTGGCGGTCCTCGCCCGGCACCTTGTCGGTGACGATGGCGAAAGGCTCCTTCTCCAGCGCAGCCACCGCTTCAGCCACGCTGCCGAAGTTGTCCAGGACGTACTGTGCCCACAGCGAGATCGCCAGCCCGGGCTTGTTGCCACGCTGCTGCGGATACTCCGATTCGACCAGCCACAGCAGATTGGCGACCAGCCCCTTCTCGTTCATGCCATCGGTGGTGGATACGTCGTAGCCGGTGGCCACCACGCTGCCGTAGCGCGCCGTCCATGCAGCCGATTTCGGCCCGGCCTGGCCGGTACGCGCGATGCCGCGCGGCAGGACATACAGGTTGGTGGCCACATCCACCTTCCAGTCCATGGAACGCGCGGTGATCACATCGCCGTTGTCCCCCAGGTAGACCGCCCGCGTGCAGGCCCATGCCGGCGTGACCGCCGTCGCCATCGCCAAGGCCAGTGCCACCCTGCCCTGCCACCTGATCCGCTTCATGCCGCGCTCCTTTCCCCAGGGAGCCTCGATGGGAACCCGGCAACGGTGACAGCGGGGTGAAAACCGGGTGCGTAGCGTCGAGCTTGCTCGACTACCGGCACCCGCAGTCGAGCAGGCTCGACTCTACCTGGCGCTGAGCATCGGGCGCACGAGGGCGCTCAGCAGATCGACTGCCGTGGGAGCAGCATCATCGCTCTCCACCGTGCGCGAGAAGCCTGACCAGTCGCTGCTGGCCAGCTGGCGCAGCTTCGAAGCATCGACCGGAAGCGCGCGCATCGACCAGTAGGGAAACTGGCGCTGACCGAGATGGCTGCGCGCCAGCTCGACGATGTCCACATGGCTGCCTGCCTGCAGGATGCGCTCGTACACCGAGTCGAGCCCGTCGGGTGGGCCCTCGATGTACTGCAGGAAACGCTGCCCGTCATGCAACAGCACCCCGGTTACCCCGGCCAGCCTGTTGAAACGGGCAGCATCCTCGACCACCGTCTGCAGGCGTGCGACGGAAAGCTCCGGCGAAGCCTGGCTGACGTAGGCGATGGCGCGCAATGGCATGGGGCATCCTTGTCAACGTGAGGCGCCACGTTAACAGGTGCGGACGAGCACGTCTCAGTCCGTGTCAGCGCTTTCTGAAGAATTCAGAAAGCGCCCATCGCACGTGCGTCGACGCGACGCGGCAGCACGGCTTCGAAGACCACCTGGCCCGCCTCATTGCGTGCAGTCAGGCTGCCTCCGTGCGCGGCAACGAACTGATCGACGATGTACAGGCCGAGGCCAAGGCCCTTGCTCTGGTGGAAGCTCGCCTTGAACGGTTCGAACAAGCGCGGCAGCAGCGCGTCCTCGATATGACCGGTGTTGCGCACGCGCAGGGTCACTGCGCGCGCATCGCTGCCATCTACAGCGACCTGCACCATGTCCTTGCCACCGTGGGTCAGTGCATTGCCAACCAGGTTGGCAACGACCTGGCCCAGACGATCCATGTCACCGTGCAACATCGCGTCGCCGCGTGCATCAAAGGTGATACGGCTGCCACCATGCGCGCTTCCCGCCTCGGCAATCACCGCGCGGGCCAGCTCCTCCAGGTCGCAGTTGCTGGCGTCCAGGCGCAGGCCGCCACTGCGGATGCGTGAGAAATCCAGCAGCTGCTCGACCATGCGCGCCATGCGCACGGTGCTCGCCTCCAGGTGCTGCAGGGTCTGCTGCGCGCTGGCGTTGCCCGGCGGCAGCTCCAGCGACAGCTTGTCGGCGCACAGCAGGATCGCCGACAGCGGCGTGCGCAGATCGTGGGTCAGCACGGCCGCCATCGTCTCGTTCAACTTCAGCGCACGCTCCAGCGCATCGTTACGCCACTTCAGCAGCTGCCGCTGCTGGTACAGCTCGATGAAGACATTGACCTTGCTGAGGATCACCTGCGGTGCCACCGGCTTGTGCAGGAAATCGACCGCACCACTTTCGTAGCCCTTGAACGCACGCACCGGGTCATCCGGCGACGCGGTCAGGAAGATGATCGGCACATCGCGGCTGCGCTGCGAGCCACGCATCAGCTCGGCCAGGGTGAAGCCATCGATCTCCGGCATGTGCACGTCCAGCAGCGCCAGCGCCACTTCATGCTCCAGCAGTAGTTCCAGCGCCTGCGCGCCCGAGCCGGCCAGCAGCAGGTTGACGCCTTCGCGGCGCAGCAGCGCCTGCATGGCTACCAGGTTCTGCGGCACGTCATCGACGATCAGCAGGTTGACCGGGGTCTGCGACTGCGCAGGGTCCGGTGGCAGCAGGTTCATGCGAACAACTCCTTCAAGCGACGGCACATCAGATCAAGAGGCAGGACGGCATCAGCGCCGGCATGCTGCAGGGCGGAGGCCGGCATCATCGATGCCTCGGCCTCTTCGGGGCATTGCAACCAGGCGCGGCCACCGGCGGATCGCACCGCGGCCACGCCTTCACTGCCATCGCTGCTGGCACCGGTCAGCAGCACCGCCAGCAGCTGCGGCCCGAACACGGCCGCGGCGGATTCAAACAACGGGTCGATGGCCGGTCGCGAAAACAGCACCGGCTCGTCCATCGACAGCGCGATGGTCTGTGCGTCCTCCACCAACAGGTGGTAATCGGGCGCAGCGAAAGTCACCGTGGCCGCCTGCAGCGGCTGCTTGTCCTCGGCCTCGCGCAGCGCCAGCGCGCAGTAAGGCGCCAGCACTTCAGCGATGCGGCTGCTGCGGTCCCGCGGCAGGTGCAGCACCACCAGCACCGGCACTGGCAGGCCTGCAGGCAGTGCACCCAGCAGCGCCTGCAGTGCAGCCACGCCGCCGGCCGAGGCACCGACCACCAGCAGCTGCGGGCGCACTGCGCCCATCAGACCACCTTCCGGTACACGCGGTGTTCGCGTGAGCAGGCTTCAAACGCATCATGGTGGCGGCCGAACTGCAGCGATTCCTTGCTGCCCAGGCCAAGGAAACCACGATGCACCAGCGCTTCGCGGAACAGGCCGACGGCACGGTCCTGCAGATCACGATTGAAGTAGATCAGCACGTTGCGGCATGACACCAGGTGCACTTCGGAAAACACCGTGTCAGTGGCCAGGCTGTGGTCGGCAAACACCACGTTGCGGCGCAGCTGGCGATCGAACACCGCACCGTCGTAGGCGGTGGCGTAGTAATCGGACAGCGAGCCGGTACCACCGGCGGCCAGGTAGTTGCGACTGAACTGCGCCAGGCGGTCGATGCTGTAGGCACCGGCCTCCGCACTGGCCAGCGCGGTCGGGTTGATGTCGGTGGCGTAGACGATGCTGCGCTCAAGCAGGCCTTCTTCATGCAGCAGGATGGCCAGCGACCACACTTCTTCACCCGTACTGCAGCCAGCCACCCACAGCTTCACCGATGGGTAGGTGCGCAGCACCGGCACCACCTGCTCGCGCAGCTGCTTGAAGTAGGCCGGGTCGCGGAACATCTCCGACACCTGCACGGTGAAGAACTGCATCGCCTGGGCGAACAGCTCCGGCTCGTGCAGCAGCCGGTGCTGCAGATCCACCAGGCGCTCGCAGTCGTAGCGCTGCATCGCCTGGCGGATGCGCCGGCGCAGCGAGGACACCGCATAGCTGCGGAAGTCATAGTGGTAGCGCTGGTACAACGCCTCCAGCAGCACCTTCAGTTCCAGGTCGAACAGCGCCTGTTCGTTCATTGCCGCGAGCACCAGACCCGGCACAGCGAGACCAGCTTGTCCACGTCGATGGGCTTGGCGATGTAGTCGTTGGCACCGGCCTGCAGGCAGCGCTCGCGGTCATCGGGCATGGCCTTGGCGGTCAGCGCGATGATCGGCAGATCCTGCAGATGGCGCTGCGCGCGGATCTCGCGCATGGCGGTCAGGCCATCCTTCTCCGGCATCATGATGTCCATCAGCACCAGGTCGACCTCGCGCTGGGCCAGGCGGTCAACCGCTTCCTGGCCGTTGCGTGCAATCTCCAGGGTCACCCCCAGCGGTTCCAGCACGCTGGACAGGGCGAAGATGTTGCGCACATCGTCCTCGGCCAGCAGCACGGTACGGCCATCGAGCACGGTATCGCGACGGCGCGCCTCCCGCAGCAGGCGCTGCTGGTCGCTGGGCAGGCTGGCCTCGACGCTGTGCAGGAACAGGGTGACCTCGTCGAGCAGGCGTTCGGGCGAGCGTGCGCCCTTGATGATGATGCTCTTGGAATAGCGGCGCAGGCGCTGCTCTTCCTCGCGGCTCAGAGCCCGGCCGGTGTAGACGATCACCGGTGGGAAGCCGACGTCATCATTGCCGGCCATGTGTTCCAGCAGGTCGTAGCCACTGCCATCGGGCAGGGACAGATCCATCACCATGCAGTCGAAGGTGACCGTGCTCAGCTGCTCGATCGCAGCGGCCAGGGTGCCCACGGCCACGATCTGCAGCTGGTCGCGGCCCAGCAGCAGCTCCAGGTTGTGGCGCAGGTCGCTGTCGTCCTCGACGATCAGCAGGCGCCGCACATCGCGCTGGCTGGTCTGCTCCAGCTGCTCGATGGCCGCGGCCAGACGTTCGCGGGTGGCCGGCTTCACCGCATAACCGATCGCACCCAGCTCGCGCGCGACCTGGCTGCGGTCCATGGCCGAAACCACGTGTACGGGTATGTGGCGGGTTTCCGGGTTGCGCTTGAGGCGTTCAAGCACGCTCAGGCCGGAGACGTCGGGCAGGCCGATGTCGAGCAGGATGCCGTTGGGGCGCAGCTCGCTGGCCAGTGCAAGCGCTTCTTCGGCAGTGGTGGCCACCACGCAGTCGAAGTCCAGCTCATGGGCCAGCGACACCAGCGCCTCGGCGAAACTGGCATCGTCTTCCACTGCCAGGATCAGGCGCCCGGCGCGCTGGCGGCGGCCGCGGTCGTCGGCAACGCTGGCGACAGCCACTGGCGCAGGAACCGCTGCTGCAGCAGGCTCGCTTGCCGCCCGCACCGCCGCCGGCGCGATGGCCGCATCGGCCACACGCGGCTCGGCCATTTCGGCGGCCGGCGCACCCTGCAGCGGCAGTTCCAGGATGAAGCAGCTGCCACGCCCCGGCTCGCTGTCGACCTGGATGTCACCGCCCATGCGTACGGCCAGGTCGCGCGAGATCGACAGGCCCAGGCCGGTGCCACCATAGCGGCGGCGGGTGCTGCCATCGGCCTGTCGGAACGCCTCGAAGATCACCTGCAGCTGGTCACGGGCGATGCCGATGCCCGAGTCGCAGACCTCAAAGCGGATGCGGCCATTGCCACCGGCACGCACGTGCAGGCTGACGTTGCCGTGCTCGGTGAACTTGAGCGCATTGGCCAGCAGGTTCTTCAGGATCTGCTGCATGCGCTGGTTGTCGGCCACCAGCTGGGTCGGTGCCAGCGCATCGGCTTCGATCTGCAGTGCCAGGCCCTTCTGCCGCGCCATCGGCTCGAACGTTTCGCGCAGGCGCTGCAGCACGCTGTCGACCACCACCACTTCGTCAGCCAGTTCGACATGGCCGGCTTCGATGCGCGACAGATCGAGAATGTCATTGATCAGCGCCAGCAGGTCGTTGTTGGACGACAGGATCGCGCGGGCGTACTTGACCTGCTCGTCGGTGAGCGTGCCATCCTTGTTGTCGGCCAGCAGCTTGGCCAGGATCAGCGAGCTGTTCAGCGGCGTGCGCAGCTCGTGCGACATGTTGGCCAGGAATTCGGACTTGTAGCGCGAGGTCGCGGCCAGTTCGTTGCTGTTGCGCACCAGCTGGCCCTGCGCCACCAGCAGCGCCTGCTTCTGCGCTTCCAGCTCGTGGGTGCGCTCCTCCAGCTGCACGTTGCTCTGTTCCAGCTCGGCCTGCTGCTGCTCCAGGTGGCCCTGCGACTGCATCAGGCTGCGGCTCTGCTCTTCCAGCTCCTCGTTGGCCACGCGCAGTTCTTCCTGCTGCGCCTGCAGTTCTTCGCCCTGCCGCTGCGATTCCTCCAGCAGCACGACCAGCTGCGCGCGCAGCAACGAGGCACGCAGCGCCATGCCGATGGTCTCGGCGCAGCGATCCAGCAACTCCACGTCCAGCGCCCGCTGGTCGATCCCCTGCGAGCGGCCCAGCTCGACCACGCCCACCATCGCTCCGTCACTGCTGATCGGCGCCAGGATGCGCTCACGAACCGGCACCTGGCCCAGGCTGGACTGCAGCTGCAGCGCCTGGGCGTCATTACCCTGCACATGGCGGATCTGCTGGTCGCGCGCGGCCTGCCCGAGCAACCCCTCCTGCAGTCCGATGGACGCAGGCAGGCCGGTCGGCAGCGACACACCGCCGGTCAACTGCAGCCGCCCGCCCTCCAGGCGGTACAACACACCCACTTCGGCCTGCAGCTGCGCAGCCAGGCTGGTCATCGCCGCATCGGCAATCTGTTCAGGCCCCAGATCCCCGCGCAGGCTCATGGCCACCGCGTTCTCGGCCTCCTGCAGCCACAACGCCCGCATCGCCTCGCGCCGCGCCGTGATTGCGCGGGAAACGATCAGCGCGATCATCAGGAAGCCAACGCCACCAATGGTGCGGTTGACGAACGAGAACGAGGAGTTGGTGCTCGCCGGGGCGATGTTGTAGCCGATGGCCAGCAACCCGCAGGCGATGACCGCCACCATGAACGGAGCCCGGGCGCTGCGCTGGAACACCGTCACCCCGATCGCCATGAAATACGTCAGCCATACCGCATAGCCCAGCGGAACGACCACTTCCATCGCAATGGTCGTTGCCAGCAGCACGGCGGCAGCCGTCCAGATCCAGCGGTCACGCGTAGTTGCACCAGGACGCATGCAAATGGGTTCCAGATCACAAAAGGTGGGTGATGGTACCCCGTGTCGCATTCAGCCGCATACGACCAATGGCACAGGCGATCCGTGCACAATTCCTTCACACTGATGTGCCTACGGTCGCATCCCTTACAGGGGTATTGCTCATTTCCACGTGGACGCAACCGCATCTACGCCCTCCGTGCTGACGGACACGTCTCGCCAATTGCGATTGCTGATCGACAGCGTGCGCGACCATGCGCTGTACCTGCTCGATCCGGAAGGCAGGGTCTGCAGCTGGAACCCTGGCGCCGAGCGGATCAAGGGCTACCGCGCCGACGAGGTCATCGGCACCCACTTCAGCCGGTTCTACCTGCCCGATGAACGCCAGGCCGGCGAGCCCGAGCGCCTGCTCCGGCTTGCCGCACAGAACGGCCATGTCTCCAGCGAAGGCTGGCGGGTGCGCCGCGATGGCGCCTCGTTCCGCGCCAGCATCGTCATCGAAGCGGTCGTTGAGAACGGCGAGCTGCTCGGCTTCGTCAAGATCACCCGTGACATCACCGAGCAGTGGCAGGCCCAGCGCCTGCTGCGCGATGCCCAGCGCGCCCTGCGCCAGACCCAGCAGTTCGAGACCGTGGGCCGCCTCAGCCGCGGCCTTTCGCACGAGTTCAACAACCTGCTGACCACCGTCGGCAACGCGCTGGACCTGCTGTCACTGCGCGTGGGCAGCGATGCACGCGCCGCCGATCTGCTGGCGACCGCCCAGGCAGCGACCGACCGCGGCGCGCTGCTGACCCGGCAGCTGCTGGCCTTCAGCACCGGCCAGACCCTGATCCGCGAGCCGCTGGACATCAACCAGCAGATCCAGCAATGGCTGCCCGGCCTGCGCAGCGCTTGCCCGCCCGGGGTGCTGGTGGAGGCCGCACTGACCCCGGGGCTGCCGCTGCTGAACAGCGACCCCGTGCAGCTGCAGACCGCCCTGGCCAATCTTGTGGCCAATGCCGCCGATGCCACCCTGGACGGCGGACGTGTGCTGGTGGCCACTGCGCTGGAGCATCGACTGGACCCCGATGCGGACAACGCCCGGCAACGCCGATATGTGACACTGAGCGTCTGCGATGAAGGCCATGGCATGGCCCCGGACATCGCGGCACGGGCCACGGAACCCTTCTTCACCACCAAGGACATCGGCAAAGGCAGCGGCCTGGGCCTGAGTCAGGTGTTCGGCTTTACTACCCAGAGCGGCGGCTTCGTCGATGTGTCCACCACGCCCGGTGTCGGCACCACGGTCAGCCTGCTGCTACCTGCAATGGAGGACCCTGCCCATGACTGATGACCCGATCCGCGTACTGATGGTCGAGGACCAGTCCGATCTGCGAGAGATGATCGGACTGGCGCTGCGCGATTTTGGCATCGATGTGGCGACGACGGCCGACGGCCATGAGGCCGTGGCCCTGATGCAGGGCGGCGAGCGTTTCGATGTGGTGTTCAGCGACGTCAGCATGCCCAATGGCATGTCCGGCATCGAGCTGAGCGAGCATGTCGCCCGTGACCAGCCGCACGCACGGATGATCCTGTCGTCCGGGTACGCGCGGTCACAGCTGCCGCCATTGCCCGACCAGGTTGAATTCCTGCCCAAGCCCTATCGCCTGCGCCAGCTGGTGGAGCTGCTGCAGCAGAGCTGATCCCCGGCCCTGGCCGTTGCCCTTCGTAGAGCCGAGCCTGCTCGACTGCTCCTGGTCCATCCGTCGAGCAAGCTCGACGCTACGCCGCGGCGGCAAACGTCTCGTGATTGAGGTCCACCCAGCCTGCCCACATCAGCTGGATGCCGATGCACAGCAGCACGAACGCCACCAGCTGCTGCATGACCACCGCGCCGGTCGGCCCCAGCCGTGCAACCAGCACGATCGAGTTGCGCAGGATGAGGTAGATCACCGACACCACCAGCAACGCCCCACCCACCGCAACGACCGCGCCGGACAACAGGTGCAGCGGCGTCACCGATTCAACATGGGTGCCCAGCGTAATGCAGGCTGCGATGGTGCCTGGGCCCGTGGTCAGCGGAAACGTAAGCGGGAAGAAGCTCTTGCGCTGCAGCTCGTGGTCCGCCATGGCCGAAGCCTGCTCCTCGGCCGCCGTGGGCGGATCGTCCACCCGCGCCCCCAGCATCCGCCAGCCAGCCGCCGCGACCAGCAGGCCGCCGCCGATGCGAACCACCGGCAGCGAAATGCCGAACAGTGACAGCACATAGGTGCCGACCAGCATCGCCACCACGATCACGATGAAACTGTTGAACGCGATCTGCCGCGCCAACCGCTTGGCCACCTGCCGGCGACCGCCCACGGTGGATACGAAGATCGACGCGGTGCTGAGTGGATTGATGATCGGCAGGAGGGTGACTGGCACCAGGATCAGTTCACCGGCCACCGTCGCAATCAGATCGGGCAAAGGCATGGCTGAGCTTCCACTTGGTAGAGTCGAGCTTGCTCGACCATGGCCTATGTAGCGTCGAGCCGTGCTCGACTGCCCTGGCCGACGCTACCACAACGGGCGCTGCACCCTCACCAGCGCAGGAACAGCGTCACCACGAAGATGGCCAGGGCCACGCCGATGACGATCCACAGGCCTTTGCTCTGTCGCCAGGTGGGTTTACGGGTGCCGGGATTGTTCATTGCTTGCTCCATCGAAGTCACAGGAATGAAGCGAGCTTCGCGTTGCGGGCGTGCAGTGCGTGTGCATGCATGCGGCGCAGGTGTGCAGGCAGTTCAGCTTTCGTGCGCGCGGTCCACCCGCAGCCGGCTGACCCGCCAGCCCCCGTGCGACGGAAAGCGCCCGGTGTCTCCGGTCAGGCCATAGCGAAGCGCCAGCCAGCCCGCGCGGACCGCACCCACATGCCACTCCCGCACTTTCCGGTACGCATAGCGAAATCGACGCGCGTACATGAGCAGCCCCAAATGTGATGTTGGTCACGATTTGCGGACATTAGCGCGAATTCATGGGGACCGGAAGTCCACCCCGCCCCCTTACCGCTTGCGGCGGCGCCAGACCCGTTCGGCAACATGCACCAGCCCCAGCAGGCAGACGAACACCAGCACTACCTCGCCGATGGCAAGCAACAGATCCACGGGATGCTCCGGACTGGAGGGAACGCGGCCAGGCGGTTGCCGTGCGAAGGAGCGGCCGACCTGCGCTGCAGCTTTACCCTAAGGGCAATCGTGGCTGCCGTTCTGCAGGGTGATACACATTTCCGGCAATGGGATGCGGATGGATGTTGGGAAGCTGCGGGCGCGAGGACGAAGCCCTGACGACTTGGTGACCCCGGCCCGATTCGAACGGGCGACCTTCCCCTTAGGAGGGGGACGCTCTATCCAGCTGAGCTACGGGGCCATCTGCAGCAGGGAAGGATACCGCGTCTGGCTGAATGGACCAAGTCGCGCGCTGCCGCGGATGCGACCGGCCCCGCTATCCTGTGCGACCCCACCCGCTCCAGCAGCACGGCCACCACATGATGATCGCCTGGGAGAGTCTGTCCGCGATTGGCGACAGCCGCGCCCTCCTCCCCCTTGCTGCCATCCTGGCGGTGTTCCTGCCAACCGTGCACCGCCGCCTGCTCTGGCGGTGGTCGGCCGCCATCGGCGTTGTGGCCGGCATCACCCTGGTCAGCAAGATCGCGTTCATGGGCTGGGGCCTGGGTATCGAGTCGCTGGATTTCACCGGCATCTCCGGCCACGCTGCAATGTCCAGCACGATCTACCCCATCGCGCTCTGGCTGCTGGCGTGCGGCCGCAGCCATCGCCCTTGGGCATGGGCACTGGCAGGCGCCCTCCTCGCCGTTGCCATTGCCGCGTCCCGCCTTCCGCTGCGGGCGCACTCCCTGTCCGAGATCCTCATCGGCCTTGCCCTGGGGTTGACCGCGACCGCCTGCGTGCTGCGCAACGCGCAGGCGTCTGCACGTTCTGTAGCCGTGCGCGGACGCACTGCGCTGCTGGCCATTGCAGTGGCCACAGCTTTCCCCGTTCTGCTCGCAGATCTGCATACCCATGACCTAGTGAAAGCCACCGCGAAGGCGCTGTCCGGGCGCGAGCGCGCACTGGACAGACACGACCTCCGCAGCCAGCCCGCAGCGACCAGACGGCATCATTGACACCGAATGTCACAAACCTTGACAGCCACGGTTCCGCACCCGAACATACGGTTGGAATTTTCCCTGACGGAGCAGGCCTCCCATGTTCAAGAAGACGATCTCAGTTATGGCCCTGGCGGCCTTTTCCGCCTCCCCGATGATGAGCTTCGCGCAGGACGCGCAGGCAACGGCTGGCGCAGAGTCCTCCTCGGATGCAGCCGCAGCTGAAGTTGCCGGCGCGGAGGCTGCGGGCGTCTCGACCGCTGCCGTGGTTGGCACCACCGTGATTGCGGTCGCGGCGGCTGCCGTGGCCTACAGCGTCGGCGGCGACAGCACCAGCGGCAGCAATGATGGCGGCGGCGGCACCGATCCCGGCGGCCCGGGCCCGGGCGGCCCCGGCACCGGCGGCACGGGTGGCACCGGCGGTACCGGTGGCACGGGCGGCACCGGTGGTACGGGCGGCACCGGCGGCTGATCGGCGCACCGCGTACCACACAGGCCCTCGCCGGGCGCGACCCGGCGGGGGTTTTTTATGCCTGCCAGAATTTACCTTCTCATGACTATCACCACCCCTCGCCTCCTTGCTGCCGCCCTCACCGTGCTGGCCCTGTCCGGCTGCGCACTCGCGCCGGGCCAGCACCTGCGCCGCAGCGACGTGGCCGTTGACCGACACAGCGGCGACGGCCAGCTGGAAATCGTCACCATCACCCCGAAACTGATCGCACAGGAAAATGCTTCGCGCGCGCAGAAGACGCTGCCGGCAGCGCTGTTCGATTACCAGCCCGAGCCATACAAGGTCGGTGTCGGTGACATCCTGTATGTCACCGTCTGGGATCATCCGGAATTGACCGTGCCGGCCGGCCCGCAGCAGCAGGGCACCTTGGCAGGCCGCCTGGTGCAGAGCGATGGCACGCTGTTCTACCCATACATCGGCAAGGTGACGGCCTCAGGCAAGACGCCCGTGGAGATCCGCGAAGAGATCAGCCGCCGCCTGGCAAAGTACGTGGAGTCACCACAGGTTGACGTGTCTGTCCTCACCTACGGCAGCCAGCGCGTCTGGGTCACCGGCGCTGCCGAGCGCTCCTCGCCGATTGCCCTGGGCACGTCACCACTGACGCTGGCCGATGCGATCAGCCAGGCTGGACTGAACAGCGCACAGGCCGACCTGTCGGGCATCCAGCTCAGCCGCGATGGCACCACCCATACCATCAACCTGGAAACCCTGGCCCGCGAGTTCGGTGGCCGCCAGCTGTTCCTGAAGGATGGCGACTCGATCTTCGTTCCGTACCTTGATCGCAAGGAGATCTTCGTCGTCGGCGAAGTGAACCTGCCGGGCGCTTACAGCTTCCGCACCGGCGACGTCTCACTGAACCAGGCACTGGGCCGTGCACGCGGCCTGCTGCAGCAGACAGCCAATGGCAACGCCGTGTACGTCATCCGCGGCAGTACCGACCTGCTGCAGGAGCCCTCGATGGTCTACCAGCTGGAGGCGCGCTCGCCCACCGCATTCGCGGCCGGCAGCCAGTTCCATCTGCAGCCGGGCGACGTCGTGTTCGTCGGTGCTGCCGGCGTCAGCCGCTGGAACCGCTTCGTGAACCAGCTGCTGCCTTTCACCAGCATCCTGTACAACGCAGCGCGTACCGGCACCGAAGTCAGGGACAACTGACGTGACCCGCATGGATGCGGCCAGCAAGCGGTCGGCATGGCCCGCGCGCGGCGCGCTGCTGCCCGCCGTCCTCGCGGCTCTGGTGTTCACTGGCTGCACCATTGGCAGCCGGTCCACGGCGGACACGTTCCGGCTGATCACGTACCGCCCGGCGCAAGCTACAGCCGAGGGCGTAGCCAGCAACCGCTTCCCGCAGATGCAGGTGGAGACACCTGACATCGTGGCGGTGGCCGTGCTGGGCTACGTCGATGGGGGCCGCCAGCAGTGGTACGCCGGCTCGCACGCCGTGTTCGAGCTGGACCGCCACGGGCTGCTGCTGGGTGGCAGCGGCCTGGGCCAGCAATGGCACGCCCGCATTGAAGGCGCCTCGCCTTTCGACGACCTGCGCACGGTGACGACGCCGGTGACGGTGCAGCGCCGTTACGACTGGGTGCCGGCCTACCAGGTCGACGTGGCCGTGACCGGCACCCTGAGCAAGGGCGCGTTGGAAGAGGTGGATATCCTCGGCACCCGTCGCACCCTGCAACGGTTCGACGAACAACTGCAGGGCGGCCTGCGCGGTCGCAATGTCTACTGGGCCGATCCGGCCACCGGCTTCATCTGGAAGAGCCGCCAGCATCTGGCGCCCGGCCGCATCGCGGAGCTGACCCAGCTCAAACCCTATCGCCCGGCCAAGGACTGAGCCATGACGTTTCGACTTTCCGGCGCGGTCATCTTCGCCGCACTGCTTGCAGCGGGCGGCACCCAGGCCGCCCAGGTACGCATTGAAGGCGCCGCAGAAGCGAGCGGCACGCACGACATGGCCACCAATGCGCGCCTTGCCGATGCACTGCTGCTGGCCCGCCCAAGCGCTGATGCCTACCTGCTGGGCGCCAGCTTCGAACGGCCACAGGCCCTGGAGAGCCAGGTGCGCCTGCGCGCAGGCCTGCAGTACGGCACAGGCAAGCTGACCGAATCCAGCGACACCCAGGTTGCCACCCTGGGACGCACGCTGCAGGACTGGCTGGGCACGCATGCTGCTACCGGTCGTACGCCCATCGCCAGTGCCGCGCGCCTGATCCAGGTACAGCCTGTAAACAATCCGGTACTTGCTGCCGGCGACACGCTGCGCTTCCCACTGAAACCGGGCACGATCACCGTAATGGGCGCCGTCGAACAACGCTGCACCCTGCCCCACGTGCCGCAGCGCGACGCGCGCGACTATCTTCGCGACTGCCAAGCGAGCGACCTCGCCGACCGCAATGACATCTTCGTGATCCAGCCCGACGGACGGGTCCAGCAGTTGGGCATCGCCCTGTGGAACCGCGCCGATACCCAGGCCATCGCGGCCGGCGGCACGCTGTTCGTCCCCCTGCGCGCCTCACTCCTCAAGCACATCGATCCGCTGTTCAACAGCGATTTTGCCGCCTTCATCGCTACCCAGCCTGTCAGCCCGTGATGACCCAGCCCAACCCGCGTGCGCGCCTGGAGCGCCCCGCCCGTTTCGCGCTGAGCGCGCTCGCCCTTTCGCTGTCCTGCGCGCTGCACGCACAGGAGGCGCCGCCCCCGACCGCCAGTGAATGGGGTGGCATCGGCCTGCTGCAGACGCCGACCGCGCGCATGGGTGACGACGGCGACCTGAGCTTCACAGCGTCCTACAACGCCCCGTATGCACGCTACAACCTGACGATGCAGCCTCTGCCTTGGCTGGAGGCCTCATTCCGCTACATCAACGTCAACAACCTGCTGTACGGTCCCAGTGTTGCCGGTGACCAGCACTACAAGGACAAGTCGATCGACTTCAAAGTGCGACTGTGGCAGGAATCCCGCCTCCTCCCGGAGGTCGCCTTCGGCGTCCGTGATCTCGGTGGCACCGGCTTCTTCTCCAGCGAATACGTCGTGGCCAACAAGAATTTCGGCCCAATTGATGCCTCGCTCGGTTTTGCAACCGGCTACATAGGCAACCGCGGCGATTTCTCCAATCCGCTTGGTGCCATCGATGATCGCTTCAAGGATCGACGGCCGATCGCCAGCAGTGATATCACCCAGGCGGGTAAATTTGGCCTCAGCAACATGTTCAAGGGCCCGGTCGGCATCTTCGGCGGCATCACCTACCAGACGCCGATGGACGAACTGCTGCTCAAGGTCGAGTACGACGGCAACGACTACCGCCGCGAGCCACGCAACAACAACCTGCGCCAGCGCACCCCCATCAACGTGGGACTGGTCTATGTACCGAACCGTAACGTCGAACTGACCGCCGCCTGGGAACGCGGCGATGCAGCGATGTTCTCGTTGACGCTGCGCGGCAACCCGGGCAATACACCGGCGGCACCGAAACCGTTCGACCCGCCGCCGCAGCGGTTGCTGCCCGAAGCGGACGTGTCTGCTGCCCGCACGGCGGGAGCCGGCGATCGCGCCACCGCAACCGGGTCGACGGAGACTCCTGACTGGGCAGCGCTCAGCGCAGAACTGCAACGCAATGCCGGCTTCCGTGTCGAACGCATTTCCCGTCGCGGCGACGAGCTGTACATCGACGGCTACCAGCTGCGCTATCTGCATGCCGCAAAGGGCCTGGGGCGCGCGACGCGCATTCTCGCCAACGCAACCGGCGACGACTACGACTGGTTCACCCTGCGCACCACCCGCGTGGGCATGCCCATTGCCGACCTGTCGATCAACCGCGAGGCGTTCGCGGGCTACCTCGACGGTACGGTCAGCGAAGATGTCCTGCGCCGAAGCACCGAGCTGCAGGCACCGGACATGCGCGCACGCGAAACGCTGTACAAGCCCAAACGGTCCCCGTACGGCGGCGGTTTCAACATCGGTTACCGGCAGAACCTCGGCGGTCCCGATGGTTTCATCCTGTACCAGGTGGCGGCCAACTACTCAGGCAGCCTGTTCCTGCGTGACAACATCTGGCTGACCGGCACCGTCAGCGCCGACATCACCAACAACTATCACAAGTTCAAATACAACGCCCCGAGCCGCCTGCCCCGCGTGCGCACGGACATTCGTCAGTACCTGACCACGTCCGACGTCATGCTGCCAAACCTGCAGGCAAACATCGCAGGCCGACTGGCGCCAGACCTGTATGGCATCGCCTACGCGGGCTACCTGGAGTGGATGTACGCCGGCGTCGGTGGTGAACTGCTGTATCGACCCAGCGGCGAACGCTGGGCTGTCGGCGCCAACCTCAATCGGGTGCAGCAGCGCGACTACGACCAGCACTTTGGCCTGCGCGACTACCGGATCACTACCGGCCACGCCACGTTCTTCTACGCCTTCGACGCACGCGAGCGCATCGTCGGATCGCTGTCGGTTGGCCAGTACCTTGCCGGTGACAAGGGCGCCACGCTGGACCTGGCCCGCGTATTCGACAACGGCGTGACCATGGGTGCGTATGCGACCAAGACCAATGTCTCGGCACGCGACTTCGGCGAAGGCAGTTTCGACAAGGGCATCTACTTCAGCATTCCGCTTGACGGCTTCCTGCCCCGTTCCACGCGCGGCCGTGCAGCGTTCAACTGGAACCCCCTCATTCGAGACGGCGGCGCGATGCTGGGTCGCAAGTATGGCCTGTACGGCATGACCGGCGACCGTGACGAACGCTTCTTCTACGACAACCTGCGCAACGTAGGCGAATGAAAAAGGCCGGGAGCCTCACGGCTCCCGGCCTTCCATCTGCAGCACACCCTAAAGCCTTCCGGGCCTTCAGAGGTAGCGCACCCAACTCTTCACGCCCTCGTCCATCAGCGCATACACGTGCTCGAAAGCAGCGCGCTGCTGGCGGTACGGATCGGGAATCTCGCGGTCGGACTGCCACTTGCCGAGCAGGAAGGTCTTGCCCGACGCTTCAGGCGCGATCTCGATGATGCGATGAACGTGCTTGCGCTCCATCACCAGCACCAGGTCAGAAGCCGCCAGGATGCCGCGGTCGATCTGCCGCGCACGATGGCTGCTGCCATCCAGACCATGCTCGACCAGCAGTGCCTGCGCAGTGGCATCGACCCCATGGTTGACCAGAGCACCCAGACCGGCAGAGGACACCGTGATGCCCTTGCCCTGTACCGCTTCACGCAGCATCACCTCAGCGGAGGGACTGCGGCAGATGTTGCCGACACATACAACCAGAATATTCTTGAACACGGACAACGGATTCCATCAGTTCTTCAGTACGTGAAACGCAGCACCCGGCCACTACTGCGGGCCGCGCGCTTCCAGGCAGCCAGTGCCGGCGCGTCGCCGGCAGCAGCCTCGATTCCTAGTATGCCGACTTCTGCCCCAGCACCTTGAATGCGGTCATCACAATGATGCGCAGATCGAGGGTTGGGCTCCAGCGGCGGATGTAATCGATGTCGTACTGCACGCGCTTCTTCATCGAGCGCAGCTCGGGGGTCTCGCCGCGCAGCCCGTGTACCTGCGCCCAGCCGGTGATTCCGGGCTTGACGTAGTGGCGATGCATGTAGCGGTCGATCAGGCGCTCATAGTGATTGTTGTGCTGCACGGCGTGCGGCCGCGGCCCCACCACCGACATGCTGCCGCCCAGCACATTGAAGAACTGAGGCAGCTCATCCAGGCTGCTGCGGCGCAGGAACGCGCCAAAACGGGTCACGCGCGGATCATTGCGCGTGGCCTGGGTGATCTTGTCGGAGGAGCCCTCGGCATGCACCCGCATCGAACGGAACTTCAGCATCGAAAATTCCTTGCCCCCCAGGCCATGGCGGCGCTGGCGGAACAGCACCGGGCCGGGCGAACTCAGCTTCACACCAATCGCCAGCACCGCGAACACCGGCGCCAGCATGATGACCGCCAGACCGGCCACAAGGATGTCTTCCACCCGCTTGGCCAGGCGGAAATTGTGGTCCGCCAGCCCTTGGCGCACACCGATCATCGGCACGTCGCCAACCTGGTGCACGCCCGGGTTCAGGGTGCCCCAACCGGTCGTGTCCGGAATCAGCCGCACCGGCACCGGGAAACGCTCGATCTGCTTCAGCATCGCCTTCATGTCACCGGCGTCGCCCGGCGTCATCGACACCCACAGTTGATCGAACTCGCCACGATGCTGGTCCATGTAGCGCGGCAGGTCAGCCAGCGCCCCCAGGCAGCGGGGTGCATCGCCGCCACGGCGGACAGCCAGATCACCCGCGGCGGAGAAGTAGCCGATCACTTCCTTTCCCAGCTCAGGCTTGCCACGCAGCAGTCGGTGAAGTTTCAACCCTGAAGAACGCAGACCCACCAGCAGCACGCGCTCGCGGTCCAGGCCACGCGCACGCAGGCGGTGCAACTGCACCCGCAGCAGAACGCGCACGCCGACCATGCCGAGCAGGCCTGAGACATACCAGGCCAGCAGCCAGCGCGTCGGAACAGCACCTGCCATATCCACCAGCACGGCGTAGAACGAGAACAAGCCGAAGGTGCACGACCACGCCAGCAGCAGTATCCACAGATCCACCACCAGGCCACGCCCACGCCAGCCGCGGTAGACCGGGCCGATCATGAAGCAGACCATCGCGCTCAGCAGGACCGCGCCAAATACCACGCGCTGCGACGGGTCCGGCGCTGCCGAACCATAGAACGCCACATGGGAAACGATGGCCATGATGGGGATGACGACCATATCCCCCAGGCGCAGGGCCAGCTCGAGCGCGGCACGGGCCTCGACACGACGACGTGATCGGCCGGGATGGCTGGAAAGACTCTCTACAGATCCATGTAGCACACAACTTCTCCTCAGGCGGTTCCGCGGATCAGGACATGATCCCGAGCTGCGCCGGGCTTCCCAGCCCATGCGCGCATCTGAATGCGGTTTGATTGACTTCGTCAGGATTGTGTCTGAACTCCGTCACAAAAGATAGCAGAAAGCGGGCGTCAACTTGTCGCAATCGGCTCGGCAAGCGAGACATAGGTGACTGATTTTTATCAGTTGTGGCGCGTACGCCCCCCTGCGAAATCGTGACGCCCGCCGTCAAGGAATTGACGCCCCACCCCGCACTGCACCAAAGCCCCGCCACAGCCCTCTGCTACCATCGCCGGTTCAGTCCGCCGCGACCCCCACCTGCCCGCGGTGGCGCCAACAACGTAACGAAACACAGGAGTCTGCATGTCTTCCGAGCTGCTCAAGTCCCTTGGTCTGGACGCGATCAACGCTGGCACCTACCTGGGCAACGGGGAATGGTCGAGCGCTATCGGCGGTGAGCTGATCACCCCGGTCAACCCGACCACCGGCGAGCCGATCGCGCAGGTCCGCGCCACCACCGAGGCCGAGTACGAGACGGTCATCGCCCGTGCGCAGGAGGCCTACAAGACCTGGCGCACCACCCCGGCCCCGCGCCGCGGCGAAGCCGTGCGCCTGTGCGGCGAAGCGCTGCGCAGGCACAAGGACGCGCTGGGTTCGCTGGTCGCCCTGGAAATGGGCAAGAGCAAGCCCGAAGGTGACGGCGAAGTGCAGGAGATGATCGACATCGCCGATTTCGCCGTCGGCCAGAGCCGCATGCTGTATGGCTACACCATGCATTCGGAGCGCCCCGGCCACCGCATGTACGAGCAGTACCACCCGCTGGGCCTGGTCGGCATCATCTCGGCCTTCAACTTCCCGGTCGCGGTGTGGAGCTGGAATGCCTTCCTGGCCGCCATCTGCGGTGACATCTGCATCTGGAAGCCGTCCAACAAGACCCCGCTGACCGCCATCGCCTCCATGCGCATCTGCAACGACGCGCTGCGCGAAGCCGGTTTCCCGGACATCTTCTTCCTGGTCAACGACGCCGGCACCGCGCTGTCGGAAAAGCTGGTGGACGACCGCCGCGTGCCGCTGATCAGCTTCACCGGCTCGACCCAGGTCGGCCGCACGGTCAACGAGAAGGTCGCCCGCCGCCTGGGCCGCTGCCTGCTGGAGCTGGGCGGCAACAACGCCATCATCCTCGACGAGACCGCCGACCTGAAGCTGGCCGTGCCGGGCATCGTGTTTGGCGCCGTCGGCACCGCCGGCCAGCGCTGCACCACCACCCGCCGCCTGATCGTGCACCGCTCGATCTACGCCGACGTGCTGGCCACCCTGGTCAAGGCCTACAAGCAGGTGGAAGGCAAGATCGGTGATCCGACCGATGCCGCCAACCTGATGGGCCCGCTGAACAGCGACGGCGCCGTGCAGCAGTTCCTCGATGCCATCGCCCAGGCCAAGGCCGCCGGCGGCACCATCGAAACCGGCGGCACCCGCATCGATCGTGCAGGCAACTTCGTGCTGCCGGCCATTGTGTCGGGCCTGAAGAACAGCGACGCGGTGGTCCAGCACGAGACCTTCGCGCCGATCCTGTACGTCATGCCGTACGACAGCCTCGATGAAGCCATCGACATGCAGAACGGCGTGCCGCAGGGTCTGTCGTCCTCGATCTTCACCCAGAACCTGAAGACCGCCGAGAAGTTCCTCTCGGCCGCCGGCAGCGACTGCGGCATCGCCAACATCAACATCGGCACGTCCGGTGCGGAGATCGGCGGTGCCTTCGGTGGCGAGAAGGACACCGGTGGTGGCCGTGAGTCGGGCTCCGATGCATGGAAGGTCTACATGCGCCGCCAGACCAACACCATCAACTACTCGGATTCGCTGCCGCTGGCCCAGGGCATCAAGTTCGACCTGTAACGCTGTTTTGTAGTGCCGAGCCATGCTCGGCAGGACGGGCCATGAACACTGCAGGAAGTGCAGCCGAGCATGGCTCGGCTCTACCGGTGATTGACTTCAGCGGCCGCCGCGTGCTCATCGCCGGCGGCAGCAAGGGCATCGGCCGTGAACTGGCGCTGGCGTTTGCCGGCGCCGGGGCACGGGTGTCGGTCTGTGCCCGCGGCCTGCCCGGGCTGCAGGCACTGCAGGCCGACGCCGAGGCACAGGGCACGCCGCTGCATGTTGTGGCGGCCGATCTGGCCGAGATCGAGCAGATCAGCAGCTGGCTGCAGACCGCCGCCGAAGCGCTCGGTGGCATCGACGTGCTGGTGAACAACGCCACCGGCTACGGCATGGCCGATGACGAGGACGGCTGGGCGGCGAGCCTGCAGATCGACCTGATGGCGGCCGTACGTGCCTCCCGCCTGGCCCTGCCCTGGCTGCGGGCCTCGGATGCCGCCTGCATCCTCAACCTGTCCTCGATCGCCGCCCAGCAGCCCCGCCCCGGCGGTGCACCGTATGCGGCGGCCAAGGCCGCACTCTCGCACTACACCACCTCGCAGGCGCTGGCATTGGCGGCGGACCGCATCCGGGTCAACGCCATCGCACCGGGCTCGATCGAGTTTGCCGACGGCCTGTGGGACCGTCGGCGTGTGGACGATCCCGCGCTGTACCAGGCCACCCTGGCGCGGATTCCCTTCGGCCGTTTCGGCCACCCGCGCGAGATCGCCGATGCCGCGCTGTTCCTGTGCTCGCCGCTGGCGCGCTGGATCACCGGCCACGTGCTGAACGTCGATGGTGGCCAGGTGTTGATGGGCTGATGTTTCCGCCCCGGTCGCTGCCAACCTTGGTTGGCGCTTTCCGTCGACCAAGGTCGACGCCTACCAAAGCCGAAGCTGCCATTCCCCGGTAGCTGCCAACCTTGGTTGGTGCTCTCCGTCGACCAAGGTCGACGCCTACCAAAGCCGCAGCTGCGATTCCCCGGTAGCTGCCAACCTTGGTTGGCACTCTCCGTCGACCAAGGTCGACGCCCACCAAAGCCGCAGCTGCGATTCCCCGGTAGCCGCCAACCTTGGTTGGCGCCCTCCGTCGACCAAGGTCGACGCCTACCAACGCCGCAGCTGCGATTCCCCGGTAGCTGCCAACCTCGGTTGGCACTCTCCGTCGACCAAGGTCGACGCCTACCCCTGCGCCGCGCTGCCGCCCATGGGCTTGGCGGCCCGCAGGCACTATCATGTGCGCACTGCCAAGGAGGATCCCCATGAGCGTGGCACCCCGACAGACAAGCGGCCTGGCCGTCCTCAGCCTCGTGTTGGGCATTGCCAGCTGGACCGTGCTGCCCTTCGTCGCCAGCATCGTGGCCATCATCACCGGACACATGGCACGCAGCGAAATCCGCCGCCGCCCGGCCGAACTCGAAGGCGATGGCCTGGCCCTGACCGGCCTGATCCTGGGCTGGCTGAACGTGATCATGCTGGGCCTGGGCCTGCTGGTCATCGTCCTGTTCTTCGGCGGCCTGGCCTGGCTGGCCACGCTGTCGAACTGACCGCCATGAGCGCGTCGGACAGCACTGAACGCTTCAGCAGCCGGGTCGCCGACTATGTGCGCTACCGCCCGGACTACCCCAGCGCCCTGATCGACTGGCTGCACGGCCCGATGGCGGTACCGGCCACGGCGCGGGTCGCCGACATCGGTGCCGGCACCGGCATTTCCAGCCGCCAGTTCCTGGCTTCGGGCCATCCGCTGGTGGCGGTAGAGCCCAATGCGGCCATGCGCGCGGCCGCCGAGGAGTGGCTGGCACCGCAGTTTCCGCTGTTCCGCGCCGTCGATGGCCGCGCCGAGGCGACCGGGCTGGCCGATGCCAGCGTCGATCTGGTCAGCGCCGCGCAGGCCTTCCACTGGTTCGACACCGTGGCGGTGCGTGCCGAATGGAAGCGCATCCTGCACCCGGGCGGACTGGCCCTGGTCTACTGGAATTCGCGCCTGCTCGATGCCAGCCCGTTCCTGGTCGGCTACGAGCAGCTGCTGCTGGACTACGGCACCGATTACACCGCGGTGGCAGAGCGCTACCAGGACGATGCCACCATGCAGGCCTGGTTCGGCCCCGGCCTGCGCGGCATGATCGAGCTGCCCAACGTGCAGCACCTGGACTTCGACGCCCTGCGCGGGCGCCTGCTGTCTTCCTCCTACGCACCGCAGCCTGGACACGAGCGCCATGCGCCGATGCTGGCTGCGTTGCAGGACCTGTTCAACACCCATGCGGTGGATGGACAGGTCGCCTTTGAATATCGAACCCGAGCCTTCCTCGGCACGCTGGACTGAACCGACGCATGTATTCGCTTGCCCGCCCCTTCCTGTTCTCGCTCGACGCCGAGCGCGCCCACGGCCTTGGCCTGTCCGCACTGGACCTGGCCTACCGCACCGGCACCACGCCGCTGCTGGCCGCACGCATCGCGCCGATGCCGAGCACCGTGTTCGGGCTGACCTTCCCCAATCCGGTCGGCCTGGCCGCCGGCCTGGACAAGAACGGCGAGCACATCGATGCCTTGTTCGCGCTGGGTTTCGGCTTCGTCGAGATCGGCACCATCACCCCGCGCCCGCAGGATGGCAACCCGAAGCCGCGGCTGTTCCGGCTGCCGGCGCACCAGGCCATCATCAACCGCATGGGCTTCAACAATGCCGGTGTCGATGCCCTGGTGCGCAACGTCGAGCGCGCGCGCAACCGCCGTGGCCTGCTCGGCATCAACATCGGCAAGAACAAGGACACCCCCAACGAGCAGGCGGTGGATGACTACATCGCCTGCCTGGACAAGGTGTACCCACTGGCCGACTACATCACCGTCAACATTTCCTCGCCCAACACCGCCGGCCTGCGCGAACTGCAGGAAGAGACCGCGCTGCGCCAGCTGGTCAGCCAGCTGCGTGACCGCCAGGAAGCCCTGGCCGCGCAGCACGGCCGCCGTGTGCCGATGCTGGTGAAGGTGGCGCCTGACCTGAGCGAGCGCGACATTGACGCCGCCGCCCGCGTGCTGGGCGAACTGCAGGTGGACGGCGTGATCGCCACCAACACCACCATCGATCGCAGCGGCATCGCCGGCGACCCGCTGGCCAGCGAGGCCGGCGGCCTGTCCGGTGCGCCGGTGCTGGACCAGTCGACCCTGGTGCTGCGTCGCCTGCGCGCGCGCCTGCCCGAGTCGGTGCCCCTGGTGGGCGTCGGCGGCATCCTCTCCGGTGCCGACGCCGTAGCCAAGATGGCCGCCGGCGCCGCCCTGGTGCAGTGCTACAGCGGCCTGATCTACCGTGGCCCGTCGCTGGTGGCCGAATGCGTGGAGGCGATCCGTCGCCGCCGCGAAGCGCCCAGCCGTGGCGCGGTGGCGCCGCTGTGAGCGCGCCCATGGACGGCCACGACACCTCCGCCGCACCGCTGCGCTGGACCCTTACCGATAACGCACCGCTGCAGGCGCTGAACACGTTCCATGTGCGCGCCAACGCGGCGCAGCTGCTGGAACTGCACGACCCTGCCCTGTTGCCGGACGTGCTGGCCCTGCCCAGCGTGGCCAACGGCCCGCTGCTGGTACTGGGCAGCGGCAGCAACGTGCTCATTGCCGGCGATCTGCCGGGCACCGTGCTGGTGTTCGGCAACCGCGACATCAGCTTCCTTGAACACCGCGCCGACCATGCGGTCATCCGCGCCGGTGCCGGTGTGTCCTGGCATGGCCTGGTGATGTGGTCGCTGCAGGAAGGCCTGTCCGGTCTGGAAAACCTCGCCCTGATTCCCGGCACCGCCGGTGCGGCACCCATCCAGAACATCGGCGCTTACGGTGCGCAGGTGGGCGAGTTCATCCAGACCGTCGAAGCCTGGGACTGCCAGGAACAGGCCTGGGTGCGCATGGACAACGAACAGTGCGGATTCGGTTACCGCGACAGCGTGTTCAAGCAGCAGCCGGACCGCTACCTGATCACCGCCATCGAACTGAAGCTGCCCCTGCTGCACGACCTGCGCATGGACTACGCCGGCATCCGCGAGGAACTGCAGGCCCAGGGCGTGGAGCTGCCCAGCGCGGTGGACGTGGCCAATGCGGTCATCGCCATCCGCCGCCGCAAGCTGCCCGACCCGGACCTGCTCGGCAACGCCGGCAGCTTCTTCAAGAACCCGGTGCTGCCGCTGGAACAGGTTGACGTGCTGCTGCAGCACTTCCCCGAGTTGCCGGTCTTCCCGGCCGAACGCGATGACCAGCGCAAGGTCTCGGCCGCGTGGATGATCGACGCCTGCGGCTGGAAGGGTTTCCGCGAAGGCGACGCCGGCGTGGCCGCCAGCCATGCCTTGGTGCTGGTCAACCACGGCAACGCCACCGGCGCCGAACTGCTGGACCTGGCGCGGCGCATCTCCGCCTCGGTGCTGGAGAAATTCGGCGTGCCGATCGAACCGGAGCCGCGCCTGCTCGGCGCCCAGTGGTGAACGCCACGGCACGGCCCGCGCTCGCCACCCCGGCGCGGGCGGCGCTGCTGATGCTCGCCAGCACGATGGCGTTCGGCCTGATGGCCGTGGCCATCCGCTATGCGACCCGCTACGTGCCGACCCAGGAAGTGGCGTTCTTCCGCAACGCCTTCGGCCTGCTGGCCCTGTTGCCGATGCTGCTGCGCCCGGGACGCGCGCCGCTGAAGACCCAGCAGCTGCCCCGCTACTTCGTGCGCAGCGCAATCGGCCTGGGCTCGATGCTGTGCGCGTTCTGGGCGCTGGGCCACCTGCCGTTGGCGCAGGCCGTCTCGCTGTCCTATTCCACCCCGTTGTTCGTCACCATTGCCGCCGTGCTGTGGCTGGGTGAAACCGTGCGCGTGCGGCGCTGGGCAGCAGTGGTGGTGGGGTTCATCGGCGTGCTGGTCATCGTCAGGCCGGGCACGGCGGGGTTCAGCGCCGGCAGCCTGATCGCGGTGGCTGCAGCCCTGCTCAGTTCGCTGGTCGCGATCCAGATCAAGCAGCTGACCCGCGTGGACAGCGCCGACACCGTGGTGCTCTACACCTACGTGTTCTGGGTGCCGCTGTCGCTGGTGCCGGCAGTGTTCGTGTGGGTCTGGCCCACCGGCATGGCCTGGGTGTGGCTGGTAGCCACGGGCGTGATGGGTACGGTGGGCCAGCTGCTGTGGACACGCGCCCTGCGCCTGGGCGAGGTGTCGGCCCTGACGCCGATCAGTTTCCTGCAGCTGCCACTGGTGACGCTGTGTGGATGGCTGTTGTTCGATGAGAGCGTGGACCGTTGGACGTTGATCGGTGCCGGCATCATCCTGGCTGCGAACGCGTACATCGCACACCGCGAGGCCGTGCTGGCCCGGCGGGCAGCGAGCGTGGCGGCGACGGCGGCAGCCAAGCCGGCCGAGTAAGGGCTGTTCGGCAGGGCTGCGCCCTGCACCTGCCGAGGCAACGGCAACGTCAACTTCAAGAGCGGGTTACCCGCCCGAGGCATGCCCCGGGCCCATGCGGCTCACGCCCCCTCAACCGGATCCACCCCGCCTTCGACAGCTTGCTGCGGGCTGTCGAAACGGCAATCTGCTCTGGTGGGCGTCGACCTTGGTCGACACGGATGAATTCATTCGATATCTGACAGATGTGTCGACCAAGGTCGACACCTACCAACAGCCGCGCAGTCGCCATTACCCACAGTGCCCCGCCATCCCACGGAATGCCGCTCTGGCTTTTGACGGTGACGTTGCCTCGGCAGGTGCAGGGCGCAGCCCTGCCGAAACCCCTACACCGCGCTGTAAGCCCGCTCCGCCGCACAGAACACATTTCCCGGCGCGAACACCTCTCCCAGGTGATGCAGCGCCTGTCGCCGGTGCTGCGGCGGCCGGTACGCGCCCTCGCCTCCCATCAACATCTGCTGGAACTGCACCAGGTCCCGCAGGATGCGCGCGTGCCGGTACCAGGCGATCCACCGCCGATCACCGAGGTCATCGCCATACCCTTCGGCAAAGCCCTGCGGACGCTCGCGCCCCCAGCGCCCGCCCACGGCCGCCCCCACGAACATCAGATCGCGTTCGCGCGGCGCCAGTGACAGGCCATCCCAATCGATGAGATGCAGCGCACCGTCCTGCCCCATCAGCACATTGCCGGCATGCAGATCGGTATGGCAGGGGTGCAGCTGCGGCTGCCGCTCGGCCAATGCCAGCTGCAGCACCCCCGCGCGATCATGCAGCGTGGCGATGCGGTCGCGCTGCCGCGTCCACATCACGTGGAAGGCCCGGCCCCATCGGTCCTGCGCGGCCGGCAACGTTGCCGGCTGCTGCAGCCACTGGCCGACCGTCTGCAGGGCATCACATGCCAGCGACGGCTGCGGCAATCCTTCGGCCAGCGCGCCCGGCAGCTGCGCCGAGTGAAACCGGCGCAGCACGTCGCCCAGGCGCCGCCACTGCACCGTGCTCAACGGCGCCTCGAAGCCGGATTGCCCTTCAATGTACGGGAACAGGGTGAACTGCAGGCCCCAGCGCTGCACCGAAGCACCGCCGGCCGCCGACGGCCACGGCGCCACGATTTCCTCGATGCCCAGCGTGCTGCGCAGCCAGTGCAGGCTGTCCCACACGATCGGGGCCACCTGATAGCGACGGCACTTCAACCACCATTGGCTGCCGCGCGCATCGATGCGGAAAACGTTTGCATTGGCGTCGGCACCGACCACGCGTGGCACCACCGCCGTGGCGGTGATGCCGTAGGACTGCTGCAGTACTTCACCGATCTGCTGCGCCGACGCGAGTGACATGGGGGGCGTGCCATGAAGCCTGGGCTCAGTGTCGCAGATGGCCTGGCAAATGCGTAGGCAATCCCGTCACAACATCGCATCCGCATGGCCGGCCCCTTGCTGCGCGGTCCACAGACGCGCATAGGTGCCTCCCGCAGCGCGAAGCGTGTCATGCCTGCCCTGCTCCACCAGCCGGCCCTGCTCCAGCACCACGATGTGGTCGGCATGGCGGATGCTCTGCAGCCGGTGTGCGATGACCACCACGGTGCGCCCGGCCGCCAGCGCGG
The DNA here is from genome assembly GCF_035634915.1 of Stenotrophomonas sp. Lineage (GTDB taxonomy): Bacteria > Pseudomonadota > Gammaproteobacteria > Xanthomonadales > Xanthomonadaceae > Stenotrophomonas. The sequence goes on from NZ_DASQCB010000010.1 coordinate 234,992, forward strand.
TCATCGCCCTGCGGATCTGGACCTCGGCGGTCGGGTCCACGCTGGCCGTCGCCTCGTCCAGCAACAGCACGGGGGCATCCTTCAGCAGCGCGCGGGCAATCGAGATGCGCTGGCGCTCGCCACCGGACAGCGACGCTCCCCCTTCCTCCAGCAACGTGTCATAGCCCTGCGGCAGGGCCATGATGAAGTCATGTGCCTGCGCGCGCTTTGCGGCCTCCTCCACCTGCTCGCGGCTGGCCTCGATGCGGCCGATGCGCAGATTGTCCAGCACGCTGCCGGAGAACAGCACCACGTCCTGGAAGACCATCGCGACCTGGCCGTGCAGCACATCGGTCCCGATCTCACGCAGGTCCGTGCCACCCAGCAGGATGGCACCCTCATCCACATCCCACAGGCGCGCGATCAGGTGCACCAGGGTGCTCTTGCCCGAACCGCTGGGGCCGACCACCGCGGTCAGGCGCCGCGCAGGCAGTACCGTGCTGATGCCCTGCAGGGCCGCGCCGCTTTCGCCGTCGTAGCTGAAATGCACATCACGCAGCTCGATGTCCTGCCCGCCCGGCAGCAGCGGTACGGCAGGCTCATCCAGCACCGCCACCTGCAGCAGCTGCTCGATGCGCGCCAGCGCGCGGCGCCCGAAACGCAGCAGCAGCACCGACAGCCCAAGGTCGAACAACTGCCGGTACAGCGGCGCGGCCAGGACCAGGAACGCCACCAGGCTGGCCGCGGGCAGGCGACCGTGCGCCGACAGCCAGACACCGGCCACGGCCAGCAGCACAAACCCGGTTTCAAGCACGAAGCCATATGCCGCAACCCAGGGCGCCGGGCGCGTTTCCACCTCGATCACAGCGCGATGCTGTTCGTCCAGTGCTGACTGCAGGCGGGTCCAGGCTTGGCCGAACCGGCCGAAGCTGCGGAGAGTGGCGATGCCCTGCAGGTAGTCCTGCAGCTCGGCATTGGCCGTTGCACTGGCCTCCATCACCCGGGCGCCCGCAGCACCCGCCTTCCACTGCGCCACCATCAGCGCCAGTACGGCCAGCGGCACCGTGGCAGCCACCACCAGCGCCAGCCGCCAGTCCAGCCACAGCAGGAAGGCCAGCAGCCCCAGCGGCATCGCCACCCCGGTCACGAACACGCCCAGGAAATGCGACCACAGGTTCTCCACCAGCTCCAGATCCGAGGTCAGCCGGGCGGCAAGATCGCCACCGCGCTGGCGGGTGAACCAGCCCATCGGCAGGCGTCGCAGGTGGTCGGCGATGCGCAGCCGCGCTTCGCCCATCAGCGCATAGGCACCGGTGAACACCAGCGGCATGCCGCGCGAACCGGCCACGATGCGCAGCACCACGCACAGCGCCATGCCCGCTGCCAGCCAGGCGATGCGCGGGCCCTGCAGCTGGCCCGTGAACGCATCACGCAGCAACAGGTAGAGCAGCGGATACGGCGCCGCCGCGAACACCCCTTCAATGGCCGACCACACCAGGCCGCGCGTCAGCCGCGCATCGCGTGTGCCCGACAGTGTGTAGCCGGACTGCACCAGTTCGCGGATCATGCCGCACCTCCTTCCGCGCCCAGGCTCCAGCCACTGGCGGCGCTGTAATCCTTCCAGAGTTGTTGATACGCCTGGCACCCGGCGATCAACTCGTCGTGCGTGCCCTGCCCGGCCACCTGCCCGCCGTCCATCACCACGATGTGGTCCGCATCGACCACGCTGTCCAGGTGGTGGGCCACCATCAGCACGGTGCGCCCGGCGCAGACCGTCTTCAGCGCCTCGCGGATCAACCCGGCGTTCTCGGCATCGGCATGCGAAGTGGCCTCGTCCAGCAGCAGCACCGGGGCATCCTTCAGCAGGGCACGGGCGATGGACAGGCGCTGGCGCTCACCGCCGGACAGGCGCGTGCCACGCTCGCCCAGTGGCGTGTCGTAGCCCTGCGGCAGGGCCATGATGAAGTCATGTGCGCGTGCCGCCTTGGCAGCGGCCATCAGCGCAGCCTCATCGGCCTGCGGGCGTGCCAGCAGCAGGTTGTCGCGCACTGTGCCGTGGAACAGATGCACGTCCTGCAGCACCACCGATATCTGTGCGAGCAGCGCATCCAGCGCCCAGCCGCGCACGTCCACATCGCCCACGCTCACCGCACCTTCCTGCACGTCGTACAACCGTGGCAGCAGCCGCAGCAGGGTACTCTTGCCTGAGCCGGAAGCACCGACCAGGGCAGTGGTGCATCCCGCCTCGGCACGGAAGCTGACCCGCTGCAGCGCCGGCTTCCCGCCGTAGCGATGGCTCACCCCGACGAAGGCCAGCGCATGCGGTGCGGCAGGCTGCTGTGGGTTCAACGGCTCGGACAACGCCGGCGCGTGCAGCAACGCTTCCATACGCTGCAACGAGGCGACCCGATGCATCTGCTCGCCCAGCGCATAGGTCAGGCGCAGCAGCGGCGCCAGCACCACCGGCGCCACCAGCAGGAACAGCACCCAGGTGGCCAAGTCCAGCGAGCCGCGCATCAGCAGCCACGCGCCCAAGGGGGCAATCACCACCACGTTGGCGGTGAGCAGCCCGACGAACAGCACCCAGCCACCGGCACTGACCCGCGCATAGTCGGCCACCCAGGCCACTGCGCCGCGCACCGCATCAGCCAGTTCACCGAAGGAACGCGCGGACAGCCCAAAGGCCTTGACCACATGCACACCGCGTACGTATTCGCCCACGCGATCGGCAATGCGCTTCTGCAGCGCGCTCCATTCCATCATGCGCGCGCCCGAGCGCGACATCAGCCACCACTGGATGGCCACCGCGACCGGCAACGGCGTCAGCGAGGCCAGCGCCAGGCGCCAATCGGCCGCAAACAGCAGCGCCAGCGCGGCCAGCGGCACCATCGCCGCGGCGGCCGCATCGGGCAGCATATGGGCAAGGAAGCCTTCCATCGCATTGACATCGTCGTTGAGCGTGCGCCGCAGGCTGCCGCTGCCGCGATGGGCAAAGAAGGACATCGGCACCTCGCCCAGCCGCCGCGCCATCGCCACGCGCACGCGGTGCTGCACCGAAAACGCGCCACGGTGGGCGAGTACATGGCTGACCGCCATCAGCGCCCAGCGCAGAGCCAGCAGCCCCAGGGCCCAGGCCAGCGCCTGCCGGATCACCTGCGCGTCCGGCGTACTGGACAGCAGCTGCTGCACCACCCGGTACAGGCACCAGAACGGCGCCACGCTCAAGGCCGCCGAAGCGATGGCAGTGAGGGCAGCCAGGCCGAGCAGGCCCGGGGACATCTTCATCAGACCGAGGAAACCACCGGACGGTGGTGCGTCGGCCGGTGGCGGGGTCGCCACGTCGGTCATGGGGGATCTCCAGTTGCGACCCACACGACAAGCTGGCGGCGTGCTGGCAGCAGCGGATCGGATCAGCGCGGAATGCGTGGCTACAGCCTAAGGGCAGCACATCCGCACTGCGGCTGATCGCTGCCCTGCTATCGCTGCACGGTGCGCAGAATCAGATCACGTCGCTGCCGCGTGGGCTCAGCGTGCGTAGAACCCCAGGAACATCGCCACCGCCGATTCGGCGACCTTGCGCCGTTCGACCGGTCCCAGCGGCGGTTGGCCCATGGTGACCTGCGGCCAGAACGCGAAGCCCTTCACCAGGCCCTGCAGCTGGTGGTCGGCGAACTCCGGATCGACCTCACGCAGGCGCCCATCGGCAATGGCGGCGCGGATCCATGCACTCACGCCGCCTTCCTTTTCGCCCAGGCGGCAGACAATCGCCTGCGCTCGCTCGGGGGAATGGATGATCTCAGCCATCGCCACACGCGCCAGATCGATGAAGTTGGCATCGCCCAGCAGGTCCAGTTTCTGCCCGATCAGCTGCAGCAGCTGCACGTCCAGCGGCTGGTCGGCGCGGTACGGCAGCACGACGGCGGCCATGCTGCTTTCCCACAGCTCTTCGAGGATGTGGCCGAACAGTTCTTCTTTGCTGGGGAAGTGGTTGTAGACCGTGCGCTTGGACACGCCGGCCGCTGCCGCGATGCGGTCCATGCTGGTCGCCTCGTAGCCGGCACTGCGGAACTCCTCCACCGCCGCGCGCACGATGGCTTCGCGTTTGCGGTCGGTCAGGCGTTGCGGAGCACGGGACATGGCAGGAACCAGGAAACTGAACAGATGCGCACATTTTACACCGGTCGGTGTACTTTCCTGAAATCGGAAACTACACTGTGCAGTGTACCCAGCGGACGTCCCCGATGAAGCGCCTGCTCCTTGTCCTCCTGTTTGGAACCCTTGCCGTGACCGCCTATACCTTCTGCAAGTCCTGGTCCCTGCCCGATTTCCCCGATTCGCCGCAGTACCGTGATGGCAGGTTCCGCAACGTCCTTGAAAAACCGGCGATGGGCCTGCGCGCCGGCGCCGAGCTGTGGTGGACGTTCCTGTTCAACCGGCCCAAGGGCACCGTGCCGACCGACCCGATTCCGGTGCAGGCGCTGGACCGCGCCACGCTGGACGCCGCACCGGACCGCAGCCTGTTCCGGCTCGGCCATTCCACCGTTCTGTTGAAGCTGCGTGGCCAGTACTGGCTGACCGACCCGGTCTTCTCCAAGCGCGCCTCGCCGGTGCAGTGGATGGGCCCGGCACGCTTCCACGCGCCGCCGATCAGCATTGAAGACCTGCCGCCGATCGCCGGCGTGATCCTCTCGCACAACCATTACGACCATCTGGACCATGCCGCGGTGATGCAGCTGGCCGGCAAGACCGCGCGCTTCATCGCGCCGCTGGGCGTGGGCGACCAGTTGATTGCCTGGGGCGTGGATGCGGCCAAGGTCGAGCAGCTGGACTGGTGGCAGTCCACCGAGGCCAATGGCCTGCGCCTGACCGCCACCCCGGGGCAGCATTTTTCGGGCCGCGGCCTGGGTGACAGCGATCGCAGCCTATGGGCATCGTGGGTGATCCAGGACGGCGACTTCCGCATCTTCTTCAGCGGCGACACCGGCTACTTCGACGGCTTCAAGGCCATCGGCGAGAAGTACGGCCCGTTCGACCTGACCATGATCGAGACCGGCGCCTACGACAAGCGCTGGGCCTTCGTGCACATGCAGCCCGAACAGACCCTGCAGGCGCACCTGGACCTGCGTGGCAAGTGGCTGCTGCCGATCCACAACGGCACCTTCGACCTGGCCCTGCACGCATGGCAGCAACCGTTCGAGCGCATCACCGCGCTGGCGGCGGCGAAGAACGTGCCCGTGGCCACGCCGATCATGGGCCAGGCGCTGGACATGCAGGCGCCTGTGGCGGGCACGCGCTGGTGGGAACCCTCACGTTGAACCCAGCGCGCTGTGGGCTTTGGTAGCTGCCAACCTTGGTTGGCGCTTTCCGTCGACCAAGGTCGACGGCTACCAGAGCAATGGCCCCTCCCGCCTTGGTAGCTGCCAACCTTGGTTGGCACTCTTCGTCTACCAAGGTCGACGGCTACCAGAGCGATGGCCCCTCCCGCCTTGGTAGATGCCAACCTTGGTTGGCGCTTTCCGTCGACCAAGGTCGACGGCTACCAGAGCGATGGCCCCTCCCGCCTTGGTAGCTGCCAACCTTGGTTGGCGCTCTCCGTCGACCAAGGTCGACGGCTACCAGAGCGATGGCCACTCCGCCTTGGTAGATGCCAACCTTGGTTGGCGCTTTCCGTCGACCAAGGTCGACGGCTACCAGAGCGATGGCCACTCCGCCTTGGTAGATGCCAACCTTGGTTGGCGCTTTCCGTCGACCAAGGTCGACGGCTACCAAAGCAAAGGACGGTCGACGGCTACCAAAGCAGGGACGGTAGACGGCTACCCAGGGGGTGGTCACAGATCCGGCAGCCCCGGCGGATTGGTCTGCGACTGCGGCACGGCCTCCTCGGTCAGGTTCCAGCGCGCCAATGCCTGCGCATAGGTGCCGCTGCGGATCTGCGTGTTCAACGCTGCGGTGATGGCGTCAGCCAGACCGCTGCCCTTGCGGGTGGTCGCTGAAATCGCCGCGGCATCCGGCCAGCCACCCGGGAACAGGCCCACCCGGCGCACCTTGCCATCGCGTGCGGAATAGGCGCCCGTAGCATTCGGCTCGAACGACACATCGGCACGCCCGGTGATCACCGCCAGCCGCCCCACCACCGCATCGTCGAAGTACTGGTATTCCACAGGCTTCAAGCCGGCGGCGATGTTCTGCTGGTCCCAGTGCCGCAGGATCTGGTCCTGGTTGGTACTCGCCCCCACCACCACCTTCAACCCGGCCACGTCGGCCGGCTTCTCGATCTTCTGGATCGGCCCATCGGTGCGCGTGTAGATGCCCAGCAGGTCGAAACGGTAGCTGGAAAAATCGAACTTCTTCTTGCGCTCCTCGGTCACCGTCACGTTGGACAGCACCGCGTCGTACTTGCCGGATTCCAGGCCCAGCGGCCAGTCAGGCCAGGCCACCGGCACCAGCACCAGCTTCAGTCCCAGGCCGTCGGCAATCAGCTTGGCGATGTCCGGTTCAACACCCACCACCTGCCTGCTGTCAGCACCATAATCGGCCAGCGGCAGCTGCGCCGGGTGGGTCGCTACGGTCAGCACACCCGGGGTCACGAAACGATAGCCCGCCGGAATCAGCGCCTGCGCCTTCGGGTCTGGCGTACCGGTCAGTGCAGGCGCATCGGCCCCGGCCAGGGTCACGCTGGCGGCGGGCACTGCTGCCGGCGCGCGCACGCAGGAATAGACGATGCCGGCGACGCCGATGACAAGCACCGCACCGATCAACACAGTGCTGCGCGAGGGGCGGCGGGATGCTGCAGGGCTCATGGAAATCCTCGGGTTACAGGGTCTTGGCCAGGAAATCGGCGGTTCGTTGCTGGCGCGGGCGCTCGAACAGCGCCTCGGGGCTGCCCTGCTCGATCACCCGCCCCTGGTCCATCATCACCACGGTGTCGGCCACGCGCCGGGCGAAGCTCAGTTCGTGGGTGACGATCACCAGGGTGGTGCCGGAGCGGGCCAGTTCCTCGATCACGCTCAGCACTTCGGCCACCAGTTCCGGGTCCAGCGCCGAGGTCGGCTCATCAAACAGCAGCACCTTGGGTTGCAGGGCCAAGGCGCGTGCAATGGCGATGCGCTGCTGCTGGCCACCTGACAGCTGGCGCGGGAACGCATCGGCCTTGTCAGCCAGGCCGACACGCTGCAGCAGGTCGCGCGCCTGCTGCTCGGCCTGCGCCCGCGACAGGCCACGCACGGCCATCGGCGCCTCGATGATGTTTTCCAGCGCGGTCAGGTGCGGGAACAGGTTGAAGCCCTGGAACACCATGCCGACCTCGGCGCGACGACGACGGATCTCGCGCTCGGGCAGCTCGTACAGCGTCTCACCCTCGCGGCGGTAGCCGATCAGCTGCCCGGCCACGGTCACGTAGCCGCTGTCGGCGCGTTCAAGGTGGTTGATCAGCCGCAGCAGCGTCGACTTGCCCGCGCCGGAAGGACCAATCAGCACGGTCACGCTGCCGGCGCGCAGCTCCAGGTTCACCTCGTCCAGCACGGTCTGTTCGCCGAACACCTTGCCCACGGAGTGCAGCGAAACCGCCGCGCCCTGCCCCGCCTCCACCCGCGCAGCGATGCGCGGGCGATGCGCCACAGGTACCGCCCCGTCAGCGGCTGTCCGCGGCGGCGAAGGCACCCGTGAGACGCTGCGCTCGCGCTGCAGCTGGCCACGTGCGAAACGCTGCTCCACCCGCCGCTGCAACAGCGAAAGCACGGTGAGGATGACCAGGTACCACACCGTGGCCACCATCAGCAGTGGCACCACCTCCAGATTGCGCCGGTAGATCACCTGCACGGTGTAGAACAGCTCCGGCAACGCCAGCACATAGACCACCGAGGTGCTCTTGGCCAGCCCGATCACATCGTTGAAGGCCGCCGGCAGGATCGAGCGCATCGCCTGCGGCAGGATGATGCGGCGGACCTGGCGCCCGCGCGGCAGGCCCAGCGCCGCAGCGGCTTCATACTGCCCATGGTCGACCGAGAGGATGCCGCCACGGATCACTTCGGCCGAGAATGCCGCCTGGTTCAAGGTCAGGCCCAGCACCGCCGCAGTGAACACACCGATCAGCTGGGTGGTCGGGTACGAGAACAGGCTGATGCCGGTGAACGGCACACCCAGTTCGATGGTGCTGTAGAGATAGCCGAGGTTGTTCAACAGCAGCAGCAGCACCAGCAGCGGTATCGAACGGAACAACCACACATAGCCCCACGACACCGCCGACAGCAGCGGCGAGCCGGACACCCGGGCCAGCGCCAGCAGCGTGCCCAGCGCGAAGCCCAGGCCCGTACCCAGGGCGGTCAGCAGCAGGGTGCGGCCGAGCCCTTCCAGCACCGGGCGCGCGAAGAACCATTCTGCGAACGTGCCCCAGCCCCAGCGCGGGTTGCCCAGCACCGACTGCAGCCCGATCAGGATCAGGGCCAGCGCCAGCACCGTGCCGACGGTCTGCAGCGGGTGCCGCGCCGGCACGATCTTCAACGCGGGCGCGGTTGCCGGGCGGGCCGCAATACGCTCCAGCGCAGTCGATGGCGTGCTCATGCATGGGCTCCGTGCAGCCGTGCAACGCGGGCAGCCGGTCGTGGCGTTGCGGCGTGCAGGTGCTTTTCAAATGGCAGGTGCGCGATGGTCTCCGGGTCCGCCTGCAGATCAAACAGCGCGGTATAGCCATGGCTCAGGTACAAGCCCACGGCTTCGGGCTGGCGGAAGCCGGTAGTCAGGAACACGCGCCGGTAGCCCTGGCGTGCCGCCTGGTCTTCCAGCTCCTGCAGCACGCGGCGGGCGATGCCCTGCCGACGCAGACCAGGCAACGTCCAGATGCGCTTGAATTCAGCGGTGTCTGCATCACGATGCGGCATGAACGCACCACCGGAAATCGCTACGCCATCGCGCAGCAGCAGTACGAATGCACCGACCGGTGCGGCGAACGCCTGCGCCGGATAGCGCTGCAGTTCCTCGCGGGCACTGCCACCGATGCGACGGCGCACATCGGCGTAGCGGCTGTCGTACTCCTGCTCCAGACCATCGAACAATGGTCGCGCCAGCGGGTCATCCACCGAGGTGTAGAGGAAACGCTCGTTGTCGAACTGCACGCTCATGCCGCGCCCTCCACCAGGTAATCCTCGGCCAGCCGCGCCCACAGGCTGGCCGCCGGGGCGATGGCCGCGTCGTTGAACACGTAGCGCGGGCTGTGCAGCGGTGCACTGTCGCCGTTGCCGATGAAGACGAAGCTGCCCGGCCGCGCCTGCAGCAGGAACGCGAAATCCTCGCTGGCGGTACGCGGCGCGAAGGCCGGTACCACCTGCGCTTCACCAAAGCCCTGCCGCGCGACCTCGCGGATGTACGCGGTCTGCTGCGGGTGGTTGATCACGCTGGGGAAGCCACGCGGAAACTCGATTTCGGCACGCGCCCCAAAGGCGGCGGCGGTCTGCTCGGCAATGCCGGTCACCCGGCGGCGCAGGGTGTCGCGCACTTCCGGCAGATAGGCACGCACGGTCAGCGTCAGCTCCACCACATCGGGAATCACGTTGGCCGCCTGCCCGCCGTGGATCGAACCCACGGTGACCACGCCCATCTGCCGTGGGTCCACATTGCGCGACACCACGCTCTGCAGCGCGGTGATGATGTGCGCGGCAACCAGGATCGGATCGACGCTACCCTGCGGCTCGGCGCCGTGGCCGCCCTTGCCGATCACCTTCAGCCGCGCCCAGTCAACAGACGCCATCGCCGGCCCATCAACGAAACCGAAGTGCCCCACCGGCACGCCCGGCCAGTTGTGCAGGCCGTAGATGGCATCCACCGGGAAGCGCTCGAACAGGCCGTCCTCGATCATCCTGAAAGCGCCTGAGCCGGTCTCTTCGGCCGGCTGGAACACCAGCTGCAGGGTGCCATTGATGCGCCCGTGGTGGGCCAGGTAGTGCGCCGCCGACAGCAGGATGGCGGTGTGGCCATCGTGGCCGCAGGCGTGCATCAGCCCCTCGTTCTGGCTGGCGTAGGCCAGGCCGGATTCCTCGTGAATCGGCAGCGCATCCATGTCCGCGCGCAGGCCCAGCCGACGGCTGCCCTGCCCCCGCTGCAGCGTGCCCACCACGCCGGTGCCACCGACGCCCGTGGTCACCGCATAGCCCCATTCCTGCAGCAGCTCGGCCACACGGGCACTGGTACGGTGTTCTTCGAACGCCAGCTCGGGGTGGCGGTGCAGATCATGGCGAAGGGCAATGGCCTGCTCGGCGCGTGCGGCAATCTGTGGCAGCACGCCGGTGGGCTGTGAAGTCCGCCGGGCGTGGCCCGGCGCTACCGATACGTCTCCGCTCATCGCCTTACCCCACCTTCCGCGCCGGCTCGGCGTCGGCTGCATGGCGGCTGGCCTTGCGTGGCAGGCCCAGATGGTCGCGCAGGGTCTGCCCTTCCAGCTCGCGCTGGTGGTAGCCGCGTGCCTGCAGGATCGGCAGTACCAGCCTGACGAAATCATCCAGGCCTTCGCGCTGCGCAGCAAAACCCAGGATGAAACCATCGCTGGCACCCGCATCGAACCAGCGGATCAGTTCGTCGGCCACGCGCTGCGGCGTGCCGATGAAGTTCGGCCGCGGGCTGACCGCCTGCAGTGCCACCTGGCGCAGGGTCAGGCCCTGCTCGCGCGCGTCCTGCTTGATGCGGTCGGTGGTGGAACGGAACGAATTGCTGCCGATGTCGCCCAGCTCGGGGAACGGCGCATCCGGGTCGTACTGGCTGAAATCGTGATGGTCGAAGAAGCGACCCAGATAGGCCAGCGCATCGTCCAGGCTGGCCAGCGCGGCGATGGCCTGGTATTTGGCCTCCGCTTCTGCTGCCGTGTGGCCGACGATCGGGCCGATGCCGGGGAAAATCTTCACGTCGTTGCCGCTGCGGCCATGGGCAATGGCCGAGTTCTTCACCTTCTGGGTGAACGCACGCGTTTCCTCCAGCGAAGGCGAGTGGGTGAACACCGCATCGGCATACTTGCCGGCCAGCGCGATGCCATCGTCGGACGAGCCGGCCTGGAAGATCACCGGCTGCCCCTGCGGCGAGCGCTGGATGTTCAACGGCCCTTCCACCTGGAAAAACCTGCCCTTGTGGTCCAGACGGCGGAATTTCTCCGGCGCGAAGAAGGTGCCGCTGTCGCGCTCGCGCACGAACGCATCGTCATCCCAGGAATCCCACAGGCCCTGCACCACGTCCAGGTACTCATCGGCAATCTGGTAGCGCAGCGCGTGTTCCGGGTGCGGGCGGCCGTAGTTGCGGCCCGAGCCTTCCAATGGCGAGGTCACCACGTTCCAGCCCGCGCGGCCGCCACTGAGCAGATCCAGCGAGGCGAACTGGCGGGCCACGGTGAACGGGTCGCTGTAGGAGGTCGACAGCGTGCCGGCCAGGCCGATCTTCTTCGTCGCGGTCGCCAGTGCAGACAGCAGCGAAATCGGCTCGAAGCGATTGAGAAAATGCGGAATCGACTTCTCGTTGATGTACAGGCCATCGGCCACGAAGCCGAAGGCGATGCCGTTCTCCTCGGCGGTACGCGCGATGTCGATGTAGAACTGCAGGTTGACGCTGGCGTCGGCCGGGTTGGAAGGGTGCTTCCAGGCATGCATGTGGCTGCCGGGGCCCTGCAGCATGATGCCGAACGGAATGTGGCGCGGGGTCGTGCTCATGGGGGTCGCTCCTGCAGGTCAGGCCACCGCCGCGCGCGGCGCGGGCGACAGCAGTTCAAGGGAAGTCAGGCGGGCATCGAGGTCGGCCACGGGGGCGTCGAGGATGAATTCACCTACGCCGAAGCGCCGGTGCAGTGCGTCCAGCTCGCCGCGCACATGGGCGGCATCGCCGGACAACACGCTGGGCCGCGTTTCTTCGATATGGAAATCACTCACGCCCACCTGCCGCGCGTACTCGGCCGCAGCCTCCGGGCTGGGCAGGTTCACCGTCTGCCCTGGGCCCAGATGCAGCTTGTAAACCCGCAACGCGCCGATATGCCGCGCGGCGGCTTCGGCAGTAGGCGCCGCAAAGGCCACGGTGGCCAGCAGCGGTGGCTGCGACGACAGCGCGCGGTAGGCGTCGAACGCCGCTTCGATATGGGAAGGATCACCATCGAAGTGGGCGGCGTAGACGAAGCGCCAGCCAAGCTCGGCCGCCTGCCGTGCACTCTGCGGGCTGGCACCCAGCAGGAAGCGTTCGGGCGCGGTCTGCGGCAGCGGCCGCGCCTGCGCGTCTTCGCGCGAGCCGGACAGATAGCCTTCCAGATCACGCAGCTGCTGGGCGAAATCTGCGAAGGCCGGTCGGCCTGCGGCCAGTGCTGCGGTCGAGGCCGGCAGGCCACCGGGGGCCTTGCCCACGCCCAGGTCCACGCGGCCCGGCGCCAGGGCCGCCAGCAGATTGAAGTTCTCGGCCACCTTGTACGGCGCGTAATGGCGCAGCATCACCCCACCACTGCCGATGCGGATGCGCCGGGTCTGCGCCAGCACCCAGGCCGCGAGCACTTCCGGTGCCGGGCTGGCCAGGGTCGGCGCCGCGTGGTGTTCGGCAAACCAGTAACGATGGTAGCCCAGCTGTTCGGCCCGCTGCGCCAGCTGCAGGCTGTTGCGCAGCGCCTGCTCCGGCGTGCCGCCGTCGGCCACCGGGCTCTTGTCCAATACGCTGATCAGGTAGCTCATGCGCGCGTCCTCGCTCAGGGGTGGGCCACGGGAATGCCGAGCAGCCCGTTCAGGGCAGCCAGGATCGGTTCGGCGCCGGAAACGTATTGCCGCTCGTGGTGGGCGCCGTTGGCGTGTTCGCTGTGCACGCCCTGTGGCAGCACCAGCTTGGGCAGCGACTGGTCCTGTTCGCCGATCTCGGCAATCACCTCGCGGCGCGGTCGTGCAAAGCCGATCCGGCGCACGTCCAGCTGCGCGTCCAGGCCGTCGATGCTCGACAGCGCGCCTTCCAGCAGCAGGCTGTGGCGGCAGAAGAAGCGCTGTCCAGGCAGCTGGCCGTCTTCGAACTGGCGGTCCAGCAGGAACAGGATGGGTTTGGAAGTTGCATCTACAGCCACGGGGTCGTCCTCATCAGGTCCGGCACCGCAGTGCCGCTTCGTCTTCGATGCTAGAGAAGGCCGGCGCTGCAGCTGCGCCATCGCGCGACAATCGGCGGTCAGATCCGGCCACGCAGATGCGCCTTGGCGATAAGCACACTGCCGTCGGTTATGCCGGGGTGCGGCATCACGCAATACGCCGCAGCGGTGCCGGCACGGCCACGGCCGGCTGCGCTACGTGTCCGGCCGCACGCTCGGCCGCCAACGCGATGCGTGCCTGCAGTGCCGTGCTGCTGATCTGTGCACCGTCAAAATCGGCCGGCGTGGCATACACCCCGATCGGCAGCGTGTGCGCCTGCAGGAAACTGAACAGCGGTCGCAGCTGGTGGTCGATCACCAGCGCATGCCGTTCGCTGCCTCCGGTGGCGGCCAGCAGCACCGGCGTGTCCACCAACGCCTCCAGCCCGATGAAGTCGACCAGGTGCTTGAACAGCCCCGGGTAGGAGCCTCGATACACCGGCGCTGCCACCACCAGCAGGTCGGCCGCTTCCACCGTGGCCAACGCGTGCTCCACCGCAGGGTCGACCTCGGCACGCGACAGCGCCTGGCCCAGCGAACGCGCGATCGGCGCCAGCTCCACCAGCGTCGCGCTGGCATGCAGGCGCTGCTGCAGTGCCTCCAGCAGATGCCGCACCAGCAGCAGCGTCCGCGACGTTGCCGAACTCGTTGGCGAGCCAATCAATGCAACCACGTTCAATGCAGATGACATGCAATCCTCCGTTGTAGAGTCGAGCCATGCTCGACTTCGCTTCAATCAGAACCGGTAATTGACCCGCCCATACCAGTACGCACCGACCGTGCTCAGCACATCGCCGGTATCCCAGGTGGTCTCGATGCTGGCCACGTCGCTGGCACTGCGTGCGTACTCGGGCACCTTGCGGGTGCGCTTGTCGAACAGGTTGTTGATGCCCAACGCGGCGCTCCAGCCGCCGCCCAGCTCGACGCCGCCGGACAGATTGGTCACCAGCACCGGTGGCTGCTTGTATTCCACGCCGTTGTTCAGCCGCTTGATCGGGCCGTAATAGGTGAAGTCCAGGTTCGAGCGCCAGCGCCCGTTCTGCCAGCCCAGGCCCGCCACCTGCGTGTAGCTGGGCGTGCGGAAGCGCAGTGCGTATTCGCTGGATCTCGTCAGCAGGTTGATGTTCGGCAGGCCCTGCAGCGCGGCAGGAATGTCGCTGACCTTCTGGATGGTGGTGCGGCCCACGTTGGCCGCATACGTCCAGCGCAGCTTGCCCCATGCCGTCTCCTGGTTCGCCTCCAAGGTCAGCTCGACGCCGCGCGTACGGGTGTTGCCCACGTTGGTGAAGTAGCTGGCATAGAACGCATCGCCGGGCAGAATGCTGATGCCGGCCGTGCCCAGCAGTGCATCGATGGTGTTCTTCTGCGCCGTGGTCAGCACCGTGCCGCTGTTGTCGGTGATGCGCGCCGGGTCCTGCGCGTTGTAGCCAATCTGGCTGGACTGGCCCAGCTGCCCGCGGATGTCGATCTGGTAGGCGTCCACGGCCAGATGGAAAGCCGGGCTCGGGTCCCAGGTCACACCCAGGCTGTAGTTGTTCGCCTTTTCCGGCTTCAATGGCGTCGCGCCAAGGGCCACCGCCGCAGGCGATGACACCTGTGCCACCAGCGTGGTGCCGCACGGGCAGCTGCCGGTGGCCTGGTAGAACTGCGCGCCCAGGCTGGGCGCGTGGAAGCCATTGCTGACCGTCGCACGCACGCCCAGCGCATCGGTGAAATCAAAGCGCGTAGTCAGCCGCCCGGTCGAAACGCTGCCGAAATCGGAATGATCTTCCCAGCGCGCAGCGGCATCGAGGTACCAGCGCGAGGTGATGTTGCTGGCCGCGCCCACGTACACCGCCTTGCTGTTGCGCGTGGCCTTCACCGCATCGGCGGTGGAATAGCCGACGAATGCCGCCGCACCGAAACCGGTGTACGACTCCCACTGCCCTGCGCCGCGCTCGTACTGTTCATGCTGGTACTCGGCACCGGCACTCACCTCCAGCGGCGAAGCCAGTGCTGCCACTTCAAAGCCGCGACGCAGGTCGAGGTTCGCGATGCCCTGCTGGTAGTCCAGCTTGCCATCGTAGAAGTCGGTGGGCGAGCCCGGGTACGGTAGCGAGAAGTTGGCCGAACTGCGCGTATAGGTGCGCACCGTGCTGCGGTTGCCGGTCAGGCTGGCGTCGTAGTCCCAGCCAGCCAGCTGGCCCTTCACGCCGGCACTGCCGGTGTACTGCTTCTCCTTGGTTTCCAGCACCGGCAGGAAGCCATCGGGCCACACGCTCAGCACGCTCGGTGCCTTGTAGGTGGTGAAGATGGTGGCCGGCAGGCGGAAGTTCTGGATGGCCTGCGCACTGCGGTCGCTGGCCGTGGCTGTGGCGTAGAACTGCGCGTTGTCACCCAGGCCATGGCCGGCATTCACTGCAAACGCCCGCAGCGAATACGACGGCGAGCTGAGGATGGTGTTGGCCTCGGCATCGCGCGTGGCCTCGGCCGGGTTCGGCGTGGCACCGGCCGGCAGCTGGTTGTTCGGCCGCAGCGCAACCAGGTTGCCGCTGGCGTCCACCGCCGGGTAGCTCAGGTAACCGTCGATGTAGCGTCGCGTGCGGATGGCATGGTGCTGGCGGGTGGTTTCGCCGGAAAGGTTGACGAAACCATCCTCGCCCCACGGCAGGCCGATGTTCGCGCGCACGCTGGTCCGCGTACCGTCGCCATCGATGCTCTGCCCGCTTTCCACCGCGACATCGCCGCCATGCGCCTGCGATTTCAGGATGACATTGACCACGCCGGTGATGGCATCGGACCCGTAGATGGCCGAGGCACCATCGCGCAGCACTTCGACATGGTCGATGGCCGCCACCGGAATCAGCGCCAGATCGGCCCAGGCGTGGCCGGGGAAGCCGCCGCCATTGGCACCGCTGACATAGGCGCTTGCATTGCGGCGCTTGCCGTTCACCAGCACCAGCGTGTAGCCCGGCGACAGGTTGCGCAGCTGGTAGCCACGGATCAGGCTCTCCTGGTCACTCTGGTAGCCACCAATCTGGCTCAGCGATGGCAGGCTGCGCTGCAGCGCTTCGAGCAGGTTGGCCTGGCCGGTGGCCGCCAGGTCTTCGGCGGAGATCACATCGATCGGGGTGGAACTGTTCTTGACCGTACGCGTGCTGGTGCGCGAGCCGGTCACCACCACGGCATCCAGCGTGGACGCGGCCAGGTTGGCCGACGCCGCCGTCGTGGCAGGCGCATCGGCATCGACCTCGGCGGCATGGGCGGTGGCAGCGGCCAGTGCGGCGGTGATCAGGACAGCAAGGGTGTTGAGGACAGGCGAATGGGCGGCAGGCATGGGGGCTCGTGGGGGTGGGCCGGAGACACAGCCCCATTCAAAGACCCCAGCCCTCACCGCAACAGCCGATATCGCGTCACCCAACCGTCAAATCCGGCCAGCCACATGACCGCTGGTAATGACCTTACGCAAGGGGTGATGCCCGGGGTCGGATCCCTTCCATAGGAAGGGCTCTGACCCCGGTTCGCGTACCGGGCGTCTGCGGGGTCAGAGCCCGTCCTGCGGACGGGATCCGACCCCATCCATATACCCCACCGGCATCTGCACATGCCTGCACACCGCTGTGCGCGTACCACGCCATGGGTAGCATCGAACCATGCCCATCGACCCCACCGCGCCCACCGTTGCCATCGTGGCCTGCCACGGCCAGGGGCTGTTCGAATTCGGCTGCGCGGTCGGCCTGTTCGCCCCCATCCGCCCGGAGCTGGGCGTGGCCTGGTACCGCACCCAGCTCTGCGCCGGCGAACCCGGTGCGCTGCGCATGCTCGGCAGCGCACAGGTGCAGCTGCCCTACTCGCTCGACACCATCGACGACGCCGACATCATCGTCATTCCCGGCTGGCGCGAACCCAGCGAACGACCCCCGCAGGCCCTGCTGGATGCGCTCATCCGCGCCCACGCGCGTGGCGCACGCATCACCTCCATCTGCTCGGGCGCCTTCGTGCTGGCCTGGGCCGGCCTGCTCGATGGCCGCCAGGCCACCACCCACTGGCGGCTCACCGAAACGCTGGCGCGCGACTTTCCGCGCATCCATGTGCGCGAGGATGTGCTGTACGTCGATACCGGCGACATCATCACCTCGGCCGGCTCGGCCACCGGCATGGACATGATGCTGCACATGGTGCGCAAGGATTACGGCGCGCGCGTGGCCAACCTGGTGGCCGAACGCCTGGTGCTGGCACCGTGGCGCGATGCCGAGCGCAGCCAGCGCGTCAGCCGCGCCATCCCCAACGGCGAACCCACGCGGCTGGCGAAACTGATGGAATGGATGCGCCACAACCTGCGCGAGGCCCATTCGCTGGGCAGCCTGGCCGAGCAGGCCGCACTGAGCCAGCGCACGCTGCAGCGGCAGTTCCTGGAAGCCACCGGCCTGTCGCCCATCGACTGGCTCATCCGCGAACGCGTCACCTTCGCCCGCGAACTGCTGGAAACCACCGACCGCCCGCTGCAGTGGGTGGCCGAACAGGCCGGGTTTGGATCGCAGGAATCGTTCCGTCGGCATTTCCGTGGTCTGGTCGATGCCAGCCCGACGGAATACCGCAGTCTGCATCGTGGTGCGCTCAGTGCGGACCGGCTGGTGGGGTGCTGAGCCACGGCGCAGCGCAACTGACGCATCCAGCCTCGCGCCGTCCGGTCAGCCGCGTTAGCCTTCACCTGGCGGAATACTTCCGGCCCTTTGTACTGGCCGCTCACAGGTTGAAGCGCGGACGCATGTTACGCTGTTACTACCGTGTAACACACAGGATGAACACCATGAACGAGGCCACGTTCACGTTCCGAGTAGATGAAGCTCTCAAGCAGGCGTTCGGGGATGCAGCCAAAGCGCGCGATCGCACCAGCGCACAGCTGCTCCGGGATTTCATGCGTGCCTTCGTGCAGCAGCAACAACCGTCAGAGAACGACGCTCAGTTCCGTCTGCAGGTGCAGGCAGCACTCGACGCTGCAGACGCAGGGCAATTGGTTCCCTCAAGCGAGGTGGAAGCTCGTTTCGCGGCACGCCGTGAAGCAACCAGGCGCAGGCTTGAATCCACCAAGTGAGAAAGCTGTTCTGGACACCACAAGCCATTGAAGACCGCGAGCTGATCTATACGTTCATCGAGGTGGACAGCCCGAATGCAGCGCTGGCTCTGGACGAAAAGTTCACTGAGCGATCCACTTGCCTGATGCACCATGCTGAGCTCGGTCGGCCCGGGCGAGTTCCGGGCACCCGGGAATGGGTGGTCCATTCCCGCTATGTAATGGTCTACGACGTCATGCCTACGCAGGTACGCGTGCTGCGTCTGCTGCACACAGCGCGCGCCCCAACCGACAGCGATTGACTCAGCAACGCGAACGGATCCGCCAGCACTGCGCCGCAAACCCGATCACGAACACCACCGCGCACCCCAGCAACACCTGCAGCACCACCGGTGCCAAGGGCGCGGCCGCAACCGGGTGGCCCACCGGCAGCCGCGTCAGCGTTTCGTTGGTGCCTGGCACCAGGGACAGCAGGAAGCTGAAAGACAGGGCGAACGTCGACAGATACGGTGCCAGCCGCCCGAAGAAGCGCAGCCGCCCCACCAGCACGCCTCCGAAAGCAATCAGGAGCACGATCACGCCAAACGCGTGTCCGGGATTCAGGCCGCCCGTGCTCGATACCGTGAATGACGTCACCACCGACAACAGCAGCCCAAGCAGATAGAGCTTGCCCGACCGCGTGCCGGGGTCGATCGCGCGGTGGCGGATGAAGCCGTACAGGCCGGCCAGGACCGGAACCAGGCTGACGGCGGTGTGGATCGCGCCGAGCAGGGACAGAGGGTGTGCCATCGAGGTAACTCCGTTGAGATTATGAACCTACTAGTAGGTAGGCACTCTGGGTAAAAAGAAGGCCCGCGCTGGCGCAGGCCCATCACACACATCAAGCCGCAGCGCTGACCCGCGCAATTGCCAACCGGGCCAATGCCGGGAACGTGGCCGCATCAGCGAAGCCCCGCGCGGCCAGCATCGCGCCGTGCACCGACGACATGAACGCCCTGGCCTCATCCGCCGCAGACCCCTGCAGGCGCAGCTGGCCCATCGCCGCGCCCTTTTCCATGGTCACGGCCAGCCAGCCGCTGAGGTCCTCGAAGTGCCCGCGCACTTCGTCGGCAATTTCAGCCGGAATCATCGGCCCCTCGGCCGCCAGCATCGCGCAGATGCAGAACGAGGACGTGCCGCCGGCAATACAGCTGGACCAGTAATCCACATAGGCGTTGAGTTCCTGCAGGGGGTCGCCCAGCTGGCGGTCCAGCAGGGCCAGGCCCTCGCGCGCCTCGGCCCGGTACAGCGCCACCACCGTGCGCACCAGGTCCACCTTGCTGGGGAAGTGGTGGTGGATGCTGGCCTTGCTGATGTTCACCCGCGCCGAGATGTCGGCGTAGCTGAAACCGTTGTAGCCGCCGGCTTCCAGCAGCGAACGGGCATGGGCCAGGATCTCGTGGGCCTTGGGGGAGAGTGGGTCTTTCATGGTCGCAAACCTACTAGTTGGTAGGGCGACTGTCAAATCTGCCAGGCATGGCCTGGCACTACTGGCTGGGCTTGCTGTCAAATCTGCCAGGCATGGCCTGGCACTACGGGCTGGGCCGGCCGTTGGTCGTGCCGGGCCACGCACGGCGGCTCCTCAGTGCGAAGACACGTACGCCGCATCCACCGGCGCCGGCGGCAGCGCGAAGCTGCGCCGCATGCGCGCCACCTCGGCTGCGGGCGGCAGCCCGAACAGGCGCTTGAATTCGCGGTTGAACTGCGACGGGCTGGCGTAGCCCACTGCCAGCCCCGCTGCCTCGGCCGTAATGCCCTGCCGCAGCATCAGCAAGCGCGCCTGGTGCAGGCGGGTCGACTTCACGTACTGCATCGGCGAAGTGCCGGTGATGTCACGGAAGTGCGCATGGAAGGTCGGCACGCTCATCCCCGCCTCGGCCGCCAGCCCCTCCACCTCCAGCGCCGTCGCATAGGCCCCATGGATATGCCGCAGCACCTTGCCGATGCGGCCAAAGCGCCCGCGCATCGCCAGTGCCTCGCGCATCGCGCCGCCCTGCGCACCGGTCAGCACGCGGTAGTACAGCTCGCGCACCCGCGCCGGCCCCAGCACCGCCGCCTCCAGCGGATCGCCCAATGTTTCCAGCAGGCGCAGCACGCTCGCCTGCATCGCCGGCTGCATCGGGCTGGACATCATGCTCTGTGCCTGCGCAGGCGCGGCGTCCACGCGTCCGTCCAGCTCCAACACCAGATCCGCAGCCATCTGCAGATCCAGATGCAGGTAGATGGCCAGCAGCGGTTCCTCGGCTGTCGCCTCGGTTTCCATGGTGAACGGCACCGGCACCGACACCGCCAGGTAGTGCTGCGCGTCGTACTGGTACACCTGCCCGCCCAGGTAGCCGCGCTTCACCCCCTGGCAGACGATCACGATGCCGGGGTCGTACAGCACGGGCGTGCGCGCCAGCGGTCGGTTGGAACGCAGCAGCCGCACGCCCGGCAACGCGGTCAGCGTGTAGCCCTCCGCCGTTGCCAGCGCCTGCAGCCGCTCCACCATGCGTGCCTGTAATGGCTGTTGCATCGCACATCCATAGCAATAGGCAAGAACGGCCGAATCCTAGGCCTGGGTCGGCAGCAGGGCAAGTACTAACGTGCAAGCTCCTCCACAGAAGGCAACCCGCATGCCCTCCCCCCGTCTGTTCCTCATCACCGGCGTCAGCAGCGGCTTCGGCCGTGCGCTGGCCGAGCAGGCCCTGCTCGCCGGCCACCGCGTGGTCGGCACCGTGCGCACTGAACAAGTCCGCCAGGATTTCGAAACCCTCGCCCCTGGCCGCGCGTTCGGGCGCCTGCTCGATGTCAGCGACGCCAGCGCCATCGACACCCTGGTCACCCACATCGAAACCGACATCGGCGCGCTGGACGTGCTGGTCAACAACGCCGGCTACGGCCACGAAGGCATCCTCGAAGAATCCACCCTGGCCGATCTGCGCCAGCAGTTCGAGGTCAACGTGTTCGGCCCGGCCGCGCTCATCAAGGCCGTGCTGCCGCACATGCGCGCGCGCCGCCGCGGCCACATCCTCAACATCACCTCCATGGGCGGCTTCATCACCCTGCCCGGCATCGCGTGGTACTGCGGCAGCAAGTTCGCGCTGGAAGGCATCAGCGAAGTGCTGGGCAAGGAAGTGGCCGCGTTCGGCATCCATGTCACCGCTGTCGCGCCCGGCTCGTTCCGCACCGATTGGGCCGGCCGTTCCATGGTGCGTTCGCCGCGCGCAATCGGCGATTACGACGCCCTGTTCGATCCCATCCGCAGTGCGCGTGAAGCCAAGAGCGGGCAGCAGCTGGGCAGTCCGGCCAAGGCCGCACAGGCCATGCTGCAGCTCATCGACAGCGAGGCACCGCCTGCACACCTGCTGCTGGGCAGCGATGCCGTGCAGCGGGTGCGCGGCAAGCTGCAGGAGCTAAGCGACGGCATCGAGCAGTGGGAGGCCGTCAGCCGTTCGACCGACGGCTGAGTCGCTACGCTCGCCGGGCATGGCCCGGCGCTACCGGGTCACGGGCCTGTCGGCACGGGGGCGGGTCCATGGTCCGCGTGAAGGCCGCGCGCACGCGTCGCCCACGCCCCCAGCGGTAACCTCAGCCAACCAGCAGCCAAGGGGGCGCACGGTGAAGGGATCGATCCGGCAGGTGAATCTCCAGTGGCTGATCCTCGCGCTCGCCACGCTCTCCGCGCTGGTCATGCTGGGCAACGCGGTCTGGGCCGGCTACCAGGTGCAGCGTCAGCAGCTGCTCGACAAAAGCCTGGAAGCCAACCGCGTCTACGCACGCTCGCTGGCCCAATCCACCCAGCACTTCGTGCTCAACGCACAGCAGCAGCTGGCCGTCGGTGCCGAACGCCTCAGCCGCAACCTCGCCCAGCCTGCCGCGCATGACGATGAAGTAGAACGGATCAAGCTGCAGACCGACGCCTTCAACAGCGTCATCTCGGTCAATGCCCAGGGCGTGGTGGTGGGCGCCTCGCCCGCCCTGCCGGAACTGCAGGGCAAAGCACTCACCAGCGCGGCCAACCGGCAGGCATTGCAGCAGCGCCTGCCCATGGTCAGCGATCCCTTCATCGCCCACACCGGCAACCTGGTGGTCACCCTGTCGCACCCGATGTTCGATGCGCAGGGCGAATACGCCGGCTACATCACCGCCTCCATCCACCTGCGCGATCCCAACGTGCTGCACAGCCTGCTGGGCACGCATCCCTACGACGATGGCTCCTACCTGTACGTGGTCAGCCGCAACGGCACCGTGCTGTACCACCCCGAACCGGACCGCATCGGCCAGCCCGCCACCCGCAACGCGGCCGTCGATGCACTCAGCGCAGGCCGCGCCGGCGCGGTGCATTCGCGCAACCGCCACGGCGTGCACATGCTGGCCGGCTTCGCGCCTGTGCCCGCGGCCGGTTGGGGCATCGTCGCCCAGCGCCCGGCCGATGCCGCCGTGGCCCCCATCGGCAGCCTGCTGGGCACGGTACTGCGCAACGCCGCACCGCTGGGGCTGCTCACCCTGCTGCTGATCTGGCTGTGCTCGCGCCGCATCGCCTCCCCCCTGCAGGAACTGGCCCAGCACGCACAGGACCGCGATGTCGGCAGCGCCATCACCCAGGTCAAGGCGGTCAATTCCTGGTACTACGAAGCGGCCGAACTGAAGCAGGCCGTGCTGGTCAGCTTCCGCAACCTCAGCGAGCGCATCGGCCTGCTGGATCAGGCCACCCTCACCGATCCCCTCACCCAGCTGCTCAACCGGCGCGGCCTGGAACGCGCGCTCAGTGCGCTTAACGCCTCGGGAATGCCGTTCGGCGTCATCACCCTGGACGTGGACCACTTCAAGGACGTCAACGACCGCCATGGCCACGACACCGGCGACCAGGTACTGGCCACCATCGCCCAGTGCATGCGCGCCAATGCGCGCCCGCAGGATGTACTGTGCCGCCTCGGCGGTGAGGAGTTCCTCGCCCTGCTGCCCGAGGTCGGCGCCGAAACCGCGCTGCAGGTAGCCGAGCGGCTGCGCGGTGCCATCGAGGCGCACACCTTCCCCACCGTCGGCCACGTCACCATCTCGGCCGGGGTCAGCCATTACCCGGAAACCCAGGCCGACGCCGATCTGGTCATCCGCCAGGCCGACAAGGCCCTGTACCGGGCCAAGCACGCCGGCCGCAACCGCGCCGTCCTCTACCGCAGGCGCAGCCACCGGCGAGATCCATCGCCTTGACGTGATCCTTGCCGGATCTGCACAGCCCCACCCATCCCGATCTGCAACCCTGTCATCACCGCCATGCCGCCTGCATGGCACTGCACCGATGTGAAGGCGCACCCGTTCAACCGGAACCCGCACATGGCCCCGACCCGTACCGAAGAACGCATGTCGACGCTGGGCAGCCTGGACGTCCTGGATGACGTGGCCGGGGCCTCGCTGGACCGGCTGACTGATCTGGCCGCGCGCACCTTCCGCGCGCCGGTGGCGTTCGTCTCGCTCATCGAAGTCGACCGCCAGCGCCTGATCGCCCGCAAGGGGCTGGCCGTGGCCGAATCACATATCCGCGATTCCATCTGCGCCCACACCATCGGTTCCACCGCCGGCCTGGTCATCAACGACCTGCGCGTGGACCCGCGCTTTTCCAGCCTGCCGCTGGTGGCCGGGCCGCCGCATCTGCGCTTCTATGCCGGTACCCCGCTCATTGCCGCCAACGGTGTGGCCATCGGCGCGCTGTGCGTGATGGACAGCGTGCCCCGGCAGTTTTCCACCGATGACCGCCGCCAGCTGCAGACGCTGGGCATGGCGGTGATGAACGAACTGGAGCTGCGCACCCTCAGTGGCCGCCGCGATCCGGTGAGCGGCCTGCCCAACCGCCACCAGTTCGCCATCGATTACGCCGCACGCGCAGTGCGCACGCCCGGCCGCCCCTGCTTTGCGATGATGATCGACGTGCTCGATGTGCCGCGCGCGCACGAAGCCGGCCAGGTGCTGGGCATGGTGCCACTGGAAGCGCTGATCCGCCGCGCGGGCGTGCGCATCAACCTGGCGCTGGACGGCGTGGCGCAGGTCTATCACGTGGCCGCCACCCGCTTCGCGTTCGTGGTGGAACTGCCCGACCGCGATGCCATCGAACGCCTGGTCCACCTGCTGCACGAAGACCTGATCCGCCCGATGATGGCCGCCGCCGTGCCCTTGGCACCGCAGTTCCATGCCGGCCTGTGCGAGGCCACGCTGGGCCGCGACAGCGCCGACGACGTGCTGCGCAAGATGCTGATCGCCCTGGGCTCGGCCCTTGCCGGGCAGGTCAGCTGCTGCTGGTATTCGCCCAGCCGCGATGAGCGCCTGCAGCGCAGTTACCGGCTGGCCACCGATGGCCAGCAGGCGCTGCAGCAGGACCAGTTCCACCTGGTCTACCAGCCGCGCTTCCGTGCCGAAGACCTCGTGCCCATCGCCGCCGAAGTGCTGCTGCGCTGGAACCACCCGCAGCTGGGCGCGGTCAGCCCGGCCGAATTCATTCCCGTGTTCGAGCGCACCGCGCTGATGGACGGCGTCACCGCCTGGGTGCTGGAACACGCCTTCAGCCAGCTGGCGCAGTGGCGGCGCGAAGGCCTCAGCCTCACGCTGTCCATCAATCTGTCCGCACGCGATGTCGCCCGCAAGGGCATGGCCGATGCCTTCATCGCCACGTTGCTGGGCAAAGGTCTGAGCTGCACCGATGTGGAAATCGAAATTACCGAAGGCGAATGGCTGCGTGCCGATTCGCTGCCCGGTGAGCAGCTGCAGCAGCTGGCCAACGCGGGCGTGCGCGTGGCCATCGATGATTTCGGCAGCGGCTACAGCAACTTCGGTTACCTCACCGAATTGCCCATCCACACCATCAAGCTCGATAAATCGATGATCGATGAGCTGCCCACCGATACCCGCGCGCAGCTGAAGGTACAGGCCGTCATCAGCCTGGCCCATGGGCTGGGCTACAACACCGTGGGCGAAGGCGCCGAAACCCCGGAACAGGTGGCCCTGCTGCAGGCCTATGGCTGCGATGAGATCCAGGGGTTTGCGCTGTCGCGGCCGATCAGCGCGGTTGAACTGGCCCTGCGCCTGGAAGCGGCCGCAGACGCCCAGGCCTGAGCCCGGATGCCAACTGAACAGGTTTAGCAACCTTCATCTGTTGCGCACACTTATGGTCACTTCAAGACGGCATGATGGCACCGCAATCGCAGCGCCCCTTCCACTGGATTTCCCTTGCAGCCGCATTCCCGTTCGGCCGGTCAACCGGCCTCGTCGTCGCGTACCTTCTTTGAATACCTGGCCGTACGGGCCGGAGACCAATGGTTTGCCGTGGACGTACAGGCTGCCAACGAGATCCGTGGCCCGGAAACCTTCGACCGCCCCATCAGCGAAGGCCGCACCACCCTCACCGTGCGCGAGAATGCGCTGAAGGTGGTGGACCTGCGCCGCCTGAGCGGGCTGAGTGCATTTGCCTATACCTGCCCGGCCATGCTGCTGGTGCAGGCGGCGGCGGACACCCTCGCCCTGGCCGTGGATGAAGTGGGCGAGATTGAAAGCGTCCCGCGCGAACGCGTGCGCGCCGCCAACCCACTGGGGTATGTGTTCTGCAGCCACAGCATTGCGCTGGGAGCCAATGGGGAAATCCCGCTGATCGACCCGATGTTGTTGATTGCCGCGTAACCAGGCATCGCCCGTGTAGAGCCGAGCCAACGCTCGGCTGCTTTACCCACCGCGCGCAAAACCAATGAACCGAACATGGGCTCGGCTCTACAACGCTTCGATCAGCGCTGCGGTTGCGAATTACACCGCATCCAGAACAATCCGCGGCAACCGCGCAATCGCCCGCGAAAACACCGCCGGCGCATCCATCCCGCGTGCCACAACCAGCGCGCCGTGCAGCTCCACCAGCATCTGCTCGGCCAGCAGCTCTGCCTGCTCATCACCCACACCGTGCTGCCGCGCCACACTCGCCAGCGCGGCCTGCAAACGGTGGAACGTCGATGCAATCGCATCGCCACAACCGTTCTGCACACCACGCGGCGGCGACAGCATGTTCAACAAACATGACTGCCGGCCGTGGTCGTACATCGCGTCCATCGCCGTAACGAAACGTGCCAGCTTGTCCGCCACCGGCGTATCGCCGGCCAGCACCGGGAAGATCTCCGCATCCAGCACACGCCCCACCTGGGCCAGCACTTCCTGCGCCATCTCCTCCTTCCCGTTCGGGAAGCGGTGGTAAAGGCTGGATTTCTTCAGGCCGGTCGCTTCGGCAATCACCGCCAGCGACGCGCCTTCATAGCCGACGTCCTTGAACGTCAGCGCCAAGCGGTCCAGCAGGGCCGCGTCATCAATTTTTCTGACCTGGGGCATGGGTCACCTCCTGCCTGAACGATATCCGACCGTTCGGTCCAATTCAAGCTTGACGTGGACCAATCGTTCGGATTCAATTCAGCCCGTACCGACCGTTCGGTCCATTTCATTCCAGCCATCCCAAGGAACCTCCCATGTCCCGTATCGCCCTCGTCACCCCCGAAACCGCCACCCCGGCCCAGCAGCCGCTGTTGGAGCAGACCAAGGCCAAGTTCGGCAAGCTGCCCATCATCATGACCGCGCTGGCCAACTCCCCGGCCACCATGAACAGCTATCTGGCCCTGTTCCAGAACCTCACCGATGGCCGCTTCAGCAAGCAGCTGGCCCGCAAGATCGGCCTGGCCATCGGCGAAGAGAACGGCTGCGAATACTGCATCTCCCTGCTGGCGGCCATCGCCAAACTGCAGAAGCTCACCGAGGAAGACATCGAGCTGGCCCGCCACGGCAAGTCCACCGACCCGAAGGAACAGGCCCTGCTCGACTTCGTGCTGCTGCTGGTGCGCCACAAGGGCGATGTGACCGACGAAGAACTGCAGGCCGTGCGCGCCGCCGGTTGGGGCGATGAGGACATCGTCGAAGTGTTCGGCCACCTGGCGCTGAACTTCATCACCAACTACCTGTGGAAGGTCGGCCGCAACGACGTCGACTTCCCCATTCTGCGCCTGTTCGACCAGGGCAAGATCTCGCGCGGCAGCAGCCACCCCTTCCAGCAGATCGCCTGAGGAGCCCACACCATGAACACCCCTGCCCGTCTGGCAGCCGGCCTTGCCGGTGCCCTCGCCGTTGCATCCGCCCACGCCGCCGCGCCGGCCGTCACCTTCCACTACGCCCAGGTGGACGACGTGCGCGTGTTCTACCGCGAAGCCGGCGACCCCAAGGCGCCCACCGTGCTGTTGCTGCACGGCCTGCCCTCCTCGTCCTTCATGTACCGCGAACTGATTCCGATGCTGGCCGACCGCTACCACGTGATCGCCCCGGACCTGCCCGGCTTCGGCTTCACCGAAGCACCGCCGCGCGACAAGTACGCCTACACCTTCGCCAACCTGGCCAACACCATCGACCGCTTCACCGAAGTGGTCGGCATCGAACGCTACGCCATCCAGGTGTTCGACTACGGCGCACCGGTCGGCTGGCGCCTGGCCATCCAGCACCCGGAACGCATCACCGCCATCGTTTCGCAGAACGGCAACGCCTATGAAGAAGGCCTGGGCGAACTGTGGGCGCCGATCAAGCGCTACTGGAACGCGCCGACCGCGGCCAACCGCGATGCACTGCGCAGCATGTTCACCCCGGAAGGCATCCAGTGGCAGTACACGCACGGCGCACCCGATGCGCTGCGCATCGCGCCGGAAACCTACACGCTGGACGACGAGCGCCTGGCGCGCCCGGGCAATCTGGATATCCAGCTGGACCTGATGCTGGATTACCGCACCAACGTGGCGATGTACCCGCAGCTGCATGCGTACTTCCGCGACCGCACGCCGCCGCTGCTGGCGGTGTGGGGGCGCAACGATGCGATCTTCATTCCGGCCGGCGCGGAGGCGTTCAAGCGCGATCTGCCGAAGGCGGAGGTGCATTTCTATGACACGGGGCATTTCGCGCTCGAAAGCCATGTGCAGGAGATCGGGCCGGTGATCCGCGCGTTCCTGGATGCGAATCTGTAATCCGGTCGCATGCTGCACGTGCTCTTGTAGAGCCGAGGCCACGCTCGGCTAGCGGTTGCCCCTCCGGTGACGCCACCCCATGCCCACCGGACGCAGCGGCCGCATGACGCATCCGGCACGCGAAATCTGCCGGATGCGCCACCTCGCTTCGCGTATTGCACCTCTTGCGACCCTGTACGGAACGCTTCATACAACTACTGGTAAGCGAGAAGCGTCACAAGCGCTGCAGGCTAGAGCGCCACTTACGTCACTGTTCGCCGCATTCACCACCACAATGGCGCAATCGCGTCCTTGCTTGTCGCATGTGCCACTGAAGCGACGTGCGACACTCTTCAGTCCGCACTCGATTCAACTAAGCTTTTTCGTACTTTTCTCATTGAAGCGAGTGTCGATGCGTAAACAACATGGCGTGCCACTGACAACGAGTGGCCGGGTCTGCAAACCCGTATGAGACGACAACGTTGTTTGCGCTTGCCCGTCGGCATCGTCCTTAACCGGTGCCGGAGGGCAATCCGTCGGCCGTTTATGGCGGGCGGTGCGTGGGGGTCTTCGGGCCCACCGGAATATCATGTCGTTTCATCCCGGTTTGCAGCCACGCACCGTCCGCCACCCGCTTCCGCGCGGTGGCGCTGTTAAGTACAGCCACGGAAGCCGACGCCATGACCACTCGCAAAACCCCGCCATACCTTGTTGTTGACTCCGACAACGACGACGCCAATCCCGCCGACGACCTCAGCACCTTCCAGGGCTGCCTCACCCGCATCCGTGATGGCGAGGGCTCCGATGGCATGTTGTGGCCGGAGGAAAACCTGTCCGACGGCCGACGTCAGTCCCTGGCACGCATCGACCGTGCGGCCGTGGGCATCCTCACGTCGATAGAGATGCTGCACGCGGCCAACCGCTGCCAGACCATGGCCACACCGCGCCGGCACCTGGATGAGGGGGTGGTTGAGGGCTTGTTCTTTGCGTGCCGCGAGCTGGCGGAGCTGGTGTGCCGGGAAATCAGGCCGGTCTGACAGACCACGCCCGCCACGCTCTCGACGCACTGAATGGATGTCCGCCATGTCCCTGCCCCCTCCCCCGATCCCTTCCAAACTGCGTGACGCGCTCAAGGATTATCCTGAGCACATCGAGGAGCTGCAGAAGACGCTCGATTCTGTGAAGGGTAGGCGGATAAGATCATTCCCTGCCTTTCACTATGCGGCGTGGAAGCTGGAAGACTGTCTGGCCGACTTTATTGCTGAAGCACGCGCCCAGGTCGCAACGGCCGGAGCATCCGGCGATCCGCGCGCGATAGAACGTGCGAAGGAGAAGGAAAAGCTGATGATATACGCACGATCCATCTGCACAGGTCTGGCCAACCTCAGCGAACTGCGCGCGTACTTTGCTGCAAACAAGGGCTGAAACTGATGGCTGCCAAAACACCCTGGGCTGATCTCGCCATTCCGGCACGCCTCAATTAGCGTGCCGTCCAACCACCATCCATCGGAAGCGCCGTGCCCGTCATCTGGGCGGCGGCGTCCGACGCCAGAAACACCACCATGTCGCCGAGTTGTTCCGGCGTCACGAACTGCAGCGAGGGCTGTTTCTCGGCCAGCAACTCACGTGCGGCAGATTCCTGGTCGGTTCTCTCCCGCTCCGCCAACGCGGTGATCTGCTGTTCCACCAGCGCCGTGCGCACCCAGCCCGGGCAGATGGCGTTGGCGGTGATGCCCGTGCCCGCGTTCTCCAGCGCGGTCACTTTGGTAAACCCGACCACGCCATGCTTGGCCGCCACATAGGCCGACTTGTTCACCGAGCCCACCAACCCGTGCACCGACGCAATGTTGATGATGCGGCCCCAACCTTGCTGCTTCATGTGGGGCAAGGCCGCTGCCGTTGCATGGAAGACCGCAGATAGATTCAGCGCCAGGATCGCATCCCACTTCTCGACGGGGAACTTCTCGATGGACGCCGTGTGCTGGATGCCCGCGTTGTTCACCAGGATGTCGATGCGGCCCATTGTGGCCACGGTGCGGGCGATCATTTCCCGCACGGCCTCGCCGCGTGAGAGGTCGGCGCCGTCGTGTGCCACCCGTATGCCGAACTCGGTCTCCAGGCTGTTACGGATACGTTCGATGTCCGCTGCATCGCCAAAGCCGTTCAGCACGATATCGGCGCCCTGCCGCGCCAGCGCGGTGGCGATGCCAAGACCGATCCCGCTGGTGGAGCCGGTGACTACCGCGACTTTTCCGGTGAACATCGGGGAGCTCCACTAGGGCTGAAGCCCCAGTGTAGATCCACGCTGGGCCTGGATGCGCTTTCTCAGCAGGAGCCAATGCTGCCCGTATCTTCGGCATAAGGACGGACCGACGAACGATTGCAGGTCCAGCCGCCAGCCAAACCGCCCAGCCAAACCGCCCAGCCTACCCGCAAAAGACTGACCGAGCTGGCTTGGCGAAACACTTGCCCAGACCGGTGAGGCGACGTCTAGGCACAGGCAAGACATTCCTTTCAAGTTGCCTCCACTGCTATGATTCACCGCAGAGGGGACCCAAGTACAGGCGGTTTCAGGTACGTAGGCTCGCAGATGCGCGTCCTACTCATGTTGCTACGGCAATAGTCCTAGGTCTGTCTCGAACGGGCCCCTCTATCCACATGTCTCACTTCTGCCTCGAGCCACCTCGTAAATCGAATAGAGAGTCAAGTCATCGCGGATGATGCTCCCAGCGCGAGACGACACCACATTTCTCTCTAATACGACACGAACCATCGCGTCCTGGCGTTCAAAGAATGACACTCTTGCTGTGGCTGCTTCATACCAGCGCTCACGCTTAGTCCCGTTTGGCAAGTGCCGCTCCTCTGTTGAGGTGATTCGGCATTTACCTATGGAGTTAAGGTCTTGGAGAATTCTGGATGCACTCGGAAGCAACAGTAGAGATTGGAGCATCCGGGCTTTGCCACGCCCAATTCGCGTCATATGACGCCAGCCTCTATTTGTAACCTTTACGCCACCAAAAGCGTTAGAGTTCACGGCAGATTCTGCCATCCAATCCTTGTAGAAGGCACGACATACAAGATGCATGTTCTGTCCGGCCGAGAATTTCCGACCCGGAATATTACTGGACCATCCGAGATTCACAGGGGACTGGACTCGTGGAGCGCGTCGAAACTCAGCCCATGACCAGCAAAGATTAAATAGCGAAGCCTTTCCCTTCCGCCCTTCAAGCGCATCACTCAAACGGAATTTCACAAAACCCGGTCTAGCAAGAACAGCAGGGTCACGCAAATTTGCCCAGTATGCACTTGGGTTTCCGCCGACCGCCTTCGGGGGTATCACGTTGATCATGATCACGGGCCCAGGAAATGACAACCACCGACCATGATGGGAATTTATATACTTCCGCTTCAGATCAATTGAGTAATCAGTTGACGGAGAAGACTTCACATAGCCCGTCTTAACCTGTGCAAAAATCACGTCGCCGGTTGGGCCTGCATAAGCACTTCCGCGGCGTCGTTTGAGAAGAATCAGCAGATCCAAACTATCGTCATTATGGGCCGAAACAACCTCGATCCCACACCCCCACTGACCCTCGACTATCCACCTGAGCCAGCTTATTCCGAGCTGCCCAATGCGATTAGTATCCACCACGCTCCGCCCCACACAGCCCCCGTAAATCTGCAAGAAAAATCTACCTCTAATCCGGGAGGATAAACCCATCCCGGATCATCAAGAGATTAAATTGTCGACAGCAGTTGACCAAGGCCTGCCGCTGAGGGTGCATCGAAGGTCATCCAAAACTTCCCCTCTACCTTCTGAACTGGATTACTCTCATTCGTGCCACGCTGCAACTCAGAGACCGGAACTTCAACCATCTCTCCAGCATCAAAATCATGACGGCCAATTGGCGGATTTGTTCGAATACCGATATGAACCTCGGGACCGGCCATTCTGATGTGTGTTCCATGCGGGATTTCAAGATCAATATTGACCCAGCAGTTCATATTTCTCAGTGTTATGCCAGACCTTGTGGAGGCCTCTACGCGCAATGCGGGCCCGTAATAGGACTTTTCTATGCCAGGCAAAGCCATTCGACCTTGTGCCGCTGCATGCGGATTAGCATTTGAGATGCGCCAAGCATTTGGCGGAACATTAGGGACCAAAGCAAGTACTTCGACCCCAAGCTGCCTGGCGTTCCCCACTGGAAGATAGATGTCAACTCGATCCTTGGTTTGTGGGTTCGCTTTTACTTTGAACAATTCCACTCTTGTTGCCACACAAATTTCGCCATTTATGACGCTAGCACCCAAGGATGGCGAGTGATCTAGGTCGCTCGAGTGACAGTAGAAGATTGGAGCTTCCGAGTCCCTATGAGAGAAGAATTGGATCTTATTTATGTCGACTGGCACATTGACCTCCTGTCCGCAAATGGTAAATTACCCAATCCGCCCGAACAGCTGCGGGCGAACACAACAATAGCGCAGGATATCGCATGCTGACAAGGAACGAGATTCGCACACGCCTGACCGCATTCGCCAAGGAATGGGCGGGGGCAGCTAGAGAGCATGCCGATGCAAAATTGTTTTGGGCTAGGCTGTACGAGTGCTTTGGAATCAGGCCTGAATCAGCCACAATCTACGAAAAGGCTGTATCACGGATCGGAGGCGGCAGAGGCTTCATTGACAGCTTCATCCCTGGCAAGCTTATTGTCGAGCACAAGAGCCGCGGTGGCGACTTGGACAGCGCATTCGTACAGGCCAGCGACTATTTCATGGCGCTAAGCGAGAAGGAGCGCCCCAAATATATAGTTACATCTGACTTCTCCCGCTTTCGCTTATACGACCTGAAATCGGGAAAGGTCCACGAATGCACTCTCTCCCAATTACCCAGGCGAGCTGATTGGTTCTATTTTCTCGTATCCGATGAGCAGCAGGAAATCACGGAAGAGTCTAAAATTGATCGGCAGGCTGCCTACCGAGTTTCAAAACTCCACCAGTTCCTCCTTGAATCTCGATTTAAAGGCCACGATCTCGAAGTCTTCATGACTCGCCTGCTATTTTGTTTTTTTGCAGACGACACTGGAATTTTTGGAAGAAATGGCCAATTTCTTAGATTCATCCGAGGCAGTAGTGAAGACGGTCGAGACTCTGGATCAAAGCTGTCCGAGCTCTTCCAAGTTCTAGATACGCCTCATGTTGATCGATTGAGCAACATTGGAGATGAACTGGCCGCGTTTGAGTACATTAACGGAAGTCTATTCTCTGAGAAATCATCGATACCTTCATTCGATGGCGAACTTCGCGCCCTTCTTTTGAGCTGCGCGGAGCTTGACTGGAGTGCGATCTCACCAGCAATTTTTGGAGCCATGTTCCAAGGAATACTGGATCAGCACGATCCGTTTGTAGCAAGACGCCAAGCAACGAGGAGAGAGCTCGGCGCGCACTACACAAGCGAACGCAACATCCTCAAGGTCATAAATCCACTGATCATGGAGGATCTCTGGGACGAGCTGAGGTCCCCTCGTGCCACCAAAGCAACATACCGCGCGCTCTACGAAAAATTGCCAACGATCAATTTACTGGATCCCGCCTGCGGATGTGGCAACTTCCTCGTGATCGCATACAGACAGCTGAGGCGGCTGGAGATGGAGCTAATCTCTCTCTTGTGGGGCGATCAGCGAGGAGTGCTAGATGTCTCCACCCTATGCCGCGTAAACGTTAGTCAGTTTTTTGGAATTGAGCTCGACGAGGCCGCCGCTCACATCGCCCGCGTTGCGCTATGGATCACAGATCATCAGATGAATTTGGAAGCAGCGGAGCGATTCGGGACTACGCGCCCCAGCGTCCCTCTTATCGCGAGCCCCACAATTTTCATAGGCAATGCACTAACTACCGACTGGGCAAGCATAATTGATCCAGTGAAATGCTCTTACGTACTTGGCAATCCTCCATTCGTTGGCGCGAAGTACCTCACTGACAAGCAACGCGAAGACGTGAAGGATATTTACTCTGAGCTTCCGAATGGAGGGCTGCTGGACTACGTCGCCGCGTGGTACCTCAAGGCTATGCACTTCATGGAACAGAATCGTCGCGTTCGGACCGCGTTCGTGTCCACTAACAGCATTTGCCAGGGAGAACAGGCTGGGGTGCTATGGCCTTACCTGCTAGAAAAAGGGGTTCAGATTGAATTTGCCCATCAGTCTTTTCGCTGGAGCAACGAAGGCAAAGGAATCGCGGCAGTTCATTGCATCATTGCTGGATTTTCCCTCGACACTCCGCGCAAGCGCGTTATCTACCTTTATCCATCTGGAATATCAGGAGAGGCAACAATATCCCTTGCCAAGAATATAAACGGGTATCTGGTGGATGCGCCAAATACCGTAATCAAGCGACGAAATACAACTATCTCGGGGCTTCCCGAAATGTCGATTGGAAACAAACCAATCGACGGAGGAAATTATCTCTTCACTACCGAAGAGAAACACCAGTTCTTGTCAGCCGAGCCAGCCGCTGCAGAGTACTTCAAGCGATGGCTTGGTGCAGATGAGTTTCTGAATGGCT
The DNA here is from genome assembly GCF_035634915.1 of Stenotrophomonas sp. Classification (GTDB taxonomy): domain Bacteria; phylum Pseudomonadota; class Gammaproteobacteria; order Xanthomonadales; family Xanthomonadaceae; genus Stenotrophomonas. The sequence continues at coordinate 269,715 of NZ_DASQCB010000010.1, forward strand.
ATGAGAGATGGTGCTTGCTGGTGAACGACATAGAGCCGTCCGAGCTAAGGAGTCTGCCACACGTTCTCGAGCGCGTGACCGCCGTTAGGAAGTTCCGCTTGGAGAGCAGGAGCGCCGCAACGCGAAAGCTGGCCGATACTCCGCGGAAGTTTCATGTCGAATTCAAGCCAAAGGGCTCGTACCTTGCGATACCGGAAGTATCCTCAGAAAAACGGGAATATATTCCCATTGGGTATCTTGATGAAAACACCTTGGCGAGCAACCTACTTCGGGTATTACCTGAAGCCGGGCTGTTCGAGTTCGGGATACTATCAAGCTCGATGCACAACGCATGGATGCGAACAGTTGCTGGAAGAATGAAGAGCGACTACCGCTATTCGATTAACATTGTTTACAACAACTTCCCGCTCCCCCTCTCTGCCCCGATTGAGACCAGGAGTGAGATCGAGGACGCCGCGCAGCGCGTTCTGGATGCGCGCCAAGTGCACTCTGGGTCAACACTTGCAGACCTTTACAACCGAGAAGCGATGCCAGATGACGTCAGGAATGCTCACAATGCACTTAACCGAAGTGTCGATGCTTACTATCGATATCGCGGGGACAAGTCCGATTCTGCGCGAGTCTCGTTCTTGTTCAACCTTTACTCAACCCTCAGTTGAATATCGCCCCGATCAAATTCTCCAGTCAACGCGGTCTACCCAAAACTAACATCAATCCCTTGATTGAAGCAGCGAGAGCGCCGTCGGCGCCCTCGCCACCTCAATTCATTCCAACGCAGTTACCGTCGCCGACCTCCTCGAGAAGTCGCAAATCCCCCAGGCCATATTTTCTACAGAATCTCCACCGACAGCACAGCAAGGTAACTTAATATCAAAAGCTCCAATTCATTTACCTGCCATGAATTGAGCCGGTAATGGAAAACTTCTCAGAGGTGCCGTCAATTCTATTTACCCAGAAGCACCTTGTCCCGAAGTCAGCACTACGCACGGAAAAGTAGCTTACGCCAGATCCAATTTTTTCGGACGCACCAGGATGATTTTCTAGCGCAGACATCAGAACCACAGCATCGCCATCCGCGACACGATCACCAAGACTGTACTTATAGAGCATCTCTTTCAAATACTTTACTGCATCCCCTCTCTTCGGAAAGTGCATATGACCGAGACTAATTGGCTTTGCAGGCATCAGAATACTCCAGATACGTAAATTAACGCACAATTACCCGCCAGACAGCGCCAGGCATTCCCTTACCTCACGAATGATCAGCCCCGGAATGTCCATTGATTGCAGCTGATTATTTCGGTTAACAATCCAAGCCACGCACTCTTCGCGGGTGAGATCATCGCGGGCGATTCTTTCATACAAAGCAACCGCAGACATCCTCGAAAGCCCCAGCTCCATTAAGGATAGGAGAGTAGCCGAGGAAACTCCGAATTCAAGCTGCGTGCCTATATCAAGACCATCCTCGATTAGATCGTTACGATCAATCTCGCGAAGGTGCAAGTGAAGCACGTCCATGTACGCAGACAAGTACTTGGGTGCTTTGAACCTTGCTATCTGTTCGACCAATTCCATGGTATCCCGGATCAGCACAGGAAGTTTGTAGGGCCTTCTTGCCCTCTGATGCCAATCAACGCTGTCGCGAATGATCCGGGATAGCGAGTAGCCCCTTAACCACTTCACGACAATTAGCGCGAACAAGCGAATTCTCGCATCAGGCGAGAATGCAAGAAACACGTGCGAATTGACCCTCTCCATAATTGTTATGAACCGATCGTAACTGTCGTCACTCGCAACTTCTGCCGGCAGAAGATTTTCCACCTCTCCAGGATAAGAACGAAACATCTCGAGAAGCCTCTGGAGCCCAATAGCGCTTACTCCAGGGTGACGCGACGCCAAGTCCACGCTGATCTCAATTCCATCTGAGAGCGTGCCCAAGGCACTGTCGAGCTTGGCTATCAATGCGGGATCATGGCGCTTCGCAAGACCGGTCTCCGAGATGGAGCCGAAGCGCATGAATGTGGTTAGCAGATACGCTCCCACCTGCTCAAATTTATCGCTACCCTCAATTTTGGATTGACCCGCCTCGCCCCTGCTTAAGAGATACTTTGTAACGCAATCCCCTTGTTCGACGACCGCGTCACTCTCACGCTTGATTGGATACCGCGCCCGACCCGGCACACCTCCTGGCCAAGCGGTCTCATTCGCCGGGTCGATGCAAATGATGTTCCCTTGAAACTCATCGCCCCATCGCCCGGCACGACCAGCCAGATTCCAGAAGTCGTGCGGCTCCATCGGATGCCCTTTACCTTTACGAGGCCCCCGCACAACAATTGTGCGACATGATAAGTTCACCCCCTCAATCAAGGTCGACGTGCAGACTAGGAAACGTATCTTTCCCAAACGGAAAAGTCGCTCAATCTCTAACCGAAGCAGGGAAGGCATATTTCCATAATGAAACGCAACACCCAGCTCGACAAGCGGAGCAAGCAGAAAATCATTATGCACACCCTTTCGAGCTAGTTCAGCAAGCTGCAATAGATCAGGATCGACGACGTCGAGCTTAGGTAATAGTTGACTAATTAAATCAGCCACCTCTTCTGCCTCGCCGGCTCCGTTCGAATAGACCAACGTCCCCCCCCTCTCCCCGACAGCAGCAGCGATGAATGCCAGCCGTTTCTTTATCCCAACAGGCGTACTCGCTAGTTGCAGCACTCCAATTGGCAACTCTCCCCCCTGTTGCCTCAGCTTTAGCTCCCAAAGCTTAGGGCGCCGCGGAACTTGGCTAGCGACGACTAAGTTCTGAAGCACTGTTGAGGAATCGCTGTCAACTGCAACTGTCTGCACGCCACTCGGTGCGTCGGCTAGCAAAGCCTCAGGGTTCTGAGTGGCCGGACTAATGAAAACAACCTTCATCTGAGGGTTAGCGCGCGTAACACGCTCTACGGCATCCTGCAAAATGACACCGCGTTGATTGTCGCCAATTTTGTGCGCCTCATCAACGATGAGTAAGTCAACTACCAATTTGTCACCGAGAACGTTAGCAAGAAGATGCAGTCGCTCTTGAGTAAATACAAGAATTACCGGAGCACCACCCGCTCGCGCAGCCTTGTACTTTTCAGGAAGTGGCAGCGATGAGACTTCAATTAGAGTGCTTTCACCGAGCGAATCTCTGAGATTCTTCTCTATTTCAGATACTAATGCTCGAGTAGGCGCGAGGTATACCGCAACGCATTTCCCACCACCCACTACCTGGTCAACTAGCCACTGAAGGACTAAGAATGTTTTTCCAGATGCAGTGGGGGCAGATGCAGAAAGCCAACCTTCGTTACTGGCATTTGCCCAGAATTTTTTCTGGAAATCATTTACCTGCAGCCAAGCTCCACTTACCTGCACCAAAATCGACCGATCCATCTCTCTACGCTGGGCCTCCAAGCGCAGCGCTGTACCGAGTCTCGCGTCAAGATCGGACGATACGAGTCTACGAACGCATGCCAATGAAATTGCGCGAAAGTTCGACAACTTGCTCAAGAGTACTGCACCAGCATCTTTCACCGCTTGGCCATTCTCCAACAACACTGCGCCCGTTGCGATGCGTAGAGCCGCATCTTGATCAATTCTCTCATTGGAGCGCGCCAGAATGCTGCCAGCCAGGAGCAATCTTGACCAGTCAATTGATTCGGCGGAAGCCGAAGATATCTCTGCCGTTAGATTGTCCAGCTCATTCCGAACTGTGAGGCGAGTTAACTTATTGAGGTCATCTCGAATTCCATCCTTAAGAAGCCAAGACTGCAATTCAGCAAGACTCATTTTCTACGATCCCCATTGCCTTTAAGAACGCCGAACGAAACCCATCAGCTGATGGCAGAGGTAGGCAAAGCAGTTCAATTTCGATCTGATCAAGTTTCTCCACAGTGAGCCGGTTGCCGATGTGATCAGCCCACCCAACGAGCGCATTTCGAGAGGCCTCAATAATGTCCTCTGCAACCCCTTTTGCATTGTCGGCGGGGTAGAAGGGGGCATCGAACCCCACAAGGGCCACCCCGCAATACTGCACGCGCTTCGACATGATCGAAGTCTTATCGAAGTACTTTTTTATCGCTTCAGTTAGATGGTGATCGCTGAGATCAGCCTTGTCGCTCAGCAGGAGAAGATCGCGCTCTCTTTCGGCATCCTCGTGGTCTGGCTCAATCAAAAATGGGGACAAGGAACGAAGGCACTCACGAACGGCTGCACTAGCGTCACCGTAAACCTTTGATTCCCCCCAATAGAGCTTTAATAGACCATCGTCCGTCACTCCAGCATAAACTCCATCAGCACCGTGGTAGTGCATTCGGGTATCGGTCTTCAGATCCATCTTGCAAAGAATCTGAGGCAGCTTGAGGAAGCGCTCCGCTAGAAGAAATAGAAGCATCTCTCCACCTTCGCCGCTATTTGCCAAGTCGGTAAACGAACGTTTAGCTCGCTCTACCAACTCAGTCACTGCTTCCGAGCTATTGAATTTCTGATCCCGCGCCTTAGCGTCCAAAAGTTGCGAGCGTGGAATCGCATAGTCCGCTACCGCGTTCCGCATAAATTCTGCCAAACGGCGTGGTTGAACGCGCCCATTTCCATCTAACGTCAGGCAGTGACAGTGGATCTTTACGAGATGCCCATCAATAGCAACATCTCTCGACACAAGAGCAAGGTGAACATCAAGCGCTTCAGGATTCCCTGTAAGCGCGGCCTCCAAATCTGCTGCAGTAATATTCGACACGCCCCCTCCTTTCCATATCGAGTTCCTAGCCGATCCTTCGAAGCCTGAGGAAGAAATGTAACTGCCCCAGCTCAAGTCGTCCATCACGGCAGTAGCGAACGCAGGGACACCGGGGAGCGTCAATACATTGACGAATGTGTACTTTCGGCTAGGTGGCTAGACCACGGTCCGTCCGACCGATATGTTTAGCGCAATCCCAGTGAGCAACCGCGGCCTCTTTTGTCTAAGATCTCAAATTCGGCGTCGAACCCGATGACAAGCTGGATGCGGCAAGTTCGGAGCGGCTCGGAGTCTCTCGTGCATTCTTTTGATCGGCAGCCTGATTCTAGAATGCAGTTCTTCTTAAGATTGCGACCCAACGGCACAGTGCCGCCAGTCACCGAGCGAGAGCGCGGATTGCGCGCCGCTCTCCCCACGGATCCGATAAATATCAAGGGCATGTTCCTCAAACGACCAAGGGCGCCTCTCGGCGCCCTAGTTCTTTCAACTCATTCCCACTCAATGGTCGCCGGCGGCTTCCCCGAGATGTCATAGACAACCCTTGAAACCCCCCGCAACTCATTGATGATCCGGTTGCTCACCGTACCCAGGAACTCATACGGCAGATGCGCCCAGTGCGCCGTCATGAAGTCAATCGTCTCAACCGCCCGCAGCGCAATCACCCACTCATAAGCCCGCGCATCACCCACCACGCCCACCGACTTCACCGGCAGGAACACGGCAAACGCCTGGCTGGTCTTGTCGTACAGATCGGCCTTGCGCAGCTCATCAATAAAGATGGCATCGGCCTTGGCCAGCAGCTCGGCGTATTCGCGCTTCACTTCGCCCAGGATACGCACGCCCAGGCCCGGGCCCGGGAACGGGTGGCGGTAGACCATGGTGCGCGGCAGGCCCAGCTCAACGCCCAGGCGGCGCACTTCGTCCTTGAACAGCTCGCGCAGCGGCTCCACCAGGCCCAGCTTCATGTGCTCCGGCAGGCCGCCCACGTTGTGGTGGCTCTTGATCACATGCGCCTTGCCGGTCTTGCTGCCGGCCGACTCGATCACGTCCGGGTAGATGGTGCCCTGCGCCAGCCACTTGGCGTTCTTCAGCTTGTTCGACTCTTCGTCGAAGATCTCAACGAACAGGTTGCCGATGATCTTGCGCTTGGCTTCCGGGTCGCTCACGCCTTCCAGCGCGGCGAAGTAACGGTCGGCGGCATTCACGCGCACGACTTTCACGCCCATGTGCTCGGCAAACATCGCCATCACCTGGTCGCCTTCCTGCCAGCGCAGCAGGCCGGTATCCACGAACACGCAGGTCAGCTTCTCGCCGATGGCCTTGTGCAGCAGCGCGGCCACCACGGACGAATCGACGCCGCCGGACAGGCCCAGGATCACTTCGTCATCGCCCACCTGTTCGCGCACGCGGGCGATCTGGTCGTCGATGATGTTGGCGGCGGTCCACAGGGTCTGGCAGCCGCACACATCCACCACGAAGCGGCGCAGCAGCGCCTGGCCCTGCAGGGTGTGGGTCACTTCCGGGTGGAACTGCACGCCGTACCAGCGCTTTTCTTCGTTGGCCATGGCGGCCACCGGAATGCGGTCGGTGGTGGCGGTGATGGTGAAGCCCGGCGGCGCAACGGAGACGTGGTCGCCGTGGCTCATCCAGACATTCAGCTTCGGCTCGCCGCCGTGGTCGCTCAGGCCCTTGAACAGTGCATCGGGGTTGATGACGTTCACTTCGGCGTGGCCGAACTCGCGCTGGTCAGCCGCTTCGGTGGCGCCGCCCAGCTGGGCCGCCAGGGTCTGCATGCCGTAGCAGATGCCGAAGATCGGCAGGCCGCTGTCGAACACTTCCTGTGGCGCAGCCGGGGCGCCCGGCAGCGTGGTCGATTCCGGGCCACCGGACAAGATGATGCCCTTGGCGCCAAACGCCGCGATCTCGGCCGGGTTGTGGTCCCAGGCCCAGATTTCGCAGTAGACGCCCAGCTCGCGGATGCGGCGGGCGATCAGCTGCGTGTACTGCGCGCCGAAATCGAGGATCAGGATCTTGTCGTTATGGATGTTGGTCATGGCGCCCTGGCAATGCAGTAGGGAAAACGAAACTTCAAATAATTTGCTGCGGCAGATGGAAAAAGAGGAACGGGAATCAGCTTCCTCGTTCCTCTTTGCCCGGCCCGCGTCAGGCGCGGTAGTTCGGCGGTTCCTTGGTGATCGTCACGTCGTGGACGTGGCTCTCACGCTGGCCGGCGCCGCTGATCTTGACGAACTTGGGCTTGCTGCGCATGTCGTCGATGGTGGCGCACCCCACATAACCCATGGTGGCGCGCAGGCCGCCCATCAGCTGGTGGATGATGCCGCCCACCGGGCCGCGGTACGGCACGCGGCCTTCGATGCCTTCCGGCACCAGCTTGTCGGCGGTGGCGGCGTCCTGGAAGTAGCGGTCCTTGGACCCCTTTTCCATGGCGGCCAGCGAACCCATGCCGCGGTAGCTCTTGTACGAACGGCCCTGGTACAGCTCGGTCTCGCCCGGCGATTCCTCGGTACCGGCCAGCAGGCCACCGACCATGATGGTCGAGGCACCAGCGGCCAGCGCCTTGCCGATGTCACCCGAGTAACGGATGCCACCGTCGGCGATGAGCGGGATGCGGTCCTGCAGGGCTTCGGCCACCAGATCAATGGCGGTCACCTGCGGCACGCCAACACCGGCGACGACGCGGGTGGTGCAGATCGAGCCCGGGCCGATGCCGACCTTCACCGCGTCCGCGCCGCTGTCGAGCAGCGCCAGAGCGGCTTCGCCGGTGCAGATGTTGCCACCGATGACCTGCACGTGCGGGAAGTTCTTCTTGACCCAGGCCACGCGGTCCAGCACGCCCTGCGAATGGCCGTGCGCGGTATCGACTACGATCACGTCCACGCCGGCGGCAACCAGCGCTTCCACGCGGCGGTCGGTGTCACCACCCACGCCGACGGCAGCGCCCACCAGCAGGCGGGTCGACAGATCCTTGGCAGCGTTGGGGAAGTCGGTGTTCTTCTGGATGTCCTTGACGGTGATCAGGCCACGCAGGGCGAAATCATCGTTGACCACCAGCACCTTTTCGATGCGGTTACGGTGCAGCAGCTGCAGCACTTCATCGCTGGCGGCGCCTTCCTTCACCGTGACCAAGCGATCCTTCTTGGTCATGATGTGGCGGACCGGATCGTCCAGCTCGGTTTCAAAGCGCATGTCGCGATGGGTGACGATACCGGCCAGCAGGCCGTCGCTGCCCACCACCGGCACGCCGGAGATGTTGTGCGCCCGGGTCAGGGCCAGCACGTCGCGGATGGTGGTTTCCGGGCCGACGGTGATCGGGTCGCGGATGACACCGGCCTCGAACTTCTTGACCTTGGCCACTTCCGCGGCCTGCTGTTCCAGGCTGAGATTCTTGTGGATGATGCCCATGCCGCCGAGCTGGGCCATGGCGATGGCCAGGCGGGCTTCGGTGACGGTATCCATGGCCGCAGACAGGATCGGAAGCTTGAGCTTCAGGTCGCGCGTCAACCGCGTTTCGAGGTTGACGTCCTTGGGCAGGATGGTCGAGTGGGCGGGGACGAGCGAGACGTCGTCGTAAGTGAGTGCTTCAGCCTGGATGCGCAGCATCGGCATACCCGAGATGTGGGGAAGCGCGACATTTTACCCCTTTTTCACCCCCCGTGGGAGGGGGTGGATGCGACGCAGTGTCGCGCGGGCGGCGCCGTTGGTAGGTGCCAACCTTGGTTGGCACACACCGGCAGAGGCCATCACCCCATCTGGGGCCCCGGGCGCCGGACGAATCGTGCCAACCAAAGTTGGCACCTACCAGGAGCGGGTCATTCGCCCCACCCCTGCACCGCCCTGGAACCGCGAGGGATCAACCCCAACCGGGAAACCGCCTTTGGTAGGTGCCAACCTTGGTTGGCACGCACCGGCAGAAGCCTTCACCCCATCTGGAGCCCAGCCGCCGGACGAATCGTGCCAACCAAGGTTGGCACCTACCCACGGCGGGTCATTCGCCCCGCCCCTGCACGACCCTGGAACCGCGCGTGACCAACCCCAACCGGGAAACCGCCTTTGGTAGGTGCCAACCTTGGTTGGCACACACCGGCAGAGGCCATCACCCCATCTGGGGCCAAGGCACCGGACGAATCGTGCCAACCAAGGTTGGCACCTACCCACAGCAGGTCATGCAGGCCGAGACCGCCCCGGTAGCGCCGCGGCGCGGTTGAATCAGGACGCTTCTGCCGCTTCCAGCGTGTTCTGCATCAACGTGGCCACGGTCATCGGGCCCACGCCGCCCGGCACCGGGGTGATCCAGCTGGCCCGCTGCGCTGCGGCCTCGAACCCGACATCGCCCACCAGGCGGCCATCATCCAGGCGGTTGATGCCCACATCGATCACCACCGCGCCCGGCTTCACCCACTCGCCCGGCACGATGCCCGGGCGGCCCACGGCCACCACCAGGATGTCGGCGTTGCGCACGGCCTGTTCCAGCACGTCCTTGGGGGTGAACTTGTGGCAGCTGGTGACGGTGCAGCCGGCAATCAGCAGCTCCAGGCCCATCGGCCGGCCGACGTGGTTGCTGACGCCCACGATGGTGGCGTTGCGGCCACGCACCGGCTGGTCGGTGTGGCCCAGCAGCGTGGTGATGCCGCGCGGGGTGCACGGGCGCAGGCCGAATTCACGCAGGGCCAGGTGGCCGACGTTTTCCGGGTGGAAGCCGTCCACGTCCTTGCGCGGGTCGATGCGCTGGATCAGGCGGCGCGCGTCGGGGATGCCCGGCAGCGGCAGCTGGATCAGGATGCCGTTGATCTTCGGGTCGGCATTGAGCTGGTCGATCAGGGTCAGCAGCTCGGCTTCGGTGGTACCGGCCGGCAGATCGTAATCGTAGGCCTCGATGCCGACCTTTTCGGCCGCGCGGCGCTTGTTGCGCACATACACGGTCGAGGCCGGGTCGCCCCCCACCAGCACCACGGCCAGGCCGGGGCGGCTGCCACCGGCAGCCACGCGGGCGTCGACGCGCACCTTCAGGCTGTCGAGCAGGTCCTCGGCAATACGGCGGCCATCGAGGATGCGGGCAGGAAGCTGGGGGGCGGAGTCAGTCATCGAATGCGGGGGCAGGCGGCGGCGGGGACGCTATTGTCCCTGATTCAGGCCCCCTCGCCCACCGCTTCGCTCGCCGTGAATGGCCGGCGAGCGCACAGCGCGCTGTGGGGCCAGCGCGATCTGGCTGACGAGCAGCCGAGCGTGGGCTCGGCTCTACTCTTCTTCCGGCACCTGGTCCGCATTCAACGTGCGGGCCTTGCGCTTGGGCGCGGTGAACGGGGTCGGCGTGGGCACGCCCGGCAGCGCGCTGCCGAACACCATGTGCGCGCCGGCACGCAGGCTGCCGCCGGCCATTTCCAGCTCGAAACGCTCGGCGTCGCGCTCGCGGATCTGCTGCGCGATCTCCTGCGCATCATCCTCGTCCGCCCCCAGCTCCATCAGCGCGGCCTGGCCAAACAGCAGCGCCGATTCAAACGTCTCGCGGATCTGGAAATCGACACCGGCATGGATCAGCCGCAGCGAGTGTTCGCGGTCGAACGAGCGCACCAGCAGCTTGGCCTGCGGGAATTCATGCGCGACCAGCTCGACGATGCGATCGGCATCCTCGGCATTGTTCACGCACACCGCAATGGCCCGCGCGGTACCGGCGCCGGAGGCATGCAGCACGTCCAGGCGGGTGCCATCGCCGTAGTAGATCTTGAAACCGAAACGCTCGGCGTTGTGGATCATCTCCACGTCGTTGTCGATGATGGTCACGTCCACATCGCGGGCCAGCAGCGACTGGCTGGCCACCTGGCCGAAGCGGCCGAAGCCGATCATCAGCACGCTGCCGGACAGGCCGTCGGCAGTGTCCACGCCTTCCAGGCTCACCTCGGGCTTGGGCGCCACGCGCTTGTAGACCAGCACCACCAGCGGGGTCAGCGCCATCGACAGCACCACCACGGCGGTGAAGTTGGCATTAATGTCCATGTTGATGACGCCGGCGCTGGCCGCAGCGGAGAACAGCACGAAGGCGAATTCACCGCCCTGCGCCATCAGCACGCCACGGTCCATCGCCTGTGCGTGGTCGCTGCCCATCACGCGGGCCACGACGTAGATGCACAGCGCCTTGGCCACCATGAGTGCCAGCACCAGGCCGACGATCATCGGCCAGTTGCCGGCCACCACGCCCAGGTCCAGCGCCATGCCCACGCTGAGGAAGAACAGGCCCAGCAGGATGCCGCGGAACGGCTCGATGTCCGCTTCGATCTGGTGGCGGAAGGTCGATTCGCTGAGCAGCACACCGGCCAGGAACGCGCCCATCGCCATCGACAGGCCGGACAGCTGCATCAGCAGCGCCGCACCCAGCACCACCAGCAGCGCGGCGGCGGTCATCACTTCGCGTGCTTTCGATTCGGCAAGCAGGCGAAACAGCGGGTTGAGCAGGAAGCGACCGACCAGCACCAGGCCGACGATGGCGCCCAGACCAATGGCCACTGACAGCCAACGCGAGCCCTCGCCATCGGCGCTGCCCGCACTGGGCGCCATCCACGCGACCAGGGCCAGCAGCGGCACGATCAGCAGGTCTTCGAACAGCAGGATGGAAACGATCTTCTGCCCCGACGGCAGCGCGATGTCGCCGCGCTCAGCCAGCAGCTGCATCACCACGGCCGTGGAGGTGAGCACGAAGCCGGTGGCACCGATGAAGGCCACCTGCCACGGCAGGCCGAACAGTTTGGCGATGCTGGTCAGCACCAGCGCACAGGTGACGATCTGCAGCGTGCCCAGCCCGAAGATTTCCTTGCGCAGGCTCCACAGGTGCGAGGGCCGCATTTCCAGGCCGATGACGAACAGGAACATCACCACGCCCAGCTCGGCCGTGTGCAGGATCGCCTGCGGATCGGAGAACCAGCCCAGCCCGAACGGTCCGATCGCCAGGCCGGCGGCGAAGTAACCCAGCACCGACCCCAGGCCAAGCCTGCGGAACAGGGGCACCATCACCACCGCCGCGCCCAACAGGGCCACGACCTTGACCAGCTCGCTGGTCGCTGCTTCTACCGCCATGCGGTGTATCCCCGAAAACCGAAATCGGCCTCAACGATAGAGCAAGTTTTCTGACGGCAATAGCACGGGCGTTGCGTTTGCTTGTGCCGAAAATGGAACGATACCGCGATTGCCGCCCAACATCGTTCCGAAATCGCCAGCATTCATCCACGCACGGCGTGGATCTACTGGGCCGTCGCCCGCGCGATGCGTCGATGACGCCCGCGATAGTTCAGTAGATCCACGCCATGCGTGGATGACGCGCCCATCAGATTCAACCGCCCCGACAAAACGCGGCGTAGTCGATATACCCCGGGAACGGCACCCCGGCTGCGCACACCGGACACTGAGGGTCTGGCTGGATGCGGCTTTCGCGGAAACGCATGCCCAGCGCATCAAAGCGCAGCAGCCTGCCGACCAGCGGCTCGCCGATACCCAGCAGCAGCTTCAGCACCTCGGTGGCCTGCAGTACACCGGCCAGCCCGGGCAGCACGCCCAGCACGCCTGCTTCGGAACAGTTGGGCGCGAACTCCGGCGGCGGCGGTTCGGGGAACAGGCAGCGGTAGCACGGTGCCACGCCACGCTGGCGGCCGGCGTCAAACACGCTTAGCTGCCCATCAAAGCGCTCGATGGCGGCATACACCATCGGTTTGGCGTGCTGGATGCAGGCGTCGTTGAGCAGGTAGCGCAGCGGGAAGTTGTCCGAGCCGTCCAGCACCACGTCCACGCCTTCCAACAGGCGATCGACATTCGCCGAGGTCACCCGCTCGGGCACGGCCTCCACCTCGATGGACGGGTTCAAGGCCAGCAACCGCTCGCGTGCCGAATCCACCTTCAGCTGGCCGACACTGGCTTCGGTATGCACGATCTGCCGGTGCAGGTTGCTGCGCTCGACCCGGTCGTGGTCGGCAAAGCGCAGATGCCCTACCCCGGCTGCGGCCAGGTAGAAGCCTGCCGGTGCGCCCAGGCCACCGGCCCCCAGCACCAGCACGCGCGACTGCTGCAGCCGACGCTGGCCGGCCTCGCCCACCTGCGGCAGCAGCAGGTGGCGTGAGTAGCGGTCGTAGAAGTCGCGGTCGGCGGCATCCAGCATCGGCTGTACCAGCGGCAGCGCCTGCTCGCGCCAGGCCACGGTGCCACCGGCCACGGAGGCTACGTTTGAATAGCCTGCGGCCCGCAATGACTGCGCGGCGTCGGCCGAGCGCTTGCCGCTCTGGCAGATCAGCAGGATGTCCTGGCTCGGAATGGGTAGATGCGCGGCCGGATCGGCCAGCAGATCATCCTTGGCCACGCCACGCGCGCCCTCGGCCATGCCCCCGGCACGCTCGTGCGCCTGGCGCACATCGATCAGCACCGCACCGTGGGCGACACGTGCCCGCGCCTGCTGCGGGGAAAGCTCTGGAATGCTCATTCGCCCATTGTAGAGCCGAGCCCGCGCTCGGCTGCCTTTCTGCCGACCTCCCCCAGGAGCCGAGCATGGGCTCGGCTCTACACGAAAAAGGCGGCCCTGCGGCCGCCTCTCGTGGATCACTTGCCCTTGACGTGCTTCATCAAGCGCCGCTTGGCCTTCACCTGCCGCTCGGTGAGGACGTTCTTCTTGCCCTCGTACGGGTTGGTACCCTCGCGGAAGATGAAGCTCACCGGGGTGCCGATCAGCTTGAAGCGCTTGCGGAAGAAGTTTTCCAGGTAGCGCTTGTACGACTCCTGCAGTTCCTTCAGGCGGGTACCGTGCACGATGAAGGTCGGCGGGTTGGCGCCGGCCGGGTGCACGTAACGCAGCTTGGAAACGTGGCCGCGGATGGTCGGCGGCGGGTTGGTTTCGTAGGCCACTTCCAGCGCCTTGTTCACTTCGCTGGTGGTGAAGGTCTTGTTGGCCGATTCGTGCGCGCGGTGCACTGCACGGAACAGCTCGCGCAGGCCCGAACCATGCTTGGCGGAAATGCGCACCGATTCGGCCCACGGCACGAAGCCCAGCTTCAGCGACAGCAGGGTCTCGGCCTGCTCGCGCTGGTACTCGGTCAGGCCATCCCACTTGTTGATGGCGATGACCAGCGCACGGCCGGCATCGAGCACCGCGCCCAGCACGGTGGCGTCCTGGTCGGTGACGCCTTCGGTGGCGTCCAGCATCAGCACGGCCACCTGGCACTGCTCGATGGACTGCATGGTCTTGACCACCGAGAACTTCTCGACAACCTCGTCCACGCGCGAACGGCGGCGCAGGCCAGCGGTATCGATCAGGCGGTATTCGCGGCCGTCACGTTCCAGGTCCACGGCGATGGAATCGCGGGTGGTGCCCGGCACGTCCGAGGCGATCATGCGCTCTTCGCCGAGGATGCGGTTGACCAGCGTGGACTTGCCCACGTTGGGGCGGCCGACGAAGGCGATGCGGATGCGGTTGGGGTCGTTGTCCAGCTCTTCGCCGCTGCCTTCTTCAGGCAGGCGCTGGATGACTTCGTCCAGCAGGTCGTCCAGGCCCTGGCGATGGGCGGCCGACACGGTCAGCATTTCACCGAAACCGTAGCGGGCGAACTCCGAGCGGACGCTGTCCTCGTCGGTGCCGTCGATCTTGTTGATCAGCAGCAGCGTCGGGCGCGAGAGCTTGCGCAGCCAGGCCAGGATCTCATCGTCCATCGCCGAGGTGCCTTCGCGGGCATCGACAACGAACAGGATCAGATCGGCTTCGGCCGCGGCGGCCCGGGCCTGGCGCGTGGTGGCGCCCGCCAGGCCTTCCTCTTCCTCGGCAATACCGCCGGTGTCCACGACGAGGAAATGGTTGTCCTCGTCCAGACGGCAGACGCCGTAGTTGCGATCGCGGGTGACGCCGGGCTGGTCATGAACCAGGGCGTCACGGGTGCGGGTCAACGCATTGAAAATGGTTGACTTGCCGACATTCGGCCGTCCAACCAGGGCGACCAAAGGCAGCATCGCGATTACTCCGTATTAATTTGCCAACCGGAACGCGGTCAGCTTGCCATCAACATTCTGCACCAGCAGCACCCCGTCGACGACGACCGGCTGGGCCAGCAGGGCGTCACCGCCGCTCTTGGCCCGCGCCGCCAGTGCGCCATCGGAGGTCTGCAGCCAGTGCAGGTATCCCTTGTAGTCACCGACGACTACGTAATCGCCCTGCAGCACCGGGCCGGTCAGCGAACGACGCGCCAAGGCGGTCTGCGACCACATGGCTGCGCCACTGGCCTTGTCCAGGCCGAACACGCCGCCCTTGGGGTCGGTGACGAACACATTGCCCGAAGAGACCGCCACGCCGCCGGCACCGCCGTGGTCGCGCGCCCACAGCGGGCGACCGGTCGGGCCTTCGATGGCCATGGTCTGGTTCTTGAAGCTGCTCACGAACAGCGTATTGCCATCCAGCACCGGGGCGCCATCCACATCGGACATGCGCTCCAGCTCGGTACGGCCCTCAGGGCTGCCCACGGTCTGTTCCCACAGGGTGCGGCCGTCCTGCATGGCCAGGGCGGCGACAGCGCCGTCGTCCTTGCCGATGAACAGCACGCCCGGGCCAGTGACCACCGGCGCGTTGCCGCGCACGGTCAGCGCCGGCAGTTCGCTGGGGTTGAACCACTTCTGGGTGCCGTTGGATGCTTCGAAGGCGGTGATGCGGCCGTCGTTGCTGCGCACGAACACCAGGCCCTGTGCCACGGCCGGGGCCGCGATCACTTCACCCGGTACGCGGGCACGCCACTTTTCGCTGCCGTCGTTGATGTCCAGGGCGATCACCTGGCCATCAAGGGTACCGATGACCACCAGGTTCTCGCCGACACCCGGGCCGCCGGACAGGCGCAGCTTGGCCTTCTTCTTTTCCTTCTGCGGCTCCCAGGTCCAGACCTTCTTGCCGGTCTGCAGGTCCAGGGCATGCACGCCGCCGGTGATGGCCGCCGCGAACACGTGGCCATTGGCCACGGCCGGGCCCTGGCGCACGCCGATGCGGCGCTCGCCCTTGCCCAGGTTGACCGACCAGGCCTTGTTGACCTTCAGGGTCGGCTCGAACTTGACCAGTTCGGCCGGCTCCTGCGCCTTCTTGGCGGCGGCATCCTTACCGGCGAACCAGCCCTTCATGGTGCTGCAGCCGGTCAGTGCCATGCCCAGCAGCAGGACGGAGGCGACGCGCGTAATCATGACCTTCTGACTCATCAAACCGACTCCGCAGGGGCGGCGGCGACAGTGCCGCCGGCGTCCATTACCTTGGTTTCCAGCACGCGCCGCTGCGGCGCTGCCACGTCCAGCGTCTTCAGCGCTTTCTCATAGTGTTCGCGGGCCGCATCGCGCTTGCCCTGGGCCAGCAGCGCATCACCCTGGATTTCCAGGCTGCTGCTGTCGGTGGCGCTGGCGAGCAGCTTGATCGCTTCATCGCTCTTGCCGGTGGCCACCAGCAGGCGGGCCACGCGCTGGTCGACCACGCGCTGCAGGTCGCCTTCGACCTTCACGCCGCGCAGGGTGGCCAGTGCTTCTTCATTCTTGCCGGCATCGACCTGGGCCTTGGCCAGCTGCAGCGCCGCCAGATCGCCGTAGACGCTGGACGGGCCAGCCTCCAGCGCCTTGACCGCCTTGGCTGCGTCGTCCAGCTTGTTGCCCTGCAGCCCGACCAGCGCCTTCTGGTACTCGACATTGGCCGAGGCCAGCTTGCTGCCCTGGTTGGTCTGGTACCACTGCCAGCCGGCAATGGCGCCGATGGCGATCGCTACGCCACCGAGGATGCTGGCGCCATTCTTCCGCAGCCAGCTGCGGACACGTTCACTTTGTTCGTGCTCGTCGAGCAGATCGTCGATCGCCATGCGTACTCTCGCCCCGCCCATAGGGAGGGACCATTGGGATTATCGAAGGTGGTGAAACCGCGTCTCAGTGTGAAACCGGGACAACGGAGCCTTCAGAGGATACCTGAAAGCGGGCCACGTTGGCTCGCTGGTAGGGGGTGAGATCGACGATAGCGCCGTTCTGCTGAACCTGGACCGCCGAGGCGTTGCCCAGGGTCACGCGGCTCACCTGGCCCGGGGTGAAGCTGCGGGTCTCGCCGGCCTTGATCAGCGCCTTCTCGACCGAGCCGCCATCGGGGCCTGCGATATCGACCCAGCTGTCGCCACTGAACTGCATGTCCAGGTTGGCGGTGGCCGGCGCGGCCGGGGCCGGGCGCGGCACCGGGGCCAGCGAGGCCACGTAGGGAGTGGCGGCCGGTTTGGCGGCGGCAACCGTCGGCTCGGCACTGGCGGCCGCAGGTTCGTTGCCGACCGAGGACGGAGCCACCGGCACGGCGGCCGGCACCACGTCCAGCGAGGCCGTGTTCGGCGTGGCCGGGGTGTTGTCGAAGTGGCCGCGGGTGGCAAACCACACCGGCACCGCCAGCACTGCGGTGATGCCGACATACAGCATGCGCCGGCCGAGGTTCTCGGCAATGCGGCGGGCTCGCGGGGTATGGGTATGGCTGACCAGGGTGGGCGGGACCACCGCACCGACCTGGGCCTGCTCCAGCAGCTGGCTGATATCCACGTTCAGAAGGCGCGCATAGCTGCGCAGCTGGCCGCGGACGAATACCGGGGCGCCGAGCTTCTGCCACTGTTCTTCTTCAAGCGACTTGACCACCTGGACCGGCATGCGCAGGCGCTGGCCGACGTCTTCAAGGGTCAGTCCGGCCGCCTCGCGGGCCTGGCGCAGGCGGGTGCCGCAGCCGGCCGCAGTATCGAGAGCGCTCACAGTCTGGTCATCAATCACAATGCATCAACCCTGGAGGTTAGGAGCCCGCGTCCTGCGGAAATTCCTGTCGAATCCGCTGCAGATAACGATCGGATGCCGCCTGATCGCCCAGTCGCGCCTCGATTTCAGACGCAAGTTGTAACACGGAACGTGTGGCCGGTGCAGCCGCAATCCTACGTTCGGCGAAGGCGCGCGCCTCGAAGAACTGGCCACGACGGAAGTTGAGCTGGGCCATCGCCTCCAGGGCCACCGGGTTGGCCGGCACCGTGACCAGCGCCGCACGCAGGTCGCGCTCGGCCCGTTCCACCTGGCCGGCATCCAGCGCGCAGCCGCCGGCATTGGCCAGGGCTGCGCCGGAGGACACATTGCCCGGCGCCTGCAGCGCCCGGTCGAACCACACCAGCGATTCGGCGGCATTGCCGTGCTGGCACAGCCAGGCACCGTAGTTGTTGAGGACGTCGCCGCGCTGCGGGGCAAGCTCGGTGGCGCGGCGGAAGCCTTCGCCAGCCTGCTGCTGGCGGCCACGACGGTCCTCGATGCCGGCCATCAGCATGATCGCGTCCACGCCCTTGGGCTGCAGCTTCAAGGCCTGGCGCACCTTGCGCTCGGCCTCGTCCAGCTTGCCTTCCTGCATGTCGCGGGCGGCCAGGGCGAGCTGGTCCTGGTAACGGAATTCCTCGCGGACGCCCGGCGCATCGCGCACGTGGCGTTCCGGGGCGATTTCACCCCCGCGGGTGTATTCCTCGGGGAGGTGCGACTTGGTGGTCCTGCTGCAGCCACTGGCCGAAACGGCCAGCACCCCTGCAATCAGGACTGGCCAGAGACGGTCACGCGGCCGCATCGCTCCCCTTCCCTGCCTGCAACGTCTTGTTGAATTCCGCCTGGCGGCGGGTGCGGTCCATCACCTGGCCCTTGAGCTGGCCACAGGCGGCGTCGATGTCATCGCCACGCGTGCGGCGGACCATCGTCAGCACGTTGCTGTCGAGCAGGATCTTCTGGAAGGCGCGGATATGCGTTTCTTCCGAACGCTCGTAGCGGGTGCCCGGGAAGGGATTGAACGGGATCAGGTTGACCTTGCCCGAATCCTTGGCCTGCACCGCGTTGTCGAACTGGCGCATCAGCCGGGCCAGCTCGCGGGCATGCTCGGGCTTGTCGTTGATGCCCTTCATCAGGGTGTACTCGAAGGTGACCGATTCGCGGCGCTTGTTGGCGCGCAGGTAACGGGCACACGAGGCCATCAGCTCGGCGATCGGGTACTTCTTGTTCAGCGGTACCAGGGTCTCGCGCAGCGCATCGTTGGGCGCATGCAGCGAGACGGCCAGCGACACGTCGCTTTCGCTGGAAAGGCGGTCGATCTGCGGCACCAGGCCGGAGGTCGACAGGGTCACGCGCTTGTTGGCCAGGCCGTAGCCCAGATCGTCGCGCATCACGCTCATGGCACGCACGACGTTGTCGAAATTCATCAGCGGCTCGCCCATGCCCATCATCACCACGTTGGTGAGGCGGCGCATCTGGTGCGGCACGTTGCCCAGGTGGCGTGCGGCAACCCACACCTGGCCGATGATCTCGGCGGTGGTCAGGTTACGGTTGAAGCCCTGGGTGGCGGTGGAGCAGAACGTGCAGTTCAGCCCGCAACCGACCTGCGAGGACACGCACAGCGTGCCGCGGGTCTTGTCGGGGATGTACACGGTCTCGATGGCGTTCTTGCCATCCACGCCCATCGCCAGCAGCCACTTGTGGGTGCCGTCGGCGGAGGGCTTGTCGAAGATGATGTTGGGAACCAGCACCTCGGCATGGGCCTGCAGCTTGGCGCGCAGGACCTTGCCGAGGTCGGTCATTTCATCGAAATCGGTGACGTAGCGATGGTGGATCCACTTCATCACCTGGTGGGCACGGAACTTCTTTTCGCCGAGAACCTCGACGAAGAACTTCTCCAGGCCCGCGCGATCGAGGTCGAGCAGGTTCTGCTTGCCAGCCGTGGGTGCCGACTTGGGCAGCGGCTGGATGGCGGGGGACTGTACGACCTCGTTCACGGCATTACTCTCAGCGCGAAACGACTTCGGTGGCGGCGAAGAAGTAGGCGATTTCAATCGCGGCATTCTCGACCGAGTCCGAGCCGTGGGCGGCATTGGCATCGATGGATTCGGCGAAGTCGGCGCGGATGGTGCCCGCGGCGGCTTCCTTCGGGTTGGTGGCGCCCAGCAGGTCGCGGTGGGCCAGGACGGCGTTCTCGCCTTCCAGGGCCTGGATCATCACCGGGCCGGAGATCATGAACTCGACCAGCGCGTTGAAGAACGGACGCTCGCGGTGCACGGCGTAGAAGCCTTCGGCTTCACGGCGCGACAGCTGCTTGTACTTGGCGGCCACGACCTTCAGGCCGGCCTTCTCGAAGCGGGCGTAGATTTCGCCGATGACGTTCTTGGCAACGGCGTCCGGCTTGATGATCGAAAGGGTGCGCTCCAGCGCCATGGGATGTCTCCAATGGAATCGGGCCGCTGATGGCCCGAAGGGTAACATGAAAAAAACCCGCGTCGGGACGCGGGCTTAGCCTGATAAACGTAGGCGAATTGTAAGAGATCCCGCTCAGTAGTGCCAGCCCATGGCTGGCAGGCCTGATGCCCGGGGTCTCGGACCGGGGGCCCCATTCAGGATCGTCGGTTGCCAGCCATGGGCTGGCACTACTGAATCCCCTGTAACCGCCCCGGTCATTTTGCTGCACTGCAAAATGCCATACGCCCCCGTCTGGTCCTAGTATCAAACAATCGTTTGATTAAGGTCCGCCACCGCATGGCCAAGCCCGCCCACTTCTCGACCAAGGACCGGATCCTCGGCGCCGCCGAGGAGCTGTTCGCCCTGCATGGCTTCGCCGGCACCTCGCTGCGCCAGGTCACCAGCCAGGCCGACGTCAACATCGCGGCGGTCAACTACCACTTCGGCTCCAAGGAAAACCTGGTCAACGAGGTGTTCCGTCGCCGCATGGACGAGATGACCAGCGTGCGCCTGGCCCAGCTCGAGCGCGCCCGCAGCGAGCACCCCGGGCAGCTGCGCCCGGTGCTGGCCGCCTTCGTCGAACCGGCCCTGGCCATGGCCCAGGACCGGCAGAGCGGCGGCGCTTTCGTGCGGGTGATCGCCCGCGCCTATGCAGAAAAGAACGACAACCTGCGCAAGTTCCTGTCCGACCACTACGGCCACGTGCTGCGCGCGTTCGGCAAGGCCATCGGCGAGTGCGTGCCCGACCTGAGCAAGGAGGAGCTGTACTGGCGCCTCGACTTCCTGGCCGGCTCGCTCACCTACGCCATGGCCGACTTCGGGCTGATCAAGCGTCCCGCCGGTGTCACCGAAGCGGCGCATCGTGCGCATGCCGCCCACGAACTGATCCATTTCGCCGAAGCCGGGTTCCGCGCCGCCGCACGCGCCAGCGCCCCGCCCGCTTCCCTTTGATTCCACCCAGTAACTGCTGACCAACAAAGGCCCTACACCATGTCCAATTCCCTGCTAGTCCGCCGCGCCGCCGTGCTGGGTGCCGGCGTCATGGGTGCCCAGATCGCCGCCCACCTCACCAACGCCGGCGTCGACACCGTGCTGTTCGACCTGCCTGCCAAGGAAGGTCCGGCCGATGGCATCGTGCTGAAGGCAATCGCCAACCTGGGCAAGCTGAGCCCGGCGCCGCTGGCCAGCAAGTCGCTGGCGGAAGCCATCACCCCGGCCAACTACGAGTCCGGCCTGGAGCAGCTGAAGGACTGCGACCTGATCATCGAGGCCATCGCCGAGCGCATGGACTGGAAGCAGGACCTGTACAAGAAGATCGCCCCGTTCGTGGCCGACCACGCGGTGCTGGCTTCCAACACCTCGGGCCTGGGCATCAACAAGCTGGCCGACGTGCTGCCCGAGCAGCTGCGCCACCGTTTCTGCGGCGTGCACTTCTTCAACCCGCCGCGCTACATGCACCTGGCCGAACTGATTCCGGCCACCACCACCGACAAGTCGGTGCTGGAAGGCCTGGAAGCCTTCCTGGTCACCACCCTGGGCAAGGGCGTGGTGTACGCCAAGGACACCCCGAACTTCATCGGCAACCGCATCGGCGTGTTCTCGATCCTGTCCACCATCCACCACACCCAGCAGTTCGGCCTGGGCTTCGATGAAGTGGACGGCCTGACCGGCCCGCTGGTCGGCCGCCCGAAGTCGGCCACCTACCGCACCTCCGACGTGGTCGGCCTGGACACCATGGCCCACGTCATCAAGACCATGGGCGACACCCTGCCGAATGACCCGTGGCATGAGTTCTTCAAGTCGCCGAAGTGGCTGGACGCGCTCATCGCCAAGGGCGCGCTGGGCCAGAAGACCGGTGCCGGCATCTTCCGCAAGGTCGGCAAGGACATCGTCGTCCTCGACCTGGAAAAGCAGGACTACCGCCCGGCCGACCGCACCGCCGCCCCGGAAGTGGTCGAGATCCTGAAGATCAAGAACCCGGCCGAGAAGTTCGCCAAGCTGCGCGAAAGCCAGCACCCGCAGGCGCAGTTCCTGTGGGCGACCTTCCGCGACCTGTTCCACTACAGCGCCTACCACCTGGCCGACATCGCCGAGACCGCGCGCGACGTGGACCTGGCCATCCGCTGGGGCTACGGCTGGTCGCTGGGCCCGTTCGAGACCTGGCAGGCCGCCGGCTGGAAGCAGGTGGCGCAGTGGATCGCCGATGACATCGTCGCCGGCAAGAGCATGAGCAGCGCCCCGCTGCCGGATTGGGTGTTCGATGGCCGCGACGGCGTGCACGCCGCCGAGGGCAGCTACAGCCCCTCGCGCAACGCCAAGCTGCCGCGTTCGGCGCTGCCGGTTTACCAGCGCCAGCGCTTCCCCGATCCGCTGCTGGGCGAGCAGTTCGCGCCGGGCGAGACCGTGTTCGAGAACGACGGCCTGCGCATGTGGCACGACGGTGATGGCATTGCCGTGGTCAGCTTCAAGACCAAGATGAACACCGTCTCCGACCAGGTGCTCGATGGCCTGCAGGAATGCGTCAGCCGCGCCGAGAAGGATTTCCAGGGCCTGGTGATCTGGCAGCAGAAGGAGCCCTTCTCCGCCGGTGCCGACCTGGCCGGTGCCCTCGGCCTGCTGCAGGCCGGCAAGGTCGACCAGTTCGAAGAAATGGTCGCCAACTTCCAGCGCACCAGCCAGCGCATCAAGTACTCGCTGGTGCCGGTGGTTGCCGCCGTACGTGGCCTGGCCCTGGGCGGTGGCTGCGAGTTCCAGATGCACAGCGCCAAGACCGTGGCCTTCCTGGAAAGCTACATCGGCCTGGTCGAAGCCGGCGTGGGCCTGCTGCCGGCCGGTGGCGGCCTGAAGGAACTGGCCGTGCGCGCCTCGCAGGCGGCCGGTCCGGGCGGTGATGTCTTCGCCGAACTGAAGAAGACCTTCGAGACCGTGGCGATGGCCAAGGTGTCCAACTCGGCGGTCAACGCCCAGGAACTGGGCCTGCTGCGCAGCACCGACAAGGTGGTGTTCAACAGCTACGAGGCGCTGTACATCGCCAAGGCCGAAGCGCGTGCACTGGCCGAAGCCGGTTACCGCCCGCCGCTGCCGGCACGCCGCATCCAGGTGGCCGGTGACGTGGGCATCGCCACCTTCAAGATGATGCTGGTCAACATGCTGGAAGGCCGTTTCATCAGCCCGTACGACTACGAGATCGCCGAGCGCATCGCCACCGTGCTGTGCGGCGGCAAGGTCGACCGCGGCACCCTGGTGGACGAAGAGTGGCTGCTGACCCTGGAACGCAAGCATTTCGTTGAACTGGCCCAGCAGGAAAAGACCCAGGCCCGCATCGCGCACATGCTGAAGACCGGCAAGCCGCTGCGCAACTGATCGACCTGCTTCTGGTAGGTGCCCACCTTGGTGGGCACACCTCCGCCTCCGGTGGGTGCTGACCGTTGTTCGGCACACCTCCGCCTCTGGTAGGTGCCCACCTTGGTGGGCACACCGGCAAAACCCATTCAAGAGATCACTGCAATGACCAAGCAAATCCAGGACGCCTACATCGTCGCCGCCACCCGTACCCCGGTTGGCAAGGCGCCCAAGGGCATGTTCCGCAACACCCGCCCCGACGACATGCTGGCGCACGTGCTGCGCAGCGTCGTCGCCCAGGCCCCGGGCGTGGACGTCAACCGCATCGATGACGCGATCATCGGCTGCGCCATGCCCGAAGCCGAGCAGGGCATGAACGTGGCCCGCATCGGCGTGCTGCTGGCCGGCCTGCCCAACACGATTGCCGCGCAGACCGTGAACCGCTTCTGCTCCTCCGGCCTGCAGGCCGTGGCGCAGGCGGCCGACGCGATCCGCCTGGGCAACGCCGACCTGATGCTGGCCGGTGGCACCGAATCGATGTCGATGGTGCCGATGATGGGCAACAAGATTGCGATGGCACCGAGCGTGTTCGACAACGATCACGTGGCCATTGCCTACGGCATGGGCATCACCGCCGAGAAGGTGGCCGAAGAGTGGAAGGTCTCGCGCGAAGAGCAGGACGCCTTCGCCCTGGCCTCGCACCAGAAGGCCATGGCCGCCATCCAGAACGGCGAGTTCAAGGATGAGATCAGCCCGTACGAGATTGTCTCGCACCTTCCGGACCTGGCCGATGGCCAGCGCATCATCACCCGCAACAAGATTGCCGACACCGACGAAGGCCCGCGCCCGGATTCCTCCGCTGAAGGGCTGGCCAAGCTGCGCCCGGTGTTCCGCAACGGCCAGTTCGGCGGCACCGTCACCGCCGGCAACTCCTCGCAGATGAGCGATGGCGCCGGCGCGGTGCTGCTGGCTTCTGAGCAGGCGATCAAGGATTACGGCCTGACCCCGCTGGCGCGCTTTGTCAGCTTCTCGGTGGCCGGCGTGCGCCCGGAAGTGATGGGTATCGGCCCGATCGCCGCGATTCCGAAGGCACTGAAGCAGGCCGGCCTGACCCAGGACCAGCTGGACTGGATCGAACTGAACGAAGCCTTCGCCGCGCAGTCGCTGGCGGTGATCCGCGATTGCGGCCTGGACCCGGGCAAGGTCAACCCGCTGGGCGGGGCGATCGCCCTGGGCCACCCGCTGGGCGCGACCGGCGCGATCCGCACCGCCACCCTGCTGCACGGCCTGCGTCGTCGCCAGCAGAAGTACGGCATGGTGACGATGTGCATCGGCACCGGCATGGGCGCAGCGGGTATTTTCGAGGCGCTGTAAGATTCAAAGCGTTGCCGGCGGACGTGCTGGTTTGCTGTGAGGCCCGGGTGGGTGAGACTGCCCGGGACACGCCGTAAACCCGTCCATGGGGGCTTGGCAGCGGCATCCATGCCGCTGACAGTCCCGGTCAGCCTCACCCACCCGTGCCACCCAGGATTCCGCGCGGCGGAGGGGTGAGCAAAGGCAGGGTCAAAAGCCGGGGTCAGAGCCCTTTGCTGCGCAAAGGGATCCGACCCCAAAAGCAAAAAGGCAGCCAATGGCTGCCTTTTTTTGCTTTTGCCTTTGCCCTTGATTCCGCCCTTCCCGTCCGCGCCCGCAGGAAACCTGGCAGGCGGGATGGGTGGGCCTTTGCAGGACCGTTGGCGCCATGGATGGCGCCATCGAGCCCCCATGGACGGGTTTACGGCGTGTCCTGCAAAGGCCCACCCATCCCGCCCATCACGTATCAAACGAAGCGCTGCACGGAGCGCTCGAAAAACTCACTCTTCCGCCAGCATCTCCGTCAGCTTCGCGCGCGCCGGCTTGGCCAGCTTCTTGTTCTCCAGCGCGAAACGGATCGTCGCCTCAACCAGGCCCAGATGGGTGCCACAGTCAAAACGGGTGCCCTCGAAGCGGTACGCATCCACTTCTTCGGTTGCCAGCAGCGAAGCGATGGCATCGGTCAGCTGGATTTCGCCGCCGGCACCGGTGCCGGTCGATTCCAGCAGCTCGAAGATCTTCGGGCTCAACACGTAACGGCCAACCACCGCCAGATCGCTCGGCGCGTCTTCCGGCTTGGGCTTTTCCACGATCTGCGAAATGCGGCCCTTGCGGCCATCGAAGGCCTCGGTCGCCACGATGCCGTAGCTGGCCGTGTTCTCGTGCGGCACGTCTTCCACTGCGATCACGCTGGCACCGCTGGCCTCGTTGAGGTCGGCCATCTGCTTCAGCGCGCCGTCGCCACGGTTCCAGATCAGATCGTCCGGCAGCAACACCGCGAACGGCTCGTCACCGATGACCGACTTCGCACACAGCACCGCATGGCCCAGGCCCAGCGCCTCGGCCTGGGTGACGAAAACAGCGCGTACGCCCTCGGGCAGCACGTGGCGGATCATTTCCAGCTGCTCGTGCTTGCCCGCACGCTCCAGCTTCTGCTCCAGCTCGTAGGCCTTGTCGAAATAATCGGCAACGGCATGCTTGTAGCGGTTGGTGATGAACACCAGCGTGTCACAGCCGGCCTCGATGGCCTCATCAACAGCGTACTGGATAAGCGGACGATCGATGATCGGCAGCATTTCCTTCGGAACCGTCTTGGTTGCCGGCAAAAAGCGCGTCCCGAGCCCTGCCACTGGAAAAACCGCCTTACGAATTCGCTTGCTCATTTAATACCTGTTGGCCTCGCGTGCCGGAAAGGGAACCACTTTAGCGGATGACATGTAAGCGTCCTGTTCAATCGGAGAAAACTCCGGCATGGTCGCAAACAGGATTTCCTGGATCGTATCGGTGTCGTACTCGGCAATGGCCTCGCGCAGCCTCGGCACGTGGCCCAGCACGACGTCGCGCGAGAAGGTGCGCACACCCGCCTCGAGCACCTTGGGGTGCGAGGTCGGCCGGTAATCCTCATCCGAATAGAACAACGTTTCGTGCAGCTTCTCGCCCGGGCGCAGGCCGGTATAGATGATCGGAATATCCTTGTACGGCTGCTTGCCGGCCAGGCGGATCAGCTGTTCGGCAAGCACGCGGATCGGCACCGGCTCGCCCATGTCCAGCGTATAGATTGCGCCATGCGACGCCGATGCGGCCGCCTGCAGGATCAGCTGGCAGGCCTCGGGAATGGTCATGAAGTAACGGGTGACTTCCGGGTCGGTTACCGTGATCGGGCCACCGCGCAGGATCTGCTCACGGAACAGCGGCACCACACTGCCGGCCGAATCGAGCACGTTGCCGAAGCGCACGGTGACGAAACGGGTATGCGAGGACTTCTGGTCCAGGCTCTGGCAGATCATTTCGGCATAGCGCTTGCTGGCGCCCAGCGCGTTGACCGGGTCGACCGCCTTGTCGGTGGAGATGAACACGAAATGCTCCACGCGCGCTTCCATGCAGGCACGCGCCACGTTTTCAGTGGCCAGGATGTTGTTGCGCACCGCTTCGCGCAGCTGCCGTTCCAGAACCGGTACGTGCTTGTAGGCGGCGGCGTGGAAGGCGGTATCGACCGGGTGCAGCGACAGCGCGTGACGCATCACCGCCGGATCGCCACAATCGCCGAGCACCGCCTCGATCTGCACGTCGGGGAAGCTGCGGCGCAGCTCGGCCTCGATGGTCAGCAGCAGCAGTTCGCTGATTTCCAGCAGCACGATGCGCCCGGCGCCATGGCGTGCGCACTGGCGGCACAGCTCCGAGCCGATCGAACCACCGGCACCGGTGACCATCACCGTCCGCCCGCCCAGCCAGCCGCGGATGAGGTTCCAGTCCGGCATGATCGGCTTGCGGCCGAGCAGATCCTCGATGGCCACTTCCTTCAGCTGGCCCGGCAGCGACTGGCCCTGCAGGATGTCGCTGAGCTTGGGAACGGTGCGGAACGGAACGCCGGTGCTCTCGCAGATGGCGACCACGCGCTGCATGCCCACCGCATCCAGCGAGGGAATGGCGATGACCAGCAGCTTGGCGGCGGTTTCGCGGGCGACGGCCGGCGCATCGTCCAGCGTGCCCAGGATCGGCAGGCTCTGCAGCTTGGCGCCACGCAGGTGCGGCGCATCGTCCAGCAGGCCCACCGGCTCGAAGTTGCCGGAGCGGCGCAGGTCGCGCACCAGCGTCTCGGCCGCCTGGCCGGCGCCCAGGATCAGCACGCGGCGCGCGGTCGTATCCGATTGCAGCGACTGGTAGTCCTTCCAGGCCCGGTACAGCAGGCGCGGTGCGCCCAGCAGCGCCGACAGCGCGAACGGATAGATCACCAGCACCGACAGTGGCACGCCGTTGAAGCGCTTCCAGGCCAGTACCAGGACGATGGCGACCAGGCCGATGAAGCTGGCCTTGAAGATGTTCAGCAGATCGCTGACGCTGGCGAACCGCCACAGGCCACGGTAGAGGCCCACCCGCCAGAACACGATGCCCTGCAGCGCCAGCACCAGCGTGGTATCGACGTTCCACAGCGGCAGCGACGGGGCGTCAGGCAGGATGGAGTAGCGACCGGCATGCAGCAGCTGCCAGCAGGCCCAGACCATGAACAGGTCATGGCAGACGATGGCCGTGCGCGGCACCAGGCCGAGGATTCTGTCCCGCCAGGGTGAAGACATACTTCGCGTAATTCCTTATCGGTGGCGCAATCCATTGCGCAGGAGGAGCCAAAGCAGGGCCAGCGCGGATATCCACGCGACCGCTGCGACAGCCTCCCACCTCGGCTGCAATTTGGTGCACACATTGAACACTGTAATGCTGAACAGACCCACAACAAAGTACATCCCTGTTACCTGGGCGTGGCTGGCTCCTGCCTGCACGGCCCGCTGGTAGACATGCTGGGTGTGGGGTTCCATCCAGCGCTGTCCGGAAAGCATGCGCGCCAACAGCGTGAAGCCCGCGTCCACGAGGAACGGGGAAATGGGCACCAGCAGCAGCAACCAGTTGATTTCGGTACGCAGCGCGGCCACGGCCAGCACGACCGAGACCGCATAGCCGAGCGCGCCACTGCCGACATCGCCCATGAAGATGCGGGCTTTGGGGAAGTTGAAGGGCAGGAAACCGAGGCAGGCCAGGCCCAGCACGATGGCCACCAGCGACCAGGGCCACGGCAGCACCGCTGCAAAGCCAAGGGCGGCGACCACGGCCTGGCTGCTGGCGATGCCGTTGATGCCATCCATGAAGTTCCAGATGTTGATCAGCGACGTGGTGAATACCAGCACCAGCAGGGCCAGCAGCCAGCTGCCGCCATGCACTTTGACCAGTGCGGCCAGCAGGCCCGCGGCGACGAAGTGGACCAGCAGCCGGCGCAGGGCCGGCAATGGGCGGTGGTCATCCCACCAGCCGATGCCCGCCACCAGCACCAGCCCAAGGCTGGCCACGACCAGGCTGGAGGCCGCGGCCGGCCAGGCCCACATGGCGGCAACGGCCGCAACAAGCAGGCTGATGACGATGGCGATGCCACCCCCACGCGGGGTGGCCACGCTGTGGCTGCGGCGCTCGCCGGGCTGGTCCAGCAGGCGCTGGCGCAGCGCGTAGCCCCGGGCGGCCCACGTCAGTGCCGCGCTGAGCAGGGCCAGGCCCAGCAGCGCGGCCATCACCAGCCAGGCCATGGGTCAGAGCACCGCGTAGTTCAGCAGCGGCTTGACGGTGCCCCATTCCTTGCAGCTCGGGCACTGCCAGTGGTGCGTGCGTGCGCCGAAACCGCAGCGCGTGCAGCGGTAGGCCGGGTTGCGCACCAGCAGCTGGTCGGTGATGTGCTTGAGATCATGCAGGGTGGCGGTGGAATCGGCACCTTCGGCCAGGGTCAGGTCGATCAGCGCCGATTCGCCGCGCACCGACGGGCGGTCCTTCAGCTGGCGGCCGAGGTAGGCACGGGCCGGAGCCACGCCCTCCTGCTCTTCCATCAGGCGGGTCAGTGCCAGCACCGGGGCGATGCCGCGGTAGTGCTCGGTCATTTCCGACAGGAAGGCGCGCGCACCGCCGAGGTCACCCACCTTGCGGTAGTTCTCCATCAGCGCCGGCAGCAGTTCGGGCAGGTACTCGGGATCATTGCGCGCGGCACGCTCGAAGGCACGCACGGCGGCCTCGGCATTGCCGGCGTCGGTTTCCAGGCGGCCCTCGATGATGCCGGCACGCACCGACATGGCATCGGCCTGGTAGGCGCGGGCGATGGCCGCCCTCGCCTCTTCCAGCTTGCCGGCACCACGGAAGCGCTCGGCCAGTTCGCATTCGAACTGCCCGATCAGCTTGCCCATCGGCTCGCCGGTGACATCTTCGAAGCGGGTGGCGTTGTCGATGGCCTTTTCCCAGTCGCGCTCGGCCTGGTAGATGCCGATCAGGTGCTTGAGCGCCTGCGGTGCGCGCTGGTCCAGCTGGGCCAGTTCGGTGAACACGGTTTCGGCGCGGTCCAGCAGGCCGGACTTCATGTAGTCCTCGCCCAGCGCCAGCAGGGCCTGCACGCGCTGTGCGTCGCTCAGGTCGTTGCGGTTGACCAGGCCCTGGTGAAGACGGATCGCGCGATCCACTTCACCGCGACGGCGGAACAGGTGGCCCAGCGCGACCTGGGTCTCGAAGGTTTCCTTGTCCAGCTCGGCGATGTGCAGGAACAGTTCGATGGCCTTGTCCGGCTGCTCGTTGAGCAGGTAGTTCAGGCCACGGAAATAGGTGCTGGACAGATGGCTGACCTGGTTGTCGCCATGGCGTTGCCCGCCGCGCCGCCCGATCACCCAGCCGGCCAGCGCCGCCAGGGGAAGGAACAGGAAGAACCAGAACCACTCGGTGACGAAATCCATCTTCGATCAGCGTCCATCAAAAGATTGGGAGGGGGAAACCGGGGCCACGGGGATGGCAACCGACTTGTTGGCGCGGCGCAGCTGGGCGTAGAGCGGAATGACCACGCTCACCAGCACCAGGCCGGCACCGACGATGACGCCGATCAGCAGCGAGGCGATGATCGCCACACCGATCGAGGTCTTGAACTGGGTAAACAGCAGGTTGATGGTCATCTCGTCCATGTTCATGGCACCGACGATCAACCCGAGCAGCAACACCGCCAGCAGGACCAGCAGACGAAAAACCTTCATGCGACAGCTCCGTTGGCAGGAGGTCGTAGCTTATCCGACTCACCGCGGTATTCGCACGCGGTAGCGCGACAGGACACTCAGGCCGGATCGGCGTCCAGCGGCAGCACGCTGCTGACCCGCTCGCGCAGTTCCTTGCCCGGCTTGAAATGGGGGACGTGCTTGCCCGGCAGGGCGACCGATTCGCCCGTCTTGGGGTTGCGACCCAGGCGCGGCGGACGGTAGTGCAGCGAGAAGCTGCCAAAGCCACGGATTTCGATGCGATCCCCGGCAGAGAGGGAACCACCCATCATTTCCAGCAACGACTTCACCGCCAGATCGACATCATCGGCCTTCAGGTGCGCCTGGCGGCGCGCGAGGATTTCGATCAGTTCGGATTTGGTCATTGCCGGCTCACATCAGAGGTCACTCACCCTGAAACGGCCCGGGCTATGAAGCCCGGGCCGTCCAGGAAACAACGTACAGCGTAAGACCGATTACTCGGACTTGTTACCGTTCAGCTGTGCACGCAGCAGCGCGCCCAGCTGGGTGGTGCCGCTGGAAGCCGAAGAGGACTGGTATTCCTCCAGCACTTCGCGCATTTCAGCGTCGTCCTTGGCCTTGATCGACAGCTGCAGGGTGCGGCCCTTGCGGTCCATGCCCACGAACTTGGCTTCGACCTTGTCGCCGACCTTCAGGTGCTGGGTGGCGTCGTCAACGCGCTCGTTGGCGATGTCGCGTGCCGAGACGTAACCTTCGATGCCGTCAGCCAGCTCGATGATCGCGCCCTTG
Source organism: Stenotrophomonas sp. (assembly GCF_035634915.1). GTDB lineage: Bacteria > Pseudomonadota > Gammaproteobacteria > Xanthomonadales > Xanthomonadaceae > Stenotrophomonas. Next base: position 300,951 of record NZ_DASQCB010000010.1, read on the forward strand.
GCGTCGACTTCCTTCACCACGCCTTCAACCTTGGAGCCCTTCGGATTGGCAGCCATGTACTGGCCGAACGGATCCTGCTCCAGCTGCTTGACGCCCAGGGAGATGCGCTCGCGCTCCGGATCGACGGCCAGGACCACTGCGTCCAGGGTGTCGCCCTTCTTGAAGTTGCGAACGATGTCTTCGCCGGTGGTGGCCCAGCTGATGTCGGACAGGTGAACCAGGCCGTCGATGCCGCCGTCCAGGCCGATGAAGATACCGAAGTCGGTGATCGACTTGATCTGGCCCGACACCTTGTCACCCTTCTTGTGGGTGGCAGCGAAGGTTTCCCACGGATTGGCGGCAACCTGCTTCATGCCCAGCGAGATGCGGCGACGCTCTTCATCGACGTCCAGCACCATCACTTCGACTTCGTCACCGACCTGCACAACCTTGGACGGGTTGACGTTCTTGTTGGTCCAATCCATCTCGGAGACGTGCACCAGGCCTTCGACGCCCGGCTCGATCTCAACGAACGCGCCGTAATCGGTGACGTTGGAGACCTTGCCGAAGACGCGGCTGTTGGCCGGGTAACGACGGCCGATGTTGTCCCACGGATCCTCGCCCAGCTGCTTCAGGCCCAGCGAAACGCGGTTGCGCTCGCGGTCGAACTTCAGCACGCGCACGTCCAGCTCGTCGCCGACGTTCACGACTTCGGACGGATGGCGCACGCGCTTCCATG
>NZ_DASQCB010000011.1:0-55450 GCF_035634915.1 Stenotrophomonas sp.
ATCCACGCCATGCGTGGATGAATTCATTCGATATCCGACAGATGTGCCGACCAACGGTCGGCACCCACCATCAGCCGCGTGAACCTGTCGAAGGCGGGGCACTGTGGGGTTGCGGGGTGTGAGCCGCATGGATGCGGCGACCAAGCCCCCATGGATGGGTTTACGGCGTCCCCGCAAACCCACAGTGCCCCGCCAACCCACGGCATGCCGCTTCGGCTTTTGATGTTGACGTTGCATTGAGCAGGTGCAGGGCGCAGCCCTGCCGAAAACCCCTACTTCAGCCGACGGCCCGTGCGGTCGATGCGGAACCACTCGCCGCCTTCCATCGGCGTATGCCCATCGCCATCCGGCGTGCCGCGCCTGCACCCGTTGCAGACCTCCGCCACGCCGTCCTTGAACGGCCATGCGAAATCGAACAGTGCTGGAATCACCTGGCGGAACTGCAGGTCGAAGTAACCCACGCGATCCCCCATGCGCCCGCGCAGGAGGCCTTCCTGCGGCGCGTCCGCGCCGTTGTCCCAGGCCAGCACCGGAAGGCTGCGGCCGCTGCGGGCCACGTAGTGGAAGCCGCCATCGGCATGCACAACGGCAAGGCCCTGCGCGTCGTACTCCAGGGCCTTCAGCGCGTCCGCGCTGAGCGTCAACTGGTGGCCATCCACCTCGCAGCCGGGCAGGGCCACCAGGCCCTGTTCTTCGGTCAGCTGCGTGCACGCCGGTGCCTGCGCCCACGCCGCACCGCTGGCCAGCAGGCCGCACAGTGCCAGCGACCGCACGAGGCGGCCGCTGGTGGCAGTCGGCCGTGCCGTCACTGCGCCTCGGCCTTGCGCTCGAACGCGGTCGGCGCCGGCAGCTGCACCGGCACGCCCTTGTCATCGCAGGTGCCGGCCTGGCACAGGCGTTCGCGCAGGGCCGGGGTGGCCTGCACGATCATGTGGTAGATCGCGTTCTGTTCCAGGGTGCCGCGGATGGCCTTGCTGCCCGGGCCGCGCGCCCAGATGCCCACGTCCTCGCCACCGTGCGATTCGGACTTCATCGGCACCAGCGCTTCCTGCATGTAGTCCGGGTGCTCGGTGTCCACGCCATGCAGGTTCGGGCGGCCGTTGGCCTGTTCGAAGCTGCTCGGGTTGTGCGGGTAGACCTTCGGGCCGGCCGGCTGCTGGTTGGTCGTGCCGGTGTGGCCCGGGCCGTTGGCGTAGCTCAGCGTGGTGTACGGCTGGCCGTTGCCATCCAGCGCGTAATCCAGCTTGCCGGCGCCATCTTCGCCACCCTTGTCCTTCACCTTGCCCAGGATCGGGTTGCCGCGTGCCGGGTAGCCGACGAAGTTGAGGGTGTGCGAGTGGTCGGCGGTGACGATGATGAGGGTGTCGTCGGCCGAGGTCAGTTCGTTGGCCACGCGCACCGCGTCGGACAGGGCGACGGTTTCGGTGAGGGCCCGGTAGGCATTGCCGCTGTGGTTGGCGTGGTCGATGCGCGCGCCTTCGATCATCAGCACGTAGCCTTCCTGGTGCTGCGCGAGGTTCTTGATTGCCGCGGCGGTCAGCTCGGCCAGGCTCGGCTCACCGGCCGGGTCCTGCGGACGCTCGTACTCGTAACGCATGTGGTCCGGTTCGAACAGGCCGAGGATGGCCGGCGCGGTGGCCGCGGCCGCCAGCTGCGTGCTGTTCCAGACGTAGGCACCCTGCGGGTGCGACTGCTGCCATTCCTGCACCAGGCTGCGCCCGTCCAGGCGCTGGCCGACCTTGTCGTCGTACTCGGGGTCGCGCTCTTCCACGGTGGTGAATTCACCACGGCCACCACCGAGGGCGACCAGCGGGCCACGGCCGTAGCGCGAGGTCGACAGCAGCTGCTGGGCGATGTCCTTGCAGCCGGCGGCCTTGGCAGCGTCGGTCAGGTCGGTGTCGTTTTCCCAGTTGCGCTCGGGCGAGTGCGCGTAGGTCGCGGCCGGGGTGGCGTGGGTCAGGCGGGCGGTGGAGACGATGCCGGTGGCCAGGCCGGCGCTGTCGGCCAGCTGCAGCCAGGTCAGCAGGCCCTTGGACAGGCTGTCGGCGCAGTCGCTGCGGCTGCCAGCGCTGACGCCGATCGCACCCATGTGGGTCTTCACGCCGGTGGTGATCGCCGTCATGGTGCCGGCTGAATCAGGCGTCTGCGAATCGGTGTTGTAGGTCTTGCTGAATGCGGTGGCCGGGAAGCGCTCCCAGGACAGCAGGTTCTCTTCGCCCGATCCGCCCTTCTGCTGGCCTTCGTAGATGCGCGAGGCGGCCACGGTGGTCAGGCTCATGCCGTCACCCAGGAACAGGATGACGTTCTTCGCCTTGCCGGACATCGCGCCATTGGCCGCGGCCTGGGCAGCGCCGCTGCGGTACCACCACTGCGGGGTCTCGCCGGCCGGATGGGCCACCGGATCGACGGCAACCTTCAGGCCAGCCGGTGCAGAGGCGGAGGGGGTGCTGGCGCAGGCGCCCAGCAGCAGGGTGGTGGCGCAGGCGGCCAACAGGGAGACGGAACGACGCATGGACGCTGGGATCTCACAAACTGTAACGGGACGTTCATTATGCCCGCCCCAGCAAGGCACGCCGATGACACACTGATTTGCCAGGGGAGCGGTCGTTCCCGGGGCGGCCATGGGCTATCGTGCAACCATCCCTTCCTTCCCCTCTGGATTGCCTATGAAACTGGTGTCTGCCTGGCTGCGGATTCCATTCTGGCAGCGCGTGGTCGGCGGCTTCGTGCTCGGCGCGCTGGCGGGCTGGGCGCTCGGCCCGGCCGCTGAAACGTGGTTCGGCCCGCTCGGCGAGCTGTACGTCACTCTCATCAAGATGATCGCGGTGCCGCTTGTGTTCTTCGCGGTCATCAATGCCATCTCCTCGCTGCACGGCCAGAAGTCGGTCGCCGCGCTCAGTGGCCGCACGTTCCTGTGGTTCGTCATCACCGCCGCACTGGCGGTCTGCGTGGGCCTGGGCGTGGGCACCGTGCTGCAGCCCGGTGCCGGTGGCCTGCAGCTGTCGATGGCCAGCAACTATGTGCCGCGCGAAGTGCCCAGCGTGGTGCAGGTGCTGCTGGACGTGGTGCCGTCCAATGTGTTCTACGCGTTGTCGGGCATCGGCACCAAGGTCAACGCCGCGGGCGAGACCGTGCTGGCGGCCGGCCGTGGTTCGATCCTGCCGGTGATCTTCTTCGCCGGCCTGGTCGGCTTCGCCATCGTCAAGCTTGGCGAGAAGGTGACCGAGGCGCGCAGGCTGGTTGGCCAGATGAGCGACATCATGATCCAGGTGACCCGCTTCGTGCTGGAAGTCACCCCGATCGGTACGTTCGGCCTGATCGCCGGCCTGGTCGGCAGCTATGGTTTCGAGAAGCTGCTGCCGCTGGGTCACTTCGTGCTGGCCCTGTACGTGGCCTGCGCGCTGCACATCGTGGTGGTCTACAGCGCGTTGCTGCTGTCGCACGGCCTCAATCCGCTGAAGTTCTTCCGCGGTGCCGCGCCGGGCATGCAGGTGGCCTTCGTCAGCTCGTCGAGCTTTGCCGCCATGCCGGTGGCGCTGCGCTCGATCACCCACAACCTGGGTGTGAACAAGGACTACGGCTCGTTCGCCGTGCCGCTGGGCGCGAGCATCAAGATGGACGGCTGCGGAGCGATCTATCCGGCGCTGTGTGCGGTGTTCATCGCCCAGTACAGCGGCGTGCCGCTGACGCCGGAGCAGTACGTGGTGGTGCTGATCGCTTCGGTGCTGGGCAGCTTCGGCACGGCCGGCGTGCCGGGCACGGCGGTCATCATGGCCACGGTGGTGCTGAGTGCGGCCAACCTGCCGCTGGAGACCATCGGTTACCTGTATGCGATCGATCGCATCCTGGACATGATGCGCACGATGACGAATGTGACGGGCCAGATGCTGGTACCGGTCCTGGTGGCCAAGGAAACCGGCCTGCTGGACCAGTCGGTGTATGACAATCCGTCCACCAATGTCGGCCTGGATGATCCTGACCCGACCCCGCCGCGCAGCTGAAGCGGCACTGCAACGGGCTGTATCAGCACCTGTAACACCGTTGATACAGCCCCGCCGGGCCTTGTGCAGTGTTGTTTCCTGCGCGTTAAGGCAAACGAAATCCGAACGCATCTGTAACAGCCTGCTGGCAACACGTCCTGCGGCAGCCGGCTGAACCGCCTGATACCAAGCGGTCTGGAAGTTGGCACGGAAGCTGCTCTGTCCCTGCGCATACGCAACGGGAGAGCGGCATGGACAGCAGCACCACCCATCTCGGTTATCCGGTCCGGCAGCTTGTACTGCTGCTGGCTCTGGCCTGCCCGCTCGCGGCGGCTGCTTCAGGAGCGCGCCAGGGCGTGAAGCCGCAGCCGGGCGAGATCGTCCTGCTGCGCGATGTGCCCGCACGTCCGGCCTATCGCATGGCGCCGCCGGGCGTGGCGCTGATCGCCGACCCCAAACCGCAGCACGAGATCGCCACCGCACTCGGCACGGGTGGCGCTGGCGGCATGGACGAGCTGAGTGATGACGACTACGCCGGGCTCGGCGCGGGCCAGTCCGGTCCTGTGGCCGCACCCGGCGGTACCACCGTGGAGCGGGTGACCCACCAGGCGCTCGGCGGCACGTTGGGTCGTTCCAGTGACGGCGCGCTCGGCGGCAATGCCCTGGGCGGCGCGATGAGCGGTCCGCTGGGTGCGGTCGGCAATACCACCCGCGGCATCGGCGACACCGTCCGCGGTGCGCTGGCGCAGTTCCCGCTGGGCGCGGCGCCGCAGGGAGGTGGCAAGTGAATCGTGCGGCGCGCGGCGCATTGCTGCTGATGCTGGCCGGCGTACCCGCAGGGGCGTGGGCCGACGATTACAGCGGCATGCTGTCCTACCTGGACGTGGCGCGGATCGGCGATCGCGCGCTGGCCGGTGCCAGTGGCGCCATCGCCGTCAACCAGGCGGCCGGGGACCTGAACATCCAGGCCAATCTGCAGGGCATGGCCACTGGCGACCAGGCCAACGTCGCCATCGCCGCACGCCAGCAGCGTCATGCCGACGTGGTCCTGTCGGGGCCGCTGCAGGCCAGCGCACATATCGAAGGCCAGGCGCTGAATGGCGTCAGCGGCATTGCATCGATCAACCAGGCCAGCGGCATCGCCAACACGACGCTCAACGTCGTCAGCGCGACGCTGGCCCGGCAAGGGATACGCGAGACCGACGACGCGGCTTTGGCGGCGTCGGACATCGCGTCAGCAGGGGGGCAGGGCGACGCCGGTGACGGCGTTGCGGCGGGTATCCGCAGTGTCGGCGTTTCCGCCACGGCACTGCGGGGCTTCGACGGTGTCCTGCAACTCAATCAGATCGCGGGAGCCCGCAACGACACGGCCAACGTGCTTGGCCTGGTCGTCCAGGGCAACCCGTGAGTACCACCCACCACCCGATGTATCACTGATGAGAGAGAGGGCACCATGAAAGCGACCGTCAAACAGTCTCTGCTCGCCATGGCAATTGCTTCTGCCTCGACCGCTGCTGCGGCCAATGGCTGGGACAACCAGAACGCCAGCGCGAACATCAACCACAACCATGTCGTGACCGAGACCCGCAACGACACCCACAACCACACCGACAACGAAGTCCGCAACTGGACCCGTACCAACACCACGGTACGCAGCAACACCGATACCTCCAACGTCACGCGCAACCGCACGGTGAACGAGCAGGTACAGAAGAACAGCAACATCCAGGCCGACGAGCGCAAGGAAAAGAACAACCACGGCGTCGACGTGAACCTGGAAAAAGACCTGCGCCTGAGCAGTGATGTGAACTTCTCCGGCGATCCGACCATCACCGGCAACATCGATCTGGATTCGGCCGCCATTGCGGTCATCGACAACCGCCAGTCGATCAGCAACAACCTGGGCTCCAACACCCTGGTCACCAACGATGCATCGATTGCCGATGACGTGGGCTCGGGTGCATCGGGCAACCTCGGGTTCAACGTCGTGGCCGGTGACAACAATGCGCAGGACAACGCGGCTTCGCTGTCCGCGGCCGACGCCTCCTTCAGCTTCGGCATGGCCGACGCCGAGGTGTTCGTCAACCAGGCGGGCATGGGCAACACCACCATGAACTCCGGCGTCACCAATGCCGCCAGCCTGGGTGGCAATGCCTTCGGTGGCGCGTCGGGCAACATCGGCGTGAACATCGCCTCGGGCAACAACAACGAGCAGAAGAACGCGCTTGCTGCCTCGGTGGCCACCAGCGCGATGGCCCAGTCGAGCATCAGCTCCAACCAGATCTCCAGCGGCAACGCAGTGAGCAACGCAGGCTTCGTGCAGTCCTACACCGACACCGTGGAAGTGGGCATGAGCGGTGGCGTGGGTGGCCTCACCCTGGCCTATGGCGCCGGCACCTACAGTGGCCGCGGCAATGCCTACCAGATGGCGAACTACTACCTCGACACCTGGGATGGCGACCTGCCGCATCCGGATGGCAACAGCACCGGCCACATCGATCTGGACAACGAGATCCAGAACGCAACGCCGAATCCGTACCGCCAGGGCGTCGGCGGCCTGGGCTTCGACACGCGTGAAAGCGGCACCAGCCAGTTCGTCGAACTGGGTGTGGCCGACCTGTACGCCAGCCTGAGCGGCACGGTCACCACCACCCGCTGGGTGAACGTGGATGCGACCAACACCTCGGCGCTGTCGGGCAGTGCGTTCACGGGTGCCTCGGGCAACATCGGCGTGAACGTCGCTTCGGGCACCGGCAACCTGCAGGCCAACAGCCTGGCCCTGGCCGTGGCCCAGCCGAGCACCGGTGGCGGTACCGGCGGCGGCGAGTGACACCGGGCGTGACCGCTTTCGCAGCCAAGCTGCGTTGAGTGCAACAAGCCCGGCCATCCGCCAATGGCCGGGTTCCCCCGGGAGCCCCTGCTCCTCCTCCCCCTTGGGGCAGGGGCTCCTTCCTTCCGCTGGAGGGCAACATGGCTGCACACCGCTGCTGGATCCGCCTGCTGTCGTGCCTGCTGTTGCTGGGCAGCGCCCATGCGTGGGCAGGCGATGTCGCCTTCACCGGGGTGCTTCCCAATGGCGCGCTGATGCAGCAGAAGGTGGAAAGCATGCAGGAGCGGCGCTACCGCAACCTGGTGCGGCAACACACCGACTACAGCTGTGGTGCGGCCGCGTTGGCCACCATCCTGCGTTACGCCTACCACCTGGACACCAACGAAGCGACGGTGATCGAAGGAATGATGGGCGTTTCCGATCCGCAGCTGGTGAAGGAACGCGGTTTTTCGTTGCTGGACATCAAGCGCTATGTCGAATCGCTCGGGATGCGCGGGCGTGGCTACCGCATCGATGAGAACCGGCTGCGCACCCTGCGCGTGCCCGGCCTGGTGCTGATGGACGTGCGCGGGTTCCGCCATTTCGTGGTGCTCAAGCAGGTTCGCGGCGGCATCGTCGAAGTGGCCGATCCGATCCTGGGCAACCGCAGCCTGTCATTGGCCGAGTTCAATGAAGCGTGGCCGTCGCGCGCTGTTTTCGTCGTGATCGGCAGCGACTTCGATCGCAACACGGTACTTCTGCAACCCAGCGAGCGGCCCAGTGCGCGTGCGTTGTACGCGCGGCAGGGCCCGATCACCGATGCCGAACTGGTCGATTTCGGCTTCAGCCATGCCGACCTGTTCTGAAGGAGGCCCGATCATGCTGTGCCAACGTATGTTGATCGCCACGCTGCTGCTGTTGCCGGTGCTGCCCGCCTGGGCCGCTGAAGGCGCACCAGGGCGCGGCCTGAAGGAAATACCCGATCCCGAACTGAACCTGATGCGCGGCCGCTACACCGTGGGCGGCAACAACGTGGCCTGGTTCGGGGTAACGATGATTTCGCAATGGCAGGGCGCCAACGGCAGCAACGTGCAGGGCGCGCTGACCCTGGGCATGGACTTCCGCCAGGGCAGCACGCCGCGGCTGACCTTCCAGCCGCACGTGCAGGTCACCAACGCCGATGCCCCGATGCCCACCCCGGATGGACGCAGCATCGACAGCAGCGGCCTGGCCAATGCCACCGGCCTGGTGCAGGCGGTGCAGGTGGCCGGCGATGGCAACACCGCACGCAACGTGACGACCTTGACCGTACGTGATGGCGCGGTGCCGACCACCATCGACGATGGCAACCGCATCGCCCAGATGCAGCAGGGTGGGGCAAGTGCGACGGCGGTGCTCGATGGCAACCAGGCACGCCTGATGCTGCAGATCGACGGCCAGGGCCTTGTCCAGCAGTGGATCCGCAATGGCAGCGTCGGCCAGGGCATCGCCCTGTCCGGGGATGGCCAGACGGCCAGCAACCGGCTGCAGCTGGAGCTGGTACGCAGCACCGTGGCCAGCAACCAGCCCTTGAGCCAGAACGTGGCCCAGGCGATCGCGCTGAACCGCGGCATGGGCCCGGGCCAGTAACAGGGCCCGGTCGAGGGGGACGGACGTACAACGCAGGCCAACGACATGCACACCTATTTGCGGCTTACCCCGCTGGCGCTGGCGGCGCTGGCGGCCAATGCCTTCGCCCAGCAACCGGCGGCGGAGGCCAAGGACGGTGCCGATGTACAGGCACTGATCACCCAGCTCGAGCAGCTCAAGGCCAACTACGCGCAGGAAGTGCGACGCCTGCGCGAGCTGGACATGCAGGTGCAGGCCATGCAGGCGCGCCTGAGTGGACGGGCCGGCGGCGCCACGACCCCGGCGGCGCCCCTGGCGCCTGCGGCGGCGGCCGCCGTGCCACCGAGCAGCGAAGGCTATGCCAGTACCGCCGCCGAGGCCCAGCAGGCCAAGCAGGAGGCGCGACGCAGCGTGGATGACGTGAAGCAGCAGCAGGCTGCGCTGTTCTCGCGCCGCTTCACCCTGGAAAACAGCCTCACCTACGCCCGCTATGATCGCAAGCAGCTGACCCTCAACGGCTTCCTGGCGCTGGATGCGATCTTCCTGGGCAACATTGCCATCGAGAACGTCGAGTCCGATTCGCTGACCTACAACCTCGCCGCGCGCTGGGGTGTCAGCCCGAACCTGACGCTGAACATGGATGTGCCGTACCTGGCGCGCCGCACCGTGTACCAGAAGGGCGGTGCCGGTGGTGCGGCCGCAGCCATCGCGCAGGAAGAGACCAATGGCAACGGCCTGGGCGATGTCAGCCTGAGCGCCAACTACCGCCTGTTCGGTGAGCGCGGGTGGCGCCCGGAAACGGTGCTGACCGGTGGCGTCACCGCACCGACCGGCCGTGCACCCTATGGCCTGGACTGGAAGGTGATCGAGCGCGATGACGATGACTACATCCGCTTTGCGGTGCCGCGCGAGCAGCCGACCGGCAATGGCGTGTGGCAGGCCAATCTGGGCGTGTCGATGGTGAAGACGGCCGATCCGGCGATCCTGTTCGCTAATGCCGGCTACATCCATTCCTTCCCGCGCGGCTTCGACGATATCGACAGCAATCCGGACACCGTGAACCCGGGTGACGTGAAACTGGGCGGTTCGGTGTACTTCGGCGCCGGCGTGGCCTTTGCCTTCAACGAGCGCACCAGCCTGAGCATTTCCTTCAGCGACAAGATCAGCGCACGCGCGTCGACGCGGTTCCAGGGCGGGCAGTGGGTGAAGGTGATCGGCAGTGATGCCAACGCAGCATCGCTGAACCTGGGCGTGACCTACGCACTGAACCAGCACGCGACGATGGTGACCCTGCTGGGCATCGGCCTGACCCCGGATGCACCGGACTTCACACTGTCGTTCAAGGTGCCATACATGTTGTAGCGGCGCGCACGCTTTCTTTAGAGCCGAGCCATGCTCGGCTGCTCTTCGCGGATCAGTCGAGCAAGCTCGACTCTACGGGTTGCTGGCACTACCGTTCCGGTGGAAGCTCAAGGTGGTGCTTCCGGCACAGCCGGTACACCGTCACCCGCGACACCTGCATGTGCCGCGCGCAGGCCGATACGTTGTAGCCATGCATTTTCAGCGCCCGCAGCAGCACATCGCGCTCGACCTGGCCACGCGCGTCCTGCAGCACCGCGCGCGGCGAAGGGGCATCGGCCTCGGCCAGATCCAGGTCGCTGGCGGTGATCAGTTCGTGCTCGCTGACGATCGCCGCGCGCTGTACGCGATTCAACAACTCGCGCACATTGCCCGGCCATTCAAAATGGCGCATCGCCTGGCGCGCACCCGGCGCGAAGCCACGGGCGCGGCCGGGATGGCGGTTGCGGAAGCTGCGCAGGAAGTGCTCGGCCAGCAGCAGCACGTCGCTGCCGCGGTCGCGCAGCGCGGGCATCGGCAGCCGCAGCACATTGAGGCGGTAATACAGGTCGCGGCGGAACCGTCCCTCGGCCACGGCCTGCTCCAGGTCGACGTGGGTGGCGGCCAGTACGCGCACGTCCACCCGCAGCGGCTGGTTGCTGCCGACCCGCTCCAGGGTGCCTTCCTGCAGCACCCGCAGCAGGCTGGTCTGTGCATCGGCCGGCAGGTCGCCCACCTCGTCCAGAAACACCGTGCCACCGTCGGCTGCCTCGAACAGGCCGACCCGGCGCTGTGCCGCGCCAGTGAACGCACCGCGCTCATGGCCGAACAGTTCCGATTGCACCAGGCTGGCCGGAATGGCCCCGCAGTTGACCGCCATGAACGGCCGGCCGGCACGCCCTGACAGGGCGTGCAGCGCCTGCGCGGCCAGTTCCTTGCCGGTGCCGGTTTCGCCGGTGACCAGGACCGGCAGTTCGACCGGCGCGAATTTGTGCAGGGCGGCCCGTACGGCCAGCAGCGCAGGGCTGTCACCGATCAGGGCTGGCAGGCCGCCGCCGTCGCGGACGGCGGCCAGGGGCGGCTCATCCTCGCCGCAGTGGCGCTGCATGGCCGTCAGCAGGTCCGGCAGTTCGCGAGGCAGGGCGAACTGATCCTGGCAGGCACCCAGCAGCGGCGCCCAGCTGGGCGGCGGCACGTCCAGGCCTGCGGGCAACACCGCCAACCAGGGCAGGTGCTGGTGTTGCTCGACCCAGGGCAGCATGGGCCGCAGCGCATCCGCATCGAGGTGGCGCAGGTCCAGCACGGCCACCAGATGGTCACGGCCGCGCAGGCCGATGGCCATGGCCGGCGAAGGGCTGACACACCGCAGCTGCCAACCAGCGGCCGCCAGTGCGTCGCGCTCGCCCATCAACGGCTGACCGAACCAGATCACACAGCGTGATGGAACCTGCAGGCTTGCCGCCATGCCTTCCCCCAGCAACCGGGCAACGCGGGCGGTGTCAGACGGGTCATCGCCGCGTGCCGCCCCACGCCGGGATGCCCTGGCCGCATCCGGCGGCCGGTCACGGCAGCTTTCACACCGTGACATCAGGGACCAACGCAGGCAGCGCCGGCCAGCGGCCACCCGTGCCGAAGCAGGTGTGCGGACAACAAAAAAGCCGCTGCGGCGCAGCGGCTTCCAGTTCTGCCTCGCAGGGGGCAGGTTCAGAGTTCGACGCGGCGCGCCTGCATGAACTTGTTGCCCCAGTAGCCGCTGAGCAGGGTGTCGACGCGGACGTCCTTGCCGGTGCTCGGGGCGTGCAGGAAACGACCTTCGCCGACATAGATGCCGACGTGATCGACGCGCCCCTTGCGGCCGAAGAAGACCAGGTCACCGGCCGCCAGCGCGGCGCGGTCGTTGATCAGCTCGGCATTGTTGTCATGGGCCATTTCGCGCGACACACGCGGCAGCTCGATGCCCAGGGCCGAGCGGAACACGTAGCCGACCAGGCCACTGCAGTCGAAGCCGCTGTCCGGGTTGCTGCCACCCCAACGGTAGGGGGTGCCCAGCAGGGTCATCGCGCGGCGCAGCAGGGACTGCACCTTGCCGTTGTCATCCAGGCTGCCCACCACCGAACCGGTGGCAACGCTGCTGGTGTCGTAGTTGGCAAGCAGGCGGCTGAGATCGCCGGCGACCATGGCCGAGCGGTCCATCAGCGGAATGGTGTCGTTGGCGGCCAGATGCGGCAGCAGGGCGGCCAGGGTGGCGCTGGCGGCGGCATCGGCGCGGCTGCGCTGGGGGGCAGGAGCCTCGGCCTTGGCGGCTGGCCGGGCGGCCTCGGCCACGGGGGCCGGGGGGACATCGGTCCTGGCGGGGGTGCTCTGCGACCAGGCCGGAAGGCTGGTCAGACACAGCGCCAGACCCAGGAAAAGCGGACGGACACTACGTGAAGAAGCGGCGGTCTGGCCTTGGCCTTGCAGGTCGTCAGTCGTCACGCGTCGGTCACAGGAAAAAAACGATGGGGCATCATGCCCTGTAAAAGCGTCAATAAGTTAAAAATTCCGTTAAAAAACCGTTATTCCATCAGTGATTTGCGTCACGGTTTTAAACATATCGCCTGTTCATTTTAGCGAAGAACGCGTTTCGCTCCTGTGTAGTGGTCTTTCCAGTAGGGGCCACTGAGCGAGTCCAGCCGGACCGTGCCACCGGTGCTCGGCGCATGCACGAAGCGGCCCTCGCCCACGTAGATGCCAACGTGGGTGACGTTGCCGCGGCTGCCGAAGAACACCAGGTCGCCGGTGGCCAGCCGCTTCGGGTCGATTTTCGGCCCCTGCACGGCGGCCAGGTCGCGCGAGGTGCGCGGAAGCTTCAGGTCAACCATTTCCCGGTACACGTAGGTCACCAGGCCGCTGCAGTCGAAGCCCGAATCGGGGGTGTTGCCGCCGTAGCGGTAGGGGGTGCCGACCAGGCTGATGGCGCGCATCAGCACCGAATTGGCCGCCTCGGGGTTGTCCGGCGTGGTGGCTGGCCAGTGCGCCGTCGGGGGCGGCGTGGCAGGCCGGACGGCTTTGCCGCCGCCACAGGCGGTCAACAGCAGGGGCAGGGCCAGCAGCAGGGCAGGCAGGGGAAACCGGCGCGGGCCGGGAGAAACTGGCGTGATGTGCATGATCTCCGGATAATGCGCCACCTTGGATTGGCCGTCATGATGGCGGCGTCCCCGCCGGGCGACAACCCGCCCCAACCCGCCTGCCTCCGGCAGATCCAGACAGAGTTGCGCATGAAGATCGAAAAAGACCGCGTTGTCCGCTTCCACTACACCGTCTCCGAGGTCGGCCAGGCGCCGATCGAATCGTCGAAGGACCGCGGCGAGCCGCTGTCGATCCTGATCGGCCACGGCAACATCATCCCGGGCCTGGAAAACGCCATGATGGACAAGGAAGCCGGCGCGACCTTCGACGTCGACGTCAAGGCCGCCGATGCCTACGGCGAGCGTCGCGAGGGCCTGTCCCAGCGCGTGCCGAAGAAGCACTTCGGCAACGCCAAGCTGGTCCCGGGCCAGCAGGTTGTGCTGCAGACCAACTTCGGCCCGCGCGCGGTTACCGTGCAGAAGGTCGGCATGAGCGTGGTCGACGTCGACCTGAACCATCCGATGGCCGGCAAGGACCTGCATTTCGACGTCGAGATCGTTGAAGTGCGCGAAGCCGCCAAGGAAGAAGTCGACCACGGCCACGTGCATGGCGACGGTGGTCACCACCATTGATCGCAACGCGATCGTGATGCCCGCAACGGCCCGCTTCGGCGGGCCGTTGCATTTCTGGAACAGGGCGCGGCCGTCCATGGCAGGCAGGGCGGCGGCATAATGACGGACCTGCCCGCCGGATGCCCCGTGAACGCCGCTTCCCTTTCCCTGCAGCCGGTGGCTTCCGGCGAACGCATCGCGGTGCTGGACGTGCTGCGCGGGATGGCCCTGCTGGGCATCCTGCTGATGAACATCGAGGCCCTCAGCGGGCCACTGGACCTGGCTTTCACCGGGATCGACGCGCGCTGGCACGGTCTGGATTACCTGGCCGATGCCTTCGTCTACATCTTCGTGCAGGGCAAGTTCTTCACCCTCTTCTCGCTGCTGTTCGGGGCCGGCTTTGCGGTGATGGCACAGCGCGCAGAGGCGGCCGGGCGCGATTTTGGCCCGTTCTACCTGCGGCGCAGCCTCGGCCTGGCGCTGATCGGCCTGTGCCACGCGCTGCTGGTCTGGTCCGGCGACATCCTGGTGCTGTATGCGCTGGTATCGCTGCCGCTGCTGGCCTGCCGCGAAGCGCCGCGCAGCTGGCTGCCCTGGATGGGGGGCGTGGTCTATCTGGCCGGCGTGGCAATGCTGCTGCTGATTGGCGCGATGGTGACGCTGTTGCCGGCGCAGGACCTGCAGAAGATGGTGATCGACGCGCAGCAGGGCATCGAGCAGCAGCGGCTGGTGTACGGGCAGGGCACGTGGATGCAGGGCAACGTGCAGCGCCTGCAGGAGTTGGGTGCCTCGCTGGGCGCGCTGGTGATCACCGGGCCGGAAGTGCTGGGCATGTTTCTGATCGGCAGCTGGTTCGCGGGCAGCGGGGCGCTGGCCGAACCGGAGCGTTTCCCGCGGCTGTATGCCGGCCTGCGCTGGATCGCTTTGCCGCTGGGCCTGCTGGTCACCCTTGGCGGGGTGCTGTGGAAGCCGTATCTGGCACCCGGTGAGTACACCTTTGAAACCACCGCGGCGATGGCACTCGTGTCGGTTGGCGCCGTGCCGATGTGCCTGGGCTACCTTGCCTGGATCGTGCATTGGCGCGCGCGGCTGGGTTGGCTTGCACCGGCAGGACGGATGGCTCTGACCCACTACCTGGCGCAGTCGCTGGTCTGTACCTGGCTGTTCAACCACTACGGGCTGGGCTGGTTCGATCTGATGCCGCGCGCGTGGCAGCTGGTGTTCGCGCTGTCCCTGTTCACCCTGCAGGTGGGCATCTCGCAGCTGTGGCTGCAGCGCTTCCGCTTCGGCCCGATGGAATGGCTGTGGCGTGCGATGACCTACCGGCAATGGCCGCCGATGCGTCGCGAGCGTGGGCAGGGATGATGCCAGTCCGCGCTGCTCACGCTGCGCTGCGTAGCGGTGATGGCATGCTCGCCTGCAGCGAACGGTGCCATCCACGCATGGCGTGGATCTACTCCACGACGGCGGCGGCCTCCACGCAGCGCGTGGAACCACGACTTTCCTTCTTTGAGCGATTCCGATGAGCACTGCATCCTTTGACTACGACCTGATCGTCCTGGGCGGCGGTTCGGCTGGCCTGGCCGGCGCCATCCGCGCGGCGCAGCATGGCAAGCGGGTGGCGCTGCTGGAACCGGGCGCACTGGGTGGTACCTGCGTCAACGTTGGCTGCGTGCCGAAGAAGGCGATGTGGCTGGCCGCCGACCTGCACGAGCGCATCGGCCTGGCCAGCGCGATGGGCTTTGATGTGCCGGCACGCCCGGCGCTGTCGTGGAAGGAGCTGGTGATCCATCGCCAGGCCTACATCAGCAACATCCACACCAGCTACCACAAGCGCCTGGACGAGACCGGCGTGGTGCGCATCCCCGCGCGCGGCCACCTGGTCGACGCGCACACCGTGGCCTGCAGCGATGGCGTGCGCTACAGCGCCGGCCACATCCTCATCGCCACCGGTGCGCACCCGCAGCGCCCGGATATTCCCGGCGCGGAGCTGGGCCTGGTCTCCGATGATTTCTTCGACCTGCGCAGTGCGCCGGCCGAGGTGGCGATCATCGGTGGCGGTTACATCGCGGTGGAACTGGCCGGGCTGCTGCAGGCGCTGGGCAGCAGGGTCAGCCTGCTGGTGCGCGGCAACCGGCTGCTGGAGCGTTTCGACCACGAACTGACCGACCAGCTGGCCGAGAACCTGAAACAGCAGGGCGTGCGCATCCATTTCGACTACCGCCTGCGTGAACTGCAGCGCGACGGCGGGCGCGTGCGCGCGTTCGGCCATGACGGCCCGCTGGACAGCGTGTTCGATGCAGTGTTCTTCGCCACCGGCCGCCGTGGCAACAGCCGCGACCTCGGCCTGGAAGCGCTGGGCATCGGCATCGGCGAACACCAGCAGGTGGAGGTGGATGAGTGGCAGACCACGGCGGTGCCCAGCGTGCATGCGGTGGGTGACATTGCCGGCAAGGTCGGCCTGACCCCGGTCGCGGTGGCCGCGGCACGGCGCCTGATGGACCGCCTGTTCGGTGGCCGCCCTGGGGCGAAGATGGATTACAGCAACGTGGCCAGCGTGGTGTTCTCGCACCCGCCGCTGGGCGCGGTGGGCATGAGCGAGGAAGAAGCGCGTGCCTGTTTCGACCAGGTGACGGTCTACCACAGCCGCTTCCGCCCGATGCTGCAGGCGCTTGCCAATGGCACCCAGCGCAGCCTGTTCAAGATGGTCTGCGCCGGTGCTGACGAGCGCGTGGTGGGCATCCACCTGCTGGGCGAAGCGGCCGACGAGATCCTGCAGGGCTTCGCGGTGGCGGTGAAGATGGGGGCGACCAAGGCCCAGTTCGACGATACCGTGGCCATCCACCCGACCTCGGCCGAGGAAGTGGTGCTGATGCGCTGACCGGCGTTTTCTGTAGAGCCGAGCCCATGCTCGGCTTTCTTCGGACGGGCACCGCGAAGCCGAGCGTAGGCTCGGCGCTACAGGGCATCGCGCGCCAGCATGCGACAATGCGCGTTCCCCCATACCCCGTGGCCGCGCCCTGCGGCCTGCCGTCGTCCTGATGTCCAGCCCATCCTCCCGCATCGCTACGGCCTCCCCGCGCATTGCCCTGGGCGGCATCGGCCTGGCTGCGGTCGGTGCCGTCGCCGCGTCCGGCAAGGCCATCATCGTCAAGCTGGGCCTGCGCCACGGCGTCGATGCCACCACGCTGCTGGCCCTGCGCATGGTGATGGCGCTGCCGCTGTTCGTGCTGATGGCCCTGTGGTCGGCGCGGCGTGCCGAACCGCTGTCCTGGGCCGACCGGGCGCGCGTGCTGTGGCTGGGTTTCACCGGCTACTACCTGTCCAGCCTGCTCGATTTCCAGGGCCTGCAGTACATCAGCGTGACCCTGGAACGGCTGATCCTGTACTTGAACCCGACCCTGGTGCTGCTGATCAACGTCCTGCTGGCGCGGCAGCGCCCGGGCCGCTGGCAGGTGGCAGCGCTGGTGCTGAGCTACCTGGGCGTGCTGCTGGCCTTCGGTCATGACCTGCAGCGCGAGGGCGGGCAGATCATCGTCGGCAGCCTGCTGGTGCTGGGCAGCGCGCTCAGCTACGCGCTGTACCTGTTCGGCAGCGGCCAGGTGGTCGCGCGTATCGGCGCGGTACGCCTGACCGCCTACGCCAGCTGCGTGGCCAGCGTGCTGGTGCTGCTGCATTTCACCATTACCCATCCACTGCCGCTGCTGTGGCAGGCACCAGCGCCGGTGCAGTGGCTGTCGCTGGTCAACGCCACGGTGTGCACCGTGCTGCCAGTGCTGGCGATCATGCTGGCGGTGCAGCGTGTCGGCTCGTCGCTGGCCGCGCAGGTGGGTATGCTGGGCCCGGTTTCCACCATCGTGATGAGTCTATGGCTGCTCGACGAGCCGATGGGGCCGGCGCAGATCGCCGGCACCGTGCTGGTGCTGATCGGCGTACTGCTGGTGACCCGCCTGCGGCGCTGACGCCGGAACAGGCGCGTGACCGCATCCTGGCGGTAATCCGCGCGATCCCCCCAGGGCAGGTGCTGGGCTATGGCCAGGTGGCCATGCGCGCCGGCCTGCCCGGGCGCGCACGTCTCACCGCGCGCATCCTTGGCCAGAACGAAGATCCCGACCTGCCGTGGCATCGCGTGCTGCGCTCGGACGGGCGCATCGCCATGGCCGAAGGCTCGGCGGGCTGGCGCGAGCAGTCGCAGCGCCTGCGTGCCGAAGGCGTGGTGGTCGAGAATGGCCGGGTGCGCATGCCTGCCAGCGACCCGGCGGCCGCACTGGACGCGGCGATCTGGGGGCCGGGTTGATCGCCTGCGGCGACTGAATGGAGCGGACAGGGCGGTCGCCACGTTGCCGTGGTGCTGCGGCTATGATGGAGACCGTTCCATGCAGGTGCTGCCATGTTCCCGCGACTGACCCCTGTCACCAAGGCGCTGCTGATTGCCAACGTGATCCTGTTCCTGCTGCAGCAGCCGTTCCTGCTCGGCATGCAGACCTTCGAACCGTTCATGCTGCAGCCTCTGCAGCAGGGTTTCGATGCGTTCTCGCCGGGCAGCAACTTCCAGCCGTGGCAGTTGCTGACGTACGGCTTCCTGCATGCAGGCTTCGGCCACCTGTTCTTCAACATGATGCTGCTTTTCATGCTGGGCTCGCCGCTGGAGCAGGTGTGGGGTGAAAAGCGCTTCCTGGCCTACTACCTGGTGTGCGTGGCCGGTGCCGGTCTCTGCCAGTTGCTGGTGGGTACCCTGCTGGACAACCCTGCCACCGTGCTGGGCGCGTCGGGCGGCATCTTTGGCCTGCTGCTGGCCTACGGCATGATCTTCGGCAAGCAGGTCATCCGGCTGATGTTCCCGCCCATCACGATGACCGTGCGTACCTTCGTGATCCTGCTGGGCGTGACGGAAATCGTCATGGCCATGACCGGCTGGGAGCCGGGCGTCGCTCATCTGGCCCACCTGGGCGGCATGCTGTTCGGCTGGCTGCTGATCCGCTACTGGCGCGGGGAACCGCCCTTCAACAAGCGACGCCCACCCGGCCCGCCCGGCCCACGCAAACGCCCGAACCATTTGCGCAGCGTCAAATGATCCGCAGGATCATCTGACGCGGGTAGGTGCCGACCGTTGGTCGGCACGCTTTGCATGCACCTACCCATCCTGCAACACCACCTGCGCGGCATTGTGCCCGGGCGCCCCTGTTACCCCACCACCGGGATGCGTGCCCGAACCACACAGATACAGCCCAGGCAGCGCACCGCGATAGCCGGCCTGTCCGACCATCGGTCGCGCCGAGAACAGCTGGTTGGCACTGAGAGCGCCGTGGAAGATGTCGCCGCCGACCAGGCCGAAGGTCCGCTCCAGATCCAGTGGTGACAGCACCTGCCGGCCCAGCACGCTGGCAGCGAAGCCTGGCGCATGGCGGTCGACGGTGGCGATCATCAGGTCGGCAACGTCCTCCCGATGGTCATCCCAATGCCGCCCGCCGGGCAGCACCGGTGCCACATGCTGGCAGAACAGGCTGGCCACATGCTGCCTGGGCGGCGCCAGCGAATCGTCCAGCGTGCTGGGGATCAGCATCTCCACGATCGGTTCGCGCGACCATCCATCGCGCCGCGCATCCAGCCACGCGCGGTCCATGTAGTCCAGGCTGGGCGCCATGATGATGCCGGCGCTGAGGTGGTCACCGGGGCCGGGCAGGGCGCGGAAATCCGGCAGCTGCGACAGTGCCACGTTCATCCGGAATGTACCCGAGCCGCAGCGCCACTGCGCCATCCGCTCACGCGTCGCCGACGGCACCTGCGTTGGGTCCAGCAGTTGTTCGTACAGCAGCTTGGGATTGACGTTGGCGACCACCGCACGAGCGCGCAGGGTGTCGCCGCTGCTCAGCTCCACACCGGCCACGCGCCCCTGCTCGACCAGCAGGCGCCGCACGCCCGCATCCACCCGCAGCTCGGCACCGGCCTCGCGCGCCGCCGCAGCGATGGCCTGGCTGATCGCGCCCATGCCACCGATGGCGTGGCCCCAGGCACCTTTCACCCCGTTGCACTGGCCGAACACGTGGTGCAGCAGCACATAGGCGCTGCCTGGCGTGTACGGGCTGGCGAAGTTGCCGACGATGCCGTCGAACCCGAACAGCGCCTTGATCGGCTCGCTCTCGAACCAGCGGTCCAGGTACTCGGCGGCCGACAGCGTGAACAGGTCCAGCAGTTCCTGCCGCAGCGAAGCATCCAGCGTGGCCAGTTCGCGGCCCAGGCGCCCCATCTGCCACAGCGCCGGCAGGGTACGCCATCCCCCGGCCACGCCGAGGTCCGGCGGCGCTCGCAGCGCCCACGCGCGCAGTACGTCAGCGAAGATTTCCAGCCGAGCCTCGTACTCGGGCAGCCGCTGAGCATCGCGCCCGGAAAATTTCGCGACCTCGGCCTGGGTGCGGCCCGGTGCCGACAGCAGGTAGCGACCGTCGTCCAGCGGCAGGAAGTTGTTGGCCGGCCGGTTGATGATGCGTAGCCCATGCGCGTGCAGCTGCAGGTCGTCGATCACCTTCGGCTGCAGCAGCGAGACGGTGTAGGAGGCCACCGAATTGCGGAAACCGGAATGGAATTCCTCGGTGACCGCCGCGCCGCCGAGCACGCCGCGCCGCTCGAGCACCAGCACCTTCTTTCCGGCCTTCGCCAGGTAGGCCGCGCACACCAGCCCGTTGTGGCCACCGCCGACGATGATCGCATCCCAGGTCATCAGCACCTCTCAAAAAAGGGGACGGAGGGGATTAAGTCGCAAAGCGCTTGCTGTGTGACACGGGGAGGGCGGACGCGACTTAATCCCCTCCGTCCCCTTTTTGGATGGCGGCGGCGATGGTGGCGATGTCGATCTTCTTCATTGGCATCATCGCGTTGAAGGCGCGCTTGGCCAGCGCCTTGTCCGTGCTGGTCACCGCTTCTATCAACATGCGCGGGCTGATCTGCCAGGACACCCCCCAGCGGTCCTTGCACCAGCCACAGTCGCTTTCCTGGCCCCCGTTGCCGACGATCGCGTTCCACAGCCGGTCGGTTTGCGCCTGGTCCTCGGTCTGGATCTGGAACGAGAACGCCTCGTTGTGCCTGAACGCGGGGCCGCCATTGAGGCCGACGCAGGCCACCCCGCAGACAGTGAATTCGACGGTGAGCACCGCGCCTTCCTGGCCGGCAGGGTAGTCGCCGGGCGCGTGGTGCACGGCGGTCACTGCACTGTCGGGAAAGGTGCTGGCGTAGAACGTGGCGGCGTCCAGTGCCTGCGTGTCGTACCACACGCAGATGAGGTTCCTGATGGCCATGATCGGCTCCGCAGCGGGCGAAGCGGCAGCGATAGCACGGCCGGTGTTAATGCGGGATCGTGCTGCGCTGCAGGACCGCGCTACCATGGCGCGGCTGAGCGGTTTCCATCCACGGCAGCACAACAAGGACGATGCGTGAAGATCCTGATCCTGGGCGGATATGGCGTGTTTGGAGGGCGGTTGGTACGGCTGCTGGCGGACCTGCCACAGCTGGAGCTGCTGGTGGCCGGGCGCACCTTGGCGGCGGCAGAGGCGTTCTGCACCGACTATCGGGGGGAATCCACCGTGCGGCCCCTGCGGGTTGACCGGCAGGACCTGGCGTCGACCCTGCTGGCCGAACGGCCAGCCCTCGTGGTCGATGCGTCCGGTCCCTTCCAGGACTACGGCAGCCAGCGCTACGCCGCCATCGAGGCCTGCATCGCCGCCGGCATCGATTATCTGGATTTCGCCGACGCCGCCGACTTCGTGTTCGGTGTCTCGCAGTTCGACGCGCAGGCGCGCGCGGCAGGCGTCTACGTGCTGTCCGGGGTCAGCAGCTTCCCGGTGCTGACCGCCGCCGTGCTGCGGGTGATGGCCACGCGCATGGACATCCTCAGCGTGGAAGGCGGTATCGCACCGTCGCCCTATGCCGGCATCGGCCTGAACGTGATGCGCGCGGTGGTCGGTTATGCCGGGTCACCGGTGAAGCTGCGTCGCGGCGGGCGTGATGGCCACGGCGTGGGCCTGGCCGAAAGCCGCCGCTTCACCGTGGCGGTGCCGGGGCGGATACCGCTGCGCAACCTGCATTTCTCGCTGGTGGACGTGCCTGACCTGCAGGTGCTGCCACCGGAACACCCCACTCTCCGCGACATCTGGATCGGCGCCGGCCCGGTGCCGGAAATCCTGCACCGCGTGCTCAACCTGCTGGCCAAGGCCCGCCAGCACCTGCGGCTGCCGTCGCTGGAACCGTTGTCCCCGTTGTTCTACACCGTGCTGAACCTGATGAAGTTCGGCGAACACCGCGGCGGCATGATCGTGCGCGCAGTGGGCACCCGCGATGGCGCACCGGTACAGCAGAGCTGGCACCTGCTGGCCGAGGCAGATGACGGTCCCTATATTCCATCGATGGCCATCGAGGCGCTCATCCGCAAGCAGCTCAAGGGCGAGCGGCCGGCGCCGGGAGCGCGACCGGCCACCCATGCGCTGGAACTGTCCGACTACGACCAGCTGTTCGCGGGCCGCACCATCCATACCGGCTTCCGCCACGACATGCCCGGTGCCAGCCTGTACCAGCGCGTGCTGGGCGACGCCTATGCGCACCTGCCTGCAGCCGTGCAGGGATTGCATGCGCCGGGGGCCGCGCGGTGCTGGCAGGGCAGGGCGCAGGTGCAGCGGGGCAGTGGACTGCTGTCGCGGCTGCTCGGCGCCGTCTTTGGATTCCCGGCGGCGGGCGAGCAGGTGCCGGTCAGCGTCGCGTTCGCAGCTGAAGCCGGTGGCGAACGCTGGACGCGCACGTTTGCCGGCCGCCGCTTCTCTTCGCTGCAGACCGAGGGGCGTGGCCGCGACGAAGCGCTGCTGGTCGAGCGCTTCGGTGCGGTGTCGGTGGCCCTGGCGGTTGTGGTGGATGGCGGACGCCTGCAGCTGGTGCCGCGCCGCTGGTCGGTGCTGGGCATTCCGTTGCCGCGCGCGCTGCTGCCGGGAGACCAGAGTTTCGAGTACGAGGTGGATGGACGCTTCGTATTTGACGTGGAGATCGGTGCGCCGCTGGTGGGGCGCATCGTGCATTACAGGGGAACGTTGGCGCCTGCATGATGGACCTTGTTGCATACGGGCATGCAGTGGATGTGTCGGAATCGGAATGAACAGTTGTCGCTTCAGGCCTTGGTCGTGGCGTTGCAGTGTCGATGGCGTGACGTATATCGCCCCACTTTATGTGGCGTGAACTCCGTGGAGGCAGCGCCGGTCGTTCGCTGAAATGCCTTGGTTCAACGTGCGTAGCGTGATTTTCAGTTCGCGTGTCCGTGCGTGCGGCATCAGGATCAATGCAAGTTATCGCACGTTGCAGCACTGCCGCGACGCACACACACGTGCCTATAACTTCCCGGCAGTTCCATCACCGGAGAGAGCTTCATGGCATTTGCATCCGCACACCGCGCGCTGAAGCGCAGCGCACTTTCGGCAGTGTTGTTTTCCATCGTCGGCAGCGCTGCTGCACAGAGCACCACCGGCACGCTGCAGGGCACCGCCGCCGGTTCCGAAGGCGCGACCGTCGTCGCCCTGAGCGACAGTGGCCTCAGGCGCACGGCCACCATCGATGCGCAGGGGCGCTACAGCTTCGGCGCGCTGCCGGTCGGTCGCTACAGCATCAGCCTGCAGCGCGATGGCCGCATCATCGAACAGCAGAACGACATCCAGCTGCGCGTGGGCTCCGGCACCGAAGTGAGCTTCGCTGCACATGGCCCAGCCACCACGCTGGAAGCGGTCAACGTCACGGCGGCGAACCTGCCGAAGATCGATGTGAGCCACACCGTCTCCAAGTCGGTCATCACGTCCGAGCAGCTGGACGTGCTGCCGCTGGGGCGCAGCGCTGAAGCCATCGCGCTGTTGGCGCCGGGCGTGGTTGCCGGCAGCGGTGCCTTCTCCAATGGCTCGCGCTCCGTGCTGTCGTTCGGCGGTGCCAGCGTCACCGAAAACGCCTACTACCTCAATGGATTCAACGTCACCAATCCGCTCAACTACCTGGGCGGCGTGAGCCTGCCTTACGGCTCCATCGACCAGCAGGAAACCTTCACCGGTGGCTACGGCGCCGCCTATGGGCGTTCCACCGGCGGGGTGATCAACCAGCTTGGCAAGCGCGGCACCAACCAGTGGCGGTTTGGTGCGCAGGTCACCTGGACACCGGCTGGGCTGGCGGAGGCACCCGCGTCGGTGGATTACCCCGACATGACCCTGCCGGAAGGCTATGGCTATGAGAACGAGAGCAAGCCCGGCACCCTGTACCGCTATCGACGCGACGACAAGGAAACCCGCACCAGCTACAGCGGCTACGTCAGCGGCTACGTCAGCGGCCCGCTGATCGAGGATCGGCTGTTCGTCCACCTGGCGGCGGAGGCCAACCGCCGCAAAGGTGTTGCGACCGCCAACGAGGCCGCCGCGCTGCAGGTGCGCAACCACTACCGCGTCGATACGCCGAAGGTCTACGGCAAGGTCGATTGGAACATCAATGACAGCAATACGCTGGAATACACCCGGTTCCAGGACACGGACCGTACCAGTGGTCACCACACCGCTTTCGACTATGAGACGCTGACCGAAGGTGATCGCACCGGCACCTTCCCCAACATCCGCAAGACGACCACCGACGCCGACATCTTCAAGTACACCGGCTATCTCAACGATGCGCTGACCTTCAGCACCGTATGGGGGCGCACCCGCACCGGCAACCTGGAGTTCAATCCGCTGGAATCGGGCAATCCGTTCATCAGTGGCGCCGGCAATCAGGATCCGTCGCTCAATGGCGGGACGCCGGTGCGAAACGATCAGCCGGCCCTTTACAGCAAGGCGCGTGATGCTGGCAGCACCACGCAGGGGCTGCGCATGGACCTGCAGTACCGCGTCGGCAATCACGAACTGACTGCCGGCATCGACAACATGACCTATCGAGCGAACAACGAGGGCCAGTCCATGACCGGCCCCGGCCATGCCTGGATCTACTCCCGCGGCAATCCCGGCGCATCGCCCAGCCCCGGCTTCGGCATCGCGCCGCCTGGAGGCGATGGCTACTTCGTGCAGAAGTACATCTTCTCCACCACGACCAGCATGTCGGTGAAGCAGAAAGCCTACTACCTGGAGGACCGCTGGCAGCTGACCCCCGACTGGCTGCTGACCCTGGGCCTGCGCAATGACCGCTTCACCAACTACAACAGTGACGGCGCCGCCTATGTGGAAAGCGGTGACCAGTGGGCGCCGCGCCTGGGCGCCAGCTGGGATGTGTTCGGCGACGCCTCGCTGAAGGTGTTTGCCAACCTGGGCCGCTACTACCTGGCGCTGCCCAACAGCGTGGCCATCCGCGGCGCTTCTGCATCGACCTACACGCGCGAATACTTCACCTATACCGGCATCGATGCCAATGGCAACCCGACCGGCCTTGCGCCCCTGGGCGATGGGCCGGTGTCGGCCAACAAGGAGTATGGCCAGGCGCCTGATCCGCGTTCGGTTGCCCCCACCGATCTGCGTTCGCAGTACCAGGACGAGCTGATCCTGGGCTTTGAGAAGACATTGGGAAGCCAGTGGAACAGTGGTGCCAAGGTGACCTACCGACGCCTGCAGTCGGCCATCGATGACACCTGTGATTCGGACCGCTTCGTTGACCGCCTGACCGGTATGGGGCTGGATCCCGATGCCTACGAACTGCCCGGCTGCGTGATCTTCAACCCCGGCCAGACCAACACCTTCCAGGTGCGCCATAAGGATGGCTCCGGCTACACACCGGTCAGCATGGGCGGAGCGGACTGGGGCTATGGCGGGAAGAAGGCCAAGCGCGAGTACGTCGCACTTGATCTGTTCATCGAGCATCCCATGGCAGACCGCTGGTATGGCCGCCTCGACTACACCTGGTCGCGGAGCTTCGGCAATACCGAAGGGCAGGTCAGGTCGGACATCGGGCAGAGCGATGTCTCCAAGACCCAGGACTGGGACGCCGCTGCGCTGATGGAGTACGCCGGTGGCTACCTCGCCAATGATCGCCGGCACCAGCTGAAAGCTTTCGGTGCCTACCAGATCAGCGACGAGTGGACAGCATCGGCCACGTTGCTGGTGATGTCGGGCATGCCAAAGAACTGCCTGGGCTTCTACGGCAGTGACCAGAGTTCTCCCATCAGTGGCTACAACTCGGCCTACCACTACTGCAACGGCCAGCCATCGCGTCCGGGTGATGCCGGCCGGCAGCCGTGGACCACGCGGCTGGACATGGGCGTGATGTACCGTCCCGCGTCTGCTGACAACCGGCTTGGCTTCGGGTTGAACGTCTTCAACGTGCTCAACCAGCGGCGGCCGATGCAGTCGATCGCCACCTACCAGACCGGGCCGGACACGGTCTCCAACACCTACGGCATGGGCAGCTACTTCACGGCGCCACGCACTGTCCGGCTGACGGCTTCATACGATTTCTGACCTGGGCGAACAGCGGCTCTCTCTCTCCGCAAAGATTGGCTTGGCCCTGATCCGTCAGGGCCCTCTTCAGAAGCCTGCCCCTCTCCTCACGTACGAAGGCGCCCCAGGGCGCCTTTTTTCGTTGTTGCTTCGCCGGATCGATCAGCACGGGAAACGAAAGCGGCAATCAAGTCGAGGTTTCGAATCCGGAATGCTCGCAGCGCTGATAAGCGGTCAAATGCACGCTTGAATGTCTCAGTTAAATGGAATGTAAATCAATATTTTCGTTTGTATCAAAACAAAGTCAATAAAATCAACGACATAAAAATTTTTGTATCAAGCATTGCAAGTTAATCTTTTATGAAATTAATATTCTATTCAGCTGTATTGAAACTGAAATTTTGATGCGGCGAGTCTGAAACGCGAGTGTGTCTTTCCACGAATCAAGGAAATTTCATGACCTACAGCAAGACGGCCATCCGGCTGAAGCGCACGGCACTGGCCGCTGTCCTGACCTCCTTCATCGGCGCCGCCGCAGCGCAGAGCACAACCGGTTCCCTGTACGGCAACGCCCCGGCCGCCGCTGGCGCCACGGTGGTTGTGCAGAGCGATTCGGGCCTCAAGCGAAGCGCCACCGTCGATGCAAACGGCCGCTACACCCTCGGTTCGCTGCCGGTGGGCAAGTACTCCATCAGCCTCGAGCAGAATGGGCAGGTCGTTGAAACGCGTGAGAACGTCCTGCTGAAGGTCGGCGTCGGCACGGAGATCTCCTTCGGCCAGTCCGCCACCGGCGGCGCGACCAACTTGGATGCAGTGAACGTCATTGCAGCCAACATCCCGAAGATCGACGTGACCAACACGGTCTCCAAGTCGGTCATCACTTCCGAACAGCTGGACGTGCTGCCGCTGGGCCGCAGCGCCGAAGCGATCGCGCTGCTCGCCCCGGGCGTGGTCGCCGGCAGCGGCGAGTTCTCCAATGGTTCGCGTTCGGTGCTGTCGTTCGGTGGCTCCAGCGTCACCGAGAACGCGTACTACCTCAATGGTTTCAACGCCACAAATCCGCTCAGCGCAATGGGTGGTGTCAGCCTGCCGTACGGTTCGATCGACCAGCAGGAAACCTTCATGGGTGGCTACGGGGCGGGCTACGGCCGCTCCACCGGTGGCGTGATCAACCAGCTCGGCAAGCGCGGCACCAATGAGTGGAAGTTCGGCTTCCAGACCACCTGGTCGCCGGACTCGCTGGCCGAATCGCCGCGCGACATCTACTACCCCAATCACACCGCGCCGCCGGGGTTCGAGCTCGAGGATGATACCGGCACCGTGGCCGGCTCCCTGTACCGCTCGCGCAAGGGCGACAAGTCGACCCGTACCTCCTACAGCGGCTACGTCAGCGGCCCGCTGATCGAGGACCGTCTGTTCATCCACCTCGCCGCCGAGAAGGATCGCAGCGAGGGCGTGTCCACCAGCGCTGGTGAAGCCGCGCAGCAGGTCCGCAGCCACTACACCTACGACACGCCGAAGTTCTACGGCAAGATCGACTGGAACATCAACGACAACAACACGCTGGAGTACACCCGCGTCGAGAACACGGACCGCTACGGCGCCTACTACCGTGACTTCGACTACGAGACGATGAGCGAGGGCGAGCGCAACGGTACCTTCGCCAACACGACCAAGCTCAAGGATGAGTTCGACGTCTTCAAGTACACCGGCTACCTGACCGATGACCTGACCCTGAGCGCGGTGTGGGGCCGCAGCAAGGAAAGCAACCTGGAGTTCAATCCGCTCGATTCGGCCAGCGCCTACATCAGCGGCCCGACCAACCAGGATCCGTCGATCACTGGCGGCACGCCGATCCGCAACGACCAGACCGCGCTGTATACCAAGGCGCCCGACGCTGGCAGCAAGACCCGCGGCCTTCGCGTGGACCTGCAGTACCGCATCGGCAGCCACGAACTGACTGCCGGTATCGACAACATGACCTACCAGGGCAACAACGAAGGCCAGGCCATGACCGGCCCGGGCTATGCCTGGATCTATTCGCGCATCGCACCGGGTTCGTCGCCGGCACCGGCCTTCGATATCGCCGCGCCGGGCGGTGATGGCTACTACGTGCAGAAGTACATCTTCTCCACCACCACCAGCATGTCGGTGGAGCAGAAGGCCTACTACCTGGAAGACCGCTGGCAGGTCAGCCCGAACTGGCTGCTGACCCTGGGCCTGCGCAATGACAAGTTCACCAACTACAACAGCTCGGCCATCGCCTATGTCGAGAGCGGTGACCAGTGGGCGCCGCGCCTGGGCGCCAGCTGGGATGTCTTCGGTGATTCGTCGATGAAGGTGTTCGCCAACCTGGGTCGCTACTACCTGGCGCTGCCCAACAGCGTGGCCATCCGTGGCGCGTCCGCATCGACCTATACCCGTGAATACTTCACCTACGGTGGCATCGATGCCAATGGCAACCCGACCGACCTGACCGCGCTGGGCCCGGGCCCGGTGTCGACCAACAACGAATACGGCGTTGCGCCTGACCCGCTGTCGGTTGCACCGACCGACCTGAAGTCGCAGTACCAGGACGAGTTCATCCTGGGCTTTGAAAAGACCCTGGGTTCGTCCTGGAACTCCGGTGCCAAGTTCACCTACCGTCGCCTGCAGGCGGCCATCGATGACACCTGCGATTCCGACCAGATCTACGCCAAGCTCGAGTCGATGGGTATCGATTCAAGCGGCATGGAAGTGCCGGGCTGCGTGATCTTCAACCCGGGCAAGACCAACACCTTCATGGTCAAGCACAGCGATGGTTCGGGCTACACCCCGGTGCAGATGAGTTCGTCGGACTGGGGCTACAACGGCAACAAGGCCAAGCGCAGCTACGTCGCCGTCGATCTGTTCATCGAGCACCCGCTGAGCAACAAGTGGTACGGCCGCCTGGACTACACCTGGTCGCGCAACTTCGGCAACACCGAGGGCCAGGTCAAGTCGGACATCGGCCAGGACGACGTGTCCAAGACCCAGGACTGGGACTCCTACTACCTGATGGAGTACGCCGGTGGCTACCTCGCCAACGATCGTCGCCACCAGCTGAAGGGCTACGGCGCCTACCAGTTCAATGATGAGTGGACGGCCTCGGCCACGATGCTCATCTCGTCGGGCATGCCCAAGAGCTGCCTGGGCTACTACGGCGCGGACGGCAGCGATCCGATCGGCTACGAGTCGTCGTACCACTACTGCAACGGCCAGCCGTCGCGTCCGGGTGATGCCGGCCGCCAGCCGTGGACCTACCGCTTCGATCTGGGCGTGATGTATCGCCCGACCTTTGCCGACCACAAGCTGGCGTTTGGCCTGGATGTGTTCAACGTGCTCAACCAGCGCCGTCAGGTGCAGTCCGATCCGTCGTATGAATCCGGTCAGCACACGATCTCCAACACCTATGGCATCGGCACCTACTACACGGCGCCGCGCTCGGTTCGCCTGACCGCGTCCTACGACTTCTGATGTAAGCAGCGCTCTCTTTCAGACTGACATTTGACCCCGGCATCTGCCGGGGTCTTTTTTTTGCAGGCGTCGCCCACGAAAAAGGCGCCCGGAGGCGCCTCTGTCGTTACCACATCACTGCTGGGCTCAGCGCCAGACCTTGATCTGCTCACCGTCAGCACGCTGCATCGGCTGGCCGGCCTTGCAGCTGAAGGTGGCGCCAAAGGCCGGCAGGTTCGACAGCGGGCCGTTGGTGCGCCAGCGACCCGGTGCACGGATGTCGGCGGTCAGGCGGCGTGCCGCTTCGTTCGGCGACAGCTGCTGCGGCCACAGGCCCGCCCAGGCGCGGAAGAAGCCCTGCTGCTGCGCCGGCTTGGCCTTCGGTTCCTGCGCGGTGTAGGCCGCCCAGGCCAGTTCCAGGCCGGCAATGTCGGCCAGGTTCTCTTCCTGGGTGAGCGTGCCGTTGACCTTGGCACCCTTCACGCCCGGGAACTCGTAGGCACCATACTGCGCGGCCACGCGGCTGCCCAGCAGGGTCCAGGCGGTCTTGTCGGCCGGGGTCCACCAGCTGCGCAGTTCGCCCTTGGCATCGACCAGGGCGCCCTTGGCATCGATGGCGCGGTTCAGCTCGTGGCCGACCAGGCCCCCGAAGCTGCCGAACTTGTCGGCGGCATCGGCCTTGGCGTTGAACACCGGGCCCTGCAGGATGGCGGCGGTGACGATCAGGCGGTTCTGCGCCAGGTCGTAGGCCAGCGACGGCTGCTGCGGCAGCACGTCCCAGCGGCGGTCGGCGTTGCCCTTGCCGATGCGCTTCATTTCCTCGCGGTGGCGCCAGGTCGAAGCGATCAGCATGTTGCCGCCGAACGAGCCACGGCCCATCGGCTGCACGCTGTAGTCCAGGTCGCGCAGCGGGGTGCCGATCTCGATCTTCAGTGCGGCCAGCTTGGCCTGTGCTTCGGCCTTGGCCTCGGCGCTCATCCAGCTGCTGTTCTTGACCGCCTCGATCTGCACTTCGCGCACCTTGTCGACGATCCACGCCGCCTGGCGGCGATCTTCGGCGGACAGGTAGCGGGCGGCGTACTCGCGGCCGACCATCGGGCCGGCGGCCACGTTGATGGCGTCCAGCACGTTTTCCCAGCGCTGCGCGGGCAGGGTCTCACCACGCAGGACGCGGCCACGGAACTCGAACTCGGCGTCGCGGTAGGCCTTGGACAGGTACGGTGCCATTGAATCGCCCACGCGCCAGCGCAGGTAGGCCTTCCACTGGTCCGGCTTGAGCTTGGTGACCATCGTATCGAGCTGCTTGAACAGGCCCGGGTCGGCCAGCGAGACCAGGTCGTCGTTCACGCCCTGTGCCTTCAGGAAGGCATCCAGCTGCAGGTTGCGGTAGCGGCTGTTGAGATCCTTGGTCGAGATCGGCGCGTAGTTGTTGAACGGGTTGTTGATGCCGGCCAGCGACTGCGCGTTGCGCGCCAGTTCGGTTTCCAGTTCGATCACCGACTGCGACTCGGCATCCAGCTTGGCCGCCGGGGTGCCGGTGAGGGCCAGGATCTGCTTGACGTAGTTGCGGTAGCGGCCCATCAGGGCCACGGTGTCGGCGTCGGTACGGGTGTAGAACGCCGGGTCGGGCAGGCCCATGCCGCCCTGCATGAAGTAGCCGATGTGGCGGTCCAGCGCCTTCAGGTCCACGTCCGGGCCGAAGTTGAAGGCCACCGGGATGCCGACCTGGTGCAGCGCGGCGATCGAGGCTGGGACGTCCTTGGCCTTCTTGATCGCATTGATGCGGGTCAGCAGCGGGGCGATCGGGTTGGAGCCATCGGCTTCCACCGCTGCTTCGTCCAGGCCGCTGGCCCAGAAGTCGCCCAGCAGCTTCTGCACGTTGTCCTGCGGCGCCTTCATCGAAGCGTCCAGCAGTTCACGCTGCTGCTGGCGGCTGCGGTCGACCAGCTGGCCCAGCGCGGTGGCGGCGCCGGACTGCGGCACCGGGTTGGCCTTCAGCCAGCCCGCATTGGTGGCGTCATAGAAATCGCTGCACTGGGCGCTGACGGCCGGGGCACGCACGGCCTTCTTCTTGGCGGCGAACGCATCGTGGGTCGGGACCAGGGTCGCCAGGCTGATACCCAGGGCGACGGCAAGCGGACGGAAATTGGGCATGTAGAACGAATCCGTGATGGATTGAGGGCGGGCGAACTATAGCAAGCCGTGCATGGGCACGGGATGCATGCGTCACGCCGTCTGCGCCGGGCATGGCCCGGCGCTACCGGACAGTGTGCATGGAAAAACAAAGGCCCGGGAAATCCCGGGCCTTCGAAGGTCTACCTTGGCGTCAGCCGCGGCTTACCAGATCACCACCTGCTGGTCGCCGGTGCGGGCCATCGGCGAGCCGGCCTTGCACTGGAACGCGGCGGCAAAGGTCGGCAGGTTCGACGGCGCACCCATGGCACGGAACTGCGCCGGGGCATGCGGGTCGGTGGCCAGGCGGACCTTGGCGTTTTCTGCGGTGTACTTGGTGCGCCACACGGTGGCCCAGTTGAAGAAGAAGCGCTGGTCGCGGGTGAAGCCGTCGACCTTCGGATCTTCCTTGCCGGCGGTGGCCTTCTGCAGGGCGTCGTAGGCGGTGGCCAGGCCACCCAGGTCGGCGATGTTCTCGCCCAGGGTCAGGTGGCCGTTCACGGCCTGGCCATCGACCTTGTACTGGTCGAACTGCTTGACCAGCTTGCCGGTCAGGCCTTCGAAGTTCTTCTTGTCAGCCGGGGTCCACCAGTCTTCCAGGTTGCCGGTCGGCCCGAAGCGTGCGCCCTGGTCGTCGTAACCGTGGGTCATTTCGTGGCCGATCACCGCGCCGATGCCGCCGTAGTTCAGGGCGTCGTCGGCCTTGGGATCGAAGAACGGCGGCTGCAGGATGGCGGCCGGGAACACGATCTCGTTCTGCAGCGGGTTGTAGTAGGCGTTGACGGTCTGCGGGGTCATGCCCCACTCGGTCTTGTCCACCGGCTGGCCAACCTTGGACAGGTTGAACTTGTAGTTGAACTCGTTGGCGGCGCGCACGTTGCCCAGGTAGCTGTCGCGCTGGGTCTGCAGGCCGGCCCAGTCACGCCACTTGTCCGGGTAACCGATCTTCGGGGTGAAGGTTTCCCACTTGGCGATGGCCTTGGCCTTGGTCTCATCGCTCATCCAGCTCAGGCCCTGGATGCGCTCCTTCAGCGAGGCGGCCAGGTTCTTCACCAGTTCTTCCATCTTCGCCTTGGCTTCCGGCGAGAAGGCGACCTTCACGTACAGCTGGCCGAAGGCCTCACCGGCATCGTTCTCGATGGTGCCCAGCACGCGCTTCCAGCGCGGCTTCTGTTCCTTCTGGCCGTTGAGGGTCTTGCCGTAGAACGCGTAGTTCTCATCGACGAAGGCATCGCTCAGGTACGGCGAGGCGCCGTCAACGGTGTGGAAGCGCAGGTAGGCGCGCCAGACCGACGGATCGGTGTCAGCCAGAGCCTTGCTCACTTCCTCATGGAAGGCCGGCATGGCCAGCGAGAACTTCTCCGGTGCGGCCACGCCCTGCGACTTGAAGAACTCGGTCCAGCTGAAGTTCGGGGTCAGCTTGTCGGCGTCGGCCAGGGTGACCGGGTTGTAGAACAGCTCGACGTTGCGCGACAGGTCCACGCGCGACTTCGATGCCTTGGCCAGGCGGGTTTCGAACTTGACCACTTCTTCAGCCTGCTTGGCGGCGTCGGCAGCGGCCACGCCGGACAGCTCCAGCACCTTGGCGACGTGCGCCTGGTAGGCCTTCAGCTTGTCGGCGTTCTTGGCATCGGTGTAGTAGGTGGTGTCCGGCAGGCCCAGGCCGCCCTGGCTGGCGTAGGCCATGTTCACCGCCGAGTTCTTGAAGTCGGCTTCGGCGCCGAAGCTGAACAGCACGTTCTCACCCTTGGCGGCGCTGCTGCGCAGGTAGTCGGCGATGGCCGCCTTGTCCTGCAGACCGTCGATGGCGGTCAGATCGGCCTTCAGCGGCTCGATGCCCTGGGCGTTGATCTTGGCTTCGTCCATGCCGGTGGCCCACAGGTCACCGACGATCTTCTCGATGTGGTTCGGGTTCTTGACCTGGGCGACCTGCTCGGCGAGCTGGTGCTGCACGTTCACCGAACGTTCGTCGAGGATGGTGAAAGCGCCCCAGCTGGTGCGGTCGCCCGGGATCTCGTTGGCGGCCAGCCACTTGCCGTTGACGTAATCGCCGAAGGCGCCGCAGGCGTCCAGGTTGCTGTCCAGGTCACTGGCCTGGAAGGCGTTGTAGGCCGGCAGCTTGGATTCGTCGAGCTTGTAGCTGGTGGCCTGGTCGGTGGCGGCCGGCGTGGAGGCGGTGGCGTCCTTGGCCGGGGTATCGGTCTTGCCGCAGCCGACCAGCGCGGCCGAAACGGCCAGGGTCAGCAGCACGATCTTGGGAGTACGGGTCACTTGTATGGCCTCCAGGCCGAGTGAGTCAGGGAAGGGCCGCACAGGCGGCCGTGGGCCGAACGATACGCCGCTGGCCCGCCCTGCAAGGGTGTCGAAGGTCATGGCTGATGGCAAGGGCGGGGGCCGTTTCGGCCGGGGCACGCTGCAACTGCCAGATTCGGGCAGGTCACCCCACGCGCTGCGCAAAGAACGCTGCCGGCGCAGGGCCGGCAGCGGCCGCATCACGGTTTGCCGCTGTCCAGACGGGGCTGTTCGTCGGCGGTCTTCGGTTCGGGCGCATCCACCTGCGGTCTGCCTGCATCGATGCGGGTCCTGCGCTCGGTTTCCTCCTTGATCTGTGTCGCTTCACCCACATCCACCCGGGCCACCTTGGGTTTGGCCCAGACCGAATCCTGCCAGGCCTGGTACTGGACAGGATCCCAGTAGCGATCGTCGTAGAACTTGCTGCCATCGATCACCATCGGGCCGGCCGGCCCCGGCACCATGATGCGCAGGTTGCCGGACATGCCGGTACGGCTGCCGGTGGCCTGGCGGCGTTCGCGGCGCAGCGCGGTGTCGATGCGCGGTCGCGCGGCGGCATCGCCAAAGCGTGCGTAGATGGCCGGACCTTCCTGCAGGGCACGCTCGCGTTCTGCAGGCGTCAATGCCGACCAGTAACGCTCACGCAGGTCGAGAAACCCTTCATAGCCCCGCTCTGCGGCCAGGTCCATCCACGCATAGGCAAGTGCCCGGTCCACCGGGGTGCCGGTGCCGTTCCAGAGCATCTCAGCCACCATGGCCTGCGAGGGTTTGTCGGCATAGAAGCCGGCGCGCTGGAAGAAGCCGAACGCCTGTTCCATCTTCCCGGCGTCACGCTTCTCGATGCCCAGCAGGCGGAAGCGCAGGTCGGGGTGGCCGCTGAGGAAGCCGGCGGTGATCATCAGCTGGTCATCGGTAGGATCCGGCGCGCTGGCCGGTGAAGGTTCTGCAGCCAGTGCGAGTGGGGCTTGCAGCGCGAAAGGCAGCAGGGCTGTGAGAATGAGCCTGCAGTACATCGGTATCTCTCCATGATTGAACGATGGCACCTGCGCACCGGTTCGAGTGGTACGCGCTGGCACACCTTCATGGTGCGCCAGGAGGTGCCTGAAGTTCCCGGCCCCCTGATCCAGGGAGGCCGGGTACGGCTCAGTCGGCCGCCTTGGCTCCGGGGGCTGCGGATGAGCCGATGTGGCGCCCGAAGAAGTCCAGCATCGTGGTGTACAGCTTCACCCGCGCCGGCACGCCATAGAAGCCGTGCATTTCGCCGGGCTCGATGATCATGCCTTCGGGCTTGTTGCCGGCGGCGATCAGCGCCTTGTTCATCAGCTCGGTCTGTTCCGGCGGCGTGCGCACGTCACGCGCGCCTGCGGCCAGGTACACCGGGATCTTCACTTCCGATGCGCGGCGCGCGGGCGAGGTGCGCGCCCAATCGGCTGTATCGGTGCCGTGGGTACGGCGCAGGAAGCGCTGGCCCGACTCACGTTCAGGGATGTCGCCCTTCTTGAACATCATGTCGATGTCGTAGACGCCGACGTAACCGAAGGTGCACTTGAACAGGCCCGGTGCACGGATCGGAGCCATCAGCGAGGAATAGCCGCCAAAGCTGCCGCCATAGATGCAGATGCGGTCCTTGTTGGCGTAGCCGTGGTTGATGGTCCACTGGGTGGCATCGATGATGTCGTTCTGGATGCCATCGGCCCATTGCTTGTGGCCGGCATCCTGGAACGCCTTGCCGTAGCCGCCCGAGCCGCGGTAGTTCACCTGCAGCACCGCGTAGCCACGGCTGGCGAACAACTGGGTTTCACCGGAGAAGCGCCAGTTGTCACGGGGGCCGATCGGGCCACCATGCGGGT
Source organism: Stenotrophomonas sp. (assembly GCF_035634915.1). GTDB lineage: Bacteria > Pseudomonadota > Gammaproteobacteria > Xanthomonadales > Xanthomonadaceae > Stenotrophomonas. Next base: position 35,665 of record NZ_DASQCB010000011.1, read on the forward strand.
TGACGATCAGTGGCAGGTTCTTGCCGTCACTCCCATGGGGCAGGGTGAGGAAGGCATGGATGGTCCTGCCGTCACGGGAGGTGAAGCTGAACGGCTTGACCGAGGCCATGCGTGCCTTGTCCAGTTGCGGCGCGCGCTGCATCAGGAAGCGTGCTTTGCCAGTGCTCCGGTCATACAGGTAGAGTTCGCCCGGATTGCTGTCGCTGTAGACCGAGACGATGATCTTGCTGCCGTCGGCGGTGTGGCTGGAAAAGTCCACCAGTTCGCCCGGGAACGATGCCGCCAGCGAGCCATACAGTTCGGCGTCGGGGTGGTTCTCGTCGACCAGGGTCACCTTGGGGGCGCCGGCTTCGGTAACCACCCCCAGCAGACGGTTGTCATCGGTGGACCAGATGTAATCGGAGACTTCGGCAACCGGATCCTGGAACAGCGAGGTGAACGTGCCGGTGGCGGTGTCCAGCGTGCCCACCGCGCCGGGCGCCTTGTCATCGCTCTGGGTTACATACACAGTGCCGTCGGCGGTGGCGCGCTCGACCCACAGGTGCTTGCCATCGGTCTTGGAGGCGTTGACCAGGGTCCAGTCGCGGCCATCGCGACGGTACAGCTCGGTACGTTCGTCATATTCGCCCTCTTCATTGCGGCTGGACGAACAGACGGCGAAACGTGGCGATTTCTCCTTGTCCAGCGCGATCGAGCAGTTCTCCTTGGGCGCCTTGGCCAATACAGTACGGCGCCCGCTGATGGTATCGACCTGGACCACTTCGGTGCCGCTGCCTTCGGACGAACGCGCATGACGCGACTGCATGATCACGTTGCGATCATCGTCCTTCAGCGTGTCGAGCAGACTGAAGCTTTCGGCACCCACCGTCTTGCTGCGCTGGGTGACGTCCCGGGTGCCGTAGAAGATGACCGGCACGGCCTGCGAGCCGTCAGCGTTGACGGCAAACCACTCACCGGTCATGAAGGGCTGCGCGTACCCGCCCATCTTCTTGACCGCGTTGAACAGTACACGCTGCGGCGAGATCCACTCGAAGCTGCCGATGCTCTTCTTCTCGGGCAGCTGGTTGATCTTGAGTACCTTCAGGTCGCTGGTACGCAGGATCGCCAGCACATCCTGGTCACCATGGTCCATGGTGACGGCCAGGTACTGCCCGTCGGGCGAAATCTTCACAGCGCCATAGCTGGGATGCTTGACGAAATCCTCGACCGAGTACGCCGGGGCCGCCTGCGCGCCCAGCGGCGCAGCGGCCAGCGCCGCGATCAGCAGGCCTGCTTTGAACTTTTCCATTTCAGTTACTCCCTTGCTGTGTGCATCGCAAAAAAAGAGAGCCCGGCAGGCCGGGCTCTCCATTTCATCTGCCGGCGCTATCAGAAGCGATAGGACAGGCTCACGTAGTAACGACGACCCAGCGGATCGGCACCGATGTAGTTGTAGAAGTACGGATAGGTGGTGTAGGTGACGTCGCGACGGTACTGGTTGTCGGTCAGGTTGACGACGGTGAACTCAGCCTTCACGTTCGGGCCGAACTTCTTGGCCACGCTCAGGTTGTAGGTGATGTACGGCTTCAGTCGGCCCGTCTCATCCCAGTTCATGTTCTCGCCCAGGCGGCTGCCGAACAGCGCGGCCGACCAGTCGTCACGCTCCCAGGTCAGGGTGCCACGGACGCGGCTGCGCGGCTCGTAGTCCCACTCGTCGCGGTAGTCGATCAGCTCGTCATCGGCGAACTGCTTGGACTTGTCGGTCAGGCGCAGGCTGTAGCCAACGTCCAGGCCGAAGGTGCCCAGGCGGTCGGTGTTGAGCTTGTAGCGGAAGTTGGCGTCGATGCCGCTCACTTCCTGCAGCGAGGCGTTGATGTAGGCGGTGTTCAGGCGCTGGATGGCCTGGTCCTGTGCAGTGCCCGGCGCATCCAGACGCGTGATCAGCGAGAGGATGTTCTGGCAGAAGGACGAGTCCGGTGCGTTGCGGGCCGGCGAGCCATCACGCTGCACGCCCAGGCGGCAGTCGGCTTCGTTCTGCAGCAGGTAGGTCGAGCTCAGCTGGCGTGCCTTGTCTTCCAGGCGGATCTTGTAGTAGTCCACCGACAGCGACATCTGGTCCATGATGTCCCAGACAAAACCTGCGCCCCAGGACTTGCCTTCCTCTTCCTTCAGCAGCGGATTGCCGGCGACCAGCGACTGGGTCGAGTACTGGGTGATGTCGCCACTCAGGCCGCACTGGCTGTAGGTACGGCCCGGCGTACCGGCTGCCTGGCCCAGACCCTGGCCGGAACGGCAGGCGTACTCGTCAAGCACGGTCGAGTAGCTGGCGGCGCCTTCGGCGTACACCATCTGCATGTCCGGGGCACGGAAGCTGGTGGCATAGGAACCGCGCAGCAGCAGGTTGCTGAACGGACGCCATTCCAGGCCGACGTTGACAGTCTTGGCGTCGTCAACAGCGGTGATGTCGTCGTACTTGTCCCAGCGGCCTGCGATGTTGGCCGACAGGCTCTTGAAGATCGGCACGCGGAACTCGGCGCCCACCGCGTAACGGTCACGCGAACCATCGGTACGGCCGGAGCTGGTCAGGTTGTAGATGGTGTTCTCATCCAGCGGACGGGTCTGGTCGGTGCGGTAGTCGCTTTCCAGGTCCGTGGTCTGGCGGGTGGCTTCCAGCACTGCCGCAAAGCCCAGGGGGCCGGCCGGCAGTTCGAACAGGTCACCGGTCAAGGTGAAATTGGCCGTGCCCGAGGTGGATTCGGCGGTGTTCTTCACGCGGGTGGAGAACGAGCGGTACTGTTCCGGGGTGATCGGCGTGTTCCAGCGGTCCTGGTTCAGCGCATAGATCGGGTAGCTGCCGTTGTAGCCCAGCAGTGGGCCCAGGAAGTAGTCATGCACGGCCTTGGCGAGCAGGCGCGGGCGGTCGGCTTCATAGGTGTACTTGCCGTAGGAGACGCTGGCGTCCCAGTCGAAGCGGTCGGCGATCGTGCCGGTTGCACCGAAGGCCACATCGTAGGTCTTCTCGTTGTACAGCGTGCTGGCCGCTTCATTGCCGCCCAGCTCGGAAGGCATGAAGTAGCGCTGCAGCAGGATCAGGTCACGCAGATCCCGGTCGTAGTAGTAGGTGGTGGCGGTGCCGGTGCGCGAGGAGGTGAAGCGGTCGCCGGAGGTGCTCCAGTACTCGGTGCCCGAGGCCGACTTGGCGTCGGTGGTGTAGTAGTTGACGCTGCCGTACAGCTGGGTGGTGTCGCTGACGTCGAACGTACCGGAGACGTAGCCGGCGTAATTGCGGTTCTTGTTCCAGATCGAGCGGCTGGCGTTCTGGGTGTAGGAACCGCAGTACGTGCCACGCGCGGCCGTGGTGACCGTGCTGTAGTCCAGCGCGTCACACATTTCCTGGTCGTAGATGACATTGTGGTTGCGGGTGTGGCCGTTGAGGCCCTGGCCGCTGATGGCCGCAATCGACAGCTGCGGGTTCACCGCCAGGCCGATGATGTTGTTGCGGGTGTCGGCCATGTAGTCGCGCTGGGAGCCGAACACCGGTTCGTTCTCGTTGTACTGGAAGGAGTACAGTGCGCTCCAGCGGTCGCCGGTGGTGCCGCCGGTATATTCGAAGTTGACGCTGTCGCCGCCGCCGGCTTCGGTGGTGCCGGCCGTCACGCGGACCTGGTTGCCGTCGTAGTTCTTGCGGGTGATGATGTTCACCACGCCGGCCACGGCGTCTGAGCCGTAGATGGCCGAGGCACCACCGGTCAGCACTTCCACGCGCTCGACGATGGAGGTCGGGATGGCCTTGACGTTCACGACGTTGTTGTCGCGGTTGTACGGCTGCGGGTACTGCGCCGGGCGGCGACCGTTGATCAGGGTCAGCGTATAGCCCGGGCCCATGCCGCGCAGGTTCACGACCTGAGCGTTGGGGGTGAAGCCGCTGGTGGCCAGGTCACCGGTGAAGTTGGACATGCCCTGCTGGGTCAGGCTCTGCAGCATGTCGCCGACCGACTGGAAGCCTTCGCGGTCGATGTCGGCGCGGGTGATGACGGTAACCGGCGCCGGGCCTTCGACGTCGGCGCGCTTGATGCGCGAGCCCACCACAGAGACGCGATCCAGGTTCACGGCGTCCTTGCCGCCGACCTCATTGCCGGCTTCCTGTGCAAATGCCGGCACGACGCTGGTGGCCAGCAGTGCGGTAGTGAGCGCAAAGCTCAGCGGGTGGCGGCTGAGCGCCTTGCGGATATTCATGTGGTAAGTCCCCTGATGTATCAAACCTCGACAGGCAGTTGCACCTGTCGTCCCTGTAGGGCGGTGGCCCCGTTCTAACGCCGGCTTCACAAGCCGATGGGTCGACGTTAACACGACCTTAACTTGTCGTGTCAACTGTTCATGCTCCCGTCATGAAGCCAGAGTAGGCAAAGTGCTGATTTGGATGGGTTTTTGATCCAAACTGTTGATTTCAAATGAAAGGATTTGCTGCAGAGCGGGTTGGCTCCGGCGCATTCAGATGCGCTTTGTACGCTTTCTGTTAAGCGGGCAGTTCATGTTGTGAGGGCGCGCCGCCCGCTGTCCGGTCTGCACGCCCCAAAAAAAAGGCCCCGCCGAAGCGGGGCCAGAGCCAGTCATTCCCGGAATTGGAGCGGCTTACCGGCTGCCGAAGTCGTACTGCATCTGGGCGTAGATCGCCCGGCCGTACGGGTTGTAGAGGTAGTCGTTGTACGGCGCGTCGATGTTGCCGCCGAAGCTGTGGCGCTGGCTGGACGGGTTCTTGTTGAACACGTTGTTGACCATCAGCGACAGGGTCAGGTTGTCCATCGCGCGGTAGCTCACGCTCAGGTTGTAGGTGGTGTAGGAGCCCCACTTGCCGGCCTTGTAGCCGGACGAGTGCACATAGTCATAGCCCTCGCCGAGGTAGGCCATGTAATTGGGCGTGCGGCCGATGTAGTTGTAGTACAGGGTTGTGGTCCACTGGTTCTTGGCCCAGCCAACCGAACCATCGGCGCGCACCTTGGCAAAGGCCTGGTAGTCCCACATCGCATACGGGTTGCGCAGCAGGTCCAGGTACTCGTCACCCGCCTGCGGCTGCACTTCGCGCTTGAGGATGTTGGTGTAGTTGCTGGCGAACTGCAGCGAGCCGAAGCGGCCGATGTCCTGCACGTACTTGAAGCTTGCCGTCACGGCGTTGAGGTTCTGCCGCGCCACGTTGAGCTTGGGCGTGTAGATCTGTTCCAGGTTGCCCGAGGCATCGCGGGTGACCCAGTCCGCCACGTTCTGGCAGGTGGCGTTGGTGCTGTTGTCCAGGTTGTTGCGGCAGTAGTACTCCGCGCGCAGCAGCTGGTCGGAACTGAGGGTGTCCACCTCGTTCTCGATCTTCCAGCTGTAGTAGTCCACCGAGAAGGACAGGTTGGACATCGGCGCCCAGACAACGCCGGCATTCCACACATCGGCGGTGATCGGTTCAAGTTCCGGATTGCCCGACTGCACGCCGAAGGTGGACTGGCCTGCATACGGGCAGCCCACGGTGTCGGCGGGCTCGAAGCCGAGCTGGGCGCAGCGGTAGTAGTCGGTGGCTGCGGTGTAGAAGCCGCTCTCGCCCTGGAAGGCATCCGGCAGCGACGGTGCACGGAAGGCGGTGCCGTACTTGCCGCGGAACAGCAGGCTTTCAATCGGGCGGAACTCCACGCCGATGCTGTAGGTCGATTTGTCGACCGTGTTGTCGGCGATCTTGAAAGCGTCGTAGCGGCCCGAGCCGGTGACGGTGAGCGAGTCCAGCAGCGGCAGGCGAAGCTCACCGGTCACCGCATAGTTGCTGCGGTGGCCCGAACCGGCCACCGAGGTGGTACCCCAGACATCGCCATCGAGCAGGCGCTGATCCGGACTGTAGTCCCAGCCTTCGCTGCCACCTTCGACCACGATGCCCAGGCCGGCGTCGCCACCTGGCAGGGAGAACAGCCCGCTGTTGGTCAGCTGCACGCGGCCCAGGTTCTGCCAGGTGCGGCTCTGGTTGTAGGTGTAGCCGGTGAAGCTCTGGAATGCACCGGCCGGCAGCTGCGAATAGAACGCACCCCAGTTCGGGCTGTAGATGTTGAAGCCATCATCGGTCTGGCCCAGCACCGGGCCGAACACGTTCTCTTCAAACCAGCTGTCGATCGGCTCGGCCCAGCGGGCGAAGCCGCGTTCGGTCAGCTTGTACTCGCCACGGCTGAAGCTGGCGGTGTAATCCCAGTTGGTGCCGAACGTACCGCGGCCGCCCAGGGTGACCTGGTAGGCCTTGTTGCGGTTGGTTTCCATGATGTCACGGTAGCCCTGGCCGCCGATGTCCTCCGGGGAGAACACGCGCTGCAGGCTCATGTACTGGTCGGTGTCCTGGTCGTAGATGTAGCCGAAGCCCGGGCCGGTACTCCAGAAGGTGTAGCCGGCGCCGGTCACGTAGTTGACCTCTTCCAGGCTGTACAGCGCATCGGCAAACAGTTCGAAGTTCTCGTTCACCTGGAAGCTGAGCGAAGTGTAGAACTGGCTGCTTTCCTTGCCGTTCTTGATGGTGCGGTAGCCGGCGCCATACTTGGAGCCGCACGATTCACCGGCCGCGCGGGTGCCCAGTTCGGTGGTGCCGCCGAACTGGCCGGCCACGCTGGCACAGCGGGTCGGGTCCATCATGGTGAAGGCATTGTTTTCGTCAGGCAGGTAGACCAGGAAGTCGTTGGACGGTACCTGCGGCGAGTAGCCGACGGGATTGTTCACCTTGGTCAGATCGCGCTGGTAGCCCCAGATCGGGCTGGACTTTTCGTACTGCACGTTGACCAGTGCATTGAAACGGTCATCGGCGCTGTTGAAGCCCTTGGCCACGCTCACGCGAAGGTTGTTGCCGCCGCCTTCGGTGTAGGCGCCGCCGCGGATGTTGATCGTGCCGCCATCCATGCGCTCTTTCAGGATGATGTTGACCACGCCGGCAATGGCATCGGAACCATACAGCGACGATTGGCCGCCAGGCAGGATCTCGATGCGCTCGACGATGTCGATCGGGATGCCGCTGATGTTGTTGAACGCGTCGCTGCCGTTGTACAGCGCCGGGTACTGCAGCATCGGGCGGCCGTTGATGAGGTACTTGGTGTAACCGGGGTCGAGGCCGAACATGCCGGCCGCTTCGGCGCCCTGGGTGAAGGCGGCCGAGGACTGGCCGCCCTGCAGGCCGCCGGTGGTCAGCGAGGACTGCTGCAGTACTTCGGCAATGCTGGTGAAGCCGCGGGTCTGGATGTCCTCGGCGGTGACGGTCAGGACCGGAGTGTGGTTCTCCACCTGCGTCTGCGGAATGAGCGAGCCGGTGACGGTCACGCGACCGAGGTCGGTGGTTTCCTTGCTGTCCTGGGCGAAGGCCGGGAGGCTGGTGGCGACCAGGGCGCCGAGCAGTGCGAGGGACAGCGGGTGACGGACGACATTGTGGCGACGACGGATCATTGCGGTATCCCATCCATTAAGTGGAAGCAGGTGGCCCCTTCCCGGGGCGTTCAATCAGCCTTCAGTTTCAGGGCTGCCGGGGCGAACGTAACACAGCATTAACGTTGATGGCGCGTGCCTGTAAAGAATTTGTTGTTGGTGCAGGTTTTAGCCTGAAAAATCAAATGGATGCGTATTTATTTGCCGAATCTGGCGGTTTGATTTCATTTGAGCGTAATGAAATCCAGACCTGAAAATAACAAGTGAAAGAAAATTGGCTTGGGTGTTTCAACTAAATGCGATGGGCAGGCGTCCGCGCGCTCGCTGCTTTCGCAGCTTTCATTTACTTCGTGCAGGCTGCGTTCAGGTTTCGCTCCTCGCCCGGGTGCGGCGATCCAGGGGCCAAACGGGCTGAACTTGTATGATGGGAGGTTGCCCGCCCCACGAACCGCTCCCGGAGTCCGAAGTGAACAGCCCCGCCCGTCGTCCCCACGCCAGCCAGGTACAGAAGGGCCTGTCGCCCCATGCGCGCATCCGCAACGTGATCGCGGTGGGATCGGGCAAGGGAGGCGTAGGCAAGTCCACCACCTCGGTGAACCTGGCCGTCGCGCTGCAGCAGCTCGGTGCGCGCGTGGGTGTGCTGGATGCGGATATCTACGGCCCCAGCGTGCCGGCCATGCTCGGCCTGTCCGGTCGCCCGGAAAGCCCGGACAACAAGAGCATCGAGCCGATGCGCGCGTTCGGCGTGGACACCATGTCCATCGGCTACCTGGTGGAAGACGAGACGCCGCTGATCATGCGTGCGCCGCGGGCGACCGCAGCGCTGACCCAGCTGTTCGAGGACACCCTCTGGGACGATCTGGACTACCTGCTGATCGATCTGCCGCCGGGCACCGGTGACATCCAGCTGACCCTGGTGCAGAAGATTCCGCTGGCCGGGGCGGTCATCGTCACCACCCCGCAGGACATCGCCACGCTGGATGCGAAGAAGGCGCTGAAGATGTTCGAGAAGGTGGAGGTGCCGGTGCTGGGCATCGTCGAGAACATGGCCGTGCACACCTGCAGCAACTGTGGCCACGTCGAGCACCTGTTCGGCGAGGGCGGTGGCGAGCGCATGGCCGCCCAGTACGGCGTGCCGCTGCTGGGCTCGCTGCCGCTGCAGATCGACATCCGCGAACAGGGTGACGCCGGCAGCCCGATCACGGTCGCCCAGCCCGATTCGACCGCCGCCCAGGCCTACCGTCGCGCCGCCGAGCGCCTGGTGGCGGAGGTGGGCAAGCGCCCGCGGGCGTCGATCCAGATCCTGTCCTCGCTGCTGTAAGGCCAGGCCTGCGGGGTGGCGGCGTGCGTGCCCGGCCCCCTGCTAGAATCCACGCGCCCCCTCGTACCCAGGACAAAGCATGAGCATCAAGAGTGACCGTTGGATCCGCCGTATGTCCGAGCAGCACGGCATGATCGAGCCGTTCGAGGCCGGGCAGGTGAAGCACGCCAACGGTGAGCGCATCGTCAGCTACGGCACCTCCAGCTATGGTTACGACGTGCGCTGCTCGCGCGAGTTCAAGGTGTTCACCAACATCAACTCCACGATCGTCGACCCCAAGCACTTCGACCCGGGCAGTTTCGTGGACATCGTCGGTGATGAGTGCATCATCCCGCCCAACAGCTTCGCGCTCGCGCGCACGGTGGAGTACTTCCGCATCCCGCGCGACACCCTGGTGGTGTGCCTGGGCAAGAGCACCTATGCCCGCTGCGGCATCATCGTCAACGTGACCCCACTGGAACCGGAGTGGGAAGGGCACGTGACCCTGGAGTTCAGCAACACCACGCCGCTGCCGGCGCGCATCTACGCCAACGAAGGCGTGGCCCAGATGCTGTTCTTCCAGGCGGCGGCCGACGACGTCTGCGAGACCTCGTACAAGGACCGCGGCGGCAAGTACCAGGGCCAGACCGGCGTGACCCTGCCGCGTACCTGAGTTGTTGTAGAGCCGGGCCATGCTCGGCTTCACATGGACAAAGGCGGCGCTTGCGCCGCCTTTGTTTATTTTCCGCGTCCGAACAGCATCGCGATGCCGACGCCGACCAGACCGACCGGCCACCAGGTCAGGAACAGCTTGGACAGGTTCAGGTGCGTCCAGCCCAGGTTGCTGGCGAGCATGAACAAGCCGATCAGGATCAGCAGGATGGCGGCGACGAGATTGAAGCGCATCGGGTCGTCTAAGGCTCAGGGATGGGCCGGATATCCTAGCCGTTCCTTCCAGTAGGCGACATGCTGGTCGAGTGCCGCTGGCTCGTAGCGGTGCGCCGGCCCACTGCCCCAGACCGGGCCCGGCCAGGCCGGATCGCCGTCGTGGCGGCCGATCACGTGGAAATGCAGCTGGCGCACGATGTTGCCCAACGCGCCGATGTTGATCTTTTCCACCCCGTCCGTGCCGTGCAGGGCCTTGCAGGCGCGGTTGAGTTCGGTGCGCAGCTTGTCCTGCTGCTCGCCGTCCAGTTCGATCCATTCGGTGATCCCGGCCAGGCGCGGCACCAGCACCAGCCACGGGAATCGTTCGTCGTTCATCAACCGCACTTGCGACAACGGGCCTTCTGCTACCAGGACGCTGTCGGTGGCCAGGCGTGAATCCAGTTCGAAATCGCTCATCCAAGATGCTCCGTGAAGAAGTCCAGGGTGCGTTGCAGCGCCAGGGCGGCGCTGTCTGGATCATACGCATGTCCGACCTCCCGGTTGAAGGCGTGGTCGGCCGGATAGACGTAGGTGGCCATCTGCGGCAGCTTCTCGCGGTGGGCCTGCACGGCTTCCGGCGGGATGCTCCTGTCCTGGGCGCCGAAATGGAAGATCACCGGGGCCTTGGGCGTCTCGTCGAGGAACTGCACGTTGCGGCCGCCGTAGTAGCTGGCCGAGGGCAGGCCCAGGCGCATCGCCGCCAGCAGGGCCACGCTGCCGCCCCAGCAGTAGCCGACCGTGCCGACCTTGCCATGGGGGGCCAGGCGCGTCGCCGCGGCGCGGACCACTTCCAGCGCCTTCTCCATGCCCAGCGTGTTGACCCGCTCCAGGCCGTCCTTCACGCCCTCGGGGCTGTAGGGCAGGGCATCAGGGTCGGATTCCGGGCCATCGACCAGGTCGAAGAACGACGGTGCCAGCACGGCGTAGCCTTCGGCGGCGAAGCGCTCGGCCACCCCGCGCATGTGCGCGTTGACCCCGAAGATTTCCTGTATGACCACCAGCGCCGCGCGCGGCTTGCCCTCGGGCAGGACCTGCCAGGCGCGGACCGGGCCATGATGCGTATCCAGGGTGATCCATTCGGACATCGTCGGGTACCTCGTTGCAGGGGACAGGCCTGCATTGTCGACGCTGGCCGGGTTAGCGGCGTGTCAGCGGCTGTGCCCGATCAGGCGGCTGGCCGTTCAGAGCCCGGCCACCAACCCCGCTATACTGGCGCCCTTTCAGGCCCCGGCCCCCAGGACCCCCTGCCATGCCGGCAGGGGCCCAGGCCCCCAGAGTCCCGCGAGTTCCATGTCCCAGCTGAACCCCAAAGTCGGCTTCGTCAGCCTTGGCTGCCCGAAGGCCCTTGTCGATTCCGAGCGCATCCTCACCCAGCTCCGCTCGGAAGGGTATGACATCGTCCCGTCCTACGATTCGGCCGACGTGGTGGTGGTCAACACCTGCGGCTTCATCGATTCGGCGGTGACCGAATCGCTGGACGCCATCGGCGAAGCGATGAACCAGAACGGCAAGGTCATCGTCACCGGCTGCCTGGGCAAGCGCCCGGAGCAGATCCGCGAGGCGTACCCGAACGTGCTGGCGGTGTCCGGCCCGCAGGACTACCAGAGCGTGATGGAAGCGGTGCACGAAGCGCTGCCGCCCAAGCACGATCCCTTCGTGGACCTGGTGCCCGACTACGGCATCAAGCTGACCCCGCGCCACTACGCCTACCTGAAGATTTCCGAGGGCTGCAACCACAAGTGCAGCTTCTGCATCATCCCGTCGATGCGCGGCAAGCTGGTCTCGCGCCCCGTGGATGAAGTGCTGCGCGAAGCCGAGCGGCTGGTGCGTGGTGGCGTGCGCGAGCTGCTGGTGGTTTCGCAGGACACCTCGGCCTACGGCGTGGACGTGAAGTACGCCGAGAAGATGTGGCGCAACAAGGCCTACCAGACCCGCCTGAAAGCGCTGTGCGAAGGCCTGTCCGAACTCGATGCCTGGGTGCGCATGCACTACGTCTACCCGTACCCGCACGTGGACGAGGTGGTGCCGCTGATGGCCGAGAACCGCATCCTGCCGTACCTGGACATCCCGTTCCAGCACGCCAGCCCGCGCATCCTGCGGCTGATGAAGCGCCCCGGCGCGGTCGAGAAGACCCTCGAGCGCGTGCAGAACTGGCGTCGCATCGCCCCGGACATCACCGTGCGTTCGACCTTCATCGTCGGCTTCCCGGGTGAGACCGAGGCTGAGTTCGAAGAGCTGCTGTCGTTCCTGGATGAAGCACAGCTGGACCGCGTGGGCGCGTTCGCCTATTCGCCGGTCGAGGGGGCCACCGCCAACGACCTGCCCGATGCCGTGCCGGAAGAAGTGAAGCAGGAGCGCCTGGCCCGCTTCATGGAAAAGCAGGCGCAGATTTCCGCCGCGCGCCTGGAAGCCAAGATCGGCACCGTGCAGCAGTGCCTGGTCGATGCGATCGAAGGCGATATCGCCGTGGCCCGTTCCAAGGCCGATGCGCCGGAGATCGACGGCCTGGTGCACATCCAGAACGCCGATCAGGTGCCGCTGCGCGTGGGCGAGTTCGTCGACGTGGAGATCACCGAGAGCGACGAGCACGACCTGTACGGTGACGCGCTGGCCAGCGCGACCCGCCCGGCGTTCGACCTCAAGGTGCTGTGACCGCAGCAACGGCCGCCGGCGGCGACGCAGGCGGCCTTCGTCGCTTCATCCCGCCGCTGCGTGCGGCGGTCGACGCGCGGGTGTTCGAGCACCCGCTGTTTGCCGGCGTTCGCGGCTTTGCCGATCTGCTGGCAGGGCCGGGTTGGCCGACCGTTTCCGCGCTGGACTCGCGGCTGGCCCTGCCAGGGCTGCAGCTGGTCGAGCAGGATGCAGCGCTGCTGGCCGATGGCCTGCACTACGAATCCCGCATCGCCCAGGGCCGCCTCGCGACCCGTGCGGATAACTGGCACGACCTGTTCAACGCACTGGTCTGGGCCAGCCTGCTACCGCTGAAGCGTGCGCTCAATCGGCAGCAGTGCCGGCACATCGCGGCGATGGCGCCCGGCCAGCGCAACCGCGCACAGGCCGCGTTGACCCAGTTCGATGAAACCGGTGTGGTCGTGCGCGTGCGCGATCCCTCCGTGCTGGCCGCATGGGATGCGCATCACTGGCGTGCGCTGTTCGCACCGTCGCGCTGGCAGGGTGGTGATGTTTCCGTGGTGGCCGTATTCGGCCATGCGCTGATGGAGCAGGCGCTGTTGCCGGGGCGGCTGCTGGTGGGCAAGTGCGTGGTGGTGCAGGGCGACGATGAGGCGGCCTGTATCGACACGGTGGCGCGCGCCATCGATGAGGGCAGGGTGCTGGGCGATCCGCTGCAGCTGCGGCCGCTGCCGTTGGCGGGCATTCCCGGCTGGCATGAGGTGCAGGATGCTGCCTTCTACGGTAATGCGGATTACTTCCGCCCGCTGCGCGTCGGCCGCCAGTACCCGTCGCCGCTGCTGCCGACGCCGATTTTTTAGAGCCGAGCCCACGCTCGGCTGCGGTTCGTTCAGCCGAGCGTGGGCTCGGCTCTACACAGCCGCGTACTCCACGCCGATCACCGCGAACGTGAACTGCCCGCCGGGCAGCTCCACTGCGAACTCGTCATCGATGCGCTTCTTCAGCAGCGCCCGCGCCAGCGGCGAGTCGATGCTGATCCAGCCCAGCCCCGCATCGGTCTCGTCCGGGCCGACGATGCGATAGCGGCTGGTCTCGCCACTGTCCACGTTCTCCAGCTCCACCCACGCACCGAAGAACACCGCCTGCGGATCGGTCGGCGTGGTGTCGACCACGCGCAGCGATTCCAGTCGCTTGGTCAAGTAACGCACGCGGCGGTCGATCTCGCCCAGCTGCTTCTTGCGGTAGGTGTACTCGGCGTTCTCCGAGCGGTCTCCCTCGGCAGCTGCTGCAGCCAGCGCCTTCACCACCTCGGGGCGGCGCACGCGCCACAGGTCATCCAGCTCGGCCTTCAGGCGGGCGTGGCCGGCGGCAGTGATCAGGGCGGTGCTTTTTTCTGCGGGGGGACGCCAGCGGGACATGCAGTACGACTTCTTCTCAGGAAATGGAGTAAGGGTCAGAGCCCTTCCTGCCGGAAGGGCTCTGACCCTGGCGGGGGGGAATCAGCGCTTGCCGCCGAAAATGCCGCCGAGGATGCCGCGCACGATCTGGTTGCCCAGCTTGGTGCCCACCGTGCGCGTGGTCTGCTTGGCCATGGTTTCGATCATGCCCTGGCGGCGCTTGGTGCCGAAGATGGCGTCCTTGATCGACTGGCCGAAGCCGCCTTCCTGCGCGTCGTCCTGCTCGCGGCTGCGGGCAGCCGGTGCCGCAGCCTGCTCAGTGGCCTTCTGCGCGCGCTGGGCCAGCAGTTCGGCGGCCGATTCACGGTTCACTGCCGTGTCGTAGCGGGTGCCGACCGGGCTGCCGGCACGCACCTGCGCACGCTCGGCATCGGTGATCGGCCCCATCCGGCAACGCGGCGGGGCGATCATCGTCTGCTGCACCGGCATCGGCACGCCCTTGTCCTGCAGTGTAGAGACCAGCGCTTCGCCGGTACCCAGCTGGCTGAGGGCCTTGGCTACGTCCAGTTTCGGGTTGGGTACGAAGGTCTCGGCGGCGGTCTTCACCGCCTTCTGGTCGCGCGGGGTGAAGGCGCGCAGCGCGTGCTGCACGCGGTTGCCGAGCTGGCCGAGGATGTTGCCCGGCACGTCGTCGGGAAACTGCGAGCAGAAATACACGCCCACGCCCTTGGAACGGATCAGCCGCACCACCTGCTCGATGCGCTGCACCAGCGAGGCCGGCGCATCGTCGAACAGCAGGTGCGCCTCGTCGAAGATGAAGACCAGCTTGGGCTTTTCCAGGTCGCCCACTTCCGGCAGCTGCTCGAACAGTTCCGACAGCAGCCACAACAGGAAGGTGGAATAGAGCTTGGGCTTGAGCACCAGCTGGTCGGCGGCGAGGATGCCGACCACGCCGCGGCCGTCGTGGTTGACCCGCATGATGTCGGCCAGCTCCAGGGCGGGTTCGCCGAAGAAGCCTTCGCCGCCGTCCTGGGCCAGGCGCAGCACCGAACGCTGGATGGCGGCGATCGACTGCGCGCTGACCAGGCCATACTCGGTGGAGATGTCCTTGCGCTCCTCGGCCACCAGGCCGAGCAGGGCGCGCAGGTCGTCCATGTCCAGCAGCAGCAGGCCGCGGTCGTCGGCCAGCTTGAACACGATGTCGAGCACGCCGGCCTGGGTGTCGTTCAATTCCAGGATGCGCGCCAGCAGGGTCGGGCCCATCTCGCTGATGGTGGTGCGCACCGGGTGGCCGAGCTTGCCGTACAGATCCCAGAACACGGTGGGGCTGCCTGCAGGCGCGTAGTCGGCCACGCCGATCCCGGCGGCGCGCTGCAGCAGGGCATCGGCACCGGTGCCGGGTACGGCCAGGCCGGATACATCGCCCTTCACGTCGGCCAGGAACACTGGCACCCCCAGCCGCGAGAAGCCCTCGGCCAGGGTCATCAGGGTCACGGTCTTGCCGGTGCCGGTGGCGCCGGCCACCAGGCCATGGCGGTTGCCGAGTTTCGGCAGCAGGGTGACAGCCACATCATCGGTGATGCCTTTGCCGAGCAGAATCGGATCCATGGTCCAGCCCTTGTGGTGAATGCGCCCAATGTTAACCGCCGACGGTGGCGGGCCGACGGCCGGGTTGCCCGGACCTTGGCGGCACCGCTACTCTGCCTGCCTGTTTCGCACACAGTGCCACCAATGCCCGTTCCTGTCCTGATTTCCCGTGGTTGGCCGCTGCTGGCGCTTGCCGGCCTGGCGTCCTTGGCCCCCGACGCCCATGCGCAGCGTGTTTCGGCGCGGGACCAGGCCAAGGTCGATGCGCTGCAGCAGCGCATGGCCACCGCCGAGAAGCGCTACAGCGATGCCCTGCTGCTGGTCGCCAATGCCGACCCCAAGGGCAGCAACGAAGCCGATGCCGCGCTGGAGGACATGGAAGATGTCATCAGCGAATGCGTGAAGCAGAAGGGCTGCCAGATGAGCAACATGCTGGCCACCTACAAGCGCCTGCTGAAGCGTGATGCCGACGCGGCCGCCAGCGATGACAGCGCCGACGAGGGCGGCGACCGCCTGGAGGCCGACCCGGACCACGTGGGCCCGCTGACCGCCGACGTGCCTGAAGCGGCCCGCGCCGCGGCCCTGCTCAACGACAAGCGCCACGCCTTCGACACCATGGTCGAGTACAACCCGGCCGTGCAGGCGGGCATCCGCCGCTGGCTGACTGATATGCGGCCGGCCCTGCTGACCAGCTACGAGAACTACCAGAACCTGCGCGCGGTGATGTGGCCGGAGTGGGAAAAGCGCGGCCTGCCCGAGGCGCTGCTGTTCGGCATCATGGCCAAGGAATCCAATGGCCGCGTGCATGCCTCCTCGCGTGCTGGTGCGGCCGGCCTGATGCAGTTCATGCCGGCCACCGGCCGACGCTTCGGCCTGGGCCCGGACGGCACCGGCTTCGATACCCGCTTCGATGCGCGCAGCGCCGCCGAAGCCAGCGCCAGCTATCTCAACGAGCGCCTGCGCGAACTGAACAACAACGTGGAAATGTCGGTGGCCGCCTACAACGGCGGTGAAGGCCGCGCCGCGCGCGTGTTCAAGCAGAGCGGCGGGCAGAGCTTCTGGACCGACAGCGTCTACAACCAGTTTCCCGGCGAGACCAAGGACTACGTGCCGATGGTGATCGCCGCGGCGTGGATCTTCCTGCACCCGCAGCAGTACGGCGTGGAGTTCCCGAAGATCAGCGCGCAGCCGGCCACCCTGCGCCTGGCCAAGTCCACCACCATCTACGAGCTGACCATCTGCCTGGGCAGCCACGGCACGCGTGACGGCTACATGCGCGCGCTGCGCAACCTCAACCCGCGCTACGAAGCCGATGGCTGGATTCCGGCCGGCACGCTCATCAACGCCACCACCCGCATCGCCGGGCTGTACCAGCGCAACTGCGTAAGCGGCCCGCGCGCGGACCTGGCCCGCACCCTCATCACCGCCGATCTGAACGCGGCCATCGTGCGCCCGACCGCGGCCAGCTACACCGGCAGCGTGGCGGTGGGCGGCGTGGTGCCGCTGGCTGACCCGAACGCCAGCGCCACGGTGCCGACTGCACCGACCGCGCCGGTCGCCGCACCGCGCCCCGCAGCGCCCAAGGCCAAGCCCGCCAAGACCTACAAGGTCGGCAAGGGCGATACCCTGGGCCGCATCGCGGCGAAGTTCCAGTGCGAAGTGCCGACCCTGGCGCGCGCCAACGGCCTGAAGGCCCCCAGCTACAGCCTGCGCCCTGGCCAGGTGCTGAAGCTGCAGGGCTGCGACAAGTAACCGAACCGGAAGAGAGCCATGGACCTGGAAGCCACCCGCGATCTGTTCGCCAACCTGCGCGAGAACACCGACTGGGATCTCGCCACGCCCCTGCTGTGGGGCTATTACTTCGTGCATTCCACCCCGGATCGCCTGCAGGTGCTGGCGACCACGCTGGCATCCCAGGGCTATGAGGTGGTGGAACTGTTCGAACAGGAGCCGGAGGAGGGCGACGCGCCCTTCCATGTGCTGCACGTGGAGCGCGTGGAGATCCACGACGAAGCGTCGCTGGACCTGCGCAACCAGGAACTGGCCGCCCTGGCCAGCCAGACCGGCGTGGAAGACTACGACGGCGTCGACGTCGGCCCGGCCCCGACCCTGCAGTAATAAAAAGGGGACGGAGGGGATTAAGTCGTTTGTGCCACAAACGACTTAATCCCCTCCGTCCCCTTTTTTCAGCGCAGGGTTGCCAGCGCCTGGCCCAGCTGCACCGGGCTTTCGGCGCCCAGCTGCGGGGCGAATTCGGCCACGCCCGGCGGCAGCAGCACGATCACGGTCGAGCCGTAGTTGAAGCGCGCCATTTCGGCGAAACGCTCCAGCACGATGCGCTGGCCACGGTAATCCTTGCGGGTGATGCGGTCGCCGTAGGCCGGGATCTCTTCGCCGCTCCACACCGTTTCCACACCGGATACCAGCAGCGCGCCGACCATCACGCTGACCATCGGCCCGAAGCTGGTGTCGAAGTGGCACACCAGCCGCTCGTTGCGCGCAAACAGGCGCGGCACGCCGTTCACCGCGGCCGGGCCGACGCTGAACAGGCGGCCCGGCACATGCACGGTCTCGCGCAGGGTGCCGGTCCACGGCATGTGCACGCGGTGGTAGTCACGCGGGGACAGGTACACCGTGGCGTACAGGCCGTCGTTGTACGGCTTGGCGTCCTCGTCGCTGCCCAGCAGCTCGGCGGCGGTGAAGGACTGGCCCTTGGCCTGGAAAATGCGGCCGGCTTCGATCTTCCCCAGCTGGCTGATGCGGCCGTCGGCCGGCATCACCAGGCTGCGCGGATCGGCATCGGCCACGCGCGCGCCCGGCTTCAGGGCGCGGGTGAAGAACTGGTTGAAGGTCGGGTAGCTGCGCGGGTCCGGGTTGGCCGCTTCGTCCAGGTTGACGTTGAACTTGCGGGTGACCGTGTCGATCAGCCAGCGCGACACGCGCGGGTCGTCCGAGTACGCCAGAGAGCGCGCCATCGAAGACAGCAGGCGGTGGGGCAGGGCGTACGTCAGGGCGGTGGTCAGGTTCATGGTGCGGATTTCTCGGTCAGCTTCTGCAGGTCGCGGGCGATGGCCGGCGCGTTGAACGGGGGCCGCACCAGGCCGGCAAGGCGGCCCTGCGGGTCGAGCACGGCCAGGCTGGCCGAGTGCTCGACGGTGTAATCCTCGGGATTCTCGTCGAAATGCTTGCCCGGCACCTTCTGGAACACGAAGCCCAGCGAGGTGGCGAAGCGTTCCAGCGAGGGGATGTCGGCGGTGGCGGCCAGGGTGTCCTTGTGGAAGCCGTGCACGTACTCGCCCAGGCGGATGGCGTTGTCACGGTCCGGGTCCACCGACACGAACAGTACGCGCGGGCGCAGCGTGTCGGGCAGGGCTTCCCACTGCTTCTGCGCACCGGCCAGCTCGGCCAGGGTGGTGGGGCACACGTCCGGGCAGAAGGTGAAACCGAGGAATACCAGGGTCCAGTGGCCCTTCAGCTCGCCGGGGATCAGCCGGGTGCCGTCGGACTGGGCCAGGTTGAAATCGGGCAGCTCGCGGGTGTGCGGGTACAGGGTGATCGCTTCGGTGGCCGGCTGGTTGGCCGGCGGCTTCGGCGCGAACACCTGCTGCGCGGCCAGCAGGCCCAGGCCCGCCGCCAGGGCGATCAGCAGGATGATGCCGACGTTGCGATTGAACATGGGAGCCCCCGCAGGAAGTAATCCCCATCATACCGGCTGCAGCCTGATCGTTTCCGTCGCAACGGATGCCGCCGCGGGCGCCAGCCTCTATAATCGGGGGCCACTTTGCCCGCAGTACCGCCATGACCGCTGAAACGGCCGCCGAACTCCACACGATCATCGACCTGATCCGCTACGGCACCAGCCGTTTCAACGAAGCCGGGCTGACCTTCGGGCACAGCTACGACAACGCCCTGGACGAGGCCACCCAGCTGGTGCTGCACAGCCTGCACCTGCCGCACGACCTCGGCCCGGCCTACGGCCAGGCCCGCCTGCTGCAGGCCGAGAAGGTCCGCGTACTGGAACTGTTCCAGCGCCGCATCGACGAGCGCGTCCCGGCCGCCTACCTGACCGGTGAAGCCTGGTTCGCCGGCCTCAGCTTCAAGAGCGATTCGCGCGCCCTGGTGCCGCGTTCGCCGATCGCCGAGCTGATCGAGTGCGGCTTCGAACCGTGGCTGGCCGGCCGTGACGTCAGCCGCGCGCTGGACCTGTGCACCGGTTCGGGCTGCATCGCCATCGCCATGGGCCACTACTACCCGAACTGGGAAGTGGACGGCGTCGACCTGAGCGATGACGCGCTGTCGCTGGCCGAAGAGAACAAGGAACGCCTGCAGGCGCACAACGTCACCCTGCTGAAGTCGGACCTGTTCAACGGCCTGACCGGCCGTCACTACGACCTGATCGTCACCAACCCGCCGTACGTCACCAACGACGAGACCGATGCCCTGCCGCAGGAATACTCCTACGAGCCGGAAATGGGCCTGCGTGCCGGCGACGATGGCCTGGACCTGGTGCTGAAGATCCTGCGCGACGCCCCGCTGCACCTCA